>NZ_JBHTZS010000001.1:0-370808 GCF_042790125.1 Streptomyces scopuliridis
GGGGGCGGGGGGGCGGGGCCCCCCCGGGCCCCCCGTCCGCGTACCGGCACCACGGGCCCCGGCGTGTCAGACCCCCGCGGTCGTGCCCTCGTACAGCTTGTCCAGGAAACGGTCCAGATTCGTCCGCGCCCTGACCAGCTGCTCCTCCAGCGTGAGGGACTCCTCAAGCCGCCGGCCGAGGGACTTCCTCTTGCCCCGGACATACAGGGGACACGCCAGGTCCGCGCACATGTACATGCCGACGGAGTTGCCCTGCCGGCCCGCCGCGCCGACCTTGGGCGCGGTCATCAGATCAATCCCGGAGGCGGCGTGCGGGGTGACACAGATCGAGCAGATGCTCGACTTGAGGAAGCTCTTCTGCCCGGACGACGCGCCACGCAACGTGAATCCCACCCACGCGCCCGCGCGCTCCGCCACGAGATAGCCGCGGTCCGGCGCGCCGGGATCGCGCCAGCCCAGAAAGTCGAGATCGGCCCACGGCAGCTCGGACAGCTCCCGGGGGAGGTTCATTCTGCGGGCCTCGCCCTTGGAACAGTTGACGAACGATCCGCGGATCTCGTCCTCGGTGAGCGGCTTCATGGTCCGGAAGCTAACAAACCGGGCGCCGGCGTGTCGCGGGAATTTCCACCCGTACGGAGGGCAGCGTGTCAGAGGCCGACGTCCCGGGCGCGCAGATCCTCGAAGCTCTCCCGGCGCACCAGCAGCCGCGACCTCCCCCCGGAGACCGCCACCACCGGCGGGCGGCCCGTCATGTTGTAGCCCGATGCCATCGACACCTGGTACGCCCCGGCGGCGGGCACCGCCAGGATGTCGCCGGGCCGGACGTCCCCCGGCAGCTCCACCGACTCCGCGAGCACATCGCCCGCCTCGCAGTGCCGTCCGACGACCGTCGCCGTGCGCATCGGAGCGTCGGACGCGCGGCCCACCCGGCGGACCGTGTAGCGCGCCCCGTACAGCGCGGGGCGCGGGTTGTCGCTCATTCCGCCGTCGACGGCGACGAAGACCCGCCCGGCGGTGCGTTTCACCGACAGCACCCGGTAGAGGGCGATCCCGGCAGGGGCGATGATCGAGCGGCCCGGTTCCACGGTCAGGCGGGGGACCGGCAGGCCGTGTTCGGCGCAGGCACTCGCCAGCGTGCCGGTGATCAGCCGGCCGTACTCCGCGGGCGCCGGGGCCGGATCGCCCGGCAGATACGCCACCGCGAAACCGCCGCCCAGGTCCAGTTCGGGCAGCGTCACGCCGTACCGGTCGCGGAGGGCCGCCAGGAACGCCACCAGCCGCCGTACGGCCTCGGCGTACGGGCCCGGCTCGGTGATCTGTGAGCCCAGATGGCAGTGCAGGCCCACGAGTTCGAGCCGCGGCTGACCCAGGATCCGGGCGATCGTGTCCTCCGCGCTCCCGTCCGCGAGGGACAGCCCGAACTTCTGGCCGTCGGCCCCCGTACGGATCTTGGGGTGCGCGCCCGCCTCGATGCCGGGCAGCACGCGGACCATCACCTGCTGCGCGTCCGGCCCCTGGACCCGCGCCGCCAGCCGGGCCGTCTCGCAGGACGAGTCGATCACGACGCGGCCGACGCCGAGGCGCAGCGCGGTGCGCAGGTCCCGCGGGGATTTGGCGTTGCCGTGCAGCACGATCCGCTCGGGCGGGAAGCCGCGCGTGGCGGCCAGCTCCAGTTCGCCGGCCGAGCAGACATCGAGACCGAGGCCCTCCTGCTCCATCCAGTCGACGACGGCCCGGCAGAGGAACGCCTTGGCGGCGTAGACGATCTCGGCGTCGGGCAGCGCCTGTCGCCAGGCCCGCGCACGGGCCCGTACCTCGTCCTCGTCCAGGACGTAGGCGGGGGTGCCATAGCGCTCGGCCAGCTCCGCGAGACGGACTCCGGCCACCGCGATATCACCGCCGGGGGCGAGGGCGGCGGACGCGGGCCAGACCGTCGGCGTGTTCAACTCGCTGACCAGCAGCAGAGGTTCGGCGGTCATGCGGCCATCGCCTCCGGCAGTTCCAGGGCGCGCCGGGCACAGGGCCTGGCCGGCGCGGGCCGCCCGCCGATGGCGGGAGCGGTCAGCTGCGGGTCCACGGTGACGATGACCGCGCCCAGAGGTTCGGCGAGCGCGCGCAGCGCGGGCTCCGCGAGCCTGATCCACGCCTGCCCCTCACCGAGGACGGCCGTCAGCCGCAGGCTGCTGGTGAAACCGATCGCGGTCCGCGCGCCGAGCGGCGTGCGTGCGAACCGCAGCTGGTGGCCGCCCGCGGAGCCGAGCCGTACGGGTACGTACAGCGGCCCCGCCGTCCGGGGTTCGTCGGGGTCGGCGTCGGGGTCCGTGGCCGGGGCGGGGTCCGAACCGCCGTCCGCGCCCTCGGGTACGAGGCGCTCCATGGTGTCCTCCCAGGGGAGACTGTCGAGCTTTTCTGACACCTGGAAGCTATGCCCGGAACAGGGCGACAGGGCCCGGCCATAACGCGGCGTTGACCTGGGGAGACCTCATTTTGACGCGGTCCTGGCGGCACGCCGTGCCGCACGGGAGGGACCCGCTCAGTCCGCGCGGCCCGTCACCGCGACCGTGACACCGAGCCCGATCATCGCGCAGCCGCCCGCACCGCCCACCATCGACAGCCGTCGCTCCGAGCGGGCGAACCAGGTGCGCGCCGCCGCCGCGCCCAGCCCCCACAGCGTGTCCGTGACCAGACCGATGCCGATCGGCACCAGCCCGAGCAGCAGCATCTGCGCGGGCAGATGGCCCGCCGAGTGGTCCACGAACTGCGGCAGCACGGCCGCGAAGAACACCACGCCCTTCGGATTGGTGATCCCCACGATGAAGCCGTCCCCGGCGGTACGGAGATCACCGCGCGCCGGGCCCGCGGGCGCCGCCATGGCCGAGGCGCGCATGTCCTTGCGGTGCCGGAACGCCTGCACGCCCAGGAACACCAGATAGGCCGCGCCCCCCAGCTTCACCACGAGGAAGACCGTCACCGACTGTGCGACGAGCGCGCCGATCCCCAGCGCGACCGCCACCACCAGGGCGTACGAGCCGATCACATTGCCCAGCACCGTCGCCATCGCCGTGCGCCGGCCGTGCGCCAGCGCACGACCGATCACGAACAGCACGCTCGGCCCCGGGATCACGATCACCAGCAGGGACATCGCGGCGAATGCCAGAAAACGGTCTGTGGACACCATGTCCGTACCTCCACTCACCTGTGCGGGCACAGTCTGACGCGAGCGCCGGAGACGGCGCCAGGCCCTGTCGGACACATCCCGCCCGGCACACCCCGCCCGGCCCGTGGCGCCTGGCACGCCTTGGCCCGTGCGGCGAGTATCCGCGCCGGAGGAGTGTCACGGCAGCAGGCCCGCGCGGCGCGCCGCCACCACCGCCTCCAGCCGGGTGTGCGTGCCCAGCTTGCGCATCGCCGAGCGCAGATACCCCTTCACCGTCTCCGGCCGCAGGCCGAGCAGTTCGGCCGCCGTCGCGTTGGTCGACCCCGACGCGACGCAGGTCAGCACGTCCACCTCGCGCGGCGCCAGCGCGACCGGGGCCCGGCGGGGCGCGCCGCCCGCCGGGCCGGACGCGTCCATCGGGTCCGACGCGCCCGCCAGCCGCCCGCAGACGGCGAGCAGTTCGGCGCGCAGCTCCGCGTCGACGACGCGCGGCGCCAGCGCCCGCAGTTCGCTGTGGGCCGCGCGGACCTCCTCCCAGGCCGCGGGGCCGGGCGTGGGCTCACGGCTCACGCTGAGCAGCCGCCGTACCTCGTCCCGTACGACCAGCGCCTGTTCCACGTCCCGCGCGGCGGCGACCGCCGCGTCGAAGGCGCGTTCGCCGATCGGCAGGGCGCTGCGCAGGGCTCCGTACAGCACCCCGCGCACCGTGCGCCGTACGACCACCGGCACCGCGAGCACCGAGCGCAGGCCCTCCGCCGCCACCGCGGCGTCGTACTCATGGCTGATGTGCCGTGCCACCCGGTAGTCGGTCACCGCGCACGGCCGGGACAGCGCGATGGACTTGCCGCCCAGGCCGTTGCCGGCGGAGATCGCCAGACCGCGCAGCGCGCCCGTCGACGCGCCGTTCAGCTCGGCGATGTCCATCCGTCCCGCCTCGTGCAGCAGCCCGCCGAACGCCACCGGCAGCCCGGTCGTCCTGCGCAGCCGCAGCAGCGCGGCCCGCATCTCGACCGCCTCGACCGGTTCGGCCACGCCTCCTCCTCCCGTCGCCACCGTCCCGCACCCCCATCCGGGGGTGGTGAGACCCACGTCACTGATTACACGATGTCAGAGAGCGGTCCGGCAATGAGGAGGACACATGACGGCAAGGCAGCCGAGGGCGGCCGACGGTCCGGCCGATCCGGCCGAGCGGTTCCGGGCGGCGCGGGACTTCCTCCTGGCGCACCGGGAGGATTACGCGACGGCGTACGCGGGCTTCGACTGGCCGCGTCCCGAGCGCTTCAACTGGGCGCTGGACTGGTTCGACCGGATCGCCGAAGGCCCGGACGGGCGGGGCGACGACCGGATCGCCCTGCATATCGTCGAGGAGGACGGCCGCCGGCTCCGCGTCACCTTCGCCGAGATGTCCGCCCGCTCCAACCGCGCCGCCAACTGGCTCCGTGAGCAGGGCGTACGGGCCGAGGACCGTGTCGTCGTCATGCTCGGCAACCAGGTCGAGCTGTGGGAGACCGCCCTCGCCGCGATGAAGCTGCGGGCCGTCGTCATCCCCGCGACCCCGCTCCTCGGCCCCGCCGATCTGCGGGACCGTATCGAACGCGGCCGGGCCGCGCATGTGATCGTCCGCGCCGAGGACACCGGGAAGTTCGACACGATCCCGGGCGGCTTCACCCGGATCGTGGTGGGCGCCGGCCCGGAGGGCGCGCCCGAGGGCTGGCTGCCGTACGAGGACGCGTACGGCCGGTCCCCCGCCTTCGAGCCGGACGGGCCCACCCACGCGGACGATCCGCTGATGCTGTACTTCACCTCCGGCACGACCGCCCGCCCCAAGCTGGTCGAGCACACCCATGTCTCGTATCCGGTCGGCCATCTCGCGACGATGTACTGGATCGGGCTCACACCGGGCGATGTCCATCTGAACATCGCCTCACCCGGCTGGGCCAAGCACGCCTGGTCCAATCTCTTCGCCCCGTGGAACGCCGAGGCGACCGTCTTCCTCCACAACTACACGCGCTTCGACCCGGCCAGGCTGATGGCGGAGATGGACCGCGCGGGCGTCACCAGCTTCTGCGCCCCGCCCACGGTCTGGCGGATGCTGATCCAGGCCGATCTGTCCCAGCTGCGCACACCGCCGCGCGAGGCCGTCGCGGCGGGCGAGCCGCTCAACCCGGAGGTCATCGAGACCGTCCGGCGCGCGTGGGGTGTGACGATCAGGGACGGGTTCGGCCAGACCGAGACGGCCGTGCAGGTCGCCAATTCGCCGGGCCAGCCGCTCAAGTCCGGATCCATGGGACGGCCGACGCCCGGCTTCAAGGTCGAACTGCTCGACCCGGTCACCGGCGCGCCCGGCGCGCGGGAGGGAGAGATCGCGCTCGATCTCTCCGCCCGTCCGGTCGGTCTGATGACGGGGTACCACGGCGACCCGGAACGTACGGCCGAGGCGATGGCGGGCGGTTACTACCGGACCGGCGACATCGGCGCGCGCGACGACGACGGCTACATCACCTACATCGGCCGCGGTGACGATGTGTTCAAGGCGAGCGATTACAAGATCTCGCCGTTCGAGCTGGAGAGCGCGCTGCTGGAGCACGAGGCGGTCGCCGAGGCCGCGGTCGTGCCCGCGCCCGATCCGGTACGGCTCGCCGTACCGAAGGCGTATGTCGTCCTCGCCGAGGGCTGGGAGCCGGGCCCCGACACGGCGAAGGTCATCTTCGCCCACTCGCGGGCGGTCCTCGCGCCGTACAAACGGGTGCGCCGGCTGGAGTTCGCCGAGCTGCCCAAGACCGTGTCCGGGAAGATCCGCCGGATCGAGCTGCGGGAGCGCACGGCCGAGGGATCCGTCGCCGAGTACGACGAGGGGGACCTGCGATGACGACGGGGACCGCCGCGGCGGTGAACTCGTACACACACGGCACCGGCACGACCCCGCTGCTCGGCGACACGATCGGCGCCGGCCTCGACCGGGCGGTCGCCGCCTTCCCCGACCGGGAGGCGCTGGTCGACGTACCGTCCGGGCGGCGCTGGACCTACGCGGAGTTCGGCGCGGCGGTCGGCGAGCTGGCGCGGGCGCTGCTCGGGCGCGGTGTGGCGAAGGGCGACCGGGTCGGGATCTGGGCGGTCAACTGCCCCGAGTGGCTGCTCACGCAGTACGCCACCGCCCGGATCGGCGCGATCATGGTGAACATCAACCCGGCGTATCGCGCGCACGAGGTGGAGTTCGTGCTCCGCCAGTCGGGGATCTCCGTGCTCGTCGCCTCCCTCGCCCACCGGACCAGCGACTACCGCGCCCTCGTCGAGGAGGTCCGCGCGCGCTGTCCCGAACTGCGCTCCGTGCACTACATCGATGATCCGAGCTGGCACGAACTGCTCGCTTACGCACGTGAGGTGACGGGGGATCAGCTCACCCGGCGGGAGGCCGAGCTGTCCTGCGACGACCCGGTCAATATCCAGTACACCTCGGGGACCACCGGCTTCCCCAAGGGCGCCACCCTCTCCCACCACAACATCCTCAACAACGGCTATTTCGTGGGCGAGACGGTCGGCTACACGGAACAGGACCGCGTCTGTCTGCCGGTGCCCTTCTACCACTGCTTCGGCATGGTCATGGGAAATCTCGGCGCCACCTCCCACGGCGCGTGCGTGGTCATCCCGGCGCCGTCGTTCGAGGCCGGGGCGACACTGCGCGCCGTCGAACGGGAGCGCTGCACCTCGCTGTACGGGGTCCCGACGATGTTCATCGCGGAGCTGAACCTCCCCGACTTCGCCTCGTACGATCTCTCCTCGCTGCGTACCGGGATCATGGCGGGCTCGCCCTGCCCGGTGGAGGTGATGAAGCGCGTCGTCGCCGAGATGAACATGGCCGAGGTCTCCATCTGTTACGGCATGACCGAGACCTCCCCGGTCTCCACCCAGACCCGGCGCGACGACGATCTGGAACGCCGTACGGGCACGGTCGGCCGGGCCCTGCCGCATATCGAGGTCAAGGTGATCGACCCGGTCAGCGGGGTGACACTGCCGCGCGGTACGGCGGGCGAGCTGTGCACCCGGGGCTACAGCGTGATGCTCGGCTACTGGAACGAGCCGGAGCGCACGGCCGAGGTCATCGACACGGGCCGCTGGATGCACACCGGCGATCTGGCGGTGATACGGGACGACGGCTACGTCCAGATCGTCGGCCGGATCAAGGACATGATCATCCGGGGCGGCGAGAACGTCTCGCCCCGGGAGATCGAGGAGTTCCTGTACGGCCACCCGAAGGTCGCGGACGTGCAGGTGGTCGGTGTCCCCGACGAGAAGTACGGGGAAGAGATCCTGGCCTGTGTGATCCCGCGCGACCCGGCCGATCCGCCGGCCCTGGAGGACATCGTGTCGTACTGCCGGGAGCGGCTCGCGCGCTACAAGATCCCGCGCCGGGTGGAGATCGTGGCCGAGTTCCCGATGACGGTGAGCGGGAAGGTGCGGAAGATCGAGCTGCGCGAGCGGTTCTCGGGGCCTTCGGAGGTCTGAGGGTCCCGGGCGTCCCCCCTCGGCGCTCTTCCCCGTATCACGCCCCGGACGAGACCAGTTCGTCCGCCGGGCCGTTGACGGGCTGCGGCGCGCCCGTGAGATCCAGGACGAAGAGCGGGAGACCCAGGTCGTCCGCGCGGGCGCGGGCGTCGTCCGTGTACCCCGCGAGGGAGAAGTAGACGCTCGTCGCCGACGCGTTCATGCCGTTGAGCCAGAGGCACTCGACGGACCGGAGCGACGCCGGGTCGGTGGTCGGGTCGACCTGGGCGACCACGTCGGGTCCGCGCAGACCGGTGCCGGGCACGCCGGTACGCCGTGTGCTGATCCCGGGCGCCGATGGCTCCCCTGACCCGCCGGACTCGACGACGCTCTTGAAGCCGAGCCAGCGCAGATAGAGCGCGGCCGTGGTCACCGCGTCCTGGGCCGTACGGATCGTCACCGGGCGGAAACCGGGGCGCGGCGAGGGGGCGGCAGGGGGCGGCGGGATGGGTGCGGGCAGCCCGGGAGCCGGTCGCCCGGCCGTATCCGTAGCGGCCGTCGCCGTATCGGGTGCGGCTGCACCGGGTGCCACCGGATCAGATGTCACCGGCTCGGATGCCACCGGCTCGGATGTTGCCTGCTCCACCGCGATCCGCAGCATCGCTCCGCACGGGCAGCCCAGCTCCGGCCGCGGCCACTGGTCCTCGCGCGCGCAGGCCGTACAGCGGACGGTCACCCACTCGTCCGCCCAGGCGCGCCGGGTGACCGTCTCCACCCGGCC
This sequence comes from Streptomyces scopuliridis, assembly GCF_042790125.1. Taxonomy (GTDB): domain Bacteria; phylum Actinomycetota; class Actinomycetes; order Streptomycetales; family Streptomycetaceae; genus Streptomyces; species Streptomyces scopuliridis_A. The sequence goes on from NZ_JBHTZS010000001.1 coordinate 8,421, forward strand.
GCCGCCGGCCAGCGTCGGTGCCACCGGCGCCCCGCACACGCACGGATAGACCGACGCCGTCACCGTATGGCGGCTGCCGCACGACGGGCAGCACACCGAAACGCCCTCTCCCATCACGACCTCCCCGCTCATCGTCCACCAAGGGCGGGCCGCGGGGAGGGACTTCGGCCATCCCTTGACGCCGCACCGCGAGGACCTTAGATTGGATTCCGTATAGCAGAACAAAACTTTCGCATCACGGAATTGGTGCTCTCAGGTGGCGCGACAGAGCCCTGATCCGCCGGCCGAAGCAGGAGCACTTCATGCCTCGAATGACCGCTGCCCGAGCGGCAGTTGAGATCCTCAAGCGCGAAGGCGTCAGCAACGCGTTCGGTGTGCCGGGCGCCGCGATCAACCCCTTCTATGCCGCCCTCAAGGCCGCCGGCGGGGTGCATCACACGCTCGCCCGCCATGTCGAGGGCGCCTCGCACATGGCCGAGGGCTACACACGCACGCACCCGGGCAACATCGGTGTCTGTGTCGGTACGTCCGGGCCCGCTGGCACGGACATGATCACCGGTCTGTACTCCGCGATCGGTGACTCCATCCCGATCCTCTGCATCACCGGCCAGGCGCCGACCGCGGTGATCCACAAGGAGGACTTCCAGGCCGTCGACATCGCCTCGATCGCGCGACCGGTCACCAAGGCCGCGACGACCGTCCTGGAGGCCGCGCAGGTCCCCGGCGTCTTCCAGCAGGCGTTCCACCTCATGCGCTCGGGACGCCCGGGGCCGGTCCTCATCGACCTGCCGATCGATGTCCAGCTCACCGAGATCGAGTTCGACCCGGAGACCTACGAGCCGCTGCCGGTCTACCGTCCGGCCGCCACGCGTGCGCAGGCCGAGAAGGCCGTCAGGATGCTGAACGCGTCCGAGCGCCCGCTGATCGTCGCCGGCGGCGGCATCATCAACGCCGACGCCTCCGATCTGCTGGTCGAGTTCGCCGAACTCACCGGCACCCCTGTCGTGCCGACCCTGATGGGCTGGGGCGTCATCGCCGACGACCATGAGCTGAACGCCGGCATGGTGGGTCTCCAGACCTCGCACCGCTACGGCAACGCCACGTTCCTGGAGTCCGACTTCATCCTCGGCATCGGCAACCGCTGGGCCAACCGCCACACCGGCAGGCTCGATGTCTACACGCGCGGCCGCACCTTCGTCCATGTCGACATCGAACCCACCCAGATCGGCAAGATCTTCGCCCCGGACTACGGCATCGCCTCGGACGCCAAGGCCGCGCTCACGCTCTTCGTCGAGGTGGCGAAGGAGCTGAAGGCCGCGGGCGAACTGCCCGACCGCGCCGCCTGGGCCGCCTCGGCACAGGAGCGCAAGGCCACGCTGCACCGGCGTACCCACTTCGACAATGTGCCGCTCAAGCCGCAGCGTGTGTACGAGGAGATGAACCGCGCCTTCGGTCCCGAGACCCGGTACGTCACCACCATCGGCCTCTCCCAGATCGCCGGCGCGCAGATGCTGCACGTCTACAAACCGCGCCACTGGATCAACTGCGGCCAGGCGGGCCCGCTCGGCTGGACCATCCCCGCAGCGCTGGGGGTGGCCACCGCCGACCCCGAGGCGATGGTCGTCGCGCTCTCCGGCGACTACGACTTCCAGTTCATGCTGGAGGAGCTGGCGGTCGGCGCGCAGCACCGCGTCCCGTATGTGCATGTGCTGGTGAACAACTCGTATCTGGGCCTGATCCGCCAGGCGCAGCGAAACTTCGACATCGACTTCCAGGTCAACCTGGAGTTCGAGAACCTCAACTCCCCCGAGCTGGGCGTCTACGGCGTCGACCATGTGAAGGTCGCCGAGGGCCTGGGCTGCAAGGCGATCCGGGTCACCGAGCCCGACCAGCTGCTGCCGGCCTTCGAACAGGCCAAGAAGCTGGCCGCCGAGTTCCGTGTCCCCGTGATCGTCGAGGCGATCCTCGAACGCGTCACCAATATCGCGATGAGCGGCAGCGACATCGCGAGCGTGAACGAGTTCGAGGACCTCGCCACCGAGCCGTGGCACGCGCCCACCGAGATCCTGCCGCTGACCTGACCCTGACCCGGCGGCAGCGAGGGCCCCGCACCGGACCGCTCCGGTGCGGGGCCCTCTGCCGTGTCCGGCCACACGTGCGTCGGGTACCGGGCACACGAAAGTGGGACCGCGGCGGCGGCGACGGGAGCCGCACGGCCCTTCTCTCAGGTCGAGAAGGACTGCCGTTCCCTTCACCACCGCACTGGCTCGCTCGCCGCCGCGGTCCTCTCGCTGCCCCGTACCGCCGGCCACCCTTCATACGGGGCCGGTGGTACGGGACGGAACGCAGGGGAGCTGACTTCCCGTCATCTCCCGTGCGTGGCTTGCTGGTTCCGCTTCACCAGGACCCTCGCATCAGGAGGGGGTTCCGGGCCGCGGCGGCGCCTGGGCGCGACAGGACAGGTGTCAGCGCCACCGCCGCCCGGAGTTCAGGGGGAGCCGGGCTCAGATCTCGGTGCCGGAGAGCCGCTCGACCGAGCGCAGCAGCGCGGAGTGGTCGAGCCCGCCGTCGCCCTGCGCGCGCAGGGAGGCGACGAGTTGGGCCACGACGGCGCCCACGGGGAGCGCGGCGCCCACAGCGCGGGCGGCGTCGGTGACGATGCCCATGTCCTTGTGGTGCAGATCGATCCGGAAGCCGGGCTTGAAGTCCCGGTTGAGGAAGTTGTCCTTCTTACGGGTCAGTACGGTCGACCCGGCCAGCCCGCCGTTGAGGACGTCCAGCGCCGCGGCGAGGTCCACGCCGGACTTCTCCAGGAAGACCACGGCCTCGGCGCACGCCTGGATGTTCACCGCCACGATCAGCTGGTTGGCGGCCTTCACCGTCTGCCCCGAGCCGTGCGGCCCGCACCGGACGATGGTCCTGCCGAGCGCTTCCAGCAGCGGCTTGGCCTCGTCGAAGTCGGCCTGTTCGCCGCCGACCATGATGGAGAGGACCGCCTCGATGGCGCCGGCCTCGCCGCCGGAGACCGGGGCGTCCAGGACACGGATGCCCTTCTCCGCCGCGCTCTTCGCCAGATCCACCGATGTCCGCGGCGTGATGGACGACATGTCGATCAGCAGCGCGCCGGACCGGGCGTTCGCGAGGATGCCGTCCTCTCCGTACGCGATGGCCTCGACCTGCGGGGAGGCGGGCACCATCGTGACGATCACATCGGCGTCCCGTACCGCCTCGGCGATCGAGCCCGCGGCCGTACCACCGGCCGCGGCCAGCCGGTCCAGCTTGTCCCGCTCCAGCGTGAAGCCGGTGACGGAGTAGCCGGCCTTGATCAGATTCTCGGACATGGGGGAGCCCATGATGCCGAGACCGATCCACGCGACCGTGGGGAGATTACTCATCAGGGTGCCTCTTTCGATACCCGCGCACATCACAACACGCGTGTGAATACGGTCAGTTGGCGGGCCGACGGTCGGGGACCAGGCCCTGTCGGGCCGGTCAGGCCCCCGTGGCGAGCCAGTCGAAGGACTCGGTGCTCGGCCGGTCGCCCGGCTTGTACTCCAGACCGACCCAGCCGGTGTAGCCGGCCTTCCGCAGCCGGCCGAGGAGGTCCTCCAGCGGAAGCGATCCGGTGCCCGGCGCGCCACGGCCCGGGTTGTCGGCGATCTGTACATGGCCGGTTTTGCCGGTGTAACGATCGATGACCTCGGTCAGGTCCTCGCCATTCATCGACAGGTGGTAGAGATCGAGCAGGAACGCGGCGTTGCCGAGACCGGTGGCGGCGTTGACCTTGTCCACGACCTCGACCGCGGAGGGCGCGCTCACCAGTGGGTAGAGAGGGGACTCCGGCTGGTTGAGCGCCTCGATCAGCAGGCTCGCCCCGGCCCGGTCGGCCGCGTGGGCCGCCCGTACGAGATTCTCCAGGGCCAGTTCGTCCTGCGCCCGCGGATCGACGCCCTCGACGCGGTTGCCGTACAGCGCGTTCAGCGCCCCGCACCCGGTGGCCGAGGCGAATTCGGCCGCGACCTCGATATTGGCGCGGAACCGGTCGGACTCCTCGCCAGGCACCGAGAGCGCCCCGCGGTCCGGCCCCGGCAGCTGTCCGGCGTAGAAGTTCAGCCCCACCAGCCGCGTGCCCGCGTCGTCGAGCGCCTTCCTCAGCGCGTCGAGCTCGGCCCGCGGCGGGGTGGGCGTGTCGGTCCAGGGCCACCACAGCTCCACCGCGTCGAAACCGGCCGCCGCCGCGGCGGCGGGCCGCTCCAGCAGCGGGAGCTCGGTGAAGAGGATGGACAGGTTCACATCGAAGCGCTGCTCGGTGCCGCGCCCGTTCGTGAAGTGAGGGGCCATGAGGAGTCAGGCGCTCCTTCCGTATCGCGGAAGTAATATTTTGCTTGATGGAAGCGTGCCTGGCTGGCTCGGGGGCTGTCAAGGGGCGCTCCCGCAATTCGCCGCCCGCGGCAGGTTGAACGGCCGGTCACGCCCGCCCGTGCTCGCCGACGCGTGCGACGGCGAGCACCGCCATGTCGTCGTCGCGCTCGCCCCCCGCCCACCGGCTGATCGAAGCGAAGAGGGCGTCGATCAGCCGCTCCGGGTCCCCGTCCGGAGCCGGCCGCAGCTCACGGCAGGGGTCGTAGAAGGCCCCGGCCGTGTTCCGGGCCTCCGTCACTCCGTCCGTGACGCACAGCAGGGTGGTGCCGGTGGGAAAGTCACACGATTGGGGGCCACCGGTGCCGGGCGCCAGGTCCCGCATCCCCAGCGGCGGCGTCGCCTCGCCGGTGTCCAGTCGGCACAGCTCGCCGTCCCGTACGAGATAGGGCGCGGGGTGGCCACAGCTCAGCAGCCGCAGGGTGGTGCCGCGCCGGTCGATCTCGACCAGGAGCGCCGTAGCGAATGCCTCGGCCGCATCGGCGGCTTCGGCGGCGAAAGGGTCGGCGCCCTGCTGGAGGGACCGGGTGACGGCCCGGTCGAGGCGTTCGGCGAGTCCTGCCAGGTCGGGCTCCGACTCGGCGCGCTCACGGAACGCGCCGATGATGATGGAGACGGCGGAGACCGCACCGAGACCCCTGCCGCGTACGTCGGCGATGAGCAGCCGGAGGCCGAAGGGCGTCTCCTGCACGGCGTAGAGGTCGCCACCGATCCGCGCCTCGGCGGACGCCGCCTCGTACCGGCAGGCTACGACCATGGGCCCGACAATCGTGGGCAGCGGCGGCAGCACGGCCCGCTGAAGCGTCTCGACCGTGGATCTGACCAGGGAGAACCTCGCGCTCTGACTGTCGAGCATGCGCCGGATGGCCAGCGCGAGAGCGCCGGCGATCACCACCTCGACGATCTGTACACCCTTGGCGAAGTCGCTGAACTGACTCAGCAGTGCGGCGACGAAGATGATCCCGACTCCGAGGGTCACGACCAGAAGGGTGTAGCGGAACGTGGCGGTGATGGCGGCCACCATGCCGGCGACCGCGACGAGCGCGGACCCGATCACGATCGAGGGTGTCAGCAGTTCGAGGACGACCGCCCCGGCGAGAAGCACGGGGGACAGCCAGGGGTACTCCTGGATGCGGGAATGCCGCTGGTCGTCACCGGTCCTTGTCCGCCGAACCACGTCTCTCCGTTCAGCCACCACATCACGCGAACCATGTGTTCATGCCGCTACGAATTCAGGAGAAGGGCCGCACTCCAGGTCAGCGATCCTGCGGTTCCCGGGGCCATGCCAACGTATACCGCACCGGAGGGACAGGCCTGGTGGGCGGCCCGCCGGGTGCCGATGGGAAGTCGCGGCCGCTGATCGCCGCGGGGGAGTCCGTTAAGGTCATGTCGGAGCGACTGGGGCACACCAGCGCCGCGATCAGGCCGGCGGTGGACCAGGCGTTCGGTGCCGACGCCATGGGGGCGCAGTGCGATTGAGAGTCGAGTTCACGACCGAGCCCTTCGACCTGGACGAGGCGCCCGCCCACGCGCTGGTGGCCCGCGAGGTCGTCCAGGGTGCCGGACTGGACGCCGTGGACGTCGGTCCGTTCGGCAATACGGCGGAAGGCGGCGCGGACGCGGTGCTGAGCGCGGTGGACACACTGCTGCGCCGGTCGCTGACCGCCGGGGCGACCCGGGTCTCCCTCCAGATCAATGTGATCGCGGACGGCCGCCCGGTCGAGGATGGCCGCGTGGCCGAGGACGGCCGCCCGGGCGAGGGTGGTCGTGTGACCAGGAGCGGGGAGAACGGCTGATGGCCGAGCCGCTGGACCACCCCTTCGTCGCGGCGGTCAAGCCGCTGGTCGACGCCATGGGCGGCGAGCTGATGGCCCCCGGCGAGGCTCAGCCCGACGATGTCGTGCTCGCCTGGGAGGGCGAGGAACTGCTCGCCGTACGGCTGCCCCAGCTGTCCGATTCCCTGGACCACATCCTGGCGGCGCTGGAACGCAAGCACGGCATGCCGCTCGCCGAGCTGGACCGCAAGTCCAAGCAGTCGGTCGTCCGGATACTGGAGGCGCGCGGCGCCTTCTCCGTACGGCACGGCGTCGAGACGGTGGCGAGCGCCCTCGGTGTCAGCCGCTTCACCGTCTACAACTACCTGAACCGCGAGAACGCGCGGGAAAGCGCGGCCAAGGGCGAGTAGGCCCCGGGGCCTGACTGCCGGACAGGGCCTGGCGCGGGTTTCGTATACGAGATTTCAACAAAGTGTTGACGCGGTGTTGTCGAGGGCGTTAGCTATGCCAAGCCCGCCCAGCACAGCCACGGAGGCTCCCGTGACGTCGACATCGCAACCGGGCCTCGCCCGGTTCAACACCTCACCCGACAGCGTGGCCCTGGCCGCACTGCACGGGGTGTGCGCCAGCCGGGCGTGGGGGACCGAACTCCTCGCCGGGCGCCCGTACTCCGGCCTGAACGCTCTCCTCGCCGCCAGTGACACCGCGACGGGTGGGCTGGACGGCGCGGATCTGGCCGAGGCGCTGGCGGGACACCCGCCGATCGGCCGGCCGAAGCCGGGAGACCCGGCCTCCGCCCGTGAACAGCGGGGGATGGCCGACGCTCCGGAGGAGCTGAAGGCCGAGATGCTCGGACTGAACCTGGCCTACCAGGAGCGGTTCGGACATGTCTTCCTGATCTGCGCCACCGGAGCCACCGGCGAGCGGATGCGCGACGCGCTGAAGACCCGGATCGGCCACACGCCGGAACGGGAGCGTGCGATCGTGCGCACCGAACTCGGCAAGATCAACCGGATCCGGCTGACCCGTCTCGTAGCGGAGGACGACGACTCATGAGCACCGCCACCACCGCCTCGGTGTCCACACACATCCTGGACACCAGCATCGGGCGCCCCGCCGAGGGCGTCACCGTCTCGCTCGCGGCCCGCGGCGGCCCCGGCGCGCGGTGGGAGGCGCGCGGCGGTTCGCGTACCGACGGCGACGGGCGCTGCGAGGACCTGCCGGCGCTGCCGGAGGGCACCACACACGTACGTCTCGACTTCGAGACCGAGGCGTACTTCATGAACAGGCAGGAAACCGCCGGCAGGCAGGAGGCCGCCGGCGGAGAAGAAGCCGAGGCGCAGCAGGACGCCCCCCGCGCAAGGGACAGCGGTGTGTTCTTCCCGGAAGTGGCGATCACCTTCGCCGTCATCCCCGGCGAGCACTATCACGTACCGCTGCTGCTCAACCCGTTCGGCTACTCCGTATACCGAGGGAGCTAGCAGACATGACCGATCAGTCCCGCCCGAGCCGCCCTGTGATTCTCGGACAGAACCAGTACGGCAAGGCGGAGAACCGCGTCGTCAGGATCACGCGGGACGGCGACACCCACCACATCAAGGACCTGAATGTCTCCGTCGCGCTCTCCGGCGAGATGGAGGAGGTCCACTACTCCGGTTCCAACGCCCATGTGCTGCCGACCGACACCACCAAGAACACGGTCTACGCGTTCGCCAAGGAACACGGCATCGCATCGGCCGAGCAGTTCGGAATCCATCTCGCCCGGCATTTCGTCAACAGCCAGGAGCCGATCCGGCAGGCGCGGATCCGGATCGAGGAGTACGCCTGGGAACGAATCGAGACCTCGGACGGCGATTCCGCACTCGTCGGCGCCGACGAGGTCAGGCACTCCTTCGTCCGCACGGGCCAGGAGACGCGGCTCACCCAGATCACCTTCGACGGCGAGCGCTGGCAGGTCATCTCGGGACTGAAGGATCTGACCGTGATGAACTCGACGAACTCCGAATTCTGGGGTTACGTCAGGGACAAATACACCACGCTCAAAGAAGCGCACGACCGTATTCTCGCGACCGAGGTGTCGGCCAGGTGGCGTTACAACTGGTCGAGTGACGAGGCGCCCATGCCGGACTGGGAGAAGTCCTACGGGCAGGCCAGGAAGCATATGCTCCGGGCCTTCGCCGAGACCTACTCGCTCTCCCTCCAGCAGACCCTTTACCAGATGGGTTCGAGGATCATCGACAGCCGCAGCGAGATCGACGAGATCCGGTTCTCGCTGCCGAACAAGCACCATTTCCTGGTGGATCTGGAGCCGTTCGGACTGAAGAACGACAACGAGGTCTACTTCGCGGCGGACCGCCCGTACGGGCTGATCGAGGCGACCGTCCTGCGGGACGGAACCGAGCCGCAGATCCCGGTCGATCTGACCAACCTCTGACCGTTTCCGGCCCGAACTCAGGAAGAGGAACCGCCATGGCGGCTTCGCGTATCGTCATCGAGAACTGCGCCATCGCGACGGTGGACGCACACGACACCGAGTACGCCTCGGGACATGTTGTCGTCGCGGACAACCGGATCGAGTCGGTCGGCGCGGGCCCGGCCCCGGCCCGCCTGGAGAACGTGGTCCGCCGCATCGACGGCACCGGCCATCTCGTCACCCCGGGCCTGGTCAACACACACCACCACTTCTACCAGTGGCTCACCCGCGGACTCGCCACCGACCACAACCTGTTCAACTGGCTGGTCGCGCTCTACCCGATCTGGGCACGGCTCGACGAACCGATGGTCCGCACCGCCGCGCAGGGCTCCCTGGCGATGATGGTCCGGGGCGGTGTCACCACCGCGATGGACCACCACTACGTCTATCCGCGCGGCACCGGAGACCTGTCCGGCGCGATCATCGGCGCCGCGGCGGAGATGGGCGTACGGTTCACCCTCGCCCGCGGCTCCATGGACCGCGGTACGTCGGACGGCGGGCTGCCCCCGGACTTCGCCGTCGAGTCCCTGGACGACGCGCTCGCCGCCACCGAGAAGACCGTGGACATCCACCACGACGCCTCCTTCGACGCGATGACCCAGATCGCCGTGGCGCCGTGCTCGCCCTTCTCCGTATCCACCGAACTGCTCAAGCAGGGCGCCGAGTTGGCGCGCCGCAAGGGCGTCAGACTGCATACCCACGGCAGCGAGACGGTGGAGGAGGAGCAGTTCTGCAAGGAGCTGTTCGGGATGGGGCCCACCGACTACTTCGAGTCGACCGGCTGGCTCGGCTCCGATGTGTGGATGGCCCACTGCGTCCATATGAACGACGCCGACATCGCCGCCTTCGGCCGCACCGGTACGGGCGTCGCCCACTGCCCCTCGTCCAACGCCCGGCTCGCCGCCGGGATCGCGCGGGTCCCCGACATGCTCGGGGGCGGCGTACCGGTCGGCCTCGGTGTGGACGGCACCGCCTCCAACGAGTCGGGCGAACTCCACACCGAGCTGCGCAACGCGCTGCTCATCAACCGCCTCGGCACCCGCGGCGAGTCCGCGCTCAACGCCCGCCAGGCGCTGCGCCTCGGTACGTACGGCGGCGCGCAAGTCCTCGGCCGGGCCGGCCAGATCGGCTCGATCGAGCCGGGGAAGCTCGCCGACCTCGTTCTCTGGAAGCTGGACACCCTCGCCCATGCCTCCATCGCGGACCCGGTGACCGCACTGGTCTTCGGCGCCGCCGCCCCTGTCACCCTCTCCCTCGTCAACGGGCGAACCGTGGTCGAGGACAGCCGTCTGACCACGGTGGACGAGGACGCCATCGCCCGCGACACGCGGAGCGAGGCCCAGCGTCTCGCGCGGATCGCCGCACAGGGCTGATCCCGCCAGGACATCCGGTCGCGGGGGACGGCCCACGACCGGAGGCCATGGACCCGAGCGGGGTCCATGGCAGCCGTGACCGGGAGGTGTCGTACCGCACGCTGCCGGTACCTCACCTCCCGGGACGGTGACATGTGTTTGTGCCCGCACGCGCAGACAGGTGTGCAGCCACCTCGTAGCACCTCCCTGACACCCGCGCCGCCGCCGGCGCGTCACCGACCGGAGGAACCGCCGTGCCGACCGAACCCGGAACACAGCCGCAATCCCCGCCACAGTCCATAACGGCCACGGAAGTCGACGTCGCTCCCCACCGGAAGCACCCGGTCGACGAAAGACTCCCGCCCGCCAGGATGTTCACCAGCGGCCTCCAGCATGTGGCCGCGATGTACGCGGGGGTGGTGGCCCCGCCCATGATCGTGGGGCCCGCGCTGGGCCTCGACACCAAAGAGACCGCCTTCCTGATGGGCGCGAGCCTCTTCACCGCCGGAATCGCCACCCTGCTCCAGACCCTCGGCTTCTGGAAGATCGGTGCCCGGCTCCCGTTCGTCAACGGCGTCTCCTTCGCCGGTGTGACCCCGATGATCGCCATCGGCAAGGACCGGGGCGCCGACGGACTCCCCGTGATCTTCGGCGCGATCATCGTCGCCAGTGTGCTGGGCTTTCTGCTCACCCCGTACTTCTCGAAGCTCGTCCGCTTCTTCCCGCCCGTCGTCACCGGCACCGTCATCACCCTGATCGGTGTCTCGCTGCTGCCGGTCGCCTTCAACTGGTCCCAGGGCGGCAACGCCACGGCCGGCGACTACGGTTCGACGCGGAACATCGGAATGGCCGCCCTCACACTGGTCATCGTGCTGGTGCTGCGGAAACTGCTGCGCGGCTTCCTCCAGCAGATCGCGATCCTCATCGGTCTGGTCATCGGTACGGTCATCGCCGTCCCCATGGGAATGACCGGCTTCGACGCGATCAAGGACGCCGGACTCATCGGCTTCCCGGCCCCGTTCCACTTCGGCGCCCCGCAGTTCGAGATCGCGGCCATCATCTCCCTGTGCATCGTGATGCTCGTCTGCATGACGGAGTCCACCGCCGACATGCTCGCCCTGGGCAGGATCGTGGGGCGGCCGGCGGACGAGCGGACCATCGAGGGCGGGCTGCGCGCCGACACTCTCGGCAGCGCCATCAGCCCGCTCTTCAACGGCTTCATGTGCAGCGCCTTCGCGCAGAACATCGGGCTCGTCGCGATGACCAAGGTCCGCAGCCGCTTCGTCGTCGCGGCGGGCGGCGGGATTCTGGTGCTGCTCGGGCTCTGTCCGGTGCTGGCGTCCGTGATCGCGCTCGTCCCGCTGCCGGTTCTCGGCGGCGCGGGGATCGTCCTGTTCGGCTCCGTCGCCGCGAGCGGGATCCAGACCCTGGCCACGGCCGCGCTGGAGAAGGGCGAGAACGCGCTGATCGTCGCGGCGGCCGTGGGCATAGGGCTGATACCGATCGCCGCGCCGGACTTCTACCACGCCTTCCCCAAGGACCTGCTGGTGGTGCTCGACTCGGGCATAAGCACGGGGTGTGTGGTGGCGATCGTTCTCAATCTGGCCTTCAACCACCTGGGTGCGAGGAGGAGTTCGGAGGAGGAACCGGCGGGGGAGGCACCTGGACCGGCACCGGAACCCGTGCCGGTGGCGCAGAGCGTGAGGTGAACGGGAACGGCGGGTACGGAGCCGGTGGACCCGGTTCCGTACCCGCCGCCTCGGACGCAGTCGTCCAGCCCGTCAGCCGATGTGGAAGCTGTCGCCGTACACCTTCCAGTCGAGCGGCGGATCCAGGTTCAGATTGCCCTTGTTGAGGAACACCCGCTGCGCGGTGTCCACGCGGCTGGTGTCCTCGTGCGCCTCCTCCTGCTTCATCGCCCAGACCCGGGCGTCGAGGAAGGCGTGCAGATACGTCGTCTCGTTGCCGCCCTGGGCCGGGGGCTTCGCCTTGGCCAGCGCGCGCTTGCGGATATTGCTGAAGCTGGTGCTGTCGCCGCCGTCCCCGTGCATCACGATGGCGTCGTAGTACGCGAACTGCCCGAGCGTGCCCAGGCCGTCCTGCTTACCGCGGCTCACGGCCGGGTTGAAGTAGACCCGGTCGCGTTCGTCGTTCTGCGCGGTCTTGAACGCGGAGTCCTTGGCGGCCTGCTTCCAGGCGGCGGTGAACCCCGGGTCGAGACCCTCGTGCGAGTCCGTGCTGTCGACCGCCCGCAGAGCGGGCAGATACGTGGCGAGCGGGTTGCCGGGCTTGCGCTGGGTGTACAGCTCGACGAGATCCAGCATGTCGCCGGTGCCGGAACAGAACCCGATGATGCCCGCGGTGTAGCCGCGGCCGTCGCCGATGTCCTCGATGTAGCCGTACTGCGCCTTCCAGTCCAGCGAGGAGTTCTCCGCGCTGGAGACGAGCTGCATGGCGATGTCCTTCTTCGCCGGGTCGTCGAGTCCGGTGGCCGCCGCCACGGCCGGGCCGGTGGCGGATGAGGCGGCGGCGGGTGAGGCGGCGGGGGGCTCCGCCGCCGCGTGGGCCATGGACGCGGCGGGGACCGCGACCAGCGTCAGCGCGAGCAGAACGGTGCGGATGCGGGGGGTGGGCACCTGACCTCCAGGGTGGGGAGTTCATGCTGCGGTATCTGTTAGGAAGCTTTCCTACCAAAGGAGGGGGGTGCCGTATACCCGCCCGTCCGTGAAGAACACGTGTGGGCCGGTCACTTGTGGCGATACGGCCGCTTTTCTTCGGCCGGGACGGCGTTGTCAGACCCCCGTGGCAGCATTCCGGCCATGGATCTCGTACAGGTATTCGCCGGTCTCGATGCCCAGCCGTGGGCGGCACTTGAGCATGCGTACGGCAGCGCCGAAGACGTGCCCGAACTGCTGAGGGCGCTGGCGAGTGACGACGAGGAGGAGGCGGGGGAGGCCCTGGAGGAGCTGTACAGCCGCATCCTCCACCAGGGATCGGTGTACGAGGCGTCCGCGCGGGCCGTGCCGTATCTCGCCGGGCTGGCCGCCGCGGGGGTACGTGCCGGTGATCTGCTGGCGCTCCTCGGGGGGATAGCCGAGAGCGAGGCCGTCTACGACGGCACGCCGCCCGGCGCGTGCCAGGCCGCCGTGACCGGCCAACTGCCCCTGATGCTGCCGCTGGTCGGTGCCGAGGATGCGGCGGTGCGGCAGGCGGCGGTCTGGGCGGCGGCGCGTACGGGGACCGTGGAGCCGGTTCTTCCGGTGCTGCTGCGCCGCTGGGAGCGGGAGGAAGAGCCGCTCGTACGGGCCGAGTTGCTGACCGGGGCGGTACTGCTCGACCCGGCGGGCGCGGCGGCGGGCATGGTCACGGCCGCGCTGGAGGCGAGACAGCCCGGGGAGCTGCGGATCGCCGCCGTACTCGGCTCGCTGGACCTCGGGCTGCCCTGGACCGGGACGCACCATCAGGCGGTGCTGTCCCTGCTGCCGGCCGACCCGCTGGTCGCCGACCGCTTCGATCTGGAGCGTACGGAACCGCTGCACCGCATCGTCGAAGCGCTGCTGGACCGCGACACCCCCGCGGACCGTGAGGCGGCCTTCGCGCTGCTCGACTTCGCGCTGCGCGTCCCCGACGACGAGGTCCGCGCGGAGGCCCTGTGGGCGACGGAACAGGCGTGCGTGTCCTCGCGGAGCGCCCCCGCCCGGCTCGCGAACCCACTGATCGCGCTGCTGGACGATCCGGCGTCGGCGCGGCCCGCGCTGAGTGCCCTGGACAAGCTCGGACCGTACGCCGCCACGGCGGCGCCCGCGCTGGCCGTGCTCGCCGCCGAGGGCGGCGACCTCGCGGACCGCGCGCTCAAGGCCCTCGTCGTCGTGGACCCGGAGCGGGCGGCCCCGCTGCTCGCGCGTGATCTGCCCGAGCGCCCGGCGGCTCTCGGCGCGGCCTGCGGCTTCCTCCATGACCGGCTCGACGGGCCGTTTCCGTACCACCCGGAGCTGCTGGCCGCCGCCAGAGCCAGGCTGACCGTGCCGGAGCTCGACGGGAACGAGCCGATCCATCTCACCCGGCTGCTCGCCTCCTGGGGCGAGCGGGCCGCGCCCGCCTTCCCCGAACTGGCCGCGCTGCTCGGCAGGTTCCCCACGTTCGTGCCCGCCGCGCTGGCCGCCGTCGCCCCGGGGCGGGCCGCCGTACCGCTGGCGGAGGCCGCCGTCTCGGGGCCCGAGCAGGGCCGGTTTCCCGCCGCGCGGGCGCTGCACTCCCTCACCGGCGACCTCGAACCGCTGCTGACCGCCCTCGCCGTGGAGCTCGCCGCCGACGACACCCATCGCATCCGGCAGGCCGCCCGCGCCACGGCCGGTCTCGGCGAGGACGCCGCGGTACTGGTCCCGCGTCTGCGGGCGGCGCTCGGCACGGACGAGGATCGCGTGACGACGCCACGGCTGGACGCCGACCTGGACATCGCCCTCGCCCTGTGGCGGCTGACCGGTGATCCCGGGGAAGCGCTGCCGGTGATCGCCGCCGTCCTGGAGGCGGCGGACACCGAGTGGATGCGCTGGACGGCCATCAACGCCGCCCGCGCCGCCGCCCGGCTCGGGCCGGCCGCCGTGGCGCTGAGTCCGGCCCTGGAACGGGGACTGGCCGATTCCGAACGGGCTCCGTCGATGGCCCTGGCGCTGCTCGCCACCGGAGCGGCCACGCGGCACCGCGCGCGTCTCGCGGACACGCTCCTGCGCTGCGCGGAAGGGAACGCGGACCCGATGGGCGCCCTGGAAGCGCTCGCGGCGCTCGGCCCCGAGTCTCTGACGGAGTCCGAACTCCACCGGCTGGCCAGGCTGGCAGAACGGGACCACCGCATCTGGGGTACGGGCCTGGCCTTCGATGCCGTCTCCTCGGACGCGCGCTTCCAGGAGACGGCCCGCGTACTGCTGCGCACGGCCACGGCCACGGCCTGACCGAACGAGGGTGGGCCGGCCGACCGCAGAGCCCCCCGGACCCTCGGGCGGCCGGCCCGGACCCTGGCCTACTCGCCGGGCCGCCAGTCGGGGCGGCGACCGCTCAGGCCGATCACCCGGTCCAGCAGCGGGGCGTCCTCGGCGACGTCGACCGGCGGCCCGAACACGCTGTCCGCGGCCGGGCCCGGTTCGTCGGCACCTCCCGCGTCGCCGGACCCGGCCGCCGGTGGCGGGGCCAGCAGTGCGAACGACGCCTGGAGCGACGCCTCGGCGGGGGCGTACGGCTGACCCGTACTCCGCGCCAGGTCCCAGCCGTGGATCTGTACTTCGTTCAGGGCCACCAGCCCGGCCACCGCGCCCGGCAGATCGACACCGCCGACCCGGGTGCCGCCCTCCCAGGCGGCGGGCGAACGCCAGGATTCGGCCAGCTCGTCCAGCTGCCGGGGCAGCACCTCACGCCAGTCGTCCGGCAGCACGGGAAGGGCCGCGTCCGGCGGAGTGTCCGTCGTCGGCCCGGACTTCTTCGCGGCGGCGTCGCGGAACGCCACTGTCAGCCCGACGAGATGCGCCAGCACCTCCCGTACCGCGTACTCGGGACACGGCGTCGGGCCGGCGAGCTGATCATCCTTGATACCGCCCAGCAACCGCGCCACCTCGCCACAGGCGGGGCCCAGGTCGAAGGGGGTCATCTCTGTCTGTGTGTCCATGTGAACGTAGACCGGCCCCGCCGCCGAAACTCATCGCTCCGGAACACTTCGGCCGGCCCCGCTGTTACACCCCGCGTCCCGGGCGAGAGACAACCTGTCTCGAAGGATGGTCAATCATGGCTGGAAATAACCCTATGTATGTACGATCCAGTCGTTCCAGACCCCAGAGCGATGCCGCGCGGGATCGAACCATTCCCTCAGACCGGAGCGAGTCCCGCATGTCCGTGCATACGCGATCTTCCGAGCCGACCGAGGCCGCCGCGCAGGAGGCCTGGCACGCCGCGCGGCAGGCCGCCGTGACCGGCCCCGTCGGCAACTTGGCGCTGATAGAGACCCGGTGGCTGGATCCCGGGGTGGACGCCGCCGAGGAGCGGGCCAGGACCGAGGTCCCGGAGGGTGTGACCCTCACCACCGTGCGGCGCACCAACCTCCATACGGGCGAGCCGGAAGAGGCGCTGCGCTTCTGGGACGCGGACGCTCCGGCCATCCAGCATTTCTCGCATATCGCCTCATATCCGTTCCATCCGGACTGGGTGATCGAGGCCACCTTCACCCCGGTATCCACCGACCGCCGGGTGCCGTTCGAGCACATTCGCGACAGCGGAGGCAGCCGCGAACTGGTTGTCCCCGGCGATATTCACGTCACACTGGACGGTGTGGACTACACACTGTCGGCCTTCGACGACGACGGGACACTCCTCCTGGTCTTCGGTGACCCGACCAACGGCGGCGACACCTACGGCGCCGGCCGCTTCCTGTTCGTCCCGCGCGAGGCCGGCAGCGAAACGGTCGTACTGGACTTCAACCGCGCCTTCGTGCCGCCGTGCGGATTCTCCGCTCAGTACAACTGTCCACTGCCGCCGCGGCAGAACCGGCTGCACCTGCCCGTCGAGGCGGGCGAGAAGCTCCCGGTCTTCCGCGACGGCTACACGGTCAACTGAGCACACCCAAGGCACCACAGCCGGATTCCACCATCCCTCCCCGGGACCCCGTCCGGCAGTCGATCAGGAGTAGAAGTGATGAGAAAGTCCGTACCGCTGCTCGGCGGCAGCCTGGTGGTCACCCTGTCCCTCGCCCTCACCGCCTGCGGCGCCGGGGCCGACACCACGAGTGATTCACCCTCCGGCTCGTACGACAAGAACGCGACCGTCGGGATCGGCTCGCTCTACGAACCGCAGAATCTGGACAACACCGGAGGCGGCGGCCAGGGCGTGACCGAGGCCCTCAACGGCAATGTCTACGAAGGGCTGTTCAAGCTCACCGACAGCGGCAAGGTCGAGAAGCAGCTCGCCAGGGACTACACCGTCAGCCCGGACGGCCTCACGTACACCTTCACCCTGCGCGACGGCGTGACGTTCCACTCGGGCAAGGCGCTCACCTCCGCCGATGTGAAGTACAGCATCGAGAAGGTCCGCGCCGAGAACTCCCAGTCGGCGCGCAAGAGCAGCTTCGACATGGTCGAGTCGATCACGACCCCGGACCCGGCCACCGTGAAGGTGACGCTGTCCTCCAAGTCGATCTCGTTCGTCTACAACCTCAGCTATGTGTGGGTGGTCAACTCCGCGGCCAAGGACCTCAAGACCTCGGAGGACGGCACCGGCCCCTACACGCTGGACAAGTGGACCCGGGGCTCCGCGCTCAGCCTGGACCGCTTCAAGGAGTACTGGGGTACGGCCGCGACCAACGCCAAGGTCGTCTTCCACTACTACAAGGACGCGACCGCCCTCAACAACGCGCTGCTCACCAACGCCGTGGACGTGGTGACCAGCGAGCAGAGCCCGGACGCCCTCGACCAGTTCAAGAACAACCCGAACTACAAGGTCAACGACGGGAACTCGACCACCAAGCTGCTGCTGGCCTTCAACGACCGGGTCAAGCCGTTCGACAACGTCAAGGTGCGCAAGGCCGTCAGCTCCGCGATCGACAACAAGAAGCTGCTCCAGTCGGTCTGGGGCGACCACGGCACGCTGATCGGCTCGATGGTCCCGCCCACCGACCCCTGGTACGAGGACCTCACCAAGGTCAATCCGTACGATGTGACGCTCGCCAAGAAGCAGCTCGCCGAGGCCGGCTTCCCCAAGGGCTTCAGCTTCACGCTCGACACCCCCAACTACGACCCGCACCCGACGGCCGCCACCTTCATCAAGTCGGAGCTGGCCAAGGTCGGTATCAAGGTCGACATCAACGTCATCACGCCGGACGAGTGGTACACCAAGGTCTACAAGAACCACGACTTCAGCGCGACGCTCCAGGAGCATGTCAACGACCGCGACATCGTCTGGTACGGCGACCCGGACTTCTACTGGGGCTATGACAACAAGCAGGTCACCGAGTGGGTGAAGCAGGCGGAGCAGTCGGACACCACCGACCAGCAGACCGCCCTGCTGAAGAAGGTCAACCGGCAGATCGCCGAGGACGCGGCGAGCGACTGGCTCTACCTGTACCCGCAGATCGTGGTGGCCAACACCAAGCTGTCGGGCTACCCGCTCAACGGTCTCAACTCGCAGTTCCACGCCTACGGCATCAAGAAGAGCTGACGCTCCCGCCCGAGCCGAAGCTCCACCCGAGCCGAAGCTCCACCCGAGCCGAAGCTCCACCCGAGCCGAAGCTCCCGCCCGAGCTGACGCTCAGCCCCCGCCGTACGGGCCCGGCCGCCTCACCCCGGGCCCGTACGGCGGGAATCCCCGCTTCCGTCGATCGGTCCCCCTGCCTGATGATCTCCTACCTGCTGCGACGGCTGGCCTTCCTGGCCGGCTCGCTGTTCCTGGCCAGCGTGGTGCTCTTCCTGCTGCTGCGGCTGCTCCCCGGCGACCCGGCGAACTCCCTGCTCTCGGTCGGCGCGAGCCCGGAGCAGATCGCCGCCGCCCGCCATGAGATCGGCTCGGACCGCCCCGTACCGGAACAGTTCGTCCACTGGCTCCACCAGCTGGCCACCTTCGATCTGGGGAACTCCTTCGTCAGCACGCTCCCGGTCGGCCCGGAGATCACCTCCCGGCTCGATGTGACCGTCCCGCTGACGCTGCTCTCCTTCCTGCTGGCCGTGGTGATCGCCGTCCCCGTCGGCTTCATCGCGGCCCACCGGTCGGCCACCTGGTACGGGACGCTGATCAGCGGCATCTCCCAACTGGGCATCGCCGTACCGGTCTTCTGGATCGGGATGATCCTCATCACCGTCTTCGCGCTGCGCCTCGGCGTGCTGCCCGCCGGCGGCTTCCCGCAGGACGGCTGGGCGCGGCCGGGGGAGGCGCTCACCTCGCTGGCGCTGCCGGTGATCACCGTCGCGCTGGTGATGTCGGCCTCGCTCATCCGGTACGTGCGCTCCGCCGCGCTGGATGTCCTCGGCAGCGACTATCTCCGTACCGCCAGGGCCCTGGGCTCGTCGTTCAACCGGGCGATGTGGCGGCACGGCATGCGCAACGGCGCCGTGCCGGTCGTCTCCGTCCTCGGGATCGAACTCGCCACCACCCTGCTCGGCGCGGTCGTCGTCGAGACGGTGTTCGCGCTGCCCGGCCTGGGCAGTCTGCTCGCCCAGGCCGTCGCCCAGCACGACTACCCCACGGTTCAGGGGGTCCTCTTCGTGAGTACCTTCGCGGTGCTGGTCATCGGGTTCCTCAGCGACCTCGCGCAGCGGCTGATCGATCCCCGGCTGCGCGGCCGGCTGTCAGGAGGCACACGATGAGCGAACGGACCGACCTGAACCCCGGCCCGGGTGAGGCCGCCGCGGCCGTGGAGCCCACCCCCGTCGTGGAGAGCGCGAAGCGGCCCGGGGCCACCCGTACCCGCCGCTCCCCGGCGCTGGTGAGCGGCTGTGTCCTGCTCGGACTGATCGTCGCCACCGCGCTGGTCTCGCTGTTCTGGGTCCCGTACGCCCCCGAGGACACCACGGGCGGCCGGCTCACCCCACCCGGACTCTCGCATCTGCTCGGCACCGACAAGCTCGGCCGCGATCTGCTGACCCAGCTGATGACCGGCGCGCGCATCGCGCTGGAGGCCGGCCTCGGCGCGATCGCGATCGGTGCGGTGCTCGGTATCTGCTTCGGCCTCGCCGCGGGCTTCGCCACCCGGTGGCTCGACGACACCCTCTCCACCCTGCTGGATGTCCTGATCGCCTTCCCCACCCTGCTGCTGGCGATGCTGATGGTGGCGGCCCGCTCCGCCTCGCTCAGCTCCGCGATCCTCGCCATCGGGCTCGCGATGACGGCCGTGGTGGCCCGGCTGACCCGGATCCTGGTCAAACGGGTGCTGGCGCAGGACTACATCACGGCGGCCCGCACCTCGGGCACCTCCTGGCCCCGCGTCATCACCGGCCACGTACTGCCCAATATCTGGCCCACCCTGGTCGTCAACCTCGCCCAGCAGTTCGGCCTCGCGGTCATGGCCGAGGCGAGCCTGTCGTTCCTCGGGCTCGGCGCCCCACCGCCCAACGCGTCCTGGGGACGGATGCTCCAGGAGGCACAGGCGACCGTCTTCACCGCCCCCACCGGTGTCATCGCCCCCGGCGTCCTGCTGGTCATGCTGGTCGTGGGCGTCAATCTGATCGCCGACGGGCTGCGTGACACCCTCGATCCCACCCGGCGGAGGACCCGATGAACGCACGTGATCCGTGGGTGCTCGACGTCAACGGGCTGACGATCCGCACCGACCAGGGCCGGACGCTGGTCTCCGGCCTGTCGTTCTCGATCGGCGCGGGCTCCCGGCTCGGGCTGGTCGGCGAGTCCGGCTCCGGCAAGTCCCTCACCGCGCTCGCCGTGCTGGGCCTGCTGCCTCCCGGGATGAACGCCTCGGGCAGCATCGTGCTGAGGAGTGCCCCGGACGCACCGGGCACCGAAGTCATCGGCGCGACCGAGCAGCGGCTGACCGGGCTGCGCGGCCGGGCCGCCACCGTCGTCTTCCAGGAACCCCTCACCGCGCTCGACCCGTTGATGCGGATCGGCGGCCAGCTCGCCGAACCACTGCGCCGGTGGCGCGGGCTGCGCGGACCGGCGCTGCGCCGCGCGGTGACGGAAGCCCTCGAACAGGTACGCATCCCCGACCCCGAGCGGATCACCCGCGCCTATCCGCACGAGATCTCCGGCGGACAGCGCCAGCGGGTCGCCCTCGCCATGGCGCTGGCCTGCGACCCGGCCCTGCTGATCGCGGACGAGCCCACCACCGCCCTCGATGTCACCGTGCAGTCGGAGGTGCTGGCACTGCTGGACGGGCTGGTCGCCCAGCGGGACATGGCGCTGCTGTTCGTCAGCCACGACCTGGCGGTGGTCTCGTCCGTGACCGATCACGTCCTGGTGCTCAAGGACGGGTCGGCCGTCGAGTCCGGCAGCGTGGACGACATCGTGCGGAGCCCCCAGCACCCTTACACCCGGGACCTGGTGGACAGCGCCCGGCACCTCGAAAGCGCACTGGAACGGATCGTCCGATGACCACTCCGATCCCGGCCTCCCCGGCCCCGGGCCCCCGGGCCGCCGACTCCGCGATCCTGGCCGCGCGGGACGCGGGGTTCGCCTACCGGGGCGCGCCCCCCGTCCTGCACGGCGTCTCCCTCGACATCACCGCGGGCCGCAGCCTCGGGCTGGTCGGCGAGTCCGGGGCCGGCAAGACCACGGTGCTGCGGCTGCTGCTCGGCCTCACCCGCCCCACGAGCGGGCGGATCCTCTTCGACGGGGACGAGCTCGGACTCCGCGACCGCGAACAGATGCGCCGCTTCCGGCGGGGCGTGCAGAGCGTGTTCCAGGACCCGTACTCCTCGCTCGACCCCCGGCAGCGGGTCGGCGCCATCGTCGCGGAGCCATTGCGCTCGCTCGGGCTGAGCCGGCCGGTGGCCCGGGGAGAAGCGGACCCCCGGGTCGCCGCCGCGCTGGAGGCCGTCGGCCTGCCCGCCGACGCCGCGCGCCGCTATCCGCACGAGTTCTCCGGCGGCCAGCGCCAGCGCGTCGCCATCGCGAGAGCCACGGTGTGCGAGCCCCGGGTGCTGCTCGCCGACGAACCGGTCAGCGCGCTCGATGTCACCACGCGCGTCAGGATCGTCGACCTGCTCATCGAGCTGAAGGAGACACGGGGGCTGACCATCGCGATGGTCTCGCACGACCTGTCGGTGGTGGCCGCGCTCTGCGAGCGGACGGCGGTGCTGGAACACGGACGGGTCGTGGAGCAGGGCGACACCGCCTCGGTCCTGGGCTCGCCCTCGCACCCCTACTCGCGCCGGCTGATCGCGAGCGTACCGAGACTCCCGTCGCCCACGTCCCCCTGAGACCACGGCCGTAAGCGCGCAACCGCCGGCCGGCAGCGCGGAAACCCCCGGCAGCGCGGAAACCCCCGGCGCCGTGCGGGGCACCGGGGGCGGTCCGTACTCGTCTAGGCGTCAGCCGCGCAGTTGCTCGTACGCCGGGAGCGTGAGGAAGTCCGCGTAGTCGTCGTCGAGCGCGACCGTCAGCAGCAGATCGTGCGCCTGCTGCCAGCGGCCGGCGCTGAACGCCTCCTCGCCGATCTCGGCGCGGATCGCGGCGAGTTCACCGTCAGCGAGCTCGCGGGCCAGTTCCGGGGTGGCGCGTACGGTGCGGCCGTCGTGCTCGAACTCGACGCCCGCGTTGATCCACTGCCAGATCTGCGAACGCGAGATCTCCGCGGTCGCCGCGTCCTCCATCAGATTGAAGATCGCCACCGCGCCCATGCCCCGCAGCCACGCCTCGATGTAGCGGATGCCGACCTGGACGGCGTTGCGCAGGCCCTCGTACGTGGGCCGCGCGTCGAGCGAGTCGATGGCGATCAGATCACCCGCGGCGACGGAGACGTCCTCGCGCAGCCGGTCCTTCTGGTTCGGGCGGTCGCCGAGGACCGCGTCGAAGGAGGCCATCGCGATCGGGACCAGGTCGGGGTGGGCGACCCAGGAGCCGTCGAAACCGTCGTGCGCCTCGCGGTCCTTGTCGGCCTTGACCTTCTCGAAGGCGACCTTGTTGACCTCGGCGTCGTGCCGGGACGGGATGAAGGCCGCCATGCCGCCGATCGCGTGGGCGCCGCGCTTGTGGCAGGTGCGGACGAGGAGTTCGGTGTACGCGCGCATGAACGGGGCTGTCATCGTCACCGCGTTGCGATCCGGCAGGACGAATGTGGCACCGCCGTCACGGAAGTTCTTGACGATCGAGAACAGATAGTCCCAGCGGCCCGCGTTCAGCCCGGAGGCGTGGTCGCGCAGCTCGTAGAGGATCTCCTCCATCTCGTACGCGGCGGTGATCGTCTCGATCAGCACGGTCGCGCGGACGGTGCCCCGCGGAATGCCCATGTAGTCCTGGGCGAAGACGAAGACATCGTTCCAGAGGCGGGCCTCCAGATGCGATTCCGTCTTCGGGAGATAGAAGTACGGGCCCTTGCCCAGCTCGATCAGGCGCTTGGCGTTGTGGAAGAAGTACAGCCCGAAGTCGACCAGCGCGCCCGGCACCTGCTCGCCGTTCAACTGGAGGTGACGCTCCGCCAGATGCCAGCCGCGCGGGCGCATCACGACGGTCGCGAGCTCATCGGCGTCCTTGAGGGCGTACGACTTGCCGGAGCGCGGGTCGGTGAAGTCGATACGGCGCTGGTAGGCGTCGCTCAGACTGAGCTGGCCGAGGATCACGTTCTCCCAGGTGGGGGCGGAGGCGTCCTCGAAGTCGGCGAGCCAGATCCGCGCCCCGGAGTTGAGCGCGTTGATGGTCATCTTCCGGTCGGTCGGACCGGTGATCTCCACCCTGCGGTCCTCCAGCGCGGCCGGCGACGGCGCGACCCGCCAGCTGTCGTCCTCGCGGATCGCCGCGGTCTCCGGCAGGAAGTCCAGGCTGGAGGTACGGGCGATCTCGGCGCGGCGCTCGGCGCGGCGGGCGAGCAGTTCGTCACGGCGCGGGGTGAACCGCCGGTGCAGCTCCGCCACGAAGGTGAGGGCCGCCTCGGTGAGCACTTCGTCCTGCCGGGGCAGCGGTTCGGCGTCGACGACGGCCAGCGGGGAGGGCGCTGGTGCGGACATGAGCTGTCACTCCTTCACGGGCGGTGCCCGGGACCGCCGGCCGGCCCGGGGCGGCACGGAGTGCCGTGGCACGAGGTACGGTCGCGGGCGCCGTTCGGGGGGCTGTGCGCTTCTGACCTGTGGATAGTAGTTTCCTTATGGTGGAAGTTCAATGGTTTGTTGACATCGAGATTCTCCGGGTCGACAGACCGTGGCGCCGAGTGCCACCGCCCTCACTCAAGGTGCGACAGATCCTCCTCCGTATCGATGTCATACGCCCGCGCGACATCCCCGCACTCCACCCGCGCGATCTCGCTCTCATGCGCGCGCAGGTACGCGCGCGCCCCGCGATCGCCCTCCGCGTCCGCCGCGATCTCCGCCCACCGGCGGGCGCCGAACAGCACGGGGTGGCCGCGGCTCCCGTCGTACGAGGCCGCCACGAGCGAATCCGTCGCGCGGTACGCGGCCACCACCCGGGCCACCGCCGCCGCGCCGATCCCCGGCTGGTCCACCAGCAGCACCACCACGGCCTCCGCGGCCGTCCCCGCCAGCGAGGTCAGCCCCGCGCGCAGCGAGGACCCCATCCCGTCGGTCCACCGCGGATTGTCGACCAGTACGCAGCCCGGCAGTTCGGCCCGGCTCCGCACCTCCCAGGCCGCCGCCCCCAGCACCACATGCACCGGCCCGCAGCCCCCCTCGCGCAGCGCCCGCGCGCCATGCTCGACCAGTGGCCGCCCCCGGTGCGTCAGCAACGCCTTGGGTCGCCCCCCGAGCCTGCGCCCGCCACCGGCGGCCAGCAGCAGCCCGGCGATCACGGGAGGGGGCGGGATTCTGTCGTCCGATGTGTCTGGCATGGGTACTGCGTACCTCATTCCGTCCTACTTCGGTCCGTGGAGTGGCGCGTACCGCGCGTAATGGCGTTAACTTGCCCGCGAACCTTGGCGCTTGACCACCGTCCGAGGAGTCGGCCTTTTGGCATATACCGGTACAGGGATGTGCCCGGCACAACGGTGTGTGCGGGCGAGGGGCAGGGGGAGAGCTTTGTTGCGGAGCGTGGAGCAGACGCCGGTGGCAGAGAAGAGTGCGGACCCGAGAGTCGCGGAGCTGCATGCCGCGGTGTCCCGGCTCAGACGTGAACTGGCCGGGTATCAGGCCGAGTTCAGGGATCGCGCCATCGCGGAGGATGAGCTGGCCGCCCTTGCCGCGATGGTGGCGAGCGGCGCCCCCGAGGCGTCCCGGATGCGCCGTTCGCTGCTGCTGATCGTGGGCTCGATCGGTTCGGTCAGTGCGCTGGGCCAGGCGCTGATGGGGGTACGGGCCGCGGTCGACCTCTTCGGGGACGCGCCCCGCAGGACCTGACGGGTGCCGCCCGCTCAGGCGTGGGCCTGCGCCTGTGCCGTGTTCGCCAGCGCCTCGGAGAGATCCCGCGCGACTTCCTGGAGTACCGGCACGATCCGTGCGGTGGCCTCCTCCGTCACCCGGCCCGCCGGACCCGAGATCGAGATGGCCGCGGCCGTGGGGGAGTCGGGCACCGGAACCGCCAGGCAGCGGACGCCGATCTCCTGCTCGTTGTCGTCGACCGCGTACCCCGCCCGGCGCACCAGCTCCAGGGCGTCCAGGAAGCCGTCGGGTGTCGTGATCGTCTTCTCGGTGGCGGCCGGCATCCCCGTACGGGACAGCAGGGCGCGGACCTCCTCCGGTGAGGTGTGCGCGAGCAGCGCCTTGCCCACGCCCGTGGAGTGCGGCAGCACCCGCCGGCCGACCTCGGTGAACATCCGCATCGAGTGCTTCGACGGGACCTGCGCGACATACACGACCTCGTCGCCGTCGAGCAGCGCCATGTTCGCCGTCTCGCCGGTCTCCTCGACCAGCCGCGCCAGATAGGGCCTCGCCCAGGTGCCCAGCAGCCGGGACGCCGACTCGCCGAGCCGGATCAGCCGGGGGCCCAGCGCGTACCGGCGATTGGCCTGCTGCCGCACATAGCCGCAGGCCACCAGCGTGCGCATCAGCCGGTGGATGGTCGGCAGCGGCAGCCCGCTGCTCGCCGACAGCTCGCTGAGCCCGACCTCGCCACCCGCGTCCGCCATGCGTTCGAGCAGATCGAAGGCGCGCTCAAGGGACTGGACGCCGCCGCTGGCGGGGGCGGATTTGGTGGCGTCGGTGGTGCTGGCGCTGGACGACGGCACGTCAACGGTCCTTTCGGGGCGGGCGGGGCAAGCAAGCAGCCTACCGGGCCGTGCGACCGGGTACCTGATCAATGGCGGAGCGTATCTGCCGGTCAGGACGGGTTGCGTCCGGTGCCCGCGGTCAATGGTGTGCGATTCATTCATTCTACGTCGCGAAATCAAGGTTTCACTCTGTGGAAACAATCGGGCCCGGCTCGGTCTTGACCGGACCGGATCCGAGGGGAAGACTCCTTCAACAGTTCGTTGAATTCTCGCTCAGTGAGGGGCACCGGTGTCCGATGTGAGCCTGGTACTGCGTTCGACGCGCGTCATCACCCCGGAGGGGACGCGGGCGGCCTCGATCGCCGTCGCCGGCGAACGGATCGCGGCCGTCCTGCCGTACGACGCGCGGGTGCCGCCCGGCGCCCGGCTGGCGGACGCCGGGGACGATGTCGTACTCCCCGGCCTCGTCGACACACACGTCCATGTGAACGACCCGGGACGCACCGAGTGGGAAGGCTTCTGGACCGCGACCCGCGCGGCGGCGGCCGGCGGGATCACCACGCTCCTCGACATGCCGCTGAACTCCCTGCCGCCCACCACCACGGCCGCCCATCTGCGCACCAAGCGCGAGGTGGCCCGGCCGAAGGCCCATATCGACGTCGGCTTCTGGGGCGGCGCCGTCCCGGACAACGTCAAGGAGCTGCGCCCGCTGTACGACGCCGGGGTCTTCGGCTTCAAGAGCTTCCTGTCGCCCTCCGGAGTCGACGAATTCCCCGCGCTGGACCAGGAACAGCTCGGCCGCTCGCTCGCCGAGATCACCGGCTTCGGCGGACTGCTGATCGTGCACGCCGAGGATCCGCGCGAACTGGCGGCGGCGCCCCGGCGCGGCGGCCCCGCCTACGCCGACTTCCTGGCATCCCGGCCGCGCGGCGCCGAGAACGCGGCGATCACGGACCTGATCGCCCAGGCCCGGCGGCTCGACGCCCGGGTCCACGTACTGCATCTCTCCTCGTCCGACGCGCTGCCCCTGATCGCCGACGCCAAGCGGGACGGCGTACGCATCACCGTCGAGTCATGTCCGCACTTCCTGACCCTCACCGCCGAGGAAGTCCCGGACGGGGCGACGGAGTTCAAGTGCTGCCCGCCGATCCGCGAGGCCGCGAACCAGGACGCGCTCTGGCAGGGCCTCATCGACGGCACCATCGACTGCGTCGTCTCCGACCACTCGCCCTGCACCACCGATCTCAAGACCCCCGACTTCGCGTCCGCCTGGGGCGGTATCTCCTCGCTCCAGCTCGGCCTGCCGGCGATCTGGACCGAGGCCCGCCGCCGCGGCCGGCCGCTGGAGGACGTCGTCCGCTGGATGTCGACGGCCCCCGCCGCGCTCGCCGGACTGGCCCGCAAGGGCGCCATCGAAGCCGGCCGCGACGCCGACTTCGCGGTCCTCGCGCCCGACGAGACCTTCACCGTCGACCCGGCCCGGCTCCACCACCGCAATCAGGTCACGGCGTACGCGGGCAGGACGCTGTACGGCGTCGTCAGATCGACCTGGCTGCGCGGCACCCGGATCGTCCACGACGGCGCGCTCTCGGAGCCCGCCGGCCGACTGCTCGAAAGGACCAACTGACCGTGCCCGAAGCCTTGTTCACCGGTGACGCCCGCCCGTACCCGGGCGGCGACCCGTACGCCGACTACCGCACCACCGACTTCCCCTTCGCCCACCTCCCCGATCTCGCCGACCGCCGCCTCGGGGCCGGGGTCATCGCCGCCAACGACGAGTTCTTCGCCGAACGCGAGAACCTGCTGAAGCCGGGAGCGGCGGAGTTCGACCCGGAGCGCTTCGGCCACAAGGGCAAGATCATGGACGGCTGGGAGACCCGCCGCCGCCGCGGCACCGACGCCGGCCAACCGCACCCCACCGACGAGGACCACGACTGGGCACTGGTCCGGCTCGGCGCGCCGGGAGTGATCCGGGGGATCGTCGTCGACACCGCCCACTTCCGCGGCAACTACCCGCGGGCGGTCTCGGTCGAGGCCACCGCGCTGCCGGGCTCCCCGTCACCGGAGGAACTGCTCGGCGACGGCGTGAAGTGGACGGTCCTGGTGCCCCGTACGGCCATCGGCGGCCACGCCGCGAACGGCTTCGCGGTCGACGTGGAACAGCGCTTCACCCATCTCCGGGTGAACCAGCATCCCGACGGCGGGATCGCCCGGCTCCGGGTCCACGGCGAGGTCGCACCCGACCCGGCGTGGCTCGGCGTCCTCGGTACGTTCGACCTCGTCGCGCTGGAGAACGGCGGCCGGGTGGAGGACGCCTCCGACCGCTTCTACTCGCCCGCCACGAACACCATCCAGCCGGGCCGCTCCCGCAGGATGGACGACGGCTGGGAGACCCGCCGCCGCCGGGACAAGGGGAACGACTGGATCCACTACCGGCTGGTGGAGCAGGCCGAGATCCGCGCGGTCGAGATCGACACGGCGTATCTGAAGGGCAACGCGGCGGGGTGGGCGGCGCTGTCGGTGCGGGACGGGACGGGGGAGTGGACGGAGATCCTGCCCCGGACGAGGCTGCAGCCGGATACGAACCATCGGTTCGTGCTGGGGGCGGTGGTGGTGGCGAGGGAGGTCCGGATGGACGTTTTCCCGGATGGCGGGGTTTCGCGGGTGCGGGTGTTCGGGGGGTTGACGGGGGAGGGGGCGGCGGGGGTGGCGACGCGGTATCGGGAGCTGGGCGGGGGGCCGGCGTAGCCGGCGGGTGCCGTGGTCGCGGGGTGCGTTTCGGCTGGGGCCGGTGGTCGTGGTGCGGGGTGCGCCGTTGTGGTGCCGGGGGCCGGGGCCTCCGGAGGTGCGTATCCGGACTGCGCTGCGATCGATGTGCGACTCCGTCGCGTGGTCACCGCGCTTCGCGCGAGCTGCGACGCTTTACGCTCCGGACGCGCACCTCCTCCGACCCCGACCCCCTCCCGCCCATGGGTCCGCTCGCCCCCGCGCACGGCCGGGCCGGTCCGTGACGGGCGGTGAAGGGGGGCGCGCAGGGGTCGTGTCCGGGACACTAAAGCGTGATTTGTGGCGCGCGACCGCCCGTCTTCCAACTGTGGCCAGTTGCGCCGTAAATCATGCCGTCCCGGGCGCGAGCCCCGGAGCGCACCCCGGCGACAACCCGCACACACCCACCGGCCCGAGCTGAAACGCACCGGGACAACGCCCCCCGCCGGAGGCGCACCGCTCCGGAGCGCACCCCGGCGACAACCCGCACCGCACCACCGGCCCGAGCCGAAACACACCCCGGACATCGCCCCCCGCCGGAGGCGTACCGCCCCGGAGCGCACCCCGGCGACAACCCGCACACGACCATCGGCCGGAGCCGAAACGCACCCCGGACATCGCCCCTCGCCGGAGGCGTACCGCCCCGGAGCGCACCCCGGCGACAACCCGCACACGACCACCGGCCGGAGCCGAAACGCACCCCGGACATCGCCCCTCGCCGGAGGCGTACCGCCCCGGAGCGCACCCCGG
The DNA here is from genome assembly GCF_042790125.1 of Streptomyces scopuliridis. Taxonomy (GTDB): domain Bacteria; phylum Actinomycetota; class Actinomycetes; order Streptomycetales; family Streptomycetaceae; genus Streptomyces; species Streptomyces scopuliridis_A. The sequence continues at coordinate 37,746 of NZ_JBHTZS010000001.1, forward strand.
CGACAACCCGCACACGACCATCGGCCGGAGCCGAAACGCACCCCGGACATCGCCCCCCGCCGGAGGCGCAACGCACCGCAACGACCATCGTCGGCTCTCGCGTGACTTTGGTAGCTTCCGGTCTCGCCGACGCGGTCGGCCCCGTTCCGCCTGCGTAAATTGGCCCATATGACTCGCACGGACTACCCCTGGCTGCTCCCCTCGGAGATGATCGACCCGCGAGGCCCCGAGCTGCCCGGCGACCGCGGGCGGGCCCGGCCGCGGCGGACCGTGCGGGACTGGGTCATCGATACGCTGATGTTTCTGCTCGCCGCCGGTATCGGGCTGATCGCTCTGGAGGCCAGCGAGAAGGCCGGCAATTCGGAGAACGTCGTCCTCGTCGACATGATCGTCGGCATGCTGGCCTGCTGCGCGCTGTGGACGCGGCGCCGCTGGCCCGTGGCGCTCGCGATCGTGGTCGGCGCGGTCAGCGCGGTGGCGCCGGTTGCCGGCGGGGCCGCGCTCGTGGCGATCTTCTGCGTGGCCGTGCACCGGCCGTTCCGGGTCGTCGCGGCCGTCGGCGGGCTGTCGCTGGTCACCGGGTGCCTCCAGACCGTGCTCCGGCCGGATCCGGGCATGTCCCTGACGGCCGGGCTCGTCGGGACCGTCGTGCTGATGCTGTTGGTCACCGGCTGGGGCATGCTCGTACGGGCCCGGCGCCAGTTGGTCGTCGCGCTGCGCGAGCGGGCCACGCGGGCGGAGGCCGAGGCCGAGCTACGGGCCGAGCAGGCGCAGCGGCTGGCGCGCGAGGCCATCGCGCGGGAGATGCACGACGTGCTCGCGCACCGGCTGACGCTCCTCAGCGTCCACGCGGGCGCGCTGGAGTTCCGGCCGGACGCGCCGGCGCCCGAGGTCGCCAGGGCCGCCGGGGTGATCCGGGACAGCGCGCACGAGGCGCTCCAGGATCTGCGCATGATCATCGGGGTGCTGCGGGCGCCCGGCGACGAGGGCGACCGGCCGCAGCCCACCCTGGTCACCCTGGACGCCCTGGTCGCCGAGTCGCGGGAGGCCGGGATGAAGGTGACCCTGGACAGCCGGATCGACGACCCGGCGGCGGTGCCGGCCGCCACGGGCCGTACCGCCTACCGCATCGCCCAGGAGGGCCTGACCAACGCCCGTAAGCACGCGCCGGGCACCGAGGCCACCGTCGAGGTGAGCGGAGGGCCGGGGGACGGCCTCACCGTGGAAGTACGCAACGCCGCGCCGCTGGGCGAGGTCCCGAGGGTGCCGGGTTCCGGCCAGGGGCTGATCGGGCTGACCGAGCGCGCGCTGCTGGCCGGCGGCCGGTTCGAGCACGGAGCCACCGGAGACGGCGGATTCGCCGTCCGCGCTTGGCTACCGTGGGCCTCATGAGTATCCGGCTGATCGTCGTCGACGACGACCCCCTTGTCCGCGCGGGACTGACGTTCATGCTCGGCGGCGCCGACGACATCGAGATCGTGGGAGAGGCCGCGGACGGCGCCGAGGTCCCGGCGCTGATCGAGCGGACCGCGCCCGATGTGGTGCTGATGGACATCCGGATGCCCAGGGTGGACGGTCTGACGGCCACGGAGACGCTGCGCCGCCGCCAGGACGCGCCGGAGGTGCTCGTTCTGACCACCTTCCACGCCGACGAACAGGTGCTGCGGGCGCTGCGCGCCGGAGCGGCCGGATTCGTGCTCAAGGACACCCCGCCCGCCGAGATCGTCACCGCCGTACGGCGCGTGGCGGCCGGGGATCCGGTGCTCTCACCTGCCGTTACCCGCCAGCTGATGACGCATGTGGCGGGGGCGGACACCGGAACCCGGAGGGACACCGCGGCGGGCCGGCTCGACTCCCTCGCCGAGCGCGAGCGGGAGGTCGCGCTCGCCGTGGGCCGCGGTCAGTCCAACGCCGAGATCGCCGCCGGGCTCTATATGAGCGTCCCCACCGTCAAGGCCCATGTCTCCCGCATCCTGGCCAAACTCGGCCTCAACAACCGGGTCCAGATCGCCCTGTTGGTGCATGACGCCGATCCGGCCATGAGGGAGGACGGTGCCCGCGGCGGCGACGTACGCTGATCCGATGGCGGCTATCGAACTGGCAGATTACGGACCGGACTTCAACGTCGATCCCTATCCGTACTACGAGAAGATGCGCGAGAGCGGCCCCGTCCACGAGATCCGGACCCCGGACGGCAACCGTTTCTGGCTGGTCGTGGGATACGAGGAGGGGCGCCTCGCGCTCGCCGATCCGCGGCTGTCGAAGTCGCTCGACGCCATGGGCTACGAGTCGGCGGACGAGGCGATCATGGGTCCGCACGTACTGACCCTCGACCCGCCGGACCACACCCGGCTGCGGAAGCTGGTCGCCCCCGAATTCACCCCGCGCCGGGTGGAGAAGCTGCGCCCGCGCGTCCAGCAGATCACCGACGATCTGCTGGACGCCATGATTCCGGCCGGGCAGGGCGATCTGGTCGACGCGCTCGCCTTCCCGCTGCCCATCACCGTCATCTCCGAACTGCTCGGTGTGCCGCACGCGGACCGCGACACCTTCCGGGCCTGGACGAACGAGATCGTCGCGCCGACCACACCCACCGGCGCGCGGGACAACACCATCGAACTCTGTGCGTATCTCGACGCGCTCATCGAGGACAAGCGCGCCTCGGCGCCCCGCGACGATCTGCTCTCCACCCTGCTGCGCACCCGCGCGGAGGACGGCGACCGGCTGTCCGCGGCCGAACTGCGCGCCTGGGCCTACGTGCTGCTGATCGCCGGTCATGAGACGACCGTCAATCTGATCGCGAACGCGGTGCGTACGCTGCTCGGCAACCCCGGTCAACTGGCCGCCCTGCGGGCCGACTTCGGGCTGCTCGACGGCGCGATCGAGGAGACGCTGCGGTTCGAGGGGCCGGTGGAGACCAGCACCGTACGGTTCACCAGCGAGCCGGTCGCCTTGGGCGGCACGGTGATACCGGCCCGCGAGACGGTTCTGGTCTCCCTGGCCTCCGCGGACCGCGACCCGGTCCGCTTCCCCGATCCGGACACCTTCGACATCCGCCGCTCCGCCACGGCGGGGCGCGGCTCCGGCCATCTCGCCTTCGGCCATGGCATCCACTTCTGCCTGGGCGCGCCGCTCGCCCGGCTGGAGGGCAGGATCGCCATCCGTACGCTGCTGGAGCGCTGCCCGGACCTGGCGTTCGACCCGGCGGCGGGCCCGTACGAGTGGCTGCCCGGACTGCTGATCCGCGGGGTGCGCGGGCTGCCGGTGCGCTGGTAGGCGCCTCCGGGCTCCCCGCTCAGTCCTCCTGGGCGGGGATCTCGGACAGCTCCACCGGGCGCCGTTCGCGCCGGGACCGCTCGCACGCCTCCGCGATCCGCAGCGCGTGCAGCGCCTCCCGGCCGTCGCACGGATTCTCCAGCTCACCGGAGACGACCCGGAGGAAGGCGTTCAGCTCGGCCTCGTACGCCGGGGCGAACCGCTCCAGGAAGCCGGGCCACGGCTTGTCGGGGGCCGGCGGGCCCGTCGGTTCGGTCGAGGTGATCGGCGTACGGTCGTCCAGTCCGACCGCGAACTGGTCCAGCTCGCCCGCCAGTTCCATCCGTACGTCATAGCCCGCGCCGTTGCAGCGGGTGGCCGTGGCGGTCGCGAGCGTCCCGTCGTCCAGGGTGAGGACCGCGGCGGCGGTGTCCACGTCGCCGGCCTCGCGGAACATCGCGGGACCCGCGTCCGAGCCCGTCGCGTACACCTCCACCACCTCGCGTCCGGTCACCCAGCGCATGATGTCGAAGTCATGCACCAGACAGTCGCGGTACAGGCCGCCGGAGAGCGGCAGATACGCGGCGGGCGGCGGCGCCGGGTCGGAGGTGACCGCCCGTACGGTGTGCAGCCGGCCGAGCCGGCCCGACCGTACGAGCTCGCGCGCCGCGCCGTACCCCGCGTCGAAGCGGCGCATGAAGCCCAGCTGGAGCACCGTGCCCGCCGACTCCACCTCGCGCAGCGCGCCCAGCGTCCCCGGCAGGTCCAGGGCGATCGGCTTCTCGCAGAAGGCGGGGAGCCCGGCGCGGGCGGCGCGGCTGAGGAGATCGGCGTGGGAGGAGGTGGCCGAGGCGATCACCACGGCGTCCACGCCCCAGGAGAAGATCTCGTCGACGGAGGGGGCGGCGGTCGATCCCGTACGGTCGGCGACCCGCGCCGCGCGGGCCGCGTCGGTGTCGGCGACGACCAGCGAGCCGACCTCGCGATGGCGGCTGAGCACGTCCGCGTGGAAGGTGCCGATCCGGCCGGTACCGATAAGTCCGATGCGCATGGCCCCAAGGTGGCCGGGGGCCGCGCACCATGTCAAGTGTTTGTCCTGACAATCGAACGTACCGACTTCCCGTCAACATGGCGTGCGGTTACGCTCGCCCCGTGCCCCATCAGCCGAGATCAGCCCAACCCGGACAGGCGACGCCCGGACCGGAGGCGGATCGCGCCACGCCGCTCCAGCTCAGTGTCGACCGCACCAGCCCGGTGCCGCTCTACTTCCAGCTCGCGCAGCAGCTGGAGGCGGCCATCGAGCGGGGCGGACTGGCGCCGGGCAGCCTGCTCGGCAATGAGATCGAGCTGGCGGGCCGGCTCGGGCTGTCCCGGCCCACCGTCCGGCAGGCCATCCAGTCCCTGGTCGACAAGGGACTGCTGGTGCGCCGCAGGGGCGTCGGTACCCAGGTCGTCCACAGCCAGGTCAAGCGCCCGCTGGAGCTGAGCAGTCTCTACGACGATCTGGAGGCGGCCGGCCAGCGCCCCGCCACCCGCGTACTGCGCAACACCGTCCAGCCGGCCACGGCCGAGGTCGCCGCCGCGCTGGGGGTAGCGGAGGGCGCGGAGGTGCGGCTCGTCGAACGGCTGCGGTACGCGCACGACGAACCGATGGCGTATCTCCGTAACCATCTGCCCGTGGGGCTGTTCGACTGCGACACCGCGCGCCTGGAGACGACCGGTCTCTACCGGATGATGCGCTCCGCCGGGATCACGCTCCACAGCGCCCGGCAGACCGTCGGGGCACGGGCCGCCACCGCGGAGGAGGCCGAGCGGCTCACCGAGCCCACCGGGGCCCCGCTGCTCACGATGGAGCGGACCACGTTCGACGACACCGGCCGGGCCGTGGAGTTCGGCTCGCACATCTACCGCGCCTCGCGGTACTCCTTCGAGTTCCAGCTCCTCGTCCGCCCGTAACGGCCACGACGCTCCCGTCTCTTCGTAAGAATGTACGGACAAAGTATTGACGCGTCCGTGCGGGCCCGGCTAGAACTCCCCCAGCCGCAACGGGGCGGCCGGGAGAGAAGGCGGATCCATGGCGCGAACCCCTCGCAGGACGCGAACGACCGGAGCCGGGGGGCGGGAAGCGGGCCCGGCCCGCCCGGCCGGCCACCCGCCCCGGTACCCGCTGACGGGCCGCCGGACGGGCATGACCGATACTTGGGCGGCGCCGGGACCGAGCGGGCCCCGGCCGCACCGAGGAGTACGGCAGGAAGGGCGCGGCGTCGTGGCAAGGGTTCGGACAGGGGTACGCGCGACGAGCGCCGTGCTGGCGGCGGTGCTCGCGGCCTCGGTTCTCGCGGGATGCAGCAGCACCGGCGGCAAGCGCGCGGAGGATCGCGCCAAGCAGGCGGCCGCCCAGGGGCGGGCCGCCGTGGACACCCCCGAGTGGACCGTGGCCATGGTCACCCACTCGGGCAGCGGCGACACCTTCTGGGACATCGTCCAGAGCGGCGCCAAGCAGGCGGCCGTCAAGGACAACATCAAATTCCTCTACGCCAACAGTGACGAGGGCCAGCAGCAGGCCCAGCTCGTGCAGTCCTATATCGACAAGAAGGTCGACGGACTGATCGTCACGCTGGCCAAGCCCGACGCCATGAAGGCCGTCGTGGAGAAGGCGGTCAAGGCCGGAATACCGGTGATCACCGTCAACTCCGGCGCCGCGGAGTCCGCGTCCTTCGGCGCGCTCAGCCATATCGGCCAGGACGAGACCATCGCGGGCGAGGCCGTCGGCGACGAACTCGACAAGCGCGGCAAGAAGAAGGCCCTCTGCGTCATCCACGAGCAGGGAAACGTCGGCCACGAGCAGCGCTGCGACGGAACGAAGAAGACCTTCGACGGACAGCTCCAGAACCTCTACGTCGACGGTACGAACATGCCCGACGTCCAGGCGTCCATCGAGGCCAAGCTCCAGAGCGACAAGAGCATCGACGCCGTCGTCACCCTCGGCGCCCCCTTCGCGGACGCCGCCGTCAAGGCCAAGGAGTCCGCGGGCAGCGAGGCCGAGATCGACACCTTCGACCTCAACGCCAAGGTCGCCTCCTCCCTCACCTCCGGCGCGCTCGGCTTCGCCGTCGACCAGCAGCCCTACCTCCAGGGGTACGAGGCCGTGGACCTGCTCTGGCTCTACCGGTACAACGCCGATGTCCTCGGCGGCGGGCGCCCCGTCCTGACCGGGCCGCAGATCATCACGGAGAAGGACGCCGGCGCGCTCGCCGCGTACACGAAGCGGGGCACCCGATGACCACGACCGCCCCGCCGGTCAAGGACCGCCCCGGCCGGCCCGCGGGCGGCGACGAGCGGCTGCTGCACGCCTCCCCGCTGCGCAAGCTCCTCGGCCGCCCCGAGCTGGGCTCGGTCGTCGGCGCGCTCGCCGTCTTCCTCTTCTTCGCGTTCGTGGCGGACTCGTTCCTCCAGCTGTCCAGCTTCGGCACCGTCCTGTACGCGGCCTCCACGATCGGGATCATGGCCGTTCCGGTGGCGCTGCTGATGATCGGCGGCGAGTTCGACCTCTCCGCCGGTGTGATGGTGACCAGCTCCGCGCTCATCTCCTCGATGTTCAGCTTCCAGATGACCGCGAACGTCTGGGTCGGCGTTCTGGTGTCGCTGCTGGTCACGCTGGCCTTCGGGGTCTTCAACGGGATCATGCTGACCCGTACGAAGCTGCCGAGCTTCATCATCACGCTGGGCACGTTCCTGATGCTCACCGGGCTCAACCTCGGGCTGACGAAGCTGATCAGCGGCACGGTCTCGACCAAGAGCATCGGCGACATGGAGGGCTTCCCCTCCGCCAGGAAGCTCTTCGCCTCCCAGCTCACCCTCGGCGGCGTGGAACTGAAGGTCACCATCCTGTGGTGGGCCGGGCTGGTCGCGGTCGCCACCTGGATCCTGCTGCGTACCCGCTTCGGGAACTGGATCTTCGCGGTGGGCGGCAACGCCGACGCCGCCCGCGCGGTCGGTGTCCCGGTCCTGAAGACGAAGATCGCGCTGTACATGGGGGTGGCCTTCTGCGCCTGGATCGCGGGCCAGCATCTGCTGTTCTCGTTCGATGTCGTGCAGTCCGGCGAGGGCGTCGGCAATGAGCTGATCTACATCATCGCGGCCGTCATCGGCGGCTGTCTGATCACCGGCGGCTACGGCTCCGCGATCGGCTCCGCGGTCGGCGCGTTCATCTTCGGCATGACCAGCAAGGGCATCGTCTACGCGGAGTGGAACCCGGACTGGTTCAAGTTCTTCCTCGGAGCGATGCTCCTTCTGGCGACCCTGCTCAACGCGTGGGTGCGCAAGCGTGCGGAGGCGACACGATGACGGGCGACACGACAGTGGACGGCGCGGCGGCGGACGGCGCGGCGGCGGGCGCCACGAGCGGCGCGCTGGTCGAACTCGACAACGTCAGTAAGTACTACGGCAATATCCGCGCCCTGGAAGGCGTCTCGCTGGAGGTCCACGCGGGCGGGATCAGCTGTGTGCTGGGCGACAACGGCGCGGGCAAGTCCACCCTGATCAAGATCATCGCCGGGCTGCACCGGCACGACGCGGGCGACTTCCTGATCGAGGGCGAGAAGACCAGCCTCGCCTCCCCGCGCGAGGCCCTGGACCGCGGGATCGCCACGGTCTACCAGGACCTCGCCGTCGTCCCGCTGATGCCGGTCTGGCGGAACTTCTTCCTCGGCTCCGAGCCGACCAGGGGCAGTGGCCCCTTCAAACGGCTCGATGTCGCCCTGATGCGCGAGACGACCCGCGCCGAGCTGCTGCGGATGGGCATCGATCTGCGCGATGTCGACCAGCCGATCGGCACGCTCTCCGGCGGGGAGCGCCAGTGTGTGGCCATCGCCCGCGCCGTCTACTTCGGAGCGAAGGTCCTCGTCCTGGACGAGCCGACCGCGGCGCTCGGGGTGAAGCAGTCCGGGGTGGTGCTCAAGTACGTGGCCGCCGCACGTGACGCCGGACTCGGAGTGGTACTCATCACCCACAACCCGCACCACGCGTATCTGGTCGGTGACCGTTTCGTCCTGCTCAAGCGAGGCGTCATGTCGGGCAGCCATACCAAGGACTCGATCACCCTGGATGAGCTGACGCGGCAGATGGCGGGCGGTTCCGAGCTGGAGGAGCTGAGCCATGAACTGGAGCGGGCCCCCGCGCCCACGCGTCTCGGCGGCCACCCCGGTGGCGGCCCGGCCGGCACGAACTGACCCCCGGCGCGGCCGTCACCGTACGGCCGCCGCCGGGCCGCACAGCGGACCCGGCCGCCCCGGATGGCACAATCTGGCACGGCGGACACCGTCCGCCGCCGCCGCCCGTCCGGGCCCGGCGGCCCCCGACCCCGCAGGGACGACACGACTCGTGCGCGTACGCAGCCGCCCACTCACCCGGCACGGCGAGCCGGAGCCGCTCGCGCCGACGGACGAGACCAGGCCGGGCCTATGAGCACCTACCGCGACTTCGCACACCGAGGCACCGCCCGCGCCACCGTCCTGCGGACCGTCGGCACCCGCGAGCGCCGCTCCCTCCTCACCGCGCCCCGCGTCCCGACCGTCGGCATCGACATCGGCGGTACGAAGGTGATGGCCGGCGTCGTCGATCCGGACGGCAACATCCTGGAGAAGCTCAGGACCGAGACGCCGGACAAGTCCAAGAGCCCCCGCGTCGTCGAGGACACCATCGTCGAGCTGGTCCTCGACCTCTCCGACCGCCACGATGTGCACGCCGTCGGCATCGGCGCGGCCGGCTGGGTCGACGCGGACCGTTCCAGGGTGCTGTTCGCGCCGCATCTCGCCTGGCGCGACGAACCCCTCAGGGACGCGATCTCCTCCCGGCTGGCCGTGCCGGTGATGGTCGACAACGACGCCAACACGGCGGCCTGGGCGGAGTGGCGCTTCGGCGCCGGACGCGGCGAGGACCATCTCGTCATGATCACGCTCGGCACCGGCATCGGCGGCGCCATCCTGGAGGACGGCCGGGTCAAGCGCGGCAAGTTCGGCGTCGCCGGCGAGTTCGGCCATATGCAGGTCGTGCCCGGCGGCCACCGCTGCCCGTGCGGCAACCGGGGCTGCTGGGAGCAGTACAGCTCCGGCAACGCCCTCGTACGGGAGGCCAGGGAGCTGGCCGCCGCCGACTCCCCGGTCGCGTACAACATCATCGACCGCGTCAAGGGCAACGTCCACGACATCACCGGACCGCTGATCACCGAACTCGCCCGCGAGGGCGACGCCATGTGCATCGAGCTGTTCCAGGACATCGGCCAGTGGCTCGGCGTCGGCATCGCCAATCTCGCCGCCGCGCTCGACCCGTCCTGCTTCGTCATCGGCGGCGGGGTGAGCGCCGCCGACGATCTGCTGATCGGTCCCGCCCGCGACGCCTTCCGCCGCCATCTCACCGGCCGCGGCTACCGTCCCGAGGCACGGATCGCCAAGGCGCAGCTCGGCCCGGAGGCCGGCATGGTCGGCGCCGCCGATCTCGCCCGGCTGGTGGCCCGGCGCTTCCGCCGCGCCAACCGCCGCCGGGTGGAGCGCCATGAGCGGTACGAGAGATACGCCCAGGCCATCCGCACCGCCCGTCCGACGCAGGAACCCCGTACGACCCAGGAACCGCCCTCATGACCGTGGAGCTCCCCGTGCCGGTGCGCGACGAGGGCGGCAAGCCGCCCGAGGACCGCAGGCACCGCAATCGCCGCCGCTGGCTGACGGCCGTCGTCATCGTGCTGCTCATCGGCATCCCGGCCGGCTATCTGGTGATCTCGGCCGGCCAGAGCCGCGACAGCGGCCGCAACAAGGAGGCCGAGTCCTCGGCCACCGGTCTCCAGCAGCTGCGCCCCTCCAAGATGAAGCGCCGCATCTTCGAGGTGCCGATACCGCTGGGCGCCACCGGGGTGCGCTACTTCGAGACGAGCAACTGGAAGACCTCCCGGCTGTACGTCCAGTTCGACGTCACCTCGGGACGGCTCGACACCTTCCTGACCGAGATGGGCACCAGCCGCTCCGCGCTCAAGGACGACGCCATCACGATCACGCCGCGCGACCGCCGTACCGTCGGCTGGAACTTCGACCTCCCCGGCCACCACTGGGCGGGTACCAGCCACCACCAGAAGAGCCCGCGGCCCAGCCGGGACGTGGTGGTGGATCTGACGGACCCCGGCTTCCCCCGGGTGTACGTGGTCTCCACCACGACCCCCTGACGGCCGCCGGAGCCGCCGCGGTCGCGGCTGACCGAGGGGGGATGACCACTGGTACGTTTTCCCCATGAGCGCGTACGGTCAGGGGAGTCCGGGCAGGCAGGTCACGCTCTGCCTGGACTCGCCCCCGCGCCTGGTGAACCTCGGTGTCGGCATCCATGGCGTCAGCGCGGACCGGGATGTGTTCGTCCTGCCCGGTCTGTGGCAGCTGCATCTGTACCGGTACGCGGCCGATCTCACCGTCGACGGAGAGCCGTACGCCGTACGGCCGGGCCGGGTGAGCCTCGTACCACCCGGCTCAGTCGTCGAGTACCGCTACCGGGGACGCTCGGAGCATCTCTACGCGCACTTCGAACTCGGCGACGCCGGCGAGCGGTTGAGCGTTCCGGTCATGCAGGACGCCGGGGCCGGGGCCCCCGCGCTCAACAGCCGGCTGACCCAGGCCGTCGCCGCGGCGGCGCACAGCCCGGTCCGCGCGGTGTCGGAGCTGTGGTCGGCGCTGTGGCAGGTCGCCATGTTCGGGCGGCGGCCCGGTACGGATCAGCCGCACGCGTCGGTCGCCGCCGCTGTCACGTACATCGAGTCCCGGCTCCATGAGCCGCTGACCGTCCCGGAGGTGGCGCGTGCCGCGAACATCTCGCACAACCATCTGATCCGGCTGTTCCGGGCGGACCTGGGCAGCACGGTGGTCGCGTATGTCCGGCGGCGCAGAATGGACCGGGCACGGCATCTGCTGACGGAGTCGACGCTGTCGATTGCGGCCATCGCTGCCGCCGTGGGGATGCCGGACCTCCAGGCCTTCAACAAGGCGTGCCGGCGTGAGCTGCGCGCCTCGCCGCGAGCCGTCCGTGCCGGTGCGGCGTAACGCCCCCCCCGCACCGGCACGGACGTGGTCAGCTACGGCCGGAGCCCTGGTAGAGGTCCAGCTCGCCGTCCAACTCCACTGCCAGGACGGTGGCGTGCTCGTCCACGTCACCGGCGCGCGGCGCGTCGATCCACAGCACCCCGGGCACTTCGTGCAGCCCGCCGACGACACGGTGGTCCAGCTCCGCACCCGTACCGAGGACACGGACGCCGCGCACGGCGTTGCGCACCCCCCGCACCGCCACCGACTCACGGGGGGTGTCGAAGCAGACGAGATAGAGGGTCCGGCGGTCCGCCGACAGCGTGCTGGGACCGTAGTGGTGGCCGGCCGGGAGTCCCGCCACCGTCCCGTACACCGCCGGGGAGTGCCGGCCGATCCAGGCACCGAGCCCTTCGAGCCGGTCCACCTGCTCCGCCGGAATCGTGCCGTCCTCCCGTGGACCGACCCCGAGCAGCAGATTCCCGCCCATGCCGATCGTCTCGGTGAAGTAGCGCACCAACTGCCGCACCGATTTGTGGCGGTGGTCGTCGTGCTGGAAGCCCCAGGAGTCGTTGACCGTCAGACACAGCTCCCACGGCCCGTCCGGCGGGACGACGGGAATGCCCTGCTCGGGGGTCGCGTAGTCCCCGTAACTGAGCATCCGGGCGTTGAGCACCGTCTCGGGCGCGAGCGAGAGGATCAGCTCGGAGAGCTCCCGCATCCCCCACTGCGCCTCGTCGCGCTCCCATTCCCCGTCGAACCACAGCAGGTCGGGCCGGTAGCGGCCGACGAGTTCACCGACCTGGGCGTCCCGGTACGCGAGGAAGCGCGCCCACGCGTCCAGGTCCTCGACCCCGTCGGCCGGAGCCACGAACCGGTTCGTGCGCAGATCCGCCATGCGCGGGTCCGGGTCCGGGTGCAGCACGCTCGCGTAGTCGGGGTGATTCCAGTCCGAGTGCGAGTAGTACAGCCCGACCTTGAGACCGTGCTCCCGCAGGGCATCGGCATAGCCGGCGACGAGATCCCGCCCCGCGGGGGTGCGCGCGGGCACACTCAGCCCGGACCGGTCGGTGTCCCAGAGGGCCACGCCGTCATGGTGGCGAGCGGTCAGCACGGCGTACCTCGCACCCGCCCGTACGAACAGCTCCGCCCAGGACCCCGGGTCGTAGCGGGAGGCGGTGAAGCCGTCGAGCTGTCGCATATAGCGCTCGTGGGGCACCTGCCCCGTATAGAACGACCAGGACTCGGGCACTCCGTCCACGGCGTAGATGCCGTAATGGAGGAAGATGCCCAGCTTCGCGTCGGAGAACCACGGTTGCATCGGCATGCGCACGACGCTAGAGCGGACCGGCTGCCCCGCGCGTTGTCCGCAGCCACCATTACTGGTCGATTCTCACCCTTCGTCGGCCGGTCGGCCAGGAATCAGGTTGGTGGACGTCCTCCCGGGGCCGACCCTCTCCCGAGAGAAAACGCGGGATATGGGAGCGTGAGCGGGTGAGTGAGACGATGACTAAGACCCTGCAATACCGCATGGACGGGCCGGAAGACGCGCCCATCCTGATCCTGGGCCCCTCCCTCGGGACGACCTGGCACATGTGGGACCGTCAGGTGCCCGAGCTGGCCCGCCAGTGGCGGGTGCTCCGCTTCGACCTGCCCGGCCACGGCGGCGCCCCCGCGCACCCCGCGACGAGCGTCCCCGAGCTGGCGGAACGGCTGCTGGCCACGCTCGACGGAATCGGGGTGCAGCGGTTCGGGTATGTGGGCTGCTCCATCGCCGGCGCGATCGGGGCCGAGCTGGCGCTGCGCCGCCCCGACCGGATCGCCTCGCTCGCGCTGGTGGCCGCCTCGCCCCGGTTCGGCACGGCCGACGAGTTCCGGCAGCGCGGGGTGATCGTCCGCGCCAACGGGCTGGATCCGATGGCCCGCAGCGCGCCCGAGCGCTGGTTCACCCCGGGCTTCGCCGCCGCCCAGCCGGCCATCGTCGAATGGGCCGTCCAGATGGTCCGTACGACCGACCCCGGCTGCTACATCGCCTCCTGCGAGGCGCTGGCCGCCTTCGACATCCGGGCGGAGCTGGGCCGTATCGCCGTACCGACCCTGGTGCTGGTCGGCGCCGAGGACCATGTCACGGGGCCCGCCGAGGCACGCACGCTGGTCGCGGGGATACGGGACGCGCGGCTCGCGCTGGTGCCCGGAGCCTCCCATCTGGCGCCCGTCGAGCAGCCCGCCGCCGTCACGGATCTGCTCGTCCACCACTTCTCCACCGCCTGGTACAACCCGTCCGACACCTCCACCGGCCTGACCGTGCTGCCCGACCGGGGCCCCGTCCCCTCGCTCTCGGCGACGATCGGCCCGGTCGCGGAGATCGCCCCCGCCGAGCAGCCCGAGGCCGTGACCGTGGGGCGGCCCGATCCGTACGAAGCGGGCATGCGGGTGCGCAGACAGGTCCTGGGCGATGCCCATGTGGACAGCGCCATGGCGGCCGCCGACGATTTCACCGGCGAATTCCAGGAGCTGATCACCCGCTACGCCTGGGGCGAGGTATGGACCAGGGAGGGCCTGGACCGCCGCACCCGCAGTGCCGTGACGCTGACGGCGCTGGTCGCGGGCGGCCATCTGGAGGAGCTGGCCTTCCATACGAGGGCCGCGCTGCGCAATGGCCTCACGCCCGCCGAGATCAAGGAAGTGCTGATCCAGACCGCCGTGTACTGCGGAGTCCCGGCCGCGAACACGGCGTTCCGGGTGGCGCGGACCGTGATCCAGGAGGAGACCACGCCCGAGGCGTAGCAGGATGGCACCGCGCACCCGCGCACTCGGCACCCACAGCGACGAAGGCGGTCAGCGGTGAAGCTCACCAAGAAGTCACACGCGTGCGTCCGGCTGGAGAAGGACGGCCGTACGCTCGTCATGGACCCCGGCGGTTACACGGAGGACGACGCCACGGACGGCGCGGACGTCCTCCTCGTCACCCATGAGCACCCCGACCACTTCGACGAGGCGCATCTGCGGGCCGGTCTTGAGGCCAACCCGGCGGCCGAGCTGTGGACGCTGCGCAGCGTCGCCGAGCGGATGTCCGCCGCTTTCCCCGGGCGTGTTCACACGGTCGGCCACGGCGACACGTTCTCCGCCGCCGGTTTCGACGTCCAGGTCCACGGCGAGCTGCACGCGGTGATCCACCCGGACATCCCGCGGATCACCAATGTCGGCTATCTCGTGGACGGCTCGGTCTTCCACCCCGGCGACGCGCTGACCGTCCCCGGCCACCCCGTCGAGACGCTGCTGCTGCCCGTACAGGCGCCCTGGAACAAGATCTCCGAGGTGATCGAGTACGTACGCGAGGTCAAGCCGCGGCGCTCCTTCGACGTCCACGACGCGCTGCTCACCGAGCTGGCCCGACCCATCTACGACACCCAGATCGGCAGCCTGGGCGGCGCGGAGCACGGCAGGCTCGCGCCGGGCCGCTCCGTCGAGCTGTGACCGTCCGGACCGTGGCTGTCAGACCCCGCCGATAGGCTGTCCCGCATGCGCATCGCCACCTGGAACGTCAATTCGATCACCGCTCGGCTGCCCCGGCTGCTGGCCTGGCTGGAGAGCTCCGGTACGGACGTGCTGTGCGTCCAGGAGACCAAGTGCACGGAGGAGCAGTTCCCCGCCGAACAGCTCCGTGAGCTGGGCTACGAGTCGGCGGTCAACGCCACCGGACGGTGGAACGGGGTGGCGCTGATCTCCCGGGCCGGCCTGACGGACATCGTCAGGGGGCTGCCCGGCGGTCCGGAGTACGAGGGCGTGACGGAGCCGCGCGCGATCGCCGCGACATGCGGCCCGGTCCGGCTCTGGTCGGTCTATGTGCCCAATGGCCGCGAGGTCGGCCATGACCACTACGCGTACAAGCTGCGCTGGCTGGAGGCGCTGCGCGAGGCGGTGGCCGGTGACGCGGCGGGCGCGCGGCCGTTCGCGGTCCTCGGTGACTTCAATGTGGCCCCGGCCGACGAGGACGTATGGGATCTGTCCCGCTTCGAGGGGGCCACGCATGTCACCCCCGCGGAGCGGGCGGCGCTCGCCGCGCTGCGTGCGGAGGGGCTCTCCGATGTGATGCCCCGCCCGCTCAAGTACGACCGCCCGTACACCTACTGGGACTACCGCGAGCTGGGCTTCCCGAAGAACAAGGGCATGCGGATCGACCTGGTCTACGGCAACGCGGCGTTCGAGGGCGCGGTCAAGGACAGCTATGTCGACCGCGAGGAGCGCAAGGGCAAGGGCGCCTCGGACCACGCCCCCGTGGTGGTGGATCTCGACGTCTGAGGACGCCCTCCGGCCGTTGCGCGCGCCCTATGGTGCCCCGGCGAGGGGAGTGGCAGGGTGAGTGGTATGAACATCCCTTTCTTGGACAACTGGCGCAAGCGGCACGGTGGCGAGGACGCGGCCTCGCTCGCCTCCGTCGGCGACGGCGACCCGGAGGGCGTGGCCGAGTTGCTCTCCGAGTGCGAGCTGCTGCGGGTCCGGGCGGGGCAGAACGGCCTTGAACTGGACGATTCCCCGGCCTCGTTGGAGGCCCTCGACCAGCTGCCGCCGCGCTGGCGCGACGACCCCGAGGAGCTGCCCTGGCTGGGCAACGACGCGGGCCTCTATCTGGGTACGGTGATCGTCCGTACGGTGCCCGGCGCGGCCTGGCACATCTGGCCCGGCGGGCACCCCGTGGTGCGGCTCTCCTCCGGACGCGAGATCCAGGTCGTCGAGTCCGGTCTCGACTGGGCGGCGACCGGAGCGCCGGAGCTGTCCCAGGTCTACGCGGAGGCCGCCGAGGTCTGACCCCGGCCTCCTGTGCAGTAAATACGGCTTATGCCCCACATGTGCGTGTCGACCGCGAAGTCCCTTGTCCGGCTGGATAGTTTGCGCTGACTTCGACACAGCCGGGAGTGGGTGGGGCAGCGTATGGCCGTCGATTCATTGATCGAACTGCGCGGCGTCAACAAGTACTACGGGCCGTTGCATGTCCTCCAGAACATCGATCTGACGGTCGCCCGCGGGGAAGTGGTCGTGGTCATCGGCCCCTCCGGCTCCGGGAAGTCCACGCTCTGCCGGACCATGAACCGGCTGGAGACGATCGAGTCGGGCCTGATCACCATCGAGGGAACGCCGCTGCCGGCCGAGGGCCGCGGACTCGCCCGGCTCCGCGCCGAAGTGGGCATGGTCTTCCAGTCGTTCAACCTCTTCGCGCACCGGACCGTGCTGGACAATGTCTCGCTCGCGCAGATCAAGGTCCGCAAGCGCAAGAAGGAGGACGCCGACCGGCGTTCCCGGGAGCTGCTCGACCGCGTGGGACTTCTCTCGCAGGCCGACAAGCTGCCCGCGCAGCTCTCGGGCGGCCAGCAGCAGCGCGTCGCCATCGCCCGCGCGCTCGCCATGGACCCCAAGGCCCTCCTCTTCGACGAACCCACCTCGGCGCTCGACCCGGAGATGATCAACGAGGTGCTCGAAGTCATGCGGCAGCTCGCCCGCGAGGGCATGACGATGGTCGTCGTCACCCATGAGATGGGCTTCGCCCGCTCCGCCGCCAACCGTGTGGTCTTCATGTCCGACGGCCGCATCGTCGAGGACCGCACCCCGGAGGACTTCTTCACCGCCCCGGAGAGCGACCGGGCGAAGGACTTCCTCTCCAAGATCCTCAAGCACTGAGGGGATGCGGCCCATGAGCTCCGGTCGCGCACCGCGCACGAGGAGAACCCTTACGGCGCTCCTGCCCCTCCTGCTCGCCCTGCTGGCCCCCCTCGCCGCCGGCTGCGGGAAGCCGGGCAGCCCGCCCGTGAAGGGCCCGCGGGCCGACGCGCTGCCCCACTACCGCGTGGACACGGCCTTCCGGCTGCCGGACTCACCGACCTGGACCAAGGCGAAGCGGCGCGGCTATCTGATCGTCGGCGCCAAGGAGGACCAGCCGTACATGGGGGAGAAGGACCCGGCCACCGGCGTCTACTCCGGCTTCGACATCGAGATCGCCAAGATGATGGCGGCTTCCCTGGGCTTCGATCCGAAGACCATCCGCTTCCGTACGATCGCCTCCGCGAACCGGGAAACCGCCCTGCAGAACGGGCAGATCGACTACTACGTCGGCACGTACACCATCAACGAGAACCGCAAGAAGCTCGTCGGATTCGCCGGCCCCTACTACATGGCCGGCCAGTCGCTGCTGGTGCGGACCGACGAGAACGACATCCACGGACCGCAGGACCTCAACGGCAGACGCGTCTGCTCGGCCTCCGGCTCCACGCCGTACCAGCGGATCCAGCGGGACTACCCGCACGTCCAGCTCGTCGGCTACGACACGTACTCCGTCTGTGTGGACAATCTGCTGACCTACCAGGTCGACGCCGTCACCACCGACGACACGATCCTCCAGGGCTACGCCGCCAAGGTGCCCGGCGAACTCAAGGTGGTCGGCAAACCCTTCTCGAAGGAGCCCTACGGCATCGGCGTACCGCGGAGTGACAACGCGCTGCGTCTCGCGCTCGACGACGCCCTCGCGGTCAACGAGAGGAACGGCAACTGGCAGAAGGCCTACGACGCGACCCTCGGACTCTCCGGACGCCGGGCCACCCCGCCTCCGCCGATCGACCGCTACCCGGCGAGCTGAGGCAGGAGCCATGGACGTCCTCACCGACAACCTCTCCCTCTACGGCCGGGGCTTCCTCGGCACGGTCGAGCTGACGGTCTACGCCTCGCTGCTCGCGCTGGCCCTCGGGTTCGTGATGGCCTCCTTCCGGGTCGCGCCGGTCCGCGCCCTGCGGGCGCTGGGCACCGTATGGGTGACCGTCCTGCGCAACACCCCGCTGACGCTGCTCTTCTTCGCGGTCGTGCTCGGGCTGCCGCGCTTCGGTCTCGTCCTCCCCTTCCAGCTCTTCGCCGTCCTCGCGCTCGGCTGCTACACCTCCGCGTTCATCTGTGAGGTGCTGCGCTCCGGCATCAACACCGTGCCCAAGGGGCAGGGCGAGGCGGCCCGCAGCCTCGGGATGACCTTCGGGCAGACCCTGGGCGGAGTCGTCCTGCCGCAGGCGTTCCGTTCGGTCATCCCGCCCATCGGCTCCACCCTGATCGCCCTCGCCAAGAACTCGGCGATCGCGGGGGCGTTCAGCGTCACCGAGCTGCTCGGCACGTACAAGAGCCTGAGCGAGATGGGCTACAGCATCATCTGGACCTTCGTCTGGATCGCGGTCGGCTATCTGATCATCACCCTGTCCATCAGTGCGCTGTTCCACTTCATGGAGAAGCGCTGGGGAGTCGCCCGATGACCTCGACGGCCTCGACATCGCCGAAGCCCCCGCGGACCACGAAGACGTCCCGGAGCGACTCGACCGCGCTGTACGACTTTCCGGGGCCCCGGACGGAGCGGCGGCACCGCTGGTACGGCGTGCTGGCGACGGCCGCGGTCGCCGCGCTGTTCGGCTGGCTGCTCTATCTCCTCTTCGCCACCGACCAGTTCACCGCCACCAAGTGGTCACCCTTCGAGTACCAGGGCATCCAGGAACTGCTGCTGCGCGGCCTCGGCAACACCCTCAAGGCCTTCGCGTACGCCGCGGTGCTCTCGCTCGCACTCGGCGCGGTCCTCGCCTGCGGCCGGCTCTCCGAGCACCGGCCGCTGCGCTGGCTGGCCACCGCGCTGGTCGAGTTCTTCCGCGCCATGCCCGTACTGGTGATGATCTTCTTCATCTTCGTGGCGCTGAAGGTGCACGCGCTGCCCGCGCTGGTGGCGGGACTGACGCTCTACAACGGCTCCGTGCTCGCCGAGGTGTTCCGTACCGGAGTCAACTCGGTGGAGCGCGGTCAGCGGGAGGCGGCGTACGCGCTCGGCATGCGCAAAACGCAGGTCATGACGTACGTGCTGGTGCCGCAGGCGGTCCGCGCCATGCTGCCCACGATCATCAGCCAGCTGGTGGTCGCTCTCAAGGACACATCACTCGGCTATCTGATCACCTATGAGGAGTTCCTCCATGCCGGAAAGCTCATCGCCTCGAATCTCGACTACGATTTGCCGTTCATCCCTGTGGTGATGGTGATCTCACCGATCTACATCGGGATGTGCATGCTGCTCTCCTGGTTCGCCCACTGGCTGGCCGGGCGGCAGCGGCGCAACCCGAGAACAGAGGCCGTGGGTGTCGCCCCGGCCTCCCCAGGGACGCTGCTGCCGGGCGGGCAGTAGCTCAGGGGCAGTGGCCCGTCCGGCGGCAGCCGGAGATCACTTCTCGTACGGATCTCGTACGGACGGGAAGAAGGTCAGCTGTACGCCGGCCGGGTTGTGCTCCACCGGGAGCGCGCCCGGCGGGCGGGCCACTTGGGACGCGCCGTGCCGCACATGGCGTCTCTCAGGTGATGCCTCTCTCGTGATCTCTGTTACGCGGGGGCCGGGACGGGCTCGTGGGCCGCCCGGGTCACATCCGCGACCAGCTCCACCACATCCGGGCCGTACGCCGCCGAGTTGACCACCTTCAGCAGCAGACAGAACGAGTTCCGGCCGTGCTTGCGCGCCAGCTTCTCGTGGTGGCGGAACAGATAGCGCGTGGCCGCCTGGTTGGTGATGGCCCGCTGTCCGCAGAAGAGGAAGACCGGCCGCTCCCCCTCTCCGACGGTGAGCCGCGCCAGCAGGACGTACTCGGTGACGCCCGCCTCCGCGCGATAGCGCTCGGAGCCGATCTGGAACGAGCCCCGGTCCGGCCCGGATTCGGTACTCGTGTCGACTTTCACACCGGGCAGCAGCGAGTTCAGGTGCGCGGCCATCCGGCGGTTCGAGTACGGGCCGCCGAGGCAGAACTCCGTACGCTCCCCGAAGCCCTGGCGCGCGGTGTCGTGCTGGACGATCTCGGCGTGCGCGCCGCAGTCCTTGATCAGCGCGGCCAGCTCCAGCAGGGCGGAGACGTCGTAACGGTGGACCGCTCCGTCGCCGCCCGCCTCACGATTGACGACCAGCAGACATTCGGAGTTTCCCGGCAGACCGAAGAACGCCTGCTTGCGGCGGAGCCTGCGGCGCCAGAGGTAGGTACGGGCGAGCCAGCCCAGGGAAGCGCTGATCCCGGCGGCGACCACGCCGAGCACGATGTTGCGTATGTCGTCACTCATGGGCGCGCATCGTAGCGGGGCGAGACGAACGGAGTCCGAGACGGTCCTGACGGAGCGGGGGCCGCGGCGCTACGCTGCGCGAACGGTTCTCGACTGGAGGTACGGATGCGTCGCTCCGCTGCGCGGAATGTGTCGTTGGCGGCCGTTGCCGCGGCCCTGCTCTCGGTGGGCGCGTGCGCGCCCGCCTCGGTTTCCGAGGCGGGCACCCCGGCACCACCTCCGCCGGCCAAGACACCGGTGGCGACGGGGTACGGGGGCGCGGTCGCGAGCGTCGACCCCGATGCCTCGGCCGCCGGGATCGAGGTGCTCAGGAACGGCGGCAACGCCGTGGACGCGGCGGTGGCCACGGCCGCCGCGCTCGGCGTCACCGAGCCGTACTCCGCCGGTATCGGCGGTGGCGGCTACTTCGTCTACTACGACGCCAAGTCCCGTACGGTGCAGACCATCGACGGCCGCGAGACCGCGCCGAAGTCGGCGGACAGCTCGCTCTTCCTGGAGAACGGCAAGCCGCTCCCGTTCGCGGACGCCGTGACCAGCGGGCTGAGCGTCGGCACGCCGGGGACCGCCGCCACCTGGAACACCGCGCTCGACGCCTGGGGCAGCCGCTCGCTCTCCCAACTCCTCAAGCCCGCGGAACGGCTGGCGAAGGACGGCTTCGTCGTCGACGACACCTTCCGCGCGCAGACCCAGTCGAACCAGGCGCGGTTCGCGGACTTCCCGGACAGCGCCCGGCTCTTCCTGCCCGGGGGACAGCTCCCGGTCGTCGGCTCCACCTTCAAGAACCCCGATCTGGCCCGTACATACAAGGAGTTGGGGCGCACCGGCACCCGCTCGCTGTACGAGGGCGAGCTGGCCCGCGACATCGTCCGTACCGTACGCAAGCCTCCCGTGGCCGCGGATTCCGGCCGCAACGCGCGCCCCGGCGATCTGACCGAGCGCGATCTCTCCGCCTACCGCACGAAGAAGCAGGCGCCGACCAAGGTCTCGTACCGGGGACTCGACGTGTACGGCATGGCGCCGTCGTCCTCGGGCGGTACGAGCGTCGGCGAGGCGCTCAACATCCTTGAGCGCACGGACCTTTCGAAGGCGACCCAGGCGCAGTACCTGCACCGGTTCATCGAGGCGAGCCGGATCGCCTTCGCGGACCGCGGCCGCTGGGTCGGTGACCCGGCCTTCGAGAACGTTCCGACCAAGGGGCTGCTGTCCCAGCGCTTCGCGGACGCGCGCGGCTGCCTGATCAAGGACGACGCGGTCCTCAAGAGCCCGCTCGCGCCTGGCGATCCGAGCGATCCCACGCCGTGCGCGCCCGGCGGGACGGCGGCGCCGACCACCTTCGAGGGCGAGAACACCACGCATCTCACGGCGGCCGACAAGTGGGGCAATGTCGTCGCCTACACGCTGACCATCGAGTCGACGGGCGGCAGCGCGATCACCGTGCCCGGACGGGGCTTCCTGCTCAACAACGAGCTGACGGACTTCTCCTTCGCCCCGGCGAACCCGGCCGTCCACGACCCGAACCTGCCGGGCCCCGGCAAGCGCCCGCGCTCGTCCATCTCCCCGACGATCGTGCTGGACTCCCAGGACCGGCCGGTCCTCGCGGTCGGCTCGCCGGGCGGCGCGACGATCATCACCACCGTGCTCCAGACGCTGACCGGCCGGCTGGACCGCGGCCTGCCGCTCGTCGACGCGATCGCGGCACCCCGGGCCAGCCAGCGCAACGGCGCGACCACGGAGCTGGAGCCGGGCCTCTGGAACAGCCCCGTGCGTCAGCAACTGGAGGCGCTGGGGCATGTGTTCAGCCAGAACCCGGAGATCGGCGCGGCGACGGGCGTACAGCGGCTGGCGGACGGCCGCTGGCAGGCCGCGGCCGAGAAGGTCCGCAGGGGCGGCGGCTCGGCGATGGTGGTGAGCCCGGACGGCAAGTAGAAGGCCGTACGGAACGACTGACGACCCCCGGGTCCCGTCCCGCCGATCTCACCGGCCGGGCCGGGACCCGGGGGCTCAGGCTTAGGTCGTCGCGCCGCTGACCGTGCCGCTTCCGCCCCAGCCCTTCCCCCCTCTCGCTGCTGATCAGCGTCGCACGCGCTTACCGTCACTGCTGCGGTGCGGCCCTGCCCGGTACAAGGGTGCGCAGCATGGTTTGCGTTTCGTTGTCGGTGGAGTACAGAACGGTGCCGGTCAGGCCCCTTGTCAGCAGTACCTTGTACCGGTTCCGGGTGAGACGGACGAAGTCGTGGGGTTCCGCATGGCGCAGGCTGCTGTCCTTGCACACGCTCGGGTCAGCGCGCCATCTGTCGCCTGCCCAGACCAGGTCCTGGCCCAGGATTGTGCCGTTCCAGGCGTACTCAAAACCCTGAGCCGTGTAGATGCAGCCGATCTGGCCGATGCCCGCCGGTTCGGTGGCCCAGAGCGAGGATCGTGGGCCGCCGGGTACGTCGCTCTCTCCTTTGACGTTCCATGGCCGACGCCAGTCACCGATGACCACGTCATCGACCAGGCTGCCGTCTTTTCGCGGGTCGCTCCACGGCCAGCAGAAGCCAGCGGTCATACGTGCGGTGGATCCGGCTGCTTGCCTGGAGTGGAGATACGTTTCCATCTGCTGCGGGGTGTCGGCGACCAGCAGTTCGAAGTTGGGTTCGGGCTCCCATGGCACCGGACCTCCGGGTTCCAGCCCCAGGAGGCGCCTGACCCAGTGTTCGTAGGCGCGACTTCCGCCGCAGCGGAACTGCTCGTCGAGGTTGACATGACGGACGACGCAGCCGCGCGCTTTCGCGGCCTCATCGATCTCCTTGACGCTCCCCATCTCGTCCGGGCGCACTACTTGGTGCTCGTCGAGCAAGAAGACCGGAACCCTGGCGGCGTCGATGAGTTCTTCCACCTGGCTTCGTCCGCTGCGGTGGATGTTCAAGGAGTCCTGGTTTCCCGAGCGGCGGCGGATGCGGTGGGCTTCATCGCAGATGAGAACATCGAGTTCGTTCTTTTCCGCGGTGCGGAAGTTGAGGAAGTAGCGGAAAAGGTTGGCGATGCGCGCATTCTTTTGACCGACGACGTGGCGCAGAGTGCTGGTGAAGGACTTGGACCCGGTGGCGTGGAAGACGTTGCGTCTGTTCCTGCCGAGGTAGCTCATCAGGTGAAGGGCGATCAGGCTCTTTCCGGAGCCAGGTCCTCCGGAGACTACGATCACTTCTTTGGTGTCCGACCGCCGTGAGATCGCAACAGCGCGCTTGACCAGCGACGCCGCGACCTGTTGTTCATCCATCAGATGGAACTTGCCGCCGTAGAGGATCTCGTCGGCGGCCGCTCGCATGAGTTGCTGTGCGGGTGTGGTGGGGCTGTCCAGGAGGGCGTCTGCGTCAAGCGCCCCGTCGAGCGGCGAAAGCTGATTCTGCAGATGCCGTATGAGTTCGCCGCGGGACGTTCTGGTGAAGAGGTGCACTCTGCCATCGTTGAGCTGGAGAAGGTCACTGACGTTCCGGTCCTGGGCGTTGTGCAGGTAGGCCAGACCGGCGACGTGATGCTGTGCGTCGTTCAGCACTGCGGTGAAGTCCTCCAGGTAGTCGCAGTAGCGACGCACCTGCGCGACCGGGTGTAGGAAAGAGCGGTAGCCGGATCCACTGATCAGGCACAGATCTTTCGTGTCGGGTACCAGGCGGGCCTCGCTCCACTGTTTGAGTTCGACGACGACATACGAGGGTCTCCCCGTCTCGGGATGCGTACCGGCCAATATGGCATCCGCGCGAAGGCTGCTCAGAGGCATCTGGTACTCGATGAGGACCTGCACCTCGTCTAGTCCGGCGTCGCACAGCACTTGCGCCAGAGCCGGGAGGCTGTTCTGCCAGGCGCGGTTCTCGCCGGCCGATGGTTCTTGAAATAGCTCGGAGCGGGACCGCTCCGTGAGCTGTTCCGAGAGAGTTGCTTCGCTGGTGCGTTCCAGAGCGCGTGCGGACATGCGCAAAAGGGCCACGAGTGATCTCCGTACGATCGGTCGACGACGGTGGGACGGGCCAGATCAGTCTTCGAGCGGCAGGCGGTACTCGAAGCTCCTCGGCCTCAGGTCCTCCTCGGCCGGGGACCAGTCCCGAAGGTGCAGCACCCTGCCCTCGCTCGTGGCGTAGTCAGCGCTTCGCACGTCCACCTTGATATCGCTCACCACATACAGGTCCACGGTGTGCTCCGGAATACGGGCGTGCTCGACTTCATTGATCGTCAGGTCCACGCTCGTGGCCGCGCCTGTCGTGCCCTTGACCTCGACGCGCCTTTCCTCCCCGGCACGTGTGCAGTGGAGGTCATAGGGCTTGCCGAGGCGTTCGACGGTCCATCCCAACTGCTCGTAGTGGGCGACGGCCATGTCCTCCGCGTGCAGCTCGATGGCCTTGCGCTTCTTGGGATCGGAGATGAAGCCTGACCCGCGGCGCCGGCGCTTGGGCGTCTTGGGTGCCTCGACGTGTTCCGCGGTGAATCCAGGGGTGCGGTTCAGGGGAACCTGCTGTCGTTGTGCCCAGTTGGCCGGGATGCCCGCCGCGTCGAGCAGGGGCTGGGGGGCCAGGTCGCACAGTTTGCCGATGCCGCGCTCGATCCCGGAGCGGCGGATGGCGTCGCTGCCGGCCAGGCCCAGCGGCCCGTGCTCATTCAGGGCAACGTCACGGATCACGGCGAGTGGCTCGACACCGAAGCGCACGGGGTACTTGATCGCGTTCTCGGCCTCTTCGTCGGGCCAGTGAGGAGCCTCTCCCTCGTAGAAGTTCTCGCGGACCTCGAAGAAGTACAGGGTGATCTTCTGTGTGAGCCACACGTCGAGTGGCACTCGTGGAGCCACCCCAGTGGCCAGAAGGGCGAAACGCGGACGGACCGACCGGTATTCGGGCTTCCAGAGCGGAAACCCCCAGGAACGGGTCTCGATCCCGTACTGCAGGTTGCGCTGCGACTCGGTGCTTTGACCTACGTGGACCATGACGAAAGGTTCTTGCTTCATGCAGCTCATCATAAGAGAGTAAATATGAGTGGCTCAAGAGGGATTAGGAGATCCGAGGTCGGCGGGCGGTACCCGTGTCGCCGCAGGGACGTTTCGTGCCTCGCGCCATGCAGAAGCGCTCAGGGGCTCCTTCCGGCCCGGCTCCCGACCTGTGTCGTCGGCGCTGGCCGGATGTTGCTGTGAAGCAGCGAAGTGCTGCCGGCAACGCACAGCAGCACTCAGCAACTGACTTACGTGCCGGTAGACTTGAACGTCCGTGCGTGCCGCTCGTAGCTCAGGACGAGGGCGTGAAGCCGGCGGAGCGGTCGAGGTGGTGCGCGGAGCCGTAGGTCGGCCTGCGTCGCAACCGCCAGCCCGTCGGCCCTGCCGCCTGCGGCGCGCTCGCCGTCGTGAACTCCTTTCCCGTACACCCGGTAGCACCAAATGGCGTGCAGGTACCCACCCCCGGGATGCCGCCGCAGCAGCCCGAGGCGGCAGAAGTTCCTCACACCGGTCAGGAGCGGTTAGCTCCTGACCTGGTGGGGTGTGGCAGAGGATATGAAGGACTGCGAACGCGGTCCAGAACGCCCCGCGCTCGGGGGCTCAGAGCGCCGTCAGGATCCGCGGGCCCTCGTCGGTGATCGCGACGGTGTGTTCCGCGTGGGACGCGCGGCTGGAGTCCAGGGTGCGGATCGTCCAGCCGTCGTGGGCCGTGAAGTGCCGGTCGGTGCCGCTCGCGATCAGCATCGGCTCGATCGCCAGCACCATGCCGTGCCGCAGCGGCATGCCGCGTCCCGGGCGTCCCTCGTTGGGGACGCCCGGGTCCTCGTGCATCGTCCGGCCCACTCCGTGGCCGCCGAAGCCGTCGGGGATGCCATAGCCCGCTCTGCGGCAGACGCGGCCGATCGCATGGGCGATGTCACCGATGCGATTGCCGACGACGGCCGCCGCGATACCGGCCTCCAGCGCCTCGTCGGCCGTGTCGATCAGCCGTACGTCGTCCGGGCGCGCACGGCCGACCGTGAAACTGATCGCCGCGTCGCCGACCCATCCGTCGAGCACCGCGCCGCAGTCGATGCTGACGAGATCGCCGTCGTGCAGCCGGTAGCCGTCGGGGATGCCGTGCACGATCGCGTCGTTGACGGAGGCGCAGATGGCGGCGGGGAAGGGTGTGGGCGCCCAGTCGGGGTGATAGTCGAGGAAGGGCGAACCGGCCCCCGCCTCGCGCAGGACGGCGCGGGCGGTCTCGTCGAGGGAGCGCAGGGTGCCGCCCACGGCCGCCGCTTCCCGTACCGCTGTCAGGGCCTGGGCGACGACCCGGCCCGCGGCGCGCATGGCGTCCAGGGACGCATCGGTTTTGATCTCCACCATTCCAATAACTATACCGGTCGCGAAAGATCCGGGCACCCTTGTGCGGCGGTATTAGAATGACGGGATGGTACGTACTCCTCTCACCCCCGAAGAGCGCGAGCGCGGCGAGCGGCTCGGCCGGCTGCTCCGTGAGGCGCGTGGCGCGCGCAGCATGGTGGAGGTCGCCGCGGTCGCCGGGCTCTCCGCCGAGACCTTGCGCAAGATCGAGACCGGCCGGGCGCCGACGCCCGCCTTCTTCACCGTGGCGGCGCTGGCCGGCGCGCTGGGGCTGTCGATGGACGAGGTCGCCGCGCGGTGCGCGCTGGTGCCGGTCTAGACGAGTAAGCCCGAAGTCCCGGGCAAGCCGGAAGTCCCGGGTAAGCCGGAAGTCCCGTGCGCGGTCGCGGGGAGGCCGGGGCTGTCGGGGACGGCGGGGACCGCGTAGTCTCCCGCCCGTGACCACCCTCGACGAACTCGGCCGTAGCCGCTATGTCAGCCTCACCACCTATCGCAAGGACGGTACGGCGGTCGCCACCCCCGTCTGGCACGCGGTGGCGGACGGCGAACTGCTCATCTGGACCAGGTCCGACGCCTGGAAGGTCAAGCGGATCCGCAACAACAGCCGGGTCATGGTGACGGCGTGCGACGTGCGCGGGCGGATCGCGCCGGGCGCGCCGAGCGCCGAGGGTACGGCGCGGCTGCTTGAGGAGCCGGCGTCGCTGGAGCCCGTCCGTAAGCTGCTCGCCCGTAAGTACAGCTGGCAGTTCTGGCTGGTCGACTGGCCGGCCAGGGTCGTACGGCGCGGCAAGCGTCCGCACACCGGGATCGCCATCACGCTCTGACTCCAGGGTCCGGCAGGACACCGAACCGTGCCGGAAAACCGCCCGTAGCGGCCCTGTAACACGACTGAGGTCGAATGCCAGCGGGCCGGAGGGTTCCCTTCGGCGGAGCGCGGCGGGGCAGGAACGGGGCCGGCGATGACGGTGCGTCAACTTCCAGCGGAGATCGGGGCCTTCGCGCGGTACTTAAGGGACTTGACGTCCCTCCTCGATCCGGAAGGCGGCTGGTACGGAGTCTTCCGCCACCGTGACCCCGATGGTCTGCGCGCCTGCTTCGACGGCACCGAGGTGCCGCCCTGGGACGTGGTGGAATCGCTGCTCCAGGACTTCGCCGCCGGGCGTGAGGACCGGGTGGTGGCGGCCGAGACCGCACGGGCCGGTCAGCTCCACACGGCGTCCGCGGCCGCGCACGACCGGCTGCCCGGTGGCTCGGAGGCGCTGTCCGACCGGCTGCGGCTGATGGTGCGCGAGCAGGCGCACGCGGCGGGCCGGGCCGAGGAGTTGGTACGGCTGCTCAGCACCACCCCGGAGCGCTCGCCCCGGGCGGAACAGCTCGCCCACGATCTCGCCTGGATACGCGACGACCACGCCCGCGCCTCCGCGCGCTGCGACGAACTCCGCTCCCGGCTGGTGTCGTTGCCGGCCCCGGCCCGCACCGCCAGGCCCGCGCGCCCGCCGGCCCCGGAAGGCTGGTTCCGCGCGGAGGAGCCCTCGGTCTTCGACCGGCCGGACCCGGAGGAGCCGTCCGGCGGGATGTCCGGTCAGCTGCCGGGCGCATTGCCTGACGCTGCGTCAACTACGCCCAGGGATACGGCGCTTCCGCGCCCGGCCGACCAGGAACCCACCCCCGGGCCCGAGCCCGAGGCGAAGAGGAAACGCCCGCCCGCGCCCCGGCGCAGGCCTCGTGGCGCCCGCTTCGCCGGGCTGGAGGTCGAGGACCTCGACGAGACGGCGCCGCCCGCGCCCGCGCTCCCCGTACCGCCGCCGTCCGCCCCCGGCTCCCCGCGCGGCGCCCGCTTCGGCGGCGCGCCCGCCGCGCCCGTCGAGCCCGCCGCGCCCCGGCACTCCGCCGAGGATCTGCGGGCCGCCGCCGAGATGGTCGCCACGCTGATCCGGCTGCGCGCAGACGGCCGGACCGGCGAGGCCCATGTCGTGCTCTGCGAGGCGGCGGGCCGGCCCCCCGGACAGCTCCCGCTGCTCGCCGCCGAACTGCACCGTGCCGGGCTCGGCGCCGACTGGGCCGAGCTGTTGTGGGAAGCGGCCTCCCTGCCGCCCGAGCGGCTCGCCGCCGCGGCCGGGGCGCTCGCAGCGGCGGGCCGGGACGGTGACTGCGGTCAGCTGCTGCGCCAGGGCGTCTCCCGTCCCGCCGGGGAGATCAGCGACGCCGTGCTCGCGCTGGGGGAGGCGGGCCGCGCGCACGAGGCACGCGCGTTGCTCAGCGCCTTCGTCCAGGCCCGTACGCCCGAGGACGCGGTGCTCATCGCCGCGTCCGATCCGCGCCGGCTGGTCCCGCAGCTGATCGACGCCGCCCGTGCGGTCTCGGTGTCCCGTGAACGCGATCTCGTACACGCCCTGCGGGTGGCGGGGATCGTCAGCACCTGACCGGCCCCGGACGTGATCGGGACGGCCCCGGACGTGATCGGGACGGCCCCGGACGTGATCGGGACGGCCCCGGACGTGATCGGTTTGATGCATCTTGCCCAATGTCGACCGCTCGGGTGTGAAACTTGATCGACTCTGCGGGTTAACGGCGATGGTCTTGCCCCAGTGTGGGACGGGGCTTACGTTCTCCTCCTACGCATCGAATCTACGTGCGTAGAGCTCATCGACGCACCCGCCGAAGGAGCAGCTCGTGGCCAGAGTCGTACGCGCCGCACTCGTCCAGGCGACCTGGACGGGCGATACCGAATCCATGATCGCCAAACATGAGGAGCACGCCCGCGAGGCGGCCCTGCAGGGCGCGCAGGTCATCGGGTTCCAGGAAGTCTTCAACGCGCCCTACTTCTGCCAGGTGCAGGAGCCTGAGCACTACCGGTGGGCCGAGCCCGTCCCCGACGGTCCGACCGTCACCAGGATGCGGGAGCTCGCCCGCGAGACCGGCATGGTGATCGTCGTCCCGGTCTTCGAGGTCGAGCAGTCCGGGTTCTACTACAACACCGCGGCCGTCATCGACTCTGACGGCTCGTACCTCGGCAAGTACCGCAAGCACCACATCCCGCAGGTCAAGGGGTTCTGGGAGAAGTACTACTTCAAGCCCGGCAATGTCGGCTGGCCCGTCTTCGACACGGCGGTCGGCAAGGTCGGTGTCTATATCTGCTACGACCGCCACTTCCCCGAGGGCTGGCGCCAGCTGGGGCTGAACGGCGCGCAGCTCGTCTACAACCCCTCCGCCACCTCCCGCGGACTCTCCAGCTACCTCTGGCAGCTGGAGCAGCCGGCCGCCGCCGTCGCCAACGAGTACTTCGTCGCCGCGATCAACCGCGTCGGACAGGAGGAGTACGGCGACAACGACTTCTACGGGACGAGCTACTTCGTCGACCCGCGCGGTCAGTTCGTCGGTGAGACCGCCAGCGACAAGGGCGAGGAACTGGTCGTACGGGACCTGGACTTCGGCCTGATCGACGAGGTGCGGCAGCAGTGGGCGTTCTACCGGGACCGCCGCCCCGACGCGTACGAGGGGCTGGTGCAGCCGTGATGCGACCGCTCGCGAACGATCTGTACGGCCGCCACCGCGCCGTACTCCCCGACTGGCTCGCGCTCTACTACGACGAGCCCATCGAGATCACCCATGGCGAGGGCCGCCATGTCTGGGACGCGGCGGGCAACCGCTATCTCGACTTCTTCGGCGGCATCCTCACCACCATGACCGCCCACGCGCTCCCCGAGGTCACCAAGGCGGTGAGCGAGCAGGCCGGGCGGATCATCCACTCCTCCACGCTCTATCTCAACCGTCAGATGGTCGAACTCGCCGAACGGATCGCCGCCCTGTCCGGCATCCCGGACGCCCGGGTCTTCTTCACCACCTCGGGCACCGAGGCCAATGACACGGCGCTGATGCTGGCGACCGCGTACCGCGGGTCGAACCAGATCCTGGCGATGCGCAACAGCTACCACGGCCGGTCCTTCTCCACGGTCTCCATCACCGGCAACCGCGGCTGGTCGCCCACCGGTCTCTCGCCGCTCCAGACGCTGTACGTGCACGGCGGCGTCCGCAACCGCGGCCCGTACGCCGGACTCACCGACGAGCGGTTCATCGAGGCATGCGTCGCCGATCTGGAGGATCTGCTCGGCCACATCCGCACGCCCGCCGCGCTGATCGCCGAACCGGTGCAGGGCGTCGGCGGGTTCACCGCCCCGCCGGACGGGCTGTACGCCGCGTTCCGTGAAGTCCTCGACCGGCACGGCATCCTGTGGATCAGCGACGAGGTGCAGACCGGCTGGGGCCGTACCGGCGAGCACTTCTGGGGCTGGCAGGCGCACGGCGAGAACGGTCCGCCGGACCTCCTCACCTTCGCCAAGGGCATCGGCAACGGTATGTCCATCGGCGGTGTCGTCGCCCGTGCCGACATCATGAACTGCCTTGACGCCAACTCGATTTCGACCTTCGGCGGCAGCCCGGTCACCATGGCCGCCGGACTCGCCAATCTCTCGTATCTGCTGGAGCACGACCTCCAGGGCAACGCCCGCCGTGTCGGCGGACTGCTCATCGAGCGGCTGCGGGCCATCGGCGCGGCGGTCGACTCCGTACGCGAGGTACGCGGGCGCGGACTGATGATCGGCATCGAGCTGATCAAGCCGAGCACCGGCCAGGCCGCTCCCGAGACGGCGTCGGCCGTGCTCGAAGCGGCGCGCGAGGGCGGGCTGCTGATCGGCAAGGGCGGTGGCCACAACACGAGCGTGCTGCGGATCGCCCCGCCGCTCTCGCTGACCGTCGCCGAGGCCGAAGAGGGCGCCGCGATCCTCGAACAGGCCCTGCGCGGGGCGTAGTCGGGCCGTCCAGGACCGCACCAAGCCGACCGTACGAATGGGAGCGCCACCCGCATGAGCAGTACCCGCACCCTCATCCGCGGCGGACTCGTCATCACCGCCGCCGACGAGATCCACGCCGATGTCCTGATCGAGGAAGGCCGGATCGTCGCCCTCGCCGCCCACGGGTCCGATGTGGCCGAGGGCTGGACCGCCGGCCGGACGATCGACGCCACCGGCAAGTACGTCATCCCGGGCGGGGTCGACGCCCATACGCACATGGAGATGCCGTTCGGCGGCACGTTCGCCGCCGACACCTTCGAGACCGGTACCCGCGCGGCGGCCTGGGGCGGCACCACCACCATCGTGGACTTCGCCATCCAGTCCCCGGGACAGGCGCTGCGCACCGGACTCGACGCCTGGTACGCCAAGGCCGACGGCAACTGCGCCATCGACTACGGGTTCCACATGATCATGGCCGATGTCAATGAGAGCTCCCTGAAGGAGATGGACCTCCTCGTCCAGGAGGGTGTCACCTCCTTCAAGCTCTTCATGGCCTACCCCGGCGTCTTCTACAGCGACGACGGCCAGATCCTGCGGGCCATGCAGCGCGCCGCGCACAACGGCGGGCTGGTCATGATGCACGCCGAGAACGGCATCGCGATCGACGTCCTCGTCGAACAGGCCCTGGCCGCCGGGCACACCGATCCGCGCTACCACGGCGAGGTACGGAAGGCGCTGCTGGAGGCCGAGGCCACGCACCGGGCGATCCAGCTCGCACGGGTCGCCGAGGCGCCGCTGTACGTGGTGCACGTCTCGGCCGAGGAGGCCGTCGCCGAACTCGCCGCCGCCCGCGACAAGGGGCTTCCCGTCTTCGGCGAGACCTGTCCGCAGTACCTCTTCCTCTCCACCGACAATCTCGCCGAGCCGGACTTCGAGGGCGCCAAGTACGTCTGCTCCACCCCGCTGCGGCCCAAGGAGCACCAGGCCGCGCTCTGGAGGGGACTGCGCACCAACGATCTCCAGGTGGTCTCCACCGACCACTGCCCGTTCTGCTTCGTGGGCCAGAAGGAGATGGGCCGCGGCGACTTCTCGAAGATCCCCAACGGGCTGCCGGGGGTGGAGAACCGGATGGATCTGCTCCACCAGGCCGTCGTCGAGGGGAAGCTGACCCGCCGCCGCTGGATCGAGATCGCCTGCGCCTCCCCGGCCAAGATGTTCGGCCTCTATCCGCGCAAGGGCACCATCGCGCCGGGCGCCGATGCCGATGTCGTCATCTACGACCCGCACACCGAGCAGACCGTCTCCGCCGAGACCCATCACATGGACGTGGACTACTCCGCGTACGAGGGCAAGCGGATCACCGGACAGGTGGAGACCGTCCTCTCACGCGGTGAACTCGTCATCGACCAGCGGCAGTTCACCGGACGGGCGGGACACGGGCAGTACACCCCCCGCTCCCTCTGCCAGTACCTCACCTGAGACCAAGGAGTGACCAGGCCATGGACTTCGGACTCGTCCTCCAGACCGACCCGCCCGCGTCGGCGGTCGTCGGCCTCATGCGGCGCGCGGAACGCAACGGCTTCACGTACGGCTGGACCTTCGACTCGGCCGTGCTCTGGCAGGAGCCCTTCGTCATCTACAGCCGCATCCTGGAGCACACCACCACACTGACCGTGGGCCCGATGGTGACCAACCCGGGCACCAGGACCTGGGAGGTGACCGCCTCCACGTTCGCCACGCTCAACGAGATGTACGGCAACCGCACCGTGTGCGGCATCGGGCGCGGCGATTCCGCGATGCGGGTCGCGGGCCGCAAACCCAACACACTGGCCCGGCTGGGCGAGGCCATCGAGGTCATCCGCGATCTGGGGGAGGGGCGCGAGGCCGTGGTCGACGGCCGGCCGCTGCGACTGCCCTGGGTGCGCGACGGGAAGCTGCCGGTGTGGATGGCCGCGTACGGTCCCAAGGCGCTGGCCATGGCGGGGGAGCAGGCCGACGGCTTCATCCTCCAGCTCGCCGATCCCTTCCTCACCGAGTGGATGATCAAGGCCGTCCGCACGGCGGCGTCCGACGCCGGACGCGACCCGGACTCCGTCACCATCTGTGTCGCCGCGCCCGCCTATGTCAGCGATGACCTCGCGCACGCGCGCGAGCAGTGCCGGTGGTTCGGCGGGATGGTCGGCAACCATGTGGCCGATCTGGTGACCCGGTACGGAGAGCACTCCGGGCTGGTGCCCGACGCGCTGACCGACTACATCAAGCGGCGTGAGGGGTACGACTACAGCCACCACGGCCGGGCCGGGAACCCCTCCACGGACTTCGTGCCCGACGAGATCGTGGACCGGTTCTGTCTGCTGGGGCCGGCCGAGGCGCATATCGAGAAGCTGAGGGCGCTGCGCGACCTGGGGGTCGACCAGTTCGCCGTCTACGACATGCATGACGCGAAGGAAGCGACGATCGACGCGTACGGAGCCGAGATCATCCCCGCGCTCCGGGACTGACCCGCACGACCGCGCCGTCCCGTCCCACCAGCGCCCGCACGACCGCGCCCTCCCGTCCCACCAGCGCCCGCACGGCCTCGTTCGACGTCCCCGAAGTCCGCTCCTCGAACGAAGGGTCCCACCGCCATGACCGCGACCGTACCGCCCGCCGCCCCCGACCCAGGAGAACCGATAGCCACCGCCAGGACCGACCCCCAGGGCCGCGTCGAGCTCCCGCCCGGCGTGGTGCCCGACGACAGCCGTTTCGCCAACGCGGATCTGCTGCCCGTACCGGTGGCCCGCCGCCGCTGGACGACATACAACTTCGCCGCCCTCTGGGTCGGGATGGCGCACAACATTCCGTCCTGGCTGCTCGCCTCCGGGCTGGTCACCCTGGGCATGGACTGGAAGCAGGCGGTCTTCACGATCGCGCTGGCCAATGTGATCGTGCTGTTCCCGATGCTGCTGACCGGGCACGCGGGGCCGAAGTACGGCATCCCCTTTCCGGTGCTCGCCCGCGCCTCGTTCGGGCTGCGCGGCGCGAATCTGCCCGCGCTGATCAGGGCGGCGGTCGCCTGCGCGTGGTTCGGGATCCAGACCTGGATCGGCGGCCAGGGCATCTTCGTCCTGCTCGGCAAGATCTTCGGCGGCTGGGCGGAGGCGTCGAGGATCGGCGGCCAGCCATGGACCCTCTGGCTCTGCTTCGTCCTCTTCTGGGCGCTCGAACTCGCCATCATCTACCGGGGGATGGACACCCTGCGGCGCTTCGAGAACTGGGCGGCGCCCTTCGTGATCGTCGGCGCGCTGGTGCTGCTGGTCTGGATCACCGTCAAGGCGGGCGGCCTCGGACCACTGCTCGACCAGCCGTCCCGGCTCGGCTGGGGCGCGGACTTCTGGCCGGTCTTCTTCCCGTCGCTGATGGGGATGATCGCCTTCTGGGCCACGCTGTCCCTGAACATCCCCGACTTCACCCGCTTCGGCGCGGGCCAACGCGCCCAGATCTGGGGCCAGTCGCTCGGCCTGCCCACGACCATGACCCTCTTCGCGCTGCTCTCGGTCTTCGTCACCTCCGGCTCACAGGCGGTGTACGGGGCGGCCGTCTGGGACCCGGTCGAACTGGCCGCGAAGACCGACAACGTCTTCGGCCTGCTCTTCGCGCTGGTGACCGTACTGATCGCGACGATCTCCGTGAACATCGCCGCCAATGTCGTCTCGCCCGCGTACGACCTCGCCAATCTCGCGCCGAAGCTCATCAACTTCCGTACGGGCGCGCTGATCACGGGTGTGGTCGGGGTCGTCATCATGCCGTGGAAGCTCACCGCCACCCCCGAGCTGTACATCTTCACCTGGCTCGGACTGGTGGGCGGTCTGCTCGGTACGGTCGCGGGCATCCTGATCGCGGACTACTGGATCGTCCGCCGCACCGTCCTCGACCTGGCCGACCTGTACCGCCCCGGCGGCCGTTACTGGTACCGCAACGGCTGGAACCCGCGGGCGGTCCTGGCCTTCGTCGTCGGCGGCGTACTGGCGGTGGGCGGCTCCCACTCGGCCCCCGGAAAGGGCCCGTTCCCCGAGGGCGGACTGATCCCCTTCCTGAAGCCGCTCGCGGACTACGGGTGGGCGGTGGGACTGGTGGTGTCGCTGGTGCTGTACGTCGCGCTGACACCGCCACGCTCGGCGGCGCGGGAGTGACGTCGAGGACGGGCTAGCCGGGTTTGACGCCGGAGAGCTGTACGAGGAGTACGACCAGCCTGTACGCCTCGGCGAAGTCGGCGGCGGTGAAGCTGACCGTGCGGCCGCCCTCGGTACGCGACACACCGGGCACGAGGGTCGCCAGATCGACCATGTACGGGCCGCTCAGGTCGACTTCGACATCGAGCGGCCCGGCCAGGGTCAGTGGCGGAACCAGGGCCCGCCGCGTCATGGCCTCGGCCGCCGCCCGGCGCAGGCGATCCCGGGCCTCCTCGGGGTGCAGAGCGACGGCGGCGGCCTGGCCGAGGGCCTGTTTGACCGCGACCGTGCCCGCGGAGGGGACGAGGTCCAGCAGTTCGGCGCAGGCTGTGTCATCGCCACTGAGCAGCACCACCGGCACGCCCAAGTGCCCGGCCATGGCCGCGTTGAGACCGATCTCGCCGAGGGAACGCCCGGCCACGCGCACGTCGAGGATGTCGCCGCTCATGGTGTGCGCCAGCACGGCGGGTCCGGCACCGGCGCGGGCGTGGTAACCGACGAACACGGCGGCGTCGGTGTGTTCGTCGAGCCCGCCGAGCATGCCCAGCGGGCGCGGTTTGCCGCGTACGAGACGGGCCCGCCGGTCGAGTTCCTCCGGCAGCAGGTTGCGGTAGGGCCCGTGTGAGTCGGCGACCAGAACCTCCGCGGTGGGTTCGGCCTCCAGCACACCGGCGATCACTGCGTTCGCCTCGGCCGTCATCAACGCCCGGCCACGCTCGTAGTCATAGCGGTCCGGATTCGCCTCGGCGGGATGCACGACCCCCGAGATGCCCTCCATGTCAACGGAGATGAATACCTTCATGACCGAGGGAGTCTACGTGCCCCCGGTACGCGGGAGCCGCCGCTACGGCACGCGGGCCGTCCACTCCGGGGTGGAGAACTTCGTCCTGGCCAACTCCCTGGCCCGGGCCATCTCCTCGTCGGTGACCTTGCCCGTGGTCAGTCCGTACCGGCCCCGGAAGGAGTCGATCATGCGCTCGATGACGGTCTCGCGTGGCAGTCCGGTCTGGCGGCGCAGCGGATCGACGCGCTTCTTCGCGCTTCGCGTGCCCTTGTCGGAGAGCTTCTCGCGGCCGATGCGGAGCACGTCCAGCATCTTGTCGGCGTCGATGTCGTACGCCATGGTCACGTGGTGCAGCACGGCGCCCGTACCGCTCACGATCCGCTTCTGGGCCGCGCCCGCGATCTTGCCGGCGTCCGTCGCGATGTCGTTGAGGGGCTGGTACCAGGCGGTGATGCCCATGTCGCCGAGCGCGCCGAGCACCCAGTCGTCCAGATAGGCGTAACTGTCGGCGAAGGTGAGGCCCTTGACGAGGGAGTCGGGCACGGAGAGGGAGTACGTGATGGTGTTGCCCGGTTCGATGAACATCGCGCCGCCGCCGGAGATCCGGCGGACCACGGTGATGCCATGGCGGTCCGCGCCCTCGGGGTCCACCTCGTTGCGCAGTGACTGGAAGCTGCCGATCACCACGGCGGGCGCGGCCCACTCCCAGACCCGAAGGGTGGGCGGGCGCAGTCCGGCGGCGACCTCGGTGGTGATGACCTCGTCCAGCGCCATATGGAGGGCGGGGGACTCCGGGGCCGAGTGGATCAGCTGCCAGTCGTAGTCCGTCCAGTCGGTGGCACGCGCCAGCGCGCGGCGTACGGCGATGGCGACGCCCTCGGCGCTGAGCCCGTACATCACGGTGCCGGGCGGCAGCGCCGCCTCGATACGGGCGGCGAGACCGGCGGCGTCGGTGTCGGCCGGGGCGCCCTCCAGCGCGTGGTCGATCGCCTCGATCGCGTCGTCGGGCTCCAGGAAGAAGTCCCCGGCGACCCGCACACGGCGCAGCAGCCCGTCCTCCGTGTCGAGATCGACCACGACGAGCTTGCCGCCGGGGACCTTGTACTCACCGTGCACAGCCTTGCCTCCCGCTCCAGTGCCGGATGACCGATGCGCCGGCTCCGCACAGGGGGAACGCCGGAGCCGAAGCGGTTCATTCCGCGCGGCCGGACATCCCTCCGCCCCGAGCGGCGCCGCCCGCCTAAGCCCACCGTAAGTCGGCCTTTAGACGCGCTCCGCACGATGACGCCGGGAGCCGATGAACCCTGAGGAAGGACCGCAATGGACATCCCGGACATCCATCTACGTTCGGTCGGAAGCGCTCTTCCCGGCCCGCCCATCGACAACTCCGCCCTGGCCCGCCGCTTCGGCATGGACACGCTGTGGGAGCAGTGGGTGGACGCGTTCATCGGTACCCGCACCCGGCATCTGGCGATCGACCTGGACTCCGGTGAACTCACCGTCTCCCTCGCGGAGCTGGCAGCGGAGGCGGGCAGCCGCGCGCTGGCCTCGGCCGGGCTGGCGCCGGGCGAGATCGATGTGCTGGTCATGGGCACCGCCACCCCCGACCAGCTGATGCCGGCCACCGTCAATCTCGTCGCCGACCGCCTCGGCATCAACGACGTACCCACCTATCAGCTGCAGTCCGGCTGCTGTGGCGCCGTGCAGGCACTGGATGTCGGCCGTCGGATGCTCCAGTCGGCCGGGCACACCAACGCGCTGGTGCTCGGCGGCGACGTGTGTGCCCAGTTCTTCGACCTGGGCGCCGACCTGATGAGTCTGCGGCCGGAGGAGCTGGTGAACGCGGTGCTCTTCGGGGACGGGGCCGGGGCGGCCGTGCTCACCACCGAGCGCGCCCCGGGGCGCCCCGCCATCCGCCGGGTGCTCAACCGGCTCACCGGGCTCGGGCAGCAGCCGGGACAGGTGCTGCGGTGGTACGGACCGGCTCAGGGCAAGCCCCCCGAGGGGGCCGGGGTCGCCGAGGACTACAAGGCGATCGAGGAGCGGGTGCCGGTGATGGCCGCGGAGATCCTGGCGGAGCTGCTGGAGTCGCTGGACTGGAAGCCGGACGACATCGGCTATCTGCTGCCGCCACAGCTCTCCGGCCGGATGACCGGGAAGATCGTCCAGGGACTGGACCTGCCGGGGGCCCGGGAGATCACCTGTGTCGCGGACACCGCCAACACGGGCAACGCGCTGCCGTTCCTCCAGCTCGAACGCCTCGTCGGGGCGCTGGAGCCGGGCGAGCGTGCCATCGGCATCGCCGTCGAGTCCAGCAAGTGGATCAAGTCCGGCTTCGCCCTGGAAGGGGTCTGAGCGTGTCCACCACCGCGATCACCGGGCCCGCCGAGGCGGCGGAGGAGCTGCGTTCCCTGTCCCGCTCGGGCCGTCTCGCCGCCGCCTACCGTGAGCTGCCCCGACTGCTGAAGGAACTGTCCGAGGACCAACTGCTGCCCGCCGGACAGCTTCTGAGCAGAATCGACGCCGACGAGGTACTGCGGGCGCACCCCGGCCAGCCGACGATCACGATCGCGGTCACCGGCCACGGCACACTCTCGTCCTTCGTC
Organism: Streptomyces scopuliridis; assembly: GCF_042790125.1. Classification (GTDB taxonomy): domain Bacteria; phylum Actinomycetota; class Actinomycetes; order Streptomycetales; family Streptomycetaceae; genus Streptomyces; species Streptomyces scopuliridis_A. Next base: position 76,870 of record NZ_JBHTZS010000001.1, read on the forward strand.
CCCGCGCTGACCGTGGAACTCGCCCGGCACGGGGTGCTGCTGCGGCCGTTCGTCGGCGACTTCGACTCCTATGTCTTCGATCTCGCGGACCCCGGCAGCGCGCTGTACGCGGCCACGCCGGACCTGGTCGCCTGCGTACTCGACGCGAAGGTCGTCTTCGACGAGGTGCCACTGCCGTGGACCCCGGCGGACGTGGCTCGGGCCCTGGACGACAAGGTGCACCTCATCGAGCAGCTGGCCGCCCGTTTCGAGGCGGACGGCCGCGGCACGTTGCTGCTCAACACCCTGCCGCTGCCGCGTTCCTTCGCCGCCCAGCTCGTCGACCACCGCTCGCGCGCGGTGCTCGGTGCCGTCTGGCGCGAGGCCAACGCCCGGCTGCTGAGGCTGGCCGAGCGCAACCAGGCCGTCGTGGTATTCGACCTCGATCCACTGATCGCCGAAGGCGTGCCGGTCAGCGACCCCCGGATGAGCGTCTACGCCAAGGCTCATCTGTCCACGGAACTGCTGGCCCGCTACGCCCGCGAGGCCGCGCACCTGGCCCGCGGGCTGCTCGGCCGTACCAAGAAGGTCCTGGTCGTGGACTTGGACGAGACGCTGTGGGGCGGGATTCTCGGCGAGGAGGGGCCGGACGGCATCGAGGTGGCCGGCAGCTACCGGGGCGAGGCATTCCGGTCCTTCCAGCGTGTCGTCAAACAGCTCACCCACCAGGGCGTGCTGCTGGCCGCGGTGAGCAAGAACGAGGCCGAGACGGTGCGCCAGGTACTGCGCGACCACCCGGACATGGTGCTGTGCGAGGACGACTTCGTACGCGTCGTCGCCAACTGGCGGCCCAAGTCGGAGAACATCAGGGAGCTGGCCCAGGCGCTCAACCTGAACGCCGACAGCTTCGTGTTCATCGACGACAGCCCCTACGAACGCGGCCTGGTGTCGAGGGAGTTGCCGGAGGTCGCGGTGGTCGCGGTGGACGGCGAGCCGGCGCTGCACGCCGCTCGGCTGCTGGCCGACGGCTGGTTCGACACCCGCGAGGTCACCGAGGCGGACCGCGGACGCACCGAGAAGTACCGCGAAGAGCTGGTGCGCGCGGACTTTCTGCACACCTTCTCCTCCCTCGACGACTATCTGCGCGAACTGGGGGTGACGGTACGGCTCGCGGCCGTGGCCGAGCGGGAGCTGCCGCGCGTCTCCCAGATCACCCTGCGCACCAACCAGTTCAATCTGACCACCCGCCGGTTGCAGCAGGCGGAGGTACGGCAACTGGCCCAGGGCCCGGACACCCGGGTGCTGGCCATCCACTCAGCCGACCGGTTCGGCGACAACGGGCTGGTGGGCGTGGTCTTCACGCGGACCGTCGGCGAGCGGGTGCACATCGACAACTTCCTGCTCAGCTGCCGGGTCTTCTCCCGGGGCATCGAGCAGGCGTGCCTGGCGGCCGTACTGCGGCAGGCCGCCCGCTCCGGGGCCCGCGCCGTCGTCGGCACGTACCGCAAAACGCTGAAGAACGGCGTGGTCAAGGACTTCTATCCGCGTCATGGGTTCACCCCCGTCGACCGCGCCGCGCTCGCCGAGCCGGGCGAGCCCGCCGGGGCCATGGACGACGACGATGCGACGGAGTTCTTCGTACACCGCCTCGTCGGTCCACCGGCCGTGCCGGACCACATCAGTTTGACCGAGAGCTTCGAAAGGGACGCCTGGTGAACAGTATCGAGGAGCTCATCGCGCTGCTGCGTGACGAGTTGGGGCTGCCGATCGGCCCCGAGGACGCCACGCGGAGCCTGGACGAACTGCCGGGCTGGGACTCGCTGCATCTGCTGTGGCTGATCACTTCTCTGGAGAAGCGGACCGGCCGCGCGATCTCCATCCCCGATGTGCTGGAGGCCGGCAGCCTCGCGGCGGTGTACCGGCTGGCGGTGGCCGTATGAGTACCGCGCCCGTCGCCCGGCAGCGCCGTCACACCCTCTACTTCCTGGACGAGATACGCGGCCACAAGCCGGTGTTCCTGGACACCGAGGTCGATATGACCCGGATCGAGGAGCACCGCACCGCCGGCCGCCGGGTCTCCACGCTCAGCTATGTGCTGTACGTGGCGTCCCGGGTGCTCGCCGCGCACCCCGAGGCCAACGCGGCCATCCACGGCAGGCTGCTGCCGAGGATCGCCCGCTACTCGTCGGTGAGCGGAAAGATCGCGCTGGACAAGCGTGTCGGCGGCCGGCGGGTGGTGCTGGCCGCTGTGCTGCCGCGGCTGGAGGAGACCGCTCTCCACGAGATCCAGCGACAGGTGGAGCACTACCGCGACGGCGACCCCGCGACGCAACCCGAGTTCGCCGGGGTCCGCACGTTGCACCGGCTGCCCTGGCCGGTGGCGCGGCTGGCCTACGCCCGTACGGTACGGCCGCTGTCCCGGCGTGCCGGGAAGTTCGGGACGCTCGCCGTCAGTTCGCTCGGTCACCGGCCGGTGGACGGGTTCCACTCGGTCGGCGGCACCACCCTCACACTGGGCCTCGGCCGGGTCACCGACCGGCCCGTCGTACGCCGCGACGCCGTGCGGATCGCCCCGGTCATGCGGCTCAACCTCGCCTTCGACCACCGGGTGATCGACGGCGCGGAGGCCGCCGACATCCTCGGCGAGATCAAGACGGCGCTGGAGGGCTTCCAGGAGGACGCCACGCCCGCCGCGCCGGCGCCGGCCGTGGCGGCCGGGAAGGGAGGCGAAAGGTGAACGACATCGACGAGCTCAAGGAGTTCGTGATCGTGCACACCCGGGCGCAGAACCTCGACCCGGAACGCTGCCGGGCGCTGCTCCGCCGGATCGACAACGACCATGACGGCGCGACCGGTTCATGGGCCGCGGAGTGGAGCCGGGACGCCGCCGAGCTGGAGCGGGGCGGCGATCTCCTGGAGGCCTGCCGCTACTACAACATGGCCCGCTTCCCGTACGTGGACGGCGCCGCTCGCGGCGCGGCCCTGGACAACTGCGTACGTGTCTTCGACCGGTGGCGGCAGGACCATCCCGACATCCGGCGGCTGGACGTGGAACTGGACGGCGAGCGGGTGCGCTGCTGGACGTCCGGTCTGTCGCGGTCCGCGCCGCGGCCGTTGCTGCTGTTCATGGGCGGCATCGTCACCATCAAGGAGCAGTGGGCACCGGTCCTGGTGCAGGCCCGCCGGCTCGGTATGGCCATGGTCGTCACCGAGATGCCCGGCGTCGGCGAGAACACCCTGCGCTATGACGCGGACAGCCCGCGGATGCTCGGCGCCGTGCTGGACGCGCTGGCCGACCGCGCCGATGTCCGGCACACCTACGCCGTCGCGCTCAGCTTCAGCGGTCATCTGGCGCTGCGCCACGCCCTGGACGACCGCCGGATCCGTGGCATCGTCACCTCGGGCGCCCCGGTCAGCGACTTCTTCACCGACACGCGGTGGCACCGGACGCTGCCCCGGGTCACCGTCGACACCCTCGGCCGGCTCGCCGGGACCAAGGGAGAAGAGGCCCTGGCCCGGATGACCGACTGGGCCCTGACGGATTCCGAACTGGCCTCGCTGGACATCCCGGTGGCCTATCTGGCCAGCCGGCGGGACGAGATCATCCCGCCGGGGGAGACCGTCCGGCTGCGCCGGCAGCTGCGCCATCTCGACCTCCTGGAGAACGACGACGTGCACGGATCACCCCACTACGCCGTCGAGGCGCGGCTGTGGACGGTTCTGTCGGTGCTGCGCATGCGCCGGGTACGCAACCTCCAGCGGGTGGCCCTCGCCGCCCTGCTGAGGCTGCGGAGCGCCCGGCGCCGGCCGGCCGGAGCGGGCGCATGACCGGGGCGGGCCGCGGGGGAGCCGCCCCGGTCGGCGCCGGATTCGAGAACTATCTCGCCGCGTCGCCGCCGGACGACGGCAGGCTCCGGCTGTTCTGCTTCCATCACGCGGGCGGCGGCGCCACGGCCTATGCCTCCTGGCAGCGGGAACTGGGCCCCGATGTGGTGGTGCTGCCGGTTCAGCTCCCGGGCCGCGAGACCAGGGCCAGGGAACCGCGGATCACGGACATGGCCGAGCTGACCGGCGTACTGAACCGGGTACTGGGCCCGGCGCTGCGCGCACCGTTCGCGTTCTACGGCCACAGCATGGGGGGCGCGGTCGCCTACAACCTGACGCTGGCGCGTCAGCGGCGCGGTGAACGCCTCCCCGAACGGCTGCTGGTGGGCGCTTGTCCGGCGCCGCATCTGCCCGCCGTCCTGGCTTCCACGGAGGCGATGTCGGACGAGGAGATGGCGCGGGTGCTCGTCCGTATCGGCGGGATGTCCGAGATGATGCTGCGTTACCCGGACTGGCTGACGGCGGCGACCGATCAGGTCCGTGACGACCTGCGGGTCTGCACCGGCTACGACCGTACGGAGCTGCCGCCACTCGCCTGCCCGGTCGAGGTGTTCTCGGGGGTGGACGATCCGCTGCTGCCGGCCGGGGACGCCGCGGCCTGGGAGTCGCATGCCCTCGCCGGCTTCCGGCTGCACAGGGTCCCCGGTGGGCACTTCTTCTTCCGCGAGTCGCCCGAGTCGCCCGAGGCGCCCGAGGAGTTCTTCCGCGCGCTGCGCGGCGCCGTGGCCCGCATGGCCACGGTGGCGCGTTGAGCGGCCCGCGCGGGGCCGGTGCCGACAGCCGGGGCACCGGCCCATTGAAAAACGGAGGCAGCCTCCGTATTGTGGGGCCATGCGATGTCAAGAGTGGGCGCGCCATGCGTCCGGCGATGACGAAGGGCGGACCCGCATGCCGAACCATCGATCCTCAGCGCTGCGCGTACCCGAGGCGGACGCCTCCGTGGACCCGGCCGACTTCCGGCGGGTGATGGGGCACTTCGCGACCGGCGTCGTCGCCGTGACCGCACGCGATCCGCTCGGTGGTGAGCCGGTGGGCCTGGCGGCCAACTCCTTCACCTCGGTCTCGCTCTCGCCGGCTCTGGTCTCCCTGTGTGTGGCGCACACCAGCACGACCTGGCCGCGCATACGCCGAGGTGGCCGCTTCTGCGTCAACGTACTGGCGGAGCGTCAGCGGGCCGCCTGCGCCCAGCTCGCGCGCAGCGGGGGCGACAAATTCCGCGGTCTGGACTGGACGGTCACGCCCGGCGGCCTGCCCGTACTGACCGGCGCGCTGGCCCGCCTCGAATGCTCGGTGAGGGCCGAACATCCCGCGGGCGATCACGTCATCGTCGTGGCCCAGGTCCATGCGATGGAGGCGGGACCGGTCGGTGACGACGGACCGCTGCTCTTCTACCGCGGCGGCTACGGCGGATTCCGCGGCTGACGCGGTGCGGCCGCGGGTGCGTGGGCCGTCTCGGTCAACTGCCCCTGCGCACACGCTATGGGCGGCAAAAGGACGGTAAGAACCGCTTTAGGTCTCTTGGGCACGCTGTTCCTCGTCCTCACAGGTCCAGCCGCCGCGGTGAGGCCGCGCGGGAAGGAGCATTCGGATGTCCGTGAACGAGGTCAGTGTCCTGCTGTGCGGAGGCCCCCTGGAAGGCGTCCCGGAGCCCGAGCGACTGGTCCGGGTCAGCGACCCGCGGCAGACCTTCAAGCTCTTCAAGGGAAACCGCTACGAGCACTTCCTGCCGTCCGCGGAGTCCCGTGTGGTCAGTGGTCAGGAAGTGCCGGTCTTCCTCTGGAGCCACCGCACCTTCGTGGCCGAATAACCGCCCTTAGACCGGCTTTAGAAGCGCTGCCCACCATCAGGCAGATGAGGAAATGGACCTTGGGGCGCTCGCCGGCCGGCGGCAGACGGGCCGGCACCCTGCTCGCGCTCGCACTGCTCGCCGGTGCGCTGGGCACCGGCTGCGGCACGGAAAGCGGACGGACGGCGGGGACGGGGCTGAGGGTCGCGGTGGAGGCCGAACCGGAGTGTCTCGACCCACAGGTGAGCCCCATGGATGTCACCGCGCTGGTGGACCGGAACATCTTCGACTCGCTGGTGGACATCACGCCCGACGGGACGGTCCACCCATGGCTGGCCGAGCGATGGACCAGCTCGGGGGACGGCCTGACCTACACCTTCCACCTCCGGGCAGGCGTCACCTTCCACGACGGCACACCGGTGAACGCGGCGGCGGTCAAGGCCACCCTCGACCACGCGGTCGACCCGGAGACCAAGTCCAACTACGCGGCGGGGCTGATCAAGGGCTACACCGGTGCCAGAGCGGTCGACGAGCACACCGTGCGGATCACGCTCAGCCGGCCCAACGCCGCGTTCCTGCAGGCGCTGAGCACCGCCTACCTCGGCATCCAGTCGCCGCGCTCGATCCGCGAGAACAAGGGCCGGCTCTGCACCACCCCGGTCGGATCAGGACCGTTCCGGTTCACGGGCTGGACCAAGGGACGCGAGATCACGCTGCGGAAGTTCCCGGGGTACCAGTGGGGCCCGGCCTCCGCCCGGCACACCGGGCCGGCCCGGATCGACGGCATCACCGTCGCCTTCATCGCCGAGAACAGTGTGCGCTACGGCGCGCTGGCCAGCGGGCAGGCCGATGTGATCGACGCGGTGCCACCGGAGCGGGTCAAGTCCCTCAAGAGCGACGAAGACCTGCGCTACCAGCGCTTCGAAGCACCCGGTGGGGTCTACGCGCTCTTCCTCAACACCGAGGGCGGACCGCTCGCCGACGAACGGGTGCGGCAGGCGCTGCGCAGCTCGGTGGATGTCGGCGCGCTGGTGCGGGCGGTCCACTTCAACCAGTACCGGCGGGCCTGGAGTCCGCTGAGCCCGTCGACGCCGGGATACGAACCGAAGACCCGTGACTCCTGGGCGTACGACCCCGGGCGGGCCGGCCGGCTGCTGGACGAGGCCGGCTGGACGGGGCGGGACGAGGACGGCTACCGCACCAAGGACGGCCGGACGCTCACCCTGCGCTGGCCCGCCACCGCCACCCTCCAGGCCGCCCAGCGCAACAGCCTGGCCCAGGGCATCCAGGCGCAGGCCAAGGAGGCCGGCATCAAGATCGACTATGCGACGAAGGACGTCGGCACGTACACGACCGAAGTCCTCGAACGCCGGCTGGACATCTACGCCAGCAGCAACATCCGCGCCGACGCCGACATCCTGCGCACCAACTTCGCCTCGGACCAGAAGCCGCTGGAGGGCGGCGGCAATATCTTCCACGCCGCCGACCGGCAGCTGGACCGCTGGCTCAACGGCGGGCTCACCGCCCTCGACCCGGAGTCCCGGGCCGCCGAATACCGGGCGGCACAGCGCTACCTCGTCGACCGGGCCTTCGTCATCCCGATGTATGTGCCCGCCCACCTCGTGGGCAGCTCCGGCCGGGTCCGCGGCATCACCGCCGACGGCCAGGCATACCCGCGGTTCTACGACGTCACCTTGGAGGAGCGATGAAAGGCGGGACCGAAGGAGGGAGAGCGGCGCGCGTGAGCGGACCCGCACGCTGGTTCGTGCGACGGCTGGCACTGTCCGTGCTGGTCGTGTTCGGCGCCTCCACTCTCGCCTTCTTCGCACTGCATCTCGTGCCCGGCGACCCGGTCCGCACCATGCTGGGACCGACGATGTCCAGCCCGGAGCTGGTCGCCCAGGTCCGCCACGACCTCGGGTTCGACCGGCCACTGGTGGTCCAGTACGGGATGTTCCTGGGCCGGCTGCTCCAGGGCGACCTCGGCACCTCCTACCAACACCAGAGCCCTGTATCGGAGTTGCTGACGACTCAGCTCGGCTCCACCGTCGAACTCGCGCTGGCCGGATTCGGCCTCGCCTTCGTGGCGGCGCTGGCCCTGGCCATCGCCACGGCGGGCCGCCGCCCCGCCGTACGCAGGCTGTCCTCGCTGCTGGAACTGGCCGCCACCTCCAGTCCGAGCTTCTGGGTCGGCGTCCTGCTGCTGAGCCTGTTCTCCTTCCGGCTGCGGATCTTCCCGATCGCGGGCGAGGGGGGACCCGGAGCGCTGGTGCTGCCCGCGGTCACGCTGGCCCTCGGCATGGTCGGCGTCTTCGCCCAGGTGATGCGCGACGGCATGGAACGCGCCCTGGAGGAACCCTTCGTGCTGAGCGCGCGCGCCCGCGGTACCGGGGAGACCCGTATCCGCGTCCGGCACGCCCTGCGGCACACGATGGTGCAGATGGTGACCCTGGCGGGCTGGTCGGTGGGGTCCCTGCTCACGGGCGCGGTGATCATCGAGACGGTCTTCAGCCGCCAGGGCGTCGGCCGGATCCTGGCCACCGCCATCGAGAACCGGGACCTGCCCGTGGTGACCGGCACCGTGGTGGTCTCCGCGCTGGTCTTCGCACTGATCAACCTGGCCGTCGACGGCCTCTACCGCGTCCTCGACCCGCGCGTACGGGAGGTGACGGCATGACGGCCCTGCCACGCGTATCCGCGCTGCCCCGGCCGCGCACCCGCCGGATCCGGCCGGGCACCGTACTCGCCTCGGCCCTTCTCGTCCTGCTGGTCGTCGCCGCGTTCGCGCCCGGCCTGCTCGCGGGCTACGACCCCGAGGCGGTCGACCCGGCGAACGCCCTCGCGCCGATGAGCGGCGACCATCTCTTCGGCACCGACCAGCTCGGCCGCGACGTCTTCAGCCGGGTGGTGTACGGAGCCGGTCCCTCGCTCTCCATCGGGGTCGGAGCCACCGTGTTCGCGGTGGTGGCCGGAGGGCTGCTCGGGGTTCTCGCGGCCACCGGCGGCCGGGTCGTCGACGAGTGCGTCATGCGGGTCACCGACGTCCTCATCGCCTTCCCCGGGCTGTTGCTCGCGCTGCTGATGGTGGCGGTGCTGGGGCCCAGTTCCTTCAACGCCACGCTGGCGATCGGCTGTTCGGTGCTGCCGGGCTACGTCCGGCTCGCCCGGGGCCAGGCGCTGGTGGTACGCCGCTCCGACTTCGTACGGGCCGCGGTGACGCTGGGCAGGCCCGGCTGGGACATCGCACTGCGGCATCTGCTGCCCAACGCGCTGCCGCCACTGATGGTGCTCTCGCTGGTCAACGTCGGCACCGCCATCGTCGCCGGCTCCTCGCTCAGCTTCCTGGGCATGGGGCCCAAGCCACCGGCGCCGGAGTGGGGCGTGATGCTCTCGGAGGGCCGGGACTTCCTGGACAGCGCCTGGTTCGCGGCGTTCTTCCCCGGAGCGGCGCTGGCCGTCTCGGTGATGGCCCTCAATGTCGTCGGCCGCCGGCTGCAGCACCGTTTCGAGGGGAGACTCACCGATGTCTAGCCAGAGCGAGCGGCCGGCGGCGGGCCGAGGACCTGCCGCGCTGCTCACCGTCGAAGGGCTGCGGGTGTCGTTCGAGGCCCGGGGCGTTCGTACGGACGCGGTGCGCGGTATCGGCTTCACGTTGCACGCCGGGGAGTGCCTGGCGATCGTCGGGGAATCGGGATCCGGCAAGAGCGTCACCGCCCGCACGCTGGTCGGACTGACCGGGCCCGGCTCCCATGTACGGGCGGACCGCCTGGAGTTGGCCCGTCCCGAGGCGGGGGCCGCGCCATGGGACATCACCGCCCTGTCCGCGCGTGACTGGCGCGCGGTGCGCGGTCGTGGCATCGGGCTGGTGCTCCAGGACGCCCTGGTCTCCCTCGACCCGCTGCGGCGGGTCGGCGCGGAGGTCGGCGAGGCGCTGGGGAACCACACCGCCTTGCGGGGCGCCGCGCGCGGGCGGGAGGTGGCCCGCTTGCTCACGCGGGCCGGTGTGCCCGAGCCCGAGCTGCGCGCCCGGCAGTATCCGCATGAGCTGTCCGGCGGGCTGCGGCAGCGCGCCCTGATCGCGTCCGCGATGGCCGCCGCGCCGGCCGTGCTGGTGGCGGACGAGCCGACCACGGCGCTGGACGTGACGGTGCAGGCCAGGATCCTGGAGCTGCTCGCGGAGCAGAAGACGGCGGGTACGGGCGTGCTGCTGATCAGCCATGACCTCGCGGTGGTGGCGAAACTGGCCGACCGGATCGCCGTGATGTACCAGGGCGTCTTCGTCGAGGAGGGCCCGGCCGAAGAGGTGCTCGGGGCGCCGGCCCACCCGTACACCAGGGAACTGCTGGCCTCGGTGCCCGCCCGGCGGCCCAAGGGCGCACGGCTGTCGGTGCTCCGCGGCCACGCGGCGGCCGACGGGACGGCACGGTCCGGCGGCTGCCGCTATGCCGCCGGGTGCCCGCTGGTCACCGACGAGTGCCGGGAGGCCGAGCCGCCCCCGCGGCCGGCCGGGCCCGGCCGGCTCGCACGGTGCCTGCACCTCGGCCGTGTGCTGCCGGTGCCGGAGGCCGACCGGGCGCTGCCCCTCCGGGCCGTCACCCCGGCCGGTGAGCGGGCGCCGGTCCTGGAGGTCGACGGAGTCACCAAGCGATACCGCGGACCCGGCCGGACGGTGCGGACCGCCGTGCGGGAGGTCTCGTTCGTCCTGCGCGCGGGCGAGTCCCTGGGCGTACTGGGGGAGTCGGGGTCGGGCAAGTCGACGCTCGCGCAGCTGGTCATGGGGCTGTTGGAGCCGGACGCCGGAACCGTGCGGCTGCTGGGGCGCCCGTGGTCGGGGCGGCCCGAGTCCGAGCGTCGCGCGCTGCGCCGCCGCATTCAGCTCGTCCAGCAGGATCCGCTGAGTTCGTTCGACCCACGCCATACCGTCGAGCGGATCCTCGGGGAGGCGCTGGGCGCCCCGGGGCGCCGGTCGGCACGCGCGAGCCGTGACCGTGCCGCCGAACTGCTCGACCGGGTCGGCCTGGACGCGGGGCTGCTCGGCCGGCGCCCCCGGCAGCTCTCCGGCGGTCAGCGCCAGCGGGTCGCGATAGCCCGCGCGCTGGCACCGGAGCCCGAGGTCATCGTCTGCGACGAGCCGGTCTCGGCCCTCGATGTGTCGGTCCAGGCACAGATCCTCGATCTCTTCAACGGTCTGCGTGCCGACCTCGGTGTCTCGCTGGTGTTCATCTCCCATGACCTCGGGGTGATTTACCACACCAGCGACCGGGTGATCGTCACCCGGGCGGGCCGGGTGGTGGAGCACGGGGCCGTCGAGGAGGTGTTCCGCGCGCCCCAGGAGCCGTACACCAAGGAGCTGTTGTCGGCCCTGCCCCAGCCGGAGACCCCGTTCGCCGCCGGCCGGGCGCGGGCGTAGGGGGAGCCGATGAGGAACTTCGGTCGCCTGCGCGCCTGGTGGGATTCGTTCGCGGCGGCGACGGGCCGTGGGCTGATCGGCCTCGGCGGCTACTGGTGGACGGGTTTCGGCCTGCCTCCGCTGGAGACCTGTCCGGGCACGTGCGGTACGCCGGGATGCGGGGAGCCGGACTGCCCGGGCGGTGCCGCGCGCGGACCGGCGCCGAGACTGGCGCGGCCCCCGGACGGGCACCCCGAGCGGCTCTGCGGCGACCAGCCGCTGACGGCGGACGAACTGGTGCTGTGGGAAGGGATTCTGGGCAAATGACCGATCATTTCCGCCCTTTGGTCACGCGCCGGCAGCGGATGCGGCAGAAATGACCCACGGCGTCCCACCGTTACGTCGGCAACCCGTCAGCCATGACTTCTCAAGGAGGACCCCTGTGCCGAAGATATCCGCGGCCGATGTCGTCGAGATCCATCAGGTGCTGGGCCTGTTCACCCATGTGATGGACAACATGGAACTGGACGCGCTGCATCTGGTGGTCACCGAGGACGTGGTCATCGACCCCGTGGGGGAGGGCGAGTCCGACCCCGAGCCCATCCATGGGCGGGAGACCTTCCGTGGTCTGGTGGCCCTGCGCACCGGGGCGGCGGCCGACCATCACACGCTCGATCCGGTCGTGCTGGTCGACGAGGACGGCACGGTACGGGCGCGCAGCCGCTTTCTGGCGGTGGGGCCCGACGGCTCGGTGAGCAACGGCGAGTACCGCGATGTGCTGCGCCGTACCCCCGAGGGCTGGCGGATCAGCTACCGCCGGGCCTTCCATCGCAAGCCGCTGGTCGTGGCCCCGTCGGCGGGGCTGCCCAGTGGTGCGTGGGGGGCGCACAGCGGGAATGTCCCCACGCTCTCCTGATTGCGGGGCGCCACCACCATTGTCAAGCGGAGGATGCCTCCGTATAGTCCTTCGGGAAGGCTCGAAGTCGCGTTCCCCGGCTTATGGGACGAGCTTCCCCGGTAGCCCGTTCCATGCCCCGGCCCGGGCGGACGCGCACCTCGCCAAGCACCCCGACCGCATGCCGTACTGACGGAGACACTGATATGAGCGAATCGCGGCGAATACCGCTGTCCGTGCTCGACACCGCCCCGGTGTTCGAAGGGTCCACTCCTACGCAGGCCCTGCGCGGCTCCCTCGCCCTCGCCCCGGAGGTGGAGCGGCTGGGCTATACGCGGTATTGGTTCGCCGAACATCACAACACTCCCAGCCTGGCCACCTCCTCGCCGGCCGTTCTCATCAGCCGTGTCGCGAGCCTGACCAGCACCCTGCGCGTCGGCTCCGGCGGCGTCATGCTGCCCAACCACCCGCCGCTGGTGGTGGCCGAGCAGTTCGGCACCCTGGAGGCCATGCACCCGGGGCGGATCGACCTGGGCATCGGGCGGGCGCCGGGTACCGACCCGGTCACCGCCAGGGCGCTGCGCAGGGACGCGGCCTTCGACTTTCCCCAGCAGATCGCCGAGCTGGTCGAGTACTTCACCTCCTCCGGCCCCGGCCGTCCCGCCTCCGGTATCGCGGCCATCCCCGCCCAGGAGAACCAGCCGCCCATCTGGATGCTCGGCTCCAGCCCCAACAGCGCGCGTTTCGCGGGGGTGTTGGGACTGCCGTTCGCGTTCGCCTTCCACTTCAGCCCGCACGCGGCCGAGGCCGCGCTCGCCGCCTACCGCGACGCCTTCCGTCCCTCGGCGCATGTCGACCGTCCGCACGCGATCCTCGCGGGATTCGGGATCGTGGCGGAGAGCGACGACGAGGCCGAGTGGCTGGCCGGGCCGGTGAAACTGTTCACGGCGCGTGGCCGACAGAACCCCCACGGGCTCTTTCCGCGCCCCGAGGAGGCGGCCGCGTACACGTACTCCAGCGCGGAGAACGCGCTGATCCGGGAGCTGTTCGGCCCGCAGCTGATCGGCTCGCCGGAGACCGTGCGCAAACAGACCGTCGAACTGCTGGCCCGCACCGGGGCCGACGAGTTGATGATCGCGACCTCGGTCCACGACCACAGCGCACGGGTGCGCTCCTATCAACTGCTCGCCGAGACGCTGGCCCCGGAGGGTATCGGCGGCGGCCCGCAGGCGGACGCCGAGGCGCAGATCGGGTAGAACGCCGGCGAACTGGCCGTAGGCCACCCCCTGTACGCAGTGCCCCTGCCCGTCTCCCCCTTCGGGCAGGGGCCCTGTGCTGTCCGGAGGGTCCTGGCCCTTCGGCGCTCAGTGCGTGCGCAGCCCCTCCATGGTCAGGGTGAGCAGCCGTGCGGCCAGTGGTCCGCTCTCGCTCCTGGACGTGCTGGTCTCCTCCGCCGCCCAGGCCACGGAGTTGGCCAGGGTGTAGAGGTCGGCCGCGGTGACGTCCGGCCGGATCTGGCCCGCCCGCTGTGCCCGGTGGAGGAGTTCGGCTCCGGCGGTGAGCACCGCGCCGCAGGACGGGGAGAGCGGTGAGTCCTCGTCACGTACACCGAGGAGCAGCGCCGCCGCCAGCCCCCGGTATCTCGTCGCGTGCAGCGCCACCGACCGGAGCCAGCCCAGCAGCGCGTCGGCGGGGGCGGGGTTGTCCAGCAGCGGGACCGCCTCGCTGTGCAGCGCTTCGAGGCGGTCGTGCAGGACGGCCTGGAGCAGCGCCTGCCGGGTGGGGAAGTGGCGGTAGAGGGTGCCGATGCCGACACCGGCCCGGCGTGCGATCTCTTCCAGAGGGGCATCGGTGCCGTACTCGGCGAAGGCGTCCCTGGCGGTGGTCAGCAGTCGTTCGCCGTTTCGGCGGGCGTCGGCCCGCTGGGGGCGGGACGGGGTGTCCGGTGCGGGGGATGGGGTCATCGGAACTCTCCTGAGCCGGTTGCGAATCGGAGGCTGCCTCCGTATGCTACCTAACCGGAGGGTTCCTCAGATTATTGCGCAGCGTCCAGCCCCTCCACCCGCATCGCGCTCCTCAGGTCTGCCCTGCGGCGCAGCGCCGCCGCGCTGCCGATGACGTCAGTGCCGGGCACGCCCCCCGCGCCGCACTTCCCGCTTCTCCGTTACGTGTTGTCCGTTGGAGGTAATTCGATGTCGACCACCCCGACATCCAAGGTGTCACCGGCCGCCGGTGGCTCACCCGATGTCAAGCAGCGCACCGGCCTCGTGCTCGCTGTCATCGTCATCTCGCAGCTGATGATCATCCTCGACACCACCGTGGTGACCATCGCCCTGCCCGACATCCAGGAGAGCCTGGACCTCTCCGCCACCAGCGGCTCCTGGCTCATCAACGCCTACACCCTCGCCTTCGGCGGACTCCTGCTCCTCGGCGGCCGGGCCGGCGACATCCTGGGCAGAAGGCAGGTCTTCATCGCGGGCATCGCCATCTTCACCGCCGCCTCACTGCTCGGCGGCTTCGCCCAGAACGCGGGCTGGCTGCTGGCCTGCCGCGCGCTCCAGGGCCTCGGCTCCGCCCTGGCCTCACCCACCGCGCTCGCGCTGATCGCCACCAACTTCGAGGAGGGCGCGCCGCGCAACCGTGCCTTCGGCCTCTACGCAGCGGTCTCCGGCGCCGGTACGGCGATCGGCCTGATCCTGGGCGGTCTGCTCACCGAACTCGTCTCCTGGCGCTGGGTGCTGTTCATCAACGTCCCCATCGGCGCCCTGGTGCTGCTCGGCGCCCTGTCCATCCGCAACTCCGAGCGCATCGCCGGCCGCTTCGACCTGAGTGGGGCGCTCGCCTCCACCGCGGGTGTCACCGCCCTGGTCTACGGGTTCATCCGTATCTCCGAGGAGGGCTGGAGCGACGGACTGGCCCTCGGCGCCATCGCGCTGGGTGTGGTGCTCCTCGCGGTCTTCGTCGCCATCGAACAGAAGGCCCGTCAGCCGATCACACCGCTGCGGCTGTTCGCCAACCGCAACCGCGCCAGCTCGTACCTGATCATGCTGCTGCTGGTGGCCAGCATGCTCGGCATGTGGTTCTTCCTGACCCAGTTCCTTCAGGAGGTCCTGGGCTTCAGCCCGATCAAGGCCGGCATCGCCTTCCTCCCGCTGACCGTCGCGATCCTCGGCTTCACCCAGGCCTCCACCAAGCTGATCGCCCGCTACACCCCCAAGGCGCTGATCGCCACCGGCGCCGCCATCATGCTCGTCGGCATGACCTGGTTCACCCGGATCTCCGCCGACAGCACCTATCTCTCCGGCGTACTCGGCCCGATGCTGCTGCTCGGCGTCGGACTCGGCCTGCTCTTCGTCCCCGCGACCGCCACGGCCATGTCCGCCGTCGCCCCCGAGGACAACGGCGCGGCCTCCGGCCTGGTCAACGTCATGCAGCAGATCGGCGGCTCGCTGGGCCTGGCGATCCTCGTCACCGTCTTCGGTACCGCCACCCGCAACTCCGCCGAGAACGTCCCGGCGGGCTCCACCGTGGAGGAGGCGAAGAAGTTCGTGCTCTCCGACGCGATCTCCACGGCCTTCACCGCCGGCGTCATCTTCAGCGCCGCCGTCCTCCTCGTGGCCCTGCTCGCCATCAGCACCAAGAAGCAGCAGGCCGCTCACGACGAAGCGGCCGGCGCCGCCGTCTGATCCACCCGCGACCCCGTGCGCAAGCCCGGCTTTGGCGTGAGCGAAGGCCGGGCTTAGCCCGCCCCTCCACTGTGGGTGCCGACAGCAGACCGGCAGCGACAGGGAGGGGCGGAGCAGCATGTCCGTGCAGCAATCCACCGAACGGGACGGCGAGCGGCCGGCCGGACCGGCCCCCGTCAGCCGGCTGCCCTCCCTGACCGGACTGCGCTTCGTCGCCGCCGCTCTGGTCTTCCTCCACCACGCCATCTACACCAATGTCTTCGCCGACCCCGACGTGGTGCGCGTCTTCCACGATCTGTTCATCAACACCGGACAGATGGGCGTGGCCTTCTTCTTCGTCCTCAGCGGATTCGTCCTGACCATCGCCGTGCGGCCGGGCGACACCACACGCCGCTTCCTGCGCCGCCGACTGGTGAAGATCTACCCCAACCACGTCGTCACGTTCCTGCTCGCCGCCGTCCTCATCGTCCCGGCGCTGCACTGGACCGAAGTGGTTCCCAATCTGCTGCTCGTGCAGACCTGGTGGCCGCGGTACGAGAACCTCTTCAGCGGCAACCCGCTCAGCTGGTCGCTCGCGTGCGAGGTCTTCTTCTACCTCGCCTTCCCGCTGCTGCTGCGCGGAATCCGGCGGATCCGCCCCGAACGGCTGTGGTGGTGGGCCATCGGCACCATGACCGCCATCGTCGGCGTCACCCTGATCGTGGCCCTCGCGGTACCCGCCACGCCCGCGATGCCCGACGGCCAGCCCATGGGCCTGGTCCAGTTCTGGCTGATCTACACCTTCCCGCCGGTGCGCGCCCTGGACTTCCTCCTGGGCATGCTGCTCGCCCGGATCGTGCTGACCGGCCGGTGGATCCGGCTCGGTACGCTCCCCGCCGCCGCGCTGGTCCTCGTCGCCTACCTCGCCGGCATGCGACTGCCGTACATCTACGGCCTCAACGCGCTGACCATCGTCCCGCTGGCGCTCCTGGTCGCCGCGGCCGCCACCGCCGACCGGGAGGGCCGCACCGGTCTGATGGGCAGCCGCCCGGCCGTCTGGCTCGGCGAGATCTCCTACGCCTTCTACCTGATGCACGGCATGCTGCTGATCTGGGGCCGACAGCGGTTGGGCACCGAGAACGTCTACGGCCTGCCCGCCGGCATCGGACTGCTGCTGCTCGCCCTCGCCGCGACCGTGCTGGCCGCCGCCGCCCTGCACGCGTTCGTCGAGCGCCCCATGATGCGCCGCTTCAGCTCCCCGCGCCGCGCCCCCGCGCCGGCGCCCGCCGAACCCGGCTTTAGGCCGCGCCAAGAAGTCCCTTAGCGCCCGTGAAGGCGCTGCTTAGCCGCGCCGCACAGGGTGGAACCACGCGGATGAACGGCACGTACATCACAAGGAGCTGAGATGCCGGAAGCGGTGCAGAAGGACGAGGCAGCGGCCCAGGCGCCGAAGGAGCTGGAGGAACGGATCCGTCGATGGAGCGTCTTCCAGCCATGGCTCCAGGAGGATCCCATCCCCTTCTGGAAGGAGCTGCGCGAGCACGGGCCGGTCGTACGGTCCGAGGAGTTCGGCGGCTTCTGGATCTTCACCCGCCTCGACGACATCGAATGGGCCGCCCACCACCCCGACATCTTCTCCAGCGACGAGCCCACCATCCCCTACCGCACGATGTTCCGGCACAAGCGCATCCCCATCGAACTCGACGGCACCGAGCACACCGAATGGCGCCGCACCCTCGACGCCGTCTTCAGCACCTCCTTCGTCGACCACTTCACCCCGCAGATCACCGAGGCGGCGGCCGGTCTGGTCGACGCGATCGTGGCCCGGGGCCGCACCGAGCTGATCGACGAGTACGCCTTCAAACTCCCCGCCGAATCCTTCCTGATCACCTTCGGCGTCGGCCGCGAAAAACTGCCCGAACTGCTGGAACGCCGCGACTGGGTGCAGCGCAACTGGCTCAACGCCACCTCGGACGAGGAACTGTTCGACGCCGCCGCCCCCCTGCACGACTTCATTCGCGCCTCCGTCGAGCGCCGCCGAGCGGAGGGCACCGCAGGACGCGAGGACGTCATCAGCCGGCTGCTGGAGTCCACCTACGACGGCCGCACCCCCACGGACGACGAACTCGTCAACGCACTCGTCGACTCCATGATGGCCAGCCTCGACATCACCAACGCCATGCTGGGCCTGGCCTTCCTCCAGCTCGCCGAGCGCCCCGAACTCCAGGCGCGCGTCGCGGGCGCCACCCCCGACAAGCTCCCCGCCATCGTCGGCGAACTCGCCCGCCACGAACCCGTCATGTCCACCGCCCGCGTCCTGACCCAGGACGTCGAACGGCACGGCATCACCCTCCACAAGGGCGAGCGGGTCTTCCTCTCCTGGGGCATGGCCGGCCTGGACCCCGAAGTGTTCGAGAACCCCGACGAGATCGACTTCGACCGCCCCCAGGAACGCGTTCCCTCCTTCGGCATCGGCGCCCACCGATGCCTGGGCGAGAACCTGGCCCGCCGCATCTTCGCCATCGCGCTGCGCGAATGGCACTCCAGGATCCCCGCGTACCGCGTCACCGAAGGCACCTCGCCCACCCACTTCTACAGCGGGCTGCGCCGTCTCGGCAGCCTCGACATCAGCTTCGGCTGACGGCCCCGACCGGCCCCGTACAACCCGCCGCGCCGCCCAGAGCCGGACCTGATCCGAATCACCGAGGAGTAAGCAATGAGCAGCCCTGTCCTGATCGCCGGCGGCGGTCCCACCGGCCTGATGCTCGCCGGTGAGCTGGCGCTGGCCGGCGTGCGGAGCGTGGTGCTGGAGAAGCTGGCCACACCCCCACAGGAGTCGCGCGGCATGACCCTGCACGCGCGCGCCATCGAAACACTCCAGCAGCGCGGCCTGTGGGACCGCTTCCCCAAGGAAGACATCCCCGAATGGCACCGCGTCCACTTCTCCCTCTTCTGGCTCGACCTGGACGACCTCGGAGAGCACGAGTACACCCTGCTGCTGCCGCAGTGGCGCACCGAACGCTTCCTGGAACAGCGCGCCCTCGAACTCGGCGTCGACATCCGCCGCGGCCACGAGGTGCTCGGTTTCGAGCAGGACGAGGACGGCGTCACCGTACGCGTGGCCACCGGCTCCGGCGAAGAGGAACTGCGCGGCAGCTACCTCGTGGGCTGTGACGGCGGCGGCAGCACCGTACGCAAACTGGCCGGCATCGACTTCCCGGCCAGCGGACACACCTACTACGGCGTCGTCGGCGATGTCGAGATCCCCGACGGCGGCAGCGACCATGTCGCCCCCGGCCTCTACCCGGCCGGAACCTTCGGCATCACCGTCACCTCGCCCGGCCAACACCGCCTGACCGCCATCGAGTTCGACGGCAACCCGCCGCCCAAGGGGACACCGGTCACCCTCGACGAACTGCGGGGCGCCATCCGACGGGTCATCGGCGACGAACCGAAGATCGACAAGGTGCACTGGCTCTCCCGCTTCGTCAACACCACCCGCCTCGCCGCGCGGTACCGCGCCGGCCGGGTCTTCCTCGCCGGCGACTCCGCGCATGTGCATTTCCCCGCGACCGGCCAGGGCCTCAACGTGGGCATGCAGGACGCCATGAACCTCGGCTGGAAACTCGCCGCCGAGATCAACGGCTGGGCACCCGACGGCCTGCTGGACACCTACCACAGCGAACGGCACCCCGTCGGTCGCGAGGTCTGTATGAACACCCAGGCCCAGATGGCCCTGATGCACCCCCTCGACCGCATCGGCCCGCTGCGCGAACTCTTCGGCGAGCTGGTCAAGTTCGACGAGGTCAAGCGGTACCTCGTCAACATGGTCACCGGCCTCAGCAGCCGCTACGCCATGGACTACGCCGACCGGCCGGGCGACGGCCCCGAGGCCCATCCGCTGCTCGGCCGCCGCGTCCCCGACGCCCCGCTGGAGACCGCGGGCGACGGCCCGGCCACCGTGTCGCGGACACAGCACGCCGGCCGTCCCGTGGTGCTCGACCTCAGCGGCGGCACGGCGGAGCTCGGCGACCTCAGCGCCTGGTCCGACCGCGTCGAGGTGGTGACCGCCGCCCCCACACCCACGATCGGGGCGGCGGTCCTGGTCATCCGCCCCGACGGCCATGTCGCCTGGGCCGACCGCACCGGCGCCGACACCGAGGGCCTGCACCTGGCGCTGACCGCCTGGTTCGGGCCGTCCACGGCCGCCCGCGGCCGGTAGCACGTCCCGGGCCACACGCCCGAATCACGTCCCCGTACCACGTGAACTTGAAGCCGTACCACGTGAACTTGAAGCGGATGGATGCCCCATGGCGAACGAGGACAAGCTTCGCGACTATCTGAAGCGCGTCACAGCAGACCTCGCGCAGACCCGCAAGCGCCTGCGCGAGGTCGAGTCGGAACGAGCGGAACCCCTGGCCATCATCGGCATGGCCTGCCGCTACCCCGGGGGCATCGCCTCACCGGAGGACCTCTGGCGCCTGGTGGCATCCGGCGGCGACGCGATCGGCGACTTCCCCGAGGACCGCGGCTGGGACCTGGACCGGCTCTACGACCCGGACCCGGCCCACACCGGCACCTCGTACGCCCGGGAAGGCGGCTTCCTCTACAACGCCGCCGACTTCGACCCCGAGTTCTTCGGCCTGAGCCCCCGCGAGGCACTGGCCACCGACCCGCAGCAGCGGCTGCTCCTGGAAGCGTCCTGGGAGGCCGTCGAGCGGGCCGGTATCGACCCGGCCACCCTGCGCGGCAGCCGGACCGGTGTGTTCGCCGGCGTCATGTACAACGACTACGCCTCACGGCTCCAGGAGATGCCGCCAGGGCTGGAGGGCTACCTCGGCAACGGCAGCGCCGGCAGTATCGCCTCGGGCCGGGTGGCCTACGTTCTGGGCTTCGAGGGGCCGGCCGTCACCGTCGACACGGCCTGCTCGTCCTCCCTGGTCTCCCTGCATCTGGCCGGCCAGGCCCTGCGCAACGGCGAGTGCGACCTCGCGCTGGCGGGCGGCGTCACCGTCATGTCCACCCCCTCGACCTTCATCGAGTTCAGCCGCCAGCGCGGCCTGGCCCCCGACGGCCGCTGCAAGCCGTTCGCGGCGGGCGCCGACGGCACGGGCTGGGGCGAGGGCGTCGGCCTGCTGCTGGTCGAGCGGCTCTCGGACGCCCGTCGCCATGACCACGAGATCCTGGCCGTCGTCCGTGGCTCGGCCACCAACCAGGACGGCACCAGCAGCCAGCTCACAGCTCCCAACGGCCCGTCCCAGCAGCGGGTGATCCGTCAGGCATTGGCGAGTGCGCGTCTGTCGGCCGGTGATGTGGATGCGGTGGAGGCGCATGGTACGGGGACGCGGTTGGGTGATCCGATCGAGGCGCAGGCGTTGCTGGCGACGTATGGGCAGGGTCGTTCGTCGGAGCGGCCGTTGTGGTTGGGGTCGGTGAAGTCGAATATTGGTCATACGCAGGCGGCTGCGGGTGTGGCTGGTGTGATCAAGATGGTGTTGGCGATGCGGCATGGTGTGTTGCCGAGGACGTTGCATGTGGATGAGCCGTCGCCGCATGTGGATTGGTCGGCGGGGGCTGTTGAGCTGTTGAGGGAGGCGCGGGAGTGGCCGGAGGGTGGTCCGGACCGGCCGCGTCGGGCGGCCGTGTCGTCCTTCGGCATCAGCGGCACCAACGCGCATGTGATCGTGGAACAGGCGCCGGTCGAGGAGGTACCGGCTGAGGACGCGCCGGCTGAGGACGCGCCGACTGACGAGGCACCAGCAGCCGCTGGCGGCTCCGCGACGCTGCCTGTTGGCGGCGTGGTGCCGTGGGTGCTGTCGGCCAGGAACGAGGCCGCGCTGGCGGGCCAAGCCCAGCGCCTCCACCAACAGCTGGCCGAGGCCGCACCGGAGCCGGTCGCCGTCGCGCACTCGCTGCTGGCCACCCGGACACTCTTCGCCGAGCGCGCCGTGGTCCTCGGGGCCACCCAGCGGGAGTTGCTCGACGGACTGGCCGAGGTCGCCGCCGGCGAGCGGAGCCAGAACCGCTCGGTGGTACGGGGAGCCATCGGATCGGGTGGGACGGCGTTTCTGTTCGCTGGTCAGGGGAGTCAGCGGGTGGGGATGGGGGGTGGGTTGTATGGGGCGTTTCCGGTGTTCGCGGAGGCGTTTGACGCGGTGAGTGCGGCGTTCGAGGGGTTGCTGGAGCTGCCGTTGAGCGAGGCGGTGGATGACTCCGTGGTGCATGAGACGGCGTTTACGCAGCCGGGTTTGTTCGCGGTGGAGGTGGCGTTGTTCCGGTTGTGGGAGTCGTGGGGTGTGGTGCCCGACTTCCTCGCGGGTCATTCGGTGGGTGAGCTGGCTGCCGCGCATGTGGCCGGGGTCCTGTCGTTGGGGGATGCGGCGCGGTTGGTGGCGGCGCGTGGCCGTCTGATGCAGGCGTTGCCGGCTGGTGGGGCGATGGTGGCGGTGCGGGCGGGGGAGCCGGTCGTCGCCCCGTTCCTGGAGGGACGTACCGATGTTGCCCTGGCGGCGGTCAACAGCCCCTCTTCGACAGTGATTTCGGGTGAAGAGGGTGCGGTGCTGGAGGTGTCGGGTCTGCTGTCGGAGGCGGGTCACAAGACGCGTCGTCTGACTGTCAGCCACGCTTTTCATTCGCCGTTGATGGACGGCATGCTCGATGAATTCCGTGCGGTGGCCGGCGAGTTGGAGTTCTCCGCTCCGGCCATTCCGATTGTGTCGACGTTGACGGGTGGGCTGGTGACGGCCGAGGAGCTGTCCTCGGTGGATTACTGGGCGGCGCATGCCCGGCAGGCGGTGCTCTTCCACCAGGCGGTGCGCACTCTCGAAGGTGCAGGCGTGGGGACGTATGTCGAGATCGGTCCGGATGCCACGCTGACCGCTCTGGCCCAGGCGGGTGTCGAGGGCGAGGGCGCGGTCTTCGTACCGTCCCTGCGCAAGGACGGCCCGGAAGCCCGCAGCGTCACCGCCGCACTGGCCTCGGCCTTCGCGCAGGGGCTTCCCGTGCGATGGGAAGCACTGCTCGGGGAGAGAGGTACGCGACCGGTCGCGCTGCCCACGTACGCCTTCCAGCGGCAGCGGCTCTGGCTCGACGCGCCCGCCGCCCCATCGGACGCCGCCGGGCTGGGCATGCAATCCGTCGGACACCCACTGCTGAGCGCGTCGGTGCGGTCGGCCGACAGTGAGGGTGTGCTGTTCACCGGCCGGGTCTCCCTTCGGAGCCGGCCGTGGATCCGTGACCACAGCATTCACGGCACCGTCCTGGTGCCGGGCACCGCCCTCGTCGAGATGGCGATCCGTGCCGGTGACGACGTCGGTTGCGGCCGGGTCGAGGAACTCACCCTCGCAGCGCCCCTGACATTGACCGAGGAGGGCGAGACCGACCTTCAGCTGCTGCTGGGTGCTCCGGACGAGGAGGGGCGGCGGTCCGTCGACATCTACTCCCGTCCGGCGTCGGAGCAGCGGTGGACGCGTCATGCCACGGGTCTCTTGGGCCGTACCGCCTCGGCCGGCACCACGGCGTCCGAGCCGTCGGTGTGGCCCCCCGAGGGCGCCGTACCGGTGCCGGTGGCCGGTGCCTACGAGCGGCTGGCCGCGGAGGGGTACGGGTATGGCCCGGTGTTCCAGGGTCTGCGGGCGGTGTGGCGGCGGGGTGAGGAGACGTTCGCGGAGGTGGCGTTGGCGGAGGAGGCCGTCGAGGAGGTGGACGGTTTCGGTATCCACCCGGCGCTGCTGGACGCGTCACTGCACGCGCTGCTGCTCGGTGCTTCCGGTGAGGTCGGCGCTCCCACGGGCGAGCCCCTGCGGCTGCCCTTCTCCTGGGCGGGAACGGAACTTCACCGGACCGGAGCCAGGTCCGTCCGGGTGCGGCTGGTCAAGAAGGGCGAGACCGCGCTGTCCCTGGTCGTCGCTGACACCGAGGGCGCGACCGTCGCCGTGGTCGAATCCCTCGCGCTGCGGCCGGTCTCGGCCGGGGACCTCGCCGGGGCGGCCCGTACGCCGCAGGACTCACTCTTCGCCGAGGAGTGGATCCCTGTTCCGCCGGATGCCGTGACCGATACGCCGTGGCGGCTGCTGTCCGAAGTGCCGGACGGCGAAGTGGTCCCGGGTGTCGTGGTGTTGCCGGTCGCGGCGCCCGATGCGGAGAACGTTCCTTCGGGAGTGCGCCAGGTGCTGACCGACGTACTCGGGTCGGTTCAGGCGTGGCTGGACGACGCGAGGTACGAGGAAGCCCGGCTCGTCGTGGTGACGCGGGGGGCGACGAGCGGTGTGCGCGGCGCGGACGATATGGACCTGGCAGCCGCATCGGTGTGGGGCCTGCTGCGCTCGGCGCAGTCCGAACACCCCGGGCGCATCGTCCTGCTCGACCTGCCGCCCGAGGCCGCCCTGGACGAAGCGCTGACGCGTGCTGTGGGCTGCGGTGAAAGCCAGATGTCGCTGTATGACGACGAGTTGAGAGTGCCGCGACTTCAGCGCGTCCCCGCTCCCACGGGGACACCGACACCCTTCGACGTCGGTGATGGCTGGACGTTGGTGACGGGTGCTACGGGAACGTTGGGTGGGCTTGTGGCGCGGCATTTGGTGGCTGTGTGTGGGGTGCGTCGGCTTTTGTTGGTGAGTCGTCGTGGTTTGGCTGCTGAGGGTGCTGTGGGTTTGCGTGATGAGCTTGTGGGGTTGGGTGCTGAGGTGGTGTTCGAGGCGTGTGATGTGGGTGAGCGGGAGGCGGTGGCACGGCTGCTTGGCGGGTATCGGTTGTCTGCGGTGGTGCATACGGCGGGTGTGGTGGATGACGGTGTGTTCGGGGGTCTGACGTCTGATCGTGTGGATGGTGTGTTGCGTCCGAAGGTGGATGGGGCGTGGTATCTGCATGAGTTGACGCGGGATCTGGGGTTGTCGGCGTTTGTTCTGTTTTCGTCGGTGGCGGGGGTTTTGGGGAGTCCGGGGCAGGCGAATTACGCGGCGGCGAACACGTTCCTGGACGCGCTCGCGCGGCTGCGGCGGGTTTGTGGTCTGCCGGCTGTCTCGCTCGCCTGGGGCCTGTGGGACGACACCAGCGCCATGACGAAGGAACTCGCAGCCGCCGACCGGGCACGGATGGCGCGCACCGGCGTGGCTCCCATGACCGCCGACCAGGGGCTGGACCTTCTCGATGCCGCGCTGCAGACCGAGCTTCCGGCGCTGGTTCCGGCACGCCTGGACCTGAGCGCTCCGCGCGCGGCCGGGAGCCCGGAGGAGGTCCCGGCACTGCTGCGCGACCTGGTGCCGGCGGCGCCCCGCCGCGCCGCCGCCGCGACCACGACCGGTGACGCCTCGTGGTCGCGGCGACTCGCCGGGCTCACCCCGGACGAACAGGCCCGACAGGTCCTCGAATTGGTGCGGACACAGGTGGCGCAGGTCCTGGGCCATGCCTCCGGGGCGGCGGTCGATGCCGGCCGGGCCTTCCACGAGCTGGGCTTCGACTCGCTGACCGCCGTCGAACTGCGCAACCGGCTCGGCACGGCGACCGGCCTGCGGCTCCCGGCCACCGCCGTCTTCGACTACCCGTCCCCGGCGGAACTCGCCGATTTCCTCGCCACCGAGCTGCTTGGCGCTGGGCGGTTCGCCGAGGCGGCGGGTCGGTCGGCGGGTCTGTCGGCGGTTGTTGGCGTTGATGACGATCCGGTCGTGATCGTGGGGATGAGTTGCCGGTTCCCGGGTGGGGTGGGTTCGCCGGAGGAGTTCTGGGGGTTGCTGGAGGGGGGAGTGGACGCGGTCTCGGAGTTCCCGTCGGGTCGTGGGTGGGATGTTGAGGCGCTCTATGATCCCGACCCCGGGAATCCGGGCACGTCATACGTCCGCGAGGGCGGATTCCTGCACGAGGCGGACGGCTTCGACCCCGAATTCTTCGGTCTGAGCCCCCGCGAGGCGCTGGCGATCGACCCGCAGCAGCGGCTGCTTCTGGAGGCGTCCTGGGAAGCCTTCGAGCGGGCGGGGATCGACCCGACGACACTGAAGGGCAGCAGGACCGGCGTCTTCGCGGGCGTCATGTACAACGACTACGCCTCGCGGCTGCTGCACGACGTACCGGAGGAGCTGGAGGGCTTCCTCGGCTACAACAGCGCGGGCAGTGTCGCCTCGGGCCGGGTCTCGTACAACTTCGGTCTGGAAGGTCCTGCGGTCACTGTGGATACGGCGTGTTCGTCGTCGTTGGTGGCGTTGCATCTGGCGGTGCAGGCGCTGCGTAACGGTGAGTGTGACTTGGCGCTCGCCGGCGGCGTCACCGTGATGGCGAGCCCGGTGACTTTCGTGGAGTTCAGCCGTCAGCGGGGGTTGGCGGTGGATGGGCGGTGCAAGCCGTTCGCGGGTGGGGCGGATGGGACGGGGTGGGGTGAGGGTGTGGGGTTGTTGCTGGTCGAGCGGTTGTCAGACGCGCGTCGGCGGGGGCATGACGTGGTGGCCGTGGTACGGGGCAGTGCGGTCAATCAGGACGGTGCGAGTAATGGTCTGACGGCGCCGAACGGTCCGTCGCAGCAGCGGGTGATCCGCCAGGCATTGGCGGGTGCGGGGTTGTCGGCGGCGGATGTGGACGCGGTGGAGGCGCACGGTACGGGGACGCGGTTGGGTGATCCGATCGAGGCGCAGGCGTTGCTGGCGACGTATGGGCAGGGGCGTTCGTCGGAGCGGCCTTTGTGGTTGGGGTCGGTGAAGTCGAACATCGGTCATACGCAGGCGGCCGCGGGTGTGGCCGGTGTGATCAAGATGGTGTTGGCGATGCAGCGCGGTGTGCTGCCGAGGACGTTGCATGTGGATGAGCCGTCGCCGCATGTGGATTGGTCTGCGGGGGCTGTTGAGCTGTTGACGGAGGCGCGGGAGTGGCCGGAGGGTGGTCCGGATCGTCCGCGTCGGGCGGCCGTGTCGTCCTTCGGTATCAGCGGTACCAACGCGCACATCATTCTGGAACAGGCGCCGGCGGCCGAGGTCGTCGACGACGCCGCTGCTGTCGGGGAGGATCACGGCCCCGTACCGTTGCTGCTCTCCGCGAAGACCGCCGACGCCCTGCGCGCCCAGGCCCGTCGGCTGTCCGCCTTCATCGGCCAGGACGAGAAGGGGGGCCTGCCCGAACTGGGGCATGCCCTGGCGACCCGGCGTGCCGCCCTCGACGAGCGTGCGCTGATCGTGGCCGCGTCCGGCGAGGATCTGCGAAGCGGGCTCCGGGCGCTGGCCGAGGGCGAGGCCACGGGACACACGGTGCGGGGATCGTCCGGCAGCGGCCCGGGGCGTACCGCCTTCGTGTTTCCCGGTCAGGGTTCGCAGTGGGTGGGCATGGGCGCGGAGTTGTGGGCGGCCTCCCCGGTGTTCGGGGAGTGGATGGAGCGCTGCGAGGCGGCGTTGAGCCCTTATGTCGACTGGTCGCTGTCCGAAGTGGTGCGGGGTGGTGGTGCGTTGGAGCGGGTGGAGGTGATTCAGCCGGTTTCGTGGGCGGTGATGGTGTCGTTGGCGGGGTTGTGGCGGTCGGTGGGTGTGGTGCCGGATGCGGTGGTGGGGCATTCGCAGGGGGAGATCGCGGCTGCCGCGGTGTCGGGTGCGTTGTCGTTGGAGGACGCTGCGCGGGTGGTGGTGTTGCGTTCGCAGGTGATCGCCCGGGAGCTGGCGGGGCTGGGGGGTATGGCCTCGATCCCGTTGCCCGTCGATGTCGTACGCCAACGCATCGCCGATGAACCCGCGATCAGTGTGGCCGCCGTCAACGGGCCTGGTTCCACGGTGGTGTCCGGTGATGCGACGGCGGTGACGGCCTTGGTGGCCGGGTATGAGGGGGAGGGTGTGCGGGCTCGTCGGATTCCGGTGGACTATGCGTCGCATTCGGCTCATGTGGAGCGTGTCGAGGCGGAGTTGGCGCGGGTGTTGGCGTCGGTGGAGCCGAGGGCGCCGCGGGTGCCGTTCCTGTCGTCGGTGACGGGTGAGTGGATCGGTTCGACGGATCTCGACGGGGCGTACTGGTACCGCAATCTGCGGCAGACGGTCGAGTTCGAGAGGGCGGTACGGACGCTGGTGGCGGAGGGGTTCGGCACCTTCGTCGAGTCCAGCGCACACCCCGTGCTCTCGATGGGGCTGGAGGAGACCATCGAGGACACCGGGGCCCGGGGCGTCGTCGTCGGTACGCTGCGGCGGGACGAAGGCGGCTGGGGACGTTTCCTGATCTCCGTCGGGCAGGCGTGGGCCCGAGGCGTGGCGGTGGACTGGCCGGCCGTGCTGCCGCCGGCCGCCGGGCGCCCTGCCGACCTGCCCACCTACCCCTTCCAACGGCAGAGCTACTGGCTGCACGCCACGTCCCACGCGGGTGATTGGACCACAGCCGGACTGGTCGACGCCGGCCACCCGCTGCTGTCCGCCGCCCTCGAACGCGCCGACGGCGATGGAGTGGTGTTCACCGGCCGGCTGTCGCTCGACGCCCACCCCTGGCTCGCCGACCACGAGGTGCTGGGCACCTCTCTCGTCCCCGGATCGCTGTTCCTGGAACTCGCGCTGCACGCGGGGGAGCGGACCGGCTGCGAGCGCGTCGAGGAACTGACCCTGCACGCGCCGCTCGTTCTTCCCGAACACGCTGGCGTTCAACTTCAGGTCACCGTCGGTGAGCCGGACGACAAGGGCAGGCGTCCCCTGGGGGTGCACGCACGCCCGGAGGGCGGACGGGCCGATGACGGCGCACAGGAGTGGACCCACCATGCCGAGGGACTGCTCGGTCCCGTCACGCCGACAGCTCCGGCCGCCGCCCCGCATGCTGCCACGGACGCCGCGGAATGGCCGCCGCGTGCCGCACAGCCGCTGTCCGTCGACGGCTTCTACCCGGAGCGGGCGGCCGAGGGTTACGGGTACGGCCCGGCGTTCCAGGGGCTGCGGGCCGCCTGGCGGCTCGGCGAGGAGATCTACGCGGAGGTCGCACTGCCCGAGGAGGCGACGGACGGTGTCGCGGGCTTCGGCCTCCACCCGGCGCTGCTGCAGACCGCCCTGCACGCCCTGCAACTGCCGGCCGCAGAACGCCTCACGCCGGGGCAGGCGGACGGACCCGTGGTGCCGTTCAGCTGGACGGGGGCGACCCTGCGGGCGTCCGGCGCCACCGCACTCAGGGTCAGGATCGCGCCGGCCGCCGCGGCGGACACGGTGTCCCTGGAGGCGTACGACCTCACCGGCGCCCCGGTGGCCTCGCTCGCGTCGCTGACACTGCGTTCGGTGCCGCGGGAACAGCTCGTACGGCTCGCCCGGAACGGGGCGGACGGCCGGAACGGCGACGCGCTGTTCGACCTGGGCTGGGTGCCGCTGCCCGCGGCGCAGGCCGTGCCGTCCGGGTCCGAGGGCCGGTGGGCGGTGCTCGGCGAGGCGGCGGCGTGCGCGATCGCGCCACAGCTCAAGGCGGACGGGCTGGACGTGGTGGAGTACGACACGCCGCACGACATCGGGGACGAGGTGCCAACGGCCGTACTGCTGCCGGTGGCGAGCCCGGCGCCCTGCGGTGACGCCGCGCTGGACGGCGGCGACGGCGGCGAGGACCTCGCCGCGCGGACACATACGGTGCTCTTCGAGGTGCTCGACACCCTTCAGATGTGGCTCGCGGACGAGAAGTTCGAGCGGTCCCGGCTGGTGGTCGTCACCCGGGGCGCGGTGGCCGGAGTGCCAGGAGAGCGGATCACGGATCCGGCCGCCGCGGCGGTATGGGGGCTGCTGCGCTCGGCACAGACGGAGAATCCCGACCGCTTCCTCCTCCTCGACGCCCATCCCGGCGAGCACGGCTCCCTCGCCGAAGCGGTCACCGCGGCCCTGCACGCGGATGAGCCCCAGCTCGCGGTGCGCTCCGGCCGGCTGTACGTGCCGCGACTGGCCCGGATCACGGCTCCGCCGGCCGCCGGGGGCGCGCCCTTCGGCACCGGCACGGTCCTGGTGACCGGCGCCATGGGCACCCTCGGTGCCCTGGTGGCCAGGCATCTGGTGACCGAGCACGGCGTGCGGCAGCTGCTGCTGACCAGCCGTCGGGGTCCCGCCGCCGAGGGCGCCTCCGAGCTGAGGGCGGAGCTGACCGGTCTGGGGGCGCGCGTACGGGTGGTGGCCTGCGACATGGCGGAGCGGGAGGCGGTGGCCGCGCTGCTGGCGTCCGTACCGGCCGAGCATCCGCTGACGGCCGTGGTGCACACCGCTGGAGTGCTGGACGACGGCATCGTCGCGGGGCTGACCCATGAGCAGGTGGCTTCGGTGCTGCGGCCGAAGGTGGCGGCGGCCTGGCATCTGCACGAACTGACACGGGAGTTGGACCTGGCCGCCTTTGTGCTGTTCTCCTCGGCCGCCGGCACCCTCGGCAGCCCGGGGCAGGCCAACTACGCGGCAGCCAATGCCTTCCTCGACGGCCTGGCCCACCACCGGCGGGCCACCGGTCTGCGGGCGCTTTCGCTGGGCTGGGGGCTGTGGGCGGACGACAGCGGCATGACCAGTGCCATGGGCAGCGCCGATGTGGCCAGGATGGCCCGTTCCGGCGTGGCGCCGATGGCCGCGGACGCCGGACTCGCGCTCTTCGACGCGTCGTTGTCGGGGGACCTGGCGTTCCTGCTCGCGGCGCGGGTCGACACCGCGGCCCTGCGGGCAGCCGCCACGTCCGGGCCGACGCCCGCCGTGTTCCGCGGCTTGGTCCGTGCCTCGTCCCGCCGGATCGTACGCGACCAGGGCGGCCGCCCAGGAACCGCCGGCTCGGCCTGGGCACGGGGACTCGTCGGCCTCGATGTGCCCCAACAGCGTGCGAGGGTGCTGGAGTTGGTGCGCGGCGAGGTGGCCGCGGTACTGGGACACAGCAACCCGAAGAAGGTGGACACCGACCGCGGGTTCAAGGACCTCGGCTTCACCTCACTGACGTCCGTGGAGCTGCGCAACCGGCTCGCGACGGCCTCCGGGCTGCGGCTGCCGACGACCCTGGTCTTCGACCACCCGACCCTCGAAGCGCTCGCCGAGCGCCTGCGCGGCGAACTCGCCCCCGACGGCCAGGACCCCGACACCTCACTGATGGCGGAGATCGAACGACTGGAGCGGGCCCTGCTCGACCGGTCCGCCGTATCCGCCGCGTCCGCCGCCCCGGCACCCTCCGGGCCCGACGGCACGGGTGTCGACGACGCCACCCACGAAAAGATCGGCGCCCGGCTACAGGCTCTGCTGTGGAAGTGGAACGACCTGCTGGTGACACCCGGTGACACCGCCCCGGACGAGGACCTGACCGCGGCGACCGACGACGAACTGTTCGACGCCCTCGACGACGAGCTCGGCATCTCCTGAAGCAGTCATCTCCTGAAGCAGTCGGACCTGACAAAGACCTGGCCACCTTGAAGGGGTTTGCCGCCATGGCTCAATCGGCACAAGAGGAAAAGCTCCGCGACTACCTCAAGCGGGCGACGACGGAACTGAAGCAGGTCAGAAGGCGGCTGCGGGACGTCGAGGACAAGGACCAGGAGCCGATCGCCATCGTCGGGATGAGCTGCCGGTTCCCCGGCGGGGTGCGCTCCCCCGAGGACCTGTGGCGGTTCATCGCCGCCGACGGCGACGCCATCGGCGACTTCCCCACCGACCGTGGCTGGGACCTGGCCGGGCTCTACGACCCCGACCCGGACAAGCCCGGCACCACCTACGCCCGCGCCGGCGGGTTCGTGACCGGCGCGGACCGCTTCGACGCCGACTTCTTCGGCATCAGCCCGCGCGAGGCCGAGGCCATGGACCCGCAGCAGCGGCTGCTCCTGGAGACATCCTGGGAGGCGATCGAACGCGCCGGCATCGACCCGGCCACGCTGAAGGGCAGCCGGGCCGGTGTCTTCGTCGGCACCATCGCCCAGGACTACGCCCGCCGCCCCCAGGAAGTCCCCGACGGCTACGAGGGCTATCTGCTGACCGGCAGCACCACCAGCGTCGCCTCCGGCCGGGTCGCCTACACCTTCGGTCTCGAAGGGCCGGCCGTCACCGTCGACACCGCCTGCTCGTCCTCGCTGGTCGCGCTGCATCTGGCCATCCAGTCGCTGCGCAACGGCGAATGCGCGCTCGCCCTCGCCGGCGGAGTCACCGTCATCACCGCCCCGGGCATCTTCACGGAGTTCAGCCGGCAGCGGGGGCTCTCCGAGGACGGCCGCTGCCGGTCCTTCGCCGCAGCGGCGGACGGCACGGGATTCGCCGAAGGCGTCGGGCTGCTGCTGGTCGAACGCCTCTCGGACGCCCGGCGCAACGGGCACCCCGTACTCGCCGTCGTCCGTGGCAGCGCCGTCAACCAGGACGGTGCCAGCCACGGCCTGACCGCGCCCAACGGGCCCTCCCAGGAGCGCGTCATCCGGCAGGCGCTGCGGAGCGCGCGGCTGGCGCCGGCGGACGTGGACGCGGTGGAGGCACACGGCACCGGCACCGGGCTTGGCGACCCGATCGAGGCGCAGGCCCTGCTGGCGACCTATGGACAGGACCGGCCCGGGGGCGCGCCGTTGTGGCTCGGCGCCGTCAAGTCCAACATCGGGCACACCCAGGCGGCGGCGGGTGCGGCCGGGGTCATCAAGATGGTGATGGCCCTGCGGCACGGAGTGCTGCCCAGGACCCTGCATGTGGACCGGCCGACACCGCATGTCGACTGGTCGTCGGGCGCGGTGTCGCTGCTCACCGAGCCGGTGCCGTGGCCTGGGTCCGCGGACCGTCCGCGCCGCGCGGGGGTGTCGTCCTTCGGTATCAGCGGCACCAACGCCCATGTCATCCTGGAACAGGCCCCCGCGGACGCCCCGGCGAATGTCCCGGTGGACGCCCCCGCGAATGCCGCGGAAGACGCCCGCCAGGCACCGGCCGGGACTGTCCCTGCCGCGCGTACGCCGCTGCTGCCCTGGGTCCTGTCCGCGAAGACCCCGGCCGCGCTCTCCGGCCAGGCCGAACGCCTCCTGGAGCAGCTGGCCGCCGAGCCCGCCGCCGACAGCGCCGACATCGGGTTCTCCCTGGCCACCTCGCGCGCCCGCTTCGACCACCGCGCGGTGGTCCTGGCCGAGGACCGCGACGGGTTCGTGCGCGGGCTGGAGGAGCTGCGCGACGGGGCCGCCTCCACGGCCGGGCTCGTCCGTGGCCAGGTCCCCGACCAGGCGGGGCGAACGGCCTTCCTCTTCACCGGACAGGGCAGCCAGCGCCCCGGCATGGGCCGCGAACTCCACGCCGCCTTCCCGGTGTTCGCGGAGTCCTTCGACGAGGTGTGCGCGGCACTGGACGCCCACCTGGAGCGTCCGCTGCGCGAGGCGATCGACACCGAACTGGTGCACCACACCGCTTACACGCAGCCCGCGCTGTTCGCGCTGGAAGTGGCGCTGTACCGGCTGGTCGAGTCCTGGGGCGTGGTGCCCGACCTGATGATCGGCCACTCGATCGGCGAGCTGGTCGCGGCCCACCTCGCCGGAGTGCTGACCCTGCCGGACGCCGCCCGGCTCGTCGCCGCACGCGGAAGGCTGATGCAGGCGCTGCCGGAGGGCGGCGCCATGACGGCGGTGGAAGCGACCGAGGACGAGGTGCGCGACCGCCTCCGCCCCTGGGCGGGGCGTGCTGATGTGGCGGCGGTCAACGGGCCTTCGGCCACGGTGATCTCCGGTGACGAGGAAGCCGTTCTCGCCGTGGGCGCGGACTTCGCCGCGAAGGGCCGACGCACACGCCGGCTCCGCGTCAGCCATGCCTTCCACTCCTCGCACATGGACGCGATGCTGGACGAATTCCGGTCCGTCGCAGCCGAGTTGGCCTACGCCGAGCCTCGCGTCCCGGTCATCTCCAACGTCACCGGAAGCCCGGCGCTCCCCGGTGAACTCGGCACGGCGGACTACTGGGTGCGGCATGTCCGTGACGCGGTGCGCTTCCGCGACGGCGTGGCCGCGCTGCGCGCCGAGGGCGCCACCGCCTTCGTCGAGATCGGCCCCGACGCCGTGCTCACCGCGATGGCGGCCGACTGCCTCGCCACGGATACCCCGGAGACCGGCGAGCACCATGTCGTCCACACCGTCGCCCTTCAGCGCCGCGACCGTCCGGAGCCGGAGACCGTGCTCACCGGCATCGCCCAGGCCTTCGCCCACGGTGTACGGGTCGACTGGCCCGCGCTCCACGCGGGGCGCGCCACCCGGCAGGTGGAACTGCCGACCTACGCCTTCCAGGGCGTGCGGCACTGGATCGACGCCACCGCCCCGGCCGGCGACCTCACCGCCGCGGGCCTGACCTCGGCCGGACATCCGCTGCTCGGCGCCGCGGTGTCCCTGGCCGACGGCGACGGTCTCGTCATCACCGGGCGGCTCTCCCCGCGGACCCATCCCTGGCTCGCCGACCACACCGCCGCCGATATCACCGTCCTCCCCGGCGCCGCCTTCGTCGAACTCGGTCTCAGGGCAGCCGATCTGGTGGGCTGCGACGGCATCGAAACACTCGACATCACCACCCCGCTGGCGCTCCCGGAGCAGGGCGCCGTGGAGATCCAGCTCGCGGTCGGCCCGGCCGACGACGCCGGCCGTCGGACGCTGCGCATCCACTCCCGCGCCGAGGAACCGTCCCCGGCCGCGCCGGGGGACGAGACCGAACGGGGCGAGTGGACCCGGCACGCCTCCGGCCTCCTCGCACCGGCCGGCCGCACCACACCGCCGGAAACGGAGAGCGGCGCCTGGCCGCCGCCGGGAGCGGTACCGGTGCCGGTGGCCGGTGCCTACGAGCGGCTGGCCGCGGAGGGGTACGGGTATGGCCCGGTGTTCCAGGGTTTGCGGGCGGTGTGGCGGCGGGGTGAGGAGACGTTCGCGGAGGTGGCGTTGGCGGAGGAGGCCGTCGAGGAGGTGGACGGTTTCGGTATGCACCCGGCGCTGCTGGACGCGTCACTGCACGCGCTGCTGCTCGGCCGGGCCGAGGGCGACGGCGCCACGGACGACACCTTGCCGCTGCCGTTCTCGTGGACCGGCGTCACGCTCCACGCGACCGGGGCCCGGACCCTGCGGGTGCGCGTCGCGCCCGTCGGGAACGCGGAGAACGCAGGGGATGCCGGCGACATCGGGCATGACGGGAACGCCGGGCCGGCGGTCTCCCTCGCGTTCAGCGACCCGGCCGGCACACCCGTCGCCACGGTCGAGGCGCTGCGTCTGCGGGAGATCCCCACCGCCCAGTTCGTCGCCGGTGCCACCGCCCGCCACCGCGACCGGCTGTTCCACCTCGACTGGACCCCGCTCGCGCTGCCCACCGGCACCGCCGCGACCACTTCGGACACCGGCTGGCCACGGCTCCCCGAGGCAGCGGATCTCATCGAGGTGCCCGACGTGGTGGTGCTGCCGGTGACGGCGCCCGAAGGTGAGGACGTGCCGGCGCGGGTGCGGCAGACGCTGACGGGCGTGCTCGACGCGGTGCGAACGTGGCTGGACGACCCGCGCTTCGAGGAGTCCCGGCTCGTCGTGGTCACGCGAGGCGCAGTCGCGGTGGGACCGGAGGACTCGGTCGCCGAGCTCTCGGCCGCGCCGGTGTGGGGCCTGCTGCGCTCGGCGCAGTCCGAGCACCCCGGCCGCATCGTCCTCGCGGACGTCGATACCGACGTCGACACCGACGACGACAGCGCGCACACCCTCCTCGCCCGTGCGGTGGCGACGGGCGAACCCCAACTCGCCCTCCGCGCCGGCATCGTGCACGTACCCCGGCTGGCCCGACTGCCCGAACCACCCGTCCAGGAACTCCCGTTCGCCCCGGAGGGCGATGTCGGTGATGGCTGGACGTTGGTGACGGGTGCTACGGGAACGTTGGGTGGGCTTGTGGCGCGGCATTTGGTGGCTGTGTGTGGGGTGCGTCGGCTTTTGTTGGTGAGTCGTCGTGGTTTGGCTGCTGAGGGTGCTGTGGGTTTGCGTGATGAGCTTGTGGGGTTGGGTGCTGAGGTGGTGTTCGAGGCGTGTGATGTGGGTGAGCGGGAGGCGATGGCACGGCTGCTCGCCGGGTATCGGTTGTCTGCGGTGGTGCATACGGCGGGTGTGGTGGATGACGGTGTGTTCGGGGGTCTGACGTCTGATCGTGTGGATGGTGTGTTGCGTCCGAAGGTGGATGGGGCGTGGTATCTGCATGAGTTGACGCGGGATCTGGGGTTGTCGGCGTTTGTTCTGTTTTCGTCGGTGGCGGGGGTTTTGGGGAGTCCGGGGCAGGCGAATTACGCGGCGGCGAACACGTTCCTGGACGCGCTCGCGCGGCTGCGGCGGGTTTGTGGTCTGCCGGCTGTCTCGCTCGCCTGGGGTCTGTGGGACGACACCAGCGCCATGACCGGCACCCTCGACCAGAGCGACCGGGCCCGTATCGGCCGGTCCGGACTGCTTCCGCTCGCCGCCGACGAGGGCCTGGCGCTCTTCGACGCGGCACTGGCCACCGGCGAACCGCAGGTGGTACCCGCGAAGTTCGACCTCGGCGCGGCCCGTCGTGAGCAACTGCCCGTTCCGGCCGTGCTGCGCGCACTGGTGCGTACGGCGCGCCGTACCGCCACGGCCGACGCCGGTCCTGACGGCACCGCGTCGGCCCATCAGCTGGCCGCGCTGCCCGCGGCGGACCGTGAGAAGGCACTGCTGGACATCGTCCGGACGCAGGTGGCGACCGTACTCGGCCACCGTGCCCCGGGTCTCATCGATGCCGGCCGGGCCTTCCACGAGCTGGGTTTCGACTCGCTGACCGCCGTCGAACTGCGCAATCGCCTCAACGCGCTCAGCGGCCTGCGGTTGCCCAGCACGGTGGTCTTCGACTACCCCAACCCCCGTGCGCTGGCCGGTTATCTGAGCACCGAGCTGCTTGGCGCTGGGCGGTTCGCCGAGGCGGAGGGTCGGTCGGCGGGTCGGTCGGCGGGTCTTTCGGCGGTTGTTGGCGTTGATGACGATCCGGTCGTGATCGTGGGGATGAGTTGCCGGTTCCCGGGTGGGGTGGGTTCGCCGGAGGAGTTCTGGGGGTTGCTGGAGGGGGAGGTGGACGCGGTCTCGGAGTTCCCGTCGGGTCGTGGGTGGGATGTTGAGGCGCTCTTTGATCCCGACCCCGGGAATCCGGGCACGTCATACGTCCGCGAAGGCGCCTTCCTGCATGACGCCGACGGCTTCGACGCCGCCTTCTTCGGGATCAGCCCCCGCGAGGCGCTGGCCATGGACCCGCAGCAGCGGCTGCTTCTGGAGGCGTCCTGGGAAGCCTTCGAGCGGGCGGGGATCGACCCCGACACGCTCGCGGGCAGCCCGACCGGAGTCTTTGTCGGCGCCATCGCCCAGAACTACGCACAGCGGCTGGGCGCCGCACCGGAGGGTGTGGAGGGCTACCTCGTCACCGGCAACACCAGCAGCGTGGTCTCCGGCCGGGTCTCGTACACCTTCGGTCTGGAAGGTCCTGCGGTCACCGTGGATACGGCGTGTTCGTCGTCGTTGGTGGCGTTGCATCTGGCGGTGCAGGCACTGCGTAACGGTGAGTGTGATCTGGCGCTCGCCGGCGGCGTCACCGTACTCGCCGACCCGGCGACTTTCGTGGAGTTCAGCCGTCAGCGGGGGTTGGCGGTGGATGGGCGGTGCAAGCCGTTCGCGGGTGGGGCGGATGGGACGGGGTGGGGTGAGGGTGTGGGGTTGTTGCTGGTCGAGCGGTTGTCGGATGCCCGGCGGCGGGGGCATGACGTGGTGGCGGTGGTGCGGGGCAGTGCGGTCAATCAGGACGGTGCGAGTAATGGTCTGACGGCGCCGAACGGCCCGTCGCAGCAGCGGGTGATCCGCCAGGCATTGGCGGGTGCGGGGTTGTCGGCGGCGGATGTGGACGCGGTGGAGGCGCACGGTACGGGCACGAAGCTGGGCGACCCGATCGAGGCGCAGGCGTTGCTGGCGACGTACGGGCAGGGGCGTGCGCCCGAACGTCCTTTGTGGCTGGGCTCGGTGAAGTCGAACATTGGTCATACGCAGGCGGCCGCGGGTGTGGCCGGTGTGATCAAGATGGTGCTGGCGATGCAGCGCGGTGTGCTGCCGAGGACGTTGCATGTGGATGAGCCGTCGCCGCATGTGGACTGGTCGGCGGGCGCG
Organism: Streptomyces scopuliridis; assembly: GCF_042790125.1. Lineage (GTDB taxonomy): Bacteria > Actinomycetota > Actinomycetes > Streptomycetales > Streptomycetaceae > Streptomyces > Streptomyces scopuliridis_A. Next base: position 114,499 of record NZ_JBHTZS010000001.1, read on the forward strand.
GTCTCGGTGTTGTCCGAGGCGCTGGAGTGGCCGGAGACGGCGGAGGACCGGCCGCGTCGGGCGGCGGTCTCGTCGTTCGGTATCAGCGGTACCAACGCGCACATCATTCTGGAGCAGGCGCCGGCGGCAGAGGTCGTCGACGAGGCCGCTGCTGTCGGGGAGGATCACGGCCCCGTACCGTTGCTGCTCTCCGCGAAGACCGACGACGCCCTGCGCGCCCAGGCCGGCCGCCTGCGCACACTCCTCGCCGGTGACGGGGCGATCGCGCTCAGGGATGCCGGACATACGCTGGTGACCCGACGCTCACACCTCGATCACCGGGCCGTGCTCGTCGCCGCGGACCGCACGGAAGCGCTGGCCGGCCTCGAAGCGCTGGGCCTCGGTATGTCCGCTCCCGGCCTGATCACCGGAAGTGTGACGGACACCCGGGGGCGTACCGCCTTCGTGTTCCCCGGCCAGGGCTCGCAGTGGGTGGGCATGGGCGCCGGGCTGCTCGACTCCGCACCCGCCTTCGCCGCGTCCATCGAGCGCTGCGAGGCAGCACTGAAGCCTTACGTGGACTGGTCGTTGAGCGAGGTGCTGCGTGGTGGTGCGTTGGAGCGGGTGGAGGTGATTCAGCCGGTTTCGTGGGCGGTGATGGTGTCGTTGGCGGGGTTGTGGCGGTCGGTGGGTGTGGTGCCGGATGCGGTGGTGGGGCATTCGCAGGGGGAGATCGCGGCTGCCGCGGTGTCGGGTGCGTTGTCGTTGGAGGACGCTGCGCGGGTGGTGGCGTTGCGTTCGCAGGTGATCGCCCGGGAGCTGGCGGGGCTGGGGGGTATGGCGTCGATCCCGCTGCCCGTCGATGTCGTACGCCAACGCATTGCCGAGAAGGACGAGTTGAGTATCGCCGCTGTCAATGGACCGGGGTCGACGGTGGTGTCCGGTGATGCGACGGCGGTGACGGCCTTGGTGGCCGGGTATGAGGGGGAGGGTGTGCGGGCTCGTCGGATTCCGGTGGACTATGCGTCGCATTCGGCTCATGTGGAGCGTGTCGAGGCGGAGTTGGCGCGGGTGTTGGCGTCGGTGGAGCCGAGGGCGCCGCGGGTGCCGTTCCTGTCGTCGGTGACGGGTGAGTGGATTGGTTCGAACGATCTCGACGGGGGTTACTGGTACCGCAATCTGCGGCGGACGGTTGAGTTCGAGAGGGCGGTACGGACGCTGGTGGCGGAGGGGTTCGGCACCTTCGTCGAGTCCAGCGCACACCCCGTACTGACCGTAGGCGTCCAGGAGACCGTGGAGGCCGCGGAGTCGGCCGCGGTGGTGACCGGCTCGCTGCGGCGCGACGAAGGCGGGATCGGACGGTTCCTGGTCTCGGCGGCCCAACTGGCCGTCCACGGCGTGGCCGTGGACTGGACGGCGTACCTCGCCTCGCTCGCGCGACGGCCCGTACGACCCGTCGAGCTGCCCACGTACCCGTTCCAGCACCAGAGCTTCTGGCTGACGGACGACGGAGCCCCGGGCGACGCGGGCGACCTGGGGCTCGCCCCGGTGCACCACCCGCTGCTGGGCGCCGCGCTCACCCCGGCGGGCCGCGACGGTCTGACGCTCACGGGGCGGCTGTCCCTGCGCACGCACCCCTGGCTGGCCGACCACGCCGTGCTGGACACCGTGCTCCTGCCGGGCACCGCGTTCATCGAACTGGCGCTGCACGCCGGAGACCGGGTCGGCTGCCCGGACGTGGAGGAACTCACCCTGCACGCGCCCCTGCTGATCCCCGAAACCGGAGCGATTCGGCTCCAGTTGGAGGTGGAGAGCCCCGACAGCGCGGGCCGGCGCGCGTTCTCCGTGCACTCCTGCCCGCAGGACGACACCGGGTCCGGCGAATGGATCCGCCATGCCTCCGGTTTCCTGGTCGCCGACGCTGCGGCCGGCCGGGCCGCCGAGGCACCGTCCGGTCTGGAGGTCTGGCCTCCGGCCGGCGCCGAGGCGCTCCCGGTGCAGGGCTGGTACGAGCGGCTGGAGGCCGGCGGCTACGGCTACGGTCCGCTGTTCCAAGGGCTGCGGGCCGCCTGGCGGTTGGGAGAGGAGACCTACGCCGAGGTGACATTGCCCGAGGAAGCGGTAGGCGAGGCCGGGGCCTTCGGCATCCACCCCGCGCTGCTGGACTCGGCGCTCCATGTGCTGGCAGTGGCACGGTCCACGCGGGACGACGCGTCGGCCGACGACGGCGTGCGGCTCCCGTTCGCCTGGACCGGGGTGTCCCTGCACGCCACCGGCGCCTCCGTGCTCCGGGTCCGGCTGACCCCCGCCGGTGACGACGCCGTCGCGCTGCGGATCGCCGATGCCGACGGCGCCCCGGTCGCCACCGTCGCCTCACTGGTCTCCCGCGCCATCCCGGCCGCGCAACTGGCTGCAGAGCGCGACGCCCGTACCCGCCGCGACGACGCGCTCTTCCAGGTCGACTGGGTCCCGGCACCGCAGGCGGCCGACCCCTCCGCCGCGCTGGTGCCTTCCGCCGAGTCGGCGGGGGCGGGCGTCTGGGCCGTACTCGGTGGCCAGGACAGCCCCCTGGACCTGGCCGCGACGCTGTCCCCGAGCCTGCCGGTGCTCTCGTACGACTCCCTGGCGGCGCTCGGCGAGGCCGTCGAGTCGGGCGCGCCGGCACCCGATCTGGTGCTCGCGCCCTGGGTGTCCGCCGCGGGAGGCGGGCCCGAGGCACACGCCGCCGAAGTCCCCGAGCGGGTGCGCGCGGTGCTCGGCGAGGTGCTGGAGACGGTACAGACCTGGCTCGCGGACACGCGGTTCGAGCAGTCGCGACTGGTGGTCGTCACACGCGGCGCGGTCGCCGCCGGGACGGAGGAACCGGTCGATGACCTCGCGCTCGCGCCCGTGTGGGGCCTGCTGCGCTCGGCCCAGTCCGAACACCCCGGCCGCCTCGTCGTGGTCGATGTGGACGGGTCCGCGGCGTCGCTGACCGCACTGCCGACGGCCGTGGCCGGTGATGACGGGCAGGTCGCGGTACGCGACGGCACGGTGCTGGTGCCCCGCCTGGCGCGGGTGGCGCGGGTGGCGCCACCGACGAAGGCGGCCACCGCCGGCCTCGCCGGTGGGGAGGGGACGGTGCTGGTCACGGGTGCGTCGGGGACGCTGGGTGGTCTGGTGGCGCGGCATCTGGTGGTGGAACACGGTGTGCGGCGTCTGCTGTTGGTGAGCCGTCGTGGTGCGGCGGCGCCGGGAGCTGAGGAGTTGCGGGCCGAGTTGGCCGGACTCGCAGCGGACGTGGTGTTCGCGGCGTGTGATGTGTCCGATCGGAGTGCGGTGACCAGTCTGCTGGCGTCGGTTCCGGTGGAGCACCCGTTGGCGGCGGTGGTGCATACGGCGGGTGTGCTGGACGATGGTGTGTTCGCGGGGCTGACGCCTGATCGTCTGGATGGTGTGCTGCGTCCGAAGGTCGACGGTGCCTGGCATCTGCACGAGCTGACAGAGGACCTGGACCTGGCCGCCTTCGTGCTCTTCTCCTCGGCCGCCGGCACCCTCGGCAGCCCCGGACAGGCCAACTACGCCGCTGCCAACACCTTCCTCGACGCCCTGGCCCAGCACCGGCGTGCCCGACAGCTGCCGGCGACCGCCATCGCGTGGGGGCAGTGGGGGCAGGCCAGCGGAATGACCGGCCATCTGCGCACCGAGGACCTGGCCCGCATCTCGCGCTCCGGCTTCACCTCCATGACGTCCGAACGAGGTCTGGAACTCCTCGACGTGGCGCTCGCCGCCGACCGTCCGGTCACCCTCGCCGCCGAACTCGACAGGGCAGCGCTCCGCTCCCAGCCCGTGCCCCCGGCGCTGTTCCGCGGCCTGATCCGCACCACGGCCCGGCGCACCGCCAGCGGGGCGTCCGGTGCCAGGACGCTGGCTCAGCGACTGGCAGCGACCCCCGAGGCCGAGCGGCAGCCGATGGTGGTGGAGTGGGTACGCGGTGAGGTCGCCACCATCCTGGGGCATGCCTCGGCCGGGCTCGTCGACATCGACCTGGCCTTCAAGGAACTCGGCTTCGACTCCCTCATGGCCGTCGAACTCCGCAACCGACTCAACGCGCTCAGCGGATTGCGACTGCCCGCCACGCTCGTCTTCGACTATCCGACCCCGACCGCGCTCGCCGCCCGCCTCCTCGCCGGCATCGCCCCGGCACCGACCACCCCCGCCGACTCCGTACTGGCGGAACTCGACGCTCTGGAAACCTCGTTGGCCTCGCTGACCGCCATCACCAACGCCCCGGCCGACGCCGCGTCCGCCGCCGAAGGACCTGACGTACGCACCCGGGTCGTCCAGCGTCTGCAAGCGCTGACGGCGACTCTCACCGCGGCCCACGGCGGCGCCCCCGGCGAGGCGGACGGCGTGGCCGACCAGATCGAATCGGCGTCCACCGCCGAGATCCTGGACTTCATCGACAACGAACTCGGCCGCGGCAATGCGCGCTGACCCTGGTTTGACACGGGCTTGAGGAGATGAACCCCCGAATGCCGAACGAAGAGAAGCTCGTCGACTACCTGAAATGGGTCACGGCCGATCTGCACCAGACCCGACGCCGGCTCCAAGAGGTCGAGTCCGAGCGGCGGGAGCCCATCGCCATCGTCGGGATGAGCTGCCGCTACCCCGGCGGAGTGACCTCACCGGACGAGCTGTGGCAGCTGGTCGCCGACGGCACCGACGCGGTGTCCGGATTCCCCGAGGGGCGCGGCTGGAACGTGGCCGAGCTCTACGACCCCGACCCGGACAGCATCGGCAAGATGTACGCCCGCGAGGGCGCGTTCCTGCACGACGCCGACCGCTTCGACCCCGGGTTCTTCGGCATCAGCCCGCGCGAGGCGCTCGCCATGGACCCCCAGCAGCGGCTGCTCCTGGAGGCATCCTGGGAAGCGGTCGAACGGGCCGGTATCGACCCGGCCACGCTCAGAGGCAGCAGGACCGGCGTCTTCGCCGGCGTGATGTACGGCGACTACGCCACCCGGCTGCGCAAGGCACCCGAAGACCTGGAGGGCTTCCTCGGCAACGGCAGCGCCGGAAGCGTCGCCTCCGGCCGCGTCTCGTACACCTTCGGCTTCGAGGGACCGGCCGTCACGGTCGACACCGCGTGTTCCTCCTCCCTCGTCGCCCTGCACCTCGCCGTCCAGGCACTGCGCAACGGTGAGTGTGAACTCGCCCTGGCCGGCGGGGTGACGGTGCTGGCGACACCGGGCACCTTCGTCGAGTTCAGCCGGCAGCGCGGCCTCGCCCCCGACGGCCGCTGCAAGTCCTTCGCCGCCGCGGCGGACGGCACCGGCTGGGGCGAGGGCATCGGACTCCTCCTCGTCGAACGCCTCGCGGACGCACGCCGCAACGGCCACCCCGTACTCGCCGTCGTCCGTGGCAGCGCCGTCAACCAGGACGGCGCGAGCAACGGGCTGACCGCCCCCAACGGCCCTTCCCAGGAGCGCATGATCCGCCAGGCCCTTTCCGGTGCGGGGTTGTCTGCCGGTGATGTGGATGCGGTGGAGGCGCATGGTACGGGGACGCGGTTGGGTGATCCGATCGAGGCGCAGGCGTTGCTGGCGACGTATGGGCAGGGTCGTTCGTCGGAGCGGCCGTTGTGGTTGGGGTCGGTGAAGTCGAATATTGGTCATACGCAGGCGGCTGCGGGTGTGGCTGGTGTGATCAAGATGGTGTTGGCGATGCGGCATGGGGTGTTGCCGCGGACGTTGCATGTGGATGAGCCGTCGCCGCATGTGGACTGGTCGGCGGGGGCTGTTGAGCTGTTGAGGGAGGCGCGGGAGTGGCCGGAGGGTGGTCCGGATCGTCCGCGTCGGGCGGCCGTGTCGTCCTTCGGCATCAGCGGCACCAACGCGCACGTCATCCTCGAACAGGCGCCGGCCGAACAGCCGCTGACCGAAGAATCGACATCGGAGAACGAGGGGTCCGACGCGATCGCTCCAAGCGGAGTGCTGCCGTGGGTGCTGACCGCCAGGAGCGGTCCGGCCCTGGCCGGACAGGCCGAACGGCTCCGTGAGCACGTGACCGGGGACGCTGAACTGCGTCCGTCCGACATCGCCCTGTCGCTCGCGACCACGCGTGCTGCCTTCGCCCATCGCGCTGTCGTCCTGGCCGGGGACCGCGAGGGATTCCTGGCCGGACTGAAGTCCCTGGAGCGCGGTGAACCGTCGGCTTCGGTGGTACGGGGCACGGCCGGCAGGCTCGGGAAGACCGCTTTCCTCTTCGCTGGTCAGGGGAGTCAGCGGGTGGGGATGGGGGGTGGGTTGTATGGGGCGTTTCCGGTGTTCGCGGAGGCGTTTGACGCGGTGAGTGCGGCGTTCGAGGGGTTGCTGGAGCTGCCGTTGGGTGAGGCGGTGGACGATTCCGTGGTGCATGAGACGGCGTTTACGCAGCCGGGTTTGTTCGCGGTGGAGGTGGCGTTGTTCCGGTTGTGGGAGTCGTGGGGTGTGGTGCCCGACTTCCTCGCCGGTCATTCGATCGGTGAGCTGGCGGCTGCGCATGTGGCCGGGGTCCTGTCGTTGGAGGACGCGGCGCGGTTGGTGGCGGCGCGTGGCCGTCTGATGCAGGCGCTGCCGGCCGGGGGCGCGATGGTGGCCGTACGGGCGGGAGAGCCGGTCGTCGCCCCGTACCTGGAGGGACGCACTGATGTCGCCCTGGCTGCGGTCAACAGTCCCTCATCGACGGTGATTTCGGGTGATGAGCGCGCGGTGCTGGAGGTGTCGGGTCTGCTGTCGGAGGCGGGTCACAAGACGCGTCGTCTGACCGTCAGCCACGCCTTCCATTCCCCTCTGATGGACGGCATGCTCGATGAATTCCGTGCGGTGGCCAGCGAGTTGGAGTTCTCCGCTCCGGCCATTCCGATTATGTCGACACTGACGGGTGGGCTGGTGACGGCCGAGGAGTTGTCCTCGGTCGACTATTGGGCGGCGCATGCGCGGAACGCGGTGCTCTTCCACCAGGCGGTCCAGACCCTCGAAGGCGAGGGCGTGGGCACGTTCATCGAGATCGGCCCGGATGCCACGCTGACCGCTCTGGCCCAGGCCGGTGTCGAGGGCGAGGGTGCGGTCTTCGTACCGTCCCTCCGTAACGATCGTCCGGAAACCCACGCCGCTGCTGCCGCCCTGGCCACAGCGTTCGTCCACGGGCTTCCCGTCCAGTGGAACGCCCTGCTGGAGGGCGGCGGCGCACGCCGCGTGGCGCTGCCCACGTACGCCTTCCAGCGACAGCGGCTCTGGCTCGAAGCGCCCGTCGAGCCGTCGTCGGATCCGGCGCTGCCGCATGAGACACGCTTCTGGGAGGCCGTCGCCAACGAGGACGTCGACGAACTGCTCAGGACGCTGGAGAGCGGTACGGAGCAGCGGGAGCCACTGGCCGCGCTGCTGCCCGTGCTGGCGTCCTGGCACCGCAAGGCCGGCGCGGCGGCAGCGGCCGCCCGTGCGAGGGCCGCGGAGTCGGCGGCGGATGCCCCGGCCGTGGCGGCGTACGGCGCCGAAGAGCTGCGGCGCCGGCTGAGGGCTGCCACGGAGGACGAGGCGGAGCGGATCCTGCTCGACCTCGTACGTGTACACGCGGGGGCCGTCCTCGGACACGGGGCGACGGAGACGATCGAGGCCGAGGACCTCTTCCTCGACATCGGGTTCACTTCCTTCACCGCCCTGGAAGTGCGCAATCTGCTGTGTGAGGCGACGGGCCTGGATCTGCCGCCCGTCGTGCTCTTCGACCACGCCACTCCCCGCGCGCTGGTGGCCTTCATCCATTCCGAGCTGAACACCCTTACAGATCAGAGGAGTTCGTCATGAGTGGCACCGTAGTTGTCGCGGGGGCCGGCCCGGTCGGCCTGATGCTGGCCGGGGAGCTGGGGCTTGCGGGGATCGAGACGATCGTCGTCGAGCGGGCCGCCGAGCGTGACGGCCAGTCGCGGGCCCTGGGGCTGCACGCGCGGGCGCTGGAGGCGCTGGACCTGCGCGGTCCGGGTGACACGATCCGTGCGGGTGACCCGATGCCGTGGCCGCGCACCCACTTCGCCTTCCACTGGCTGGATGTGGCGAAGCTGGACGAGCGCGAGTACATCGTCGTGGTGCCGCAAGCGCGGACCGAGCAGGTGCTCGCGGAGCACGCCGTCGGACTCGGGGCCGACATCCGCCGTGGCCAGGAGGTCGTCGGTGTCGAGCAGGACGATTCCGGTGTGACGGTGACCGTGCGGTCCGCCACGGGCGAGGAGACCGTCCGCGCCGACTTTCTGGTGGGCTGCGACGGCGGGAACAGCGCGGTGGCCCGGCTGGCGGGGTTCGACTTCCGCGGGGACGGCAAGACGTATTACGGCCTGTGGGGCGATGTGGAGGTGCCCGACGGCGAGCAGTTCGACGCGGGCCTGCACCCCACCGGCCTGTTCGGCGCCATACCGATCGGTCCCGGACTGGTACGGATCATGACGACCGAGTTCGACCGGCCGAGTGTGCCCGACGAGGAGCCCGCGACGCTGGAGGAGCTTCGGGCGTCGATCCGCAAGATCACCGGTAAGGAGGTCAAGCTCGGTGAGGTGCGAGGCCGGCTGCACCGCTTCGACAACGCCACGAAGCAGGCAGAGCGGTACCGGCTGGGCCGGGTACTGCTGGCGGGAGACGCTGCCCACGCGCACTTCCCCTCGGGTGCGCAGGGACTCAACACCGGCATTCAGGACGCGCTCAACCTTGGTTGGAAGCTGGCCGCCCATCTCCGCGGAGGGGCCCCGGCCGGGCTGCTCGACACGTACCACGACGAGCGGCACCCGGTGGGCCACCGGGCCTGTCTGAACGCCGAGGCCCAGGTCGCCCTGATGTATCCGCTGGACCGGGTGGCGCCGCTGCGGGAACTCTTCGGCGGACTCGTCGGGTTCACCAGCGTCACCCGGCACCTCAACGACATGGTGACCGGCATCAACACCGTCTACCCCATGGAGTACGCGGGGCAGCGGACGACCGGGGGCGAGGATCCGGCCATCCCGGTGTCCCCTCTGCTGGGTCGCCGGGTGCCTGATCTGAAGCTGACGACGGCCGACGGGGAGCGGATCGGCGTGGCCCGTACCCTGCACGCGGGCCGGGGCGTGCTGCTCGATCTGTCCCAGGGGGCGGCGCGGCCGGGCGAGTGGCGCGGCTGGGCGGACCGGGTCGATGTGGTCAGCGCCGTGGCGGCCGGCCAGGTCGCGGAGTCCGTGCTGTTGATCCGGCCGGACGGGTATGTAGCCTGGGCGGGCCCGGCCGACGCGGCCGACGCCGCCGACGGCGGCCTGCGCGCGGCGCTGACCACGTGGTTCGGGGAGCCCTCCGCGTCCTAGCGACGACGGACGCGGCGCGCGCCGGGCCCGGCCCGAAGCCGGCCCGGCGCGCCCGTATTCCGGCGGCCGGCGCGTCCGTCCACCAGCGGCCCGCGCCCGTATTCCGGCGGCCGGCGCGTCCGTCCACCAGCGGCCCGCGCCCGTACTCCGGCGGCCCGCCGCGGGGCGCTCAGCTGGCCTGTGCCATCAGCCGTGCCAGCGCCGCCCGCGAACTGATGTTGAGCTTGCGGTAGATACGCGTCAGATGCGCGTCGACCGTACGCGGGCTGACGCTCAGCTCCTGAGCTATCTCCCGCGTCTTCTTCCCCGTGCCGACGATGCCGGCGACCTCCCGCTCGCGCACGGTCAGCATCGACAGCACGCCCGCGGACTCCTCCTTCTCGTCCTCCTCGTTGAACGCCGCCAGTTCCCTGCGCAGCTGACGGGCGTTCTCGAACAGCCGTGACGCCCCGGCGCGCAGCGCCAGTTCCTCGGCGTAACCGAGGACCGTGATGGCTTCCGGTGTCCGTCCGTCGGCCGCGATGCAGGAGGCCGCGTACGTCATCGCCCAGGCCTGGGCCCAGTTGGCTCCGATCGAGGAGAACAGGCAGGACGCCTCCTGATAGAGGTCGGCCGCCACGGCCGGGCTCTCGTGCAGCACATGGGCTCGGGCCATCAGCGCGAACGCCCGGGGCATGGGCAGGGTGACGTCCTGGGCCGCGGACGCGGCGAGCCAGGCCCACTCCGCGGGTGACGGCGAGGAGTTGTCCGCGGCGGTGGCGGTGAGCATCTCGTAGAGCGCGGGGCGCATCACGGGCGGGATGTCCCGCAGGTCCGGGCCGCCGCCGACCGTGAGCAGCAGTGCCGTGGCGCGCGGATGGTCGCCCTGAACCCGTGCCGCGATGGCCAGCGAGATGGTGGTCAGCACGCTCAACGGGCGGTTGCTCGCATCGACGGTGTTCACCGCCTGCTCGGCGGTGAGCAGGGCCCGGCGTTCGCCGCGGATCTCGGTGAGCAGCAGCAGCCACGACTCCAGGGCCAGCGCCAGGATGGGGAGGTCCGCCCCGCCCTCCTCCAGCGCCGCTTGCTTGGCCTTGGCCGCCATGGCGCGCGCCTCGGAGACGCGGTTGCTCTGTACGTAGCAGAAGGCGATGCCGTTCAGGAAGATGGGCCTGAGGAAGGTGCGGCCGCAGCGCGGGAGGAGCGAGGCGCCGCGTTTGAAATGCCCGGCGGCCTCGGTGCGGAAGCCGAGGAACCCCTCCGCCCAGCCGAGCATGGCCACGAACTCGGGGTGGTCGCACAGCACTTCGTCGGTGAGACTGTCGACCACGGACGCGCACTCCTCGGCGCTGATCCTGGCGTCCTCGGGGTCGGAGGTGAGGGCCTGGGTGAGCGCACGGAGCGCCAGCGCGCCCGCCTCGTTGATCCGGTCGCCGTGCTTGCGCGCGGCCCGCAGGATCAGCTGGACCTGCTCCAGTTCGGGCATCTGCTCGTTGAAGATCTTGGTGACCTCGCGCTGCACCAGGAGCGGTACCGCGGCGGCGGGCACGTCACGGCCGGGGAAGGACTCCAACTCCTGGTTGAGCAGGGCCTGGGCCGCCGCGCGGTGGCCCAGGTAGCCCTGAAGAAGCGAACAGAACGCGATCACCCGGGACCGGGCCTGACCGGGCTCGGCGGGTGCGAGCCGGCGCAGGCCGAGCACCAGATCGCTCTTGTCGCCCAGCCTGCCGCCCGTACCGAGGACCAGGGTGAGCAGGCCGAGCAGGTCCCGCTGCTCGTTCTCGTCCCGCAGTTGGGAGACCGGCACCCGCAGCGCCACCCGGAGCCAGCGCGCGGCCTGGTGAGGCGAGGTCTGGAGCTCCTCGCGGGCGGCCAGGATCAGTGTGCGCAGGTCCTGTTCGGTCAGCTCGGACAGTGACTGCTCGATATGGACCGCCTGTTCGGTGGCGGGGGCGCCCTGGCGCGCGAGCATGGCCAGCGCGCGGCGGTGCAGCGACGCGCGGGAACACGGGTCGAAGGTGGCGTGGATCTGCCGCCGCAGCTCCGGGTAGCGGAAGGTGAAAGCCGCGGTACGGGAGACGGGGCGGAGCAGATCGCGGCGGATGAGCTCGGAGACGGCGGGGCAGACCTCGTCCCGGCGGATCCCGGAGACCTCGGCGATGGCGTCGAGAGTGAAGCGGGAGCCGATCACCGCGGCCGCTCGCGCGACGGCGAGAAAGTGCGGGGCCAGGGCATCGATCTCGCCGGCCAGCACGGCGGCGAACCGCTCCGGCAGGGGCTGGTCCACGGCGGGCGGTCGCTGCGATTCGTGCCATTTATCGGCGAAGGCGAGTTCCAGCCGGGAGGGATTGCCGCCGGAGGCCGCGTGCAGGCTGCGTAAGGTGCCGCTGGACACCGGCTGACCCAGCAGATCCGCTGATTGCGCGACGGTGAGCGGAGCCAGTTCGATGCGTTCGGCGTTCCCGAAGTCGATGGCATGGGCCAGCGCACTGCGCAACCGCGTCGACGCCTGACGGGTGCGCTGGGAGACAACCAGGAGAAGAGGGGCGTCGACGGGGATCCTCAGCAGATACTCGACGGTCTCCTGAGACGTGGTGTCAGCCCAGTGGAAGTCGTCGAGGATGAGTACGAGCCCCTGTTCGGCGCGGTCGCGGAGCATCGTGCGCACCGCGTCGTACACCCGGAAACGGGTGGCCTCGCGTCGCGATTCCTCGCGCACGCTGCGCAAGCCCGTGATGGTGCCCAGGAGTTGGACGAACACCTGGCAGGGAAGGTTGCGCTCGAACTCGGTGCATCTGCTGGAGGCGACGGTGAAAGAGCGGCGGGCGGCCTCATCGGCGAGACAGGACAGCAGATGCGTCTTGCCCATACCGGGCTCGCCGACCACCTCGATGATGCGCCCCCGGCCGCGGCCCAGGTCATCCAGAGCGCTCCATAGGCGCTGTGCTTCCCCGGACCGGACGGCGGGTCGGCTGTTCCCGCCGGAATCACTGTCACGGATCACCGTACGTTCCCCCTTCATGCACAGTGTCTGAAAAAGGACTTGCCCCCTTCGCCCGACGTGGCCTGCGAATCGAAGGAGTGGTATAGCGAAGAACTCGTGGTTGAGGAGCTGACGAATCGACTGGTACAGCGTTTCGCAAGACGAGGCGGCGGTTTAGGCCGAACCGTACCCCTGGCTCAATCAACTCCCCCGAATTGATGTTCTAGCCCATAGTACCGGCCGTGCGGTTTGGGGTTGTGAGGCGCATCTCACGTTAGCCAGTGATCCGGTACGGGAATATTGGGTCGGCGTCGAGCCCGCTCGGTTGATCATTTCGTGCTCGGCACCCTTGAGTGGGGTGGCCGAAAAGAGCCCCTGGGATTAGAGAATACTTACGTACATTCACCGATGTGACGAACCGGCCGCGTTGACATCCTGGCGTGTGCGAGCACACAGGACGCAGCCCAACGAAGTGCTGCCCCACAGCCCGCGTCGGGAGACGCGACGTCGGGCTCGCACCGTCTGCGTCGGCCTCGGGCCGCGCAGGCCCGATGGGCCAACGAGGGGAATCGATGAAGTACGAACTTTTGGGCAGTCTGCGCGTCGCCGACTGCACGCGGACGTCATTCATCAGTGCGCGGAAGATAGAACTACTGCTGGCCAGCCTGCTGATTCGCGCCGATCAGATCGTCTCGATCGATCAGCTGAGCAATGAGATATGGGGCGACGCGCCACCGCGCCGGGCCATGGCCGCACTGCACGTCCACATATCTCAGCTCCGTAAATTCCTGCGCGAGGTAACCGGCGGATCGAATCCCGTCGTCACTCGCTCTCCCGGCTACGTGATGCTGCTCGAACCGGGCGATGAACTGGACGTCGTGGCATTCCAGCGGTTCGTCACCCTGGGCCGGGGCGCGATGCGCCGCGGCCAGCACGAGATGGCGTCCGAGGCGTTCGGCACCGCCCTGGGAATGTTCCGCGGGCCGGTACTCGGCAATCTCCGCGGTGGCCCGATCGTAGACGATTTCGTCGCCTGGGCCGACGAGGACCGCCTTGAGTGCATCGAGATGAAGAACGATGTCGATCTGACCCTCGGCCGGCACCGCGAACTCATCGCCTCGCTCTACAGCCTGGTGGCCGAGTACCCCCTGCGCGAGGCCTTCCACCGCCAGTTGATGCTGGCGCTGTACCGGGCCGAGCGACAGGGCGACGCTCTCATGGTCTTCCACCATGCGCGCGACATCCTCGACCGTGAACTGGGCGTGGAACCCGCACGCGCCCTGCGCGACCTCTACCAGGCCATTCTTGTGGCCGACGACGAACTGGAGCTGCGCCCCGCCGCCGCCTGACCGGGCAAGCGAGGGGCGGGGGACCACGCCGGCTCCCCGCCCCGACGCATGCCCGCGCGCGCTCCGGGCTCAACGCGCCCCCGCACGCGCGCTCTCGACCCCACGCAACCGTCGCTTTAGAACGTGGCAAGGGGTCCGTTAGTCCCTCCGGAGATGCTGGTCGATGTCCCAGGGTCCGTGGAGTTCTCCACGGGCGATACGGCGGATTCCTTCCCGGAAAGAGGACGTCACGCGCGATGGTGAGCGAATTCGATACCACTGCTCCTGGTAGCCCGGCCTCCGACGGATTCGCGGTCGCCGTGATCGGCATCGCGTGCCGTCTGCCAGGGGCGCCCGACCCCGCGACCTTCTGGCGGAATCTCAGTCGGGGCACGGAATCCCTCACCGAACCCCCGACCGACCGCTGGGACGTCGACGAGTTCTACGACGCCGACCGGAACGCACCGGGCAAGACCAACGCCCGTCGCGGCGGATACCTCGACCACATCGACCGTTTCGACCCGGCCTTTTTCGGGATCTCACCGCGCGAAGCCGCCGCCATGGATCCACAGCAGCGTCTCATCCTCGAACTGAGCTGGGAGTCCCTGGAAGACAGCCGGATCGTTCCCGCCACGCTGCGGGGCAGCCGGACCGGCGTCTTCATCGGCGCCATCTGGGACGACTACGCGACCCTGCTCCACCGGCACGGCCCCCAGTCCATCGGCCGGCATACCGTCACCGGCCTGCACCGCAGCATCATCGCCAACCGGGTCTCCTACACCCTGGGATTCCACGGGCCGAGCCTGGCCGTCGACGCCGCACAGTCGTCCTCGCTGGTGTCGGTCCACCTGGCGTACGAGAGCCTGCGCCGCGGCGAGTCCGCGCTTGCCCTCGCGGGCGGCGTCAACCTCAATATCGTCCCCGAAAGCACGGTCGGCGCGGCGAAATTCGGCGGACTGTCCCCGGACGGCCGCAGCCACACCTTCGACGCACGGGCCAACGGCTACGCCCGCGGCGAAGGCGCCGGCCTCGTGGTCCTCAAGCCCCTGCGGCAAGCCCTCGCCGACGGCGACCGTGTCCACTGCGTCATCCGCGGCAGCGCCATGAACAACGACGGTACGACGGACGGTCTCACCGTGCCCGGCCGCGCGACGCAGGAGGCCGTGATCCGGCAGGCCCTCCAGCGGTCGGGCGTGACCGCCGAAGAGGTCCAGTACGTGGAACTGCACGGCACCGGGACCCCGTTGGGAGACCCGATCGAGGCCGCCGCCCTCGGCGCCGCCATTGGCTCGGCACACCCCGACGGCCACCCCCTCGTCGTCGGCTCCGCCAAGACCAATATCGGCCATCTGGAAGGCGCCGCCGGTATCGCCGGCCTCCTCAAAGCCATCCTCAGCATCAAGCATCGAGAACTGCCGCCCAGCCTCAACTTCGAGACCCCCAACCCCGCCATCCCGCTTGACGAACTGAACCTTCGGGTACAGACCGGCCTCAGCGGGTGGCCACGGCCTGACCGCCCGCTGATCGCCGGCGTCAGCTCCTTCGGCATGGGCGGTACCAACGCTCATGTGATCGTGGAGGAGGCTCCTGAGCCGGCTGTTGGTGTGGGGGTGGTTTCGGGTGGTGTGGTGCCGTGGGTGGTGTCGGGGCGTAGTGCGGCTGCGTTGCGTGCGCAGGCGGGTCGGTTGGTGGAGTGGGTGTCTGGGGATGTGGGTTTGAGTGCGGTGGAGGTGGGGGTGTCGCTGGCGGTTTCGCGTGCGCGTTTTGGTCATCGTGCGGTGATTGTGGGGGAGGACCGGGCGGGTTTGCTGGCGGGTGTGGAGGCTTTGTCGCGTGGTGAGGATGCGGCGGATGTGGTCTCGGGGGTTGTGGGTCCTGTGGGTGGGACGGCGTTCTTGTTCGCTGGTCAGGGGAGTCAGCGGGTGGGGATGGGGGGTGGGTTGTATGGGGCGTTTCCGGTGTTCGCGGAGGCGTTTGATGCGGTGAGTGCGGCGTTCGAGGGGTTGCTGGAGCTGCCGTTGAGCGAGGCCGTGGACGATTCCGTGGTGCATGAGACGGCGTTTACGCAGCCGGGTTTGTTTGCGGTGGAGGTGGCGTTGTTCCGGTTGTGGGAGTCGTGGGGTGTGGTGCCCGACTTCCTCGCCGGTCATTCGATCGGTGAGCTGGCGGCCGCGCATGTGGCCGGGGTCCTGTCGTTGGGGGATGCGGCGCGGTTGGTGGCGGCGCGTGGCCGTCTGATGCAGGCGTTGCCGGCTGGTGGGGCGATGGTGGCGGTTCGGGCGGGAGAACCAGTCGTCGCCCCGTACCTGGAGGGACGTACCGATGTCGCCCTGGCGGCCGTCAACAGCCCCTCCTCAACGGTGATTTCGGGCGATGAGATCGCTGTACTGGAGGTAGCGGGCCTGCTGTCGGAGGCGGGTCACAAGACGCGCCGTCTGACCGTCAGCCACGCCTTCCATTCGCCGTTGATGGACGGCATGCTCGATGAATTCCGTGCCATAGCAGACGAGTTGGAGTTCTCGGCGCCCGTCATTCCGATTGTGTCCACGTTGACGGGTGAGCTGGTGACGGCCGAGGAGCTGTCCTCCGTCGACTACTGGGCGGCGCATGCCCGGAAGGCGGTGCTTTTCCACCAGGCGGTCCGGACTCTCGAAGGTGAGGGCGTGGGCACGTTCATCGAGATCGGTCCGGATGCCACGCTGACCGCTCTGGCTCAGGCCGGTGTCGAGGGCGAGGGTGCGGTCTTTGTGCCGTCCTTGCGTAAGGATGGTTCCGAGGCGCATGCGGCGATCTCCGCGCTGGGCAGGCTGCATGTCCATACCGATCTCGCTCTCGACTGGGAGGCGGTCTTCGGCCCCGTGGCCGCCCGCCGCGCCGTCGACCTGCCCACGTACGCCTTCCAGCGCCGCCGCTACTGGCTCGACACCGCCCACGCTCCCGCACCGCTCTCCCTCCCCTCGGCGGCCGTCGCCACGGGAGAGGCCGAGGGCGACATCGATGAGCAGATGCCGTCCGCCGCCGACGTGCTCGCCCAGCGGCTCGCCGGGGAGAGCGAGGCTGAGCAGGAGCGCCTCCTGCTGGAGTTGGTGCGCACCAATGTGGCCATCGTTCTCGGACATCTGTCGAACGCCGTCGATGCGGAGCAGTCGTTCAAGGAACTGGGCTTCGACTCGTTGAGCGCCGTCGAGTTCACCAACCGTGTCAACGCGGCTTCCGGGCTACGACTCTCCGTGACGCTCATCTACGATCACCCGAGCCCCGGCGCACTCGCCCGGCACATGCGTCGCGAGCTTCTCGGCAGCGGCGACGCCGCCGTACGGCTGCCGGTCGGCGGCACGCCGAACACCTCGGACGATCTCATAGCGATCATCGGGATGGCCTGCCGCTACCCCGGAGGGGTGGCCTCTCCTGAGGGCCTGTGGCGTCTCGTCGCCGACGAGCAGGATGCGATCTCCGAGCTTCCCGGCAACCGTGGCTGGGACATCGACGGTCTCTACGATCCGGTGCCGGGGCGTCCGGGCAAGACCTATGCGCGGCACGGTGGGTTTCTGCACCAGGCCGACGAGTTCGACCCCGCGTTCTTCGGGATCTCGCCCCGCGAGGCGGCGGCCATGGACCCCCAGCAGCGGCTGCTGCTGGAGACCTCCTGGGAGGCCCTGGAACGGTCCGGAATCGACCCCTCCGCGCTGCGCGGAGTCGCCGCGGGCGTCTTCGTCGGCGCGATGTCCCAGGACTATGGGCCGCGGCTGCACGAAACCGCCGAGGGGTACGAGGGGTACCTGCTCACCGGCAGCACCGCGAGCGTCGCCTCCGGCCGTATCTCCTACACCCTCGGCCTGGAGGGGCCCGCGGTGACGGTCGACACCGCTTGCTCATCGTCCCTGGTCGCCCTGCACCTCGCGGCGCAGGCACTGCGCCAGGGGGAGTGCGGCATAGCCCTGGCAGGTGGCGCCGCCGTCATGGCGACGCCCGGGATGTTCATCGAGTTCAGCAGGCAGCGGGGGCTGGCGGCCGACGGGCGCGCCAAAGCCTTCGCGGCCGGTGCCGACGGTACGGCGTGGGCGGAGGGCGTGGGCATGCTCGCCCTGGAGCGCCTGTCGGACGCGCGGCGCAACGGCCACCGGGTGCTCGCCGTCGTACGGGGCAGTGCGATCAACCAGGACGGCGCGAGCAATGGTCTGACCGCGCCCAACGGGCCGTCGCAGGAGCGGGTGATCCGTCAGGCCCTGGCCAATGCCCGGCTGTCGTCGTCGGACGTGGACGCGGTGGAGGCCCACGGAACCGGCACGCGACTGGGTGACCCGATCGAGGCACAGGCGCTGCTGGCCACGTACGGACAGCGGCGCGATGCCGAACATCCCTTGTTCCTCGGGTCGTTGAAGTCCAACATCGGGCACGCGCAAGCGGCGGCGGGGGTCGGCGGCGTCATCAAGATGGTGCTCGCGATGCGGCACGGCGTTCTGCCCAGGACGCTGCACGTCGACGAGCCGTCGCCCCACGTGGACTGGTCGGCGGGTGCGGTCGAACTGCTGACGGAGGCGGTGGCGTGGCCGGAGGGCGCCCCGGACCGGCCGCGGAGGGCCGCGGTGTCCTCGTTCGGTATCAGCGGGACCAACGCGCACGTCATTCTGGAGCAGGCGCCCGCGGACCCGGCCGGGCCGGCTCCCGTACCGATCCCCGCACCGATCCCCGCACCGATCCCCGCACCGTCACTCGTACCGGCCCCCGTACCGTCACTCGCGTCGGAGACCGAGCAGGCCCCCGCCCAGCCGTCTGCCGTCGGTGACGCTTCTGACGGCAGCCCTCTCCCCTGGCTCCTTTCGGCCAAGAGCCGTTCCGCGTTGCGCGCCCAGGCGCAGCGCCTCAAGGAGCACCTGGAGGACGCCCCGGAACTGCGTCCGGCTGATGTGGCCCACGCGCTCGCCACCACCCGCGCGCCGTTCGACCACCGCGCCGTCGTCATCGGCGGGGACCGCGCCGCCCTCCTCGAAGGGCTCGGCGAACTCGCCGCCGCGGAGTCCGCCGGCGGTATCGAGGGACAGGCGTCCACTGCCGGCAGGACCGTTTTCGTCTTCCCCGGTCAGGGGTCGCAGTGGGACGGGATGGCCGTGGAGCTGCTGGACACCAACGCGGTGTTCCGGCAGCGCCTCGAAGCCTGCGAGCAGGCGCTCTCCCCTTATGTGGACTGGTCGTTGACCGATGTCCTGCGCGGGTCGCCCGGCGCGCCCGGCCTCGACCGGGTGGATGTGGTCCAGCCGGCGCTGTTCGCGGTGATGGTGTCGCTGGCCGCCGTCTGGCAGTCGGTCGGCGTACGGCCGGCGGCGGTCGTCGGCCACTCGCAGGGCGAGATCGCGGCCGCCTGTGTCGCCGGTGCGCTGAGCCTCGACGACGCCGCGAAGGTGGTGGCGCTGCGGAGCCGGGCCATCGGCGCGCTGGCGGGCAAGGGAGGGATGGGCTCCATCCCGCTGCCGCAGGCCGACGTGGCCGAACGGCTCACGCGGTGGGGTGACCGGCTGTCGGTGGCCGCGGTCAACGGTCCGACGGCGACCGTGGTGTCCGGGGACCCGGCGGCGCTCGCGGAGCTGGTGCGGACCTGCCGTGACGAGGGCGTACGAGCGCGCACCATCGCCGTGGACTACGCCTCGCACTCGGCCCACGTGGAAGAGATCCGTGAGGAACTTCTGGAGACGCTCGCCGGGCTCGCGCCGCGCTCCTCGTCCGTCGCGTTCTACTCGACGCTCGAAGGAGAGCCGATCGACACGGCGGTGCTCGACGCCGACTACTGGTACCGGAACCTCCGCAACACGGTCCAGCTGGAGAAGGCGGTACGGGCGCTCGCCGCCGACGGCTACACCGCCTTCATCGAGTCAAGCCCGCACCCGGTGCTCACCATGGGCATTCAGGAGACGATCGACGACGCCCTCGGATCCGGCACGGTCCAGGACGGCGAGTCCGACGGACCGCCGGCAGCCGTGGTCGTCGGCTCACTGCGTCGCGACGAGGGCAACTGGCGGCGCTTCCTGACGAGCGTCGCCACCGCGCACACCGCGGGCGTGCCGGTGGACTGGTCGCGGATCCCCGGTACCGCGGGTCCGGCCGAGCCCGTGGACCTGCCCACCTACGCCTTCCAGCGCGACCGCTACTGGCTGCGTACCCCCGCCCGCACCGGCGATGTGGCCGGCGCCGGGCTCGGCGCCGCCGACCACCCCCTGCTCACCGCACTGGTCGCGCTCGCCGACGGCGCCGACGACGGCGGACTGCTGCTCACCGGCAGGCTCTCCCTGCGCAGCCACCCCTGGCTCGCCGACCACGCGGTGTACGGCACCGTACTGCTCCCGGGCACCGCTTTCGTCGAGATGGCGCTGCGCGCCGCGGACGAGTGCGGCAGCGACCGGGTGGACGACCTCACTCTGGAGGCGCCGCTGGTCCTGCCGGAACAGGGCGACATCCAGCTGCAACTCGTGGTGGACGGACCGGACGACAGCGGCCGGCGCGGACTGCGGGTCTACGCCCGGCCGATGGCTGCCGCAGCGGGCGGCGAGGACGAGCACCGCTGGACGCGACACGCGACGGCCCTCCTGACATCCGGCGCGGCGTCGGACGGAACACCGGCGGAGGAGACCGCGCACACCCACGGCGATCTGGCCACCTGGCCGCCCGAGGGAGCACAGGCCGTCGCCCTCGACGGCCGCTACCCGCAACTCGCCGCCCACGGCTACGAGTACGGCCCGGTCTTCCAGGGCCTCACCGCGCTCTGGCGCAGCGGGGACGAGGTCTTCGCCGAGGTGCGGCTCGCCGAGGAACAACAGGACACCGCCGAGCGGTTCGGGCTCCACCCCGCGCTGCTGGACGCCGCGCTGCACGCCATCGTGGTGCGGGAGGACGGCGCGCGGGCGGATACGGAGACACCCGGCCCGCTGCTGCCCTTCGCCTGGGACGGCGTACGGCTGCTGGCCACCGGCGCGCGCAGCCTGCGGGTGAGGTTCTCCCCGGCCGGCCGGGACGGCGTGCGCATACTGGCCGCCGACGCCGCCGGAGCCCCAGTCGCCACGGTGGAATCGCTGGTCCTGCGCCCGGTCGCCGCCGAACAACTGGCCGCGGCGGGCCGCACGGCAGCGGATCGCGATCTCCACCGCGTGGACTGGGTACCGCTGGACGCACCGCGGGCCGCGCCGCCCACCGCACCTCACCGTGCACTTCACACCGCACCGGAGACGGCCGAAGGCTCACCGGCCGTGGCCCTCCTCGGCTCTCTCGACGGGACACTTGCCGTACCGGAAGCGCTCGCCGCCTCCGTACACCCGGATCTGCCGGCTCTGCTGAACACCCTCGGCACGGTGGACACGGAGGAAACGCCCCCGCGTACGGTGCTGCTGCCCTGCCCCCGTACCACCCCGGAGGCGCGGCCGCACACCGTCCTCGAAGAGGTACTCGCCACCGTGCAGGCATGGCTGACGGACGAGCGGACCGGTGAAACACGTCTGGTCGTCGTCACCCACCACGCGATGGCCACCCGCCACGGCGAGGATGCCGCCGACCTGGCCGCGGCGGCGGTCTGGGGGCTGTTGCGTGCCGCGCAGTCCGAGCATCCGGGTCGGTTCGTGCTGCTCGATGTCGATGGGAGTGCGGCGTCGGCGGAGGCGATTCCGTCCGCTCTCGTGACGGGCGAGCCCCAACTCGCCTTGCGTGAGGGGGACATACTCGTCCCCAGGCTGACCCGCGCCGTGACCGCGACCGGCGCGGAGTCCGGCACGCCGAGCGGAGAGGTCTTCGGTGCCGGCGGCACGGTGCTGGTGACGGGTGGTACGGGGTCGTTGGGTGCTCTTGTCGCGCGTCATTTGGTGGTGGTGCATGGGGTGCGTCGGTTGTTGTTGATCAGTCGGCGGGGGATGGGGGCGCCGGGGGCTGTGGAGTTGCGGGATGAGTTGGGTCTGTTGGGTGCGGAGGTGAGGGTGGAGGTCTGTGACGCGGCGGACCGGGAGGCTTTGGCGGCGCTGCTTGCCTCTGTTCCGGCGGAGCATCCGCTGACCGGGGTCGTCCACACGGCCGGCGTCCTCGACGACGGCACCCTTCCGGCCCTCACCCCCGAGAGCCTGAACACGGTGCTGCGTCCCAAGGCCGATGCCGCATGGAATCTGCATGAGCTCACCCAGGACGCGGACCTCTCGGCCTTCGTCCTCTTCTCCTCCGTCGTCGCCACCATCGGCAACGCGGGACAGGCCAACTACGCTGCCGCGAACGCCTACTTGGACGCCCTTGCCGCGCACCGTCGGGCCGGGGGACTGCCCGCGACGTCTCTCGCCTGGGGACTGTGGGCCGACGCCAGCGGAATGACCGGCCACCTCGACGGCGCGGACGTGGCCCGCATGGCTCGTGCCGGAGTCGCCCAGCTCCCCTCGGACCAGGCGCTCGCGCTCTTCGACTCCGCGCTCACCCGCGACGACGCGCTGCTCGTCCCGGCCCGGCTCGACCTGGCCTCCCACCGCGCACAGGGCGCCGACACCGCGATCCCGCCGCTCTTCCGCGGTCTCGTCAGGACCCCTGTACGGCGGGTGGCCCAGGCGGGCGGCGACGGAGGCACGGCGGATTCCTGGGTCCGGCGGATGGCGGCGCTGCCCGCGTCCGAACGCGAGACGGCGGTGCTCGATCTCGTACGCAGGCAGATCGCCACCGTGCTCGGCCACTCCGACGACGACGGCGTGGCCGTCAACCAGGCGTTCAAGGCGCTCGGCTTCGACTCCCTGACGGCGGTGGAACTCCGCAACCGGCTGATCGCCGCCACCGGCCTCCGCCTCCCGACCACGCTCGTCTTCGACCACCCCAGCCCGGCGGCCCTCGCCGACCACCTGCGTGGCCAGGTGACCGGGGCCGGGACGGCCGACGAGTCCTCCGCGCGGCTCACCTCTTCCGCCCCCGTGGTGTCGGCTTCCGATGAGCCGATCGCGATTGTGTCGATGGCGTGCCGTTTTCCGGGTGGGGTGGGTTCGCCGGAGGATTTGTGGCGGTTGGTGGCTTCGGGTGGGGATGCGGTGGGTGGTTTTCCGGAGGATCGGGGGTGGGATCTGGAGCGGTTGTACGATCCGGATCCTTCGCGGTCGGGGTCGTCGTATGCGCGTGATGGTGGGTTTCTTTATGACGCGGCTGATTTCGACGCGGAGTTCTTCGGTCTGAGTCCGCGTGAGGTGCTGGCGACGGATCCGCAGCAGCGGTTGCTGTTGGAGACGGCGTGGCAGGCGTTCGAGCGGGCGGGGATGGATCCGGCGGCGGTGCGGGGGAGCCGTACCGGTGTCTTCACCGGCGTCATGTACAACGACTACGGATCACGGCTCCAGCACGTCCCCGAAGAGCTGGAGGGGTATCTCCGCAACGGCAGCTACGGAAGCGTCGCCTCCGGCCGCATCTCGTACACGTTCGGTCTGGAAGGACCGGCCGTGTCGGTGGACACCGCGTGTTCGTCGTCGTTGGTGGCGTTGCATCTGGCGGCGCAGGCGCTGCGTAACGGTGAGTGCTCGCTGGCGTTGGCGGGCGGTGTGACGGTCATGGCGACGCCGAACACCTTCGTCGAGTTCAGCCGCCAGCGCGGCCTGTCGGTGGACGGCCGTTGCAAGTCCTTCTCGTCGTCGGCGGACGGCACCGGCTTCTCCGAAGGCGTGGGTCTGCTGCTGCTGGAGAAGCTGTCGGACGCGGAACGGAACGGGCACCGGGTCCTGGCGGTGGTGCGTGGTTCCGCCACGAACCAGGACGGTGCGAGTAATGGTCTGACGGCGCCGAACGGGCCGTCGCAGGAGAGGGTGATCCGTCAGGCTCTGGCGAGTGCGCGTCTGTCGGCCGGTGATGTGGATGCGGTGGAGGCGCATGGTACGGGGACGCGGTTGGGTGATCCGATCGAGGCGCAGGCGTTGCTGGCGACGTATGGGCAGGGGCGTGCGCCCGAGCGGCCGTTGTGGCTGGGGTCGGTGAAGTCGAACATCGGTCATACGCAGGCGGCTGCGGGTGTGGCTGGTGTGATCAAGATGGTGTTGGCGATGCGGCATGGGGTGTTGCCGAGGACGTTGCATGTGGATGAGCCGTCGCCCCATGTGGACTGGTCGGCGGGGGCTGTTGAGCTGTTGAGGGAGGCGCGGGAGTGGCCGGAGGGTGGTCCGGATCGTCCGCGTCGGGCGGCCGTGTCGTCCTTCGGTATCAGCGGCACCAACGCCCACGTCATCCTCGAACAGGCGACGACGGAAGAGGTCACCGAGGACACCACACACGAGGAGCCCCCGCACGGCGACGCTCCGACCCTTTGGGCGCTCTCCGCCCCGAAGACGGAGGCCATTGCGGACCAGGCACGCCGACTGTATGAGTTCGTCGCCGCTGAGGGTGGACCACACCGTGGACCACACCCCCAGGACGTCGGCCTCTCGCTGATGGTGTCGCGCGGCCGGTTCGACCACCGCGCCGTCGTGGTCGGAGCGGGCCGCGAGGAGCTGCTGGCCGGGCTGCGGTCTCTGGAGCGCGATGAGCCGACGGCTTCGGTACTGCGGGGCAACGTGGGCCGACATGGCGGGACGGCGTTCTTGTTCGCTGGTCAGGGGAGTCAGCGGGTGGGGATGGGGCGTGGGTTGTATGGGGCGTTCCCGGTGTTCGCGGAGGCGTTTGACGCGGTGAGTGCGGCGTTCGAGGGGTTGCTGGAGCTGCCGTTGAGCGAGGCCGTGGACGATTCCGTGGTGCATGAGACGGCGTTTACGCAGCCGGGTTTGTTCGCGGTGGAGGTGGCGTTGTTCCGGTTGTGGGAGTCGTGGGGTGTGGTGCCCGACTTCCTCGCCGGTCATTCGATCGGTGAGCTGGCGGCTGCGCATGTGGCGGGGGTCCTGTCGTTGGGGGACGCGGCGCGGTTGGTGGCGGCGCGTGGTCGTCTGATGCAGGCGTTGCCGGCCGGGGGCGCGATGGTGGCCGTACGGGCGGGAGAGCCGGTCGTCGCCCCGTACCTGGAGGGACGTACCGATGTCGCCCTGGCGGCCGTCAACAGCCCCTCTTCAACGGTGATTTCGGGTGACGAAAGCACGGTGCTGGAGGTGGCGGGTCTGCTGTCGGAGGCGGGTCACAAGACGCGCCGTCTGACCGTCAGCCACGCCTTCCATTCCCCTCTGATGGACGCCATGCTCGATGAATTCCGCTCCATAGCAGGCGAGTTGGAGTTCTCGGCGCCCGTCATTCCAATCGTCTCGACACTGACGGGTGGGCTGGTGACGGCCGAGGAGTTGTCATCCGTCGACTACTGGGCGGCGCATGCCCGTAACGCGGTGCTCTTCCACCAGGCGGTCCTGACCCTCGAAGGCGAGGGTGTGGGCACGTTCATCGAGATCGGTCCGGATGCCACGCTGACCGCTCTGGCCCAGGCGGGTGTCGAGGGTGAGGGCGCGGTCTTTGTGCCGTCCCTGCGTAAGGACGGTTCCGAGGCGCATGCGGCGATCTCCGCGCTGGGCAGGCTGCATGTCCATACCGATCTCGCTCTCGACTGGGAGGCGGTCTTCGGCCCCGTAGCCGCCCGCCACGCCGTCGACCTGCCCACGTACGCCTTCCAGCGCCGCCGCTACTGGCTCGACACCCCCGCGACCACCGGAGACCTTGGCTCCGTCGGGCTCACCACTGCTGAGCATCCGCTGCTCGGAGCCGCGGTTGAACTCGCAGGAGGGGCGGGACACCTCTTCACCGGGCGGTTCTCGCGGGACACTCAGCCCTGGCTGGGCGACCATGCCGTGGTCGGCACCGTGCTGCTCCCGGGCACGGCCTTCCTTGACCTCGTACTGCTTGCCGGGCGCGAGCTCGGCATGCCTTCGATAGACGAACTGACCCTGGAAGCACCTCTGTTGCTGCGCGAACGGGGTGAGGTGACCCTCCAGGTCGCGGTGGACGCGGAGGACGAGTCGGGCCGCCGCGAGGTCCGTCTCCACTCGCGGGTCGACGGCGACGACGAGTGGACCCGGCATGCGACGGGCCGGCTCGGCCCGGAGAAGCCGGCCGACGCGGCTGCGGCCGAAGCCGGCACGACATGGCCGCCCACCGGAGCCGTCCCGATCGCGACCGACGACGCGTACGTCAGGCTCGCGGACCGCGGGTATGAGTACGGGCCGACGTTCCAGGGCCTGCGGTCGGCCTGGCGGCTCGGCGACCAGATCTATGCGGAGCTGCGCCTCGACGACGAGACCGCCGACGCCGATCGGTACGTACTGCACCCCGCGCTGCTCGATTCCGTACTGCATCTGCTGGTCCTCGACGACATCGAGCGAGCGGGCGAGGCACCGTCGCCCATCCGTCTTCCCTTTACTTGGCGCGGCGTTGACGTGCGCCGTCGCGGGCCACGGGAACTGCGTGCATGTCTCACCAGGACCGGGGAGGACACCGTCGCGCTGGAGCTGACCGACAGCTCCGCAGAACCGGTGGCGTCGGTCTCGGGCTTGGTCGTACGAGCGGCGGATCCCGGTCGGCTCGCGCGTGGCGGCGGGCGCCATGAAGCGCTGTTCCAACTGGTGTGGACGCCCCTTGAGGCACCGTCGCCGTCCGGTGAACAAGCCGCCGCGGCGCAAGCTCCGGCGGATGACCTGGTGCTGCTGCGGATCCCGGCATCGGTCGGCTCATCCGCACCGGACGCGGCCCGTTCGGCGCTCGAACACGCACTGCGCGCCATCCGGGATCAGCTGGCAGCCGATCCCGCCGAGTCCCGGCCGCGCCTCGCCGTCATCACCGAGGGCGCCCTCGCCACCGGATCGGGCGGCGATGACCTCACGGATCTCGGACAGTCGGCGGTCTGGGGGCTGTTGCGTGCCGCGCAGTCCGAGCATCCGGGTCGGTTCGTGCTGCTCGATGTCGATGGGAGTGCGGCGTCGGCGGAGGCGATTCCGTCCGCTCTCGCGACGGGGGAGCCCCAACTCGCCCTGCGTGACGGACATGTGGTCGTGCCGAGGCTGGTCCGCGCCGAAACGGAGACGGACGAGGAGGCCGGCGATGCGGCGGCCGGTCCTGGCCTCGGTGAGGGCACGGTGCTGGTGACGGGTGGTACGGGGTCGTTGGGTGCTCTTGTCGCGCGTCATTTGGTGGTGGTGCATGGGGTGCGTCGGTTGTTGTTGATCAGTCGGCGGGGGATGGGGGCGCCGGGGGCTGTGGAGTTGCGTGATGAGTTGGGTCTGTTGGGTGCGGAGGTGAGGGTGGAGGTCTGTGACGCGGCGGACCGGGAGGCTTTGGCGGCGCTGCTTGCCTCTGTTCCGGCGGAGTATCCGTTGACCGGGGTCGTCCACACGGCCGGCGTCCTCGACGACGGCACAGTCGACTCCCTCTCCCCGGATCGACTGGACACCGTGCTGCGCCCCAAGGCGGACGCGGCCTGGAACCTCCACCAGCTCACCCGGGACCTGTCCGCGTTCGTCCTCTACTCATCCGTCGCCGGCACGCTCGGGACCGCCGGACAGGCGAACTACGCCGCCGCGAACGCCTTCTTGGACGCCCTTGCCGCGCACCGTCGTGCCGGGGGACTGCCCGCGACGTCTCTCGCCTGGGGGCTGTGGAGTGATGCCACCGGAATGACGGAGCGGCTGGGCAATACGAACCTCGCCCGCCTGCGCCGCACCGGCATCGCCCCGATCGACAGCGCCGAAGGACTGGCGCTCTTCGACCTGGCGCTCACCGCGGGCCGCCCCGGGTACGTCGCCGCGCGACTGGACCATGCCGCGCTGCGGACACAGGGCGACGCCGTGCCCGCCGTGCTGCGCGGGCTCGTCAAGACCCCCGTGAACCGGCGCACGCGAACAGGCGCGGTCCCCTCCTCCCTCGTCCAGAGGCTGGCCGGGCTGCCGGAACCGAAGCAGTACGCGGCGGTCCTGGAGGTCGTACGGACCGAGATCGCCGCGGTGCTCGGATACGCGGCAACCACCGAAGTCGACGTGGAGCGGGACTTCAACCAGCTCGGCTTCGACTCGCTCACCGCCGTGGAACTCCGTAACCGCATCAACGCTGTCACGGGACTCAGGCTGCCCACTACGCTCGTCTTCGACTACCCGACGCCCGCCGCGCTGGCCACCCAACTGCGCGAGCAACTGACCGGCCGGACACGGGACATCGCCACCGAGGGGGCGGACGCACTCGCCGCGTCCGCCGTGGTGTCGGCTTCCGATGAGCCGATCGCGATTGTGTCGATGGCGTGCCGTTTTCCGGGTGGGGTGGGTTCGCCGGAGGATTTGTGGCGGTTGGTGGCTTCGGGTGGGGATGCGGTGGGTGGTTTTCCGGAGGATCGGGGGTGGGATCTGGAGCGGTTGTACGATCCGGATCCTTCGCGGTCGGGGTCGTCGTATGCGCGTGATGGTGGGTTTCTTTATGACGCGGCTGATTTCGACGCGGAGTTCTTCGGTCTGAGTCCGCGTGAGGTGCTGGCGACGGATCCGCAGCAGCGGTTGCTGCTGGAGACGGCGTGGCAGGCGTTCGAGCGGGCGGGGATGGATCCGGCGGCGGTACGGGGGAGCCGTACCGGTGTCTTCACCGGCGTCATGTACAACGACTACGCCTCGCGCCTCCACCGCACGCCCGAGGAGTTCGAGGGCTACCTCACCAACGGCAGCGCGGGCAGTGTCGCGTCGGGCCGGGTCTCGTACACCTTCGGTCTCGAAGGACCGGCGGTCACGATCGACACCGCGTGTTCGTCGTCGTTGGTGGCGTTGCATCTGGCGGCGCAGGCGCTGCGTAACGGTGAGTGCTCGCTGGCGTTGGCGGGCGGTGTGACGGTCATGGCGACGCCGAACACCTTCATCGAGTTCAGCCGCCAGCGCGGCCTCGCCCCCGACGGCCGCTGCAAGGCCTTCTCGTCCTCGGCGGACGGCACCGGCTGGGGCGAGGGTGTCGGGCTGCTGTTGCTGGAGAAGCTGTCGGACGCGGAACGGAACGGGCACCAGGTGCTGGCGGTGGTGCGTGGCTCGGCCATGAACCAGGACGGTGCGAGTAATGGTCTGACGGCGCCGAACGGTCCTTCGCAGGAGAGGGTGATCCGTCAGGCTCTGGCGAGTGCGCGTCTGTCGGCGGCCGATGTGGACGCGGTGGAGGCGCACGGTACGGGCACGAAGCTGGGCGACCCGATCGAGGCGCAGGCGCTGCTGGCGACGTACGGGCAGGGACGTGCGCCCGAGCGGCCGTTGTGGCTGGGTTCGGTGAAGTCGAACATCGGTCATACGCAGGCGGCGGCGGGCGTGGCGGGGATCATCAAGATGGTGCTGGCGATGCGGCACGGTGTGCTTCCCCGGACCCTGCACGTCGATGAGCCGTCGCCCCATGTGGACTGGTCTGCGGGGGCTGTTGAGCTGCTGACGGAGACGCGGGAGTGGCCGGAGGGTGGTCCGGATCGTCCGCGTCGGGCGGCCGTGTCGTCCTTCGGTATCAGCGGTACCAACGCTCATGTGATCGTGGAGGAGGCTCCTGAGCCGGCTGTTGGTGTGGGGGTGGTTTCGGGTGGTGTGGTGCCGTGGGTGGTGTCGGGGCGTAGTGCGGCTGCGTTGCGTGCGCAGGCGGGTCGGTTGGTGGAGTGGGTGTCTGGGGATGTGGGTTTGAGTGCGGTGGAGGTGGGGGTGTCGCTGGCGGTTTCGCGTGCGCGTTTTGGTCATCGTGCGGTGATTGTGGGGGAGGATCGGGCGGGTTTGCTGGCGGGTGTGGAGGCTTTGTCGCGTGGTGAGGATGCGGCGGATGTGGTCTCGGGGGTTGTGGGTCCTGGGGGTGGGACGGCGTTCTTGTTCGCTGGTCAGGGGAGTCAGCGGGTGGGGATGGGGGGTGGGTTGTATGGGGCGTTTCCGGTGTTCGCGGAGGCGTTTGACGCGGTGAGTGCGGCGTTCGAGGGGTTGTTGGAGCTGCCGTTGGGTGAGGCGGTGGACGATTCCGTGGTGCATGAGACTGCCTTCACGCAGCCGGGTTTGTTTGCGGTGGAGGTGGCGTTGTTCCGGTTGTGGGAGTCGTGGGGTGTGGTGCCCGACTTCCTCGCCGGTCATTCGATCGGTGAGCTGGCGGCCGCGCATGTGGCCGGGGTCCTGTCGTTGGACGATGCGGCGCGGTTGGTGGCGGCGCGTGGTCGTCTGATGCAGGCGTTGCCGGCCGGGGGCGCGATGGTGGCGGTACGGGCGGGAGAGCCGGTCGTCGCCCCGTACCTGGAGGGACGCACTGATGTCGCCCTGGCTGCGGTCAACAGTCCCTCATCGACGGTGATTTCGGGTGATGAGCGCGCGGTGCTGGAGGTGTCGGGTCTGCTGTCGGAGGCGGGTCACAAGACGCGTCGTCTGACCGTCAGCCACGCCTTCCATTCCCCCTTGATGGACGCCATGCTCGATGAATTCCGCTCTGTGATCAGTGAGTTGGAGTTCTCCGCACCAGCCATTCCGATCGTTTCGACACTGACGGGTGAGCTGGCGACCGTCGAGGAGCTGTCCTCCGTCGACTACTGGTCGGCGCACGCCCGAAACGCGGTGCTCTTCCACCAGGCGGTCCGGACCCTCGAAAGCGAGGGCGTGGGCACGTTCATCGAGATCGGCCCGGATACCACTCTCACCGCTCTGGCTCAGACGGGTGTCGAGGGCGAGGACGCGGTCTTCGTACCGTCCCTCCGTAAGGATGGTTCCGAGGCGCATGCGGCGATCTCCGCGCTGGGCAGGCTGCATGTCCATACCGATCTCGCTCTCGACTGGGAGGCGGTCTTCGGCCCCGTAGCCGCCCGCCGCGCCGTCGACCTGCCGACGTACGCTTTCCAGCGCCGCCGCTACTGGCTCGACACCCCCGTTTCGTCCGCCGAGGCCGTCGACCTGGGTCTGGGGGCCGCCGGCCATCCGCTGCTCGGGGCCGCCCTCGCACTCGCGGACGGGCAGGGGCACGTCTTCACCGGGCGGCTCTCGTCGGCCGGTCACCCCTGGCTCGCCGACCACGCGATCTCGGAGACGGCCCTCCTGCCGGGTGCGGCCTTCGTGGAACTGGCCCTGTACGCGGGCAGTCATGTCGACTGCGATCAGGTCGAGGAGATCACCCTGGAGGCGCCCCTGATCATCCCCGAACACGGCACCGTCCAGATCCAGGTGGCCGTCGGAGACGGCGACGAGTTCGGGCGGCACCGGGTCACCGTCCACTCGGCCCCGGGGCCCGCGGCGGACGCGGGGGGTACGGCCGAGGTGTCCTGGACCCGGCACGCCGTGGGCTATCTTGCGGGCTCGGACGAGGCCCCGGGAGAGTATCTCGGAGCGGCTTCCTGGCCTCCCGCCGGTGCCACCGAGGTGCCGGTCGAGGAGCTCTACGCCCAACTCGCCGCGCGGGGCTACGTCTACGGGGCGGCCTTCCGCGGGCTGCGGAACGTATGGCGTGCCAAGGACGCGCTCTTCGCGGAAGTGAGCCTGCCGGAGGAGTTGGCAGAGGAGGCCGCGCGGTCCTGTGTGCACCCGGCTCTGCTGGACTCCGTACTGCATCCGCTGGGCCTCGATATGGGCACGTCGGGTGTGGAAGTGGGGCCGCTGCGGTTGCCCTTCGCATGGGCGGGGGTACGGCTGCACTCCGTGGGCGCCACCACTTTGCGGGTGAGACTGGCGCCCACGGGCCAGGACACCGCCGCGCTCTCCCTGGCCGACGGTGAGGGGGCGCCGGTGCTGAGCGTCGAGTCCCTGACACTGCGGCCGTTCGATCCGGCGCAACTGCTCGGCTCCCAGGCGCGGCGGCGCGACACGCTGTTCGGTGTGGAGTGGGTGCCGGCGGCGCCCGGCGGTGGCGGCGACGGGGCCGAGGCGCGTTCCGCACATGTCGTCGTGGCCACGCCCGGCCCCGTCGCCGATGAGGACGTGGTGGCCGCCGCCCACCAAGCCGCGCGGCACGCGCTGGAACTCGTACAGCGGTGGCTCGGCACGGAGCCGGCGCCCGCCGAGCGGCTGCTCGTCGTGACACGCGGCGCGGTGGCCGCGCGACCGGACGACGGGGTGGCCGACCTGGCCGGGGCAACGGTCTGGGGCCTGCTGCGCAGTGCTCAGTCCGAACACCCTGGTCGCTTCATCCTGCTGGATGTCGAACAAGCGGGTGAGACCGGTCGGCAAGGCGGCCCGGCGCCGGACGAGGCGGAGCGGCAGGACGCCGTGACCACCGATGTGATGCAAGCGGTTCTCGCCACCGGGGAGCCGCAACTCGCCCTTCGTGATGGTGCGTTGCTGATTCCTCGTCTGGTGCGGGCCACGGAGGAGGCGCCTGCGGAAGCTCCGCGGCTCGATTCTGATGCCACGGTGGGGCTGGACCCTGATGCCACGGTCCTCGTCACCGGCGGTACGGGTGCGCTCGGCAGGCAGGTGGCCCGGCATCTCGTCACCGAGCACGGGGTGCGCCATCTGCTGCTCACCAGCCGCCGGGGCCTCGATGCCCCCGGCGCCGGCTCCTTCCGTGACGAACTGGTCGCGCTGGGGGCGGCGGTGACCGTGGCCGGCTGCGATGCGGCCGACCGGGGAGCCCTTGCGGAGGTGCTGGCCGCAATCCCGTACGAGCATCCGCTCGGCGCTGTGATCCACGTCGCGGGTGTGACGGACGACGGTGTGGTGGAGTCGCTGACCCCGGACCGGCTGGCCGCCGTGCTGCGGCCGAAGGCAGACGCGGCCTGGAATCTCCATCTGGCCACGCGGGACCATGAGTTGGCGGCTTTTGTTCTCTACTCGTCCTACGCGGCGACCATCGGCAACGCCGGACAGGCCAACTACGCGGCGGGCAACGCGTTCCTGGACGCGCTCGCCGCCCACCGCCGGGGCCAGGGACTCAGCGCCGTCTCGCTGGCCTGGGGCCTGTGGGCCGATGAGGCGGAGCAGCCGGCCGGGACGGAGCCGGCGGCGGTCAGCGGCGTCACCGCGACCCTCGGCGCCACGGACCGGGCCCGACTCGTGCGCAGCGGCATCGGGACACTTTCGGCCGCCGAGGGCCTGGAGCTCTTCGACACCGCTCTCGCCTCGGACCGGCCGTTGCTGGTGCCCGTACGACTCGATCCGGCCGCGCTGCGGGCCCGGGCGGAGACGGGTGAACTCCACCATCTGTACAGGTCATTGGTCAGGCAACCGCTGAGGCGCGCGGCCGTGCGGGCCGACGTCGACGAGGCCGAGGCGCTGCGCAAGAAGCTCGCCGCCGTCGGAGAGGAACCGGAGCGGACGCGGCTCCTGCTGGATCTCGTACGGGCCGAGGCAGCCGCCATCCTGGGCCACTCGTCGCCGAACGCGGTGGAGTCCGGCCGCGGGCTGCTCGACATGGGCTTCGACTCGCTGACCGCGGTCGAGCTTCGTAACCGGCTGGGGTCGGCCACCGGACTCCGGCTGCCCACGACCTTGGTCTTCGACCACCCGACCCCGTCGGCGATCGCCGAACTGCTCCGCTCGGAGCTGGCCGGTGCCGACGGCGCTCCTTCGCGCGGATCCGGTGACCTCTCCGCGCTCGACACCTTGGAGGCAGAGATCTCGGCAATCTCGGCGGACGAAGCGCTGCGGACCCACCTCCGGCTCCGGCTGGAGGCCGCGCTGGAGAGGGTGATCGGACTGGAGAGCGAGGGAGGACAGGGTGAGGAGAGGGACCTGACGGGGCGGCTGGACGGCGCGACGGACGATGAGATCTTCGACTTCATCGACAGCGAGCTGGCCTGAGCCGACGGTGACCGCGTGCCACGGCCCGGACTGACCGGCACGGCGTGACGAGTCGCCCGTGTTCGCGGTCGGCGCGGCATGGTCGCGGACCGGCCGTGAGGGAGCCCGTCGCGGTCCCGCGACGGGCTCCCGGCCGGACTGACTCGCCCAGGCCCTGTCCGGACGGGCAGCTCCTAACCGAGCGGGCTCGGCCACTCGTGGGCGGGCAGCAACTCCCGTAGTCCCGCCGAGACATGACGGCCGAGGACCACCTCGGTGTCGAGATTCGCCGGGTCGATCTGGCGGATGAACTCCCGGCAGCGCCCGCACGGCGGCAGCACGTGCAAGGCCCCCTCCTCGTTGCGCCAGACGGCCACGACCTTCACGATCCGGTACTCCCGGGCCGTGACCATGGCGGCGATGGCCGCGTGCTCCGCGCAGAATCCCGTGCCCGAGCCGGTGTCGACGCACACGCCCGAGTAGAGGTTGCCCGCGTCGGTGACCAGCGTGGACGCCACATCTCCGAACAGCCGGTCACCGACCGTGTGCGGATGCAGTACGGCCTGCGCGGCCTCGATGAGTTCATCGTTGGACGGAGTGATCACACGGCGGAAACTACCGGCCCGCTCGCGCCCCCGGCCACCGGATTGGCACGCGTCCGGCGCGGTCGCGGCGCCGGGCGGTCGATACGCTGCTGCGTGACCGGGCGAACGACGGGTCCCCTTCAACCGCGAGGTGACGCAGCAATGTTCACGACTCGACCCACCCTCCAGGGCACCTTCGGCATGGTCTCCTCAACCCACTGGCTCGCCTCGCAGTCCGCGATGGCCGTCCTGGAGGACGGCGGCAACGCCTATGACGCCGCCGTCGCCGCCGGCTTCGTGCTGCATGTCGTCGAACCCCATCTCAACGGGCCCGCCGGTGAGGTGCCGATCATCCTCGCTCCCGCCGGTGGCGAGGTACGCGTCCTCTGCGGCCAGGGCCCCGCGCCCGCGGGGGCGACCATCGGCCACTACCGTTCGCTCGGCCTGGAACTCGTCCCGGGCACCGGCCCGTTGGCCGCCGCTGTGCCGGGCGCCTTCGATGCCTGGATGGTGCTGCTGCGCGACCACGGCACCAAGTCCCTCTCCCAGGTGCTGCGTTACGCCATCGGCTACGCGGAGGACGGCCACGCCCCCGTCGAACGGGTCGGCGAGACCGTCGAGAGCGTCCGTGAACTCTTCGAGACGGAGTGGACCTCGTCCGCCGATGTCTATCTCCCCGGGGGCAAGGCCCCCGCGCCCGGGGAACTGTTCCGCAACCCCGTGCTCGCCGCGACCTGGCGCCGGCTGATCGCGGAGGCCGAGGAGACCGGCGGCGCCGACCGGGTGGCCCAGATCGAGGCCGCCAGAGTGGTCTGGCGTACGGGGTTCATCGCCGAGGCCCTGGTCGCGCACTCCGCCCGCCCCACCATGGACACCAGCGGCGCCCGCCACACCGGCACCCTCACCGCCGCCGATCTGGCGGGCTGGTCCGCGACGTACGAGGCGCCCGCCACCTACGACTGGAACGGCTGGACCCTGTGCAAGGCGGGCGGCTGGAGCCAGGGCCCCGCCCTCCTCCAGCAGCTCGCCCTGCTGCCCGCCCGCGCGGCCGAACTGCCCCGTTACGGGTCGGCGGAGTATGTCCATCTCCTCATCGAGGGCTGCAAGCTCGCCATGGCGGACCGGGAGGCGTGGTACGGCGACGCCGAGCCCGAGGGCATCCCGCTCGCCGCGCTGCTGTCGGAGCCGTACAACACCGCGCGCCGCGCCCTCGTCGGTGAGCGCGCCTCGTACGAGCTGCGCCCCGGCAGCCCCGGGGGACGCGCGCCCGCGCTCAGCGGCCATGCCACCGCCGTCGCCGCGGGCGCGCCCGGCTTCGACCCGCTCGGGATCCCCGGCGCGGGGGAGCCGACCGTGGCCAGGGACGGCGCCACCCGGGGCGACACCTGCCACCTCGACATCGTCGACCGCTGGGGCAACATGATCGCCGCCACCCCCAGCGGCGGCTGGCTCCAGTCCAACCCGGTCGTGCCCGAACTGGGCTTCCCGCTCGGTACGCGGCTCCAGATGGCCTGGCTGGACCCGGGTCTGCCGAACTCCCTCACGCCGGGGCGCAGGCCCCGTACCACCCTCACTCCGTCACTCGCGCTGCGCGACGGCGTACCGGTGCTGGCCTTCGGCACACCGGGCGGCGACCAGCAGGACCAGTGGCAGCTCCACTTCTTCCTGGCACTCGCGCTGCGCCCGCCCGTACGCGGCGGACTCGATCTCCAGGGCGCCATCGACGCGCCGAACTGGCACAACGACAGCTTCCCCGGCTCCTTCTACCCGCGCGGAATGTGCCCCGGCAGCGTGACCGTGGAGTCCCGGATGGACCCCGAGGTCATCGAGGAACTGCGCCGCCGGGGCCATGAGGTGACCGTCGGCGATCCCTGGTCGGAGGGACGGCTCTGCGCGGTCGCCAGGGACCCGGAGACCGGCATCCTCTCGGCCGCGGCCAACCCCCGTGGCATGCAGGGGTACGCCGTGGGCCGCTGAGCGCCACCCCCTGCGACCGCCGCGATGGCCGCCCCCCGGGGAGCGCCGCGATCGTCGCCGCATCACCGTCGCCGGTCCCGGCCGTCCGCCGTCCCGTCATATGACCTGGCACGCGGCCGGGCCCCCGGGCGTGGTTGGCTGGAGGCATGATCGATGACTCTGTGTACGGAACGGTCCCCCTCCCGGGGGCGGCCCGCGGACCCCGGGTGTCCGCCGTCGAGGAGGCGCTGCGCGCAGCCGCCGCCGCGGAGATCATGCCCCGCTTCCGGCAGCTCGCCGCGCACGAGATCATCGAGAAGCACGGCCCGCACGATCTGGTGACCGTCGCGGACCGGGGCGCGGAGGAGCATCTCACCGCCTCCCTCACCGCCCTGCTCCCGGGCTCCGTCGTGGTCGGTGAGGAGGCGGTGCACGCGGACCCGTCGGTGTACGACGCGCTGCGCGGTGACGCGCCCGTATGGATCGTCGACCCGGTCGACGGCACCCGCCCGTTCGTCCGCGGCGAGCGGGGCTTCTGCACCCTCATCGCCCTCGCGCAGGGCGGCGAGGTGCTGGCGTCCTGGACGTACGCGGCGGCGCTGGACACGATGGCGATCGCCGTACGCGGCCGGGGCGCCACCCTCGACGGCGTCCGCCTGCACTCCGGAGCGCCCGCGCCCGGCGCGGTGCTCCATGTCGCGATGTCCCACCCCGACTACACCACGGACGAACAGAAGCACGCGCTCCTGGGGCTGCGCACCGAGGGCATCGAGGCCCGCCCGTGCGGCTCGGCGGGGCTCGAATACCTGGGAGTGGCGCGCGGCGCGCTCGACGCGGTGGCCTTCAACTGGGAGCTGGCCTGGGACCACGCGGCGGGCCTCCTGCTGGTCGAGGAGGCGGGCGGCGCCCAGCTGACGCTCACGGGCGAGCGGTTCCGTATCGCCGGCGACAACGCGCTGCCCTTCACGGCGGCCAGGAACATGGCGACGGCCCAGCGGGTACGGGAGAAGCTGCTCGCCGGGGGCTGAGCACGCGGCGGGCGGAGCGCCGGTACCGGTGTGGAGTTACGGGTACGCCGCCTCGCTCGTGCGTCGTCACGCCCGTGCCCCGTCGTACCCGTGCCTCGTCGTACCCGTACGCCGTCGCATCCGTATGCCGTCAGGCGGCACCGGCCAGCACCGCGCGTACGTCCCGCACCAGCACGCCCGCCGCCTCCACCGCCGCCGCGTCCAGGCCCTGGAGCGCCGCCGCGACCCGCGGTGCGAAGTCCGGCGGGGTGTGCGGCAGCGTGGCCGCCGTCGCGAGCGCGCCCTTCTCGTTGAGGCACCAGACCCGGTGGTGGGCGAGGAGGGCCTGAGCGAGGATCCCGAAGGCCCGGGACAGACAGAGCGACACATACAGCACGTCGCCGCCGCCCAACCCAGCTCCCGTCCCATCCCCGGGACCAGCCCCGCTCCCGCTCCCGTTCCTGGCCCCGGCCCGCTCCCCGGCCGGGCCCGCCGCCTTGCGGGCCGCCGCCACCGAGAAGTCCGCCTCCCAGACCGCCTCGGCGAGCGCGGTCCGCAGCGCCTCCGGATAGCCGCGTGCCGCCGCCCGCAGCGCCGTCAACTCGCCGTCCGTGTCCGCCAGTACGCGGCACAGCGCGACCTCCCCGGCGTACGCGGGCGACCAGAAGCCGAGCGGATGGCCCGGCTGCGTGCCGATCTCGAACCGGCCCTCCACACACTCCGCCCAGACCCGCTCCACCCGGTCCAGATCCCGCAGGATCCAGTCCACCGCGACCCCGTCGACGGAGAGCCAGGCGCCCCCGTTGACCCATGGGCCCCAGCCGCCGGGGCCCGCGACCTCCACCGGGGAGCCGGTGATCCCGGCGGCCAGCGCCGCCAGCGCGGCGACATCCGGCTCGCCGCGGTAGTAGACGCCCAGGTCCCAGTCGGAGTCCGGGCGGTGCGTACCCCGGGCCCGGCTGCCGCCGAGGGCCACG
Organism: Streptomyces scopuliridis; assembly: GCF_042790125.1. Classification (GTDB taxonomy): domain Bacteria; phylum Actinomycetota; class Actinomycetes; order Streptomycetales; family Streptomycetaceae; genus Streptomyces; species Streptomyces scopuliridis_A. The sequence continues at coordinate 152,251 of NZ_JBHTZS010000001.1, forward strand.
GCGCGTACGCCGCGTACGGACATCAGACCCGTTGCCATCGCTTCGATCGTCGCGTTCATCGTCGCGGACAGTACCGGGGTTCGGGCTGTCAGTGCCCGGGAATATCCTGGGGCTCCTTGCCATCGGCTGACAAAGGAGTCCGAAGGTGACCTCGATGCTCGATGCCGTCGTCGTGGGGGCGGGACCCAACGGGCTGACCGCCGCGGTCGAGCTGGCCAGGCGTGGATTCTCCGTGGCCGTGTTCGAGGCCAAGGACACGGTCGGGGGCGGTGCCAGGACGGAAGAGCTGACGCTCCCCGGATTCCGCCACGACCCCTGTTCCGCCGTCCATCCGCTGGGGGCGGGATCGCCCGTCTTCAAGACGATGCCGCTCGCCCGGTACGGCCTCGACTGGCTCCACCCCGAGCTGCCGATGGCGCATCCCTTCGACGACGGGACGGCGGCCGTCCTGTCCCGCTCCGTCGCCGAGACGGCCGCGTCGTTCGGGCCGCGCGACGCCGGTGCGTACCGGCGGCTCGTCGCCCCGTTCCGCGGCAAGTGGGACACTCTCGCCCGGGACTTCATGTCCCTGCCGCTGACCGCGCTGCCGCGCGACCCCATCACCCTGGCGCGGTTCGGTCTCACCGGACTGCCGCCCTCCACCTGGCTGACCCGCCGGTTCCACGACGAGAAGGCGAAGGGCCTGTTCGCGGGGCTCGTCGCCCATGTCATCGCCCCGCTGAACGGCATCGCGACCGGCGCCGTCGGTCTGGTCTTCGCGCTCGCCGCGCACGCGGGCGGCTGGCCGATGCCGCGCGGCGGCTCCCAGTCGATCGCGGACGCGCTCACGGCGTACCTCCGGGACCTGGGAGGCACGGTCCACACCGGATACGAGGTCAAGCGGCTGGACGAGCTGCCGCCGGCCCGCGCGTATGTCTTCGACACCTCACCCACCGCACTGGCCCGGATCGCGGGCCTCGGCAGGGCGTACGACGGCTACCGGTACGGCGCGAGCGTCTTCAAGATCGATTACGCGCTGGACGGACCCGTGCCCTGGACGGCCGAGGAGCCCAGACGGGCCGGCACGGTCCAGATCGGACCCACCAGCGCGGAGATCGGCACCGCGCTGCGCCAGGCCGCGGGCGGACAGGCGCCGTCGGCACCGTTCCTGATCACCGCGCAGCCCAGCCTCGTCGACCCGTCCCGCGCGCCCGAGGGCAAGCAGGTCTTCTGGGCGTACGGCCATGTCCCGAACGGCTGGCGGGGCGACCTCACGGACGCGGTCGAACGGCAGATAGAACGCTTCGCGCCCGGCTTCCGCGACCGCGTCCTGGCCCGCGCCACCGCGGGCCCGCCCGAGCTGGCCGCCCGTAACGTCAACTACGTGGGCGGGGACATCGCGTGCGGCGCCGCCTCCGGGCTCCAGCTGCTGCTGCGCCCGAAGATCTCCTTCTTCCCGTACGCCACCCCGCACCCCGCCGTCTTCCTCTGCTCGTCCGCGACCCCGCCGGGGCCCGGGGTGCACGGGATGTCCGGGCACAACGCGGCGAAGGCGGTGTGGCGAAAGCTCCGCGCGGTCCGATGAGCCGACCCCCCGAGCCGCCGCTGAGCAGGGCCCGTGCCGGGCCCGAGGAGGCCAAGCGCATGACGCACCTGACCCTCGTCCTCGGAGACATCGCCGACCAGCACGCCGACGCGCTCGTCAACGCCGCGAACTCCTGGCTGCTGAGCGGCGGCGGTGTCGACGGCGCGATCCACGCCCGCGCCGGGCGTGCCCTCACGGAGGCGTGCCGTGAGCTGCGCGCGTCCCAGTACGGCCGCGGGCTGGCCACCGGACAGTCCGTCGCCACCACCGCGGGCCGCCTCCACGCTCTCTGGGTGATCCACACCGTAGGACCACGCTGGGACCGGCACGACAACCGGTCGAGCCTGCTCGCCTCCTGCTACCGCACCTCACTGGAGGTGGCGGCCGAGCTGGGGGCGCGTACGGTCGCGCTGCCCGCGATCTCCACCGGCACCCACCGGTGGCCGATGGACGACGCCGCCCGGATCGCCGTGCGCACGGTCAGGGAGACGCTTGCCTCGTGGGAGAAGTCGCGGAAGGCGCCGGGGCAACGAGAAGCCGGAGAGGGGACCATCGAGGAGGTACGGTTCGTCCTCTTCACCCAGCGGGCGTACACGGCGTTCGAGACCGCGATGGCGGCCCTGGACGGATGAGCCGTCCGAAGGCTGATGTCGGATTCCTGCCAGCCGAGAGCCCCCGCGTCACGGATGCTGGAGCCATGTACACCGATACCGAGCGCTGTGTGCGGGCCGTCAGGTCCAAGGACGCGCGGTTCGACGGCTGGTTCTTCACCGCGGTCCTGACCACGGGGATCTACTGCCGGCCCAGCTGCCCCGTCGTCCCGCCCAAGGCCGAGAACATGACCTTCTACCCCAGCGCCGCCGCCTGCCAGCAGGCCGGGTTCCGCGCCTGCAAGCGGTGCAGGCCCGACACCAGCCCCGGTTCCCCGGAGTGGAACGCCCGCGCCGACACCGTCGCCCGCGCCGTACGGCTCATCCAGGACGGCGTGGTCGACCGCGAGGGCGTCCCCGGCCTGGCCGGCCGGCTCGGCTACTCGGCGCGCCAGATCGAGCGGCAGCTCCTCGCCGAACTGGGCGCGGGACCGCTCGCCCTGGCCCGCGCCCAGCGCGCCCAGACCGCCCGGCTGCTGATCGAGACGACCGGCCTCCCCATGGCGGACGTCGCCTTCGCGGCCGGCTTCTCGTCGATCCGGGCCTTCAACGACACCGTCCGCGAGGTCTTCGCGCTGTCACCGAGCGAACTGCGCGCACGCGGCGCACGCGGTACGGAGCGGGCCGGTACGCGCGGTACGGAGCCGACGGCCACGCCCGGGGTGATCTCGCTGCGGCTGCCGTTCCGCGCGCCCCTCAACCCGGACAACCTCTTCGGACATCTCGCCGCGACCGCGGTACCGGGCGTCGAGGAGTGGCGGGACGGCGCGTACCGCCGCACGCTCTCGCTGCCGTACGGACACGGCATCGTCGCCCTCACCCCGCGCCCCGACCACATCGCGTGCCGGCTCTCGCTCACCGATCCGCGCGATCTCACCCTCGCCATCAGCAGCTGCCGCCGGATGCTCGACCTGGACGCCGACCCGGTGGCCGTGGACGAGCAGCTGCGCGCCGACCCGCAGCTGACCCCGCTGGTCGACAAGGCGCCGGGGCGGCGCGTGCCCCGTACCGTGGACGCCGCCGAGTTCGCCGTGCGCGCCGTGCTCGGCCAGCAGGTCTCCACCGCCGCCGCCCGCACCCACGCGGCCCGGCTGGTCACGGCGCACGGCGTGCCGGTTGACGACCCCGAGGGCGGGCTCACCCACCTCTTCCCGGCCCCGCGGGCGCTGGCCGCGCTCGATCCCGAGGCGCTGGCCCTGCCGCGCAGCAGACGCACCACCCTCACCACGCTGGTCGCGGCCCTCGCCGACGGCTCGCTCCGGCTCGGCCCCGACAGCGACTGGGACCGGGCACGGGAACAGCTCACCGCCCTGCCCGGGTTCGGGCCCTGGACGGTCGAGGTGATCGCCATGCGCGCGCTCGGCGACCCCGACGCGTTCCTGCCGACGGATCTCGGGATGCGCCGGGCCGCGGCGAGCCTCGGACTGCCCTCCACCCCCGCCGCGCTCACCGCGCGCGCCGCCGCATGGCGGCCCTGGCGGGCGTATGCCGTGCAATATCTGTGGGCCACCGAGGACCACGCCATCAACCACCTTCCCGTGTAAGGAATTTCGTCATGACTGCAGAACGTGGGCGGCACATCGTCCACACCGTGATCGACAGCCCCTACGGACCACTGACCCTGGTCGCCACCGACGGCACGCTGAGCGGCCTCTACATGGTCGCGCAGCGGCATCGCCCGCCGGAGGAGAGCTTCGGGGAACCGGACCCGCGGCCCTTCCCCGAGGTGGTGCGCCAGCTCGGCGCGTACTTCGCCGGAGAGCTGACCGAGTTCGATCTGCCCCTGCGGCTGAACGGCACCCCGTTCCAGCGCGAGGTCTGGGGCCAGCTCCAGCGGATCCCGTACGGCGAGACGCGTTCGTACGGCGAACTGGCCGAGTTCCTCGGCAAGCCGGGCGCCTCGCGCGCGGTCGGGCTGGCCAACGGCAAGAACCCGGTCGGCATCATCGTGCCCTGCCACCGCGTGATCGGTTCGACCGGCAGCCTGACCGGCTACGGCGGCGGGCTCGACCGCAAGCAGCGCCTGCTGGTCTTCGAAGGCGCGGCGGCCGAGTCCCCGGCCACCGCCACGCTCTTCTGAACGCGCCCCCCGGCTGAACGCGCGCCCCCCGGCGCCCCTAGGGCCTGTCCTCAAAGTAGCGCCGTCCGCCCGCCGGGCAGGCGGGACTTTGAAGACAGGCCCTAGCGGGTCAGCCGGGGTGGAACCTCTTCAGCAGCGCGGGCAGCGCCGTACCGATCGGCTCGCGAACGATCTCGTCGGCGCGGTCGTCGTACGGCGTCGGCTCGGCGTTGACCACGATCAGCCGGGCCCCATGGTCGGCGGCGATCCCCGCGAGCGAGGCGGCCGGCTGCACCTGAAGGGTCGTACCGACCGCGAGGAACACCTCGCACGCCTTGGCGATCGCCATCGACTGAGCCAGCACCTCGGGGTCGAGCCGCTCGCCGAACATCACCGTCGCCGACTTGAGGACCCCGCCGCACTCCAGACACGGCGGGTCCGCCTCACCCGCCGCCACCCGCGCGAGCGCCTCCTCCATCGACGAGCGCGCGTGGCATCCCGTACAGCTCACCGACCGTGCCGTGCCATGGAGTTCGAGCACTTTACGGGCCGGGAGACCGGCCAGTTGATGCAGCCCGTCCACATTCTGGGTGATCACCCGGACCGCCGTCCCCGCCCGTGCCAGCTCGGCCACCGCCCGGTGCGCGGCGTTGGGCTCGGCGCGCAGCGTGGGGCTCTCGCTCCGCATCCGCCAGGAACGGCGGCGGATCTCCGGGTCCGTCATGTACGCGTCGTACGTGACGAGCTTCTCGGCGCCGGGATCGCGCCGCCACAGGCCATTGGGCCCCCGGTAGTCGGGGATGCCGGAGTCCGTGGAGATCCCGGCGCCGCTGAGGATCGCGACGAGAGTCATGCCGCGAGGGTACGCATCGACGCCGGGGGCGGCGAACCGATTACCCACCGGCCAGGGCCGTCCCACGGCCGCTCGGTCGACGCGGGCCCCCGTCCGCGCTACGGATCCCGCCTACGGTACGGGCTTCACCGGCGGCATCGGCGACACGGGCGCGAAGGGGTTCGGGGTCAGCCCCGTCCAGCGGTGCAGGACCGCGCGGCCGGTCTGCCGGGTGGCGCCGTCGACCTGGACCGTACCGGCCTCGGCGACGTAGTGGCGCCCGCCGCCCAGCGAGATCAGCCCGTACTGTCCGGCCGACTCCCAGCCGTACACCCCGGACGCCGGGTCATGCAGCCCGCGCGGCAGGAGCGAGAGCAACTGCCCCTGCTCCGAAGGCTGCTGGCCGGGGACGGTGCCCCACACGGGCCGCTTCGAGCCGTCGAGGACGAAGAGCGAGTAGTTCGGGAAGCCCGGCTTGGTGCCCTTGTACACGGCCATCAGCCAATTGCCGCTCTCCGCGTCGTACTCCAGGTTCTGCACGCCGTACGTGGTGTTCCCGGTGTACGCGAAGTACTTGCCGTCGGGGGAGGAAGGACCGCTCGTGTGCGGGGCGTCCTCCGTCAGCGGACGCTCGTACCGCTTCCACTGCCGGACGTCGTACTGGAGCAGGACCTGATTGTCGTTGTCCTGGCGGCCGGTGTGGGCGTACACCCCGTACGCGACGGTCAGTCTCGTACCGCCCTCGCGGTCGAAGGAGGGCCCGAACGCGACGCCGTCGATGCCGCTGCACCCGTACCGGTGGTCGGGGGTCTTGGCGGTGTCGCCGTCGAAGACGCCGTCGCCGTTCATGTCGGCCGTGTAGTCCTTCACGACCTCCTGGAGATGGACGGTGGTGACGACGCCGGCGGACGCGGCGTCCATGTTCATCCGGGTGATGCGGGCCCCGTCGAAGACCGCGATGTAGAACGCCTTCGCGGCCTTGTACTCCAGCGAGCCGTAGACCCGTCCGTCCTCGTCGTTGAAGTCCAGGTCACCGAGGTGACCGGTGAAGCCGGTGACGGAGCCGAGGGGCTTGCCGGCCAGATCCGTCTTCACCAGGAGGTTGGTGAAGGAGAAGTACATATGGCCCTTGCGGCGGTCGATGGCCATGCCCTGGAGATGGCCGGACTGCCATGTACCGCCGTCGATACGGGCGGGCAGCGCGGCGGGACGGCTGGGCAGGGTGGCGGGGCGGGCGGGCGCCGCGGCCTCGGCGGAGGTCAGGGCCTGCGCCGCCCCGGCGCCGGCGACGACGGCCGACACGACGACCACGGACATGAGCAGGGCCGCTAACCGGCCGCGTGGGTGCCTTCGCATGATGCCTCCGAGTCCTGGGGTTCCAGGATGATGCCGGGCGGCCGTGCATGAAGGACGAACGCGGAATGAACGTGGGGCAACCACAGGCGCGCTGACGGAGCGTCAATCACCTTCGCGACGAAGGGTTTGGGACGGAGCGCCGCGGCTCAGCCGACCCGGTGCCCGTTCTCCAGCTCCACCGCGCCCCCGCCGGAGTCCAGCACGTCGAGCGCGGCCAGGACCCGCAGCCCGAGCGAGCCCGGCAGATACGCCGGGACCTCGGCGCGGTCCAGCAGCCGCCACGACAGCAGCTCCTCCTCCTGGAGCCGGATCGCCGCCAGCCGCTCGTCGTCCAGCACCCCGCCGTCGTACAGATACGCGGCGATCGGCGGCCGGGCCTGCCCCTGTACCCAGTCGACCGCCAGCAGCCGCCCCGGCTCGATGTCCAGGCCGATCTCCTCCAGGGTCTCCCGCCGAGCGCCCTGGCGCGGGGTCTCACCGTCGTCGGACTCGATGGTCCCGCCGGGCAGCGCCCAGCCGTCCCGGTAATTGGGCTCGACGATCAGTACGCGTCCCGCACTGTCCGTGAGCAGCACGGCAGCCCCTGCGAGCACGCGGGGGAGGCCCGCGATGTACGTGGCGTAGTCGGTGTCCGTATCGGTGTCTGTCACACGGGAAAGCCTAGACGAGTAAGTCCGAAGTCCCGTCTGCCCGGGAACGCCTGGCACGCACGCTCGCCGCGTGGCGCGGAGCGGCATCGCACGCGGGCCCGGAGCCGCACAAGGGCGGCCTATGGGCACGGAGCCGCCGTCCGGATAGGGTCGGGGACGGCGCGACTGCCTGTTCGAAGAGCAAAGGGATTCATGGTGACGGACGGAGCAGTGACGAAGGCCGCACGCGTGCTCGTCGCGGCGGACAAGTTCAAGGGCTCGCTCACGGCCGTGCAGGTCGCGGAGCGTGTGACGGCGGGGCTGCGGCAGATCGTCCCCGAGGTGGCGGTGGAGACCCTGCCCGTCGCGGACGGCGGCGACGGTACGGTCGCGGCGGCCGTGGCGGCCGGTTTCGAACGACGCGAGGTACGGGTCACCGGCCCGCTCGGCGACGAAGTGACCGCGGCCTACGCGCTGCGGGACGGTAAGGCCGTCGTCGAGATGGCGGAGGCCTCGGGCCTCCAGTGTCTGCCGGACGGGGTCTTCGCGCCACTGACGGCGACCACCTACGGCTCAGGCGAACTGCTGCGCGCCGCACTGGACGCGGGCGCGCGCACCATCGTCTTCGGTGTCGGCGGCAGCGCCACGACCGACGGCGGCGCCGGGATGCTCGCGGCGCTCGGCGCCCGCTTCCTGGACGCGGCGGGGCGGCCGGTCGGACCGGGCGGCGGCGGGCTGCGCGACCTCGCCACCGCCGACCTCTCCGGTCTGGACGAACGGCTCGTCCGGACGGAGATCATTCTCGCCAGCGATGTCGACAATCCGCTGACCGGCCCCAAGGGCGCCCCCGCCGTCTACGGGCCGCAGAAGGGCGCGAGCCCCGAGGACGTCGCCACCCTCGACGCGGCCCTCGCCCACTACGCCACGGTCCTGGGGACGGCCATCGGCTCCCGCGCCGCCGCACTCGCGCTCTCACCCGGCGCGGGCGCCGCCGGCGGTATCGGCTACGGCGCGCTGGTCGGCCTCGGCGCGGGCTTCCGGCCCGGGATCGAGGTCATGCTCGACGTGCTGGGCTTCGCCGACGCCCTGTCCCGGGCGACCCTCGTCATCACGGGCGAAGGTTCGCTTGACGAGCAGACCCTGCACGGCAAGGCCCCCGCGGGCGTCGCGGCGGCGGCCCGCGCACAGCACATCGAGGTCGTCGCGGTCTGCGGCCGGCTGACCCTCCCGCCCGAGGCCCTGGGCAGGGCGGGCATCCGCCGCGCCTACGCCCTCAGCAGGCTGGAACCGGACCCGGCCGTCTCCATGGCACAGGCGGGCCCGCTGCTGGAACGCCTGGCGACGGAGATCGCACGGGACTTCCTGCTCTGAGAGCGGGACTTCGAAGAGACACAGTCCGGAGTCGGGGCGTGCGCATACGGGAGGCGCGCCCCGACGAGGCGCCGGCGCTGCGCTCGAAGGCCCACTGGGGTTACGACGAAGCGTTCCTGGCCGCCTGCCGTGACGAACTGCCCATCTCTGCCGACGAGATGACGGCCCGTCGGCTCGTGGTCGCGGAGGACAAGACATCCGGGGAAGCCCTGGGCGTCGCCTCGCTGGAGGGCCGGGCCCCGACGGCGCGCTCGGTCTGCTCTTCGTCGAACCCCGCGTGATCGGCCTGGGCATCGGCCGCGCCCTGTACGCCCATGTCCTGGACCGGGCACGGGAGTTACGCGCGGTCTGCGTACCGTACAGCTGGGCAATGCCGGGGAGTTCCAGGCGCGGTTCGGTGCGCTGACCCCGCGCGCACGGCCCCCGGGACCGGCGAGGCGGCCTCCGGCGGGGCGCCGAACGGCGCCCCGGCGCTCGGCACCACGAACGCGATCAGACGGCTGCCCGTACGGCCCCGGTCCCCGGTGACGACCACGTCCTGGATATGCACCACCGGTGGGGGAGAGCGCACGGGACGGCGCGGGCGCAAGAGAAAGGGCGCGGGCGCAAGGGAAAGGGCCCGGACGCACACACGCGCCCGGGCCCTTCACGATCATTCGCCGTACGGCGACAGCCCTGCCTACGGCAGCTGCGCCGCCCGTGCCTCGCGGCGGTTGCCGCGGAACGTGTTCACGCGCCGGGCCGTGGCGAAGAGCGGGATCACCGCTCCCGTCACCACCTGGAGCGCACAGCCGGTCTGGAGCAGCAGCTGACCACCCGGCGCGTCGAACGCCCAGGCCGCCAGCAGCCCCATCGCGGCCACGATCCAGCTGAGCATCGCCACCGCGAGAATGCCCCGCGGCTTGGGGTACTCGACCCGGCTCACCATCAGCCAGGCCACCCCGATGATCGCGAGCAGCGTCGGTACGAAGGGAAGCTCCAGCAGCACGATCGAGATGACCGTCAGGGCGCCGAAGGGGCTCGGCATCCCCTGGAACATGCCGTCCTTCATCGTCACGCAGGAGAATCTCGCCAGTCGCAGCACGACGGCCAGCAGCACCACGACCGCCGCCAGCGCGGAGACCCGTTGGTGCGCGTCGTCCGCGACCATCCCGTACACCAGTACGAAATACGCCGGGGCGAGGCCGAAGCTGATCAGGTCGGAGAGGTTGTCCAGCTCCGCGCCCATCGGCGAACTGCGCAGCTTGCGCGCCACGAGCCCGTCGAAGAGGTCGAAGATCGCCGCCGCCAGCATCAGGATCACGGCGGTCGCGGCGGAGTGCCGCGCCATGCCGCTCTCGTCACTGCCCGTGAGATGCGGGATGAGGATGCCGGTGGTGGTGAAGTAAACGGCCATGAAGCCGCAGGTGGCGTTGCCGAGTGTGAGGGTGTCCGCTATCGACAGCCGCAGTGAGAGCGGCATGTCTTCCGCGTCGTCCTCCTCCTCGGCCTCGGCCTCCGCGGCCCAGCCGGCTTGCGTATCGGGATCAATCACGGTCAATTCGAGTCACCCCTGCGGTCGTGGTCTGACCGACCTCGACAGCGACATCGACACCTTCCGGAAGGTAGATGTCGACACGCGAGCCGAACCGGATCAGGCCGATGCGCTCGCCCTGTTCCACCTTGGTCCCCTGGGGCAGATACGGGACGATGCGCCGGGCTACCGCCCCGGCGATCTGCACCATCTCGATGTCGCCCAGTTCGGTGTCGAAGTGCCAGACAACGCGCTCGTTGTTCTCGCTCTCCTTGTTGAACGCCGGAACGAATCCGCCGGGGATGTGCTCCACGGACGTCACGGTTCCCGCGAGGGGTGCGCGGTTGACATGGACGTTCAGCGGGCTCATGAAGATGGCGACCCGGGTGCGCCCGTCCTTCCACGGCATGATGCTCTGCACCACACCGTCGGCCGGGGAGATGACCCGGCCCTGAGTGATCTCGCGCTCGGGGTCGCGGAAGAACCACAGCATGCCCGCCGCGAGCGCGGTGGCGGGCACAGCGAGGACCGCTGCGCGCTTCGAGTGACGTGCGCGGACAAGACCGATCGCGGCGGTGGCGACGGTGGGCAGGAGCCACGGCGATGCTCCGCGCGCGAGGCGGACACGGCCGCGTGGTGCAGAGGTTTGGCTGTGGGGCATGGATGACCTTCGTAGCGGATGATGCCGCGCTGGCAACGGGGGGACGGCGGCGGCTTTCCAGCGATGGTACTGGTTTCGAGCCGCAACTGAGCAAGCCAGGACCCGAGTCGAGCGGCTTGAAGCCAGTGCCAGAGGGCGACAGGGTGTGATCTTCTTCGCCATTAAACCCTGACAAAAGTGAAAATTAACCCTGGGATCGGTACTCCTCCAGCAGTCGGCGGCCGATGATCATTTTCTGGATCTCGGCGGTACCTTCGCCGATCAGCAGCATCGGGGCCTCGCGGTAGAGGCGCTCGATCTCGTACTCCTTGGAGAAGCCGTAGCCGCCGTGGATACGGAAGGCGTCCTCGACGACTTCCTTGCAGTACTCGGAGGCGAGGTACTTCGCCATCCCTGCCTCCAGGTCGTTTCGTTCCCCGGAGTCCTTTTTGCGTGCCGCGTTGACCATCATGGCATGGGCGGCCTCGACTTTGGTGGCCATCTCCGCCAGCTTGAACTGGATCGCCTGGTGCTGCGCGATGGGTTTGCCGAAAGTGTGACGTTGCTGGGCATACGCGACTCCGAGCTCGAAGGCGCGCTGTGCGACGCCGCAGCCACGCGCGGCGACATTCACCCGGCCCACCTCGACTCCGTCCATCATTTGGTAAAACCCTCGGCCGGTGGTCCCGCCGAGCACCCGATTGGCCGGAATGCGTAGTCCGTCCATGATCAGCTCGGTGGTGTCGACCCCCTTGTAGCCCATCTTGTCGATCTTCCCCGGGATGGTCAGGCCTGGCCGCACCTCACCGAAACCGGGCTCCTTCTCGACCAGGAACGTGGTCATCGACCTGTGCGGGGCCGTGCCCTCCGGGTGTCCCTCGTCGCTGCGGCACAGCACGGCGACGAGACTCGATGTGCCGCCGTTGGTCAGCCACATCTTCTGGCCGTTCAGTACGTACGAGTCGCCGTCCCTGATCCCCTTGGACGTGATGGCCGCGACGTCCGAGCCGAGACCGGGCTCCGACATCGAGAACGCGCCACGCACCTCGCCGGCCGCCATCCGCGGCAGGAAGGCCGCCCGCTGCTCCTCCGTGCCGTGCTGCTTGAGCATGTACGCCACGATGAAGTGGGTGTTGATGATGCCGGAGACGGACATCCAGCCCCGGGCGATCTCCTCCACGCAGAGCGCGTAGGTGAGCAGGGACTCGCCCAGGCCGCCGTACTCCTCGGGGATCATCAGCCCGAACAGGCCGAGCTCCTTGAGCCCCTCGACGATCCGGTCCGGGTACTCGTCGCGGTGCTCCAGCTCGGTGGCGACCGGGATGATCTCCTTGTCGACAAAGTCCCTTACGGTCGCCAGGATCTCCCGCTGGATGTCGGTCAGCCCGGCTGTCTGGGCGAGTCGGCTCATATCTCTGTCACTTCTCCCGCAGCTCGGGGCGGCCGGGCTGCTCGCCGCCGCGTTCCTTGATGTACGCCTCGGTCGGGACCATCACCTTGCGTCTGAACACGCAGACCAGCGTCCCGTCCTGCGTGTAGCCCCTGGTCTCCACGGAGACGATTCCGCGGTCGCTCTTCGAACGCGACGGTGTCTTGTCCAGCACGACCGTCTCGCCGTACAGCGTGTCCCCGTGGAAGGTCGGCGCGACGTGCCGGAGCGACTCCACCTCCAGATTGGCGATGGCCTTCCCGGAGACATCCGGCACCGACATGCCCAGCAGCAGCGAGTAGACGTAGTTGCCCACGACGACGTTCTTCCCGAAGTCCGTCGTCTTCTCGGCGTAGTTGCTGTCCAGATGCAGCGGATGGTGGTTCATGGTGAGCAGACAGAACAGATGGTCGTCGTACTCCGTGACCGTCTTGCCCGGCCAGTGCTTGTAGACCGCGCCGACCTCGAACTCCTCGAAGGTGCGTCCGAACCTCATCGTCATGCCTCCGGGGCTTCGAACGAGGTGGTGCGCCGCATCCCCGCGGCCCGGCCCTTGCCCGAGATGACCAGCGCCATCTTGCGGCTCGCCTCGTCGATCATCTCGTCGCCGAGCATCGCGGAGCCCTTCTTGCCGCCCGCCTCCGACGTGTAGTACTCGTACGCGTCGAGGATCAGCTCGGCGTGGTCGTAGTCCTCCTGGGAGGGCGAGAAGATCTCGTTCGACGCCTCGATCTGGCCCGGGTGCAGCACCCACTTGCCGTCGTACCCCAGCGCCGCCGCCCGGCGTGCCACCTCGCGATAGCCGTCCACATCGCGGATCTGGAGGTAGGGGCCGTCGATCGCCTGGAGATCGTGGGTACGGGCCGCCATCAGAATGCGCATCAGAATGTAGTGATAGGCGTCCGCGCCATAGCCGGGCGGCTGCTGGCCGACGACGAGGGACTTCATATTGATGGAGGCCATGAAGTCGGCGGGACCGAAGACGATCGTCTCCAGGCGCGGCGAGGCGGCGGCGATCTCGTCGACGTTCACCAGGCCCCTGGCGTTCTCGATCTGCGCCTCGATCCCGATCCTGCCGACCTCGAAGCCCATCGTCTTCTCGATCTGGGTGAGCAGCAGATCGAGGGCGATGATCTGCTGGGCGTCCTGGACCTTCGGCAGCATGACGCAGTCGAGATTGTGTCCCGCGCCCTCCACCACCGTGATCACATCGCGGTAGGTCCAGTGCGTCGTCCAGTCGTTGACCCGCACGACCCGGATCTTGCCCGTCCAGTCGCCCTTGTTGAGCGCGTCGACGATGGTGTGCCGGGCGCCCTCCTTGGCCAGCGGCGCGCAGGCGTCCTCCAGATCCAGGAACACCTGGTCGGCCGGCAGCCCCTGGGCCTTCTCCAGGAAGCGCGGGTTCGACCCCGGTACGGCGAGACACGAGCGGCGGGGCCGCAGCCGGTTCGCGGCGGTTCCGGGCGTCTCGGTGGCGTCGGTGGCAGCAGGCGCGGTCATGCGGGGACCTCCCATGGGTCGAGCTTGTTCGCTGTGCGGATCTCGTCGACGATACGGCCGATGATCTCCGTGATCCCGAAGTCCTTCGGGGTGAAGACGGCGGCCACCCCGGCCGCCCGCAGGTCCTCGGCGTCGCCGTTCGGGATGATCCCGCCGACGATCACCGGGATGTCGCCCGCGCCCGCCTCGCGCAGCCGTCCCAGGATCTCGGGCACCAGCGCGGCGTGCGAGCCCGACAGGATCGACAGGCCCACGCAGTGCACGTCCTCGGCGAGCGCGGCACTCACGATCTGTTCGGGCGTGAGCCTGATGCCCTGGTAGACCACCTCGAAGCCGGCGTCGCGGGCGCGCACCGCGATCTGCTCGGCGCCGTTGGAGTGCCCGTCCAGTCCTGGCTTGCCGACCAGCAGCCGCAGCCGCCCGGTGCCGCCCGGGGCGCCGCGCGCCGAGGTCAGCTCCCCGGCGGTACGGGCCACCTTCTCCCGTACGGCCGCGAGCGCGCTGCCCGTCTCCGCGGACACCGCGACCGGGGCGCCGCTGACGCCCGTGGGCGCGCGGAACTCGCCGAAGACATCCCGCAGCGCCCAGGCCCACTCGCCGGTCGTCACCCCGGCCCGCGCGCACTCCAGGGTGGTGGCCATCAGATTGCCGGTGCCCGCGGCGGCCTTCTTCAGCGCGGTCAGCGCCTCGGTTGCCCTGGCCTCCTCGCGGTTGACCCGCCAGCTCTGGAGAGCCGCCACCACCCCGGCCTCGTTCGCCGGATCGACCGTCATGATGGCGGTGTCGAGATCGGCGGTGAGCGGGCTGGGCTCGGTGGACTCGTAGCAGTTGACGCCGACGATCTTCTCCTCGCCCGACTCGATCCGCGCCCGCCGCTCGGCGTGCGAGGAGACGAGCCGCGACTTGAGATAGCCGGACTCGACGGCGGCCATCACCCCGCCCATCGCCTCGATCCGGTCGATCTCCGCGAAGGACTCGGCGACCAGGTCCGCCACCTTGGCCTCGATGACATGCGAGCCCTCGAAGATGTCCGCGTACTCCAGCAGATCGCTCTCGTGCGCCAGCACCTGCTGGATACGGAGCGACCACTGCTGGTCCCAGGGGCGGGGCAGCCCCAGCGCCTCGTTCCAGGCGGGCAGCTGTACGGCGCGGGCGCGGGCGTCCTTGGAGAGCGTCACGGCGAGCATTTCCAGCACGATCCGCTGGACGTTGTTCTCCGGCTGCGCCTCGGTCAGCCCCAGGGAGTTGACCTGGACGCCATAGCGGAAGCGGCGCTGCCTGGCGTCCTCGATGCCGTACCGCTCCCGGGTGATCCGGTCCCAGATACGGGAGAAGGCCCGCATCTTGCACATCTCCTCGATGAACCGGACACCCGCGTTGACGAAGAACGAGATCCGGCCGACCACCTCCCCCTTGCGCTCCTCGGGGATCTGACCGGACGCGAACACCGCGTCCAGTACGGCGGTCGCGGTGGACATCGCGTACGCGATCTCCTGGACCGGGGTGGCCCCCGCCTCCTGGAGGTGGTAGCTGCAGATGTTGATCGGATTCCACTTGGGGATGTGGTTCACCGTGTACGTGATCATGTCCGTGGTCAGCCGCAGGCTCGGCGCCGGCGGGAAGACATGCGTCCCGCGCGAGAGGTACTCCTTGACGATGTCGTTCTGTGTCGTCCCCTGGAGCCGGCTGATGTCCGCGCCCTGCTCCTCCGCGACCACCTGGTAGAGCGCCAGCAGCCACATGGCGGTGGCGTTGATGGTCATCGAGGTGTTCGTACGCTCCAGCGGGATGTCCTGGAACAGCCGGCGCATGTCGCCGAGGTGCGAGACCGGGACCCCGACCCGGCCGACCTCGCCGCGGGCGAGGACGTGGTCGGGGTCGTAACCCGTCTGCGTCGGGAGATCGAACGCGACGGACAGGCCCGTCTGCCCCTTGGCGAGATTGCGCCGGAACAGCTCGTTGGACGCCTCGGCGGTGGAGTGGCCGGCGTACGTCCGCATGAGCCAGGGCCGGTCCTTCCGACGATCAGGCATGGACTGACGATCAGGCATGGAGGAACCCTCAGCTGTCGCGAGTGTGGGGGGTGGTCCGCTCCACCGAAGCGTCGCGGAACAGGTTGATGGCGTCGAGATGGCGTGCGCGCAGCTCCTCGTCGCGGACCCCGAGTCCCTCGCGCGGCGCCAGTGCCAGCACGCCGACCTTGCCCTGGTGGCGGTTGCGGTGCACGTCATGGGCGGCCTGTCCGGTGTCCTCCAGCGCGTACACCTTCGACAGGGTGGGATGGATCTTCCCCTTGGCGATCAGCCGGTTGGCCTCCCACGCCTCACGGTAGTTGGCGAAGTGCGAGCCGATGATCCGCTTCAGCGACATCCACAGATAGCGGTTGTCGTACTCATGGGTGTAGCCGGAGGTGGAGGCGCAGGTCACGACCGTGCCGCCCTTGCGGGTCACATACACGCTCGCGCCGAAGGTCTCGCGGCCCGGGTGCTCGAAGACGATGTCGACGTCCTCGCCGCCGGTCAGTTCGCGGATGTGCTTGCCGAAGCGCTTCCACTCGCGCGGATCCTGGTGGTGCTCGTCCTTCCAGAACCGGTAGTTCTCGGCGCCGCGGTCGATGATCGCCTCGGCGCCCATCCGCCGGCACAGCTCCGCCTTGCGGTCGCTGGAGACCACACAGACCGGGTTCGCGCCGCCGGCCAGCGCGAACTGCGTGGCGTACGAGCCCAGCCCGCCGCTCGCGCCCCAGATCAGCACGTTGTCGCCCTGCTTCATCCCGGCGCCGTTGCGGGACACCAGCTGGCGGTACGCGGTGGAGTTGACCAGACCGGGGGCCGCGGCCTCCTCCCAGCTGAGGTGCCGGGGCTTGGGCATCAGCTGGTTGGACTTCACCAGCGCCAGCTCCGCCAGACCGCCGAAGTTGGTCTCGAAGCCCCAGATCCGCTGTTCGGGGTCGAGCATCGTGTCGTTGTGGCCGTCGGACGATTCCAGTTCCACGGAGAGGCAGTGCGCGACGACCTCGTCACCCGGCTGCCAGGCGTTGACCCCGGGCCCGGTGCGCAGCACCACGCCGGACAGGTCGGAGCCGATGATGTGGTACGGCAGATCGTGCCGCCGGGCGAGTTCGCTGACCTTGCCGTACCGCTCAAGGAAGCCGAAGGTCGGCAGCGGCTCGAAGATCGAGGTCCAGACGGAGTTGTAATTCACCGAGCTGGCCATGACGGCCACCAGGGCCTCGCCGGGGCCGAGTTCGGGCACCGGCACCTCATCGACGTGGAGCGACTTGCGGGGGTCCTTCTCCCGGGTGGGGAGGTCGGCGAACATCTCCGTCTCGTCCTTGTGCACGGTCACCGCGCGGTACGAGCCGGGCAGCGGCAGTGCGGCGAAGTCGGCGGACGTGGTGTCCGGCGACAGGATCGCGTCCAGGATTTCCTTCACGGTGTTGCCTCCGGCGAAGCTGAGGGTGCGAGATGCGGGGGCTGCTTGCTGGTGCGGTGGAGGTGTGCCGTCGGTTCGGCGGGTGCGGCTGGCTGATCGAGCGTGCGTGGTGCTGATCGGCGGCGCCGGTGGGCGCGGAGGTGCCTGTGACGCAGGCGTCCTGGCGCACAAGCGGGAGAGGGCTTGCGGGAACAGCCGGACACCTTCACGGTATGGCACCCTGTGACAGCTGACAAGGCACTCGGTGCCAACAATTTCTCTCGTTTGTCACCCGCACGGCACGCATGAGCAATGTCTACCGCTCATTCGCCACCACATATCACCACGCGAGATCAAGCGAGCGCATGGCGTAGCCGGGGGCGGGCAGCCCGGGGCGGGGAACCGGGGGCGGGCAGCCGGGGCGGCAGAGGAAAGCGCACCGGACCACGCGGGTCCGATGCGCCGGGCGCGTTACCGGGGAGCGCTCACGCGTCCCTGAGCGCCTGCCTGATGGTGCGCATGACCTCGTCCAGCGGGGCGTCGGTGTGCGCCACCGCCACCAGGACGTCCCCGGTGGTACGCGCCGAGGCCGCCACATGCTCCGGCTTGCCGCCGATGGTCCGGCCCGCGCCGATGCCCGTACCGAACGTGTCGCGCACGATCGAGAAGGCGTGGTCGAGCTGCGCCTCCACATCGCCCTGGCCGCCGGCCCGCAGCCAGCGGCGCAGCACATGGTTGTGCGCGGTGACGACGGCGGACGCGGCGACCTCGGCCAGCAGCGGGTCGTCATTGCCGTCGGTGTGGTCGCGCTCGTCGAAGTGGCCCAGCAGATAGCGGGTGAACAGCCGCTCGTAGCGGGCCACCGAGGCGATCTCGCGCTCCCGCAGCGTGGGGACCTCACGGGTCAGCCGATAGCGCTCCACGGAGACCGCGGGGGAGGCCGCGTACATCCGCATGACCTCCTTGATGCCCCGGCAGACCGTGTCGAGCGGGTGCTCGTGGGCGGGGGCGGCGTTGAGGACCGCCTCCGCCCGTACGAGCGTGTCGTCGTGGTCGGGGAAGATCGCCTCTTCCTTGGAGCGGAAGTGCCGGAAGAAGGTGCGGCGGGCCACCCCCGCCGCCGCGGCGATCTCGTCGACGGTCGTCGCCTCGTACCCCTTGGTCGCGAACAGCTCCATGGCCGCGGCCGCCAGTTCGCGGCGCATCTTGAGCCGCTGGGCGGCGGCGCGGGTACCGGCGGCACTCTCCGGAACGTCGGTCCTGGAGTGTGTACGGGAGGACTTGGCGGGCTGGGACATGAGGTGAACGTACTGCATCGGTGCAGGAGAGCGCGCCTGCGGGGGCGGGCCGCCCCCGGAGTCAGCGCCGGGCATATTCCCTGAAGCCGCGGCCCGTCTTGCGGCCGAGGCAGCCCGCGGCCACCAGATGTTCGAGCAGCGGCGCCGGGGCCAGACCCGGGTCCCGGAACGCGCGGTGCAGGACCCGCTCGATGGCCAGCGAGACATCGAGGCCGACCACATCGAGGAGTTCGAAGGGCCCCATCGGATAGCCGCCGCCCAGCCGCATCGCGGCGTCGATGTCGTCCAGCGTCGCGTAGTGCTCCTCGACCATCTTGATCGCGTTGTTCAGATACGGGAAGAGCAGCGCGTTCACGATGAAACCGGCGCGGTCGCCGCAGTGCACGGGGTGCTTGCGGACGGCCGTGGACACGGCGTGGACGGTGGCCACGGTCTCGTCGGAGGTGAGGACCGTACGGACCACCTCGACCAGCTTCATCGCCGGGGCCGGATTGAAGAAGTGCATCCCGACGACATCCCCCGGCCGCGAGGTCGCGCGGGCGCAGGCGATCACCGGGAGGGACGAGGTCGTGGTGGCCAGCACCGCGCCCGGCCGGCAGACCTTGTCGAGCGTGGCGAACAGCCGCTGCTTGACCTCCAGATCCTCCGCCACCGCCTCGACGGCGAGATCCACCTCGGACAGCGCGTCGAGCGAGCCGGCCGGGGTGATCCGCGCCAGTGCCTCGGCACGCGTCTCGGCCGTCATCCGCCCCTTGTCGACCGAGCGGGCCAGGGACGCGGCGATACGGGAGACGGCGCCCGCGGCCTTCTCCGGGGTACGGGCGGCGAGCACGACGTCGTATCCCGCCTTGGCGAAGACCTCCGCGATACCGCTCGCCATCGTGCCGGAGCCCGCCACCCCCACCTCGCGGACGGGCCGCCCGGCGGCGCCCTCCCGGTCGGCCGGCGGGGTGAGCGCGTCCGGCACGACCGTGCCGCTGCCGGGCGCCTCGTACGTATAGAAACCGCGCCCGGACTTGCGGCCGGTCAGCCCGGCGTCGCTGAGCTGGCCGAGGACCGGCGCGGGGGCGTGCAGCCGGTCGTGCGACGCCGCGTACATCGCCTCCAGCACGGTACGGGCGGTGTCGACCCCGATCAGATCGAGCAGGGCGAGCGGCCCCATCGGCAGCCCGCAGCCCAGCCGCATCGCGGCGTCGATGTCCTCGCGGGAGGCGTACTTCGCCTCGAACATCGCGGCGGCCTGGTTGAGATAGCCGAAGAGCAGCCCGTCCGCCACGAAACCGGGCCGGTCGCCCACCGCGACCGGCTCCTTGCCCAGCTCCCGGGCGAGCGCGGTGACGGCCGCGACCGCCTGCGGCGAGGTGAGGACCGACGAGACCACCTCGACCAGCTTCATCGCCGGCGCGGGGTTGAAGAAGTGCAGGCCGAGTACGCGCTCGGGGTGCGCGGAGTCGGCGGCCAGCCGGGTCACCGACAGGGCGTTGGTGCCGGTCGCCAGGATCGTGGTGGGGCTGACGATCGTGTCCAGAGCGTGGAAGACGCGCTGCTTCGTCTCGTACGACTCCGGCACTACCTCGATCACCAGCTCGGCGTCGGCGGCGGCGCGCAGGTCGGAGAAGGTACGGAACCGCGCGAGCGCGGTCCGCCGCTCCTCCTCGCTGAGCCGCCCCCGCTCCACGGCCCGCGCGGTGGACGCGTCGAGCGCCCCGGCGGCCCGGATGGCGGCGGCGTCGCTGATGTCGATGCCGATGACCTCGTGGCCGGCCCGGGTGAGGACCTCGGCGATACCGGTGCCCATGGTGCCGAGGCCGACGACGGCGATGGTGGAGAGAGGGATGTCCATCACGGGACTCCAGGGGATGAGAGTGACGACTGGGGGCGCGCGGCGAGTGCCGGGCGCGGGGCGCGCGAAGGCGTGCGGTCGCGGGGGTGCGGCGGGGGTGTGGCGGCGGACTCTGTTCCGGAGTCGCGCCGTACACAGCCGTACAGAGCCGTACAGGCTGTACAACGCCGTACAGGCTGTACGCGGGCCGTGCTGAACCGACAGCACTCACGACGGCTGCGTCACCAGGCCGTCGAAACTCGCGGAGGTAATCCGCTCATCTGAGGCTAACCGACGGGTAACGAGCGCGCCATAGCTGGGGCGCTGTGCGCTGTGTCACGGACGGCCGGAATCGCTCGCTCAGGCGTGAAGTGGCCGGTGGGGCACGTCACTTGGTGCCGACAGCGCTCCGCCGGGTCGATACGCTGGGGGGATGGACGAGGACTTCCGCTCGCTCGCGGACCGGGTGCGGGACGAGTCCCGGGGCTCCGGCACCTGCGAGCGGCTGATCGCCACCGAGGATTCCGAGACCCTGGCCGGCGTCCTCGTCGCACCGGAACAGCCCCTGTGGGCACGGGAGATCGCGGCGTTCCGGCTCGGCTGCGCGGGGGACCGGCGGGCCTTCGAGACGCTGGTGCTGCTGCTCAACCACCGGGATCCGGAGCGCTGTGTCTCCGCCTCGTACGCGCTGGCACGGCTCGGCGACCCGCGCACCCCGAGAGCCGCCGCCGCGCTCGCCACCAACGGACTGCGCACGGCCTACGCGCTCCATCCCGTCCGGCTGCTCACCGAACTGCGCGCGCCCGAGTCCGTACCGGCGCTGATCAGTACGCTGGAACGGCTGCTGGCGCCCGATGAACCGTACTGGCGGGTGGCGCTCGCCTGCGTCGAGGGCCTGGGCCGCCTCGGCGACGACCGAGCGCGCCCGACCCTGGAAGCCGCCCGGCGTCACCCCAAACTGACCACCGCCGCGGCCGAAGCGCTCAACCGTCTCGCGTAACGCACCTCCGGCACGAAGCCCCCACCCACCCGGGGTGCGGGCGGGCGCTCAAGAAAGCGGGATGATCGCGAACGCCTCGATCTCCAGCAGCAGTTCCGGCCGGAACAGCGCGGCCACCTGGACCGCCGAGCTCGCCGGCGGGCGCGTCGTGTCGATCATCTCGTCCCGCGCCTCCCGTATCGCCGGGAGATGGGCGACATCGGTGACGAAGTACGTCAGCTTGACCACATCGTCGAACGAGGCGCCGGCCGCGGTGAGGCAGCGGCGCAGGTTCTCGAAGACCTGGCGTGCCTGGGCGGCCGGATCGCCGGTGCCCACGATCGCGCCGTCCTCGTCGAACGCGCACTGGCCGGAGACCGCGACGAACCGGCCCGTGCCCCAGACGACATGGCTGTAGCCGTTGCCCGGGGCGACACCGGCGGGGGCGCGCAGATGGGTGAGTTCCGTCATGGGGCCATCCTCGCCGACGCCACTGACAACGGGCCACGAGGGTGTCCTGACCGGCGCCGCTACAGCAGCGTGAGCTGCGTGGCGTCCGGTCCCGGGTCCGCCGCCGCCGGCCGGACCGGCCGGATCGGCAGGCCCGGGAGGGCCGGGTCCCGTGGCACGGTGATCCGCCGGGCCTCGCCCCGGCTCGCGGGGCCGATGCCGAACTCGTCGGCCAGTTCGTGCACCTGCCGGGTGATCCGGCGCTGGTACCACTTGGGCGCGTACGCCCCCTCCGCGTACAGCCGCTCGTACCGCGCCACCAGATGCGGATGGTGCCGTGTCAGCCAGGCCATGAACCACTCGCGCGCGCCCGGCCGCAGATGCAGCACGAGCGGGGTCACGGAGGTGGCGCCGGCCGCGGCGATCGCGCGTACCGTCGCCCGAAGTTGGTCGGGACCGTCGCCCAGGAAGGGGATCACGGGCGCCATCAGCACCCCGCAGCCGATGCCGTTGTCGCTCATCGCCCGTACGACGTCGAGGCGGCGCTCGGGCGAGGGCGTGCCCGGTTCGACCGTGCGCCACAGCTCCTGGTCGACAAAGCCGACGGAGACCGAGACACCCACCTCCGTGACGGCCGCGGCCTCCCGCAGCAGTTCCAGATCGCGCAGGATCAGCGTGCCCTTGGTGAGGATGGAGAACGGGTTCGCGTGGTCGCGCAGCGCGGTGATGATGCCCGGCATCAGCCGGTAACGCCCCTCCGCCCGCTGGTAGCAGTCGACATTCGTACCCATCGCGATATGGGCTCCCTGCCACTGACGGGAGCCCAGCTGGCGGCGTACCAGCTCCGGCGCGTTGATCTTCACCACGATCTGGGAGTCGAAGCCGAGCCCCGTGTCGAGATCCAGATAGCTGTGGGTCTTGCGCGCGAAGCAGTAGACGCAGGCGTGTGTGCAGCCCCGGTACGGGTTCACCGTCCATTCGAACGGCATGCGGGACGCGCCCGGCACCCGGTTCACGATCGAACGGGCCCGGATCTCATGGAAGGTGATGCCGCGGAATTCGGGCGTGTCGAAGGTACGGGTGGTCACGGCGTCCGTACCGAAGAGCGCGATGTCCCCGGTCGGCCCGGTCTGCCCGGTCGTCGAGGCGTTCTCGACCAGATTGTCCCAGCGCATGGGTGCCTCCTCGGTAGCACTGACCACAGAATAGAACACGTGTTCCCTTGATCGCCGCAACCCGGATTTGGGCGGGCGTACCGGAGGGTGGTTGGCTGGCCGCACCCCACCGGAAAACGAGTGCTGGAGGAAGAGAAATGGCGCAGGTCGAGGCCACGACGGAGCGAATCATCGCGGCGGACCCGGAGACGGTGTTCGATGCTCTGGCCGACTACGAGAACACCCGCGCGAAGCTTCTGCCCGGACACTTCAGCGAGTACGAGGTGCGGGAGGGCGGCGACGGCGAGGGCACCCTGGTCCACTGGAGGCTCCAGGCCACCAGCAAGCGCGTCCGCGACTGTCTGCTGGAGGTGACCGAGCCCAGCGACGGCCGGCTCGTGGAGAAGGACCGCAACTCCTCCATGGTCACGACCTGGACCGTCACCCCGGCCGGTGAGGGCAGCTCGAAGGCCGTCGTCACCACCGTCTGGGACGGCGCGGGCGGCATCGGCGGCTTCTTCGAGCGGACCTTCGCCCCCAAGGGCCTGGGCCGTATCTACGACGAGGTACTCGCGCGGCTCGCCAAGGAGACCGAGAAGGGCGCCACCGCCTGACACGCGTCCGAGTCCGCCCGACTTCGGGCACGTTGAGACCGCCTCCCGGCGGATAGTTGCCGGGGTCACCGTTTCGAGTGGTTTTCCCCGCGGCGCCGTAGCGCGCCCCCGCACCACGCGTCGCGGGAAAGCCCCTGATGGGCGCCTCGGCGTCAGCTCAACCGGTCAACCCGCCCTCGTCACAACCCCGTTCAGGGGAGAGCGGCCCGCTTGCTCCTGCTTGGCGCGCAATGCGAACAATGGCGCCGCGCAGGTGTGACGAGGGGAGCAGTACGTGGGCGGGACCACTCTGGTGAAGGACATCGGGAACGGTGTCGGAAGCGGCGCCGGCGGCGTCGGGAGCGATGCCGAGGAGGCCGCACAGGCCGCGTCGCTTCCCTCATCCGCCGCGGCCGGCCCGCCGCCCCCGCCCGCCGGCGGCACGGCCTCCGCCGAGGCCCTCAGCCCCCGCCGGGTGCGGCTGGTCTTCATCGGGCTGATGCTCGCCCTGCTGCTGGCCGCGCTGGAACAGATGATCGTGGCCACCGCGCTGCCGAAGATCGTCGGCGAACTCCAGGGCCTGGACCGGATGTCCTGGGCGATCACCGCGTATCTGCTCACCGCCACGGTCGGACTGCCGATCTACGGCAAGCTCGGCGACCTCTTCGGCCGCAAGGGCGTCTTCCAGTTCGCCATCGTCGTCTTCGTCATCGGCTCCGCGCTGGCCGGCTGGTCGCGCACCATGGACGAACTCATCGCCTTCCGCGCCATCCAGGGCATCGGCGCGGGCGGGCTGATGATCGGCGTCCAGGCGATCATCGCGGATATCGTGCCGCCCCGGGAGCGCGGGCGCTTCATGGGGCTGATCGGCGCGGCCTTCGGTCTCGCGTCCGTGGCCGGCCCGCTGCTCGGCGGATTCTTCACCGACCATGTCTCCTGGCGCTGGTGCTTCTACATCAACGTGCCCTTCGGGCTGATCACGCTCGCGGTCGTCACCGTCGTGCTCAAGCTCCCGAGGCCCACCGCCCGCGCCCGGCTCGACGTCCTGGGCGCGCTGCTGCTGGCCGTCTCGTCCACCTGCCTTGTCCTGCTGACCAGTTGGGGCGGTACGGAGTACGCCTGGGGCTCACGCGTCATCCTCGGACTGACCGCGGGCGCCGTCGGAACGGCCCTGCTCTTCCTGGTCGTTGAGCGCTTCGCCGCCGAACCGATCATCCCGCTGCGGCTGTTCCGCGACTCCGTCTTCAATATCACCAGCCTCGTCGGGGCGGTGGTCGGTGTGGCGCTGTTCGGCGCCGCCAGCTATCTGCCGACCTATCTCCAGATGGTCGACGGGGCCAGCGCCACCGAGTCCGGTCTGCTGATGCTGCCCATGATGGGCGGCGTCGTCATCGCCTCCATCGTCTCCGGACAGCTCATCAGCCGTACCGGCCGCTACAAGATCTATCCGGTGCTGGGCGGTGCGCTCTCGGTGGCCGGGATGTGGCTGCTGTCCCGGCTGGACACCGGCACGTCCCAGCTGGAGTGCGGTATCGCGCAGGCGGTCCTCGGCCTCGGGATGGGGCTGGTGATGCCCGTACTGATCCTCGCCGTGCAGAACTCCGTACCGCCCGCCGACCTCGGCACCGCCACCAGCGCCAACAACTACTTCCGGCAGATCGGCGGCAGCGTCGGCGCCGCCATCTTCGGCACGCTCTTCGCCAACCGGCTCGCCGACGCCCTCGCCGACCGGGTCCCCGCGGGTACGGGTCTCCCCGACGTCGAGTCCATCACCCCGCAGGCGGTCCACGCGCTGCCGCCCGCGCTGCGCGACGGCTATATCCAGGCGTACGCGGACGCCATGCCGCGGATCTTCCTCTATCTCGTGCCGGTGCTCGTCCTCGGCCTGTTGATCGCCTTCTTCCTCAAGGAGAAACCACTGGTGTCCCAGAACGTCCCGACCGCCGAGTCCGGCACCGTCCCCGCCGCGCGCAGCGCCTCCGCCCCCGGTATCCCCGCCGCGCCGGCACCGGCGCCGTACATCTCGGGCGTCGCCGTCTGCGGCACCGTGCAGCACTACGACGGCTCCACCGTGCCGCGCGCCGCCCTCACTCTCATCGACGTCCACGGCAAGCAGATCGGGCGCGGCGCGAGCGGCGAGGACGGACGGTACGCGCTGAGTGTGCCGGGCTCCGGTTCGTATGTGATGATCGCGGCGGCCGGCGGGCACCAGCCCCAGGCCGTCACGGTCACCGTGGGCGAACGCCCCGTCGAACTGGACGTGGTCCTCGGCGGTGCCGGGCGGCTCGCCGGGGCCGTGCTCACCGCGGACGGCACGCCCGTACGGGACGCTGCCGTGACCCTCACGGACGTACGGGGCGAGGTGGTGGCGAGCACCCGCAGCGGGCGCGAGGGCGCGTATGTGATCTCGGAGCTGGTGGCGGGCGAGTACACGCTGGCCGCGAGCGCCCCCGCCTTCCGGCCCGCCGCGCTGCCGGTCAGTGTGCAGGCGTCCCGGGAGACCCGGCAGGACATCGAACTGGCCGGCGGGGCGGTGCTGCGCGGCACCGTACGCGCCGGGGGCGGCCGTCCCGTCGAGGACGCGCGGGTCACCCTGCTCGACGCGGCGGGCAATGTGGTGGACACCCTCACCACCCACGCCGACGGCACGTTCCGGTTCGTGGATCTCTCGTCGGGTGAGTACACCGTGATCGCCGCCGGCTATCCGCCGGTGGCCACGGTGCTCCAGGTGGCGGGCGGTGGACGCACCGAACGCGATCTCCAACTCGGCCATGAGGACTGACTGAATTTCAGTCAACAGGGGGTTGTGCGCGGGCGCACTACTGATTAGTTCATTGCCCGGCGCATCCCCCTCGCCGGGCCGTACCGTGGAGGGCGGAGCCGCGGATCCTGGCGGCAGGGAAGGAGCCTCCCACCCATGGACAGTGGTGTTCCGCCCGGTGTTCCGCCGGGACCGTCGCGGCAGCGCCTCGCCGCGGCGGGCCGGATTCCGCTCGCCGTGGTCGTCGTGGACGGCGACGGCCTGGTCTCGCACTGGTCGACCGGCGCACGGAGACTTTTCGGCCATTCGAAGGACGAGGCGGTCGGTCAGCCGGCCGCCGACCTGATGCCGGTCGCCGGTGCTCTCGCCGCGGAGGAACGCGGCGTGGCGCACGGTGTGTACGACACGGACGGCGAGATCGAGGGCGGCCCGGAGCTGCACGGCCGGGGCTCCTACGCGACCGCGGGGTGCGCGGCGCTCCGCGAGCGGGGGCGTGACCGGCTCGACGTGGTGTGGTGGGCGTATCCGCTGATCGGCCCGGGACCGGGACGTCATCTCGTACTCGCCGCGGACGCGGCCCAGTTCACGGGTGACGGCGCGGACGGCCGGGCCGACACCCGGCGGATCTCCCCGGCCTTCGCCCTGCACACCGAGTTCCCGGACGCCGAGGCGCTGGCCCGGCGGCTGCCGGACATCCTGCCGAACATGGGCCCGGCCGAATCCAATCGCATCGTCGCACAGGTCCTCGAACTCGGCTATCCGGTCCTGGAGTTCAGTCACCACGACCGGGTGCCCGTCACTCCGGACTGGGGTGTGCCGAGGCGGCCCGCGGGTCGCGGCGGCCTGACGGATCCGGCGGAGGAGGACGGGAGTGCCCGGAGCCGGGCGGCGCCCCGTCCCGAGCTGGACCTCGAATACGCGGCGGTGCGCGAGCGGCTGGAGTTCCTGAACGAGGTCAGCGGCCGGATCGGCTCGTCCCTCGATCTCGCCCGTACCATCCGCGAGGTCACCAGCGCGGCCGTGCCCCGCTTCACGGACTTCGCCGGTACGCATCTGCGCGCCGCCGTACTCGCCGGTGAGGGGTTCCCGGACGGACCGCCCGATGTGACCACGGTCTGGCACCGGGTCTGGGTCGAGCACAACGACGAACCGGGCCGCTGGGACGACACCGTGCCCGTCGGCGAGGCCATCGCCTTCCCCGAACACACCCCGTTCTTCCAGTGCATGGTCACCGGTGAGCCGGTGCTCATCCCGCGGCTCAGCGAGGAGGCGGGCGACCGGATCTCCGCCGAGTTCGAGAAGCGCGATCTGCGCCCCCTCATCACCCACCGGTCGATGCTGCTCGTCCCGCTGAAGGCACGTGACGTGGTGCTCGGCTTCATGGTGCTGATGCGGCGGCCCGACCGGCAGCCGTTCGACGACATGGACCGTACGACCGGCGCGGAACTCGCCGCCCGCGCCGGGCTCGTACTCGACAACGCCCGGATGTACACGTACCAGGAGAATGTCGCCGAGACGCTCCAGGACAGCATGCTGCCGCAGGTCCCGCGGCACATGGCGGGGTGCGACATCGCCACCCGCTATCTGCCCGGCGCCCGGCTCGGCCGGATCGGCGGCGACTGGTTCGACTCCGTCAAACTGCCCGGATCGCGCACCGCGCTGGTCGTCGGCGATGTGATGGGCCATGGGCTCAACTCAGCCGCGATGATGGGCCAGTTGCGCACCGCCGTACAGACCATGGCGACCATGGAGATGCCGCCCGCCCAACTGCTCCGCAATCTGGACGACTTGGCGCAGCGGCTCGGCGAACTGTATCTGGCGACCTGTCTGTACGCGGTGTACGACCCGATCAGGTCCGAGCTACAGATCGCCAACGCCGGGCATATCCCGCCGGTCCTCGTCCACGCGGAGGACGGCAGGGCCGAGGTGCTCGATCTGCCCACGGGCGCCCCCATAGGGGTGGGCGGGGTGGCCTTCGAGACCGCGACCGTGAAGGTGGGGCCCGGTGACCGGCTGGTGCTCTGCACCGACGGTCTGGTCGAGGTGCGCGGGGCGGACATCGGGGACGGTCTGGCCGCGCTCTGCGCCTCGGCCGCGCACCCCGCCGCCTCGATGGACCACGCCTGCGACACCATCATCCGCGCGCTCAACACCCGTGAGGGGCGCAAGGACGATGTGGCGCTCCTGATGGCCAGGCTGAACGGCATCCCGGACAAGGACGTCGCGGAGTTCCACCTCGCCCTGGACCCGCGCGAGGTGGCCAGGGCCAGACGGCTGGTACGCGGGCAGCTGCTCGACTGGGAGCTGCCGGCCGCGGTGGAGACGGCCCAGCTGCTGGTCAGCGAACTGGTCACCAACGCCGTGAAGCACGCGCGGTCCCGGCGGGTCGGACTGCGACTGGTCCGTACGGACGCGCTGCTGTGCGAGGTCATCGACGACGAACCGGCCCCCGCGGCCCTCCTGAACGCGGGCACGGACGACGAGTTCGGCCGCGGACTGCGGGTGGTGAGCACGCTGGCCCGGGAGTGGGGCAGCAGCGGCTCGGCGGGCGGCAAGACGGTCTGGTTCGAACAGTCCCTGGCGCGAAAGGTACGGTCGCGGCCGAACGGAAGCTGACAGAAGCATCCGCCCCCTTGTACGTCGACCTGCGAAGACGGTAGTCCGGACGTGCACTGCCCGCCATCGGCGGGCCGGAACAGGGGAGGCCGTAAATGGATGTGTCGCAGCGTTACCGCGAGGCATGGGAAGGATTCTGGGCGGAGACCTCCGATACGCCGGGCGAGGCGATCTGGGACTCGGATCCGTCGTTCACCTCCGTACCGGACAGCGAACTGCTGCTGCCGTACGCCGACGTCACCCTGCCCGTGGTCGACCTCGGCTGTGGCAACGGCACCCAGACCCGTTATCTGGCCACCCGCTTCGCCCGCGCGATCGGGGTGGACCTGTCGCACGCGGCGATAGAGCACGCGCGGCGCGCCGACACCGCGAAGACCGTGGAGTTCGAGCAGCTGAACCTGGTGGACCAGGACGCGGTGCGCGCGCTGCGGGTGCGCACGGGCGACACCAATGTCTATATGCGCGCGGTCATCCACCAGAGCGAACCCCAGGACCGGGCGGCCGTGGCGGACGCGGTCGCGGAGCTGCTGGGGGAGCGGGGCCGGGCGTTCGTCGCCGAGCTGACCCCCGCCTCCAAGGCGGTGCTGCGGCAGGCCGCGGCGGGGCCGGGCGGCCCGCCCGCGAAGCTGCGGCGGGTCTTCGACCACGGGCTCAGGCCCGCCGACGCGGGGAGCGAGGAGGTGCCCGACCTGCTGCGCGCGGCGGGGCTGCGGATCCTGGCGGACGGGGACACCGCGCTGGTCCAGACGGAACGGCTGCCGGACGGCACCCGTATCGATCTGCCGGCCCGCTGGTACATCCTCGCCCGCGACTGAACAGCGAGGCCCGAGCCGCCCCGGAAACAGGTTGCCGTCCGGGGCGGCTTCTGCTGGAATCCCCGCGACAGCCGAACGATCAAGGAGAGCACCATGCGCCGAGCGTCCATGCCCATCCAGAAGGTCACCCCCGCCTATCTAGAGGACATGACGCTTGATGAATACGTTGAACCTGGGAATTCTGGCGCATGTCGACGCCGGTAAGACAAGTCTGACCGAGCGGCTGCTCTTCACCGCCGGTGTCATCGACGAGATCGGAAGTGTCGATGACGGCAGCACCCAGACGGATTCCCTGTCGCTGGAACGACAGCGTGGCATCACCATCAAATCCGCGGTCGTCTCCTTCGTCGTCGGCGACACCACGGTCAATCTGATCGATACCCCCGGCCACCCGGACTTCATCGCCGAAGTGGAACGGGTCCTCGGCGTGCTCGACGGCGCCGTGCTGGTCATCTCCGCCGTCGAGGGAGTTCAGGCCCAGACCCGGGTGCTCATGCGGACGCTGCGGCGGCTGCGCATTCCCACCCTGATCTTCGTCAATAAGATCGACCGCACCGGCGCGCACACCGAGCGGGTCCTGCGTGGTATTTCCGAGAAGCTCTCCCCCTCGGTGATCGCGATGGGGGCGGCCACCGGTCTGGGCACGCGCGACGCCCGGCCCGTGCCGTACGGCTCCGGCGACGCCGCGTTCACCTCGGCTCTCGCCGAACTGGTCGCCGACCACGACGACGCCCTGCTGGCCGCGTACGTGGACGACGCGACGGCGCTCCCGTACCACCGGCTCCGTGAAGAGCTGGCCGTCCAGACCGGACGGGCGCTCGTCCACCCGGTCTACTTCGGCTCGGCGATCACCGGCGCGGGCGTGGACGCGCTCACCGACGGGATCAGGGAGCTGCTGCCCAGGGCAGTGGGCGATCCCGAAGGGCCCGTCTCCGGCACCGTCTTCAAGGTGGAACGAGGCCCGGCCGGGGAGAAGATCGCATACGTACGGATGTTCTCGGGCACGGTAAGAACGCGCGACCTGCTGCGATTCCATCGCGATACCGGGAGCGATACGGCGGGCGATTCAGCGAACGAGGTACGGGACGAGGAGGACAAGGTCACCGCGATCAGTGTGTTCGAGCGGGGATCGGCCGTCCGGCGCGCGTCGGTCCACGCCGGGCGGATCGGAAAGCTCTGGGGCCTGAGCGATATCCGGATCGGCGACGAGATCGGAATTCCGCCCGCCACTCCCGCGGAGCGCCGCTTCTTCTCCCCGCCGACACTCGAAACAGTCGTCGTTCCCCGCCGCGCCGCCGACAAGGGAACGCTGCACGCCGCGCTCACCCAACTCGCCGAACAGGACCCGCTGATCAATCTGCGGCAGGACCGGATTCGACGGGAAATCTCCGTCTCGCTCTATGGAGAAGTGCAGAAAGAGGTCATCCAGGCAACACTGCTGGACGAATTCGGGGTCGATGTCACTTTCCGCGAGACCACGACGATCTGTGTGGAACGGCCCGCCGGCAGCGGAGCGGCCGTGGAGATCATGGGAAAGGACCCCAATCCCTTTCTCGCGACCGTGGGGCTGCGCGTCGATCCCGCCCCCGTCGGCGCGGGCGTGGAATTCCGGCTGGAGGTCGAGCTGGGGTCGATGCCGTACGCGTTCATGAAGGCCGTGGAGGACACCGTGAGGGAGTCGCTGGAGCAGGGGATCCACGGCTGGCAGGTCATCGACTGCGTGGTCACCATGACGCACTCCGGCTACGCGCCCCGGCAGAGCCACTCCCACGGCGTCTTCGACAAGAGCATGTCGAGCACCGGCGGCGACTTCCGCCATCTCACCCCGCTGGTGCTGATGAGCGCGCTGGAGCGGGCGGGCACCACGGTGTACGAGCCGATGCACCGCTTCCGGCTCGACCTCCCGGCTGACGCGCTCGGCGCCGTACTGCCCGTCCTGGGACGGCTGCGCGCCGTCCCGCGCACCTCGGCCGCGAACGGCTCCGCGTATCTGCTGGAAGGCGAGATTCCGGCGGCCCGGGTTCATGAACTGGAGCAGCGGCTGCCCACGCTGACCAGTGGTGAAGGTGTGCTCGAAGCATCCTTCGACCACTATGAAGCGGTACGCGACACCATCCCGGCCCGGCCCAGAACGGACCACAACCCGCTCAACCGCAAGGAGTATCTGCTGCATGTCGTACGACGGGTGTAACGTCCCGCCGACGACCGCCCCTCCCCACGCAGAACGGAGTACCTGTGAAGATCCTCATCAGCGCCGACATGGAGGGCGCCACGGGGGTGACCTGGCCGGGCGACGTCCTGCCCGGCACGCCGCAGTGGGAGCGCTGCCGCGCCCTGTTCACCTCCGATGTCAACGCCGCCGTGCTCGGGTTTCTCGACGGCGGCGCCGATGAGGTGCTGATCAACGAGGCGCACTGGTCCATGCGCAATCTGCTGCTGGAACGGCTCGACGACCGCGCCGAGATGCTGACCGGCCGTCATAAGACGCTGTCCATGGTCGAGGGCGTCCAGCACGGGGACGTCGACGGCATCGCCTTCGTCGGCTACCACACCGGCGCCGGTACGGAGGGCGTGCTCGCGCACACCTATCTCGCCAACTCCCTGACCGGCGTGTGGCTGAACGGCACCCGGGCCAGCGAGGGGCTGCTGAACGCGCATGTGGTCGCGGAGTACGGGGTCCCGGTGGTGCTGGTCACCGGCGACGATCTGACCTGCGTGGACGCGGAGGGTTACGCGCCGCGCGCCCGCAAGGTCGCCGTCAAGGACCATGTCTCGCGGTACGCGGCCGTCTGCCGGACCCCGGCCCGTACCGCCGCCGACATCCACGCCGCCGCCAAGGAGGCCACGGCCCTCGCCGGACGGTACGAACCGGTCGCGGGCGGCCCGTTCACCGTGGAGATGGAGTTCGACGCCGCGCATCTGTCCGACGTCGCCACGGTCGTACCGGGCGTGGCCCCCAGCGGGGAGCGCCGGGCCGCGTACACCTGCGGGACGATGTATGAGGCCATTCGTACCTTCAAAGCGGTCACGACGATCGTTTCGTCCGCCATGGAGGAGCAGTATGGCTGACATGACACCCACCGACAGCAGTGGCGCTCCCGGTACGGCCGCCCTCGACGAGGTGGTCGCGTTCACCTCGGACCTCATCCGTATCGACACCACCAACCGGGGCGGCGGCGACTGCCGCGAGCGGCCGGCGGCCGAATATGTCGCGGAGCGGCTCGCGGACGCGGGGATCGAACCGACGCTGCTGGAGCGGACCCCCGGACGCACCAACGTGGTGGCCAGGATCGAGGGCACCGACCCCTCGGCCGACGCGCTCCTCGTCCACGGCCATCTGGACGTGGTGCCCGCCGAGCCCGCCGACTGGACCGTGCACCCCTTCTCGGGCGAGGTCAGCGACGGGGTGGTGTGGGGGCGCGGCGCGGTCGACATGAAGAACATGGACGCGATGGTGCTGTCGGTCGTCCGCGCCTGGGCCAGGGACGGGATCCGGCCACGCCGGGACATCGTGCTCGCCTACACCGCCGACGAGGAGGCCAGCGCCGAGGACGGCTCCGGATTCCTCGCCGACCAGCACCCGGAGCTGTTCGAGGGGTGTACGGAGGGCATCAGCGAATCGGGGGCCTTCACCTTCCACGCCGGGCACGGTATGGCGCTCTACCCGATCGCCGCCGGAGAGCGCGGCACGGGCTGGCTGAAGCTCACCGCCCGCGGCCGGGCCGGGCACGGCTCCAAGGTGAACCACGCCAACGCGGTCAGCAGGCTCGCCGCCGCCGTCGCCAGGATCGGCAACCACCTCTGGCCGGTCAGGCTCACCCCGACCGTACGGGCCGCCCTCGCCGAACTCGCCGCGCTCCACGGCATCGACGCGGATCCCTACGCCGAGCACTTCGACACGGAGGGACTGCTCGGCAAGCTCGGCCCGGCCGCCGCGCTGGTCGAGGCGACGATAAGGAACAGCGCCAACCCGACCGTCCTGGAAGCCGGTTACAAGGTCAATGTGATCCCGGGCCAGGCCATCGCCTATGTCGACGGGCGCATGGTGCCCGGCGGCGAGGAGGAGTTCCGCACCACCCTGGACCAGCTCACCGGACCGGATGTGGAATGGGAGTTCCACCACCGGGAGGTGGCCCTCCAGGCGCCGGTCGACTCGCCCACGTTCGCCAAGCTGCGCGCCGCCGTCGAACGCTTCGACCCGGCCGGCCATGTGGTGCCGTACTGCATGTCGGGCGGGACGGACGCGAAGCAGTTCTCGCGGCTCGGTATCACCGGCTACGGCTTCTCGCCGCTCAAGCTGCCCCCCGGCTTCGACTACCAGGCGCTGTTCCACGGCGTGGACGAGCGGGTGCCCGTCTCGGCGCTGCACTTCGGCGTCCGTGTCCTCGACCACTATCTCAAGTCCGCTTAGGAGCCTGGCTGATGCTGTCCATGGGGGCCTACGGAACGTGGCCGTCACCGATCGACGCGGCGCTGGCCGCCTCGCACGACGGGCGCCCCGAGTACGTGGGGGTGGTCGGTGACGAGGTGTGGTGGACGGAGCCGCGTCCCGCCGAGGCCGGCCGGCGCGCGCTCGTACGGCGGCGGGCGGACGGCCGCGAGGAGTCGCCGCTGCCGGCCCCGTGGAACGTCCGCAGCCGCGTCATCGAGTACGGCGGGGTCCCCTGGGCGGGCGCCACCCGCCCGGACGGCGGCCCGCTCATCGTCTTCGTCCACTTCCCCGACCAGCGGCTGTACGCGTACGAGCCGGACGGCGGCGGTGAACCCCGGCCGCTCACCCCGGTGTCCGCGACCGGCGGGGGACTGCGCTGGGCCGATCCGCGGCTCCTCCTCGGCCGCGGCGAAGTCTGGTGCGTACTGGAGGAGTTCACCGGCGAGGCGCCCACCGACGTACGGCGGGTGATCGCGGCCGTTCCGCTCGACGGCTCGGCCGCCGAGGACCGCACGGCCGTACGCGAGCTCTCCGACGACCGGCACCGCTTCGTCACCGGGCCCCGGCTCTCGCCCGACGGGCGGCAGGCCGCCTGGATCGCCTGGGACCACCCGCGGATGCCCTGGGACGGCACGGAGGTGATACTCGGCGAGGTGCCGGAGAGCGGGCCCTTCACCGGCGTCAGGGCCGTTGCCGGGGGCACCGACGAATCGGTCGCGCAGGTCGACTGGGCGCCGGACGGCTCGCTGCTCCTCGTCTCCGATCTCAGCGGCTGGTGGGAGATCCAGCGCATCCGTCCCGAGGCCCTGGGGCGGAGGGGAGCCTCCGGTGTCATTCCGGGCACCAGCCTCTGCCCCGGTCGCGGGGAGGAGTTCGGCGGACCGCTCTGGAAGATCGGCCTCCAGTGGTTCCACCCCATGGAGAACGGGCTGATCGCCGTCATCCACGGCAAGGGTTCCACCGCGCTCGGCGTACTCGACCCCGCGACCGGCGAAGTGGTGGACGCCGCCGGGCCCTGGACCGAATGGGCCGCCACCCTCGCCGTCCAGGGCGACCGCGTGATCGGCGTCGCGGCCAGCCCGCGCAGCGGGTACGAGATCGTGGAGCTGGACACCGGTACGGGACACGCCCGGGTGATCGGCGCGGCGCACCGGGACCCGGTGGACCCCGCCTACTACCCCG
The DNA here is from genome assembly GCF_042790125.1 of Streptomyces scopuliridis. Taxonomy (GTDB): domain Bacteria; phylum Actinomycetota; class Actinomycetes; order Streptomycetales; family Streptomycetaceae; genus Streptomyces; species Streptomyces scopuliridis_A. The sequence continues at coordinate 187,310 of NZ_JBHTZS010000001.1, forward strand.
AGCCCCGGATCCGTACCTTCACCGGGCCCGACAACCGCGAGATCCACGCCCATATCTATCCGCCGCACAGCCCCGACCACAGCGCGCCCCACGAAGAGCTACCGCCCTATGTGGTGTGGGCCCATGGCGGACCCACCGGCCACGCCCCGCTCGTCCTCGATCTGGAGATCGCCTACTTCACCTCGCGCGGCATCGGCGTCGCCGAGGTCAACTACGGCGGCTCCACCGGCTACGGGCGGGCCTACCGCGACCGGCTGCGCGAGCAGTGGGGCGTGGTCGATGTGGAGGACTGCGCGGCCGTCGCCTCCGCGCTCGCCGCCGAAGGCACCGCCGATCCGGCCAGACTCGCCGTACGTGGCGGCAGCGCGGGCGGCTGGACCACCGCCGCCTCCCTCACCTCCACCGATGTCTACGCCTGCGGCACCATCAGCTATCCGATCCTCGATCTGCTGGGCTGGGCCACCGACGAGACCCATGACTTCGAGTCCCAGTACCTCGAATCGCTGGTCGGCCCGCTCGCCGAGGTCCCCGGCCGCTACCGGGACCGCTCACCGCTGCACCACGCGGACCGCGTCAGCGCGCCGTTCCTGCTGTTGCAGGGGCTCGACGATGTGATCTGCCCGCCCGCGCAGTGCGAACGGTTCCTGGAGCGGATGGCCGGACGCGGCGTACCGCACGCGTATCTCGCCTTCGAGGGCGAGGGGCACGGCTTCCGCCGGGCCGACACGATGGTCAGCGCGCTGGAGGCCGAACTGTCCCTGTACGCCCAGACGTTCGGCGTCGAGCGTACCGACATCCCCCGGCTGGAGTTCCGCGGATGACGCTCACCCCCCTGACCCGGCCCGCGCGACTGCGGGCCGGGGCCCGCGTCGCCGTCGTGGCGCCCAGCGGCCCCGTGCCCGCCGAGCGGCTCGAAGCCGGGCTGGACATCCTGCGCGGCTGGGACCTCGATCCCGTCGTCGCGCCGCATGTCCTCGACGTTCATCCCCGGCTCGGCTATCTCGCCGGGCGGGACGAGGACCGCGCCCGCGACCTCCAGGACGCCTGGTGCGACCCGGCCGTCTCCGCCGTCCTCTGCGCCCGGGGCGGCTACGGAGTCCAGCGCATGGCCGATCTGCTCGACTGGACGGCGATGCGGGCGGCGGGCCCCAAGGTCTTCGTCGGCTACAGCGACATCACCGCGCTGCACGAGGCGTTCGCCCGGCGCCTCGGCCTGGTCACGCTGCACGGTCCGATGACCGCCGCGATGACCTTCCTCAAGGACCCCGGGACACAGGAGTCGCTGCGCGCCACGCTCTTCGAGCCCGAGTCGGTGCGCACTCTCGGCCAGGACAGCGCCCGGGGGCTGGTGCCCGGCCGGGCAGCGGGCGTCACCCTCGGCGGCTGCGTCAGCCTGCTCGCCGCCGAACTCGGCACCCCGTACGCGCGCCCCTCGGCGGCGGGCGGGCTGCTGATGATCGAGGACGTCGGCGAGGAGCCGTACCGACTCGACCGTATCCTCACCCAACTGCTGCGCTCCGGCTGGCTGGACGGCGTCGCGGGGATCGGACTCGGCTCCTGGGCGGAGTGCGGACCGTACGAGGACGTCAGGACGCTGCTCCTCGACCGGCTCGGCGGGCTGGGTGTACCGGTCGTGGAGGAACTGGGCTTCGGGCACGGCGAGTCGAACCTGACCGTGCCGCTGGGCGTGCCCGCCGTACTGGACGCGGAGAGCGCCACCCTCACCCTGGACGTGCCCGCCCTTGTCTGAACCGGGAGGGCCGGACTTACTCGTCCAGGATGAGGGTGGCGGGGGGGCCGCTCAGTCCGTGTGGCCTTCCGGAACGCGGCCCATGGCCTCCGGATGGCTGATCGGGTGGTCGAGCAGGACCTCGTCGGCGATGGCGAAGCCGTGGGTGAGCGTCCGGGCGTGGGGAGCCAGCTCGATGACCGCGTCCTCCGCCAGGTCGGGGAGGTGTCTCACCTGGTCGGCCGTCAGCCGCCCTTCGGCCAGCAGGTCCCCGCTGTGGGCGGCGATACGGCGCAGCGCGAAGAGCCGGTGCAACGCGTGCAGGAGATGCCGCGCCCCCGGCTCGCCGGCCTCCTCGGCGGCGGTCAGCAGCGACTCGGCCGCCCGGCGGTGGGCGTGCGCGTCGACCAGTTCGAGGGCGGGTGTGACCGTCGCGTTCCACCGGTTGAGCGGGTTGCCCGCCTTGGCGCCGCGCAGCTTGGTCCGGGCCCGCTGGTGCCAGACGCTCTCGATGTCCGCCAGGAGGTCCTGGAGGAAGGCCGGATCCCTGAGATCCCGGTCCCCGGGCGCGAGGGCGCTCGGCTGCTTCGGGGTGAAGTGTCCGAGAAGCATCTCCCCGGCCGCCTTGACCCAGATGACAAGGTTGTCACCTTCCGCCGTGATGGTGCCCTCATTGGCCGTCAGCTGGCCGGCGATGCCATTGGCGAGGAACAGCCCCTGGGCGCCGCACCGTTCGCGGCACTCCGTCATGACGGCGCGGGCCCGCCAGGTGATCCAGCCCTTGGCGACGGCCGCCAGACGCTCACCGTCCTCACGCTCCGCCTCCGTCGCCTCGGTCCACTGCCGCACGGCCGTGCGGTGCAGCAGCGTCGCGGCGTAGGTCGTGGCGAGGGCGTCGAGCAGCGGGGTGTGGTGGCTGCGATGGGCGAACAGCGGCACGGACCCCCCGGCGGTGACACCGGAGGTGTGCCGGGTGTGGGCATGGCGTACGGCGACGGCCAGCGCGTGGCGGGTGACCCCGAGGCTGTAGGCGCTCATGCAGAGCTTGCCGGCGGTGACCCGGCCTATGGAGTGCAGGAAGCGCTTACGGGGGCTGCCGATCTCGCTGCTGAAGACGCCGTCCCGGGTGAGCCGGCCGTGGCCGGACTGGAGAAGCGCCTCATGGGGCAGCCGGACGTGCTCGAAGGAGGTGACGCAGTGGTCCACCGGGCTGGTGGCCGTCTGCGGCAGCCTGCGTATCTCCACCCCCGGCAGCGGACCCCCGGTGTCGTCGCTGAGCGGCGTCAGGAAGAGGAAGACGCCCCGGTCCTTGCCGTCCGTGATCAGCCGGGCCGCCACGACACCGGTCTTGGGGCCGCCGGTGGAGCTGGTGTTCGGCATGAACTTGGCCGCGGCCGGTGACGGCGTGTGCAGGACGAAGCCGCCGGTCGCCGGGTCGAAGGTGGCGGTCGTCTCCAACTGGGAGGCGCTGTTGCCGTGTCCGGCCTCGGTACACAGGAACGTACCGGTACGCCGCAGTTCGGTGAAGGCGCGCAGATCACGCTCTCCGTCGGCTCTGTGATCGAGAAGACTGCCGAGGAAGAGGTTGTAGTGAATGCTCGCGACTGTCGTTAATCCCGCGTCCACCGGGCCCGCCCACTCATGGAGCGCGCCGAGCCGCTCCACGTCGACGACGAGATCCTCGGGGCTGTCGATCGCGTCATTGACGAGCCGCAGCCGCTCGTAGGACAGCGCGGCACGCTCCCGCGGTGTCAGCCCCTCGCGGTAGCGGAATGGCCCGGTGCTGAAGAGTTTCCGCCAGGGCTGGTGGATGTCTTCGAACCGTTCGCCAAAGAGGGCACGGGTCAGCGCCTCGGCGGCCGGGGAGTCCTGAACACGAGGAAGCGGGGAAGCGGAATTCACCATAGTCACAGGGCGGAACGCTAACCCAGCTGGCAGTCACGCCCGGTGTGATGATCAACACGCATGACGGGAAAGCCGGAAACGTTTGGCCGACCGGCTTCCGAGCCACAGGATCGGCCGTCCGGAGATCACGTAGGCTGGCGCGGTGCCCGAGCTTCCCGAACGGCGAGTCCTCGCCATCGCCGAAGGCCCCCGCACGTTCGTACGCGCCTACCGCCCCGAGGACGCCCACGAGTTCACGTCGCGTGTCCGCGAGAGCCAGGAGCTGCACAGGCCCTGGCTGTTCCCGCCCGCCGACACGGAGGCGTACGCCGACCACGCGCGCCGGTTCACCGAGGATCCCAGCAGGGAGGGCTATCTCGTCTGTGCCCGCGAGGGCGGCGGGATCGCGGGATTCGTCCATATCAACAACATCGTCCACGGCGCCTTCCGGTGCGGCGCGCTCGGATACGGCGCCTTCGCGCACGCCGCGGGCCGGGGCCTGATGACGGAAGGGCTCGGGCTGGTCGTGCGGCACGCGTTCGGCCCGCTGGGACTGCACCGGCTGGAGGCCAATGTGCAGCCTGCGAACATCGCGTCCCTCGCGCTGGTCCGGCGCGTGGGCTTCCGACTGGAGGGCTACTCGCCGGACTTCCTCCATATCGATGGCGCGTGGCGCGACCACGAGCGCTGGGCGATCACGGTGGAGATGATGGACCAGGAGAGCTGACGCCCATGAGCCTCCGCGACCGCCCGCCGCTCAGCGGCCCTTGCGGTTGATCTTCATGGTGTCCATGTCGGTCACCGTGGACCGCAGTTCGCCATGGCCGCAGCCCAGGGCCTTCAGCGCCGCCTCCGCGCGGTCCTCGGCGAGCGCGCCGGCCATCTCCTCGCCGTCCGCCGCGTCCGAGACCACCACGTAGCGGTAACTGAAGTGCCGCAGCGCCCTGTCGTACGTGAGCGAGCCCTCCGGGGTGAACCGCATCTGCGTCAGACCGTGCTCGTCGACCTCCGCGAGCAGCCGGGCGCGGTCCTCGTCCGTCAGTCCGTCCCATGTGCCGCGCACGATCACCCGGTAGGTGTGCTGAGTGGTCATCCCGCTGCCCGCCCTCTTCCGTTCCCGCTGTTCCGTGAAGTCGTTTGTGGCCGAAGCCTACGGTGGTGAGGATGGTTCGCATGCGGAATATCGTGGTGATCGACGCGCCCTCCAATCTGGGGCTCCGGCCCCCCGCCCCCGGTGCCGTGCCCGGGTGCTACAAGCTCGCCGGTGCCCTGCGCGAGCAGCGGATCGTCCAGCGGCTCGGCGCGTTCGAGGGCGGGGTGGTCGTCCCGCCGCGCTATGACCGCGGCGACTGGCGGGAGGGCGACGGCGTCTTCAACGCGGCGGCGATCGCCGCGTACACGCCCCGGCTCGCCGACCGGATCGAGCACCATGTCAGGGCAGGGGACTTCCCGCTCGTGCTGGGCGGCGACTGCTCCATCCAGCTCGGTGCCTCGCTCGCGCTGCGCCGCATGGGACGGTACGGGCTGGCCGCCATCGACGGCTCGGCCGACTTCCGGCACGCGGGCAACTCCGAGAACATCGGCGCGGCGGGCGGTGAGGAGCTGGCGATCGGCACCGGCCGGGGCCAGCGGGATCTGAGTGACCTGGAGGGACTGCGTCCGTATCTGCGGGACGAGGACGTACGGCTCTTCGGGATCCGGGACTACGACGAGGACCGCGCGGAGCTCGCCCGGCTGAGGATCCCGACCGTGACGGTCGGCGAGCTGCGCGAGTGGGGCGCGGCGGAGCTGGCCGGAGCCGTGCTCCAGACGCTGGAGACGCCGGTCACCGACGGGTTCTGGGTCCATCTCGACGCGGATGTGCTCGACCCCGAGGTGATGCCCGCGGTCGACAGCCCGGACGCGGGCGGCCTGATGCCGGACGAACTCGCCGTACTGCTGCGGGCGTTGGTGCGCTCCGAGCGCTGCGTCGGGCTGAACGTGACCATCTACGATCCGGACCTCGACCCGGACGGGACGGCGGGGGCGCTGCTCGCGGATCTGGTGGTGGGGGCCTTCACCGACGAAGGGCCCCCGGCCACCGCTGACCGGCCCCGCTGACCGGCCCGGTTGATTCAGCCCGTCGCTCGGCCCCGTTGATCAGCCCGGTGTCGGGTCGGCTCTGCGGTCGACGTACTCGAAGACCGAACCGTCGGGGTGCAGGGCGATCACATTGCGCCCCACCGGCGTCGGCACCGGGCCCGCGACGATATGCGCCCCGACGCCGGTGAGGACGGTGATCGCCTCGTCGACGTCCTTGACGGCGATCGTGGCCGTGACCTTGCGCAGGACATCGATTTCCGACGCGGGGCCGCTCATGAGGAGGAAGCAGCCGACGGCGGCGACGGAGACCCCACCGCGCTCGAAGCGGAGCGCGGGGCTACCGGTGAGGCGTTCGTAGAACACCACCGAGGTCTCCAGGTCGTCGACGCAGATGCGCAACGTGGTTCCCAGGATTTCCATGCGCACCAGGGTAGTTGGCCGTGCCGGGACGCGTGATCGATTCGGGCGGCCGGGACCGGGTACGTGGAGGCTTCCGCGACCCGGGCTCGTACGCTCGTACGTGACCGGTTCACACCCGGCAGAGGATCTCGCCGTGCGGGACCATGAACCAGCCGTCCTCGGCGGCGCCCCACTCCCGCCACGCCCCGGCGATCCCGTCCAGCCGCTCCGGTGTCGCATGGCCGCCGCCGACCGCCAGACCGGCATAGCCCGAGGCGGTCGTGCGCTCCGCCCACAGGCCGCTCCACCAGGCGCGCTCGCCGGGCGTGGCGAAGCACCAGGTGGCGGCGGTCGAGGTGATGTCGGTGAAGCCGGCCCGCCGCGCCCAGGACAGCAGCCGCCGCCCGGCGTCCGGCTCCCCGCCGTTGGCGCGCGCCACCCGGCGGTACAGCTCCTGCCAGCCGTCCAGCGCCGGTACGTCGGGGAACCAGGCGAAGGCGCCGTAGTCCGCGTCGCGCGCCGCCACGACCCCGCCGGGCCGGCACACCCGGCGCAGCTCGCGCAGGGCCTGTACGGGATCGCCCACATGCTGGAGGACCTGATGGGCGTGGACGATGTCGAAGGAGTCGTCGGGGAAGTCCAGCGCGTGGACATCGGCGACCGCGAAGCGGACATTGTCCACGCCGGCGGAGGCCGCCGCCTCCCGTGCCCTGTCGAGGACGTCCTCGGCGGCGTCGACGGCCGTGACCGTGCCCGGGGCGACGAGCGCGGCCAGATCGGCGGTGATGGTCCCGGGGCCGCAGCCGACATCCAGCAGGTCCTGGCCGGGACGCAGTTCGGCGAGGAGGTACGCCGCGGAGTTGGCGGCGGTGCGCCAGCGGTGCGAGCGCAGCACCGACTCGTGGTGCCCGTGGGTGTAGACCGCGGTCTCCTTCGGCATGGCGGGACTCCCTCTCGTGACGTGGTCCGGCCACGGTACGCCGCCATGTCGCATGATGAGACCTGTGTCTCGCTATCCGGAACAGCGCTATCGGGACCAGTCGCTGTCCGGGCCAGTCGCTATCCGGGCCAGTCGGTGGGGCGAGCCTGGCCTCTCCATTCCTCCCGGGTGAGCTCATAGGCCACATCGCCCTGTTCCGATCCCTCGATCGTCTCGGGCCACTCCTCGAAGAACGTACGGACGTAGCTCAGCCCCGCCTTCTCCAGCACGCGCCGCGAGGCGGTGTTGACCGTCATGGTCTGCGCCGTCACCCGTTCCGTGCCGAGGCCGGTGAACGCCGCGCGGACCAGGGCGCGGGCGCCCTCGGTGGCGTACCCATGCCCCCACGCCGACCGGTGCAGCCGGTAGCCCAACTCGACGACCCGCCAGTCCTGCTCGCTCTCCGGCTCCAGACAGAACCACCCCAGCCACGCACCCGTGGCGCTCTCCTCGGCGGCCCAGAAGCCGCGCCCGAGCAGGCGGGGGAGCGTCTCGGTCCGTGCCGTCTCGCGCGAGACCGGCCGGCCGCCGTCGATGAACCGCCGTACGCCGGGGTCGTTGTCGAGGGCGACCACCCGGTCGAGGTCGTCCTCGGCGAGCGAACGCAGCCGCAGTCGCGGGGTCTCCAGGAAGTAGCGCGTGTCCATGGCGTGATCCTCGGCCGCGCCGTTCGCGCCTGTCCACCGGGATTCCGGCACGGCGCCGGACGGCCCGGTCGGTCACGCGCGGCGCCGGACGGCCGGGACTCCCGCGCCCGCCCTACAGCAGCGCCTTCGGCCGGTAGACGGTCAGCGCCTCCTCCACCTTGTCCAGTATCAATTCCCCGGGCGCCTCGGCCACTTCACCGTCGAACGCGAGCGGCGTACCGGGCGCGATCCGGGCGATCCGTACCCGGCGCATCCGCTCCGCCGCGTGCACCGGTGAACGGCTCAGCGGTCCGGCGAGCGCGGCGGCGAGCAGCCGAGGCCCAGGGGCCCGGCCGCCGTGCACGATCCGTACGTCCAGCAGGCCGTCGGCCAGATCGAGCCGGTGGCCCGGGGTCGGCCCCATCGGCTGGTAGATGCCGTTCCCCGCGAACAGCAGCCACAGCGACCGGTGCCGGCCCTCGAACTCGGCCTCCAGCTGGTGTTCACCGCGCAGCACCTTCAGCGCGGCCAGGATCCCGGCGGGCCAGCCGCCGATGCGCGGCGCCCAGTGCTCCCGCACCCGTACCAGTTCCGGATAGACGCCCAGGCTGAAGGTGTTGAGGAAGTGCCCCGTCGCCGCGCCGCGCGGACCGGGGGTGAAGCGCCCCAGGTCGACCCGTACGGCGTCACCCGCCGTCAGCGCGCGGCAGGTGTCCTGGACGCTCTCGATGCCCAGGTCGTACGCGAAGTGGTTGAGCGTGCCGCCGGGGAAGACGGCCAGCGGCAGACCGTGCCGTACGGCCGTAGACGCGGCCCGGTTGACCGTTCCGTCGCCGCCGAGGACACCGAGGGCCAGACAGCGGCCCGCCGCCTTCGCCAGCTCGGTCTCCACCTCCTCGGGCGGGCACTCCACGACCTCCGCGGCCGGCAGCGCGTCCCGTACCAGCGCGGCGGCGTCCGACGATCCGGAGGCCAGGTTGGCCACGACCACCAGCCCGTGGCCGTCGGGCAGCGCGGGGGCCTCGGCGTACGGACGTCCCGGTGAGGGCAGTTGGGAACGGGTCGGTACGATCCCGCGCACCGCGAAGGCCGCCCCCACCCCGAGCGCGGCGCCCACCAGCACATCGCTCGGATAGTGCACCCCCGTATAGATCCGGGAGAGGGCCACGGCGGCGGCCACCGGCGCCACGGCGGCGCCCCACCCCTTCGACTCCAGCGCGACCCCGGTCGCGAAGGCGGCGGCCGAGGCCGCGTGCCCGGACGGGAAGGACGTCGTGAGCGGCTGGTGCTTCAGCCGTCGTATCACCGGTACGGCGTCGAGCAGGGGCCGCTGTCGGCGTACCGCCCGCTTGCCCACGGTATTGATGGCGGCCGAGGCGAGCCCCAGCGACACCGCGCCCCGCAGGGCGGCCCGGCGTGAGCGCGCCCCGCGTCCCAGCACGGCGATGCCCGCGGCGGCGCCGAACCAGAGCAGTCCGTGGTTGGCGGACCGGCTCAGCCGGGGCAGTACGGGCCCCGCGCCTGGCCAGTGCCGTCCGGCGACGGAGCGGAAGGCCCGCTCGTCCCAGCCGTCGAGCAGCGCCGCGATCCGGGCACGGGTGCCCGGGGCCGCCTGTCCGTAGGTCCCAGTGGTCTCCGACATGGAACGCGGGTACCCCGCGAGCGGCCGGTCCAAGCAGACCGTACGGGGGAGCGGGCCGGACGGAGCCGGGGACGCGGAGGGGCGGCGCCGGGGGACGCGGCCGGGCGGCGCCCGGGGAGCAGGGTGCGTCAAACCTCCGTATAACTCCCTATAAAGGGTCCGGACAGAGGGCCCGAACGAGAGGCCGTGGCGGATGGCGACTGCGGGAGGTGGCGGTATGCGGCGGACGGCTCCCGAGGGCCGGGGCCCCGTACGGTTCGGCCCGGCCGCCCCCGACGCCGGGCTGCCCGCGCTGCCCGAGCTGGTCGGCGAGTGCGCGGGGGCGGCCGGGCACACCTCGCCGCAGCCGCCCGGCGGTGACGCGGTTCTGCGGGAAGCTGCTTCCGGCTACTGGTCGCGGCGCGGCCTGCGCACCGGCCCCGACGCCGTGGCCGCCGCGCCCGGCGCGCAGCCGCTGCTGTTCGCCCTGCTCGCCGCGTACGACGGGGAGGTCCTGATGCCCCGGCCGTGCCCCGCTTCCTGGACCCCACAGGCCCGGCTGCTCGGCAGGCCCGCCTACCATGTGCCGGCCCCGGCGGACGCGGGCGGCGTGCCGGATCCGTTCGCCCTGCTGGAGACGGTACGGCGGGTACGGGCCGAGGGCGGCCGGCCACGGGCGCTGCTGCTCTCCGTCGCCGACGACCCGACCGCCGCGGTCGCCCCGCCGGAACTGGTCCGTGAGGCATGTGAGGCCGCGGTCGGCGAAGGACTGCACATCGTCAGCGACGAGACCTGGCGCGACACTCTGCACCGGCCGCACGAGACGGTGCTGCTCAGCCCGGCCGAGATGTGGCCCGACGAGGTCGTCGTCCTCGCCGATCTGGCGGGCGCGCTGCTCCCGGCCGCCTGGCCGATGGCCGTCGCCCGCTACCCGGCCACCGACGCCGGAACCGCGCTGCGGGCCAGGACGCTCGACATCCTCACCGCGCTCGGGGCGATGGTCGCGGGCCCCGTCGCCGCTGCCGCCGCCCACGCGCTCGACGAGCCGGACGCCGTCACGGCCAGGGCGCGGGCCACCGCCGCGCTGCACGGGCAACTGGCCGCCGCCGCCCACCAACTGGTGCTCGCCTCCGGCGCCCTCGCCGGGGTGCCGCAGGCCGGCCGTCATCTCTACGCCGACCTCGGGCCGCTGCGCGGACAGCTGGCCCGGCTGGGCGTCACCGACTCCATGGAGCTGGAGAACCATCTGAGCCGGCGCCTGGAGGTGCCCGTACCGGGCGGCCACCGGTTCGGGGACGAACTGGGCGCGCTGCGCGTACGGCTGTCGACAGGACCGCTGCTCGGGGCGACGCCGGAGCAGCGGCTGAAGTCCCTCACCGCGAGCGCGCCGCTGGAACTGCCGCATGTCGCGCGGGCGCTCGGCCATTTCGGAGCGGTCTTCGACGAACTGAGGTGAGCGGCCCCGGAGAGGCCCCGTACAGAGCGGCCCCGGACAGTGCGGCCCCATACGGAGCGGATCCGTACAGTGCGGACCCCGGCCGGATCGGACCCGGCCGCATCGGACCCGGCCGGATCGGACCCGGCCGGATCGGGAACTACGTCGGCCTGCCCGCCGAGTCCGGACTCTCGTCCCCGCCCGGCCGCCGCAGTCTGCGCCAGAGCGCCGGGGCGGCGCTCAGCACCAGCGTCAGCACCACCGCGGCGAGCACCCCCTCCCACGCCTCGTCGAAGAGCGAGCCGCCGAGCACCCCGATCAGCTGGTACGTCGCCGCCCAGGCCAGACAGGCCGGCACATCGCCCCGGGCGAACCGGCGCAGCGGCCAGTCCCCGAGCAGACAGGCCAGCATCACGGGAATCCGCCCGGCGGGCACCAGCCGGGAGAGCACCAGCACCGTCACCCCGTGCTCGCGCAGCTTCGTCTGCGCCTGCTCAAGCCGGTCGGGCGGAGCATGCCGGCGTATCGCCTCCAGCCAGCGCGATCCGTTCCTGGAGCCGACCCCGCGCCGTCCCAGCCAGTAGAGGGATATGTCGCCGAGGAAGGCCGCGAACGACGCCACCAGGAAGACATAGAGCAGCGAGAGTGGCGCGGTCTGATGAAAGGCCACCACCGCCGCCGAACTCACCACCGCCCCCGTCGGCACCACCGGCACCAGCGCGCCCAGCGCCACCAGCAGAAAGACGGACGGATAGCCGACGGCCTGCTGCGTCGACTCGGGTGGCAGCTCCGAGAGTTGCGCCATGAGCCGGTCGATCACAGGCCGGCCTCCGGCCGCACGCTCTCGCCGTGCCGTAGCAGATGGACGGCGACCTTCGGCGCGAGCCGCGCCGCGTGCCGTACGAACTCGTCGCCCGGCGCGTAGAACTCATGGGGGCGGATCCCGTCCAGGCCGATCGGCCAGTACGTACCGAAATGCACCGGTACCGCCGCGCTCGGCGCCAGATCGGCCAGCGCCCGCGCCGCCCGCCCGGCGTCCAGATGCCCGGCCCCCAGATGCGGCCCCCAGCCGCCCACCGGCAGCAGCGCCACATCCACCGGCCCCACGGCGTCGGCCATCCCGTCGAAGAGTCCGGTGTCCCCGGCGAAGTACGTCCGGGACGCGCCGCTGATCACAAAGCCCAGGGCGGGGGAGCGGTGCGGTCCGACCGGCAGCCGCCGTCCGTCGTGGCGCGCGGGCACGGCCCGTACCCGTAGCGCCCCGATCTCCACCTCGTCGCCCGCCTCGACCTCGGTGATCCGCAGCCCCGAGGGGTTTCTGCGGGCGTCCAGCCTGCGCAGCCCCGGCACCGACCGCTCGGCGCCGCGCGGCACGATCAGCCGGGTGCCGGGCGCGAGCCGGGTCAGCGACCGCAGATGGAGATGGTCGGAGTGCAGATGTGAGACGAGCACGGCATCGGCGACGGACGCCTCGGGCGGCGGCACCTGACCGCGCCGGCGGCGCAGATGGGCCAGCCGGCGGACGAAGACCGGGTCCGTGAGCACCCGTACCCCGGAGTCCTCCACGGTGCAGGTGGCATGGCCCCACCAGGTGATGACAGTTCCCAACGCGACCTCAGCTCCGTCCGACCGTGGACCGCGCTCCCGCCCCGGCCCCCTCTCCGCACTCAGCGTACGGCGGATGCCCGCGCGGGCGGGTCCGGATGCGCTGGTCGCGCGCCGTCGACCGCCGGGCACGCGCCTGCCCCGCGGGGGCGTGCGCCCAGTAGGGTCGGCGGACGGAGGCGAGTGCCGGGGAGCTGGGGGCAGGCATGCGTGAGGTACGAGTGGCCGTGATCGCCAGCCTGACGCCGCTGGAGGAGCTGGACAGCGACCCCTTTCTCGTGGACACCCGGGGCCAGCACACGATGTGCGCGCGCTGGGCCGAGGACAAGGGCTACCTCGTCACCCGGCAGCTGCTCCTGTACGGGCTGCGCCCCGACCACTGCGGGCTGTGGGCCGATGTCGAAGCGGGGCTGGTGGATCTCTTCGTCGCGGCGAACGAGCGCGTTCTCGAACGGGCGTTCAGTTCGGTGTCCGTCTTCACCGCGGAGTGCGCGCGCAGAGGCGTACCGCTGGAGACCGTCGGACTGGACGAACCGCTGTACGACGCCGCCATGAAGGCCGACGTCCACCGCAGGCTCTCGATGCCGACGGCGGGGTACGACGGCTGCTGAGCGCGGGGTACGGCGGCTGCCGACCGCGGGATACGGCGGCTGCTGACCCGCCGTGGCCCCGGTACCCCGGGGGAGTCCGTGGCGCGCTGTGCGAGGCTGGGCCGAGCCCGTGAGTGCGTACGGGCCCGGACGTGAGGTGACGGAGCGACGTGTTCAAGGGGCGGTGGCGAACGACGGGCGGGTCCCTGCTGCGGGTGATCGTCGTATGGGCGGTGTCCACGCTGACGATGCTGGCGCTGGCCGGGATCCTGCCGGACTTCAAGCTTCAGTCGGACAACCAGGACAGCATCACCAGGACCGCGATCACCGCGGCCTGGGGCGCGGGGGCCTTCGGTCTGCTCAGTGCGCTGGTCTGGCCCCTGCTCGTGCGCGCGCTGCTGCTCGTCCCCGCACTGGTCCTCGGACTGCTGGTGTTCTTCCTGAACGGCTCGCTGCTCCTGATCGCGCTCTGGCTCATCCCCAACGGGCGCGGGGCGGCCAATCCGGAGACCGCCGTGGTGGTCGCGGCCGTGATGTCCGCCGTCGCCTCCGCGACCTCGACGGGGCTCGCGGTCGGTGACGACGACGCCTACCGGCGCCGGCTCTCCCGCCTCGCGGACCGGCGGCGGCGCAGGAGCGGCGAGGACGGCGGGCGCGGCGGACCGCCCGGGACGGTCTTCCTGCAACTCGACGGGGTCGGGCACGAGGTGCTGCTCGACGCGGTCGCCGCCGGGGTGATGCCGCATGTCGCCGACTGGCTCGGCGTGCTCCCGCCGGACCCGGACGGCGGACGCGGTACGGCGGACGACGCGGTGCGCGTCCCTCCGGGCGGCCTGGCGGACAGCGCGCCCGGCGGCCCGCGGCCGACCCACCGGCTCACGCCCTGGCGCACCGACTGGTCCAGCCAGACGGGCGCGAGCCAGCTCGGCATCCTGCACGGCTCCAACCACGATGTCCCCGCCTTCCGCTGGTACGAGAAGGACACCGGCCGGATCATGGTCAGCAACCGCCCCGCCAGCGCGGCCGAACTCCAGCGCCGCGCCATCGCCCGCACCGGCGACGGGGGCCTGCTCACCCTCGACGGCGCCAGCCGCGGCAATCTCTTCAGCGGCGGCGCCGACCAGCTCGCGCTGGTGCTGTCGATCGCCGCGCGGCGCGGCAGGGCCAACCGCTCCCGGGCCGGCTACTTCGCCTACTTCTCCGACCCCGCCAACGCCGTCCGTACGGTGGTCTCGTTCGTCGCCGACGTCGGCCGCGAGATCGGTGAATCGACCCGGGCGCGGATACGCGGCGACCGGCCGCGGGTCGGCCGGGGCGGGCTCTATCCGTTCATCCGGGCCTTCGCGACCGTCGTCGAACGCGATGTGGTGGTCGCGGCCGTGATCGGCGACATGCTGGCCGGACGCACCGCCGTCTACGCGGACCTCGTCGCGTACGACGAGGTGGCCCACCACTCGGGACCGCACAGCCGGGACGCCGAGCGGGTCCTCGCCCGGCTCGACCGCTCGGTCGGACTGATCGCCAGGGCCGCCGAGCACGCGCCCCGTACGTACCGGATCGTGCTGCTCTCCGACCACGGGCAGAGTCCCGGCGAGACCTTCGAGAGCGCGTACGGACTCACCCTCAGGGATCTGGTGAGGGCCGGCTGCGGGCTGCCCGTGTCGCGCCGGGCCGAGCGTACGAAGAGCGGCGCGGAGGCGCGCGAGGCGGCCCGGCACGCCGTCCTCGGCGCGCTGCACCGGCCGGAGCCCGAGAGCGCCGACGAGCAGCCCGCGCACGGCTCCGATCCGGTCGTGCTCGCTTCCGGGAATCTCGCCCTGATCTCCTTCCCCGATGTGCCGGAGCGGATGAGCCGCGAGCAGATTGACCGGCGCCATCCCGCGCTGCTGCGAACCCTCGCCAGCCATCCGGGGATCGGCTTCCTGCTGGTGCGGAGCGAGGAACACGGCTCGGTGGTGCTCGGCCCCGGCGGGGCGGAGGTGCCGGTCGACGCGCTCGACGACAGCGGTCCGCTCGCCGGTATGGGCCCCGGCGCGGCCGACGCCGTACGGCGCACGGACTCCTTCCCGCATGTCGCGGACATCATGGTCAACTCGATGTACGACCCGGCGACGGGCCGCGTGCACGCCTTCGAGGAACAGATCGGCTCGCACGGCGGGCTCGGCGGTGAACAGTCACGGGCCTTCCTGCTGTCCCCGCTGGTGCTCTCCGCGCCGGTCCCCGACAGCGGCGAACTCGTGGGCGCGGAGCGGGTGCACGAGGTGCTGAGACGGTGGCTGAGGGAGGGCGTCGGACCGCAGGTGCCGCTGGGAACCGTGTCCGTTCCCGTGGCGAAAGCGCGCTCCGACGAGGCACGAACCGCCGACGAGGAGCGGGACTCGGCGTAGGTCGCGTACCCCGTGTGAGCGGTTTCCGCCGGTAGCAGGACGGCGCGGGTGTGTTTCTGGGCAGAGGTGCGTTGTCCAGGAGGTCGTGCCCATGAAGCGTGCCACGTCCATTCCCACCCGCGCCGCGGCTGCCCGCGCCGCCGCCGCGCGCCGGGCCGCCCTGGTGGCCCTGGTGCTGATCGCCTTCCTGGGCATGTCGATCGCGCCGTCCTCGGCGGCGATGCGGGACGCCGAGTCCCTGCCGCCCGCGTCCGGTTCCCGCGACCCGGCGGGCGAGGGACACCAGGACACCGCCGAGACCGAGCAGTCCGCGCCGGCCAGGACCGAGCGGACGGGCAGGGAGCCCCAACAGCCCCTGACCCAGACCGGACTGTTCGGCGAGCGGGCACGGGCTCCGTACGTCGGACGGTGTGTGCCGACGTGGCCGCCGCGCGCGCCGGTCACGCCGCGCTGTGTGG
Organism: Streptomyces scopuliridis; assembly: GCF_042790125.1. GTDB lineage: Bacteria > Actinomycetota > Actinomycetes > Streptomycetales > Streptomycetaceae > Streptomyces > Streptomyces scopuliridis_A. Next base: position 203,105 of record NZ_JBHTZS010000001.1, read on the forward strand.
TGCTGCGCTGCTGACAGGTCCCGCCCTTCAGTGCCTCGCACGGCTCTGAAGTGCCTTCAGGACCACAGCAGTCGCGTTTCTTCCGCACCTTCTCACCGTGAGGACACAGCCATGCCCATTGACCCCTTCGCCGCGCTCAACGCCATGATCCGCGCCGAGGCCGCGCGCTCCGACGCCTCGAACCTCCGTCGTCGGGCGCCGAGTCCGGGCGGTGGCTCGGACGACTCCGGATGGGACTCCGAACCCATCGCCGCCGCCGACCGGCGTCTCGCCGAGCGGCGTTCCCTCGACCGGCACTCCGTCGACCGACGGGCCAAGGACGAGGGACGGGGGGAGCGCGGAACCGTTCAGTAACATCTCCCGTGCCCCAGGGCGCTGTTGACGACGGCCGGCCGTGTCCGCACGGCCGGCCGTCCGGCGCCACCGGTCAGACGACGGTCACCCGGTGGCGCACCACGGCGTCGAACAGATAGCCCTGCGTGTTGTGGACGGCCACTTCGGGCTGGACGCGGCCCGCGCTGTCCGTCGCGCGCGCCAGCAGTACGGCGGGGCCCGGACCGCCCGGTGTCCAGTCGGCGGACCAGCGGACCCAACTGCCGCGCCGGGGCGCGTCCCGCAGCCGCGCGCGTCGCCAGCGCGTCCCGCCGTCGGTGCTGATCTCCACCGACCGTACGGGCGCCCCGCCCGACCAGGAGCGGCCGGTCAGCACCAGCGGCCGATGGGCGGCGACGGTGGCGCCGTCCGCCAGCTCGAAGGCGCTCTTGAGGGTCTGCCGGGTCAGCGGCGCACTGCCCTCGGGCGGATACCCGGTGCCGAACAGCCGGTAGAGCGTGGTGTTCCAGGGGCTGTACAGCGGCTCGGCGCTCACCTCGATGTCGCCGAGCCACTTGATGTTCGCGATGCCCACCCAGGACGGGACGATCAGCCGGACCGGATAGCCATGGTCGGGTGGCAGCGGCTCGCCGTTCAGCTCGTACGCGAGCAGTACGTCGTCCAGCGCCTTCGCCACCGGCAGCGGCCGGCGCACCCGGCCCAGATTCGTCCCCTCGCTGATGACCTCGTCGTCCAGGCCGCGCGGCAGGATGTCGACGGCGTCGGGGCTCAGGCCCGCGCGGCGCAGCACTTCGGCGAGCCGCACCCCGCGCCACCGTCCGACGCCGATGGCGCCGAGCGTCCAGGCCGTACCGGACACCTGCTGGTTCTGCTGGGTCGCGTAGTAACTGCGGCCGTTCCCGGCGCACTCGATGAACGCGGTACGGGTCACGGACGGGAGCGCGCGCAGCTCGTCGTAACCGAAGTCCACGGGGCCGCCGCGCAGTCCGCTGCCCCAGATCGTCAATCTCCAGGCGGCGGCGTCGATCCGGGGGGTGACGGTGTGGTTGCGGACGAAGAAGTGGCCGGCGGGGGTGTGCGGGCCGGTGGTGCGCAGCGCCGCGAAGTTGGTCTCGGCGTTGGTGCCACGGATGGTGAACACCTCGGACGGCAGCGGCTTCACAATGCCGGGGGCCGCGGCGGGGGCGGCCGGTGCCGCGGGGCTCGCGGGCGCCGGTGCGGCGGCCCGCGCGATGCCCGGCGTCGCTGCGGCGAGCGGTCCGGCGGCGGCGGCCGTCGCGAACAGCCGCAGCAGATCACGGCGTTGGACCCCGGCGGAGCGTGCCTGGCCGCGCCGCCACTGGCGCAGCCGGATCCGGTCGTACACGGATTCAGCAGATTCAGCAGATTCGGCTGATTCGGCGGATTCGGTCGGAGGAAGGGGAGCCACGGACATGCCGGGAGAGTCGCAGCGGCTCGATTGCCCGGTCAACCGCCGGGCGGGGTATTTCATACCGTCGAAATAACCCCGCGCTACGGGGCCCGGAGATTCTCCGATGATCTGCGTGACCTTTTGACCCGCTCAACAGATGAACGGGGTGGAAAGTACCGCTGTTCGAGGGACACGAGGGTGAGGAGCCAACGGTGAACGGTACGACAAGGACCATCTCCCGGTGGGCGGTCGGGATCGCGGCGACGGCCGTGGTGACGGGGCTGCCGGCCGGCGTGGCGAGCGCGGACGAGACACACCGCGACTCGCACAACGGGTCGAGGTTCACGCTGATCAACACCGGCCAGATCGACGACCCGATGGAGGATGTCCTGGAGCACACGCTCCTGTTCGGGGACGGCTACGCCTGGGACTGACCCACAGCGTGGCCGCGTTGACGGTCGCACGGAGGGACAGCGGGACAGAGGGGAGGGGAGGGCCGCGGGAGCCCTCCCCTCCTTCCGGCTGCCGGCTCAGCGCACCGGAGCCCCCGGGCCGAGCGGAATCCCCACCGCCCACCAGACGAGGAACAGCGCGGTCCACGCGAGCGTCATCGTCAGGGCCAGCGGCAGGGTGTACGAGGCCAGCGTGCCGATCCCGGCACTCTTCCGGTAGCGCTGGAGGAAGCCCAGCGCCATCACGAAGTACGGACTCATCGGAGTGATCGCGGTCGACCCCGAGTCGGCGATCCGGAACAGCGCCTGGGTCGTCTCGGCGGGCACGCTCACCAGCATCAGCATCGGCACCAGCACGGGCGCGCACATCGCCCACATCGCCGACCCGCTGGTCACCATGACATTGACCAGCGTCAGCAGGACGAGGATCAGCAGGAACACCAGGACGATCGGCATCCCGCTCTGCTCCAGTGCCTCCGCCGCCCGGACCGCGAGCACATCACCGATATGCGTCCAGTCGAAGTACGCCAGGAACTGGGCGATCGCGAAGAACAGCACCAGCACCGGCGCCATCTGCATGATGCCCCGGCCCATCAGCTTCGGTATGTCAGCGGCCGACGTGACGGAGCCCGAGCGGTATCCGTACACGATGCCCACCAGCCCGAAGACCAGCGCGACGACCGCCGCGATGCCGTCCAGGAACGGCGACTCCACGATGCTGCCGCCCGCACCGCGCAGCGGGGACGACGGGGGGACCATGACCGCGACGAGCACCACGAGCGCCGCCAGCAGGGCGAGTACGGCCGCGCGCAGCGCCGAGCGTTCCCGCGCGCTGAGGGTGAGCGTGCCGAGGTCCTCCAGATCGGCGTCGGGATCCGCGTCGAGATCCGGCCGCTTGCTCAGAACGAACTTCGTCACCAGCGTGATGACCAGGGCCAGCAGCAGCGACGAGGCGATATTGAAGAACCAGTTGCTCAGCGGCGACACATACGCGTCGTCGCCGCCCACGATCCGCGCCGCCGCGGTGGTGATCCCGGCGAAGATGGCGTCGTTGGGCGTGGGGACCGGGCTCGCGTCGTACCCCGAGGCGATGGAGGTGTACGCGACGACGACACCGAGGATCGGGGAGCGCCCCACGGCCCGGAACGCCAGCCCGCCCAGCGGTACGAGGATGATGTACGCGGCCGCCGAGGCGACATGGGAGACGGTGCCGGCGAAGGCGACGGCGAACACCACCCACGAGGCCGGTACCCGCGAGACGCCGACCCGCATCAGCGCCGCGAGGAAGCCGGTGCGCTCGGCCACCGCGACACCCATGATCACCACGACGATGGTGGCCATCGGCGGGAAGGTGGCGAAGTTCTCGATCATCGTCGAGACGGCCATGGCGAGCCCGTCACCGCTGAGCAGATTCCGCACGGCGACGGTCTTGTGGTCGCTCGGGGAGACGACGGAGACATCGGCGGCGGCCAGTATCGCGCTGATGACCGCGAGCAGCGCGGAGAGGATCCAGAACAGCCAGAACGGGTGGGGCAGCGCGTTGCCCGCCCGCTCGATGACGGCCATCGCACGGACGACGCGCGGGAGCCGGGTCCCGTCGTCGGCGGACAGGGTCACGGACCCGGACCCGGATCCGTCGGGTGGTGGGGAGGGTCTGCCGGGTGGTGCGGGTGGCGGCGTGGTCATGGGAGCGGACTCCTTGCTCGGTTCCTGCGGGCGGCCGGGGGTGGGTCTCAGTGACGGGGGGACGCGGGGGTGCGGAACGGGCGCAGGAACTGCCACATGACCTCGTGCGCCTCGATGGTCTGCGTGGTGTAGCCGCCCCCGCTGTAGCTGTCGGCGCCGGGCCAGGTGTGTCCGCCGTCGGTGACCGCGACATGCCGTACCTCGGCCCCTCGGTCGCAGCCCCGCCAGCGGGAGACGGTGATGTCGGGCTCGGTCACCCGGTCACGGGCGCGGGAGGCGCAGCCGTTCCGCTCGGCCCACTCCGCCAACCAGTCCTGGAGGGCGGGGAGTCCGCGGTCGGCGTCCCCGGCGTACGGGATGGTGACATCGCCGGTGCCGTGGAAATCGATGACGGGCACCGGGCGGGACGGCTCGCACGGCTCACCGGTGGGATAGAGCGCGGCGGCCACGGGCGCGATGGCGGCGATCCGGTCCGCCATGCGGCAGGCGAGCAGGGTGGAGACGAACCCCGCCCCGTTGGACTTCCCGGTGGCGTACACCCGCCGCTCGTCCACGCAGAGGGTGGACTCCAGCCGGTCCAGGAGGTCTTCGGTGAACCGGACGTCGTCCACCCCGGCCGCCGCGTACGGAGCGCCCTGCCACGCCTGGCGGTCCCCGTCACCGGTGCCGATGACCCCGTCGGGGTAGACGACGACGGCCGGCAGGGTGGAGAGCTTGGAGAACTCCTCGGTCCCGGCACCGGTGTTGCCCCGGCCATGGAAGGCGAGGATCACCGGCCAGTCACGCTTCCCGGTGTAGCCGGCCGGGAGATGGAGCTGATACGTACGGTCCCGGCCGCCGCTGCTGATCGTGTGCGGGGCGCTGGTGCCCGGCGGTTGCGGGGCGGGCAGCCGGCACGCGGCCTTCGAGGCGCCCTGCGGTACGGGAGCGGATGTCGCGGTCCCGGCGGTCGCGGTCCCGGTGGTCGCTCCGGTCGCCGCGAGGCACAGGACGAGTCCCACGGCGGCGGTCGCCATCCGTTGGAGGGAGTTCATGGCAGGCTCCTTCTGCCGGACGCCTGGGGCGGACGGCTGACTGGATTTCGGCAGGGGTGCCCCGGGAGGCGGGGCGGGGATCGCGGCTCGGACGCGCGCGATACGGGCCGCATGAGGGCTGACGAGGAACGCTCACGCGCGCGGGGTGGTGCGCGAGGGGAGAGATACGGACCCGGCGGTGCGGGCAGGTGCTGCCTGCGGCACCACGCGCGCCCATGCGGGGGCGCGGGCGGCGCGGTGCCGTCTGCGGGGAAGTGGCGGGCGTGGGCGCCCGGTTCAGGCGTCCAGCCACTCCTTGACGAAGGCGACCACACGGACCACAACGGCGTCGACGACCGCCTGTCCGTCCTCGGCGGTCGCCCGGCGCGGGTCACCGAGGATGCCATTGGGGCTGAGCCGGTCGTAACGCACCACGAGCGCGGGGTGTGCGCCATGGCGCGAGAGCCGGGAGAGCGGGTCGAGTTGGGCGATGGAGGTCGTACCGGCGGTGAGCCGGTCGGTGTGCACCAGTCCGGGTGCGAGATGGAGCAGCTGCGCGGTCTCGGCCTCGCCGCTGTGACCGTGCACCTCGCTGACCCCCATCCCGGACACGACCTCGGCCGCGAGCGGGGTGACGGGGGTCCAGGCGAACTGGAGATCGGGGTGGGTGGTGAGCAGATCCTGCGCCACGGTGGAGAGTGTGGCGTTGTTGCCGCCGTGGCCGGTGATGACGAGTATCTTCCGCCAGCCGTGCCGGTACAGGCTCTCCACGTACTCACGGACCACCGCGGCCAGTGTGGTGGTGGTGAGCGTGACCGTACCGGCGAAGGCGAGATGGTGCGGGGAGACCCCGACCGGCAGCGAGGGGCCGATCACCGCGCGGCCGGACAGCGCGGCGGCCACGCGTTCGGCCACGCCCTCGGCCCGGATCGTGTCCGTGGCCAGGGGCATCGCGGGACCGTGCTGTTCGAAGGCGCCGGCCGGGACGATCACCACGGGAGCGGCCGTGACGGCGGTGGCCGCCTCCTCGGTGGTCATCTCGGCGAGCCGCAGGGGCGGCGCGGCGTTCACCGGCGGATCTCCGGATCCGCTCCGGCGCCGTCCCGCGCAGGCGCCGTCGCCGTCGTCGTGTCGGTGTCCGGGAAGTCGGCGGCGAGGACCGCCTCGCGGATGAAGCCCAGGTGTTCCCGGGTCAGCCGCTCGGCCGCGTCCGCGTCCCCGTCCCGTACCGCCTCGAAGATCTCCACATGCTCCGCGTGGTCCCGGGCGCGGTCGTTGTAGCGGTGCCGGATCTCGACCTGCTCCCGGGCCCTGACCTGGAGCAGCGCCTCGACGGTCTCGCGCAGCAGCGCGTTGCCGCTCGCGGCGGCCAGCACCACATGGAAGTGCACCGACGCCCGCAGCGACTCACGCGGCGGATGCAGCGCGTTGGCCGCCGCCGTCCGCAACCGTTCCACCGCTTCCGGTACGCGGGTACGCGCCGCGGCGGCGGCCACGGCCGGTTCCAGCACCAGCCGCGCCTCGACGAGTTCGAGCACCGACTCCCGGCTGCCGCGCGGCAGATGGGGATTGGCCAGCAGCCGTCGCTCACTTCCCGGTCCCACATACGTCCCCGAGCCGTGCCGGAACTCCACCACACCGGTGGCCTCAAGCCTGCGCAGGGCCTCGCGGACCGTGGGCGTGGTGACGTCGAACCGGCGGGCGAGGTCACGCGAGGACGCCAACGCGTCCCCGGGGACCAGCCGTTCGGTACGGATGATCTCGACGATGCTGTCCGCCAGATGCTCGGACAGTGACAGTTCACTGCGACTCATGAAGTGAATAGATCACTTGATCTCTTCGGGTGTCAATGGTCGTGCGGCGATGTATTTCCGACGCGTTACGCCCGCGCCTGAGCCAGGCTCTCCCGCTCGATCAGCCGGGGCAGCGGCACTTGTACGGTGCGGGCCGCGCCGCCGTCCAGCAGCGCGGCCAGCTCCGTCGCGGCGATCCGGCCGAAGGCGACCGAGTCACGGGAGAGCGCGGTGAGCCACGGGCGCACCAGCCGGCACAGGGCCGAGTCCTCCCAGGAGATGACCGAGACATCGCCGGGCACGGAGAGGCCGAGCCCCGTCGTCACGGCCGCCCCGGCCGCGGCCATCACATCGTTGTCGTAGATCAGGGCGGTCGGCGGGCGGTCCTCCTCCAGCACCCGGCGGGTCACCGCCGCGCCCTGGGTGTCGGAGTAGTCCGTGGTCAGCGAGCGGGCCTCGGGCAGTCCGCGCCGGTCGGCCTCGATCCGCAGCGAGCGGATACGCCGCTCCGTGTGGGCGAGCGAGGGCAGCCCCGCGATATGGACGATGCGGCGGTGCCCCAACTCGTGGAGCCGGCCCACGATGGCGGCCATCGCGCCCGCGTCGTCGGCCCGTACCTGCGACAGGCCGGGGTGGCGGCCCGTATCGCCGGCGGGCAGCGCGCCGATGACGACACCGGGAAGCCCCAGTTCGTCCAGGAGGTCGGGGCGGGGGTCGTCGGTCCTGGGGTCCACGACCAGTACGCCGTCGACGCGGTGCTCCGCCCACCAGCGCCGGTAGACCGCGCACTCGGCGTGCACATCCTCCACCACCTGGAAAAGCAGGCCGAGTTGACGTTCTGACAGGATCTCCTGGATGCCGGAGATCAGCTGGAGGAAGAACGAGTCGACCCCGAGGGTCGCCGCCGGACGGGCCAGCACCAGGCCGACCGTCGCCGAGCCCTCGCCCGACAGCGCGCGGGCGGCGGTGCTGGGCCGCCAGCCCAGCTGTTCGGCGACCCGGCGCACCCGGTCGCGGGTCACCTCGGAGACCCCGGGGCGGTCATTGAGCGCGAAGGAGACCGCGCTCTCCGAGACCCCGGCGCGCTTGGCGATGTCCTTCATGGTCGGACGGCGCGGGGGAGTACGTCTGGCCGTGGGCGTGCCCTTGTCCGACGGCGGGTTCGCTGCCACCCGTGTGCCTCTTTTCTCGCGTCCCCGGTGCCGTTCTCCGCAACGGGGGCATCGCAGGGCCTTCCGGCCGTACCGGACGAGCCATGTGGACCCCGTACTAATGCGCTTGAGTCCGAGCATCCTAAAGCGCATTAGTGTCATACCGCAAGGAAGGCAAAAGAGCAGCTCTGACCTGCTGTGATACCAGGGCGATGGTCCTTTGTCGCACGAATGTGTTGACTTTCACCCGAACGCATTGCAAGGTCTGCTGGACATATGCAGCCGTGGCGTACGGCTCCGGCTGGCCGTACGCACGCCTGGTCCGAGCAAAGGAGCCGTTCTCCGTGCGCATCTCCCGAAGAGCAGTCGCTGTCGCCGCTGTTCTCGCCACCGTTCTGCCACTCAGCGCCTGCAGTGGAGGTTCCGGCGACGAGTCCTCCGACGCCTCGGGCCCGGTCAAGGGCAAGATCACTTTCCAGACCTGGAACCTCCAGGCCAACTTCAAGGACTACTTCAACGGAGTCATCAAGGACTTCGAGAAGAAGTACCCCGACACCGAGGTGAAGTGGGTCGACCGGCCGGCCGAGGGTTATGCCGACAAGCTGAGCGCCGACGCCGCCGGGGGCACACTGCCGGACGTCGTCAATGTCTCGCCCGACCTGGTGGCCCCGCTGGCGAAGGCCGGGCTCGCACTCGACCTCGACCAGGACGAGACGGCGGCGTCGTTCCGCGACGAGTATCTGCCGGGCGCGTGGCAGAGCCACCAGATCCCGGGCATGGACGGCACGTACGGCTTCCCCTGGTACCTCAACACCGGCCCGATGTTCTACAACAAGCGGCTCTTCGAGGAGGCCGGACTCGACCCCGAGAAGCCGCCGACGACCTATGACGAGGTCTTCGACCAGGGGCTGAAGCTGGCCGAGCAGAGCGACGGCGAGATCGCCACGCTCGCGCAGGTGCCCACCATCGAGGACTTCGGCCGCTACGGCGTCCAGCTGATGAACAAGGAAGGCACCGGCTTCGCCTTCAACGACGCCAAGGGGGTGGAAATGCTCACCCGCTACAAGGAGTTGTTCGACAAGAAGGCGCTCGACCCGCAGGCACTCACCGCCACGCCCGAGTCCTCCGGTACCAAGTTCCTCACCGAGTCCGTGGCCATGAACCCGGGCAGCGCGCTGGACCTGGAGAACTTCAAGACCAAGGCCCCGACGCTCTACAAGAACATCGGGATCACCGACCAGGTCACCAGCACCGGCAAGGTCAACATGTACGTCATGGGCGTCATGGTGAACGCGAGGACCAAGGAGAAGCCCGCCGCCGTGGCGTTCGCCCACTTCGTGACCGACGCGACCCGCCAGATGTCGTTCGCCCAGCAGGTCGCGATCTTCCCGAGCACCAAGGGCTCCCTGGACGACCCGTACTTCACCAAGGAGGACGGCACCGACGAGACGCGCGTACGCGTCGCCGCCGCCAAGTCCCTGAAGACGGCCGTCAATTACACGCCCGTCCTGTTCAGCGAGCAGATGAAGACCGAGCTGCGCAACCAGGTCGCCAAGGCGCTCCAGGGCAAGCAGAGCCCCCAGGAGGCGCTCGACCGCGCGGTCGAGGCCTGCGACACCCTGCTCAAGCAGAGCTGAGAGCCGAGCCCCGCACCATGAAGAGCACCACCGCCCCCCGGGCGCTCCCCCCGGACGCCGCCGCGGTGGGGCCCACGCACCGGAGCTCCGGCTCCGGCCGTGGGCCCCGCCGCGGCCCCGCGACCCGTATCAGACGCCAACTGCCTTTCAGCCCCTGGCTGTTCGCCGCGCCGGGACTGCTGATCGTCGGCGCCTTCAGCCTCTATCCGTTCCTCAGCACGCTGGTCAACTCCTTCACCGACCGGCGGACCCTGGTCCCCGGCGAGTTCGTGGGGCTGGCCAACTTCCGGGAACTGATCCATGACGAGATGTTCTGGATCGGCCTGCGCAACAGCGCGCTGTACGTCGTCGGGGTCGTCCCGGCCCTGATCATCCTGCCCCTGCTGCTCGCCCTGCTCGTGCAGCGCAACATCCCCGGCATCACCTTCTTCCGCTCCGCCTTCTACACCCCCGTGGTCGCCTCGATCGTGGTGGTCGGGCTGATCTGGGTGTGGATGCTGGACGACCGGGGGCTGGTCAACGCGGTGCTGGAGGCGGTGGGCGTCGGCAGGATCGGCTTCCTCAGCGACCAGTGGCTGCTGCTGTTCAGCGCGATGGCCGTCACGGTCTGGAAGGGCCTCGGCTACTACATGATCATTTATCTGGCCGCGCTGGCCAACGTACCGCGCGAGCTGCACGAGGCCGCCGCCGTGGACGGGGCGGGCGCCATCCGCCGCTTCGTCACCGTCACCGTACCGGCGGTCCGTTCCACCATGGTCCTCGTCGGGGCGCTGTCCTCGGTCGCCGCCTTCAAGGTGTTCTCCGAGGTCTATCTGATGGCCGGGCCCAGCGGCGGCCCCGCCGGCGAGGACACCACGCTGGTGATGCTCGTCCAGCGCGTCGGGACCGGGTTGAGCGGCCGGGTCGGCTACGCCTCCGCCATCTCCGTGGTGGTCTTCGTCGTCACGGTCGCCCTGATGCTGCTGGTGCTCCGCGCCGACCGCAAGGAGGACGCGTGAGCTTCCCGAAGACCATCGACGCCGACGGCCGGCGCATCGCGCCCTGGCAGCTCGCGCTGCGCTACGTCCTGCTGCTCATGATGCTGCTCGTGCTGATCGGGCCGTTCGTGTGGCAGCTGTCCACCGCGCTCAAGGGCATGCACGAGGACATCTACAGTTCCCCGCCGAAGTTCCTCCCGAGCGAGCCGACGCTGGACAACTTCGGCCGGGTCGCCGAGATCATCCCCGTCTGGGACTACGCGTTCAACTCCCTGAAGGTCGCCTCCGCCAATGTGATCACCAACTGCGCCGGCGCCGCGCTGGCCGGTTACGCGCTGGCCCGGATGCGCTACCGGGGCCGCCGTGCCGCGACCCTCGCGTTCATCCTCGCCATGCTCGTGCCCGTCGAGGGCATCATCATCGCCCAGTTCACCACCATGCGTGATCTCGGTCTGAACAACACCCTGCTCGGGGTGCTGCTGCCCGGATCCATCGGCGCGATGAACGTCCTGCTGATGCGCAATGCCTTCCTCAACCTGCCGCAGGAGGTGGAGGAAGCGGCCTTCGTCGACGGGGCCAACACCTGGCAGCGATTCCTGCGGATCGCGCTGCCGTCGGTGAAGGGCACCCTCGCGGTGGTGGCGATCTTCGCCTTCATGGGCGCCTGGGACGACTTCCTCTGGCCGCTGATCGTCCTCAGCGACCCGGAGAACTTCACCCTGACGATCGGGCTGAACTATCTGCACGGCACCTTCGCCCAGGATCCACGGCTGGTCGCGGCGGGTACGGTCATCGCTGTCGTGCCGCTCATCGTGCTCTTCGCCTGTCTCCAGCGTTACTTCTTCCGGGGCGTCGGCGAAGGCGCCGTGAAGGGCTGACCACCGGCCCTCGCCGTGGATCCCGTACACCCGACCGCTGTCCGACGCACCACAGAACCGGGACAACGTTGCCAGTATGAGTACTCCCGCGCCGCGCTTCGGCGCCAACTACACGCCCAGCCAGGGCTGGTTCCACCACTGGCTGGACTTCGATCTCGACGAGGTACGCGCCGACCTGGACTCGATCGCGGGACTCGGCCTGGACCATATCCGGGTCTTCCCGCTCTGGCCGCTCTTCCAGCCCAACCGCACGCTGATCAGGCCCCGCGCCGTCGAACAGCTCGTCCAGCTCGCCGACGCCGCGGCCGAACGCGGTCTGGACGTCAATGTCGACGGACTCCAGGGCCACTTGTCGAGCTTCGACTTCCTGCCCGCCTGGACCCAGACCTGGCACCGGCGGAACATCTTCACTGACAACGATGTCGTCGCGGGGCAGGCGGAATATCTCCGTACGCTCGCCGCCGCCCTCGCCGACCGCCCCAACTTCATCGGCATGACCATCGGCAACGAGATCAACCAGTTCTCCGGGCCGCCGCACCCCGATCCCGACCCCATCACCCCCGCGCAGGCCGCCGACTGGCTCCGGCGGCTGCTGGACGCGTGCGAGGAGGGGGCGCCCGGCAAGCTCCATCTGCACGCCGAGTACGACGCCGCCTGGTACCAGGACCAGCACGCCTTCACCCCCGCGCACGCGGCCAGGATCGGCGCCGTCACGGCCGTACACTCCTGGGTCTTCAACGGCACAGCCCAGCGGCACGGCCGTACCGGCACCGCCACCGAGCACCACGCCGCCTATCTGATCGAGCTGTCCAAGGCGTGGGCACTGGATCCGCACCGGCCGGTCTGGCTCCAGGAGGTCGGCGCCCCGGCGCCGCTGATCCCGGCCGGGCACGCCGCCGCGTTCACCGAGGCGACCGTGGCCAACGCGCTGGACTGCCCCGATGTCTGGGGCATCACCTGGTGGTGCTCGCACGATGTGTCGCGCTCGCTCGCCGACTTCCCCGAACTGGAGTACAGCCTCGGCCTGTTGACCAACGACCGGAAGGTCAAGCCGGCCGGGCGGTCCATCGCCCGGATCGTCGAGGAGTGGCGCGGCAGAACGTACCGCCCGGCGCCCCGCACCACCGCGCTCGTGGTCGACATCGGGGACGACGAGACCGCGGACTGTCCGGTGGGGGACGGCGAGCGGGACGGCGAGCGGGACGGCGAGCGGGGCGGTGGGCGGGGCGGTGAGCCGGACAGTGGGCGGGCGTCCGCCCGGAGCACCTGCCGTCCCGGCGGGGCGTTCTTCGAGGCCTTCGCGCGGCTCACCGAGGCGGGCGTCCGCCCCACCGCCGTCCTCGCGAGCCGCGCCGAGGACAGGGAGCATCTGGCGGCCCGCCGGATCACCGAGGTCGTCCACCCGGACCAGGTCCGATGAGTCCGGTGACCGGGGAAGCGGGTAGTACCTGCCCCATGACCCGTCTCCCGCCGACCGGCATCCCGCCGGCCCGTATCCCGCCCACTCGTATCCCGTGTACGTGACGTCCCTGATCTTCCCGGTAACCCGCACCCACACGCACCTCAGGAGCAGCCCCTCATGCACGACGACCGCAGCCTGGTGGAGGCCCGTCTCAAGCGCGTCCTCGACGAGCGCATCCGGCCCGCCGTATACCCCGAATCGATACCGCTGGACGTCGCTGTCTGGAACGCGCCGGGCGAACCCGTACCCGTCGAAGAGGGCCTGGCCGGCCCGGCCGAGCCGGTCAAGGCCGGCGACCGGTGGGGCGCGCCCTGGGGCACCAGCTGGTTCCGGGTCTCCGGGACCGTCCCCGAGAACTGGGCGGGCCGTACGGTCGAGGCGATCCTCGACCTCGGCTTCGACGAGAACATGCCCGGCTTCCAGTGCGAGGGCCTGGTCTACCGGCCCGACGGCACCCCGGTGAAGGGCCTCAACCCGCGCAACCAGTGGGTACGGATCGGCGCGCCCGTCGCGGGCGGTGAAGAGGTGCTCCTCCATGTCGAGGCCGCCTCCAACCCGGTGATCCTCGACTACCACCCCTTCCTGCCGACCCGGCTCGGTGACAAGGAGACCGCGGGCAGCGAGCCGCAGTACACCCTGGCCCGGATGGATCTCGCGGTCTTCGACGAGACCGTCTGGCAGCTGATCCAGGACCTGGAGGTGCTGGGTGAGCTGATGGCCGAGCTGCCCGTCGACGGCGCCCGCCGCTGGGAGATCCTGCGCGCGATCAGCCGCGCGCTCGACGCGGTCGACCTCCAGGACGTGAACGGCACCGCGGCGGCGGCCAGGGAACGGCTCGCCGAGGTCCTGGCGACCCCCGCGCCGCCGACGGTCCACCGCATCAGCGCGGTCGGCCACGCCCATATCGACTCCGCCTGGCTGTGGCCGCTGCGCGAGACGGTACGCAAGGTCGCCCGTACGACCGCCAATATGACCGCGCTGCTGGAGGACGAGCCCGAGTTCGTCTTCGCGATGTCGCAGGCGCAGCAGTTCGCCTGGATCAAGGAGCACCGGCCCGAGGTCTACGCCAAGGTCAAGCGGGCCGTGGCCGACGGCCGGTTCGTACCGGCCGGCGGTATGTGGGTGGAGTCCGACACCAATATGCCCGGCTCCGAGGCGATGGCCCGGCAGTTCGTCCACGGCAAGCGCTTCTTCCTCGACGAGTTCGGCATCGAGAACGAGGAGGCGTGGCTGCCGGACACCTTCGGCTTCGCGGCGGGGCTGCCGCAGATCATCAAGGCCGCCGGGTCCAAGTGGCTGCTGACCCAGAAGATCAGCTGGTCCGCGGTCAACAAGTTCCCGCACCACACCTTCCGCTGGGAGGGCATCGACGGCACCCGCGTCTTCACGCACTTCCCGCCCGTCGACACCTACAACTGCTCGATGACGGGCGAGCAGATCGCCCACGCCGCCAGGAACTTCAAGGAGAAGGGCGTCGCCAGGCGCTCCCTCGCGCCGACCGGCTGGGGCGACGGAGGCGGCGGCACGACCCGCGAGATGATCGCCAAGGCGGCCCGGCTGCGCGGTCTCGAAGGCTCCGCGACGGTCGAGTGGGAGACGCCCGGTGAGTTCTTCGCCAAGGCCGAGGCGGAGTATCCGAATCCGCCGGTCTGGGTGGGCGAGCTGTATCTGGAGCTGCACCGCGCCACCCTCACCAGCCAGGCCAGGACCAAGCAGGGCAACCGGCGCAGCGAGCATCTGCTGCGGGAGGCCGAGCTGTGGGCCGCGACCGCCGCCGTACGCACCGGCGCGCCGTACCCGTACGAGCGGCTGGACCGGATCTGGAAGACCGTGCTGCTGCACCAGTTCCATGACATCCTGCCCGGCTCGTCGATCGCCTGGGTGCACCGCGAGGCGGAGAAGACCTACGCGGCCGTCGCGGCCGAGCTGAACGCGATCGTGGACACGGCGCAGCGCGCGCTCGCCGGGGACGCGTCCGGCGGGACGACCCTGCTCTTCAACTCCGCGCCGCACGCGCGCGGTGGCGTCCGCGCGGGCGCGGCGGGACCGGTCGGCGGGAGCGGCAGCGCGCAGCTGTCGACGCGCGAGGGCGGCGGCTATGTCCTCAGCAACGGGCTGCTCGAAGTGGAGATCGACGGCCGCGGTCTGGTCGTCTCCGTCTACGACATCAGCGCGGAGCGCGAGACCGTCGCCCCCGGCGAGGCGGCCAACCTCCTCCAGATCCACCCCGACTTCCCGAACCAGTGGGACGCGTGGGACGTGGACGAGTTCTACCGGAACACCGTCACCGATCTGACGGACCTCGACGCGCTCACCCCGGTCGAGGACGGCGACGCCCAGGCCGAGGCGCTGCCGGCCGGCGCGGTCGGAGTCCGCGTCGCACGCGGCTTCGGCTCCTCGAAGGTCACCCAGCTGCTGACGCTCGCCCCCGGGGTCAAGCGGCTCGACATCGACACCGAGGTCGACTGGCACGAGACCGAGAAGTTCCTGAAGGCGGCCTTCCCGCTGGACGTCCACGCCGAGCGGTACGCGTCGGAGACCCAGTTCGGCCATGTCTACCGGGCCACCCACACCAACACCAGCTGGGAGGCGGCCAAGTTCGAGGCGTGCAACCACCGCTTCGTGCACCTGGAGGAGCCGGGGTGGGGCGTCGCGCTGGTCAACGACTCGACGTACGGACATGACGTGACCCGTACGGTCCGCGCCTCGGACGCCGGTACGACCACGACCGTCCGGGTCTCGCTGCTGCGCGCCCCGCGCTTCCCCGACCCCGAGACCGACCAGGGCGTCCACCGCTTCCGGCACGCCCTGGCGCCCGGTGCGTCGATCGGTGACGCGGTCCGCGAGGGCTACCGCGTGAACCTGCCGGAGCGCCGGATTCCGGGAGACGCCGAGGTGGCCCCGCTGGTGAGCGTCGACAACGACGCCGTCGTCGTCAGCGCCGTCAAGCTCGCCGACGACGAGAGCGGTGACCTGGTCGTACGGCTCTACGAGTCGACCGGCGGACGGGCCAAGGTACGGGTCGGCGTCGGCTTCGAGACCACCGGACTGGCCGTGACCGATCTGCTGGAGCGCCCGCTGGCGGATGTGGAGCCGCCGGAGGTGGCCGACGGAGCGGTCCAGCTGGCGCTGCGCCCGTTCGAGCTCGTCACACTGCGGCTGACGCGCGGCTGAGGCACGACTGACCGACAGGGGCCCGGACTTGCTCGTCCAGGCCCTGTCCGGCACACACGGCGGGCGCCCGGGACAGACAGGGCGTCCGCCGTCCGCCGTCATGTGTGGGGCCGCCGGTCCAGTGCCTGCGCGGCCACCAGATGGAGGAACTCCCGTTCGTTGCCCGCCAGGCCCGCCGCGTTGAGCGCCTCGTCCGCCTCGGCGATCGGGGCGGCGAGCAGCGGCGCCGCCAGGGACGCCTGCAACGGGTCGTCCAGTACGGCGCGTACGGCCGCCAGGAGGCGCAGATAGGCCCGCGCCGCGGTGCACGCGTCCGACGTGCTCGACGTGAGGGACGTGGTGGTGGTCATCCCGGGGGTTCCTCTCGATGGATCTGTCGGACCCTCAAGTCTGGGTCATGGGTCTGACAACCGGCCCGAAGCGCGGCCCGTCCACGGCCGCCGCCATGGCGCCCTCGGGCGGCGGGACCACAGATCCGGCCAGTTCCGGACCAGCAGCCAGCACGCGGACAGCGCGAACAGCGCGGCGCTGATCAGCAGCCAACGGCCCAGGAAGACATCGATATCGAGCCGCGTGGCCGGCTCGTACGGCTCCGGGGTCCGCAGCACCAGCGGCCAGTACACCAGCAGCAACAGCGACGAGAGAAAGGCCGGAACACGTACGTAGTTGACGCCCGCACGCGGCACCGCCCGCCGACGCCGCGCCAGGGCGGCCCCGATCGTCCGGTCGCCCAGCGTGTACAGCGGCACCAGCACGAGATCGTGGAGGATCGCCAGCCCCACGAACCAGAGCAGGATCAGCGGCCAGTCGCCCGCCAGCAGCCGGATCCCGGCGTATCCGCAGAGCGCGAACGAGGCCAGCAGCACGAGGAGTTGGACCGGCGACTCCCCGTACAGCCGGCGGAAGCGCCGACGCACGCCCAGCCGGCGGCGCAGCTCCCGCCAGTCCGGCCGAGGCCATCTCATACGGGCCATGACGACTCCCCGAAACTCAGCCGGCCGACCCACTTGGTGTTCATCACACCCGGCGCCCCCGGCACCATGATCCGCGCCGGATAGCCGTGATCCGCCGACAGCTCGGCGCCGTTGACCCGGAGGGCGAGCAGCGAGCGCGGATCGCGTACCTGATTGTCCCGCAGCGCCACCTCGCGGAAGGAGCCGTGCGACTGCACCGACTCCACGTACACGCTCGGCGGCGCGTCCCCCAGCCCCACCAGGGCGGCGAGATCGGTCAGCCGGACCCCCTCCCAGCGCTGGTCGGAGGTGGACCAGCCCTCCACACAGGCGATCGGCAGCGCGGAGACGTGCTGGGGCAGCCGTTCCAGCTCGGCCCGGGTCAGTACGGTCTCCCGGCCGCCGCCCCGTACGGTCAGCCGCCAGCCGGGACCGATGTCCCGCGCCCGGATCCCCACCGCCGCCACCCCCTTGTTGATCTGGAAGCCGTTCGGACCGGAGCCGGGTTCGCGGCCGTGCGGGGCGAGCAGCGCCGTACCGCGCAGCGAGCCGCCGATGCTCTGACCGGCCGTCACCACGAGCAGCGCCAGCGAGCCGAGCCCCACCATCCCGAGCGCGCCGCGCCGCGAGAGGGTGGGCGGCGCCGGATCGCGGGAGACCAGACCGGTCTCGTCCAGCGGCTCGGGTACGGTCCGCGCCACCGGAGTCCGCAGCTCGGCGCGGAGATCCCGGCCGCGCAGCGCCCGCACCGTACGCGGCAGCCGCAGGGCGGCATGGGCGAGGAACGCCCCGAGGAACACCCACGCCCCGTAGAAGTGCAGCGGATAGAAGGAGCCCGGGAAGATGTACTCCAACTGGACGTTGAGCACGCCGGTCGCGAACTCGAACAGCCCGCCCCCGACGAGGAGCAGCAGCGACAGCCGGTCCAGGGCGTGGCCGGGCGAGCGCACCGGCGGCATCACGAACAGCTTCGGCGCGACCGACCACAGCTTCGCGAGCAGCACCGGTACGAGCACGATCCCGAGCGTCACATGCACGCCCTGCGTGACGCGGTAGAGCCAGTAGGGGTCGGTCGGCCAGGCGAAGAGATAGAAGCCGAGCAGCCCCTTGTGCGGCGTCTTGTCATTGACCGGGGACAGATCGGGGTTGTACGCGGCATAGGACACCAGCCCCGTCAGAAAGAGGACGGGGATGCCGGTCAGCAGCACCACGGCGAAGACGGAGGTCAGCCAGGGACCGCGCAGCGGGCTGCGCCACGGCGGGGCGAGGCGGGCGGGGACTTTCATACCGGCGACCGTAGGGCGCGGAAGGCGCCGGAAGCGGTTTCGACTCATGACCAAACGCTGACGTCGGTCATCACCCCTCGGACGGCGGGGGATCCGGCGGCGGGAGATCTGACGGTTCGGTGACGCGGCCTGTCGCTCGCCCCGGTACGGGGGACCGCGCGCCTAACGTGACGGCGTGACCCTGCTACCCCGCCCCGGCGCGGGCTCCGAAACCCCGGCCACCACAGAAAGCTCGGCCGTCCCGGCAACCTCGGCCGTCCCGGCAACCCAGGCCACCCCGGAGGCTCCAGGAGCCGCGCCCGCCCAAGCGCTCGCGGAGGAGTCCGGCCGCCGACTCGACCTGATGGCGGCCGGCGCGGGCGCGCTGCTCTTCGCCGTCGCCGCCGTGGCCGGCACCCTGATCGAGCACTACGACGGGACCCTCCACGTCAACTGGCCGCCCCTGCTGGCCCAGTGGATGCCGCACATCGGTCCCGGCACGCTCCCGGCGCTGCTGACCGCCGTCGCGGTGATCGCGTACGGACCGTCCCTCGCCGCCCGGCTGTCCTGGCGCGGGCTGATCTGGGCGAGCTGGGCCGCCGCGCTGGCCTGGACCTGGTCGCTGGCGCTGGTGGACGGCTGGCAGCGCGGCGTGGCCGGCCGGCTGACCACGCCGCACGAGTATCTGAGCGGTGTCGACCGGTTCGACGACATCCCCGCCACCCTGCGCGACTTCACCCGGCACATCCTGATCGGCCCGCCGGACAACTGGCCGACCCATATCGCGGGCCATCCGCCGGGCGCCGTCCTGACCTTCGTCGGACTCGACCGGATCGGGCTCGACGGCGGCGGGTGGGCCGGCGCGTTCTGTGTGATCACCGGTGCCTCGACGGCCGCCGCCGTCCTCGTCACCCTGCGCGCGCTGGGCGCCGGGAGCGCGGCTCGCGCGGCGGCTCCCTTCCTCGTCCTGGCCCCGGGCGCCGTCTGGGTCGGCGCCTCCGCCGACGGCTACTTCGCGGCCGTCGCCGCCTGGGCGCTCGCCCTGCTGGCGCTCGCGGCCACCCGTACCGTCCGCGCGCCCCGGGCGGTGGCGCTCGCCTCCGGTCTGCTGTTCGGGGTGACGGTCCATCTGTCGTACGGGCTGACGCTGCTGGTCGTCCCGGCCGTGGCGGTGCTCGTCCTGGCCCGCCGGGCACGGCCGCTGCCGCTCGCGGGATGCGCGGTCCTGGGGTTCGCGGCGGTCGCGGTGGCGTTCCTGCTGGCCGGGTTCCGGTGGTGGGAGGCGTACGGACTGCTGGTGGAGCGCTACTACCAGGGCGTGGCCAGGGAGCGCCCGTACGGCTACTGGGTATGGGCCAACGGAGCCGGCGTGGTGATCGCGGCGGGACTCGCGGCCGTCGCCGGGATCCGGCGCCTGCCGGCCGCCGTCCGAGGGGCCGCCGTCCGAGGGGCCCGAGGCGTCAGGAGCCCCGGCCGGACCGTCGCCCTGCTGATGGCCGCCGTACTCCTGGCGCTGCTGGTCGCGGATCTGTCGGGGATGAGCAAGGCCGAGACGGAGCGCATCTGGCTGCCGTTCACGCTCTGGCTGCCGGCCGCCGCCGCGCTGCTCCCCGCCCGTGACCACCGGGGCTGGCTCGCGGCCCAGGCCGGCCTGGCTCTTCTCGTCAACCATCTGCTGCTGACGGTCTGGTGACACGGGTGACCGCCGCGCGGGCCCCGTCCGGCGCGGCGGCGGGGGCTCAGGCGCCGGCCGCGTACCGCCAGAAGTCCCGCATCAGCGGGGGCGGGGTCGGGCCGGTCATCGCCAGCTGGCTGAGCAGGATCGAGACCATCCCGGTGGACGGGACGAGATACCCCGCCGTGCCCGTACCGCCGACCCAGCCGTACCGTCCCCGCACATTCCAGGGATTGATCTCCGCGACATCGACCGAGCCGCCGAAACCCCATCCCTGACCCTCCAGGAACAGCGGACTCGCCTCGCGCTGGGACGGGGTCAGCTGGTCGGTGGTCATCCGCCGGACCGACGCGGGCGACAGCAGCCGGTGGCCGCCGGCCGTCCCCTCGGCGAGCAGCATCCGGGCGAAGGCGTACCAGTCGTCGGCGGTCGAGACCAGCCCGCCGCCACCGGACGGGAACGCCGGAGGGCCGCTCCACTCGCCGCCGGGTGCGTCGATCAGCTCGGGACCGCCCGTCGGACCGGTCCCGTAATAGCTGGTGAACCGGTCGAGCTTGCCGGCCGGTACCTCGAATCCCGTGTCCGTCATGGAGAGCGGCTCGAACAGCCGCTCCGCCAGGAACTCGGGCAGCGGACGGTCCGCGATCCGGGCGATCAGCACGCCCAGGATGTCGGAGCAGGTGTTGTACAGCCAGGCGTCGCCGGGCTGGTGCAGCATCGGGATACGGGCCAGCGCCGCCATCCACGCGTCGGGCGCCGCCACCCGCCGCGGCAGCGGTGAACCCTGGCCCAACTCGCTGAACAGCGGCCCGACCGCGGGCAGCGAGAAGTCGGCCGGGAACCCGTACCCGGCGCGGAAGGTGAGCAGATCGGCCAGCGTGATCGCCCGGGAGGCCGGGACCACGTCATCGGCCGGACTGGCCGGTGTACGGACGACCATCGGCGCCGCCAGCTCCGGGAGCCAGGGCGCCACCGGGTCGTCCAGCGCGATCAGACCGTCATCGACCAGCATCATGACCGCGGCGGCGGTGACGGGCTTGGTCATCGAGGCGATGCGGAAGATCGAGTCCCTGGCCATCGGGGACGTGCGCTCGATATCGGTGAAGCCGACGGCCGCCACCTCGACCCGGTCGTCGTGGGCCACCAGGGCCACGGCTCCCGGCATCGAGCCGTTGCCGACGTATTTCTCCAGGGTGCTGTGCAGCGTGGTCATCGGTCCACCTTCCCGAGTGTGCGGTCAGAGGAAAGACTCCCGCCGCCACCCGAACTCATCGAACCGGTACGCACGGCTCCGACACGGCTCCGACGTGGCGCGACGGGTTACGGAGCGAGCGAGGTCAGATAGGCGACCGTCGCCGGATCCGCCGGGAGGAACGTCTCGATGGCCAGCTCCGCGACGGTCACGTCCATCGGGGTGTTGAAGGTGGAGATGGACGACAGGAAGGAGAGCACCCGCCCGTCGTGCTCGATGACCATCGGCAGTGCGAAGCTCGGCCGCGCGACGGAACGGAGCGTTTCCGTCCCGTCGCCCGCCCTGTCCTCGCCCGCCCCCTTCTCCTCCGCCCCGGACTCCGGCAGCGGATACGCCGCGACCTCCTCGTACACCGCGCGCAGCGCCGGGGAGCGGTCCAGCGCGAGCTGGCGCTCCATCTGGTCGAGCAGATGCCCGCGCCACTCCCGCAGATTGCGGATGCGCGGAGCAAGCCCCTCCGGATGGAGGGTGAGCCGCATCGCGTTGAGCGGTGGCGCGAGGAGCTTCGCGGGCAGCCCCTCCATCAGCATGGCGATGCCCCGGTTGGCGGCCACCACCGTGTACGCCGCGTCCACGACGACCGCCGGATACGGCTCGTACCCGCGGAGCAGCTGCTCCAGGCCCTCGCGTACGGCGTCCATGGCCGGGTCGTCCAGCGCCGTCTCGGTGAACAGGGGCGCGTAACCCGCCGCCAGCAGCAGGGTGTTGCGTTCCCGTACGGGAACGTCGAGCCGCTCGGCGAGCCGCAGCACCATCTCCTCGCTGGGGCGCGCCCGGCCCGTCTCGATGAAACTGATGTGCCGGGCGGACGAATCCGCCCGGATCGCCAGCTCCAGCTGGCTGACCCGGCGCCGCTTGCGCCAGTCGCGCAGCAGGGGACCGACGGCCGGCTCGGCGGCACGCGCCGCCGTCGAGCCGGCCGACGCGAGTGGAGCCGTCATACCGTGAGCTGCCATACGAGGACCGTAATGCACCGGTCAGGGGAGGGGCGTACGGGGTGCGCGCGGCACGGCGGCCCCGACGGCGCGGAGAGACGACGTATCGTCGGCCGCGTCGCTGCCCGTTCCCGTAAGGAGCCCAGGCCATGGCCACCGAACCGCTGTCGCAGAACGAGATCGAGGACCGGCTGCGGGAGCTTCCCGGCTGGTCCGTGGAGAACGGTCTGCTGAGCCGTACCTACCGGCTGGGCACGCACTTCGCCGCGACCGCCATGGTCGTCCATATCGCCCAGACGCAGGAGGAGTTGAACCACCACTCCGCGCTGACCCTGGGTTACCACACCGTCTCCCTCGCGGTGAGTACGCATGACGCGGGCGGCGCCCTCACCGTCCGGGACTTCGAACTGGCCCGGCGCGTCGAGGCGTTCGCCCCCGCGCACGGCGCCGCCTGAGGGTGTCACCGAGGGGCCATTTACGCTGGTGACCATGGACGTACTGGCGGGACTCCTCGACGGACCGCGGGCGCGCGGGGCCTTTCTGCTGCGCATGGTGATGGAGCCGCCGTGGTCCGTCCGGATCGAGGACCGGGCCCCGCTCTGTCTGATGTGTGTCACCCGCGGTGAGGCGTGGATCGTCCCGGACGGCGGCGGTGACCCGGTGCTGCTGCGCCCCGGGGATGTGGCGATCGCCCGCGGCCCCGAGCCGTATCTCACGGCCGACAGTCCCGGCACCGCACCGCGCGCGCTGATCGGCCCCGGCGGCGTCTGCCGCACCCTGGAGGGCGAGCCGCTCGCCCAGTCCATGCACCTGGGCGTACGGACCTGGGGCAACGCCCCGGACGGCGGGACGACCGTCCTCATCGGTACGTACCAGATGGACGGCGAGGTCAGCCGACGGCTGCTGGACGCGCTGCCGCCGCTGCTGTATCTGCCGGCCGATGTCTGGAACTGCCCGCTGATGCCCGTGCTCGACGACGAGATCTCCCGGGACGAGCCGGGTCAGAGCGTGGTGCTCGACCGGGTGCTGGATCTGATGCTGATCGCCGTGCTCAGAGCGTGGTTCGCCCGGCCGGGCGCGGAGGCCCCCGGGTGGTACCGCGCCATGGCCGATCCGGCGGTCGGCAACGCCCTGCGGCTGCTTCAGAACGAACCGGCCCGGCCCTGGACGGTCGCCTCCCTCGCCACCGCGTGCGGTGTCTCACGGGCCGGGCTCGCCCGCCGCTTCACCGAGCTGGTCGGGGAGCCTCCGATGGCGTATCTCACCGGCTGGCGGCTCGCGCTGGCCGGGGATCTGCTGCGCGGTTCGGACGCGACGGTCGAGTCGGTGGCCAGAAAGGTCGGCTACAGCGGTTCGTTCGCGCTGAGCGCGGCCTTCAAGCGGGTACGCGGCGTCAGCCCGCAGGAGTACCGGTCGGGCGCGCTGCCGGTCGGCTCCTAGCACTGCCAATCGGCTCGTAGCGCGGCCGGGACGACAGCGCCGCCGGCCGTAACCGGCCGACGGCGCCAAGGTGTTCGGGGTCAGCCGTTGAGCTGCGCCGGGTCGGGACCGAGGCGCCTGCCCTCGTCCAGCGCGGCGAACGCCGCCAGATCGTCGGCGTCCAGCTCGAAGCCGAAGACGTCGATGTTCTCCTGGATCCGGGACGGCGTCACGGACTTGGGGATCACCACGTTCCCCAGCTGGAGATGCCAGCGGAGCACCACCTGCGCCGGGGTCCTGTCGTGCTTGCGCGCGATGGCGACCACCGTCGGGACGTCGAGCAGCCCCTTGCCCTGGCCGAGCGGCGACCATGCCTCGGTGACGATGGAGTGCTCCGCGTGGAAGGCCCGGGACGCCGACTGCTGGAGCTGCGGGTGCAGCTCGATCTGGTTGACGGCGGGGACCACGGAGGTCTCGCCCATCAGCCGCTCCAGGTGCTCGGGAAGGAAGTTCGAGACGCCGATGGCCTTGGCGCGGCCCTCGCTCAGAATCTTCTCGAACGCCTTGTAGCTGTCGACATAGGTGTCGCGGGCCGGCATCGGCCAGTGGATCAGATAGAGGTCGACATACTCCAGGCCGAGCTTCCCCAGCGAGGTGTCGAAGGCACGCAGCGCCGTGTCGTAGCCCTGGTCGCCGTTCAACAGCTTGGTGGTGACGAACAGTTCCTCACGGGCGATCCCGGAGGCCGCGATGGCCCTGCCCGTGCCCTCTTCGTTGCGGTAGAGGGCGGCGGTGTCGATGCTGCGGTAGCCGGCCTCCAGGGCGGTGCCGACGGCCCGTGTCGCCTCGTCGTCCGGGACCTGCCAGACGCCGAAGCCGAGCTGGGGCATCTCGATGCCGTTGTTGAGAGTGAGGGTGGGGACCTTGCTCACGAGCGGTCGATCCTAACGTCGTCGGTTGCTGCTCCGGAATACAACGGTCACGGCGGCGGGCGGATTCCCGCGGTCGTGGTCGAAAGTGGCGCCTCAACGGTAGAGCGCGTCCACCTCGACCGCGTAGGCGGCCTCGATCGCCTTGCGCTTCAGCTTCAGTGACGGTGTCAGCAGCCCCAGTTCCTCGCTGAACGGATGCGCGAGGATCCGGAACGTACGGATCGACTCGGCCTGGGACACCGCGGTGTTCGCGGCCACCACGGCACGCCGGACCTCCATCTCCAGATCCTTGTCCCGCACCAGATCGGTGGGTTTGAGCGGTGGCCGCCCCTGAAGGGACAGCCAGTGGTCGACGGCCTCCCGGTCCACCGTCACCAGCGCGGCGATATACGGCCGGTCGTTGCCGACCACGATGCACTGGGACACCAGCGGATGGGCCCGTACCCGGTCCTCCAGGCCGCCGGGCGAGACGCTCTTGCCGCCCGAGGTGACCAGAATTTCCTTCTTCCGTCCGGTGATGGTCAGATAGCCGTCCTCGTCCAGCGCCCCGAGATCGCCGGTGGCCAGCCAGCCGTCGTGCAGAACCGCGTCGGTGGACTTGGGGTCGTTGAGATAGCCGGAGAAGATCTGGCCGCCGCTCAGCCACACCTCGCCGTCCGCGGCGATATGCACCGAGGTGCCGGGGATCGGCTGGCCGACCGTGCCGTAGCGGGTGCGTTCCGGCGGGTTGGCGGTGGCCGCCGCGCAGGACTCGGTGAGCCCGTACCCCTCGTAGACGGTGACGCCCGCGCCCGCGAAGAACAGCCCGAGCCGCCGGTCCATCGCCGAACCTCCCGACATGGCGTGCCGTACCCGGCCGCCCATCGCGTCACGGACCTTGCTGTAGACGGCCTTCTCGAAGAACTGGTGCTGTACCCGCAGCGTCGCGGACGGCCCGGGGCCGAGGCCGAAGGCGCGGTGCTCCAGCGCCTCCGCGTACCGCACCGCCACCTCCACGGCCTTGTCGAAGGGCCCGGCCCTGCCGTCCCTCTCCGCCTTGCGGCGCGCCGCGTGGAAGACCTTCTCGAAGATGTACGGCACGGCCAGGATGAACGACGGCCGGAACGCCACGAGATCCGGCAGCAGCGCGCTCGCCTGGAGGACGGGCTGATGGCCCAGCTTCACCCGGCCGCGGATCGCCGCGATCTCGATCATCCGCCCGAAGACATGCGCGAGCGGCAGGAAGAGCAGGGTCGACGGTTCCTCACCGGCCTTGGAACGGAAGACCGGCTCCCAGCGGTTGAGGACCGTGTCCGCCTCGAACATGAAGCAGGCGTGGGTGATCACACATCCCTTGGGGCGTCCCGTGGTGCCCGAGGTGTAGATCACCGTGGCCACGGAGTCCGGTGTCACCGCCCTGCGGTGCCGGTGCACCACCTCGTCGTCGATGCCGGCGCCCGCGGCGAACAGTTCGCCCACCGCGTCGGCGTCCAGCTGCCAGAGCCGTTTCAGCCGGGGCAGCCGGTCGATGACCGAACCGATAGTCATGGCGTGGTCCTCGTGCTCGACCATGCAGGCCGAGACCTCGGCGTCGTACAGCATCCAGTAGACCTGCTCGGCCGAGGACGTGGGATAGACCGGCACGGACTGCGCGCCGACCGCCCAGAGCGCGAAGTCGAAGAGTGTCCACTCGTAGCGGGTACGGGACATGATCGCGACCCGGTCGCCGAACCGTACGCCGTGCGCGAGCAGCCCCTTGGCCAGCGCCAGCACCTCGTCACGGAACGCGGCCGAGGTCATGTCCCACCACAGGCCCTGTTCGTCCTTGCGGCCGAGCGCGACTCGTCGCGGATCGTCGACGGCATGATCGAACACGGCGTCCGCGAGCCCACCCACGTGGGGGGCGGCCGGCAGAGGGGGGACGGTGAACTCGCGCAATGACTTGCTCCTTGTGGCGCTCCGCACAGCGCGGGTGACGGTACCCCAACGGCCGCTCCGGGGGGAGAGCGTCCACGGAACCGGCACGAAGCCGTATCACCACAGGTCAGCGCCCGATTCGAGCCCGTGTTCCGGGGCTCATGACGCACATCCGGCCATCGGGCGAGTGGCGGGCGGGGGAATCTCCACCGAATCCGTACGCCGCTGTCACGCACGCTCTACCGGGCCAAGACCTTTGGTCCGTACCTGTGCCCCGTCAGTTGCCGCGCTGAGCCGGCCGCGCTGAGCCGTGTGCTTTCAGCCGTGCGCTCTCAGCGGTGCGCTCTCAGGTGTCCGCCGCCGGGCGGTGCAGCCGGTCGCCGCCCGCCAGGATCGCCGCCGCCAGCGCGTCCGCGGCCTCCTGGGCCTCCGGGCGGCCCCGGCGCCGGCCGTGCAGCAGGACGAAGTCCACCCCGCCCAGGTCCGGCAGCCCCGCCTTCGCCGGCACCGGCACCAGGCCCGGCGGTATCAGCCCCCGGGTGTGCGCCATGACGCCGAGCCCCGCACGGGCCGCCGCGATCAGTCCGCTCAGGCTGGCGCTCGTACACGCGATACGCCAGCGCCGGTCGTGCGCCTCCAGCACCTCCAGCGCGCGGGCGCGGGTGAGCGCGGGCGGCGGAAAGGCGATCAGCGGGACGGGACGCTCCGGGTCGAGGCGCAGCTGCGGCGCCCCGATCCAGGCCAGGGTGGACTGCCAGACCAGCTCGCCATGGCGGTCGCCCGTGCGGCGTTTGGCCAGCACCAGATCGAGCCGGCCGTCGGCCAGCTGTTCGTGCAGGATGCCGGAGAGCTCCACAGTCAGCTCCAGATCGACCTCGGGATGGTCGAGCCGGAACGTCTCCAGAATCTCGGGGAGCCGGGTGAGGACGAAGTCCTCCGAGGCGCCGAATCTGAGCCGGCCGCGCAGCCGGGTCCCGGTGAAGTAGGCCGCCGCCCGGTCATGGGCCGCCAGGATGGTCCGGGCGAAGCCGAGCATGGCCTCGCCGTCCTCGGTCAGCTCCACGCTGTGGGTGTCCCGGGTGAACAGGAGCCGCCCCGTCGCCTCCTCAAGACGGCGGATGTGCTGGCTCACCGTGGACTGGCGCAGTCCGAGCCGGTGCGCGGCCTGCGTGAAACTCAGGGTCTGGGCCACGGCCAGGAAGGTGCGCAGCTGTCGTGGGTCGTACATACCACCAGGTTAGAGCGTTATCGCGAAGCACGATGACAGTCAGAGTGGTATGCGGGATTCCCGATCATGGAGAACGGGGGGAGCATGGGGAGGCACGCGCTGTACCGACAGCCGGACACCGCACCGACAGCCAGTAGTGGAGCACATGAACCGCCGTCTTCCCCCGCGCATCCGGATCCCGTCCTGGCTTCCTGTCGACCCCTACATCCTGGCGCTCATCGGAACCGTCGCCCTCGCCGCGCTGCTGCCGGCCTCCGGCACGGCCGCCGATGTCGCGGGCGGGGCCTCGACGGGGGCGGTGGCGCTGCTGTTCTTCCTCTACGGAGCGCGGCTCTCCACCCGGGAGATGGTCGACGGGCTGAAGCACTGGCGGCTCCATCTGACCGTCCTCGCCTGTACGTTCCTGCTCTTCCCGCTGCTGGGGCTGGCCGCGAAGGGGCTCGTACCGTTCGTCCTGACTCCCCAGCTCTACAGCGGACTGCTCTTCCTCTGTCTGGTGCCGTCCACGGTCCAGTCGTCCATCGCCTTCACCTCCATCGCGCGCGGCAATGTGGCCGCCGCGATCTGCGCGGGATCGTTCTCCAGCCTCGTCGGCATCGTGATCACACCCCTGCTCGCGGCGCTGCTGATCGGCGGCGGGACGGCCGGCTTCTCCGCCGACTCGCTGTTCAAGATCGTCGCGCAACTGCTGCTGCCGTTCCTCGCGGGCCAGTTGCTGCGCCGCTGGATCGTCGGCTTCCTCACGCGCCACCGCAAACTGCTCGGCCTGGTCGACCGCGGCTCGGTCCTGCTGGTCGTCTACACGGCGTTCAGCCAGGGCATGGCCGCGGGCATCTGGCACCAGGTGACCCCCGCGAGGCTGGCGGTGCTGCTGGGTGTCGAGGCGGTGCTGCTCGCCGCGATGCTCTCGCTGAGCTGGTACGGCGGCAAGCGCCTCGGCTTCGGCCGCGCGGACCGGATCGCGATCCAGTTCGCCGGTTCGAAGAAGAGCCTGGCGGCGGGGCTGCCCATGGCGAGCGTGCTGTTCGGCGCGCAGGCGAGCCTGGCCGTGCTGCCGCTGATGCTGTTCCACCAGATGCAGTTGATGGTGTGCGCGGTCATCGCGAAGCGCCGCGCGAAGGATCCCCGGCCGCCGGACATCCCGTACGCCCGCACCACCGTTGACCGCCCCGCCTCGATCCGTACGCCCGTCTCCACGCCCGCCGGCGAGTGAGCCGAAGCTCGAAGAAGGAAGGAGCCCGGCCGACGCAGGGGGCGCTCCCCGCCGGCCGGGCCCTGTTCCGTGCAGCGGGGGTGGTCAGACCCCGGTATGCAGGGCGATCCTCTCGTCCCCCGCGTACACGTTCATGGAGGTGCCGCGGAGGAAGCCGACCAGCGTCAGCCCGGTCTCCGCGGCGAGATCGACGGCGAGCGACGAAGGCGCCGACACCGCCGCCAGCACAGGAATGCCCGCCATCACGGCTTTCTGCGCCAGTTCGAAGGACGCGCGGCCGGAGACGAGCAGGATCGCCCGGGACAGCGGCAGCAGGTCCTGCCGCAGTGCCCGGCCGACGAGCTTGTCGACCGCGTTGTGCCGGCCGACGTCCTCCCGGATGTCGAGCATCTCGCCGTCCTCGGAGAACAGCGCGGCCGCGTGGAGGCCCCCGGTCCGGTCGAAGACCCGTTGTGCCGCCCGCAGCCGGTCGGGGAGGCCGGAGAGCAGCGCGGGCTCGATACGGACCGGGGGAGTGTCGTTGATCGGGAACCGGGCCGTGGTCCGTACGGCGTCCAGGCTGGCCTTGCCGCACAGTCCGCACGACGAGGTCGTGTAGACGTTGCGCTCCAGCGTGATGTCCGGCACGGGCACCCCCGGCGCCAGCCGTACATCGACGACGTTGTACGTGTTCGAGCCGTCGTCCTTCGCTCCCGCGCAGTACGCGATGGACTGGACGTCGGCCCCGGCCGCCAGCACGCCTTCGCTGACGAGGAAGCCCGCCGCGAGCGCGAAGTCGTCGCCCGGCGTGCGCATGGTGATGGCGAGCGGTTTGCCGTTCAGCCGGATTTCCAGTGGCTCTTCCGCCACCAGGGTGTCGGGGCGGGTCGAGATGGCTCCGTCCCGGATACGGATGGTGCGGCGGCGCTCGGTGACCCGTCCCATGTGATCCAGTCCTACTCGTCGGTGCTGCCGGCAATGCCGCTGTCGGTGCCGCTGTCAGCGCTGTTGTACGTGCTGGTAGCCGAACCGTCCCTTGATGCAGAGGTTTCCATGCGTCACCGGATTGTCGTGCGGCGAGGTCACCTTCACGATCTCATTGTCCTGCACGTGCAGTGTCAGATTGCAGCCGACGCCGCAGTAGGCGCAGATCGTGGTGGTCTCCGTCTGGGCCGACTCGTTCCAGGTACCGGCCTCCCGCATGTCGAACTCCGACTTGAAGCTGAGTGCCCCGGTCGGGCAGACCTCGATGCAGTTGCCGCAGTAGACACAGGCCGAATCGGTCAGCGGTGTGTCGTGCTCGGTGGAGATACGGGCGTCGAAACCGCGGCCCGCGACGGAGATCGCGAAGGAGTTCTGCCACTGCTCACCGCACGCGTCGACGCACTTGTAGCACTGGATGCACTTGTCGTAATCGCGGACGTACAGATCGTTGTCGATCTTCGGCTCTTCGTTCAGCCGGGCCGCGTCGGGACCGAAGCGCGCGGGCTTCGCGTCGTACTCCTTGATCCACTCGGCGGCTCTCGGGGTGGTCGAGAGATCGGTCGACGAGGCGAGGAGTTCGAGGACGATCTTCCGGCTGTGCCGGGCGCGCTCGGTGTCCGTACGGACGTCCATGCCCGCCTCCGCCCGGCGCGAGCAGGCGGGCGCCAGCGTACGGGCGCCCTCGACCTCGACGACACACACCCGGCACGCGTTCTTCGGGGTGAGTGTGTCGCCCTCGCAGAGCGTCGGGATGTCCTTGCCGGCCGCACGGCAGGCGTCCAGGAGCGTGGACCCCTCCGGTACCCGCGTCTCCTGGCCGTCCAGTGTGAACTCGACCAGCCGGCGCGGCGGCTGAAGCGGTATCGCGGTCACTTGGCACCCCTTGACTCGAAGACGTCCAGACGGTCGATGGCGGACTCGACGGCGCTCCACGCGGTCTGTCCCAGACCGCAGATCGAGGCGTCCTTCATGGCCCGGCCGACCTCGCGCAGCAGCGCGATGTCCCCCGCGGCCTCGGCGCCCGTACGGTCCAGGATCCGGTGCAGGGCCTCCTCCTGCCGTACCGTGCCGACCCGGCAGGGCACACACTGCCCGCACGACTCGTCGCGGAAGAACTCGGCGATACGGAGCAGCATCCGCGGCAGTTGTACGGTGTCGTCCATCACCAGCACCACCCCGGATCCGAGTGTGGTGCCGGCCGCCCTGGTCCCCTCGAAGGTCAGCGGGATGTCCCGCTCGTCGGGCCGTACGAACCCGCCCGCGGCGCCGCCGAGCAGGATCGCCCGCACCTCGCCCGGTGTGCCCGCCAGATCGAGCAGCTCGCCGAGCGTGGCGCCGAAGGGCAGTTCGTAGATACCGGGCCGTGACACATTGCCGGAGACACAGAACAGCTTGGGCCCGGTGGACCGCTCCGTGCCGATCGCCGCGTACGCCTGGGCGCCGCCGGTCAGGATCGGCAGCACATTGATCAGGGTCTCGACGTTGTTCTCGGCGGTGGGCTTGCCGAACAGGCCCTGCTCCACCGGGAAGGGCGGCTTGGAGCGCGGCTCGCCCCGGTAGCCCTCGATGGAGTTGAACAGCGCGGTCTCCTCGCCGCAGATGTACGCGCCCGCACCGCGCCGGATCTCGATGTCGAAGGCGTAGCCCTGGCCGAGGATGTCGTCCCCGAGCAGTCCGCGGGCGCGCGCCCGGTCGATCGCGTTCTGGAGGAGGCGCAGCGCGCGTGGATACTCACCGCGCAGATAGAGATAGCCGTGGTGCGCGCCGACCGCGTACCCGGCGATGGTCATCGACTCGATCAGGGAGTACGGATCGCCCTCCATGACCACGCGGTCCTTGAAGGTGCCGGGCTCCGACTCGTCGGCGTTGCAGACCACATAGTGCGGGTGGGCCGGCTGCGAGGCGGTGGCCTGCCACTTGCGGCCGGTGGGGAAGGCCGCGCCGCCGCGGCCGACCAGACCGGCGTCGGTGACCTCCCTGATGACACCGGCGGCCCCGAGGTCGAAGGCCCGGCGCAGCGCCGCGTAGCCGCCGTGCGCCCGGTAGTCGTCGAGGCTGTACGGGTCGACGACGCCGACGCGGCCGAGCAGTGTCAGCCCCGGCTGCCCGGCCTGCGGTACGGCCATCGCCGCGCCGGGCTCGGCGGGCGCCTCCTCGGGCGCGGCCGTGGCCAGGACGAGCGCCTCGGCGGTGGCGGGGGCGATGACGGCCGTGGCGTACGGCCGGGACGGCGGCTCCGTCTCCTCGGCGTCCCGCGCCGCGCCCGCCTGGATGAGCAGCGCCGCCGGGGCCCGTTCGCAGAGGCCGAGACAGGGGCTCGGCTGCCAGACGGCGCCGGCCACCGGCGCGCCCGCCGCGCCCAGCCGCTCTTCCAGGCTCGCGCAGAGCGCCTGGGAGCCATGGGCGGCGCAGGCCAGGTCGGTGCAGACGTGCAGCACCTTCGCGGGGCGGGGCCTGACCGCGAACATCGCGTAGAACGTGGCGACGCCGTACGCCTCCGCCGGCGGCACCGTGAGCCGTCGGCAGAGGTAGTCCAGCGCGCCCTCGCTGATCCAGCCGACGCGGTCGTTGACCGCGTGCAGCCCCGGCAACAGCAGGTCTCGTCGCGCCCGCGCCTCGCGACCGCCCCGTGCCCAGCGCAGATCCGTGTCCGTACGGTCGTCCGCGCCTTCCCAGGCCGAGGCCGGCGGGCCGAGCAGCGCGTCGACCGCCGCCCGTTCCTCGTCGGTCGGCTTGCTGTCACCGAAGTGCAGATCCACTGGGTCTCAGCTCCTTGACGCCGCTGCGGGCAGCTTCTCGATCCGGATCGCCGACGCCTTGAACTCGGCGGTGCCCGCGATCGGGCAATTGGCCTCGATGGTCAGCTGGTTGGTGTCCACCTCGTCGGGGAAGTGCATGGTCATGAAGGCCAGTCCGGGACGGAGCCCCGGGTCGACCCAGACCGGTGCCTGTACGGTGCCGCGCCGCGACGAGACGCGGACCTCCTCGCCCACCGACACCCCGTACCGCTCGGCGTCCTCCGGGCACAGCTCGACGTACTCGCCGCGCCGCAGCGGAGAGGCGAAACTCCCGCTCTGCACGCCGGTGTTGTACGAGTCGAGCCGGCGGCCCGT
Organism: Streptomyces scopuliridis; assembly: GCF_042790125.1. Classification (GTDB taxonomy): domain Bacteria; phylum Actinomycetota; class Actinomycetes; order Streptomycetales; family Streptomycetaceae; genus Streptomyces; species Streptomyces scopuliridis_A. Next base: position 235,916 of record NZ_JBHTZS010000001.1, read on the forward strand.
GGTGAGCCTGATCGGATACTGATCATCCGTCAGATCGACCGGGGGGTCGTGCTTGACGATGCCGAACGGCGCGAGCCGGCCGCGCTTGGCCGGGTCCGCCTCCCACAGCCTGCCGTGCAGATAGGTCGGTTCGAGCCGCTCCGTGTCCGGGCACGGCCACTGGATGCCCTGGTGCTCCGCCAGCCGCTCATAGGTCATGCCGTAGTGGTCGGGGGAGACCGAACGCAGCTCGTTCCACACCGACTCCGCGTCCGCGTACTTCCAGGCGTGCCCGAGCCGGCCGGCCAGCTCGCAGATGATGTCGATGTCCTCGCGCGCCTCGCCCGGCGGCTCGACGGCCTTGCGCACCCGCTGCACCCGGCGCTCGCTGTTGGTGGTGGTGCCGTCCGTCTCGGCCCAGGCGGCGGTGGCGGGCAGCACCACATCGGCGAGTTCGGCGGTCTTGGTGAGGAAGATGTCCTGCACCACGAGACAGTCGAGCCGCTTCATCCGTTCCACGGCCTGCTCGCTGTCGGCCTCGGACTGGGCGGGGTTCTCGCCGATGCAGTAGACGGCCCTGAGCCCGCCGGTCTCCATCGCCTCGAACATGTCCGTCAGGTTCAGCCCGTAGTGCGGCTGGATGACGGTGTCCCACGCGGTCTCGAACTTCCGCCGGACATCGGGCTCCAGGATGTCCTGGAAGCCGGGCAGCCGGTTGGGGATGGCGCCCATGTCGCCGCCGCCCTGCACATTGTTCTGGCCGCGCAGCGGCTGCACACCCGAGCCGTACCGGCCGACATGCCCGGTGAGCAGGGAGAGATTGATCAGCGCCCGTACGTTGTCGGTGCCGTTGTGGTGCTCGGTGATGCCCAGCGTCCAGCACAACTGGGCCCGTTCGGCGCGGGCGTAGGCGTGTGCCAGCTCACGGATCGCCTCGGCCGGTACACCGGTCACCTGCTCGGCCACCGTGAGCGTCCATGGCTCGACCTCGGCGGCGTACTCCTCGAACCCGGTGGTGGCGCGCTCGATGAACGAGCGGTTGTGCAGGCCCGCGTGGATGATCTCGCGGCCCACCGCGTGGGCCAGCGGGATGTCCGTACCGACGTTCAGTCCGAGCCAGCTCTCGGCCCATTCGGCGGTGGAGGTACGGCGGGGGTCGACGGCGTACATCCGCGCGCCGTTCCTGATGCCCCGCAGCACATGCTGGAAGAAGATCGGATGGGCGAAGCGGGCGTTGGAGCCCCACATCACGATCAGATCCGTGTGGTCCACCTCCCCGTACGAGGAGGTGCCGCCGCCGGATCCGAAGACGGCGGAGAGCCCGGCCACACTCGGCGCGTGACAGGTCCTGTTGCAGGAGTCCACGTTGTTGGTGCCCATCACCACACGGGCGAACTTCTGGGCCACATAGTTCATTTCATTGGTGGCACGGGCGCAGGAGAACATCCCGAACGCACCGCGTGCGGCGCGCAGGCCCTCGGCCGCGCGGTCCAGCGCCTCGTCCCAGGTCGCCCTGCGGAAGGGGCCGCCCTTCTCGTCCCGCACCAGGGGGTGGGTGATGCGGGCGTACGTTTTCGGCGTGCGGTCTCGGTTCTTCACGCTGCGCTCTCCTTTGGGAGTGATGGCCGCGCCCATTGCATACAGTATCCCGGTAGCGGGTACGCGAGGGAACCCCCGGTACGGGGATTTGACGCGTACCCGCTTCTCTCCGGCGCGTACCCGCCGCTGTCCGGCGCGTACCCGCCTCTCCGGGAATCGGTGACGGGTGGTCAGGCGGCCGCGGTCACCCCGCGGGCCAGCAGGTCCGAGATCGCGTCCACCGTGCGGAGCGTCGGCACCGGGACATCGCTGATCGCGGCGAGTTCCACGACAGCGGCGAGCAGGACGTCCAGTTCCAGGGGTTTGCCCTTCTCCAGGTCCTGGAGCGTGGAGGTCCGGTGGTCACCGACCCGTTCCGCCCCCGCCAGCCGCCGTTCCACGGATATGTCGGGACGGCAGCCCAGCGCCTCGGCGACCCGCAGGGCCTCCGACATCATCAGTTCGATGACCTCGCGGGTGGAGCGGTGCAGGCACATCTCCCGCATGGTGGCCCGGGTGAGCGCGCTGATCGGATTGAACGAGATATTGCCGAGGAGCTTGATCCAGATGTCCTCGCGCAACTCGGCCTCGACAGGGCATTTGAGACCGCCGGTCCGCATGGCATCGCTGAATTCCAGACACCGCGGGGAGATGGAGCGGTCGGGTTCGCCGATCGAGAACCGGGTGCCTTCGAGATGCCGGACGACGCCCGGTCCCTCCAGCTCCGTCGCCGCGTACACCACACACCCGATCGCACGTTCGGGTGGGAGTACGGCGCTGACCGAGCCGCCCGGGTCGACGCTCTCGACCCGCCGGCCGTCGTACGGACCGCCGTGGCCGTGGAAGTACCACCAGGGAATGCCGTTCTGGGCGGCGATGACCGCCGTGCTGTCCTTGAGCAGAGGCGTCACCAGCGGCCCGCACGCCGCGTAGGAGTTGGCCTTCAGCCCGAGGAAGACATAGTCGACCGGACCGATGTCCTCCGGCCGGTCGGTGGCGTGCACCCGGGCGGTGAAATCACCGCGCGGGCTGAGCACCCGGACTCCGTGCTCCCGCATGGCCGCCAAGTGCGGTCCGCGGGCGATGAGATGGACGTCGGCGCCCGCTCGGTCGAGAGCGGCTCCGACGTAGGCGCCGATCGCTCCGGCGCCGACAACTGCGACTTTCACTGTGGGGCTCTCCATTCGGTTTGAGGGAGACCGAGGGAAGGGTCACACTCCGCTTTCTGTTCGTGATGCTGTTGATCACGCTCCGTATTGGCAATATATTGTCTACAGTATGGAGTTCTGGTCGGCAAGGCTCCGGAAAGGTATGCAGTCGGCAAACTCGGCTAAGGATCTTCCCAAGCCGGTTGATCGCTTCTTAGAGTCGCGACCATGACGCCACCACTCGCGCCCGCCGGCTGGAGCCGCTGGCTGGTGCCCCCCGCCGCGCTGTCGGTGCATCTGTCGATCGGCCAGGCCTATGCCTGGAGCGTGTTCAAACCGCCGCTCGAATCGGCACTCGGTCTCTCCGGCACCGCCAGCGCCCTCCCCTTCCAGCTGGGCATCGTCATGCTCGGCCTGTCCGCGGCCTTCGGCGGCACCCTCGTCGAACGCAAGGGCCCACGCTGGGCGATGACGGTCGCCCTCTGCTGTTTCTCCTCGGGGTTCCTGCTCGCCGCTCTCGGCGCCGCCACCGAGCAGTACTGGCTGATCGTCTTCGGCTATGGCTTCGTCGGCGGTATCGGCCTGGGCATCGGCTACATCTCGCCCGTCTCCACCCTGATCAAGTGGTTCCCCGACCGGCCCGGCATGGCCACCGGCATCGCCATCATGGGCTTCGGCGGCGGCGCGCTCATCGCCTCGCCGTGGTCCGCGCAGATGCTGGACTCGTTCGGCACGGGGAGTGAGGGGATCGCGCTCGCCTTCCTGGTGCACGGGCTGGTGTACGCGGCGTTCATGACCCTCGGGGTCCTGCTCGTCCGCGTACCCCCGGCCGGCTACCGGCAGGGCGGGGACGACGGGCCGGGGCCGGCCTCCGGTGCCGCGAAGCCGGCGGCGGGCGCGCTGATCTCCACCGCGCAGGTGTCCGCCAAGTCCGCCGTGCGCACGCCGCAGTTCTGGTGCCTGTGGGTCGTCCTGTGCATGAATGTCACCGCGGGGATCGGGATCCTGGAGAAGGCCGCCCCGATGATCACCGACTTCTTCGCGGAGACCGACGCGCCCGTCAGCGTCTCGGCCGCGGCCGGCTTCGTGGCGCTGCTCTCCGCCGCCAACATGGCGGGCCGGATCGGCTGGTCCTCCACCTCGGACCTGATCGGCCGCAAGAACATGTACCGCGTCTATCTCGGCGTCGGTGCGCTGATGTATCTGCTGATCTCACAGTTCGGCGACTCCTCCAAGCCGCTGTTCGTCCTCTGCGCGCTGGTGATCCTCTCCTTCTACGGAGGCGGCTTCGCCACGGTCCCCGCCTATCTCAAGGATCTCTTCGGCACCTACCAGGTGGGTGCCATCCACGGCCGGCTGCTCACCGCCTGGTCCACCGCCGGTGTGCTCGGCCCGCTGATCGTCAACTGGGTCGCGGACAGCCAGGAAGAGGCGGGCCGGAGCGGCTCGGGACTGTACGGTCTCTCGTTCACCATCATGATCGGGCTGCTGGTCATCGGCTTCGTCGCCAATGAACTCGTCAGGCCCGTCCACCCCCGCCACCACGTCCCCGCCCCCAGGGAGGCCGCCGATGACCGCGTCACCAGCGAACAGCACCGCACCGGCTGAGTCCCGGCGTACCGGTCTGATCATTTTCGCCTGGCTTTGGGTCGGGATCCCCCTCGCGTACGGTGTGTACGAGCTGGTACTGAAGGCGGCCCAGCTTTTCACCGGATGATATGGAGTCTCCAAGCGGCGCGGCTGAATCCTGTTGGTTCACCTGCACCCCTACCGGTGAGTCGCTGACAAGACTGGAGCACTCCTGACGTCGAACCAGAGGGGGTCCCGGGCATGACCGGCACTCGTATCGCCGCGCTCGGGCACTACCAGCCCGCCAAGGTGCTCACCAATCACGACCTGGCGGCCATGGTCGACACCAATGACGCGTGGATCAGCAGCCGGGTGGGGATCAAAACCCGTCATATGGCGGGGCCCGACGAGCCGGTGGACGAGCTGGCGGCGCACGCGGGCGCCAAGGCCCTGGCGTCCGCCGGGCTCACCCCGGCGGACATCGATCTGGTGCTGGTCGCCACCTCCACCGCGATCGACCGCTCCCCGAACACCGCGGCCAGGGTCGCCGCCCGGCTCTCCATGGGCTCGCCCGCCGTCATGGACCTCAATGTCGTCTGCGCGGGCTTCACCCACGCCCTCGCCACCGCCGACCACGCCGTACGGGCGGGCTCCGCGTCCCGTGTCCTGGTGATCGGGGCGGACAAGATGACCGCGATCACCGACTGGACCGATCGCTCGACCTGCGTACTGGTCGGGGACGGCGCGGGCGCGGCGGTCGTCGTGGCGGCCGGCGCCGACGAGGAGCCGGGGATCGGTCCGGTGCTCTGGGGCTCGGTGCCGGAGATGGGCCACGCGGTACGGATCGAGGGCAGTCCGCCGGTCTTCGCCCAGGAGGGGCAGTCCGTCTACCGCTGGGCGACCACCCAGCTGCCGCCGATCGCCCGCAAGGTCTGTGAACGGGCGGGTGTCACCCCCGAGGAACTGGCCGCGGTCGTGCTGCACCAGGCGAATCTGCGGATCATCGAGCCCGTTGCCCAGAAGATCGGCGCGGTCAACGCGGTCATCGCCCGTGATGTGGTGGATTCCGGTAATACGTCCGCGGCGTCCATTCCGATGGCGCTGTCCAAACTCGTGGACCGCGGAGAGATTCCGTCGGGTGCGCCGGCGCTGCTCTTCGGCTTCGGGGGGAACCTCTCCTACGCGGGTCAGGTCATCCGTTGCCCATGAATCCCGCTGTTCTCGGTAGACTGTAGACGATAGCCAATGTCTTGATGTTCATCACCCCTGGTGACATCGGTCCATCGCTACAGTCAATGACACTGCCGGCCAGGAGGGGGACACGATGTTGTCCGCGAAGTTGGCGCAAGGTGCCGTGCCTAAACTCGAACGACCGGGACCACTGCGTGAACGTGTGTACGAGGCTCTGCTCGAACTGATCACGACCCGGGCGCTCCAGCCCGGTCAGCACCTCGTCGAGAGCGAACTCGCGCGTCATCTGGGGGTGTCCAGGCAGCCGGTGCGTGAGGCCCTCCAGCGCCTCAACACCGAGGGCTGGGTCGATCTGCGCCCGGCGCAGGGCGCCTTCGTCCATGAGCCGACGGAGGACGAGGCGGACCAGCTGCTGTCGGTCCGTACGCTCCTGGAGGCGGAGGCCGCCCGGCTGGCCGCGGCCAACTCCGGCGCGGCGGGGATCGCCGAGCTGGAGGCACTGTGCGCCAAGGGTGAGCAGTCCGTGGCCGACGACGACAGGGATCTGACCGTCGCCACCAATGCCGCCTTCCATGCCAAGGTCATGGAGCTGGCGGGCAATGTCGTACTGGCCGAGCTGGCCGCGCAGGTGGACCGCCGGGTGCGCTGGTACTACACGCCGGTCGCCCGGCAGCGCGGCAAGCAGTCCTGGATCGAGCACCGTGAACTCATCGCCGCGATTTCTACGCGCGACGAACGGCGCGCGACGGAAGTGATGAAGGCGCACACGGAGCACACGCGCAACACGTACCACCACCGCCAGGAGTCCTGAACCTCCTCTTTCCGGGCATTCCCCGCTCAAGCGAAAAGCAGGTGCGAAGGGCCGCGAAAACGACGCCTCGAAACGGCTTTGTCCTCGGTGTGGAGAAAGTTGGGACTGATTCACGCTCAACTTCTTCCCCCTGCGGGCAAGCGCTGCTACGTTCCCTCGAAAGCCCGACGCATAGGCCGAGAAGGCGGGGAGGGGCGCGTGAGACGTATGACCGCACGACCCGCGAACGCGCATCAGGCGCGACTGCTCAGGCTGTTGCGCGACGGTGGTCCCAACTCCCGTGCGCAACTGGGTGACCAGGTCGATCTCTCGCGCTCCAAGCTCGCCGTCGAGGTGGACCGGCTGCTGGAGACCGGCCTGGTGGTCGCCGACGGACTCGCCGCCTCGCGCGGCGGCCGGCGCTCCCACAACATCCGGCTGGCGCCCGCGCTGCGCTTCCTCGGTGTCGATATAGGCGCCACCTCCATCGATGTCGCGGTGACCAACGCGGAGCTGGAGGTGCTGGGACATCTCAACCACCCCATGGACGTCCGCGAGGGCCCCGTCGCCGTCTTCGAGCAGGTGCTCGTCATGGCGGCGAAGCTCAAGGTCTCCGGGCTCGCCGACGAGTTCGACGGCGCCGGGATCGGCGTACCGGGACCCGTCCGTTTCCCCGAGGGCGTCCCGGTCGCGCCGCCGATCATGCCGGGCTGGGACGGCTTCCCCGTACGGGAGGCGCTGAGCCAGGAACTCGGCTGTCCGGTCATGGTCGACAACGATGTGAACCTGATGGCGATGGGGGAGCAGCACGCGGGCGTCGCACGCTCGGTCGGTGACTTCCTCTGCGTCAAGATCGGTACCGGTATCGGCTGCGGGATCGTCGTCGGCGGTGAGGTCTACCGCGGTACGACCGGCAGCGCCGGCGACATCGGCCATATCCAGGTCGAGTCGGACGGCCGCGCCTGCGCCTGCGGCAACAAGGGTTGTCTGGAGGCCTACTTCAGCGGCGCCGCCCTCGCCCGGGACGCCGAGGAAGCCGCGCGCTCCGGCCGCTCGCCCGAGCTGGCCGCCCGGCTGGAGGCCGCGGACCGGCTCTCCGCCGTGGACGTCGCCGCCGCCGCTGCCGCCGGTGACCCCGCCGCACTCGATCTCATCCGGGCCGGCGGCAACCGCGTCGGCCAGGTCATCGCCGGGCTCGTCAGCTTCTTTAACCCGGGCCTCGTGGTGATCGGCGGCGGGGTGACCGGACTCGGTCACACGCTGCTGGCCAGCGTACGTACCCAGGTCTACCGGCAGTCCCTGCCGCTGGCCACCGGCAATCTCCCCATAGTCCTGGGAGAGTTGGGCCCGACCGCCGGAGTCACCGGCGCGGCCCGGCTCATCAGCGACCACCTGTTCTCGCCGGCCTGACGCCCGTCCGGGCCGGCAGCGCACCACCGGACACCAACGCGACACCACCGCTCCATCCGCGACAACAGCACACCGTCACACCGCACCACGCACACCGCACCTCGCACCTCGCACACCGTCACATCACGCACTGTCACACGCACACTGTTACACCGCACCACGCACACCGCACACCGTCACACCGCGCATCGCACGAGCCGCACCACCCGTCATCACAGCAGTACGCACGAGCCGCGTCAGCCGCACGAGCCGTATCCGTACCACGTACCAGCACCGCTCCGCCGCACCTGGTTCCGCCCTGCCCGCTCTACGGCCGCATCCGCCGAGGGGATACGCCATGGCACCCACACCCGCACCACCCGAAGAACTTCTGCTCACCATGTCCGGCATCACCAAGCTGTTCCCCGGTGTCCGCGCCCTCGACGGTGTGGACCTGGAGGTCGAGGCGGGCGAGGTCCACTGCCTGCTCGGCCAGAACGGCGCCGGCAAGTCCACCCTCATCAAGGTGCTCGCAGGGGCACACCAGCCCGACGGCGGTGTGATCACCTGGCGCGGCGAGGCCGTCACACTGAAATCGCCCATCGCCGCCATGCGGCTCGGTATCGCGACCATTTACCAGGAACTCGACCTGGTCGAGGGGCTGACGGTCGCCGAGAACATCTTCCTCGGCCACGAGCCCACCACCGCGGGATTCGTGGTCAGGGGCCGGGAGGCGAGGACCCGCGCGACCGCGCTGCTCAAGCGGCTCGGCCACCCCGAGATCCAGGCGCACCGGACCGTCGGCTCGCTCTCCGCCGCCCAGCAGCAGATCGTGTCGATGGCCCGCGCCCTCTCGCACGACGTACGGCTCATCGTGATGGACGAGCCGTCCGCGGCCCTCGACCCCGACGAGGTCGACAACCTCTTCCGTATCGTCGCCACCCTCACCGCCGACGGCGTGGCCGTCATCTACATCTCCCACCGGCTGGAGGAGATCCGGCGCATCGGCGACCGGGTCACCGTCATCAAGGACGGCCGGACCGTGGCCGTCGCCCTGCCCGCGAAGGAGACGCCGACCCGCGAGGTCGTCGCGCTGATGACCGGCCGCAACGTCGAGTACGTCTTCCCCGAGCGGCCCGCGCCGGCCACGGCGGGAGCGGCGCGGCCCGAGCCCGTACTGAAGGTCGAAGGGCTGGCCAGGGAAGGCGAGTTCGCCCCCGTCGACCTCGAACTGCGGCCCGGCGAGATCGTCGGACTCGCGGGGCTCGTCGGCTCGGGACGCTCCGAGATCCTGGAGACGATCTACGGGGCGCGCAAGGCCACCGCGGGCCGGGTCCTCGTCGACGGCACCCCGCTGCGGCCCGGCAGCGTACGCGCCGCCGTCCGCGCGGGGCTCGGCCTCGCCCCCGAGGAGCGCAAGGCCCAGGGCCTGCTGATGCTCGAATCCGTCACCCGCAATGTGTCGGTGTCCTCGCTGTCCCGCTTCTCCCGGGGCGGCTGGCTCGACCACGCGGCGGAGCGGACCGCGGCGAGGGCGGCCACCAGGGAACTCTCCCTGCGTCCCGACAACCCGGACGCCCGCATCCGCACCCTCTCCGGCGGCAACCAGCAGAAGGCGGTCCTCGCCCGCTGGCTGCTGCGCGGCTGCCGGGTGCTGCTGCTCGACGAGCCGACGCGCGGAGTCGATGTCGGCGCCCGCGCCGAGCTGTACGCCGTGATCCGCCGGCTGGCCGATGAGGGCCTCGCCGTACTGCTCGTCTCCAGCGAGGTCCCCGAAGTCCTGGGCCTCGCCGACCGGGTGCTGGTGCTCCGCGAGGGCCAGGTCGTCCACCGGGCGCCCGCCCAGGAGCTCGACGAGCACCGTGTACTCGACCTTGTGATGGAAGGGAGCCCGACGTCATGAAACAGCCTGCCTCCGAGGCGCAGCAGGGCGGGCCCGACGCGGCGGCCACGCCCGAGCCGCCCACGCCGCACGCCACGACCCGCACGTCCGCCAAGTCCGCAGAGGAGAAGGGCGGTTGGCGCGCCCTCGGGCTGCGTCTCGATGTCCGTAACCTCTCCCTGCTCGGGGTGCTCGCCGCACTGGTCATCGTCGGCGGTATCACCAAGCCCGACCAGTTCCTGGACACCAACAACCTCCAGCTGGTGCTCACCCAGGCGTCCGTCATCGGTGTCGTCACCGTCGGTATGACGTTCGTGATCACCAGCGGCGGGATCGATCTGTCGGTCGGCGCGATAGTGGCGCTGGCGTCGGTCTGGGCGACCACCCTGGCCACCCAGGAATACGGCTTCGCCGGCATCCTCTTCACCGCGGTGATCGTGGGCCTGGCCTGCGGACTGGTCAATGGACTGCTGATCGCCTACGGCGGGATGGTGCCGTTCATCGCCACCCTCGCGATGCTCGCCTCCGCCCGTGGTCTGGCCCTCCAGATCACCGACGGCAAGACCCAGATCGTCACCGTCGACTCGGTCCTCGATCTCGGGGTCCGTGACTCGTACATCCTGGGCATCCCGCCGCTCGTGCTGGTCTTCGCGGCCGTCACGGTCATCGGCTGGCTGATCCTCAACCGTACGACCTTCGGCCGGCGCACCGTCGCCGTCGGCGGCAACGCGGAAGCCGCGCGGCTCGCCGGTATCGACGTACGCAGGCAGCGGCTCTACCTGTATCTGCTCTCCGGACTCTGCTGCGGTATCGCGGCGTTCCTGCTGATCATCCTGGCCGGCTCGGGACAGAACACCAACGGGAATCTGTACGAGCTGGACGCCATCGCCGCGGCGATCATCGGCGGCACCCTCCTCAGCGGCGGCCGCGGCACGATCGTCGGCTCCGTACTCGGTGTTCTGGTCTTCACCACGATCACCAACATCTTCGCCCTCAACAACCTGCAGAGCGACGTCCAGCAGATCGCCAAGGGCGCGATCATCGTCGCCGCCGTACTGGTCCAGCGCCGCACCGTGCGCAACGGCGAGTCCTGACTTCCGGTCTCGCACCCGCTTCCTGTCGTACCGCCCTATCTGAAGGGTTGAACCGTCATGCCAGAAACCAGCCGCAGAGGAATGCTCTTCGGCACCGCAGCCATCGGCGCGGGTGCTTTCCTCACCGCCTGCACCAGCAACGAGCCGCCGAAGAAGGAGCCCGCGGCCAACGAACAGGCCGCCTCCGCCGACAAGCCGGGCAAGCCCGTCACCATCGGCTTCGCCGGCCCCCAGGCCGACCACGGCTGGCTCAACGCCATCAACGAGAACGCCAAGTCGCGGGCGGAGACCTACTCCGACGTGACGCTGGACATCACCGAGGGCTCCAACGACACCGCCGCCCAGATCGGCCAGGTCGAGACCCTCATCAACAAGAAGGTCGATGTCCTGGTCATCCTGCCGGCTGACGGCAAGGCGCTCACCCAGGTCGGGCTGAAGGCCATGCGCGCCGGGATCCCGGTCATCAACCTGGACCGGATCTTCGCCTCCCCGCAGGCGTACCGCTGCTGGATCGGCGGCGACAACTACGGCATGGGCCTCAACGCCGGCAACTACATCGGCGAGAAGCTCAAGGACAAGCCCGACGCGAAGGTCATCGAGCTGTCCGGGCCCGACAGCCTGGAGCTGACCCAGCAGCGCACCAAGGGCTTCGACGACGCCCTCAAGAACTACCCGAACATCAAGAAGGTCGCGCGCCAGGCCGCCGACTTCACCGTCGAGTCCGGCCAGGCCAAGATGGCCCAGCTGCTCCAGGCGCAGTCCAGCTTCGACGCCCTCTGGAACCACGACGACGACCAGGGCGTGGGCGCCCTGCGCGCCATCGACCAGGCGGGCCGCGACGGCTTCCTGATGGTCGGCGGGGCCGGCGCCAAGGCCGCGATGGACGCGATCAAGGCGGACAACGGGGTGCTCAAGGCCACCGTTCTCTACCCGCCGATCATGGCCGCGTCCGCCATCGACCTGGCCCGCGCCCTCGGACAGAGCAAGGGCGTCAGCGGTTTGTCCGGGCTGGAGATCCCGGCGCAGGTCACGCTGTTCTCGGCCGTGGTCGACAAGACGAACGTCGACGACTACCTGCCTCAGGGCTTCAGCTGACCGGTCCTGGCACGGCCGCCCCCACCAGCGAGAGATGAGGAGTACTCCGTATGACCCCCAGGGAAGCGTCGGAGAAGGAAGCCGGTGCACCACCGACACTCGGCATCGGCATGGTCGGATACGCGTTCATGGGCGCCGCGCACTCACAGGGGTGGCGCACGGCGGGACACGTCTTCGACCTGCCGATGCGCCCCGTGCTCGCCGCGGTCTGCGGCCGTGACGCGGACGCGGTCCGCGCGGCGGCGGACAGACACGGCTGGGCCGCGGCGGAGACCGACTGGCGGCGGCTCATCGCGCGCGACGACGTGCAGGTGGTGGATATCTGCACCCCCGGGGACAGCCACGCTGAGATCGCCATCGCCGCGCTGGAGGCGGGCAAACACGTCCTGTGCGAGAAGCCCCTCGCCAACTCGGTGGCCGAGGCCGAGGCCATGGTCAGGGCCGCGGCAGACGCCAGGTCGCGCGGTCAGCTGGCCATGGTCGGCTTCAACTACCGCAGGGTGCCCGCCATCTCGTACGCCCGGCAGCTGATCGCGGAGGGCAGGCTCGGCACCCTGCGCCATGTCCGGGTCACCTATCTCCAGGACTGGCTGGCCGATCCGGCGGCCCCGCTCACCTGGCGGCTCAAGCGCGAGCGCGCCGGGTCAGGGGCGCTCGGCGACCTGGGAGCGCACATCGTCGACCTGGCGCAGTTCCTGACGGGGGAGCGGCTGGTCGGCGTCTCGGCGCTCGCGGAGACCTTCGTCAAGGAACGGCCCGTACTCAGCGGGGCGAGCGCCGGTCTCTCGGGGACGGCGGGCAGCGAGACGGGCCCGGTGACGGTGGACGACGCGGCGCTGTTCACCGGACGGCTCGCCTCGGGCGCGCTGGCCTCCTTCGAGGCCACCCGGATGGCCTCGGGGCGCAAGAACGCGCTCCAGCTGGAGATCAACGGGGAGCGCGGCTCGCTCGCCTTCGATCTGGAGCGCCTCAACGAGCTGTCGTTCCACGACCACACCGAACCCGCTCCCTCCTCCGGCTTCCGCCGGATCCTGGTCACGGAGCAGGAGCATCCCTATCTGGAGGCGTGGTGGCCGCCCGGCCACGCGCTCGGCTACGAGCACACCTTCGTCCACCAGGCCCGTGATCTGGTCGAGGCGGTCGCCGCCGGGACCGATCCGGTGCCGTCCTTCGCGGACGGACTCCAGGTGCAGCGGGTGCTCGCCGCGGTGGAGGACAGCGCGGCGAAGAACGCCGTGTACACGCCCGTGCCGCAGCCTTAGGACATCACATCGAGGAGGAGGTCCGAATGCCACGTCCGTTCACACTGTTCACCGGCCAGTGGGCCGATCTGCCGCTGGAGGAGGTGTGCCGGCTCGCCCGTGACTTCGGTTACGACGGGCTGGAACTCGCCTGCTGGGGAGATCACTTCGAAGTCGACAAAGCACTCGCGGATCCGGGCTATCTGGACGGCCGCCACCAGCTGCTCGACAAGTACGGGCTCAAGTGCTGGGCCATCTCCAACCACCTGGTGAGCCAGGCCGTCTGCGACAGCATCATCGACGAACGCCACCAGGGCATCCTGCCGTCCCGGATCTTCGGCGACGGCGACCCCGAGGGCGTCAGGCAGCGCGCCGCCGCCGAGATCAAGGACACCGCGCGGGCCGCCGCGGCCTTCGGGGTCAATACGGTCATCGGCTTCACCGGCTCGTCCATCTGGCATCTGCTGGCGATGTTCCCGCCGGTGCCGCCCGGCATGATCGAGCGGGGGTACGAGGACTTCGCGGAGCGCTGGAACCCGATCCTCGACGTCTTCGACGCCGAGGGCGTGCGCTACGCCCACGAGGTGCACCCCGGCGAGATCGCGTACGACTACTGGACCACGCACCAGGCGCTGGAGGCGGTCGGCCACCGGCCCGCCTTCGGGCTGAACTTCGACCCGAGCCACTTCGTCTGGCAGGACCTGGACCCGGTCAACTTCCTCTATGACTTCCGGGACCGGATCTACCACGTCGACTGCAAGGAGGCCCGTAAGCGCCTCGACGGCCGCAATGGCCGGCTCGGCTCGCATCTGCCCTGGGGCGATCCGCGGCGCGGCTGGGACTTCGTCTCGGCGGGCCATGGCGATGTCCCGTGGGAGGACGTCTTCCGGATGCTGCGGTCGATCCAGTACGAGGGCCCCATCTCGGTCGAGTGGGAGGACGCGGGCATGGACCGGCTGGCCGGCGCCCCCGAGGCCCTCGCGGACCTGAAGCGCTTCGACTTCGACCCGCCGACCGCGTCCTTCGACGCGGCCTTCGGCGGCGGCGAGTAGCGGCCTTTCCCCGGATCGGGCTCCGGGGGGAGGACGGACAGCCCGGTGGCGGAAAGCGCCGCCGGGCGGTCCGGCCTGCCCGGAAAGAGCTTTGTCCTGAGCGAGGAAAAAGGCAACTTCTCCTCTGCGCAAGGTCTTTCGGTCCCGGACGAACACAGCTACGGTCCACTGAGATGTACAGGACATAGGTACACCGCATAAGTACAGGACACAGGTGGTCTCCGATGTGACGGCGCACGTCGGGGACGCAGCCACCTCTCCCGGGGATCCGGTGCGGGACGAGCACCGCCCCCGGGAGGTGAGAGCGCTCCTCCGCGCTCCCTTGGCAACCCGCACGTACGAACAGCCCATTGTGGAGGACTTTCGTGCACAGAAAACGCCCCCGAGCCAGAACCTTCCTCGCACTTCTGACGGGCGCTCTGCTCGCAGGGTCGAGCCTCAGCGCCGTACCCGCCGCCGCCCACCCGGACCATCCGGCCGCGGAGGAGAGCTTTCAGCAGGTGACCCTCGCGAAGGGCGCCGACGCGGTCGGCGAGCCCATGTCGCTCGCCGTGCTGCCCGACCGGCGGGTGCTGCACACCTCGCGTGACGGCACGCTGCGCATCACCGACGCCGGCGGCGACACCATGGTCTCCGGCACGCTGGATGTCTACAGCCATGACGAGGAGGGTCTCCAGGGCGTCGGCGTCGACCCGAACTTCGCCGAGAACCGGGCCATCTACCTCTATTACGCGCCCAAGCTGGACACCCCCGCGGGCGACGCCCCGGAGAACGGCACGGCCGCCGACTTCGCCCCCTTCGACGGCATCAACCGGCTCTCGCGCTTCACCCTGAACGAGGACGGCACGCTCGACAAGGCGAGCGAGAAGAAGGTCCTCGACGTCACCGCCTCGCGCGGTCTCTGCTGCCACGTGGGCGGCGACATCGCCTTCGACGGCGACGGCAACCTGTATCTGTCGACCGGCGACGACACCAACCCGTTCGCCTCCGACGGCTACACGCCGATCGACGAGCGGCCCGACCGCAACCCGGCGTTCGACGCCCAGCGTTCCTCCGGCAACACCAATGACCTGCGCGGCAAGGTGCTGCGTATCAAGGTCGCCGAGGACGGCTCGTACACCATCCCCGAGGGCAACCTCTTCGCCCCGGGCACCGAGAAGACCCGGCCCGAGATCTACGCCATGGGGTTCCGCAACCCCTTCCGTATCTCCGTCGACAAGAAGACGGGCATCGTCTACGTCGGTGACTACGGCCCCGACGCCGGCGCCGCGTCCCCGACCCGCGGTCCGTCCGGTACGGTCGAATTCGCCCGGGTCACCGAGGCGGGCAACTTCGGCTGGCCGTACTGCACGGGTGACAACGACCCGTTCATCGACTACGACTTCGCCACCAAGGCGTCCGGCGCGGCCTTCGACTGCGACGCTCCCAAGAACACCTCGCCGCACAACACGGGTCTGACGGACCTCCCGCCGGCCCAGCCGGCCTGGATCCCGTACGACGGCGGCAGCGTGCCCGAGTTCGGCAGCGGCTCCGAGTCCCCGATGGCGGGACCGGTCTACCGCTACGACGCCGAGCTCGACTCCCCGGTCAAGTTCCCCGAGGAGTACGACGGGGACTTCTTCGCCGGTGAGTTCGGCCGCCAGTGGATCAAGCGGATCGAGCAGGGCGAGGACGGCACCGTCAACAAGATCAACCCGTTCCCGTGGTCCGGCACCCAGCCCATGGACATGGAGTTCGGCCCCGACGGCGCGCTCTACGTACTCGACTACGGCCTGTCCTGGTTCGGCGGTGACGAGCACTCCGCGCTCTACCGCATCGAGAACTCCACCGACGGCAAGTCACCGATCGCCGAGGCCGCCGCCACCAAGACGTCCGGCAAGTCCCCGCTGAAGGTCTCCTTCTCCTCCGCGGGCACCCAGGACCCCGACGGCGACGCCCTCACCTACGCGTGGGACTTCGGCGACGGCGGCACCTCGACCGAGACCAACCCCTCGTACACGTACAAGAAGAACGGCACGTACACCGCGCGGCTCACCGTCACCGACCCGACCGAGCGCACCGCGACCGCGTCCGTACGGATCGTCGTCGGCAACACCGCGCCCAAGGTGACGCTCGAACTCCCCAACGACGGGCACCTCTTCAACTTCGGGGACACCATCCCCTTCAAGGTGAAGGTCACCGACCCGGAGGACGGGACGATCGACTGCTCCAAGATCACCGTCCGCTATATCCTCGGCCACGACAGCCATGGCCACCCGATCACCTCGGCCAACGGCTGTGAGGGCACCATCACCGCGCCCGCCGACACCGAGCACGACCCCAACGCCAATATCTTCGGTGTGATCGACGCCGAGTACACCGACGGCGGAGGCGGCGGCCAGGCGGCGCTCACCACGCACGCCCAGGCGCAGCTCCAGCCGCGCCACCGGCAGGCCGAGCACTTCAGCGACTCCTCCGGCATCAAGATCTACGACAAGGCACCGGCCAACGGCGGCAAGACCGTCGGCGACATCGACAACGGCGACTGGATCTCCTTCAAGCCGTACAACCTGACCGGGTCCAAGACGCTCACCGCCCGGATCTCCTCCGGCGGCGCCGGCGGATTCCTGGAGGTACGTACGGGCTCGGCCAACGGCAACCTGCTCGGCTCCGCGCCGATCCCGGTCACCGGCGGCTGGGAGACCTTCCAGGACATCGACGTACCGCTGCGTTCCGTACCGAAGCAGACCACCGAACTGTTCCTGGTCTTCAAGGGCGGCGCCGGAGCGCTGTTCGACCTGGACGACTTCCAGCTCTCCACGGCCGTGCCCGGCAGGACCGAGAAGCGGGTCCTGGTCTTCTCCAAGACCGGCGGCTTCCGCCACGACTCGATCCCCGCGGGCATCGCCGCGCTCAAGGAGCTGGGCAAGACCACCGGGATCACCGTCGACGCCACCGAGGAGGCCGGCCAGTTCACCACCAACAACCTGGCCCGCTACGACGCGGTGGTCTTCCTCTCCACCACCGGTGACGTCCTCAACGCCGACCAGCAGAAGGCGTTCGAGAACTATGTCGCCACCGGCGGCGGCTACATGGGCGTGCACGCCGCGGCCGACACCGAGTACGACTGGGGCTTCTACGGCGGCCTGGTGGGGGCCTACTTCGACTCCCACCCGCAGATCCAGCCGGCCACCGTACGTGTCGAGGACCACGACCACCCGTCGACCGCCCACCTGGGCGACGAGTGGCAGCGCACCGACGAGTGGTACAACTACCGCACCAACCCCCGGGATCAGGCCCGCGTCCTCGCCACCCTGGACGAGACCACCTACCAGGGCGGCAACATGAAGGGCGATCACCCGATCGCCTGGTGCCAGACGTACGAGGGCGGCCGTTCCTTCTACACCGGCGGCGGCCACACCAAGGAGTCGTACGCGGACGACGCCTTCAAGCAGCACCTGCTCGGCGGACTGCGGTACGCGGCCGGCCAGGTGACGGCGGACTGCAAGCCGAAGACCGGCTACCGGGATCTCTTCAACGGCAAGACGCTGGAGGGCTGGAAGCAGGCCGGACCGGGCAAGTTCAACGTCGTGGACGGCGAACTGCGCACCGAGGGCGGCATGGGTCTGCTGTGGTACCAGGCCAAGGAGCTGAAGTCCTACTCCCTGAAGCTGGACTGGAAGATGGACGGGGACGACAACTCCGGTGTCTTCGTGGGCTTCCCGGCCTCCGACGACCCGTGGTCCGCGGTCAACAAGGGGTACGAGATCCAGATCGACGCCACGGACGCGGCCGACCGCACCACCGGAGCCGTCTACGGCTTCAAGTCGGCCGACATCAAGGCCAGGGACCAGGTCCTGCGACCCCCGGGCCAGTGGAACAACTACGAGATCAAGGTCCAGGGTGAGCGTCTGCAGATCTTCCTCAACGGCGTGAAGATCAACGACTTCACCAACACCGATCCGGAGCGCAGTCTCAAGAACGGCTACATCGGCCTCCAGAACCACGGGGCCGACGACCAGGTGTCCTTCCGGGACATCCAGCTCAAGGAGCTGCCCTCCGCCTAGAGACCTCTCGTAGCCCGAGGCCTCTGGGACGGGGCGGCCCGTCAGCCGGCGGCGGGCGGGGAGGCGCCGTACCCCCCGCCCGCCGTCCACCAACCACCACACCACCGGCAGGGAGGCAGCCCCGTGACGACGACCAGTTCCGCGACGACGACCCGTACGGAATCGACTGCAGGACGCACCGGAGTCTGGTTCGTCGGAGCGCGCGGCTCCGTCGCGACGACGGCCGTCGCGGGATGCGCGGCGGTCACCGCCGGGCTCCATCCCGCGACGGGCATGGTCACCGAGACCCCGCCCTTCGCGGACACGGGCCTCCCCGCACTCTCCTCGCTCGTCTTCGGCGGACACGACACGGCGAGCTGTCCGCTGCCCAAACGCGCCGAGGCGCTGACCGCGGCGGGTGTGCTGCCGCACGGACTGCCCGCCGCGATCCACGCCGAACTGACCGCCGCCGACCGGGAGATACGGGCCGGCGGCCCGCAGCCGGGCGACACCAGGAGCGACGAGGAGCTCATCGCCTCGTTCGCCGACGACCTCGGGGACTTCGCGCGCCGCACCGGCGTCGCCCGCACCGTCGTCGTCAATGTCTCCTCCACCGAACCCCAGCCCGCACCGGACGATCCACGGCTCCCCGCCAGCTCGCTCTACGCGGCGGCCGCGATCCGGGCCGGCTGCTCGTACGTCAACTTCACGCCCTCCACCGGGCTGCGCACCGAAGCCCTCACGGCGGCCGCCGAGGCCGGCGGACTTCCCCACGCCGGCCGCGACGGCAAGACAGGCCAGACGCTGCTCCGTTCCGTGCTCGCCCCCATGTTCGTCCAGCGCGCCCTGACCGTACGGGCCTGGTCCGGCACGAACCTGCTGGGCGGCGGGGACGGAGCGGCGCTGGCCGACCCGGCCGCGGCGGCGGCCAAGAACGCGGGCAAGGAACGCGTACTGGCCGACACCCTCGGCACGGCCCCCGAGGGCGAGGTGCATATCGACGACGTCCCGGCGCTCGGCGACTGGAAGACCGCCTGGGACCACATCGCGTTCGACGGTTTCCTCGGCTCGCGGATGATCCTCCAGACCATCTGGCAGGGGTGCGACTCGGCGCTGGCCGCGCCGCTCGTACTCGACCTGGCCCGGCTGGTGGCCCGCGCGCACGAGGCCGGGCTGAGCGGGCCCCTGCCCGGACTCGGCTTCTACTTCAAGGATCCGGACGGCGGCCCCGCCGCGCTCGCCGAACAGTTCGACGAGTTGCTCGCCTTCGCCGAGCGGCTGAAGGAGACCAGGTGAGCCTGCGCGGACGGATGCGGGCCTGGGCCGAACTGCTCCGTGTCTCGGCCCTGTTCACGGTCCCCGGCGACGCGCTGGCCGGGGCCGCGGCCCTCGGTGTGCGCCCCAACCGCAGGACCGCGCTCGCCGTGGGCGCCTCGCTCTGCCTGTACGAGGCGGGCATGGCGCTCAACGACTGGGCGGACCGTGAGGAGGACGCGATCGACCGCCCGCACCGTCCGATCCCGTCGGGCCGGATCTCCCCGCCTGCCGCCCTCGCGGCGGCGGGCGCCCTGACGGCCGCCGGCCTCGCCCTCGCGGCCCGCGCGGGCCGGCCGGCCCTGGCGGTGGGCACGGCCCTGGCGGCCACCGTCTGGTCGTACGACCTCCGCCTGAAACACACGGCGGCGGGCCCGGCGGCGATGGGCGCGGCCAGGGCGCTGGACCTGCTGCTGGGCGCGACGGCGACGGCGGGCGGCAGCGACGGCGGGGGCCGCGGTGCCGCCGGGCACACGTCGCCTCGTACGGAGGGGCGTTCGCCGACCCTTGGCGCGGGCGATCGCGCCGCGTCCGGGACGCCGCGTACCCCCGGGCTGCCGAAGCCCCATGCCGCGAATCCCGTGCCTCTGGGCTCCGCCGACGGCGTCACGGGGCGCACGTCTCCCGGTACGGGCGGCCGTGCGACGGGGCCGGGCCGGGGGCCCGCGTACACCCCGTCGTCGGCGACGCCTGGCGGTCGCCTGCCCGCGTCGCCCCGCACCGGCGGATACTCGCCGGCCGCGGGCAAGGGCGCCGTGCGCGGTACCGGCCCCTGGGCCGGTCTGCGTGCCGCGCTGCCCTCGGCCACGCTCCTCGGCGCGCATACCGTCGCCGTCACCACCGTCTCGCGCCGCGAGGCGCAGGGCGGTTCGACGGCCGCGCCGCTCGCCGCGCTCGTGGCCACCGGCGTGCTGGGAGCCGCGGCCGGGGGCGTGTCGCGCGGTGGTGTGAGCGACGCCCCGCGTCGTGCCACCGGCGGGGGGCGGCGGACAGCCCAACAGGCCGGCCCCGCCCTCGCCGGGGCGCTCGCTCTCGTCTACGCGGGGACCGCCGGGCGGCCCCTGCTGCACGCCGCCCTCAATCCGTCGCCGCCGCTCACCCAGCGCGCCGTCGGTGGTGGTATCCGGGCGATGATCCCGCTCCAGGCCGCGCTGGCCGCGCGCGGCGGCGCCGTCGGGGTCGCGCTCGGTGTCATGGGGCTCGTACCGCTGGCCCGTACGTTCGCACGGAAAGTGAGCCCCACATGAGTCTGCGATTCGGTTACGGCACCAACGGGCTCACCGATCTGCGCCTCGACGACGCTCTCGGGCTGCTCGCCGATCTCGGCTACGACGGCGTCGGGCTCACCCTCGACCATATGCATCTCGACCCCATGGCCGCCGATCTCACCGCCCGTACCCAGCGGGTCGCCCGGCGGCTGGCGGAACTGGGCCTCGGAGTCACCGTCGAGACCGGTGCCCGTTACGTACTCGACCCGCGCCGCAAACACGGACCCACGCTGCTCGACCCGGACCCCGACGACCGCGCCGCCCGAACCCGGCTGCTGGTCAAGGCCGTTCGGGTCGCCGCCGACCTCGGGGCGCACGCCGTCCACTGCTTCAGCGGCATCGTCCCGGGACTCACGGACACCGACACCGCCTGGAAGCGGCTCGAAGAGTCGATGGGCCCGGTCCTCGACGCGGCGGAGGCCGCCGACATCCCCCTCGCCGTCGAGCCCGAGCCCGGCCATCTGGTCTCGGACATCGCCGGCTTCCACCGGCTCAGACATCTCCTCGGCGACCCGGATCAGCTCGGGCTCACCCTCGACATCGGCCACTGCCAGTGCCTGGAGCCCGAGTCGCCCGCCGACTGCGTCCGGGACGCCGCTCCCTGGCTGCGACATGTGCAGATCGAGGACATGCGGCGCGGTGTCCATGAACACCTCCCGTTCGGGGACGGCGAGATCGACTTCCCGCCCGTGCTCGCCGCACTGGCCGCGACCGGGTACGAGGGCCTGACCGTCGTGGAGCTGCCCCGCCACTCGCACGCCGGGCCCGAACTGGCCCGTACCTCACTGGACTTCCTCCGCGCCCAGGGGGTGTCGTGATGACCCCGACCCGCGAGGAACTGCTCCGCGGACTCGACGCGCCCGCCGGAGCCTGGCTCGACGACGCCCTCGCCGAGGCCACCGCCGCCCATGACGACGACAACGTTGCCGCCTCCCCATGGGAGTTGCGGTTCGCCGCCGTCGGCCGGCACTGCGGCCAGGAGCACGCCGACGCCGTACGTACCCTCCTGCTCCAGCAGGCCGGCGCCGGGCTCGCCACCCTGACCCGGCTCTACCAGCGGGGCACCGCCGCCGAGCGGCGCGCCGTCCTGCTCGCCCTGCCCCACCGCGTCACGGGACCGGGCGCGCTGCCGCTGGTCGAGGACGCCCTGCGGACCAACGACACCCGGCTGGTCGCCGCCGCCGTCGGTCCGTACGCCGCCGCCCATCTCGACCCCCACGCCTGGCGGCACGCCGTCCTCAAGTGCCTCTTCACCGGTGTGCCGGTCGACGCCGTCGACGGCCTGGAGAGGCGTGCCCACGGAGACACCGAACTGGCCAGGATGCTCGCCGACTTCGCGGCAGAGCGCACCGCCGCCGGCCGTCCCGTACCCGCCGACCTGCACCGTGCGTTGACCCTGACCGGCGAGGAGTCCTGATGCGCATCTTCGACCCCCACATCCATATGACCTCCCGCACCACGGACGACTACCGGGCGATGTACGACTCCGGCGTCCGCGCCCTGGTCGAGCCGTCCTTCTGGCTCGGCCAGCCCCGCACCTCACCCGAGAGCTTCTTCGACTACTTCGACGCGCTCCTCGGCTGGGAGCCGTTCCGCGCCGCCCAGTACGGCATCGCCCACCACTGCACGCTCGCCCTCAACCCCAAGGAGGCGAACGACCCGCGCTGCACCCCCGTCCTCGGTGAACTGCCGCGCTATCTGGTCAAGGACGGTGTCGTCGCCGTCGGCGAGATCGGTTACGACTCGATGACCCCGGCCGAGGACACCGCCCTGGCGGCGCAGCTGCAACTCGCCGCCGACCACGGGCTGCCCGCGCTCGTGCACACCCCGCACCGCGACAAGCTGTCCGGGCTGCGCCGCACCATCGACGTCGTACGGGAGTCCGCGCTCGCCCCGGACCGGGTGCTGCTCGACCACCTCAACGAGACGACGGTCAAGGACGCGGCACGGAGCGGAAGCTGGCTCGGCTTCTCGATCTATCCGGACACCAAGATGGACGAGGACCGGATGGTCGCCGTCCTCAAGGAGCACGGCACCGAGAAGGTCCTCGTCAACTCGGCGGCGGACTGGGGCAACAGCGACCCGCTCAAGACCCGCAAGGTCGGTGACGCGATGCTCGCCGCCGGGTTCAGCGCGGACGACGTCGATCAGGTCCTGTGGCGCAACCCGGTCGCCTTCTACGGGCTCAGCGGCCGGCTCCAGCTGGACGTCCCCACGCCGGAGGCCCTGCACGAGGGCAACTCCGTTCTGCGCGGAGGGGAGTGAGTCCATGCGCTTCCGCCACCCCGACGGCTCCACCGTCCACCTCTCGTACTGCACCAACGTCCACCCCGCCGAGAACCTCGACGGCGTACTGGCCCAACTGCGCGACCACTGCGAGCCGGTACGCAGACGCCTCGGCCGGGACCGCCTCGGCATCGGCCTCTGGCTCGCCAAGGACGCCGCCCAGGCCCTGATCAACGACCCGGCGGTACTGCGCGGGCTGCGCGCGGAGCTGGACCGGCGCGGTCTGGAGGTCGTCACGCTCAACGGCTTCCCGTACGAGGGCTTCGGCGCCGAAGAGGTCAAGTACCGTGTCTACAAGCCGGACTGGACCGACCCCGAACGGCTCGCCCACACCAGCGATCTGGCCCGGCTGCTGGCCGCGCTGCTGCCCGACGATGTCACCGAGGGCTCCGTCTCCACCCTCCCGCTCGCCTGGCGCACCCCCTGGGACACCGCCGCGGCCCGCACCGCGCACCAGGCGCTGTCCTCGCTCGCCGAGCGGCTGGACGCACTGGAGGAGCTGACCGGCAAGTCCATCAGGATCGCGCTGGAACCGGAGCCCGGCTGCACCGTCGAGACCACCGCCGACGCGATCGGCCCGCTCACCGACATCGCCAGTGAGCGGATCGGCATCTGTATCGACACCTGCCATCTCGCCACCTCCTTCGAGGACCCGGCCGGCGCGCTCGGTGCCCTGGAGGCCGCGCACATCTCCATCCCCAAGGCCCAGCTCTCCGCCGCCCTGCACGCCGAGCACCCGCATCTGCCGGAGGTACGGGACGCGCTCGCCTCCTTCGCCGAGCCCCGCTTCCTGCACCAGACCCGTACCCGCACCGCTGCCGGGCTGCGTGGCACGGACGATCTGGACGAGGCGCTGGCCGGCGATGTGCTGCCCGACGGAGCCCCCTGGCGCTCGCACTTCCATGTCCCGCTGCACGCGCCGCCCGCCCCGCCGCTCACCTCCACCCTCCCGGTGCTCCGGGACACCCTGGCCCGGCTCGTCGGCGGACCGCACCCGCGCACCCGCCATCTGGAGGTCGAGACCTACACCTGGCAGGCGCTCCCGCCGGAGCTGCGCCCCCGCTCGCGCGGCCAGCTCGCCGACGGGATCGCCGCCGAACTCGCCCTGGCGCGCGACCTGTTGACCGACCTCGGGCTGAAGGAGCTGCCATGACCGAGACCCCGGCCGGGACCCCGGCGCCTACCCCGCTGCTGGTGCTCGATGTCGTCGGGCTCACACCCCAGCTGCTCGCCCATATGCCGAATCTGCGGAAGCTGGCGGCGTCCGGTTCGCAGGCCCCGCTCTCCACGGTGCTGCCCGCCGTCACCTGTAGCGCGCAGTCCACCTTCCTCACCGGTACGCTCCCCGCCGAGCACGGCATCGTCGGCAACGGCTGGTATTTCCGGGAGCTCGGCGATGTGCTGCTGTGGCGCCAGCACAACGGCCTCGTCTCCGGCGACAAGCTCTGGGACGCCGCCCGCCGCGCGCACCCCGGCTATACGGTCGCCAACATCTGCTGGTGGTACGCGATGGGCGCGGACACCGACTACACGGTCACCCCACGCCCCGTCTACTACGCGGACGGCCGCAAGGAACCCGACTGTTACACCCGTCCGCCCGCGCTGCACGACGAACTCACCGAGAAACTCGGCACGTTCCCCCTCTTCCACTTCTGGGGTCCCGGCGCCGACCTCGTCTCCTCGCAGTGGATCGTGGACGCCACCCGCCATATCGTCCGTACCCGGCGGCCCGATCTGGCGCTCTGCTATCTGCCGCATCTCGACTACGACCTCCAGCGCTACGGCCCCGACGACCCGCGCTCGCACCGGGCGGCCACCGAGCTCGACGCCGCCATGGCCCCGCTGCTGGACGACGCCAGGTCGGAGGGCCGTACGGTCGTCGCGCTCTCCGAGTACGGCATCACCCGCGTCTCGCGGCCCGTCGACATCAACCGGGCGCTGCGCAGGGCCGGACTGCTTGAGGTGCACACCCAGGACGGCATGGAGTATCTCGACCCGATGGCCTCCCGTGCCTTCGCCGTCTCGGACCACCAGCTCGCCCATGTCTACGTCCGCCGCCCCGAGGACCTTGACGCCACGCGCGAGGCACTGAAAGATCTCCCCGGGATCGACGAACTCCTGGACGACGAGGGCAAGAAGGCACACGGTCTGGACCACCCCCGCTCGGGTGAGCTGGTGGCCGTCGCCGAGCCCGACGCGTGGTTCACGTACTACTACTGGCTCGACGACGACCGGGCCCCCGACTTCGCCCAGCTGGTCGAGATCCACCGCAAACCGGGCTATGACCCCGTCGAGCTGTTCATGGACCCCCTCGATCCGTACGTACGCCTCAAGGCGGCCAAGGCGATCGCCCGCAAGAAGCTCGGCATGCGCTACCGCCTCGCGGTCGTCCCGCTGGACGCCTCGCCCATCCGCGGCAGCCACGGCCGGCTGCCGCGGAGCGACGACGAAGGTCCGCTCATCCTGTGCTCCACCCCCCGCGCCGTCGGTGACCGGGTCGCGGCCACCGACGTCAAATCCCTGCTCCTCCAGCTTGCCGGACTGCACTGAAAGAAGGAGTTCCGCAATGAGCCGCAAGAAGTCAGCCGACCCAGAGCTCGCGCAGAAGCTGAGCAGACGCAATATGCTCGGCGTCGCCGCGGGCGCGACCGCCGCCGCCGTCCTCGGCGCCTCGGCGACCCCCGCCGCCGCCCAGGGCACGGGGAACGGGAACGGCCACGGCCATGGACACGGCCAGCCCGTCCTGCCCCCCGGCCGGCTCGGCATCCAGCTCTACTCACTGCGTGACAAGGTCTCCACGATCGGCTTCGCCAAGGTCTTCGAGGAGCTGGAGCGCTTCGGCTACGACGAGGTCGAGTTCGCCGGATACACCCAGGGGTCCGCGGGCCCGATCACGCTGCCCCAGCTCAAGCGGCTGGCCAGGGACCACGGTCTCAAGGGCATCGGCAGCCATGTCAATTACTACGACAACAACAACCCCAACGCCTACAGCTTCGCCCAGAACCTCACCAAGGTCCTGGACGACGCCCAGGAACTGGGCCTGGACCACATCGGCACGGCCTCGGGCCCGTTCCGTTACGGATCGACCGTGGACGCCTGGAAGCGGGCCGCCGCGGACTTCAACGCGTATGGCGCCGCGGCCAAGCGGCGCGGCATGAAGTTCTACCAGCACAACCACGCGGAGGAGTTCTCCTTCGCCACCGACCAGCCGAACGTCCGGCTCTACGATGTCCTGCTGGCCGAGACCGACCCCAGCCTGGTCTATCTGGAGATGGACATCTACTGGGCGTTCGCGGGGCAGTTCCGCTTCAGCAAGACCCCGGAGGGCAAGCCCGCGCCCTTCGACCCGCTGCGCTATGTGCTCAAGCAGCCCCACCGTTACCCGCTCTTCCATGTGAAGGACGGCGTCGAGGACATCGCCGCCCGTGACGGCTACCGCATGGTGGACGTCGGTGACGGTGACATCGACTACAGGCGCTTCATATCGGCGGTGAACAAGACCCACGGCGGCCGGCGTGACCACCACTGGCAGGTGGAGCACGACCAGCCGGTGGACTCGATCCTCTTCGCCGAGAAGTCCTCCGCGCATCTGCACTCGCTGCGCGAACGCCGGTAGCCCGTACGGAACACAACGTACGGCGCACACAGCGGAGGCCCGCCCCGCGGCTCGGACCGAGCCGCGGGGCGGGCCTCCTGGCTGTGACCGGTCAGCCGCCGGCCGGTTGTGGAACGGGGGGTGCGCTCGTGTCCCGCGACTGCCCGGGATTGCGCAGCAGCATGGCCATGGCCGCCGCTACGAGGGAGAGTCCACCGGCGAGGATGTACGCCCCGTCGTAGCCCCAGGAGTTGACCGCCATCGCCCCGAGCCCGCCTCCGAACAGCCCGCTGATCAGCTTGCCGCTGTAGGCGAGACCGTAGTTGGTGGCGTTGTAGTTCTCCCCGAAGTAGTCCGGCGTGAGCGCCGCGAACAGCGGGAAGAACGCCCCGCCGCCGAAGCCGGAGATGAAGGCGAACACCAGGAACAGGATCTCGTTCCTCGTGTTGCCCGCCCACAGGACGCCGAACTGCGCCAGCCCCAGCACCGTGATCACGAAGATCAGTGTGACCTTGCGGCCCCAGAGGTCCGACAGCCAGCCGACGACTCCTCTGCCGACACCGTTGACGACGGACAGCACACCGGCCGACGAGGCGGCGACGAGTGGTCCGAACCCGACGTCCTTGGCGAACGGTACCTGGAAGGAGATGCCGAAGATGGACACACCGGCGGTGATCACCAGCAGCACCCAGATCAGCGGGAGCATGCCCGTCCTGATGGCCTCCATGGGCCGGTACTGCCTGGCCGCCGGGGGGTTCTTGGCCAGGGCCGTGGCGCTCTTGCCGGTCGCCGCGGTCTTCAGCGGGTCGACATCCGCCGGCCACCAGTTCTGCGGGGGATCCCTGAAGAACAGGGCGCAGACGGCGACGATCACCAGGACATAGACCCCGATCAGGTCCAGCACCGTCCGGTAGTTACCGATGTCGAACGCGTAGTTGAAGATGAAGATGAACGGCACCGCGCCATAGGCGAATCCGCCGTTGACGAATCCCGTCTTTCCACCACGGCGTTCCGGGAACCACTTGCCCACCATATTGATACAGGTGGCGTAGACGAGACCGGCGCCGACTCCTCCGAGCAGACCGAATCCGAGGACCGCGGCCGACACGTTGTTGAAGTGCGAGATGGAGAGGAACCCCACGAAGGAGAGAGCGGCGCCGATCAAAGTGGCGGCGCGAGCCGTCAGAATCCCCTTCTCCCGCAGCCACCCTGCCGGGAAAGCGACACCCGCCTGGAAGAACACCCAGATACTGAGGATCCAGAAGGTGTTGCTCTGGGACCAGCCATGCGCGGCCGAGAGGACGCTTTCGGCTGATCCGAAGGCGTACTCGAAGACGCTGATGGCCATCATGGCGGCCCATGGCAGATACACCATGAACTTTCGGGAGTGACCCAGTATCTGCCGGTCGGTCTCGCCGATGCGGTAGATACGGCCACGTTCGTCTGTGATTTCGCGGTAGCCCGCGCCGGCCGAAGCCGACGCGGACCTACCGGAAAGAGGTTCTGCTGACATTAAGCGATTTCACGGCCAATCGGGTTCGGGTTTGGTTCGATTTTCTTCCTGTCCGGCCGTCCCGGCGCCTTGAGGAACAGCGCCAGTACGGCCGAGGCGAGTCCGATGCTTCCGGCGATGATGAACGCGCCCTCGTAATCCCAGGCGGCCACCACGACGGCTCCCATACCGGAGCCGACCAGGCCGGATATGAGCTTGGAGCTGTAGACCATTCCGTAGTTGGAAGCGTTGTTGTTCTCTCCGAAGTAGTCCGCCGTCATCGCCGCGAACAGCGGGAAGATCGCGCCGCCGCCGAAGCCGGAGACCATCGAGCAGAAGAGGAAGAACGGCATGCTGCCCATGGATCCGGAGACGAGCACACCGAACTGCGCGCTGCCCAGGACCAGACAGACGAAGATCAGGGTGTTACGGCGTCCGTACCGGTCGGAGATCCAGCCGATGACACCGCGTCCCGTACCGTTCACGATCGCCTTGAGCGACATCGCGGTGGCCACGATCCCGCCCGCGAACCCCATGTCCTTGCCGAAGGGCACCTGGAACGCGATTCCGAAGATATTGATGCCGGCCGTGCAGAGCAGACAGAACCACATCATCCACAGCACGGGTGTGCGTGCCGCTTCCTTCGGTGTGTACTGCTTCACCGCCGGCGGGTTCTTCTCCAGCGCGCGCCGGATCCTCGGGTCGTCCGACGCCTTCAGCGGGTCGGCACCGGTGGGCCACCAGTACTTCGGCGGGTCCTTGAAGAACCAGCCGGAGACCGCGACCACGGCACAGCAGATGACACCGACGATCACCAGCACCGTCTGGTAGTTGCTCAGGTCCATGTACGAGGTGAAGAGGAAGACGAAGGGCACGGAGCCATAGGCGAAACCGCCGTTGACGAGGCCGGTCTTGCCTCCCTTGCGCTCCGGATACCACTTGCCGACCATGTTCACACAGGTGGCATAGACCAGACCGGCGCCGATGCCGCTGAACATGCCGAAGCCGATGTACGCCACGATCACATGTGGCGCGTAGGCCAGTGAGAGATAGCCGAGGAGAGTACCCAGCGCGCCGAGCATCATGGCGTACCGGGCGGGCAGCTTGCCGCTCTCACGGAGCTGCCCAGCGGGGAAGGCCACGGCCGCCTGGAAGAATATCCAGACGCCCATCAGCCAGAATATGTGCCCGCTGCTCCATAGATGGGCCTCGTGCAGAGTGTCCTCCGCCGAGGTGAACGCGTACTCCGACGAACTGATGCCCATCATCCCGATCCACGGGAAGAGCACCATCGTCCAGCGGGGACGGCCCATGATGTCCCGGTCGGTCTCGCCGATCCGGTACACACGGCCGTTGCCATCCGTCACCTCCTTGAAGGGGACGGTGCTGGAGAGCTGAGTGGTAGTCATGCGGTGTAGACACCCCTTGCATCGAAAGAACTGGCCAGCGCCCCCTGTCCGAACTTTCGTGCCACCCGACTTGGTCAGGTCATCGACATCCTCCCAACGGGGTTAAGGCCGCATCTTTCTGACGGTGCGTCATTAACTTTCGCCGAGTGGCGGTCAGCAGCCCCGCCGCTCGTGTCCACACGGCCGGGTCGCTTCCGGGGCACAGCCCCCGGACCGGCCGGTGGAAGTCAGGTGAGTGGGTCACAGCAGCCCCGCCGCCCGTGCCCAGGTGTACTTCGCGCCGAGCGCCGCGACCGGCTTCTCGGTGGTGTACGGATAGGCCACCACCCCGCGCTCGAAGAGGTACTGACACGCCTCCTCGACCTCGGTGTCACCCGCGAGGGACGCCACCACCGGCTTCTGTATGCCCTTCGCCCGGAACTCCGCGACGACCCGGGCCGTCAGTTCCGCGAAGGCCATCGGCGGGGTGACGATCGTGTGCCAGTAGCCCAGCACCAGCGCGTGGATCCGCGGGTCCTCCAGGCCGAGCCTGATCGCCGCCTCGTACGTGGCGGGTGGCTCGCCCCCGGTGATGTCCACCGGATTGCCCGCCGCGCCGAAGGGCGGGATGAACGCGCGGAACGCCTTGTCCAGGTCCGGCGGCATCTCCATCAGCGACATGCCGTTGTCGACGACGGCGTCGGAGAGCAGCACGCCCGAGCCGCCCGCCCCCGTGATGATGACGACGTTGTCGCCCCGCGGAGCGGGGAGCACGGGCAGCGCCCGCGCGTACTCCAGCATCTCGTTGAGGCCCGGCGCCCGGATGACGCCCGCCTGCCGCAGCACATCGTCGTACACGGCGTCGTCACCGGCGAGCGCGCCGGTGTGCGAGCCCGCCGCCCTGGCACCGGCCGCCGTACGCCCGGCCTTGAGGACCACGACCGGCTTCTTCGGTACGGTCGCGCGCGCCGCCGCCACAAAGGCCCGGCCGTCCTTCAGGTCCTCCAGATGCATGGCGACACACTCGGTGTTCGGGTCCTCGCCGAACCAGGTCAGCAGATCGTCCTCGTCGAGGTCCGCCTTGTTGCCGAGGCCGACGATCGCCGAGACACCCGTCCCGGTGCTTCTGGCGAAGCCGAGGATCGCCATCCCGATGCCGCCGGACTGCGAGGTCAGCGCCACACCGCCGCGGACGTCGTACGGGGTGCAGAAGGTGGCGCAGAGGTCCTGCCAGGTGGAGTAGTAACCGTAGATGTTCGGTCCCAGCAGCCGTACGCCGTACTCCTCGCCGATCGCCACGATCCGCGCCTGGAGCGCGTGTTCGCCGGTCTCGGCGAAGCCGGAGGGGATCAGGACGGCGTTCGGGATGCCCCGGCGGCCGGCCTCTTCGAGCGCTGCGGGGACGAGGGCCGCGGGAATCGCGAAGACCGCCACATCGGGCTGGCCCGGAACGTCCATCACGCTCTTGTACGCCTTACGGCCGAGTATGTCACCGGCCTTGGGGTTCACCGGATGGATCTCTCCCGGAAAGCCCCCGTCGATCAGGTTCCGCATGACCGAGTTGCCGATCTTGCCCGGCTCGCCGGAGGCCCCGATCACCACCACCGAGGCCGGCTTCATCAGCCGCCGCATCGAGACGAGGATCTCCTCGCGGGTGTACGTACGACGCCTGGCCGGCCGCTCCGTGGCGAGCAGGATCCGCACGTCCGCGGCCATCACCCCGCTCGCCGAGGCGAACACCGGATTGAGGTCGACCTCGGCGATCTCCGGGAAGTCGGCCGCGAGCCGCGACACCTTGACCACCAGATCGGCGAGCGCGTCCCGGTCGACGGCCGCGCCGCCGCGCACCCCGCGCAGGATCTCCGCCGCGCGGATCCCGTCGAGCATCGACAGCGCGTCGTCCCTGGACGCCGGCGCGAGCCGGAACGTGACGTCCTTGAGGACCTCGACCAGGACGCCGCCGAGACCGAACGCCACGATCGGGCCGAACGTCGGGTCGGTGACCGTGCCGACGAGCACCTCGGTGCCGGACGGCACCATCTGCTGCACCTGTACGCCGAGGATCCGCGCCTGCGGGTCGTACGCCCGCGCGTTGGAGACGATCCCGGTGAACGCCCCGCGCACCTCCGCGGTCGAGCGCAGACCGGTCCGTACGCCGCCGGCCTCCGTCTTGTGCGTGATCTGCGGCGAGACGATCTTCAGCGCGACCGGGAAACCGATCCGGTCGGCGAGGGCCACGGCCTCGTCGGCGCACTCGGCGAGACCCTCCGCCGGGGTGGGGATGGCGTACGCGTCGGTGATGGTCTTGCCCTCGGGCGCGGTCAGGGCCGTACGTCCCTCGGCCAGCGCGGCGTCCAGGACGGCGCGTACGGCCTTCTGATACTCCTCGTTGGTGTCCACCGCTAGATGACTCCGTTCGTTTTGAGCAGTCGCAGTTCCTCGTCGTCGAGACCGAGTTCGCCGACGTAGACCTCCGCGTTGTGCTCACCGAGCAGGGGTGAGGTGACCACGTCAACCGGAGAGTCGGAGAGTTTCAGCGGGTTGCCGACCGTGGTGAACGAGCCGCGCTGAGGGTGCGGGACCTCGACGACCATCTCGTTGGCCGCCAGGGAGGCGTCCTCGATGATCTCCTTGGTGGAGAGGATCGGGCCGCACGGGATGTTGCGGGCGTTGAGCTTCTCCAGCACCTCCCACTTGGGCAGTGTGCTCGTCCACTCCTCGATGAGCTGGAACATCTTGCCGAGCTTGGGCAGCCGGGCCTCCGGGGTCGACCACTCGGGGTCGTCCGCCAGCTCGGGCCGGCCCATCAGCTCGGTGACGGGCCGCCAGCCGACCGGCTGGATGATCACATACACATAGTCGTTGGGGCCGCCCGGCGCGCATCTGACGGCCCAGCCGGGCTGTCCGCCGCCGCTCGCGTTGCCGCTGCGCGGCACGTCGTCGCCGAAGTCCTCGTTGGGGTATTCGGCGAGCGGCCCGTGCGCCAGCCGCTGCTGGTCACGGAGCTTGACCCGGCAGAGGTTGAGCACGGCGTGCTGCATCGCGACATTGACCCGCTGGCCGCGGCCGGTGTGCTCGCGCTGGAAGAGCGCGGCGAGTATGCCGGCGACGGCGTGGACGCCGGTGCCGGAGTCGCCGATCTGCGCGCCGGTGGCGAGCGGGGGCCCGTCCTCGAAGCCGGTGGTGGACATCGATCCGCCCATGGCCTGCGCGACGACCTCGTACGCCTTGAAGTTGGTGTACGGGCCCTCGCCGAAGCCCTTGATGGAGGCGTAGACGATCCGCGGGTTGATCTCCTGGATGCGCTCCCAGGTGAACCCCATCCGGTCCACGGCGCCGGGGCCGAAGTTCTCGACCATGACATCGGAGCGGCGGATCAGCTCGGTGAGGATCTCCTTGCCGCGCTCGGTCTTGGTGTTGAGGGTGATGGACCGCTTGTTGCAGTTGAGCATCGTGAAGTACAGCGAGTCGACATCGGGGATGTCGCGCAGCTGCTTACGGGTGATGTCGCCGGCCGGAGCCTCCAGCTTCAGCACGTCCGCGCCGAGCCAGCCGAGCAACTGGGTCGCGGAGGGGCCGGACTGAACGTGTGTCATGTCCAGTACCCGTACGCCGGACAGCGCCTTGGCGGACGCGGTCGTCTGGGAGTTCTCAGGCATGAGGAGGCCCCTGTCCCTTCGCATGGGGGAGGGCTGTCGCCCTCGCGGTACATTGCATACAGTCGACGAATACTGTATGAAGCTTGTTATCCCGCATCCAGTGGATGGTGTCCAGGGGGCGTGCGGCACTTTCGTCAAAAAGGGAGCCGGCATGGATCTGTACGAGCACCAAGCGAGGGAACTGTTCGCGGACCATGGCATCGCGGTGCCCGAGGCCGAGGTGGTGGAGCTGGCGCGGGAGGCCCGGTTCGCCGCCGACCGGCTCGGTGGCCGGGTGGTCGTCAAGGCACAGGTGAAGACCGGAGGCCGGGGCAAGGCGGGCGGGGTGAAGCTCGCGGTCGACCCGGCGGCAGCCGAACTGACAGCACGTCAGATTCTCGGCATGGATATCAAGGGCCACACCGTCAGGAAGGTGATGCTCGCTCAACCAGTGGATATCGAATCGGAGTTCTATGTCTCCTACGTTCTCGACCGGGCCGCGGGAACCTTCCTCGCGATCGCCTCCGTCGAGGGCGGCATGGAGATCGAGGAGATCGCGGCGAGCCGCCCGGAGGCGGTGGCGCGCGTCCCCGTCGACCCCGCGGAAGGGGTCACGGAAGCGAAGGCGGCGCAGATCGCCGAGGCCGCCCAACTGCCGCCCGAGACCGTCCCCGTACTCCAGGCGCTCTGGCAGGTGGTGGTCCGGGAGGACGCCCTTCTGGTCGAAGTCAACCCATTGGTCCGTACCGAAGAAGGGCTGATTCTCGCCCTCGACGGCAAAATCACTCTTGACGACAACGCGCGCTTCCGACAAGCGCGTTGGGGCGACCGTGAGAGCGAGGAGCACGGCGACCCGCTGGAAGCGGCCGCGGCGGCCAAGAAGCTCAACTACGTCAAGCTCGACGGCGAGGTCGGCATCATCGGCAACGGCGCGGGCCTCGTCATGTCCACTCTCGACGTGGTCGCCGGCTGCGGTGCCCGCCCCGCCAACTTCCTCGACATCGGGGGAGGGGCCTCCGCCCAGGTGATGGCGGACGGACTGACCGTCATCCTCTCCGACCCGGCGGTCAAGTCCGTGTTCGTGAACGTCTTCGGCGGCATCACGGCCTGCGACGCCGTCGCGGAGGGCATCGTCCAGGCCCTGGAGTCGGTGCGGCTGACCAAACCTCTCGTCGTGCGCCTCGACGGCAACAACGCGGCACGTGGCCGCACGATCCTCGCGGACCGCGCGCATCCACTCGTGGAACAGGTCACCACCATGGACGGCGCGGCCAGGCAGGCCGCCGTACTCGCGAACGTCGGATGACGTCGGACAAGGGGAGCGACAGACCATGGCGATCTTCCTCACCAAGGAGAGCAAGGTCCTCGTCCAGGGCATGACCGGCGCCGAGGGCATGAAACACACCCGGCGGATGCTCGCCGCCGGGACCGACGTCGTCGGCGGCGTCAACCCGCGCAAGGCGGGCCGTACCGTCGACTTCGACGAGCGAGCCGTCCCCGTCTTCGGCTCGGTGAGCGAGGGCATGGCGGCGACGGGCGCGGACGTCACCGTCGTCTTCGTACCACCACCGTTCGCCAAGGCCGCGGTCATCGAGGCCGTGGACGCGGGGATCGGGCTCGCCGTCGTGATCACCGAGGGCATCCCCGTCCATGACGCCGTCGCCTTCCAGGCGTACGCCAGAGGGCGGGGCACCCGGATCGTCGGCCCCAACTGTCCCGGACTGATCAGCCCCGGGCAGTCCAACGCCGGCATCATCCCGGCGGACATCGCCGCCAAGCCCGGCCGGATAGGACTCGTCTCCAAGTCCGGCACCCTGACCTACCAACTCATGTACGAGCTGCGGGAGACGGGCTTCTCCTCGGCCGTCGGCATCGGCGGCGATCCCGTCGTGGGCACCACCCATATCGACTGCCTCGCCGCCTTCGAGAACGACCCGGACACCGAACTGATCGTTCTCATCGGGGAGATCGGCGGCGACGCGGAGGAACGCGCGGCGGCCTACATAGCCGAGCGTGTCACCAAGCCGGTCATCGGCTACATCGCCGGATTCACCGCGCCCGAAGGCAAGACGATGGGGCATGCCGGCGCGATCGTCTCCGGTTCCTCCGGCACCGCGGAGGCCAAGAAGAAAGCCCTGGAGGCGGTCGGCGTGCGGGTCGGCTCAACCCCCTCGGAGACCGCGCGGCTGGTACTCGACCGCCTCGCGGCGTCAGGTGACGTCACTCATAATTGAAGGGAGTGTGTGCCTCCCCCATCCGGTTCACGATTCACTACGGACGAGAGCCGAGCCATGCAACTCCCGCCCCTCTAGAGCGGAGACCCTCAATGGCACCCACCCTCACAACTCCCCAACTGATACTCAAGCCGGGCACAGCCTGGTCGGACGCCTGGGACCGCTGCCTCGCCGTGGCGCCCGAGGCGTTCCAGGACGACCGTGTACGTAACCTCTGGGCCGCCTCCTGGCAGTCCGACGGCCGCGCGGTGCCCGCCACCAGCCCGGTCGACGGGAGCCCCATCGCCGGTCCGCCCCGGCTGGACTCCGCGACCGCCCAGCAGGCGGTGCGCGCCTGCCTGGACGCACACCGCGCCTGGCGCGATGTCCCACTGCCCGAGCGCAAGGCCCGCGTCGCGGCCACGCTCGACGCGCTCACCGAACACCGTGAACTGCTCGCCCTCCTCCTCGTCTGGGAGATCGGCAAGCCGTGGCGGCTCGCCCAGGCCGACGTCGACCGTGCGATCGACGGCGTGCGCTGGTACGTGGACGGTGTCGAACCGATGCTGGCGGACCGGACCCCGCTGACGGGCCCCGTCTCCAACATCGCCAGCTGGAACTATCCGATGTCCGTCCTGATCCACGCGATGCTGGTGCAGGCACTGGCCGGCAACGCGGTGATCGCCAAGGCGCCGACCGACGGGGGAGTGGCCTGTCTGACCCTGGCCTGCGCGCTCGCCGTCCGTGAGGGCATCCCCCTCACCCTGGTCAGCGGCAGCGGCGGCGAACTCTCCGAGGCGCTCGTGCGCGCGCCCGAGATCGGCTGCGTCTCCTTCGTCGGAGGCCGCGACACCGGCGCCAGAATCGCCACGGCAGTCGCTGACCTGGGCAAACGGCATATCCTCGAACAGGAGGGCCTGAACACCTGGGGCATCTGGAACTTCAGCGACTGGCCCTCACTGACCGCGGTCATCCCGAAACTCTTCGACTACGGCAAGCAGCGCTGCACGGCCTACCCACGCTTCGTGGTCCAGCGCTCGCTCTTCGCGGACTTCCTGGCCGCCTATCTCCCCGCCGTACGCTCCATCCGCCTGGGTCACCCCCTCGCGGTCGAGCACCCCGGCGACCCGCTGCCGGAACTGGACTTCGGGCCGCTCATCAACGCGGCCAAGGCCAAGGAACTGAACGACCAGGTATCCGAGGCGATCAGCCGTGGCGCTGTCCCGCTGTACCAGGGAGCGCGGGAAGAGGGGCGGTTCCTGCCCGGCCAGGACACCAGCGCCTACCTCCCGCCCGTCACCCTGCTCAACCCGCCCCCGTCCTCCCCGCTGCACCACGCGGAACCCTTCGGCCCGGTCGACACGATCGTCCTGGTCGATACGGAGGCGGAACTGCTGGCCGCGATGAACGCCTCGAACGGCGCCCTCGTCGCGACCCTCTCCACCGACGACCCGGACACGTACGCCCGGCTCTCCCCCCAGATCCGCGCCTTCAAGACCGGCCACGGCAAACCCCGGTCGCGCGGGGACCGCGACGAGCTCTTCGGCGGCTTCGGCCACTCCTGGCGCGGCGCGTTCGTCGGCGGTGAACTGCTCGTACGAGCCGTGACGGACGGCCCCCCGGGAGAGCGCCCGCCGGGCAACTTCCCGGACTACCACCTGATGCCCTAGCCCCTCCATCCCCTTCCACCGCCGGGCGCTCCCCGCCACCCTCGGGGAGCGCCCGGCACGGTCTGTGCCGGGCGCGCGACGTTCCGTATCAGGCACCTCGTCCATGGGCCCCGGACCCTCGCAGGCGACCGGCCACGGACCCCTGACCACCGGATATACGGGTGAGAGGCACCTCGTACCCCTGGTATCGTTGTCTCTGTCGCCGCGGGTGCACACCGCGGTTCGACCACTCGTCCGGGTGGCGGAATGGCAGACGCGCTAGCTTGAGGTGCTAGTGCCCTTTATCGGGCGTGGGGGTTCAAGTCCCCCCTCGGACACGAAGGGTATTTCACAGAAGTGCCCTGGTTGGCTTCACAGAACTCCCAGTGCGGACTCGTCCGGGCTGGGAGTTCTTTTTGGCGTTCGGGGTCTTGTTTGGCAGAGGTGAGCTGACGAGCCCCGACGGCCACCTTCTACCTGTTCATTTCACTGACGTTGGCCGAATGGTCGGTTTGCCTCGAGCCGCTGGTGCCCGGTCCGTATGTGCGGAGGCAGGGCGGAGCCGGCTTGGGGTGCGGGTGGAGGTGGTGTCCGGTTGGGGAGCTTCAGCCGGGTGGGGCGCCGTCGATGAGTGCGGTGAGGCTGGTTGCGCGGCGGCGGGCGCGTGTGCGCGGTCCGGGTGCGGCCGGCTCGATCGTCTCTTCGCCTGTGAACGTGGCCCAGGGGTCGGGGAGTTGGCGTTTGGTGTGCCAGGCGCGCAGGAGGGTGTGGTTGAGGCCGGCGAGGGCGAAGGCGATGAGGACGCTGTTTTTGGTGGTGCCGAAGACGCGGGTGAAGCCGCGGTCCATGTGGAGGCGGTGGGTCTTGATCTCGGCGTTGCCTGATTCGGCTGCGGCGCGGCGTCCGTAGTCGGCGGCCCAGGCGGTGGTGCCCCAGATGGTGCGCTGGCGGGTCCAGGCCATGACGTCCGGGCTCAGGGTGACCGTCTTCCCGCACGCGCATGGGGTGCCGGGGCGGCAGGTGCTGGTGGGGCGGGTGTGCGGGAGGCGCAGGGAGGCGGGGTGGTTGGGGCAGCGGAGGTGTCCGGCGAGGGCGGGGCCTTTGAAGCGCTGGTAGCCGTCGGTGTCGGGGCGGCTGTGCGGAGTGAACGCGTAGGCGGCGCGCTGGTCGTAGCATGTACGGAGCTTGGCCTTCTCCGCGCTGCGCATGCCGATGGGGAAGCCGGGCAGGTCCCGCAGCGGGTGCGGGAGGGCGTCGGTGAACAGGGTGCCGTCGATGATGACCGTCCCGGCCAGGGGCCCGGGGTGGATGCCGCGCTGCTTCGGGTGGAGGTCGATGACCGGCTCCAGGCCGCGGGCGCGGACGGGATGGGCCCATTGGGCGGGGGTGCAGTAGGAGTAGCCGCGGTCGGCGATGACCTCGCTGGTGTGCGGGTGGCGGGCGAGGTGCTGATCGATCAGCGTGATGCCGGCGTCGCCTTTGTGGGATCCGGCTGCGGCGAGGTGCATGGCGGTGAACACGAACGGCACCTCGGGTGCGCGGGCGCCGAGGGTACGGGCGTTGACTGCGAGGTGGAGATCGAAGCCGCAGAAGACGTTGCCGGGTGAGGCGTTGGTGCCGGAGCGGTAGCCCTCGCGGGAATCGGGGTCGACGGTGTGCATGAGTCGGCCGTCGGCGCCGGTGCACGGCCAGCCGGGCTCGTTCGGTGGGCGCTTGCGTCTCGGCAGCGGTGTGTCTTCGGCCGGCACCGGTACCGGCACATGGTCCGGTGCGATGTCGGGCTCGGGGGACCAGGCGCGGCGCCGCGCCCATGTCTCGTAGTCGGTGGAGTCGATCGCGATCACCCCGGTGAGCGGGAAGCCCCCGGGAAGGGAGGCGTCCAGCAGCCGCCCCACGAACTCGCTCAGACTGATGGGCTCGTATGGGCAGCCGTCCGGACACGGCGGCACCCGCTCGTTGAGACCGGGCGAACGGGCTTGTTGGCTGGGGTGGTTGTGCGGGGTGATGAGGGTGTCGGTGTCCAGGGCGCGGATGAGGAGGGTGTAGGCGTGCCAGAGCATCCGGTAGGAGGCCCTGCTGGTGAGGCCGAGCTTGCGGCGGGCGGCGAGGGGCAGCTCGGCCAGCGTGTCGAGGACCCGGGTGAGGTGCATCTCCTCCAGCAGCAGCGCGTGCACGGCCAGACCGGTCAGCAGCGCACGGGCGGTGAACTCCCTCGGTTTGCCGACCTGGTGGTGGAGAACGGCCTCGACCGCGGGGAACAGGCCGCTGCGCTCGATCAGCAGCTCCGCGCGGCGCAGGGCCTGTTCCCGGGACAGGCGCCGGGCGAGCTTGGTCAGGTGCAGCGGGAGAAGGGCACGGGCCGCTTCGCCCACCCCGCCCTTGCTCACCCGGCCGCCCTCGGTGGCGCGGTGAGCGCTTGGGCGATGGCGCGGTGCGCGTCGGCCTCGGGCAGGCGGGGCAGGTGCGGAAGGAGGTCGATCAGGGTGCCGGTGCTGGCCAGTCCGGCCGCGGCGAGGACTTCCGGCAGCGGCACACCGGCGGCGAGGAGGGTGACCAGCCAGGTGGTGCGCAATGAGGAGGCGTTCAGCGGCGGCAGCGGGCGGGGGATCTCGACGTTCGAGAGCAGCTGGCTGAGGCGGTTC
Organism: Streptomyces scopuliridis; assembly: GCF_042790125.1. Classification (GTDB taxonomy): domain Bacteria; phylum Actinomycetota; class Actinomycetes; order Streptomycetales; family Streptomycetaceae; genus Streptomyces; species Streptomyces scopuliridis_A. Next base: position 275,434 of record NZ_JBHTZS010000001.1, read on the forward strand.
TTGCCGGCGTCGTTGGATACGCCGATCAGCGGCTCGTCGGGGTGCCGTCCGGCGAGGGTGCGCATCAGGGGCGCGTACGCGGCCAGAACCGGGATGGGGCGCGGCTTGGTCCCGCCGGTGACGGTCAGCACGGTGGTGCCGTCGCCGGTGCGGGTGACGGCCCGGCCGGTGATGATCAGGTGCTCGCCGGGCATCAGCCCGGCGCCGAGCCCGCCGGTGAGGAGACCGAACGCGATCCTCGTGCGCAGCGGGGTGGACTGCTGTCCGGCGGCTTGGAGGTATCCGGCGACCTGCCCGGGCGTGTAAGGGATGGCGAGGCGGTTGCGGGCCAGGGATGCCTTCCGCGGCGGCCACGGGGCGCGGCGGGTGATGACCCGGCCGATGGTGGAGAGCTGTGAGCGCTGCGTACGCCGCGAGGATTCCTGGAGATCGCCCATGCCGGTCAGCGCGTAGCGCTCGACGGTGTCGGGGGTGAAGAGGACTTCACGGTCCAGCGGCAGATACTCATCCAGTGCCCAGTCGCAGAACCGGGTGACCGTGGACATCCTTTGGACCGCTGCCCAGGGTGACACCGGCTGCGAGCCCGTGACGCACGCGCGAACGAACGGCGCGATCAGCGTCCAAGTGGCGGGCGGCACCTGCTTCGGGGCGTAGAGGGCGACGGCGGTCGGCACGTCGGTCACGACGGCACCACCCATGACCAGCTCACGCGGCACAGCAGACTCCCCCCGGACAAGACTGGTCTTACAAGACCAGTCTCCCAGGCGGGAACGTGATTCGTACAGACATTCGAGAAAGCGGTGTGCCGGGAACCTCCCGCTACCGTGGGGTCGTGCCGCGCAGCCATGGAGACGACGCCCCTGCCAGCTACCTCGCCGACGGAGTGTGGCCTGATGGCCGGTTGCGTGAGGACGCGCCGGTCAGCGCCGTGTACGCGCAGGCGTTCGCCCGCCGTCTTCGTACGGTGATCGGCGAGAGGGGTCTGAACCCGTTCGCGGTCGAGCGGATCACCGGGGTCAGCCGCCGCACCGTCGAACGCACCCTGAAAGGCCGGGTGTTGCCCGACTTCGGCGCGGTGGCACGTCTGGAAACCGAACTCGGGGTGGATCTGTGGCCGGGCCGCGAGCACGGCAAAAAGTACACTGGGGAATGACAGCAACTGCCTTCAACCGCCCCACACTCCGGAAAAGGAGCACACGATCGGGTGACGGATCACGGCATGCTGGAATTGCGTGTCTGCGGGGCTGTTAAGCTCCCCAGCACGCGACGTGATCCGAAGAATTGTGGATTCAGGAGAGATGTCGTGGATTTGACGGCACCTCCGGGCGGCAATCCCGGAGGTGCCGGCTTAAGGGGCTACCCGCTCATGACGGTCTCCTCCTGTGGTGCGGGTTGGGGTGCCGGACGGTAGGACGCGGGAGTTCCCGCGGATTCCTTGTGCCGCTCCAGGTAGCCCTCGCGGACCATTTCGCTGAGGATGCCGCGGAGCCGGCGGTGATGGGTCACCCCGACGGCCTCGCTGAGTTCCTGGGCGGGCCACCATCGTGACGGGTCGGCCGCCAGGGCGGTGAGGATCTGGACCCGCCATGGGGGGTGCTCCCTACGGCCGTGCTTGCCGGGTTGCGGGGCGGCAGCCTGTCCAGCCTGCTGCCGGGCGCCGAGGCTGTCCTCGGCGTGGGAGGCCAGGTCTTCCGCCTCACCGGTGGAGGTTTCGCCCGGCGCCGCTGAGGCTCGTGCGCCGGACTCCTGCTCCCCTGCGGCACGGGGCTCGGGAACGGCCACCTTCTCCCACAGTGCGTTGCTGGCCACGATGCCTTCCAGCGTGGCAATGATGTGCGCGAGAGCACTCACGGTCTCGTTCGCCTCATCCATCTTCTCGCGCATGAGAATGAGGAGTTGTCCCGGAGAATGGTGCTGCAGGGCATCGGCCCAGGAATTCAGTGAAGCCACAAAGGCAGACCCTAGAGGCCCGGGGGTGCATTCATCCAATGCACCCGGGAATGATCACCCACCCGGGTTAATCAGGCCGGGCCGCATCCCTGCCCTGTCAATGGGCAGATGTTACCGCCGAACGGGAGAATTCGACTGCTGTTCCCCGGCTGCCGGTCCGCGCCTCACGGTTGGGCCCCCGGCAGGCGGCGGGTGAGGTGGTTTGGCGGCGGGCCGTGCCCTTCTACTTCTGCGGGTGGCCTGAGTGCCGTGCCTGTTCCAGCAGCACGGACAGTTTCTCGACATCGCCGGGGTACGCGAGGGCGTTCTCGTCCGCGGTCGGGGCCTCGAAGCGGGCGAGGAAGTCGTCCAGGGCCTGGGGTGTGACGGCGAGGGCGTTGGCGTCGGCCCGCAGGTTGCGTTCGCTGAGGCGGCGCAGCAACTCCTCGCGGCCGGCGGGGAGATGGACCAGGACGGGGAGGCCGCCCGCGGTGCGGGCGGCCTCCTTCCAGGCGTCGCGGTCCGTGCGCTGCCACAGGCCGTGGTCCAGGACCACGTCATGCCCGGCTTCCAGTTCCGCGGTGAACTGGGCGCGGACGGTGGCCAGGGCGGGGCGTTCGCGGGCGAAGTAGGTGTCCTCGGGGTAATCGACGCCGTAGCGGCCGTGCAGGCGGTGGACTTCTTCGTCCACGGACAGCCGGGTGAAGCCGCGTGCGGCCAGGGCCCGGGCGAGGGTGGTCTTCCCGGATCCGGTGAGGCCGGCGAGGAGAACCGCGAGGGGTGGCACGGTCTTCAGTCCTTCCCGAAGGGGCGGTCGGCGGGCTCGGTCATTGTCGCTCTTGCCGGCCGCCCATGGTGTGAGGACGCCAGGCCGTGTGGATGGCACGGGCTTCGGCGGGCCAGCTGTGGGGCATCCGGTCCAGGCTGACCCGGCGGAACGCGAAACGCGGGTCCGACACGTTCACCGAGCCGCCGTGCCGTCCGGCATGGGCGAGCAGCCGCCCGGCCTCTTCCCTTACGGCCGGGCTCTGTTCCCGCCACAGGCCGGTGGAGAAGTGATGGACCCGGCGCCGCAGATCGTCCAGGATCCCCGCACGCCATTTGAAGTGGTGGACCGCGCACAGACGGTCCGGGTCGGGCCGGTGGCCGGGCGCACGGTGGTTCCCGGAGGAGAGGGGGATGTCGTGGCGGGCGAGGACGATCTTGCGCGGGTCGCCATGCAGGAGACGGTGCGTGAGGTGCCCGCCGAGGGGATAGGCGAGATCCAGGCCGCCGCGCGGGTTCCAGCCGGTCAGGCGCCCGCTCGCCGAGACGCGGTCCAGGAGCAGGCCGCCCACCACCGGATGGTGGCCGCGGTCGGCCTGGGCGACGACTTCGCGCAGCGGCGCGGGGTACTGCTGGAACTCGTCCGCGTCGGCGAACAGATGCCAGCCGTCCCCGGCCTGGTGGCGCAGCGCGTCACGGATCCGGGCGTTGGTGTGCTCGTGCCACGGTCCGCTGCTGGTCCCGGCGGGCATGACGCCCGCCTGACGGCACACGCCTTGCAGTTCGTGCCGCAGTTGGTCGGGGACGTGCTCGGGGAAGTGGAAGGCGAGAAGGAACCGTTCGACGCCCAGCCACCGGTAGTGCCCGATCCACGCTGTGAGCAACGCCGGCTCGACGGGCCCGACCACGGCGATCAGTGTTGGCGTCAGCATCCCGCCTCCTTCGAATGCAGGCCGCGTGTGGTGTGGGCCAGGAAGGTGACCTGCTCGGCGGCACTCCACATGTCCAGTACCTTCGGCGCGCCGGGGCCCGGCAGGTCGAAGGGACACCGCACCAGGTCTTCCAGAACCCTGGCGAGAGAGATGGCGTCTCCTGCGGTGAAGGTGCGGGCCCAGGGCTGGTCCCGCAGCCGTGCGCTGAGATCCGGATCATGGTCGGAGACGATCAGCGGCACCCTGTAGCGGGCCGCGTCCATCACGAGCCCGGACTCCTTCCCTACACCGGGGTGCCGGGCGACCAGAGCCGCGTCCGCGGCGGCGTAGACCAGGCGCAGTATCGGCTCGCTGAGCGGTCCGGGCTCGGTGTGGAGCCGCACGTTCGGCAGGGCCCGCCAGCGGGCGAGGACGCTGTCATCCAGTGGATGGCCGGTGACGATCAGATGCAGCGGCTCCCGCAGCCGGGCCAGCGCCTGGTCGACGACGGTGATGTCCTTGTGCGGCCACCAGCCGCCGACCAGACACACCGCCGCCTCCGCCGCGGGAATGGCGAACGCGGCCCGGCCGCCCTCCCGTTCGCCCGGGGTCAGACGCAGACCGTCGTCGACCGCGAACGCCCGAATCTGCGATGCCATGCCGGGGCAACGCTGGATGACCTGGTCGTGGACCGCGGCGGTCGGACACAGGGCGATCACCCGCTTCTCACCGCGGCGGGCGAGCCTTCCCAGCACACGCAGCGGTGCGTCCTCGGTGGTCACCACCTCGTGGACGAACCGCAGATGTGCCAGCCGGCCCAGGACGGCGGCAACGCCGTGCAGGGCTTCGCTCGCCGTCAGGATCACCACCGCCCCCGCACCCGTGCCCTGGAGCCGGGCGGTCCGCAGAGCGGCCGCCTCCACCAGACACCGTGCGACGAGGTTGATCTGGTGCGGGATCCGGCGCACAGCACGAGGCCAGCGGCCGGAACGGAACATCCGCTGCCCGGCCCAGGAGAGCCGAGCCAGTAGGCCGGAGACCCGCAGCAGAAGACCCGCACGGTAACCCGTCGCACCAGTGACAACCTGTGCTGCGGCTTCGCGTAGCCCGGCGGCCGTCTGCCGGGCGATGCCGTTCGGGGCGATCACGAGGGTGCCCGGGCGGGCCTGAGCGAGGGCGAGGAGGGTGCGCTGATGATGCCCGCCCAGTCGGTACGCATACGGTTCGATCAGCACCAGAGAACCCGCAGAGCCTTGGGCGCCGCTCATGCGGATCCTTCCCCGGTGCCGTGGACGGCGGTGAACCGCGCGCGCAGCCAGAGCGGGTCGTTCAGCCTCTCGAACTCCCGTGGGGTGGTGGCTGCTTGGCGGGCGAAGGTGATGCCGTGGCGGGCGCCGGAGGCGGCATAGGGTGCGTACTCGCCGTCGCGGCTGGCCGTCCAGGCGCGGATCTGTTCGGCGGTGTGCGCGGCGCTCATGCCGTATTCGCTGCCGCGGGTGAGCATCGCGCACTCGCGGAAGGCGGCCCTCCAGGCGTGGAACGGGCTCTGGTTGAACCGCGTCACCCCCGCCGTCTCCTTCGCGAACTCGGTCCGGCCGGGCAGGGCGGCCAGCACATCGACCGCCTGGCCGATCTGCCGCAGCGCGGTGCGCCGGACCAGCTTCAGCCCGCCGTACCCGTAGGCGCGGCCGGTGACGGGGTTGACCGCCTTCCACACCCGCATCGACACCCCCTCACCCAGTGGCCTGACAGCGGCCAGGTCGAATGCGGGGTGGACATCGAAGTCCCCGTCCGCGATAAAGAACTGCTCCCCGTCCACCACCTCCGCGCACAACCGGTACGCGCGCCGCATCCCCCGCACGCCGTGCAGACGCTTCACCGGACCACCGAGCGCCCGTTCCAGGCGGGTGTGGAGCCGGTGGGCGAAGGGCTCGTCGTAGGAGAGGAAGACCGCGTCGAAACCGCCGCTCATACGATCGCCTCCAGGTAGCGGGCCGCCACGGCCGCCGGGGTGAGGCCGGTGGTGGAGGCGTAGGCGCGCTGGGCGTGCTCGGCGTGGAAGGCGTCGTCGGTGGCGAGCCGTTCGGCCAGGGCGACGGCTTCGGCCGCCGTGGTGAAGCACAGGGCGGGATCGATGTGTTCGGCGAGCCAGCCCATGCGCGGGGCGATCACCGGCAGGCCCATGCCCTGGCAGTCGACCACGCTCATCGACCACGGGCAGCCCGGCCGGAACGGGGCGATACCGAAGCGGGCGCCGGCCAGCAGATCCCGGTAGCGGATCCGGTCACCCCGGTCGGACACCACCTGCACATGCGGCAGCGCGGCCAGCACGTTGCGCATCCGCTCCGGACTGTCGTCCAGACCCGTGCGCTCGGCCCGCCGGGTACCGAAGAGGTCCATCACCCGCACCCGCACCACACCGGAGGCGGTCAGTTCCCTGGCCAGGTCCACGAACTCCTCCGTGCCGTAGTGCGCGTAGAGCCGGTGGTTGTAGACCCCGATCGCCTCCCCACCCGCCCGATCCCGATCCGCCCCGATGGTGGTGGCCGGGTTACGGACGAGGCGGCCGTCGCGCGGCGGGGGCACCACCCGCATCCGCCCGGTGAGATCGACGCCCACCTGGGTGGCGGCGGCCGATACCCAGGACGCGGCGGTGGCAGAGTGGACCATCACCCGGTCACAGCCCGACAAGCCTGCGGCGAACGCCAGCAGCACACTGCGTCCCAGTCCCGCATCGTCCAGGGCCGGATCCAGCAGTACCTGTCCGTCGCCGGTGAGGGAGAAGGGCAGGTAGTGGCAGTACCCGGCCAGCAGCGCGCCGGAGCCTGCTTCCAGCAGAGCCGCGCGGACCGCAGGCGCCTCCTCGACCTGGTTGGCCACCACCACATCCGGCCGCGCGGCCCGGATCATCGACACCAGCTCACCCACGTCGTTGGAGAACCGGGCCTGGTACTTGGTGCCCGGCACCGGTGTGCGGTGGAAGCCGGTGCGGGTGTCACCGGCCGGGGCCGGGGCGGCGACCGTCACCTCCACGCCAGCGTCGGCGAGCGCCGGGGCGAGGAGGTCGGCGAAGATCCATCCGGAGTCGGCCGACAGCCGGTCGGGGTTGGAGATGTTGAGCAGATACAGCACGCGCATGATGTCCCTGCCTCCCGTGTGCGGCGGCCCCGGGATTCGGGGCGCCTGGTGAGGCAGACAACCGGCACCGGCTTCGTGTGGTCAGGGGCAGCGACGGGGCGTGTACGCGGTTTGCGCGGGGTGTAAGCGGTGTGCAAGAACCCGTACTGTGAACGGTGTTGGCGCGACAATTCTCCGCAGGACCGGCGGAAGGCAGCGGGCCGTGGCCCTACACGACACCCACCCCATCTGGACGACCCCCGAGATGCGTGACGCCATAGCGGCCGGCAACCCGGGGGCCATCGTGCGCCTGGCCCGCCGCGCCGCCGACCTCACCCAGACCCAGCTCGGTACCGCCACCGGTTACACCGCCGCGTCCATCTCCCGCATGGAACGCGGCAAGCAGCCCATGCGCGACATGGTCCTCCTGACGCGAATCGCCGAGGTCCTGAACATCCCGCCCCAACTCCTCGGTCTCGCGCCCCGACACACGGCCCCGCCCGCTCTTGGTGGCGTGCCCCGGCCAGGCACGGGTGGGACTAGGGTGGCCGGACGAGACGTACGAGACGTGTTCGGCGATCAGGGAGAGGGTGAGGACCCGGTGCGACGGCGCAACCTCCTGGCAGGCATTGCGGGCACCGCGACCGGAACCGTCCTCGGCGGAGCATCCGCCGCCTCTGCGGGGGCCCGGCCGACGCTGACCGGGCTTGAGGACCTCCTCCTGCACCGCGGCGGCACACCCGTCGGCGAACCCACGCGGGCCTCGGTCACCGCCGCGGTGGACGCCTCCCGCCGGGACTTCGGGACCTGCCGCTACGACACCCTCGCCCGCGCCCTGCCCTCCCGTATCGCCCTCGCCCAGGCACTCGGCCGTGAACACGTCGACGGTCAGGGGCAGTCGGCGACGGCGGTCGCCGAGCTCTACAGCATCGCGACCCGGCTGTGCATCAAACTCGGCGAGGACGGACTGGCCGCCGTCACCGCCGACCGCGCCCTGACCGCCGCCCTCGCAGGGGCCGGCGCTCTCACCGTCGCCGAAGCCCACCGCATGGTGTCCAGCTCCTGGCGCCGCCAGGGCCACTACGCCCGCGCCACCGACGTCGCCGTCACCGCAGCGCAGCACTTGGCCGCCGACCGCACCACTCCCGAGCCCCAGCGCCTGTCCGTGCAGGGGAACCTGTACGCGACCGCCGCATACACCGCCGCCAAACAGGGCGACCGGCACACCGCCCACACCCTGATCGCCGAAGCGGAGGCCACCGCGAAGCGGCTGGGTGCGGACCAGTCGCCGGCCGGGACAGCGTTCTTCGGCCCCTCCCAGGTGCTGCTGCACCAGATCAGCATCAGTCACCTCCTCGGCGACGCCGGAACGGCGATCGACCACGCTCGCCAGGTGAACACGGTCCAGTTGCCGACGGCGGAGCGCCGGGCCCGGTACTGGATCGACGTCGCCCGCTCCTTCGACCAGTGGAACAAGCCCGGCAACTGCTACCGGGCCCTTCTCGCCGCCGAAGAAGCCGCCCCGCAGGAAGTCCGCCGCGGCGCCGTCAAGTCGATGACGGCCTCTCTCATGCGTCATGACCGCACCCTGCCCGGCGTACGGTCCTTCGCCCACCGTGTCGGCGCACTCACCTGACCTTCGCCCCCCCGGGCATGCGGACCGCAGGCCGACCGCCCGGAGCCGCGGGTTCACGAAGGCGCAGGCCGCCGGGGCGCCCTGCCTGGTCGCAGTGGAATAGCCCCTCGGCGTGGGACAGCCGCTGTGGCAGCGTCCGGGCCCACAGTGCGGGGAGACCTTGGTCCGCTCTGCCTTCACGGAGGTGAAGTCCTGTCGGATGTGGTGCGATGCCCGGCGTCGGCCGGATTCGCCTCCAACCCCTGTTTCCGGTTCCTCTGCCGAAATTCCCCGGTTTCTGGGACCATCTGCCCATGGCGGACAGCAGGGGTGGTTCGGCGCTGCGCACACTGGTCGGCGAGGTCGTCGCGGGTCTCGGCGGCCTGACGCACCGCGAGCTGGGCCCGGCCTTCGAGCAGTTGGGCATGCCGACGGTTCCTGAGGAGGCCGGAAGCAAGCGCACACGCATCGAGGAGAGCGTCGGGCAGGTGCCCGAGGCTGAGCTGCCGCAGGTCACCCGACGCGTCCTTCAGCGCGAAGACCTCCCGGTGAGTCCGTCGACACGCCATCGGATCGAGGATCTACTGTGGGCGCGGGACGCACCGCCGGAGATACCCAAGAAGTCCCGCCGTGAGCTGGCGCGCGCCCTTGACCTGCCCGAGCTGACTCAGCACCGTGACCGCTTCATGCGGCTCCTCGGCCGCTTCTGGATCACCGAGGGGCCGGAGCCGTCGCTCGGTGATCTGCTGAATGGCATGCGCCAGGTGACGCTGGGCGACCTCGTCGAACGGCACGTCTTCCGAAACCCGGGGGACTGGTCGGCGGAGGATCTCTTCGACAAACTCGGGGCGTTCGAAGCCGGCGACGCCCGGTTCGCCCGCTTCCTGGAAGGTCTCGTAACGGCGGATGTCCTCCTCGATGAGGACCTCCAGAGACTGACGGCCGGCACGATCAACATCCATCTCCGCCCTGTCGGCGTCGAGTTGCGGCAGACCGGCGATGACGGCGGCTACCCGCTGTTCACCCTGGTGCCGACGCGACTGCACGGCAACCGGCGCCCGAAGAACATCATCTTCGCCACCCGCACCAAGCCGGACATCCGGTTCCTGTCCTCGGTCGACAACGACATCGAGATCGTGGCAAGCGACCCCGACGACATCCTCGTCTACGACCGGGAGATCCCCACCGACGGCCTGCGCTGGCGTGATCTGCACGCCTGGTGGCAGGACACCCGCAGGTTCGACAGCGAGATCGAGGCCAGGAAGGATCTGTACCAACGACTCCTGAAGAGCCTCCCGGAGAACTCGGACGGCCAGAGGAATCTCTTCCTCGCCTACCACGAGATCCTCGCTCCCTCAGTCGAGGTGCCGGCCCTGCTGCCCGAGGTATGGCTTCACTGGGACCACAAAACCGTTCAGCAGCGTGGCCCTGGGGCGTTGTTGCGCTCCCGCATGGACTTCCTCCTGCTGCTGCCCCACGGACAGAGGGTCGTTCTGGAGGTCGACGGATCACAGCACTTCACCCGCGACCGCGGCCGTACCCCTGATACCGCCAAGTACGCGGCAATGGTCGCCGCCGACCGAGATCTCAAGCTGCGGGAGTACGAGGTATTCCGCTTCGGCCACGATGAACTCAAGCTGATCGATGACGCCCGGACCCTGCTGCAGCAGTTCCTGCCGGATCTGTTTCGCCGCTTCAGGGTGAACAGCAGTTGACACCGCCGAAGCAGGAGCTCGCGGAGGTCTCCGTCGTCCGACGTACGTTGACCGGCTGCTTTCAGGCAGGCAGGGGCGGTGAGTCCCCGACCGGTGATCTTCTCGTGTATCGGAGCTTGCTCGAACCGCCGTACGCCGAGCGAAGGAGCTGGCGTTCCCGCGAAAGGTGGGTGCAGAAGCAGTTGCCGGGCGCACGAGTGAGAAAGCCCATGCGGGAGCGCAGCAATGCCTCGGGGCCGTACTGCTGAACGGTTCTGTGGTCCCAGTGGAGCCATGCCTCAGGCAGGAGGACCGGGTCCGCGGAGGGAAGGGCCGAGGATCTGGTTGCGGTGCGTCCTGTGCCCCGACAGCGTCTTCGAGCTGATGGCGTATTCACGGACTCACCCGAGGTGTCCCATCTCCAGGACGCGCCGCGTGAGTTGTGGGATACCTCCGATGTGGCTGAGCAGCGCGGACTGGAGCCGGAGGCTCCTGACCGGAGGGCATCGACCTGGAGCTCACCGAGAGCTGCGGACTTCAGCCGTTGCCTGGTAGCCGCGTCGACGAACCTCGCCCCCTCCCGGGGTCGAGGAAGGCCATGGCGAGGTGTCAGTGCCGCGTGGTGCACTGGGCTGTCCAGGCAGTAAGTCTTAGGGGAGGCAGCATGGTTGGAGATCTCGCATCAGCCGGTGAGGGAGAACCGTCTGAGGACACCCCCTTCGCGTTATGGGACGACCTCGAATACCTCTGGGAGTCGCTGGGACTGCCCGAGCGTCCGCTGTGGAACGTGGACGGCGTCGGACGGCGGCCAGCAGCTGAGAAGGCGAAACTCGCCGCGCTGCCGATCGGGCTGGTTGCCGGGGCTGGCGGGTTCATCGGGTTCGTCGTGTGGCTCGGGGCATGGATGAACGACCACTGGGGCATCTACGCCGTCGTGCCACAGGCCGTGCTGATGCTTGCGGTCGTATGCGGGGCGGCGGTCGAGCGACGCCGGAGGTGGGAAGAGCGACGCTCGCGCGGCCTGCGCATGCCGCTGTCGCGGCTGGATTCGGTGGATCACCGGGAGTTCGAGTCCATTGTTCGCGACCTGATGCGGCGAGACGGGTTCACCGCTGAGCGTGTTGGGCGTGGCGGGGACGATGCGTGCGATGTACGCGGAGTGGACTCCGATGGGCGGATCTGGGCCGTCCAGTGCAAGCATCGGCGCGACGGCTGGACGGGTAAGGCCACGGGCGTCGAGGTGCTGCAGCAGGTCAATGGCACCGCCGAGCCGGTTCACGGTGCCCGGTTCGCGGTGATCGTTACCAATGGTCGATTCAGCAAGCCCGCCGTGGCGTGGGGCGCGCGGTACGGGATCCGGTTGGTGGACCGGCATGCGCTCCGAGAGTGGGCCGACGAGCGGCGCCCGCTGTGGGAGGTGCTGGGCAATGTCCGGCGGCCCCGGCGTCTGCCCGGCCGCGCACGATGAACCGCACTTTGACCACTGGAGGTTGGCATGGATGGCAAGGAGCTCATCGACTACTTGAAGGCCCCTTCCCGCTATCCCCGGCACACGTTCCGCGGCGACGGGTCACTCGATCCGGTGAACATCGGGGACCTCAACGGGGTCCTCGCAAGGGTCAGCCACTTCGTAGAGCAGCTGCGCCTAAGCGAGTTCTGTCTGCGGACGGAGAAATGGTCCGGCCTGGTCGTGGTCTACGCCATGGACGACCCGGAGCCGCGCGACCGGCTGCGCGAGGCCCTGGAGATGGACAGGTTCACGGTGACGGAGCGTAGCGACGAGTACGGAATATCGCTGGAGGTCCACCCTAGGCAGGTCGATCTGATCATGACCAGATATGACCTGATCGTCGATACGATCGCCGAGGTCCTGCCGGAGGCGAGGGAGCTGGCCGATCTTCAAGCCGGAGTCGCGCAGCGTCTCGGCCATCCGGTGCCAACCGGCCTGCTGCGCGGCACGATCCAGGTCTTCGGCATCTCCCTCATGAAGCGCCGGAAGGGCAGGCCGTTCGGGTCGAAGGTCCCCCAGGGCATGGTGCGCCTCGTAACCGCTGCCCTGGAGACCGACGTGATCCCGCCGCTGTGCGGACGGCTGCCGACTTCGTAGTCTCAGGGGATGGGCCCTTCGCACCCCCCAGGAATCCGCCGCACCGCCGTGCACACCTTGACGGCCGAACTCATGCGCCACGACCGCACCCTGCCCGGCGTACGGTCCTTCGCCCACCGCGTCGGCGCACTCACCTGACACCCGGGCCGCACTCCTCAACCTCAAGACGGCAGCCAACGCAACCCTTCTGACGGCCTTTTGACCATCCTCGTCGAGTTCATGGCACAGAGACAGCGACAGCGGGTCGAGAACGCCGCACCCGGGCATGATGATCTCTGGGGGTGGCCGGGCCAGCACGGCTACAGTCCCTTGTGGCGACGTGACGATGTGGGCAGAGGGGGCTTCATCGCGTGGGGACAGATACGGACGGCTCGGTTCAGTCAACAGACCAGCAGAGCTTAGGGGTGTTGGCACACCCCAAGACGGTCGGATCGCGCGAAATCGACGTTGCGGTTGACACGTTGCGCAGGCTGGGGTTGCCGGAGCCCGCGCCCGAACTCCGCAGAGCGCTGCGAGTGGCGCTGACCCACAGTTCGTACCTCCATGAGCACCGCGACCTGTTCCCCGGGGTTACCCGCAGCCTCCTGAACGTGCTCCAGCGGCTCGGCATGGACTATCTGAGGAAGCAGGCGACGGTCGAGATCTTCCGGCGCGGTGGGGTGCAGACGGCGGGCTCGTTAAGCAAGGGGGTCGGTCTGGTTCCGCCTGTCGTGCAGTCCTGGTCGACGCGGCAGGAGTGGATAGGCCAGTCGTGTGCGGTCGGGGGCAGCCTCACAGGTGGCCCGCTTCCGGCCCGGTCAGCCGCTGAACTGTGCTATCAGGTTGTCGGGCTGCTTTGCCTCGCCGGCGAGAAAACTGCCGCCGCAGCGTTGGTGGACCGCATGATCGCTGCCGCTGATGAGGGCGGGAGCATCGCGGATCCCAAGACGGAACTCCAGGAAAGACTCCAGAGAAGCCTCAACAACGGCTCGGCCGTCTACGAGTACCAACGCGAAGGTCCTGAACACGCGTTGACATTCCGCGCTGTCGTCACTGACAGCCGCGGGCGCCGCGGCACCGGTGCAGGACCCAGCAAGAAGCGCGCGTCACGGCAGGCCGCGCTGGACTTCCTCCGACGGTATGTGCCGGAGGCCGTCGGCACCCGCAACGCCACTGCCCCACGACCTGTGCCTGCACAGATCCCAGGACAGCAGTCCCACGCAAGGGTAGTTCGACACCTGCAGGAGCTGTTCTCGCTGACACCCGAGGCTCGCCCGCTGCTGTCCCAGGCTCTGATCCATTCCTCATGGGCGTACGAGCACCGGGAGATGCTGGCTGCCTGCCGCCAGCAGGACAACCAGGTCCTGGGATTCATCGGTTCTCAGGTGCTGAACTACGAACATACCCTCGACAGCGTGCGCCGCGTGCTGCCCGACCCTCCCGAGGAACTGTCCTTACTGACCCTGCCGAACGAGGTCCACGACGGCGCGTTCCGGCACACCGGCCTGGAGGCGGGTCTGCTGCTGGGCGCGGGCCAGGCCTCGCTGGGTATCCCGGCTGAGACGGGCGCCAACACCTTCCAGGCCGTGATCGGTGCCATCTTCGTGGCCAGAGGATTCCCGGATTCACTGCGTCCCACGTGGCCAAGCCAGTGGGAGCCCGTGTGGCGGATGGTAGCCCCGGAAATTCCACGGGAGCAGGACCCGACCACACTGCTGCAACAGGCGGCCTCCGCCATGAAACTGCAGATCGGTTTCACCTACCGCATGTCGGGCCCCGGTCATGCGATAGAGCAGCACGCCACCGCCACCTTGAGCAGCACGGAGCTGGGTACCGAGACACATATCGAGGGCTCGTGGATCGGCGCCAGACCGAAGGCCAAGCACCAGGCATCCCAGGCGGTGCTGACCGTTCTCGACCAGCTCGCAGCGTGCCGCCCCGCACACGATCTCGGGAGCGAAGACCGGCCCGCCCGGTCGGTGGGCCGGTTTCTCCTGTGCCATCAGGCCGCGGTGCTGGCCGTACACCGTGTACCGGTGCGGCGCTGGGTGGACGCACGGTTGTTCGGCCTGCACTGGGCGGCTTCCCCCGCAGACCTCCTGTCATGGGCCCAGGGGGCCGATGAACTCATCAGCGGCACTGTTGACTTCCGGCCCAGTATCAGCCACTTCGAGCACGCCTTCCGCGCGGCGAGCGACCTCGCCGCCGGCCCACAGGAGGCCATCGAGCCGGAACTGGCTGCCGTCCTGGACATCTTGGAAAGGCTGCATACACCCGATGCGCTGACCGCCGACCAGCTCCAGCGCCTCGTACAACTGGCGGACCTCTGCCGATGCCTGGGGAGCGACGACCTCGGCGTCGACCTGCGTGAACTCGCAGACGACTGGCGCCTCCTGCACCGCGGCAGACTCCTCGTCCCGCGCCTCCTGCCCAGCGTGCGGTTGTCCGGCAGGGAACGGGCCATCCTGGACGCCGGAGCCTCTGCCGTCCTCGCCCCCGACACGTCGGCATCGGTCGAGGTCCTTAGCTCAAGCCCGTTGCGCCTGCGCTTCCTGCCAGGCGCTCCGCTCGACCCGGCCGCCGGCAAGCGGATGTGCACCCTGTGGTCGAGCGTGAGCAGGACGGCCATGCTGACGTTGAACGAGCGCGGCATCGACGCCACCATCCTCACCACAGCGGACCCCACCTCGGCAGGACCCATCACTCGTGCGGCACGAGCCGCACTGCAGCCTGCGGCCCGGCCCTACCAGGCCGCAGTGGCCGACCTGCTGCACGATCTCAAGAACCAGCTCGTGGCCGCCAGGCTGGCCGACTCCTCCCCGGCCGACACCCGCACCGCACGCCTCCAGCAGCAGCTCGCCGCCAGCCGCCACCTGGACCAGGCCCACGCCCTGACCGCCCGTCTCCGCTCCACCACCTCTCTGCTGGGGCCCACCGGCACCGAGAGCGTGGACATCGGATCCTTCCTGCGCCACTACGCCTCCGGCGTACTCACCCGGCTCCCCGGCTCAATCTCCCTGTCCATACCCGACGCACCCCGCAGCGTCCGCGTCGCCCTGGATGAAGGCGGACTCACCGCCGTCCTGAACAACCTCGTCGGCAACGCTATCGAGGCACTCCGTGACGGCGGATCGATCACCCTCGAATGGACCGCCGATGACGACGAAGCCGTCATCGAGATCACCGATGACGGCCCGGGCCTGCCACCCGAAGTCATCGCGGCCCTGGAAGCCGGCGACCGCGTGCGCAGTACCAAACCCGGCGGCAACGGCCTCGGTCTGCTGGGCGTCCAATCACTCCTGAACCGCGCCGACGGCGAACTCACGACCGTCCCGGCACCCTCGGGCACCGGCACCGCCTGGCTCATCACACTGCCGATCGCCCCCACCACAACAACGGAGGACCTGTGACCGACCAGGTGACCGGGGCACGCATCCTCGTGGCGGACGACCAGACCGACGTCGCCCGAACTCTTTGCAGCCCGCTTCGCAAAGCGGGAGCACAACTACGCTTCGTCCCCGACGGCCACACCGCCCTGGCAGAGATCGCCACCCGCCCCTTCGACCTCATCATCGTGGATATGAAGATGCCCCCCGAGGAATGGGGCGGCCTGTGGCTCCTGCGCCGCCTCAGCCTCGACGGATGGCGCATCCCCACCCTGGTGCTCTCCGGCGAAGGATCGAAGCAGCAGGTCATCGAAGCCCTGCGGCTGGGATCAGCAGACTGGATCGACAAGGACGCCGCCGGCGAGGAACTCCTCGGCCGGTGCACTCATATCCTGCGCGACAGGCTGGAACAGTCGCTGGAACTCGCCAGCACGCACCTGCCCACCCCCCTCGCGTTCCGCTTAGCCCGATACGCGCGAACCACCGACCCAGACAAACAGGTCACCGAAGGTCTCCACACGCTGGAAGCCGTACTCCGTTTCGCAGCCGCGCTCGGCCTGAGCAACCCCGCTCCGGCACCCCTCCAAGGCATCGGCCCAGAACGCCTCGCACAGCCCAGCATGGGCACATGGTTCACCCTGTGCACCGCCCTCGCTCAAATCCCAGGATGCTGTACGCCCTTCACTGAGATTCTCTCCTGGCTCATGCCCGACCGCGCCGACCGACAGCCGGTGCAAGACTTCATCAAACTCCGCAACGACATCGCCCACGGCAGGGCCACGGCCACCCCCGCTCACCGCGACAGCCTGGACCTCCTGCTCCGCCGCTTCGCCCACCGCGCCGCGTCATCCTGGCGCGCCACACTGGCCGTGCCCACCTCCATGACCTATGACGGCTCGGCCTACACCCTCGACGTCGTTACCTTCACCGGAGCCGGAAAACCAAGCCCCGCCACCGTTCGCACCGATCACCCCCAAGTGACCGGCCGAATGCTGCTCCTCACCGGCCATGCCCCGCCCCTCCGCCTCTCCCCCTGGCTTGTCGCACAGGCAACGCACCGGTCCGGAACGTCGCGCTGCCTACAGTTCGACGGCCTGCAGCGCACGAAGAGCGGCCCCGACTCCACCACCCCGTTGAAGTACGCCAAGGCCGACGACGCCGAAGACACAACAACGGCTGGACATCCCGGCGGTACGTGGCAGGCGCTAGCACCGTGGTTCAAATGAACGTGCTCATCCTGCCGTAAGCAGCAGCTCAAAATCCGCTGTCAGGTCATCCTTCCCAAGGACGATGTCCTCAAGGATGGGGGCAAGTGCCATGTGTCCGCCAGGATCAACGGCCTCGCCCGAATCAGACAAACGCCTGTGCCGGCCCGGGGTCTTAGCCTGTGCAGCCCCCTCGCGAGCCAGCTCATCGATACAGGCCAGCGAGTTGTGTCAACAACCCACGAACCATCGCCCCACGGGGTGATGTGGCAGCAGTGACCAGGTCCGGATAGGGGTTCGCCCCTATCCGGACCTGGTGTTTTCCGGGGCTGTAGGTGTCCTGTACGCCGAGGCCGCGGTAGGCGACGAAGCCCCCTCACCGTCCGGGAGGGGGCTTCGGCGTTGCCGTTCAGCAGGAGGCCGGCGGGACGCTCTGCTCGTACTGGAAGACGTTGCGCGGATCGTACTTCTGCTTGATCTGGCGCAGGCGGTCGAAGTTGCCGTCCCAGTAGGCGGTTTCCCACTCCTGCATGCCGATGTTGGGGACGTTGACGTAAGCACCGTCCACGTAAGGCCGCAGCGCCTGGCTGAACTCCGCGATCCACGCCTGGGCCTGCGTGGTCAGTTCATCGCCGCTGCCTGGCACACCGCGCTTGCCCCAGCCCGCGCCCGGCTCGGAGTAGAACAGCGCGTCACGGTGCGGGAACGACGTGCCGCCACGCGGAGCCTTCCTGACCGCACCGCCGAACGCCTGGGCGAAGAAGTTGCTCTCGTCCGTCGGCGCGTCCCGCATGAACGAGGCGATCACTCTGATCGCCTCGTCCGGGAACGGCTTCTTCGTGAACTGGGAGAAGAACTTCCAGTTCGCCGGCTCGTCCTCCGTCGGGACCTGGAAACCCGAGTACACATCGCCCCAGTTGCCGACCTGCGTGGTGACCTCGGGACGGCCGATCGAGAGGATCGGCGCCAGCAGCTTCTCCGCCTCCGCGGGCGTTCCCTCCGCCAGGACCGCGAACAGCAGGATCTGGTTCCGGTGGACCTCCAGCTGGGTGCCCAGGCGGTCGTCGGTGACCGGGGCCGTGTGCTGCCAGGCGTCGAACACCCTGTGCAGGTCTCCGAGCCCGTTCCACGTCGCCGTCAGATAGGTGACGCTCTTGAGAGGGGCCACCTTGTAGGTGAGTGAGGTGACGATCCCGTAGTTACCGTTGCCCGCGCCGCGAAGCGCCCACAGCAGGTCGGAGTTGTGGTCCAGATCCGCCTTGATCACCTTGGCGCACTCGGCGCCCTCCGGTACGACGACCTCGGCGCAGATCAGGCTGTCGCAGGCCATGCCGAGGTAGCGGGTGAGGAAGCCCAGGCCGCCGCCGAGGGTGGCACCGGCGAGGCCCACGCTGCCCTCCGTGCCTGTCGTCACCGCGAAGTTCTGCTTCGCGAGCGTCGTTACCGCTTCCAGCTGGTTCAGTCCGGCGCCCACAGTGGCCGTACGCGCCTGGGCGTTGATGTGCGCCGACTTCAGCTCACTGATGTCGATCACGATGCCGTTGTCGACATTCGACCAGCCCTCGAGACTGTGGCGGCCACTGCGCACCCGCAGCGCGACGTTGTGCTGCCGCGCCCACGTGAGGGCGTTGACGACGTCCTCGGTGTTCCGGGCGAAGACGATGACCAGCGGATAGTGCACGAACAGCTCGTCCCAGCCCTGGCTGGCGTCCGGGTAGTTCGGGTCGTTCGGGCGGACGATACGCCCGGTCAGCTTCGCCGGCGCACACGTCGCACCCTCATCTTTGACGCCCTCAGCCCCGGCCTTTACGGCGCTCGCGGCCGAGACTTCGGCGGGTTCGACGCCGGAGACGACAACAGCGCCGGCGCCGACGGCCGCCGTCGCCTTGAGCATTCTGCGACGGGAAAAGTCGTTCATGGTCCGTGTCCTCTCGGCTGCCACCTGAGTCGAATCGCTCCTTATGGGCGATTTATGCGAAGCGGACGGTAGCAAGAATGGCTGTCGAGGGCTGTCCCGACACACATGAAGCCGGACTTGAGTACGCAACATCCCGCTCGCGGCGGAGAGCCCAGGGGGCCGGTCGGCAGCACCGGCCGGCGCCCCGGCCTGCCGGAGTCATCGCCCGCCACCAGCAGCGCCGTGCGGTCAGCTCTGACCGCCCTGGCCTGCGCCACCGGTCGGACCGACCTTCACCGTGGAGCCCGACCCGTCCGAGACGGGCAGCGTCGCGGAACTCGGCCACGCGATCGAGAACGACTTCGTCTCGTCCGGCGGGGTCACCACGAGCGCCGTGACGCGGACGCCGGAGCCGCCCGACTCGTTGATCGGGTAGGTGACGCCGAAGAACGTCGACTCGCCGTCCTTCGGTGTCGCCGTCGATGGTGCTGTCCGTCGCCGTGATGTCCAGATCGTCGGTGCGGCACTTGGCGATCTTGCCGTTCGCGTCGGAGCCGCCCCCGGCGACCGTGCCCTGCCCGCCGGAGCTCTTCCCGGCGGAGTCCTCCGTACCACCCTGAGCCGAATCGCCGCCCTGATCCGTACCGCCCTGATTCGACCCGTCGGCCGAGGAAGACGCGGTGGACGGGTCGCCCTGTCCCGTGAGGTCCTCCTCGTTGCAGGCCGTGAGCGGGAGACTCGCGACAACGGCCAGGGCGGCGAAGGTCAGCTTGCGAACGCGCATCGTTTCTTCCTCAGTGTCGATCGGGGTGCCGGCCGCTGGGACAGACCCGTTACCCGGCGGATCTTGACCCCAGCCGCTGTCATGGCCTCCGCGACCCGCACCGTCGGCGCCCCGGAGGCAGCCGCTCGCGCGCCCCCGGGATCGGCCCGCGGGGTGCTCAATGCTCGGCGAGACCGCGGGGAACGGCGAAGTCGGTGAGGGCCGTGGTGTCCGGCGCGAGTTCGGCCCAGCCGCCCGGCAGAGTCAAGACCGCGACGGCGGACGTCGAGAACTTCCCCCGCGCCCGAGCCATCGCCTCGTCGTCCCCGTGCCCGGCCAGCGACAGTACGACGTCCTGTACCCCGGGCTGGTGGCCGATCAGCAGCACGGTCCGCTGCCCCTCGGGGACGTCGCGCAGCACCCCGAGCAGATCGGCCGCGCTCGCCCCGTACACACGCGGGTCGTAGAAGACCATGGGCCAGGCGTCGAGTTCCGGCGCGACCAGCGCCCAAGTCTCGCGCGTACGGCGGGCGGTGGAGCAGATGACGAGGTCGGGCAGGTACCCCGCCGCGCGCAGCCACCGGCCGGCCGCCGGGGCGTCCCGGCGGCCCCGGGCCGCGAGGGGACGCTCGTGATCGGGCACGTCCGGCCAGGCGGACTTGGCGTGACGCAGGACGATCAGCCGGGCAGGGGCGGAGTTCGGCATCTGCACCTCCTCACCACCCACCGCACGGCTCATTCCAGATATCCGGTGAGCTGCAGATAGCTGTGTCGCGCCCGCTCAACCAGCCGGTCTGCCTCCGCGCGCCTCCCGTAGCCGGTCACCCGGGGGGCGGAGCCGTGCGACAACCGGGCCAGCACTCCCGCCCAGGCGCTGGGGCCGGCGTGCCGGCGCCCGAGGTCCGGGACGTCCACCAGGTCGGCGAAGGGCTCGGCTTCGGCTACGCACACCAGCTCGTCCCGGTCCCGATCCGCCTCGCTGAGCTGGAGCAGGGCCACCGGCCGCGCCGCGACCTCGTCCCCGGGCAGGGCCGGCTCCTGCATCAGGACCAGGGCCTCGACGGGCCGGCCGTCCGCACCGAGCGTGTCCGGGACAGTGCCCTTGCCCACAGGCCAGCCACCGAGACGCCCCGGCGGCTCGGGCAGAGCATGTGCCGTACCCCGGCTCCCGATCGCGGACCCCGTGGTCGATTCGACTGTGACGGTAATACGAGGCATCGCTCTACCTCCCGTGATGCCGGACGGCTACATCAGGTAGAGGCCATCAGCACCCCACTCGGTGCGGTTACGGCGAGCCCCATCGCCGGGCCCTTCCAGTGTCCCGCACCCCCAGGTGGACGACAACCGGCGCCCCGCTGGCCCCGGGCCTGTCAGGTGTCACCCACGCCGAACAGGCCGGGGATGTGCCGCACCCCGGCCGCTTGGCCGAACCCGCCGAACGTGTCAGGTGTCAGGACGTGACGCGGGCGAGGAAGGCGCGGATGTAGCCGGTGATCTCCTCCAGGTGGCTCTCCAGGGCGAAGTGCCCGGACTCCAGGAGATGGATCTCCGCGTCCGGCAGGTCGCGCTGGAAGGCGTGGGCTCCGTCGGGGCCGAAGATCTCGTCGTTGGCCCCCCACACGGCCAGCAGTGGCACCTGGCTGTCGCGGAAGTACTGCTGGAGTTGGGGGTATTGAGCGACATTGGCCGGATAGTCGCGGAACAGCGCGAGCTGGATGGCGTCGTTGCCCGCGCGGTCGAGGAGCGACTGGTCGATGGTCCAGGTGTCCGGGCTGACGAGGCTCGGATCCGCGACTCCGTTCAGGTACTGCCAGCGGGTCAGTTCGAGGGTCAGGGCTCCGCGGAGAGGGGCTTCGTTCGCGGGTGTCGGGTTCTCGGCGTAGGCGAACAGCCCGTCCCAGAACGTCTTGACGAATCCCTCGGTGTAGGCATTGCCGTTCTGCGTGATGATCGCGGTGACGCGCCGCGGAGAGCGCATGGCGAGCCGCCAGGCGATGGGTGCTCCGTAGTCGTGCACGTACACCGCGAACCGGTCGACACCGAGCCGCTCCAGCAGGCCCGCGGTCACGTCGGTCAGGGTGTCGAAGGTGTAGTCGAACTCGTCGACCGCAGGCATGGCCGACTGCCCGAATCCGATCATGTCGGGTGCGATGACGTGGTGGGTGTCGGCGAGAGCCGGAATCAGGTTGCGGAACATGTGGGAGCTTGTCGGGAAGCCGTGCAGCAGCACGAGCGCCGGTGACCGCGCGTCCCCGGCTTCCCGGTAGAAGACATCCCTTCCGTTGACGGTGGCGGTGCGGTGATGCACAACGCTGCTCATGCCAACCTCCGTGATCGCTTTGACGGTTACGAGTCGAGAAGGACGTCGGTGGTGGGGACGCTGCAGCACGGCAGCGCTTCACCCGAGGCGGGATCCTCCAGGGGCGGTGTGGTGTACCGCACCCGGCCCGCGAGCAGAGGTGTGGTGCAGGTGTGGCACACCCCGGTACGGCAGGACCAGCGGGTGGGGATGTCGCATGCCTCCGCCAGCTCCAGCAGCGTGGCGTACTGGTCCGACCAGCGGGTGGACACCCCGCTGCGGGCGAAGGTGACGGAGGGCCCCGTGCCCTGGGAGCCGGGCGGCTGGTGGGGGCGTCCGGTGCCCGGCGATGTGATGCCGGGGTTGATGGCCGCCAGCGCCCCGAAGACTTCGGTGTGGATGTTCGCGCCGCTCAGCCCCGCCAGCCGGAGAGCGGATGTCATGTCCGACATGAAGCCCGCCGGGCCGCACAGGTAGGCGTGTGCGTCGGCGGGAATGCCGAGCTTCCGGATGTCTTCGCCGGTCATACGTCCGTGGCTGACACACGGCCCGCCGTTGGCCCCGGGAACCGGTGCGGTGTGGTCCGGTGCGGTGTGGTCCGGGACTGTGTGGTCCGGCGCTGTGTAGTAGACGAACGCGTGGGCGTGGGCCAGCCGCGCGAGCGACTGCCGGGCTTCCTCCGCGAAGGCGTGCTGCCCGGGATCGCGCGCGGTGTGCACCCACCACACCGCGCGGGAGCTGTGCTCGCGGGCCAGTTGGTGCAGCATCGCCAGAACGGGGGTGACACCGATGCCCGCCGAGAGCAGTGCTACGGGCGTACGGTCCTCGGCCAGCACGAACACCCCGCGCGGAGCTGCCGCTTCGATGACGTCGCCTTGGTGCAGATGAGTGTGGAGGTAGGTGCTGACCTCGCCGTGGTCCTCGCGTTTGACACTGATCCGGTACTCGGCCGCGCTGGGGGCAGCGGACAGTGAGTACGAACGCACCAGGCCGGGCCGGCCGTCTCCGGGGATCCGTACGCTCAGGTACTGGCCGGGCGTGGCGGCGGGCAGCGGCTCGGAGTCCGCGGGCCGCAGGTAGAACGACGACACCACCGGGGTCTCGTGGACGACCTGGCTCACGCGCAGTCGCCTGAAGCCCTTCCACCCCGGCGCGGCGGGCGCGGGGCCGGGCGGCTGATCGAGCCGGCGGCTCATGTCCCGGAAGGACTGCTGCCATCCGGGGCTGAGCGCGTCGATGTTCAAGGCGGCCCGCAGCTTGGCCGGATCGGCCCCCGGGAGATAAAGAAGAGCGTCGGTGTCGGCGACGCTGAGCGACCCCGTGCCGGTGCGGGTCCGGGTGATCCGGTCTCCTGCCCTGACCCGGCCCTCGGTGATGACGCGGAGGTAGAAGCCGGGCCGGTGGTGGGCGACCAGCAGGGAGGCCATGCGCGGTTCGTTCAGCCGCATGCCGACCCGGTAACAGGTGACGCGCGGCTGGGTGACCTCGAATTCGGCTTCGCCGATCACGTACCGGTCGCCGATACACACCTCGTCGTCCGACAGCCCGTCGACGGTGAAGTTCTCGCCGAACTGGCCGAAGTCGAGATCGTCACGCTTCAGAACCTCGCGCCAGTACGCGTAGGACTGCGACTGGTAGACGAGGACGGCCCGCTGCTCCCCGCCGTGGCCCTGGAGGTCGCCCTGGCCGTCTCCTTCGATGTTGAGGCGGCGCACCATCCGGGGGCCGTCGACGGGATACTTCCACGCTCCGGTGTGTACCGTCCTGCCCTGCCAGGGCACGTCCTTCGGCAGTCCCACGTTGACCGACAGCAGGGTCGCCATCTCATCCTCCCGGTGCGGGCGCCGCCGCACGGTGAAGCTGGTCGCCTGACGCGGCCCCGGAGCCGTCCCGGGCCTCCGCGCCGACCCTCTGACCGGGTCCGTACCCCGCCACGAGAGGCAGGGAAACCCCATAAAAGGTACAAAGATTATGTGAGTAAGAATTCCGAAATCCCTCGTAACGTGGACGAATGGGCCGACCGGATCCGGAAGGTCTCCTCGGCGGACGACCCCCAGGCCGCCCGCAAGCTGGCGGGTGACATCTACCGTGCCGCGCAGGAGGACCTCGACGCCGAACGCGCTCGGGCCGAGCTGGAACGCGAGGAATAGCCCGCCCGGCCCGCCTGGCTTGTGCGGCCCGTCCGCCTTTGGTCGCGGCGATGTCGCCGCGGCCCCTGGTGGGGTGCGCTCGCGGGCGGGCGGTAGGTCGGCCGGGGCTGCCGGCCAGTGCGAGGCCGCTCGTCGGGTCATCACCGTATGCCATCGCGGTGCTACGCTCCGCGTCTGCATATAGGACTAACGCAGCAGGCGTGGTCGAGGGGGTAATGATCTTGCGGGGCACATCGGGGTTACGGTGGCACGAAGACTGGCCGCTCCAAGGCGAGGTGCCCGACCTTGCCGTGCATGACCTGCCGCACGCCGGCAGCGGTACGGAGTGGTGGTGGTTCCACTCCCAACTGCACGATGGACAGCGGGAGTTCGGGCTCTCCTTCCAGTTCATGCGCCATCAGGCGCCGAACGCGGACGGCGGCGTGCTGAGGTCTCATTCGCTCTTCTGGTTCCGCAGTGACGCGACGACGCGCACCCACGACGGCGAGATCTGGCTGGACGACACATCGAGAGAGCTGGGTCAACTGCTCACTCTTTCGGATGATTTCATGGATCCGCGGGTACGCGCGGCGTGGAGCGAGGCGCTGGCACGCCAACTGCCCGGCCCCGACCGGCTGTTGCCACGACCCGTGCGCGTCGGCGAGCACGGACTCGACCTCGACTTCGGAGGCGTCGGCACGCTGCGCAAGGACGCGGACGGCACGTATGCCGTCGAGGCCGACGGCGAACACAGCGGATTCTCCCTGCGAATGTCGGCACTGAAGCCGGCCGCACAACAGTCCGCCGGCGGTGCGAAGCTCGGAGGGCTGTACTCCTTCATCGTCCCGCGTCTGGACGTCGTGGGGACATACCGCCAGGGCGCGCTCACCACCACCGTCAGTGGGCAGGGCTGGTACGAGCACGCCCTCGGGGACGCGTGGTACCGCCCCACGGAAGCCCAGGACGCCACCGATCTCGGCTGGACCTATTGCGGGCTGCGGCTCGACAACGGGTGGGACATCGCCACCATTTCCATGACGCGGACCGACATCACCACCGGGCAGGCCACCGCGGCCGGAGACGGCGCGGTGCTGTGCCCGCCGGAGGGTGGACGCGTCGAGGCCGCGTTCGAACTGTGCGGCGGGCGGCCCTGGACGTCGCTCGCCACCCTGAACACCTACGACACCGTGTACGACCTGCTGATCCCCGAGCACGACGCCTGCCTGCGGGTGCGGGCGTGGTTCCCCGAGCAGGAGATCCGGTCGCTGATCTTCACCACGGGGATCCTGGAGGCCCATGTGAGCGTCGAGGGCACCATGGGCGGGCGCGCGGTGAACGGCCACGGGATCGTGGAGGTGTTCACATCCAACCGGATCGGTGACTTCGAGCGGTACATCACCCGTACCCGCGACATCACCCGCCAGGAACTCGACCGCCTCTACCCCGGCGAGCCCCGGCGCGCAGAACTGCTCGGGGTGGCGGGATCCGAGGACTGCCCCGAGCGGCTGGACGAACTGGTCGCCGCCGACCTGCACTCCTCGCTGGTACGTCCGCTGCGCCACGCGGCGGCGGGCCTGGGGAAGAGCTGGCGTGCCTACGTCGCGGCCGCGGCCATCGAGCTGTTCGGGGTCAGCAGCGAGCCCTACCGGCCGCTGCTGGGCGCTACGGAAGTCCTTCACACCGGAAACCTGATCATCGACGACGTGGAGGACAGGTCCCCGGTGCGGCGAGGCCGGCCCGCCGCCCACGCGGTGTTCGGCGAGGCGGCGGCCATCAACGCCGGAACCGCCGCCTACTTCGTCTTCGACCGGGTCCTGCGGGAGATCCTGCCCGACGACGACCGGCTCCGACTGCGCGTCTACCAGGTCTACTTGCGGGTCCTGCGGGCCGGACACGCGGGCCAGGGCATCGACATCGCCGGCCACCGCGCCGCCATGGACACCGCCGTCGCGACGGGGGACCCCGCACCGGTACTGCGCCGCGTCCGTACCGCGCACCGGCTCAAGACAGGGGTACCCGTACGCGGCCTGGGACAGATGGGCGCGCTGATCGCACGAGCCACCGAGGAACAGATCGGCGCCCTGGGCGACTACTGCGAGGCGATCGGCCTGGCGTACCAGATCAGCGACGATGTGATGGACCTGCGAGGCGTCACCGCCCCCGCCGCCTCCGGCGGGCGTGTGGTGACCAAGCACACCGCCGAGGATCTGCGCGCCGGCAAGGTCACCATGCCACTGGCCCACGCCGTGGGACTGCTGCCCGGCTCACGCATGCGCGAGGTGTGGCACGCCGTGCGCGATGGTTCGGCCGACAGCGGGACGGTGGTCGAGATCGCACGGATGCTGGAGGAGTACGGTGCGGTCCAGGCGTGCGTGGACGAGGCGCGCCAGGTGGTCGACCGGGCGTGGAAGCCGCTCCGGGAAGTGGTGCCCTGCACGTACCACTCCGTCATGTTCGGTGCTCTGGGCGCCTACGCGGCCCGCCGCGAACGCGAATGACCCCGCCCGCATCGCCGCGTCCCATCCCGCCACGCGTCCCATCCCCCGCGCGTCCGATCCACACCGACACCCCCACGCTCAGGAACCGTGACCGAAAATGCCTTCCTCCGCCCCCACGCTGCATGTCGGCGATGTGCACAAGTCCTATGGCGACCACCATGTCCTGCGCGGCGTCGAACTCGACGTCCCGCCAGGGTGTTTGGTCGGCGTCGTGGGTGAGAACGGCTCCGGCAAGAGCACTCTGCTGCGTATCCTCGCCGGCCGGCTCACCCCCGATCGCGGGACCGTCAGCTTTCCCGGCAGTCTGGGCTACTGTCCCCAGCACACCGTGCTCAACCCCGCTTTCACCGTCGACCAGCATCTGCGGTTCTTCCAGGTGGCGTACGGACTGCAGGACCTGGAACGAGCGCATGAGCTGCTGGACATCCTGAACTTCGCCGCGTACCGCCGCCACCGCGTCGCCACCCTCAGCGGTGGCACCCGGCAGAAACTCAATCTCACCCTCGCCCTCATGCACGACCCGCCCCTGCTCCTGCTGGACGAGCCCTATCAAGGCTTCGACTGGGACACCTACGAACGTTTCTGGGACCTGGCCGCCGCCCTGCGCGATCAGGGGCGCTCCGTCCTCGTCATCTCCCATATCGCCTTCGACGCCGCCCGCTTCGACCAGCTGTGGCGACTGGACGACGGGCTCCTGGCGGCCGGCGTGCGGACGGCGGACTGATATGCGACGTGCCTGGACCCGCTACTCGACCGCCACCGGCTACGCGCTCCTCGAACATCTGCGGAACCGACTGGCGTTGGTGCTCGTCGTGTTCTTCGTCCCCATCTGGATCACCCTGGTCTACCTGGTGATCAACGACGCCGATGTGACGTTCTTCCTGCGCGCGTCCGACCGGAACATCACGGTGGACGGAAACGATGTCACCAAGATCTCCGGTGCCATCAACGCCGTCACACTGATCGTCGGCTTCATGATGTTCATCGTCACCTACCGCTCCGCCGAGTTCGACGAGCGACTGGCCATGGCCGGCTATCCCCGCGGCCACCTCCTCGCCGCGAAACTCACCTCACTGATCATCGCGGCGGCGCTCATCTGCGCCTACGCCACCGCCATCATCTGCTGTTACTGGGTGCCCGCCCGGCCCGCGCTGCTGTGGCTGGCCCTCTTCGGCGCGGCGCTGGCCTTCGGTGGCATCGGCGTCATGCTCGGCGCACTGCTGCGCGGCGAGCTGGAGGGCATGTTCCTGATCATCATGCTCAGCATCATCGACATGGGTCTGCAGAATCCCGTGGCCAACCCCGCCTCCGACAACGGCATCGTCCGCTTCCTGCCCTCGTACGGCACGATGCAGTCCGGTGTCACCGCCGGTTTCCTCCACACCACCCCCGCCCTCCACCTGCTCCTGGGCCCGCTCTGGTTCCTCGCCACCGTCACCGTCGCGGGCATCACCTTCCGGCTGCGCACCCGTGACCGCAGATACCACTTTCCGCTCCTGCCACGGTCACCATCGGGCCGTCAGATCCCGAAGGGCGCCGCGTAGTGGACGGTGCCGCCCGGCAGCGGGTGGGTCTCGTCCAGGGTCATCGCCATCAGGGCCTCCTCCGGGACATCGATGGTCAGGCCGATGTGGTGCGTGGAGGCACGGGTGAAGCCGAACCGCGGGTAGTAGGTGGGGTGTCCGAGGACGGTGACGTAGTACTCGCCCATGTCCTTGGCCGCCTTGAGGGCGGCGCGGATGGCGGCCGAGCCGGCGCCGGTCCCCTGGCTCTCGGGCCGTACGGCCACGGGGCCCAGGCACAGGGCCGGGGTGTCGTCGATGTGGCAGCGGGTCAGCAGCGCGTGGCCGATGACCTCGCCGTCCTCGTCGGTGCTGACGAGGGACAGGCCGTCGATCCAGGAGGGGTCGGCGCGCAGGGCGTCGATGAGATCGGCCTCCAGCGGCGTCTCGAAGGCCGCGAGGCTGATGTCACGGATGGTGGGGATGTCCGCGCCGGTCTCGGCGCGCGTGATCCAGTGATGGTCGGTACGCATGACGGGATGAAGGTCCGTTCCATGGTGGGTTCGTGGAGGATCGCCTCGCGAGCGAGGGAACGTACCACGCTGCCCGGAACATCCGACAGTGCGCACGGGCCGGGGGCGCCCGCTCACGGGCCCGTTGTGCGCGTCGTCGACTGGACGGGGGACGGTCCAGTGAGGGCAGTCGGCTGCCTCATTGGACCGTCGTCTCCCGTGCCGTCAGTCTGACCGTTATGACGCGCTGTCGCATCCCGTGCGTGCGATGAGTCGAGCTGTCCGGCCCCGGACACGGGGGTGGCTGTTGGATGTACGCGGCCGGACAGCACCTCCAGCGAAACCCGGACCTGCCGGATACGCATGTCGGCGGAGGACAGGACCACTGGCCGACCACACCGTCCGGCCGGAACCTGGAGTCATGACAACCACACTGATCACCGGAGCGAACAAGGGTCTCGGATTCGAGACCGCCCGTCGGCTCGTCGCGGCGGGCCACACCGTCTACGTGGGCAGCCGGGACCCGGAGCGAGGGCGCCGCGCCGCCGGGCAACTGGGCGCGCGGATGGTCGTCATCGATGTCACCGACGACGCGTCCGTCGCCGCCGCGGCGCGCACCATCGAGGCAGACGGCGGACTGGACGTACTGGTCAACAACGCCGGCATCGAGGGGAACGCGGTCGGCGCCGTGGAGGTGACCGCGGACATGCTCCGGCCGCTGTTCGACACGAACGTCTTCGGCGTGGTGCGTGTCACCCACGCGTTCCTGCCGCTGCTGCGGCGGTCGGCCGCGCCGGTCGTGGTGAACGTCAGCAGCGGCCTGGCCTCGAAGACCCTGGTCTCCGCGGTGGGCACGCCGACGTACGCGTACCCGGGGGTCGCCTACCCGGCGTCGAAGGCCGCGCTCAACATGGTCACCGTGCAGTACGCGAAGGCGCTCCCGGAGATGCGGATCAACGCGGTGGAGCCCGGTTACACCGCGACGGACCTGAACGCGCACCGTGGCACGCAGACCGTCGAGGAGGGCGCCGAGATCATCGTCCGTATGGCGCAACTGGGCCCCGACGGCCCGACCGGTGGCTACTTCGACGTGAAGGGCTCTCTGCCCTGGTGACACCGGCGGCGGAGCCGCCACAACCCCGACGCCCGCCGCGAATGCCTTCAGCGGTGGCTGCCCGCCGCCGGAATCGCCTACCGCTGGGATCGCCCGCTCGGCGGTTTCCGACCCGTACGGCCCGACTCGCCCGACACCATTTGGCGCAACGCCTCGTTCCGCGGTTACGCCGGTCCGGACATCGGCCGTACGTCGGAGTTGCGCCGATCGGGTGGCTTCCGGCCGCGCGTCTGACTCGGCCGGCCGACGCGGCGCGATGATCGCTGACGGTCCGGCCCGTCGCGTCCCCGTGCGCCGGGCGGACGGGAGGCAACCGTGCGGATCCTGCTTGTCTCAAGCGCGTTCAACAGCCTGACCCAGCGGGTCTTCGTCGAACTGCGCGACCGCGGCCACCTGGTCGGCGTCCAACTGGCCCTGGATGACGACGCGTTACGGGAGGCCGTGCGACGGCACGCGCCCGAACTGATCCTGGCTCCCATGCTGACGAGCGCGATCCCTGTCGATGTGTGGTCCGCGCACACCTGTCTCATCGTCCACCCGGGGCCGGTCGGCGACCGCGGACCCTCCTCGCTGGACTGGGCCCTCCACGAAGGCGCGCGCCGGTGGGGTGTGACCGTCCTCCAGGCCGACGCGGTGATGGACGGCGGCGATGTCTGGGCCACCGTGCCCTGCGCGGTGCCCGCGGGCGTCACCAAGAGCGGCCTCTACCGGGGCGAGATCTCCGACGCCGCGCTGGAGGCCGTGCTGCTCGCGGTCGACCGGGTCGCTCGCGGCGACTACGTACCGCGGCGACAGGCGGATCTCCCGGCCGCCGGGCGCACACGGCCGTACTTCGGGCAGAGCCTGCGGCGCATCGACTGGCGACGGGACGGTACGGCAGCGGTGCTGCGGGCGTTGCGCGCCGCCGACTCGCAGCCCGGGGTCGCCGACGAACTCCGCGGCGCCGAGTGGTTCCTGCATGGCGGCACCCCCGAGTACCGGCTGCGCGGACGCCCCGGCGAGCTGCTCGCCACCCGCGCCGGGGCCGTCTGCCGGGCGACCGCCGACGGCGCGGTGTGGATTTCCGAACTGCGCGCCCGTAAGCGCCCCGGAGGGCAGGCCGGCATCAAGCTCCCCGCCGTACTCGCCCTCGGCGCGCTGCTGCCGGAACTACCGGAACTGCCAGAGCTGACGGGTATGCCGGATCTGCCGGAGGGTGGCACGGCGGTGGACGGGGGCTCCTGGACGGGCATCCGCTACCGCGAGGACGGGTCGGTCGGCGTGCTCGACTTCGCCTTTCCCGGTGGCGCGATGAGCACCGACCACTGCCGGCGCCTGCTCGCCGCCTACCGCGCCGCCTGTGCGCGCCCCACCTCGGTGCTGGTGCTCGGCGGCGGCCGGGAGTTCTTCTCGAACGGCATCCACCTCCATGTGATCGAGGCCGCTCCCGACCCGGCCGAGGAATCCTGGGCCAATATCCAGGCGATGGACGACCTGGTCGAGGCGGTCCTGACGACCACGGACCGGATCACCGTCGCGGCGCTCGGCGGCAACGCCGCGGCCGGGGGCGTGATGCTGGCGCTGGCCGCCGGCGAGGTGTGGTGCCGCTCGGGCGTGGTGCTCAACCCGCACTACCGGCTGATGGGCCTGTACGGCTCGGAGTACTGGACGTACACGCTGCCGCGCAGGGTGGGGGAGGACGCCGCCCGACGGCTGACCCAGGACGCGCTGCCGGTGAGCGCGACAACCGCGCGGACGCTGGGGCTGGTGGACCGGATCGTCCCCTGCGGGCCCCAGGACTTCGCCGGACGGGTACGGACGCTGGCGGCTCAGATGGCGGCCGGGGTGGCGGCCGGGGTGGCGCGGTCGCCGACAGCCCAGTGGCGGACCCGGCCGGCGAACGACCGGTCCCTCACGCCGCTGTCCGCCTACCGCGAGGCGGAACTCGCCCGGATGCGCGACATCTTCTTCGACCCGGAGGCGCCGTACCACGCGCTGCGCCGGGCCTTCGTACGCAAGTCGCGGCCGACCGCCAACCCCGAGCAGTTCGGCGCCCTGCCGGGAGCGGCGACGCTCCGTTCATAGACGCGCGTTATCAACCGATAGAGACAAAGGGACTGTTGAAGATTGTATACAGCATCCAGAGTGGAGGGATGGACAGCCTCACTCGCCCCGCCGAACGCCGCTTGGTAAGCGCCCCACCCGTTGTCTCCGGCCGCTCGCCCCGCCTGCGGCAGCTGGGCCCGAACTGGTACGCGGCGGTCATGGGGACGGCGATCGTGGCGAGCGCGGGGGCCGCCCTTCCGCAGCGCATACCTGGGCTGCGGGCGGGCTGCACGGTGGTGTGGGCGCTCTCGGCGGTGATGCTCGCCGTGGTGGTCACCGCGCGTGCCGCGCACCTGGTCCGCCACCGTGACCAGGCGCGTGCCCATCTCCTCGACCCGGCCGTGGCGCCGTTCTACGGGTGTCTTCCGATGGCGCTGCTGTCCGTCGGCGGTGCGACTCTCGCGGTGGGGCGCGATGTGGTGGGCGAGCGGAGCGCCGTGATCGTGGACGCGGTGCTGTTCGGTACGGGGACGCTGATCGGGTTCGTGGTGACCGTGTCGATCCTGTATCTGATGCTCGTACAGCACCGGTTGGGGCCGGCGGACGCGTCACCGGCCTGGGTGCTGACGGTCATTCCGCTCATGGTCGCCTCGGCCGTCGGCCCGGCGCTGGTGCCGCATCTGCCCGCGGGGCAGGCCAGGGAGGTGTTGCTGTTCGGGTGCTACGCGATGTTCGGGCTGAGCCTGTTCGCCACGCTCACCCTGCTGCCGCTGATCTTCGGCCGGCTGATGCTGCACAATCTGCTGCCGTCGACGCTGACACCGACGGTCTTCATCGTGCTCGGCCCGCTGGGCCAGTCGACCACGGCGGTCGGTCAACTCGCCGATGTCGCGCCCACGGCGGTCGACGGCTCGTACGCGCACGCGCTGCGTGCCTTCGCCGTGGTGTACGGCGTGCCGGTGATGGGGTTCGCGCTGTTGTGGCTGGCGCTGTCGACGGCCCTGGTCGTACGGGCACTGCGGCACGGGATGCCGTTCTCGATGACGTGGTGGGCCTTCACCTTCCCGATCGGTACGTGCGTCACGGCCACGGAAGGGCTGGCGCGCCACACCGGTCTGACGGTCTTCCAGTGGCTGGCGGCGGGCTTGTTCGTCCTGCTCGT
Organism: Streptomyces scopuliridis; assembly: GCF_042790125.1. GTDB lineage: Bacteria > Actinomycetota > Actinomycetes > Streptomycetales > Streptomycetaceae > Streptomyces > Streptomyces scopuliridis_A. The sequence goes on from NZ_JBHTZS010000001.1 coordinate 308,043, forward strand.
CCTGGTGTGGGCGGTCGTGTGGGCGGGCACGCTGCGCGGGGTGCTCAGCGGTGCGCTGCCGGCGGGGGCCGGGGCGCGTGGGCCGGAGGCCGTCCGTACCGGGTGAATGGACCCGGACGAGACGAGCGGGCGGCCCCCGGACCGGGCGGGCGGCCCCCGGACCTGGACGGAAGCGATTCCGCCTGGTTGGGGGCGGGTCGCTTCCGTACTATGACCGGAGTGATCGACGATGCACGAGGGGGAGCGCCGTGGATGCTCTGGCAGTGGCCACCGAGGTAACGCCCTACATCACGGCGGCGGTTGCCGCCTACGGTACGGCCGTGCTGACCAGAACAACCGACACGGCCGCCGACGCGACGGTGTCGCTGGGACGCCGGATCGCGCAGCGTCTGTGGAGCCGTGAGGAGAGCCGCGAGGCCATCGAGGGCGCGGTCTCCGATCTGGCCCAAGTCCCGGACGACGAGGACTTCCAGGCTCTGCTGCGCGCGCACATCAAGCGTGCTCTGCTCGATGATCCCGCCCTTGCCACGGAGATCGCGCGCCTCCTCCCCGCTGCCGGTGTGTCCTTCACCGCCTCCGGTACGGGGGCCGTGGCGGTGCAGCACAACTCCGGAATCATCAGCACGGGCGGCGGGGCTGACATCCAGCGATGACCGAGACGCCCGGTGTCGCGGCCTCCGGGGCCCGCGCGGCAGCGGCCGGCACCAACTACGGCATCATCAGCACCGGCGACGGCGCCACGATCGACAGTCGTACGGTGCATCTGCCCGCGGAGGCTTTCACGGCGCCCGCCGAGGTGGCGGCGGCCGGGGGACTGACCAACCTCCCCGCGCCCCGCAGCCCTGTCTTCGTCGGTCGCCGGGCGGACCTGGCCGGACTCTCCGCGGCGATGAGCGACGGGCCCCCGATGACCCCGTCCGTCGTGCACGGCCTGGGCGGTATGGGAAAGAGCACGCTCGCCCTCCACTTCGCCCATCACCACCGTTCCCACTACAACCCCATCTGGTGGATCCCGGCGGAGTCACCCAGCAGCATCACCCACGCGCTCGCCGATCTCGCCGCGCGGCTCAACCCCTACGCGCACCTCACCACGGCCAACAGCGCCGAGAGCGCGGCCTGGGCGCTCGGCTGGCTCCAGACACACGAGGGCTGGCTGCTGGTCTTCGACAACGCCGAGTCGCCCGGCGACCTGGAGCCCGTCATCGGCCCGCTCACCACCGGCCGGCATCTGATCACCAGCCGCCGTTCGACCGGCTGGCACCGGCTGGCGAAGCCACGGGCTCTGCGCACGCTGCCTTCCGAGGCCGCCGTGGACATGCTCACACGCATTATCGAGGCGGGCGACACCGAGGCGGACGACATCGAGGAAGACGAGGGGATCGGGGAGATCGGGGACACCGAACGCTCGGGTGCGTCCTCCGCGTCCGTCCTGGAGCGGATCGCCGCCGAACTGGGCCACCTGCCACTGGCCATGGAGCAGGCCGCCGCCTACATCCAGTACACCGCTCTCGCCCCGGACGCGTATCTCGAACGTCTACGCCGTTACCCCGCCCGGATGTTCGCCGCTGCCGCGCCCCCGGGAGCGGCGGGGGAGAGCGACAACCACCGTACGATCGCCCGCATGTGGCAGCTCTCCCTGGGCGCCATCACCGCGGAGGCACCCCTCGCGGGCGAGATCCTGCGTACCTTCGCGTGGTTCTCCTCCGAACCGGTACCGCGGGATCTGGCCCTCGCTCTGCACGCGGACCCCCTCATGGTCGACGAAGCCCTCGCGCTGCTGCACACGTACAGCATGATCACGCTCACCCGGCGGACGTTCACGATCCACCGCCTGGTGCGGGCCGTCACTCGCACCCCGGACCCGGCCGATCCCCACCGCGCGGCCGACGCGATCAACCGCGCTCAACAGCAGGCCGAGCAGCTGTTGCGGCGGTCCCTCCCCGAGGACCCGCTGTCCAACGTCGACGGCTGGGCCCGCTGGCGGCACGTGCTGCCGCACATCCACGCGTTGACCGGCCTGGTCAGCCCCGAGCGGGACACCGAGGACACGGCCGCCATCTGTCTCCAGGCATCGCTCTTCCTCCAGCGCGAGGGCCACCCCGACCAGGCCGTCGGCTACGCCCAGCGAGCCGTGACCGCCTTCGCCGATCTCAGGGGCCCCGACGATCCCGTCACCTTCGCCGCCCGCAGTTTTCTCGCCAGCGCCCTTCGCGCCGCCGGTGACCTGGAGCGGGCCGTACCCCTGCATCTGCGCAACCTCGCCGACTGCGAGCGCGTCCTGGGCCCGGACCACCCGGACACCCTGGTGGCCCGTGGCAACCTCGCCTATCTGTACGCCCTGACGGGTGACGTACGCGAGGCACTTGAGCTGCACCGGCGCAACCTCGCCGACTACGAGCGCACGCTCGGCCCCGACCACCCGCACACCCTCAACGCACGGGCGAACCTGGCCAGTTCATATCGGTCGGCCGGTGAACTGGCGCGGGCCGTCGAGCTGCACGAACAGGCGTTGACCGATCACGAACGGGTCCTCGGCCCCACGCATCCGGAAACCCTCACCGCCCGCAGCAACCTCGCCTACGCCCTGCAACTGGCGGGCGAGTCCGACCGCGCCACGGCACTCCACGAGCGCGTTCTCGCCGAGCGGGAGCGCGTGTTCGGACCCGGCCATCCCCACACCGAACTCGCCCGCCAGTTGCTCACGGGGGCCCAGGAAGCCCGGCGGGCGCGTTCCGGCCCGGAGGCGGACTGACACTCCCGGCCGGAGAGCGACGGCGTTGCCGGGGGCGGGAGTTCGGCCGTCCTCACAGCGGCCAGGACCGCTGGTACGTACGGCCTCCCCGGCGTGGCAGCGCGCCGGGCGAGTCGCCCGGACCGGCGAGGGTTTCCAGCGCCAGACAGAGGTCGGCGCGTACGGTGGCGGACGACAGGTCGACGTCCAGGAGCCGGCCGATCTCCTCCAGCCACCGCCGGAGCGTCGTACGGTGCAGGCCGAGTTCCTCGGCGGCCGGAGCGACGCTGCCGAGGTGGTTGAGCCAGACCCGCAGGGCGATCCGCTGTGGTGTGTCGAGTGGTTCGGTCAGTCCGGCGGCCCAACGGCGCGCCTCCCCGGTGTCCACGAGTTCCGTGGGGAGGGCGGCGGAGGGGCCCGTGTCGGCGGACGTGGCGGACTCCGTCGGCCCGGTGGCCGGGGCGCGCAGTGCGAGGGAGAGCCGCGCCAGGGCGAGGGGTGTGTCCAGACCTCCCAGCCGCTCGCCCGCCGTCCGCAGCCGTGAGCGCGCGGTGCCGCGGGAGATCCCCAGCATCCCGGCCGTGGCCCCGACGGATCCGGTGCGCAGCCATCCCTCCAGCGCCTGGCGCTGGGGCGGGCTGAGCGGGCCCAGCAGGGACGACGCCCACGCGGCGAGCCGGTCGGGCGGGATGATCCGCAGCAGCGCACGGTCGCCGAGCCCGGCCGCGGGGACCAGCCGGTGGCCCACCGCCGCCCCGGCGCGTGCCTGCCCGGCCTCGGTGAAGGCCGCGGCCAGCATGTCGAGCGGCGCGGGATCCGCCACCCCGCCGAGCAGCCCGTGCCGCTCCGCCGAGCGGGCGATCAGCCGCAGGATCCGTCCGTCGTCCCGGGCGGCGTCATGGAGGGCGACGACGATCAGTTCACCGTCCAGGAGGGTGATGAGCGTGGGGGTGTCCTGCCGGGCACCGGTGGGCAGCAGCGCGCGCCACACCGCCTGGTACGCGGCCTGCGGATCCGTCCCGCCGGAGAGCCGGTAGACGGTGGCGTGTGAGGCCGGACCACCGAGGACCTCCGCCGCGAGCCCGGTCTGCCCCCGCAACAGGAGGCGCGTCACCACGGCGTGCAGCCGCATCTCCGCGCTCGTGAGCTCTTCGGCGCGGCGGGCACGTACTTCCAGCAGCCCGGCCGTGGTACGGGTCACCAACTCGACCCGGCGGGCGGAGACCTCCGGGCCCGCGTGGACGACGAGCGTCGCTCCCACCACCTGGCGGACCGTCGTATCGGAGCCGCCACCGGCGTCACCGGACCGTGCCGCCGTACCGTCGGCCCGCGCCGCCGCGCTGGTTCCCCACCCGGCCGCGCGGTCCGGTGAGCTGTAGACGGGGCCCGTGTTCGGGTCCACCAGGACCGCCCATCCGGAGACGGCGGCGGCGGTCTCCGCGATCAGCGAGGCGCCCGAGCGCGCCGCCGCCTCGATCAGCCGGCGCGCCACCAGCCCGTCGTTGTCCATCCGTACAGCTTCGGCGAGATGCCGGCGGCGCGCATGCCGACGGGGGAGGGGCGGGGCGCCGTGATCAGGGGATACGGGCGACGCCTCCCCAGCCGCCCCGCTCGGCGGCCGAGGTGGTGGTGGCGTCGGGGTGCCAGTGCGGCCAGGACACCACCCCCGGTTCGACCAGCTCCAGCCCGTCGAAGAACCTCGCGATCTGCTCGGGCGTGCGGAGGATGTACGGGACGGCCCCGGACGCGTTGTACGTCTCCTGCGCCGCCGCGTGTCCCTCGTCCGCCGCCGCCGCGTGGCTCAGGGCCAGATAGCTGCCGGACGGCAGCCGGTCCACGAGCCGCTTCACCAGGGCGAGGGCCTCGTCGAAATCGACGATGTGGCCGAGCACGTCCGAGATGACCAGCGCGACCGGCCGCGACATGTCAAGGGTCTCCGCCGCGCCGTCGAGCACCGCGTCCGTGTCCCGCATGTCCGCCTCGATATAGGCGGTGGCGCCCTCGGCGGTGGAGGTCAGCAGCGCGTGCACATGCAGCAGGACCAGCGGGTCGTGGTCCACGTACACGACGCGCGCGCCGGGGGCGATGCGCTGCGCGACCTCGTGCGTGTTGTTCACGGTCGGCAGCCCGGCGCCGAGATCGAGGAACTGTGTCATCCCCGCCTCCGCCGCGAGATAGGTGACGGAGCGTCGCAGGAAGCCGCGCGACTCCCGCGCGAACGCCTCGATCAGGGGAAAGACCTCGCGGTAGGCGTCCCCGGCCTCCTGGTCGGCCGCGAAATGATCCTTGCCGCCCAGCCAGTAGTTCCAGATGCGCGCGGAGTGCGGAACGGAGGTGTCGATACGACGCGGAGTCTCATCCGGCACGGTGGATCCCTTCGGTCACTGGTCAGAACAGGTGGTCGGTTCAGGTCGGTCAGGCCGGTCAGGCCGGTCAGGTCGGGCAGGCCGGTTCGGTTCGGGTAACAGGTCGTTTCAGGTCAGGTAAGGGGCACGGGATACGGAAGCGGTGCCGACGGATGCGGGGCGGCGGCGCACGCCTGGTCGATGAGCGTCCGGTACGCCGTCACCGTCCTGGTGTCGCTCCACACATCGGCCGGTCCGACAGGGCTCTCCCGGACCACATGGTCGGGAATCTCGGGCACATCCACCCGGTACAGGGTCAGCTCGGCCACGCCGGTCAGCGGATGCGGTGGATCGGTCAGCCGTGCGACCTGAAGGATGACGTCCGGGCGGGCGGCGGCCTCACGCAGCGCGGCGAGTTGCTCCTCCATGACGCTCCCGTCGCCCACGCGCGTACGCAGCGCCGCCTCCGTCATCAGCGACCAGATCCGCGCCCCCCGCGCCGTCAGCCGCGCCCGGCGCTCGGTCAGCAACTCGACGCGCCTGGCACGGTCGGCCGGTGAGCGGTCCGTGCCGAGCGCGTCCTCGACCGCCAGGGCGTACGCGGGCGTACGCAGCAGCGGGGGCACCAGCGCCGGGTGCCAGACACGGACCATGCGGGCCGCGGATTCCACGTTCATCAGGTCCAGGGCCCATGGGTCCATCACGTCCCGCCACGGATGCCACCAGCCCGGCAGATTGGCGGTGGCCAGTTCGCCGAGGAACCGCCTGATCTCCTCCTGGCCGGCCCCGTAGCGCTCCAGCAGCGTCCGGACCTGGCCCGCGTCGAGCGCCGTCTCGGCCCGTTCGATTCTCATGACCGTCGTCCGGTGCGCGCCCAGCGCGGCCGCCGCCTGGGTCAGCGACAGACCGGCACCCACGCGCAGCGCCAGGAGCCGGGCGGCCAGGACCGCGTGCTGCACCGTGGGGCCGGACCTCGGTCGCATGATCTGCCCCCTCTCCGGGTGCTCCGGGCCTCGCGGGTGTACGACACCGTGCGCACCTTGCTCACCGTGCACACTCCGCACATTGCATATCGAGCACTGTGCTCCGACAGTGAGGAGTATGTCCATATCTGCCCCAGTCGCATCCTCCGGGAAAGGACCGATCGAAGCCCGGGGCGGGCTTGGTGCCCGCGGTGCTCGCGGTGCCCGCATGAGCCGTCTCCGGCTTCTCGACGGCGTCTCCGCCCACCGGACCGCGTGTGTCGCCCATCAGCCCACGCGGGACGAGAAGTCCTCACAGGACGAGAAGTCCTGGCGGAACGAGAAGTCCGCGCGGAACGAGATCCGTCGGGCCTCGCTGCCCCTCGACCGCAGTGATCACTCCTGCCGGCAGGCCCGCCAGTGGGCCGGCGCCGCGCTCGCCGACTGGTCGCATCCGGCCGGCGACGAGATCGTCGATGACGTCCTGCTGGTCATGTCGGAACTGGTCACCAACGCCGTACTGCACGCCTGTGGCCCCATCCGCGTTCATCTGGAACGGCGTCCGGACGGCACCGTACATCTCGCCGTGGACGACGGCGGGCCGGCCGCGAGCAGCCGTCCGCACGACCTGGCCGGTGAGTACGGCAGGGGCCTCGACGTCATCGCCGCGCTGGCGGCCGACCACGGGCGGACCACCGCTCTCCCCTGCCCGTACCGCGCCCGGTCCTGGGCCACCCTCACCGGGGGCGACCGCTGACCCCCTCGACTGCCCCCGACAGGAGCCACCCATGTCCGCTCTGTCCCGCTCGGTATCCGGCGCCGGCGCGAGTCTCCCCGGCCCCGCCCACGCCGTCGACCCGGCCCGCGCCGCCTGCCGCCCTGTCCGTACCCTCGCTTCCGGCGCGGGCCGGTCGGCCATCACCGTCGCCGAGACCCGCCGGTTCGTGATCGAGGACCCCGGACTGCTGATGCACCGCGCGTGGCAGATCGCGCGGAGCGATCCCGAGGCCGCGGCGGGACTGGGCTACGGAGAGCCGTACATCATGGACGAGAGGCAGGCGTTCACGCTGGTGCTCGCGGACTGCGGCGGCGCCGAACTGGGCGAGCGCGCCGAGCAGATGGGCCTGCGCGTGGTATCCGCCGCCACGGTGGCGACCTGCGCCGACTCGGACAGCCTCGTCTACGAGGACGAGCAGATCTTCGAATAGGGCTGACCCGACGAGGGTGACGTCTGCGTCCCGACGGTGCGTGTCTTGGCCGGAGCGGGCGACGGGCATTGTCTGATGGCTGTTGTGGCGCGCAGCGAGAAGATCCGGGGTCTGTCCGTGGCTTTTCTCCGGATTCTCGGCGTCGCTGTCGCCTATTACGTGGGCGCGCGCATCGGCACCATGGAGGGCGTGGTGCGGGTCCAGGGCGCGGACGTCTCACCGCTCTGGCCGTCCACCGGCATCGCCGTGACCTGCCTGTTCCTGATGGGTGCCGGGATCTGGCCGGGGATCACGCTGGGCGCCCTCTTCCATCTCGTGACGCTCGACCCGTTGACCGCCGTCTCGCCCGGGGTGCTGGCGGGCTGCACCCTCGCACCGCTCTGCTCCTACTGGCTGCTGCGGCGGGTGGGCTTCCGTATCGAGCTGGACCGGCTGCGGGACGGGGTGGCACTGGTGTTCCTGGGCGCCCTGGCCGGGATGCTGATCAGCGCGACGATGGGTACGGGCATGCTGGTGCTCAACGGCAGGCTCCCGGTGGGCTTCTGGCCGACCTGGCTGGCGTGGTGGGCGGGCGACGCCATAGGGGTGCTGCTGGTCACGCCCTTCCTGCTCCTCGTCTGCCGTATCCGGCGTCCCCTGCCGACCGACCGCTGGGCGGAGGGGACGGCCGTGGTGGTGGCCGCCGTCATCATCACCCCGCTGGCCATTCAGATGTCCCTCACCTTGATCTTCCTGTTCTTTCCGGTACTGATCTGGTCGGCGCTGCGCTTCCAGCTCGCCGGGAGCGCGCCGTACGCGCTGTTCGTCTCCGTCATGGCGATCCTGGAGGCGTCCAAGAGCGATGGCGCCTTCGCCCACCACAGCCTCACGGAGCGGCTGATCAGCCTTCAGGTGCTCAACGGGTCCGTGGCGCTGACCTCGCTGCTGGTGTCGGCGGTCGTCACCGAACAGAAGAACATCCGGCTGAAGATCGAGCAGGCGTGCGAGGCGCTGGCGGAGGTGGTGGAGCGGCTGGCGCCGGCGGAGATGGCGAGATTCAGACCACTGGAGGGAGTGGAGGCACTGGAGGGAGAGGAGGAGAGCGGATGACCCGATCGGCCCCCATGCGCAGGCCCGGAGTGTTTGACTCCTCCCATGTCCACGACTCTTGGTGTGTCCCGACCTGACCAGGCTGCCTACATGCTGCGGACCGCGGCCGACGACGCGGGCCGTGCGTACAAGCGGGAGCTGATCGATCTGCTGGACGTACAGCCGGGCCAGACCGCGCTGGACGTGGGATGCGGTCCGGGCACCGACCTGCCGGCGCTGGCGGAACGCGTCGGCCCGAGTGGGGCGGTCATCGGCGTGGACCGTGACCCGGCCATGCTGGCCGAGGCCCGGCTGCGTACGGACGCACTCCCCGCCGTCGAGATCCGCGAGGGTGACGTCCACGCCCTCCCCGTCGAACCGGGCACAGTGGACCGGGCCAAGATCGACCGGGTCCTGATGCATGTCGCCGAGCCCGCCGAAGTCCTCGCCCAGCTCCGTCTCGCCACCAGGCCGGGCGCTCTGATCGGTCTGGTCGAACCCGACTGGGACACCCTGATCGTCGACGCGGAGGATCTCGCCACAAGCCGCGCCTTCACGCGCTACACCACCTCGCGGGCGGTCCGGAACGCCACGATCGGCCGCGGCCTCGCCCGCCTCGCCGTGCGAGCGGGATTCACCGTGGAGACCGTGCTCGCCACGACCCCGGTCTTCCGTGACTTCCAGGACGCCGATCACACTCTGGGGCTGGGCCGCAATACGCAGCGGGCGATCAAGGAAGGCCACATCGACGCGACGCGCGGCCACCGCTGGTTCGCCGGCCTCTCCGAGGGGCCGTTCTTCGCGTCCTTCACTCTGATCAGTGTGGTCTGCCGACGTGGCCGCGCTCAGTCGAGCCGGGTGGCGGAGATTCCGCCGTCGACGTAGAGCGTGATGCCATGCACCATCGCGGCATCGTCGGAGGCGAGTCGGTGGCCTTCATTGCGGTGTACATCGCCGCGAAGGGGCTGCCGACCTGGGCCGTCCAGGAGCCGATGGTGACGATCACTCCGCTGCCCCGCGACGATCGCGGTACGTCCCGCGAGGCGGGAGGCGGGAGCACGCGGTGAAGCGTTGTGGACGGTGCTGTTGGTCATGGTCCAGTTCTAGGACGGTCCGGAGGACGGCGCCAGGTCGGATTGAACCTGGGTACGGCAGAACCACCCAACACCCAACCGCCCACGACACACTGCTCAATGGCGGGGGAGCGGACGGTCGGGTAATTTCGGCGCAGAGGATAAACCGAAAACGGGCATATCCGACACTTGGTCATCGGTGTGCTGTGTGTTGTGTTCGGTGTGCTGCCAGCGCGCGGTCAGTGTGTGCGGTCAGTGTCCCGTTCCAGAAGGGAAGCGCATGACCGACAACACACCGCCCGGCCCGGACAGCGCCTCGTCCGGCGAGGAGTGTCCGGTGGGGTTCTTCGCGCGGCGCTCCTTCCTGCGGACCACCGTCGTGGCCGGCCTCTCCGGAGCGGCGGGTGTCGGCCTGCTGGACGGTGCCACGGCCCAGGGAGCCGAGTCCGGCGCCGGGAGGGCGGCGGAGCGCGCCAAGCCGATTGCGTTCCACGGCGAGCACCAGGCCGGTATCGCCACCCTCCCGCAACGGGACGCGGTCTTCGTGTCGTTCGACGTGACCGCGTCCGGCCGTAAGGCGCTCACCGATCTGTTCCGTACGCTCACCACGCGGGCCCGCTTCCTCACCCAGGGCGGCACACCGCCGAAGACATCGCCGGATTCACCGCCGTCCGACACCGGCATCCTGGGGCCCGAGGTCGTACCGGGCGATCTCACCGTCACCCTGGCCCTCGGTGCGAGCTTCTTCGACGACCGCTTCGGACTGGCCGCGCGCAAGCCCGTACAGCTGGTCACCATGACGCCGTTCGCCCACGACGACCTCGATCCCGCCATCTCCCAGGGCGATCTGCTGCTCCAGGTGTGCGCCACCAACCGCGACACCACGGTGCACGCGCTGCTCGACCTCCTGGCCCACACCAGCGGCGCGATGACACCGCGTTGGCGTATCAACGGCACGCGCAATCCGCCGCGCCCCGTAGGCGTCCCGCGTGACTGGTTCGGCTTCAAGGACGGGATCTCCAACCCGGACGTCACCAACGCCGCGCAGCTGAACCAGGAGGTCTGGGTGCAGCCGCGCACCGACGAGCCGGCGTGGGCCGCGGGCGGCACCTATCAGGTGGTGCGCATCGTCCACTTCCGTATCGAGAAGTGGCAGCGGGTGCCCGTCGCCGAACAGGAGCGGATCTTCGGCCGCCGCAAGGTCAGCGGCGCCCCCATGTACGCCCAGGACCCCCAAGCCTCGGACCTCTTCGATCCCATCTACACCAACGACCCGCAGGGCCTGATCACACCACTGAACAGCCATGTCCGGCTCGCCAATCCCCAGACTCCGCAGACCGCGGCCACCAGCACCATTCTGCGGCGCAGTTACGACTACGACCGCAGCCCGGACGTCCGCGGCGGGCTCGATCTGGGACACGCCTTCTGCTGCTTCCAACGTGAACTCAACACCTATATCGCCATGCAGACCCGCCTGGAGGGTGAGGCGCTGGTGCCCTACATCAGCCCGCGAGGCGGGGGTTACTTCTTCGCCGTCCCCGGTGTGCGGGACGACAAGGACTACTACGCCCGCGAACTGCTCGCCTGAGCCCCGGACTCCGGCCCACGAACTGACCCCTGGAGGCGCCATGCGTTCCGCCCGCCACACCCGAGCCCATCCCGTCGGCGTCGGCCGGACGTACATCGGCCCGCCGTACACGAGGATGCTCCGGCCGGTCCTGGGCGCGGGCACGGCGCTCCTGTTGATGTCCTGTTCCCCGGCGGCCGGAACGTCGGGGGGCGGCCCGGCCGCGGCGGTCTCCGCCACCGGACAACCGGGCGCCGGGCACCACGTGTATGTGACCAACCAACTCGACAACACCGTCTCGGTGATCGATGTCAGCACCCACAAGGTCGTGGCGACCGTGCCCGCCGGGACCGGCCCCGAAGGCATCGCCGTCACCCCGGACGGCAAGCGCGCCTATATCGCCGGCAGTGAATCGGCCACGGTCTCGGCGCTCGACACCCGGACCAGGAAGATCGTCGCGACCGTCCCCGTCGGGAAGAAGCCCACCGGGGTCGCGCTGAGCCCGGACGGCTCCACCCTCTACGTCACCAACGGCGGCTCGAACAACGTCTCCGTACTGGACACCCGGACCAACCGGGTGACCGCGACCGTCCCGGTCGGTGTCTCCCCGGTGGCCGTGGCCGTCAGCCACGACGGCGGGACGGCCTATGTCGCCAACTCCGGTTCCGCCGACGTCTCGCGTATCGACACCCGTACCCACCGGGTCGTAGGGACCCTCCCGGCGGGCCGCTCACCCGTGAGTGTCGCCGTCACCCCGGACGGTGAGTCCGTCTATGTCGCCAACGAGACGACCGCCCGTGTCTCGGTCATCTCGACCCGTACCGGCAAGGTCACGGCCACCGTGCCGGTCGGCGAGGGAGTCTTCGGTGTGACGCTCGCACCGGACGGAAAGAAGGCGTACGTCGCCGTCCTCGGTCCGGGCAACGTCAAAGTCATCGACACCGGCAGCCACCGTGTCGCGGGGACCGTCAACGTGGGCCCGCCGGGCACGGACCCGTTCAACATCGCGGTCACCTCGCACGCGGTCTATGTCACGGACCAGGGAGCGGGCACGCTCACGGTGATCGACCCCCAGACCCTCAAGGTCACGGCCACCCTGGCGCTCGGCAACAGCCCGTACGGCGTGGCGGTGGCCTCGTCCGGCTCCGCGACGGGCGCCGGGCCCGAGGGCGGACCGGTCTCCCTGACCCGGAGGGGCGGCCGGTAGCGGCGGCCGGGCCCGGCCGCAAGCGCACCGACGCGTCCGGCCGCCCCCGTAAGCTCAGTCCATGCCAGCCAACCACGATTCCTGGGGTACGCCCGTGCCTCTTCCCGCTCATACCGGCAGCCGGCGCGTTCCCTGGGAGAGCCTGCCCCGACCGGTGAAGGCCGGGATCGAGAACGTACTCCAGGGCACGGTGACCGAGGCCACCGGCCAGCAGGGCGGTTTCTCCGACGGCCTCGCGGTCCGGCTGGAACTGTCCGACGGCCGCAGGGCGTTCGCCAAGGCCGTCGACACGGTCGCCGCGACCGCCGTGGGCGCGTTCCACCGCCGGGAGGGCGCGGTGGCCGCCGCGCTGCCGCCCGGGGTGCCCGTGCCCCGGCTGCTGGGCACCTACGACGACGGCGACTGGGTGGCGCTCGTCTACGAGGACATCGACGGAACGCTTCCCGCGCAGCCGTGGCGCGAGAGCGAACTGGAACGGGTCCTCGACGCCCTCACCGATCTGGCCGAACGGCTCACCCCGGCGCCCCGTCTCCCGGTGGCCCTCCCGGCGCCACGGCTGGGCGGCTGGGAGCGACTGACGAACCATCCCCGCGCGCTGGCGAAACTGACCGCGATCGCGCCCCGGGCCGCCCGCGAACTGGACCTGCATCTGTCGCTGGAGGCACGGCTCGGTGAGGCGACCGCCGGAGACACCCTCACGCACGGAGACCTGTACCCGTTCAACATCCTGCTCACCGATGACCGTGTCGTCGTCGTGGACTGGCCGCACGCCTGGGTCGGGCCTGCGCACGCCGATGTGGTGATGCTGCTCGGCAGCGTGGCGCTCTCCGGGATCGATCCGGAACCGTACGCGGCGCGCCATCCGTTGCTGGCCGGTGTCGACCCCGAGGCGGTCGACGTGCTCATCTCGGCGCAGGCGGGGTTCCTCCTGGCCGCGGCCTGCTCCATGGACTCCACGGGGGACCCGAGGCTGGAGGGCATGATGACCGGGCTCGGACTGGCGTCCCTGCGCTGGCTGTCCGCACGCGGAGGGAACCGGCGCGGACAGGCCCGGCGCGTAGAGCGGTAGAGAACCGGTGTGTGGAGAACCGGCGCGGAGAGAACCGGCGCGGAGACAACCGGCGTGGCGGGGACAGCCGTCGGATAGTGGTTCAGTGCGACGTACGCGACGGCAGGAGGGAATCGATGACGCCGCCCGCCGCATCGGAGCCGGGCACCCTCACCACGGCCGTGCCGGCACGGCTCGACCGGCTGCCCTGGTCGCGCTGGCACTGGATGATCGTGATCGGCCTGGGTACGGTCTGGATCCTCGACGGTCTCGAAGTCACGATCGTCGGCAATATCGCCGGGCGTCTGTCCGAGCCGGGCAGCGGTCTGGCGATCACATCGGCTCAGGTCACGGGCGTCGCCGCCGCTCTGTACGTGGCGGGGGCGTGCACGGGCGCGCTGTTCTTCGGCCGGCTCACCGACCGTTACGGCCGCAAGAGGCTGTTCATGGTGACCCTCGCGGTCTATCTCGGCGCCACCGCGATGACCGCGCTGTCCTTCGACGCCTGGTGGTTCTTCCTCTTCCGCTTCCTCACCGGATTCGGCATCGGCGGTGAGTACGCGGCCATCAACTCGGCCATCGACGAGCTGATCCCGTCCGCGTACCGGGGACGTGTCGACCTGATCATCAACGGCAGCTACTGGCTGGGCGCCGTGGGCGGTTCGCTGCTGTCCATCCTGTTGCTGAACACCGAACTCCTCCCCGAGGACCTGGGGTGGCGCCTCGCCTTCGCGCTCGGCTTCGTCCTCGGCCTGGTCATCCTCCTCGTACGACGGCACGTACCGGAGAGCCCCCGCTGGCAGCTCATCCACGGGTACGGCGAGGAGGCGGAGAAGCTGGTCGATTCCGTCGAACGGAGCATCGAGGCGGAGAAACACGGGAAGCTCCCTCCGCCGGCCGGTGAGATCACGATCCATGAGCGCAAGAGCATCGGCTTCGGCCTCATCGCCAGGACGGTCTTCCGCCGGTACCCCAGGCGGGCGGTGCTGAGCCTGTCGCTCTTCATCGGGCAGGCGTTCCTCTACAACGCGATCACGTTCGGGTTCGGCACCATCCTGACGACGTTCTTCGGCGTCGGCACCGGACACACGGGCTACTACTTCGCGGTCATCGCCGCCGGGAACTTCGTCGGCCCGCTGCTGCTCGGCAGGCTCTTCGACACGGTCGGCCGTCGAATCATGATCTCCGGCACCTATCTGCTGTCGGGCGTGCTGCTCTTCGTCACCGCCTGGCTCTTCGACCGCGGCTCACTGACGGCCACCACACTCACCGCGTGCTGGTGCGTGGTGCTGTTCTTCGCGTCGGCGGGCGCGAGCAGCGCGTATCTCACGGTCTCCGAGATCTTCCCGATGGAGACCCGCGCCATGGCGATCGCGTTCTTCTACGCGCTCGGTACGGCGGCGGGCGGCATCAGCGGCCCGCTGGTCTTCGCGGACCTCACGGCCTCCGGGGTGGTCGGGGACACGGCGCTCGCCTTCCGGATCGGCGCCGCACTCATGTGCGCGGCGGGGCTGGTGGCGGCGTTCCTCGCGGTACGGGCCGAGCGCCGGTCGCTGGAGGACATCGCGACGCCCCTGTCGACGGCGAGATGACCGGCGAGGCGGGGCCGGGCGAGGCGAGTCGGGCTGGGAACGAGCGGCGGGGCGGGGGCGCGCGTGGGGGCGTCGCCGGTCACGCGGCCCGCTCCCGTACCACCTCGGCCGGATCCTTGTCGTCGCGCAGTCCGCGGAACCGGGGGTGGCGCAGCATCCCGTCCCGCGTCCATTCCGTGAACTCGATCTCGGCGACGAGCCGGGGGCGCGCCCAGTGCGGGGCGCGCTCACGGACCGGGGTGGCGAACGGCGAGTGTTCCAGGGCCAGTTCGTCGAGCCGGTGGCGCAGATCCCGCAGGGTTCGCTGGTCGTACCCCGTACCGGCCTTGCCCACGTAGCGCAGCCGGCCGCCCTCGTAGTACCCGAGGAGCAGCGCTCCGAAGCCGATGCGCGAGCCGGACGGTTCCGTGAAGCCGCCGATGACGAACTCCTGCGCGCGCAGGCACTTGAGCTTCAGCCAGTCGGGGGACCGGCGGGGCTGGTAGCGGCCGGCGGCCCGTTTGGCGATCAGCCCCTCCCAGCCCCGGGCGCACGCCTCGTCCAGCAACTCCTGGCCGCCGTGGTTGCGGTGGGAGATGAACCGCAGCGGGGGCCGGTGGACCAGGGCCCTGCGGAGCAGGGATTTACGTGAGCGCAGGGGGAGCGCGGTGACATCGGCGCCGTCGAGCCGCAGGAGGTCGAAGAGACAGTAGGTGACGGCGACGCCGGTGGCGCGGGCCCGGCGGGCGTCGGAGATCCCCATCCGCTTCTGGAGCAGGGCGAAGTCGGTACGGCCGTCCGCGAAGGCGACGATCTCGCCGTCCACGGTGAAGTCGGCGCAATCCTGCGCGGCGAGGGCGTCCAGGATCTCCGGGTAGGTGCTGTTCAGCCGTACGCCGTTGCGCGACAGCAGCCGTACGCCGCGCGCGTCCCGCACCGCGAGCACCCGGACCCCGTCGAGCTTGCGCTCGAAGATCCACGCGTCGTCGAACTCACGGCGGTCGCTCAGGGTGGCCAGCATCGGCCGGGACGCCAGCTCGACGCCCGGACGCGCGTCGGTCAGCCGTCGGCGTTCGGCGGCCGGCAGCGTCTCCAGGAGACCGGTCATCACCGCTCGCCTCCTCCGGGCCCGGCCCTGTACGACGCGCGGGCCCCTGAGTCCGAGCATCGGTGAGCGGTTCCCCGTCGGCAACCGCGCCTCCCGGCCCCGGGGGCCGCGAGGCGCCCGTACCGGGGTTCGCCCGTACCAGCCCGTACCACCCGTACCAAGGGATAGGGCCGGACGGCACTGGCATGGGTCTCTTGGCCCCTGTCGGGGCGGATGGTCCGCGTGGTGCGGTGGAAGCGGGCTTCGGGAGAGGAGGCGGGCATGCGTTTCGCCGACCGAACGACCGCCGGGATACAGCTCGCCGGGGAAGTGGCGCGGCTGGACCTCGACGACCCTCTGGTGCTGGGGCTGCCGCGTGGCGGGATCCCCGTGGCGTACCAGGTCGCGCGGGTGCTCGACGCGCCGCTCGATGTCATCGCCGTCCGCAAGCTCGGAGTGCCCTCCAGGCCCGAGCTCGGGTTCGGCGCCATCGGCGAGGGCGGGGTACGCATCCTGAACGACGATGTGGTGCGGGCCGCCCGGCTCGGGCCGCGTGAGCGCGCCGCGGTGGAGCTGACCGAGCGGAACGCGCTGGAAGGGCGCCTTCGCGCCTACCGGGCGGATCGACCGCCCACCGCCCTCACCGGGCGGACGGTGGTGATCGTCGACGACGGCATCGCCACCGGATCGACCGCTGCCGCCGCCTGCGAGGTGGCGCGGGCACGCGGTGCGGCCCGGGTGGTGCTCGCCGTACCCGTGGCTCCGCCCGGAGCGGTGGCGGAACTGAGCGGGGAGGCAGACGAGGTGGTGTGCCTGTACTCGCCGGACTACTTCGGTTCCGTCGGCCAGTGGTACACGGACTTCTCCCAGACCACCGACGCCGAGGTCGTCGAGCTGCTCCATGACCGCCTGGCCACCTCCGGGGGCGCCACGAGAAGCGCCACGGAGGGTACGGAGGCCGGCGGCCCCGGCGGCGGCGCGGATGACGCCCAGCCCGTCGGCCCGGTTGCCGGACCGGTCGTCGAGCGTGAGGTCGAGATGACCATCGACGGCCGCGGGCTGCCCGGAAATCTGACCCTGCCGGACGGCGCGCCGGGCGTGGTGGTCTTCGCCCACGGCAGTGGCAGCAGCCGGCACAGCCCCCGCAACCGGTCGGTGGCCGCGCGGCTCAACCGGGCGGGCCTCGGCACCCTGCTGTTCGACCTGCTCACCCCCGAGGAGGAACGCGACAGGGCCAATGTCTTCGACATCCCCCTGCTGGCCCGGCGGCTCACCCTGGTCACCGCATGGCTGGGGGCCGAACACGCCCTGCCGGTCTGCTACTTCGGGGCCAGCACGGGCGCGGCGGCCGCGCTCCTGTCCGCCGCCGAGCCGCACGCGGACATCAAGGCCGTGGTCTGCCGCGGCGGCCGTCCCGACCTGGCCGGCGACGCGCTCGCCGACGTACGGGCACCCACTCTCCTCATCGTGGGCGGCGCCGATACGCAGGTGCTCGACCTGAACCGGCTGGCGGCCGAGCGTATGCACTGCGAGCAGCGTCTCGACGTGGTGCCCGGGGCGACCCATCTCTTCGAGGAGCCGGGCGCTCTCGAAGCCGTGGCGGATCTGGCCCGTGAATGGCTCACGGAACATCTGTCCCCGAGCGCGCAGCGTGCGCGGCATTGAGCCCGTCGAGTTCAGGAGGCCGGACCATGCGGACGCCGGATCCACGGGACCCCAGGAACCACCGGAAGCACCGGCCGGGACATCGGCGAGCCGCCGGGAAGGACAATCCGCTGCGCAGGCCGGCCGACCGGCTGCGGGTCTTCGTCAACGTGCTCCTGATCGTCGTACTGATCATCGGCCTGCCGCTCGCGGGATGGGCGGCCGGCAGCTTTACCTATGACCATTACCAGGGGATCACTCACTCCCGGAACGTGGGGAAGCACCAGGTCACGGCCCATCTGACGGCGAACGCGAGCCATCTCGTACCGGGCGCAGTCCCGGGCGGCGCGGTGGGCAGCGCGCCGGTCACCTGGACCGACGCGAGCGGGACACACACCGGCAGGACCGTCGTCATCGAGGGCCAGAAGAAGGGATCGTCCATCCGTATCTGGGTGGACCGGTCGGACCGGATCACCCTGCCCCCGGAGAACTCGACCGTGGGCCTCATCACCGGAGTGACCGCCGGGATCGTGGCCGCGAGCACGACGGCCGTCCTGGTGACCGGCGCGCGGGTGGGGTTCCACCGCTCGCTCGACCGCCGGCTCGACGCCCAGTGGGACAAGGAATGGGCCCAGGTGGAACCCAAGTGGTCGCACAGGAGCGACCGTTGAGACGCAGGCGCGCGCAGCCCCCGGTGCCGGAGGCCGGGGCGTACGAGGAACACCACCGACCCGCGGGAGAGCCACCATGACGGACAGGACCACCGGCAGGACGACGGACGCGACGACGGACGCCACGGCGGGCAGGGCGCCGGACGACGGTTTCCGCCCCGGGAACCCGGCCCCGCACCGCGCGGACCTGGGCCGACGGGTCCTGGCACGGCGGCAGGAACTGGGGCTCACACGCGAGGACGTGGCCGTACGGGCGGGCTCGGCACCCGGTTACATCCAGTATCTGGAGGAGCACCCCGCGGCGCCGGGAATCGGCTTCCTGCTGCGCCTCGCCGACGCGCTGGAGACCACCGTCCCTGAGCTGACGGGCGCCACGACGGATCTCCCGCCCGGAATCGGCGCGGCCGGATACCGGCCCGAGCTGATCACGCTCAGCTCCGAGGAGTCCCGGACGCTGCTGTCCACCCACGGGGTGGGGAGAGTGGCCGTGACGCGGGGCGGCGAGCCCGCGATCTTTCCCGTGAACTACACGGTCGACGGTGAGCTGGTGGCGTACAGGACCGCTCCGGACGCCGAGCCTGCCGCGGCCGCGGGCCATGAGGTCGCCTTCGAGGTGGACCATATCGACGAGGCGTTCAGCCAGGGCTGGAGCGTTCTCGTCGTCGGCGCGGCACAGTCGGTGACCTCCTCCGACCGGGTGATGCGGCTGGAGGAACTGGCCCACACCACCGCCTGGGCCGGCGGCGACCGCGGCCTGTGGATCGTCATCACACCCACGCAGGTCACCGGGCGCCGGATCGAGGTGCACCACGGCCACCGGCCCTCCGTCTGAGCCATCCTTCCCCGGAGCCCTTACGGTGGGAAGTGCGGCTGGTCACTGGTCAGCGGTCCGAAGCCCGGCCGCGACGGAGGGACCGTGGGCGACGACGGGAACAGATGGGCCGAGGGTGCCCCGAGACGGCTGGACGTCCTCCCGGAGGAGTTGCAGGCGCAGCTGGACGCTGTCCGGCAGGGGACGCCGCGATCGATGCAGAGCCTGCTCGAAGCCGTGCTCTCGGTCGGGCGCGAGCTGGATCTGTCCCAGGTGCTGCGGCACATCGTGGAGGCCGCGGTGGTCCTCGTGGACGCGGAGTACGGCGCGCTCGGCGTCATCGGCGAGGGCATGACGCTCTCCCGCTTCCTGCCCGTCGGCCTCACCCCGGACGAGATGGACGCCATCGGCCGGCTGCCCGAGGGCCATGGAATCCTGGGCGAGCTGATCCGTCACCCCGATTCCCTGCGGCTCTCCGAGATCTCGGACCATCCCGAGTCGTACGGGTTTCCGCCCAGCCATCCGCCCATGCACTCGTTCCTCGGCGTGCCGATCAGGGTGCGGGACACCGTGTTCGGCAACCTCTATCTCACCGAGAAGAGGGGCGGCAAGGACTTCGACGACGAGGACGAGACCGTCCTGTCCACCCTCGCCGTGGCCGCCGGGGTGGCCATCGAGAACGCGCGGCTGTACGAGAAGGCCCGGGACCGGCAGCACTGGCTGGAGGCCAACGCGGAGATCGTCGCGGGCCTGCTCTCCGGGGCGGACGAGACGCAGGTGCTTCCCCTGGTCGTCGACCACGCGCGCCGGATCCTCGCCGTCGACCTGGGAGCGCTGGCGCTGCCCGAGGAGGGCGAGGACGTACTGCGGATCGCGTTCGCCACCGGGGTCGACGCCGAGGCGCACAACGGTCTGGTGCTGCCACGGAAGGGCTCGTTCGTCGGAGCCGCCCTGCACGCGGGAAAGCCGCTGATCAGCCTGGACGTCGAGACCGATCCGAGGAGCACCGAGGGCCCTGCCGGGTGGGGCGGTCTGGGGCCCGCCGTCGCGGTGCCGATGGTCGCCCGCGACGATGTGCGCGGCGTACTGCTGCTGGCCCGGCTCCGCGGGAAGGTCCCGTTCACCGAGGCCGAGACGGCACCGCTGCTGGCCTTCGCCGGACAGGCCGCGCTCGCCATGGAACTCGCCGGGCGACGGCGCTCCGCCGAGCAGCTGACCCTGCTGGAGGACCGCGACCGGATCGCCCGTGACCTTCACGATCTGGCCATCCAGCGGCTCTTCGCCACCGGCATGACCCTGCAGAGCACGCTGCGGTTCGTGGACCACCCGGCGGCGCGCGAGCGGCTGCTGCGTGCCGTGGACGATCTCGACGAGACCATCAAGATCATCCGCTCGACGATCTTCGGCCTGCGTGCCCATGACACGGGACGTACCCGGCAGGGGCTGCGGGTCCGCGCCACCGTGGCGGTCGAAGAGGCCGTACGCTCCCTCCGCTTCACGCCGTCGCTGCGCATGGAAGGGCTCATCGACACGGATGTGCCGTCAGCGGTCGCCGACCACGTCGTCGCCGTCCTGGGCGAGGCGCTGAGCAATGTCGCACGTCACGCGCGTGCCACGGGCGCGGAGGTGTCCCTCGTCGTCCGCGATCACCGGCTGACCCTGACCGTCTCGGACAACGGGGTCGGTATCGCGCCGGACAGCCCCCGAAGCGGCCTGGACAACCTCGCCGGGAGAGCGGAGTCCCTGGGCGGCCGGATGACGGTCGAAGCCACTGGTCGTGGTGGTACGCGCGGTCGCGGCGGTACGCGCCTCGTGTGGACCGTGCCGGTCGCCCCCTGCTGAGCGGGCGGCGGTCAGCGGCTCATGTGGCCGGGCCGTGGCCGTGGCCCGGACCTGCGGAGTGCGGGGCCGCCTGAGTGGCGAGGACGGCCGCCTGAATACGCCGTTCGACACCGAGCTTGGCCAGCAGCCGCGAGATATGGTTCTTGACCGTCTTCTCGGAGAGATAGAGCCGCTCGCCGATCTGCCGGTTGGTCAGCCCTTCGCCGATCAGCCCCAGGATCTCGCGCTCGCGAGGGGACAGCCCGGACAGCGCGTCGGGCTCCCGCCGCTCCTCCTCCGCGTCCTCACCGCGCAGACTGCTCATCAGCCGGGTCGTCGTGGCCGGGTCGAGCATGGACCGGCCCGAGGCGACCGTACGTACGGCGTCCACCAGATCCGACCCCTTGATCTCCTTCAGCACATAGCCCGCCGCCCCGGCCATGATCGCGTCGAGCAGCGCGTCGTCGTCATCGAACGACGTGAGCATCAGACAGGCCAGACCGGGCATCCGCGACCGAAGCTCCCGGCAGACCCTGAT
This sequence comes from Streptomyces scopuliridis, assembly GCF_042790125.1. Taxonomy (GTDB): domain Bacteria; phylum Actinomycetota; class Actinomycetes; order Streptomycetales; family Streptomycetaceae; genus Streptomyces; species Streptomyces scopuliridis_A. The sequence goes on from NZ_JBHTZS010000001.1 coordinate 329,395, forward strand.
CCCGTCACCGTCCGGCAGGCGTACGTCGAGAACGGCGACATCCGGCCGGAGCGCCGGGCCCCTGGCCAGGGCGTGGTCGATCGAGGCCGCGTCGCCGACCACCTCGATGTCCGGCTCCGCGTCGAGCAGATCCTGCACCCCGCGCCGCACGACCTCGTGATCGTCCAGCAGGAACACCCGGATCGGCTTCCGCGCCGAGAAGTCCCGTGCCTCGTCCATGCCAGTCCTCCGCGCCGTCGTGGGGCCCGCGTCCCCTTCATCGTGGCGCCACTTCCCCATCGTGGCGCGGGCTCCGGTGGGCGTACCAGGGCCGAACGGGGCCCGCGCATGGGCCGTCCAGGTCCCCCGGAGCGCCACAGCCCGGACCCCGGCCGGCCCTGGACGCGTGAGTCCGGGCATCGCGCTCGACCGTCGGGCGCCGGCGTCACGGCCTTCCGGATCATGTGCTTTCCGGATGTCGGCCTTCCGGATCGCGGTCCTCTTCGCGGAGCGACGCGGGGAGCGTCATCGTGAACACGGTGCGCCCGGGTGCGCTCTCCACGCCGACCGTGCCGCCGTGCGCGGCGACCACCGCGTACACGATGGCGAGCCCCAGCCCCGTGTTGCCCGCCGCGCGCGAGCGGCTGATGTCCGCGCGTACGAAACGGCCGAAGATCTCGGGCTGGAGCTCCTCGGGGATGCCGGGACCGTCGTCCGCCACGCTCAGCCGGATGCCGTCCTCGCCGGCCGTCAGCCGTACGGTGACCCGCGTACCGACCGGAGTGTGCGAGCGGGCGTTGGCGAGGAGATTGCCGACGGCCTGGTGCAGACGGTGCTCGTCGCCCGTCATGGTCACGGCCTCCTCCGGCAGATCGAGCAGCCACCGGTGGCCGGGCCCGGCGGCCCGCGCGTCGTCCGTGGCGTCGAGCACCAGCCGCGTGAGGTCCACGGGCCCGCGTTCCAGGGCGCGGCCCGCGTCGATACGGGCGAGCAGAAGCAGATCGTCCACCAGGCGGCTCATACGCTCCGACTCGGACTGGATACGGTCCAGCGCCCGCCTGACCTCGCCCGGTACGGGGCCCTTGTGCCGGAGCGCGAGCTCCGCGTGCCCCCGGATGTTGGCCACGGGCGTACGCAGTTCATGGCTGGCGTCCGCGGCGAAGTGGCGCAGACGTTCCTCACTGGCCTGCCGTCGCTCCAGGGCGTTGCCGACATGGCCGAGCAAGCGGTTGAGCGCGGTCCCGACCTGGCCCACCTCCGTACGCGGGTCCGTGACCGGTACCGGGTCCGGCATGGCGACCTCGCCACTGGCGAGAGGACGCTCGGCCACGTTCGCCGCGGTACTCGTCACCCTGCGCAGCGGGCCCAGCGACAGCCGCACCCACAACGCGGCCAGGATCCCGGTGCCGATCAGGGCCACGCCGAAGACCGCCGACTCCACCCACTCCAGCCGGTGCACGGTCTCCTCGACGGGGCGCAGCGGCAGCCCGGTGACCAGCACATCGCCGTCGTCGCCCTTGACGGCCGCCAGCCGGTAGGCCCCCAGCGCGGACAGCCGGAGCGTATGCCCCTTCCCGTCGACCGGCAGCGCGGCGAGCTCCCGCCGGTCCTCCGCCGAGAGCCGTACCTGCGAGTCGCCCTCTTTCGTGACGACGGCCGCCTGGGTGGTCGTACCCCGCAGCAGCCGGGCTCCGAATGTGCCCTTCGACTGGCCACGGGTGTCGGGGCGGTTGTCGCCGTCCGGAGTGGCCTCGTGTTCCAGGCTGGCCGCGAACTTCCCCTCGGAGGCGGAAAGCTGCTGGTCGATACGGCGGACGAGAAAGCCTTCGAGCGCGACGGCCGTGGTGACGCCCACCGCCAGGCAGGCGAGGGCGAGGAGCACGACGAGCCCGGCGGTCAGCTGGCCGCGCAGCGTGCGTGGCCACAGGGAGCGCGGCGAAAGACCACGCGGCGCGACCGCCATCAGGACTCCGGCTTGAGTACGTAGCCCACGCCGCGCACGGTGTGGATCATCCCGGGACGCCCCGTGTCGATCTTCTTCCGCAGATAGCTGATGTACAGCTCCACGACATGCGCGCGGCCACCGAAGTCGTAGGACCAGACCCGGTCCAGGATCTGCGCCTTCGACAGCACCCGGCGGGGGTTGCGCATCAGGAACCTGAGCAGTTCGAACTCCGTGCGCGACAGCTCGACGAGATCACCGCCACGGGTGACCTCCCTGGCCTCCTCGTCCATCACCAGGTCTCCCACGACCAGCAGCCGGTCACCGTTCGTCTCGCGCGCCATGCCGGCCCGCCGCAGCAGCCCGCGCAGCCGGGCCAGCAGCTCCTCCAGGCTGAACGGCTTGGTCACATAGTCGTCGCCGCCCGCGGTGATCCCGGCGATCCGGTCCTCGACGGAGTCGCGCGCGGTCAGAAACAGCACACACACGTGTTCCAGCTCCCCGCGCAGCCCGTGCAGCACCCCCAGACCGTCCATGTCGGGCAGCATCCAGTCCAGGACGACGGCGTGCGGACGGAACGAGCGGGCGGTGGCGACGGCCGACGCGCCGTCGGACGCGGTGCGCACCTCCCAGCCCTCGGCCGACAGCACGCCGGAGAGGACCTCGGTGAGATCCGGCTCGTCATCGACGACGAGGACCCGCACCGGAGCGCCGTCACTGCCGTACAGACGGGGCGGGGGGCCCGGGGGGCTGTGATTGTCCATGGTCCCTACAGCATCCCCCGCGACCCGGGGCGTGTGGTTCAGGGCTCGCTCTGAGTTTCCTCTGAATACGCCCGGAGCGACGGCGCTCAGAAGATCCTCAGAGGTTGGGTTGCCAGGCTGGGCGGCCATGAGTCACCAGGCGGAAGGAAGCTCCCATGACCAGCGCGACCCACGCGCGCCGCACCACGGACCGCGCGCTGCTGCCGCGGCGGCCGCGCTCGGCCGTCCCCGCGGTGACGCTGGGAGCGATCTGGGCAGGTGCCGCCGGTGTCCTCGCCCTGTGGTGGAGCGATACGCCGTCCGTCGTGGGCACGGGCGAGTGGCTGACCGGCGCGGCCCGGATCACCGGACTCCTGGCGGGGTACGCCTGCGCCGTGCTGGTCGCCCTGATGGCGCGGACACCGTTTCTCGACCACAGCATCGGCAGCGACCGGCTCGCGCGCTGGCACGCGATGGGCGGCCGGTACACCATCTCGCTGGTGCTCGCCCACACCCTGCTGATCATCTGGGGCTACTCCCTCACCGCGCACACCGGCGTGGTGGACCAGACGACCACACTCCTGCGCGCCTACCCGGACATGCTCAAGGCCACCGTCGCCTTCCTGCTGCTGGTGGGCACCGCGATCGTCTCGGCACGGGCCGCGCGGCGCAGGATGCGCTACGAGACCTGGCACTACCTGCACTTCGCCACATACCTGGCCGTCTTCCTCGCCTTCTTCCACCAGCTCAGCAACGGCGCCGACTTCGTCGCCAACCGGCCGGCCCAGGCGGCCTGGTACACGCTGTACGCGGGAGTCGCCGCGCTCATCGGCTGGTACCGCTTCCTGGTCCCGGTACGGCGGGCGCTGCGCCACCGGCTGCGCGTCGCCGGCCTCCGGTACGAGGCGCCCGGCATCGTATCCGTCCATCTCACCGGCGAGCACCTGGACGAACTCGGCGCGCGGCCGGGGCAGTTCTTCCGCTGGCGCTTCCTGGCACCGGGCCTGTGGTGGACCGCCAACCCGTACTCACTCTCCGCGCCGCCGCTCGCCCGCCGGCTGCGGATCACCGTGAAGGAGGCCGGCGGGCACAGCGCGGCGCTGGCCCGGCTGCGGCCGGGGACGCGGGTGTGGGCCGAGGGGCCGTACGGTTCCTTCACCGCGGACCGGAGCGCGTCGCGGAAGGTGCTGCTGCTGGCGGGCGGTGTCGGGATCACACCGCTGAGAGCGCTGTTCGAGACGCTTCCCGGCGAGGTGACGCTCATCTACCGGGCCCGCCGCCCCGAGGACCTCGCCCTGCGCGCCGAACTCGACGCGATAGCGGCGGCCCGCGGCGCCGTCGTGCACTACGTCGTCGACGAACCGGCCGCGTACTCCTCGCCGCTGACGGCCCGCGCGCTGAGTCAGCTGGTGCCCGGACTGGCCGCGCACGAGGTGTATCTGTGCGGCCCGCCCGGCATGACCGAGGCCGCCACCCGCGCCCTGCGGGGCGCCGGGGTGCCGCGCCGGCATATCCATCACGAGTCATTCGAGTTCTGAGGAGACCACCCGTGCGACGAGCCGTCCTGACCGCGGCGTCGACCTGCTCCCTGGTCGTCGTGCTGCTCGCGCTCAAGCCGCACCACACCGCCGCGACCTCCGCGCTCGGGGGCGGCACGCCGCCTGCCGGGACGGTCCCGCCGCCGACACCGTCCGCGCCCCCGGCGAGCGGCGGGCAACCGGTCAGCGGCACGTACACCGGTGACCCCGTCGACACCCAGTACGGGACGGTGCAGGTCGCCGCGACCGTCCAGAACGGGAGGCTCACGGCGGTCAAGGTCCTCCAGGTGCCGTCCGGATCCGGCCGTGACCAGCAGATCACCGCCTACGCCGTGCCACGGCTGACGCAAGAGGCGCTCAGTGCCCACAGCGCGCACATCGACGCGGTCTCGGGCGCCAGTTACACCAGCCAGGGCTATATCCAGTCCCTGCAGAGCGCGCTCGACAAGGCCGGTGTCTGATGGTGTCCGACACGGGCAGGGAACCAGGTACGGGTACGAGGACGGGTACGGGTACGGGCAGGGGTACGCGGCCGGGGCATGGCGCCTGGCGCCATGTCGAGCACGCGATGGGCACCGTCTTCTCGTTCGACATACGCGACCCGCGCACACCCGCCATCGAGGCCGCGCTGCGCGAGGCGGTGCGCTGGCTGCACCACGTCGACGAGGTGTACTCCACGTACCGGCCCGAGAGCATCATCTGCCGTCTCTCGCGCGGCGAGATCGCATTCGAGGAGTGCTCCCCTGAGGTACGCGAGGTCCTCAACCTCTGCAAGCGGGCCGTACGGCACACCGGCGGCTGGTTCAGCCATCTCGCGGGCGGCGTCCTCGATCCGTCCGGGCTGGTCAAGGGGTGGTCCGTCGAGCGCGCCTCGCGGATCCTGCGCGAGGCGGGCGCCCGCAACACCTGTGTCAACGGCGGCGGGGACCTGCAACTCGGGGGCGAGGCGGCGCCGGGCGCCCCGTGGCGCATCGGGATCTCGGACCCCCTGCGTCCCGGCGAGCTCTGTACGGTCGTCACCGGCCGCGACCTGGCCATCGCCACGTCGGGCGAGACGGAACGCGGAGCCCATATCCTCAACCCCCACCACGGCACACCGGCGCACGGCCCGGCGTCCATCACGGTGGTCGGCAAGCGGCTCACCATGACCGACGCGTACGCGACCGCGGCCTTCGCCATGGGGGAGGCGGCACGGGACTGGCTGGAATCCCTCGACGGCTACGAAGGGTTCGCGGTGACACCGGACGGCGGGTCGTGGCGCACCAGCGGGTTCCCGGGCGAAACACCGCCGGGTACGCCGGCGGAGGTGTCCGGGCCCTGAAGGCAGCCGCCGGGCACAGGCTGTACCTCTGCAATGTCTTCCGCGGTTCGGAGCGCGGCTCACGCCTGGGGCGATGCCGTCGCCGGGGCACCCGGCCCCACCAGCTCGCATTCGACGTCGACGACCCCCTCGACGGCCCGCACCATCCTGGCCGCCACCGGCACCAGCGCGGTGTCGCCGACCCGGCCCCTGAGCGTGACGACGCCGTCGGCCACGCTGACCCGCACATCCTCGCCGGCCACCAGGAACAGGCGGTCGACCACCTCCGTACGTACCTCCTGAGCGAGATCCTCGTCGGACCGCAGGAACACCTTCAGCAGGTCACACCGGCTGACGATGCCCCGCAGCATGCCCTCGCCGTCGACCACCGGCAGCCGCTTCAGCCGCCCCCGGACCATGGTCCGCGCCGCACGGGCCAGAGAGGCGTCCTCCCGGACCGTGACCGCAGGGACGCTCATCAGCTCCTCGGCGGTCAGCGCCCCGGCCTTGCGCAGATCGTCGAGACGGCGCTGCTGCTCCAGCCGGCTCGGGTCCGCGTCCCGGAACTCCTCCTTGGGCAGCAGATCGGCTTCCGAGACCACCCCGACCACGCGGCCGTCGCCCGCCAGCACGGGCACGGCGCTCACTTTCCACCGCGCCATGGTCGCGACGATCTCCTTGAAACCGGCCCGCGGGCTCACGGCGACGACGGGGCGCGTCATCACCTCGCTCACGGTGTGCGGCGTCTCGTGCATGTCCCTCCGCTCCCTCCCGCGCTCCGGGCGCGTGGTGTTTCCTCACGTCCAAGCGTGAGCCCGCCGGAGGCGACGCCACAGGGGCTGACCGGCCCTGACTCCCGTCCGAGCGGCCCGGAGCCCGCCCCGGCCCGGAGCCCGCCCGCGTGAGCCACCGGTCTCAGCCCCGGTCTCAGCCTCGGGCGGCGGCCCCGCGCAGGCCGTACGCGGCGGCGCCGAGCGCCAGCACCGCCGCTCCCCAGAGGACCGAGGCCGCCGGCAGGGCGAAGGCGAGGGCCAGGCAGCCGGCCATGCCCAGGACAGGCACGATCCTGGCGGGGCGGCCCTCGGCCGGGGTCAGCGTCCAGGCGGAGGCATTGGCGATGGCGTAGTAGGCCAGCACGCCGAAGGACGAGAACCCGATCGCGCCGCGCACATCGACGGTCGCCGCCAGGACGGCGACCACCGCGCCGATCGCGAGTTCGGCGCGGTGCGGCACGTGGAAGCGCGGGTGGACGGCGGCCAGGGCGTACGGCAGATGCCGGTCCCGGGCCATGGCCAGCGTGGTACGGGAGACACCGAGGATCAGCGCGAGCAGCGAGCCGAGCGCCGCCACCGCGGCCCCGGCCCGTACCACCGGCACCAGCCCCGGAACCCCGGCGGCCCGGACCGCCGCGTCCAGCGGCGCGGTGGCCCCGGCCAGGCCGTCGGGGCCGAGCACCGAAAGGACCGCGACGGCGACGCCCGCGTAGACGGCCAGCGTGATGCCCAGGGCGAGCGGGATCGCGCGGGGGATCGTCCGGGCCGGGTCGCGTACCTCCTCGCCGAGGGTGGCGATCCGCGCGTAGCCCGCGAACGCGAAGAACAGCAGCCCCGCCGCCCGCAGCACCCCGCCGAAGGTGGTGTCCGCCCCGATGTCCAGCCGCGCCGACGCGGCCGTGCCACCGGTCAGACAGGCCGTGACCACGGCGGCCAGGACCGCCAGCACGACCGCGACGATGCCCCGCGTCAGCCACGCGGACTTCCGTACGCCCGCGTAGTTCACCGCCGTCAGGGCCACCACGGCCGCCACCGCCACCGCGTGCGCCCGGCCGGGCCAGACGTACGCGCCCACCGTCAGCGCCATCGCCGCGCAGGAGGCGGTCTTGCCGACCACGAAGCCCCAGCCGGCCAGATAGCCCCAGAAGTCACCGAGGCGCTCGCGGCCGTAGACGTACGTGCCGCCGGACCGCGGATAGCGGGCGGCCAGCCGCGCGGATGAGGTGGCGTTGCAGTACGCCACCACCGCGGCCACCGCCAGGCCCAGCAGCAGCCCGGACCCGGCCGCCGACGCGGCCGGCGCGAGCGCGGCGAAGATCCCCGCGCCGATCATCGCCCCGAGCCCGATCACCACGGCGTCGAACACGCCCAGATGCCGCTTCAGCCCGCCCGCTCCTGCGGGCCCCGCCGACGTACCCATCGCTCGCTCCTTGACGCTGATCCCCTGGCCGGACAACGGTTCCTCCACCGGTTGTCGGCGCACGCACGATATCCGCCCGGGTGTTCGCGATCGGGCCGTGGCGGGGTCGAGGCGGCTGGTAGACATGGACCATGACGTATCAGATCCCCCCGCCGGTGCCGTACTTCATCGGTCGGCAGCGCGAACAGGCCCTGGCCGCCACGGCTGTCGCGGAGCGCGACGGCGAGCGGGACGGCGGGCGCGAGGGAGAGCGGGAGCGGGCCGGGGAGTCCCGCCCGCTGCTGTTCGCGCTGAGCGCGCTGGGCGGTACGGGGAAGACGGAGCTGGCGTTCCAGCTGGCCCGTACGCTGCGGTCCCGCCACCCCGACGGCGTTCTCTATGTCGATCTCGATGATCTCCGGCGCGGCGGCGTGGTGGAGGTCGGGGACGCTCTCGGGGATCTGCTCGGTTCACTCGGGGTGGAACCGGAGTGGCTGAAGCCGTCGTTCAAGGCCCGGTGCAAGCAGTACTGGACGAAGACGGACGGCACGAGCCTTGTCATCGTCGTCGACAACGCGCGCTCCGCGGCCGAGGTCGTACCGCTGCTCCCCGCGTCCGGCGACAGCGTGGTGATCGCCACAAGTCAGGGGCCGCTGTACGACCTTGAGGACGCGGCGGCGATCGATCTCGCCCTGCCTCCACTGGATCCGCCCGATGCCCTGGCGCTGCTGCGGAGCATCGCCGGGGACGCGCGGCTGGCCGCCGAGCCGGAGGCCGCCGACAGACTGGTCGGCCTCTGCTGCGGTCTGCCCGCGGCCCTCCATGTCGCCGGCCGGTGGATCCGCAGGCACCGGCGCACTCCCCTGCCGCGGCTGATCGACGAGCTCACCGCCGAGCTGCACGGGAAGGGGATCCCCATGGTGGAAGTGCTGTGGGACGCGGCCTATCGCGGGCTCGGCCCCGAGGCGGCACTGCTCTACCGGATGCTGCCGGGCATCCCCGGGACGTCCTTCACCCCCGAGGCGGCCACGGCGATCCTGGGCCGGGGACGGGACGCCGCCGACCGGGCGCTGGAGGAGCTGGAGTCGGCCGGCTTACTCGACACCAGGGATGTGTCAGGCACCGGGGACGACCGTAAACGTCTGCCCGAACTGCTGCGCGCCCACGCGGGACGCCAGGCAGGCGACGGCACCGAGGAAGAGCGGTCAGCGTGGCAGCCGCGCATCGTGCGCTGGTATCTGCGCCAGGCGCAGCGCGCCGATTGGTACGCGGCGGGTACGCGCATGACCTTCGCGGACCTGGTCGATCCCCTCCCCGGCGCCCCTGATGTCCCGTTCGAGGACGGCGGGGACGGCGGGGACGGTGAGGTCGGCGGGGACGTAACAGCCAACGCGGCGGCCCGGAAGGAACGGGCGTTTCGCTGGCTGGAGAGCGAGCGCCATGCGCTCTACGCTTCCGTGGATCTCGCCTACGCGCACGGGTGCGACACCGAGGCCGCGGCCTTCGGCGAACCCCTGTGGACCCACTACCTCGATCACCCGCACGACACCGACGGCATCGAGGCTTTCCGTACCGCACTGGCCGCGGCGCAACGGGCGGGACACATTCCGTTGATCGTGCGGATGCGCTGTCAACTGGCACGTCCGCTGTGGAAACAGGGGGAGTTCGCGGAGGCGGAGCGTGAGCTCGCACAGGCGCTCGGCGCGTCACGGTCCCTGGGCGAGTCCGACCGGTACCGCAAACTGGGCGCGTCAGTGCTCGAGTTCCAGGGCATGCTGCGGTCGGCGCGCGGTGACTGGGCAGCGGCGGCGGCCGATTTCGAGACATCGCGCGAGGTCCACCGGGGGATCGGCAATGAGTACGGCGCCATGCTCCAGACCTACCGGCTGGGGGAGGCCGTCGCCGAACTCGGTCAACTGGAGCGGGCCGCCGGGCTGTTGGAAGAGGCGCATACGGAGGCGCGCCGGCTGGGGCGCGAACGCCTGACCGCGCGGACCGGATTCGCGCTGGGGGGTGTGCTCCACCGTCTCGGCCGGGGGAGTGCGGCACACGAGCTGTACGTCGCGGCGCTGGACAGCGCGCGGGAGCGCGGCGCCGACCACGAAGAGGCGCGGATTCTGGACGCGCTCGCGGTGCTGGCCGAGGAGGAGGGACATACGGCCGAGGCGCGGCGACACCGCGAGGACGCGCGCGTCATCCGGGTACGGAACGGCCTTGCCTAGAGCGTGAGTTCGGCCTCGTCCGGAGTGGCGGGGGAGAGCCGGACCGGGAAGCGCCACTGCCCGGTGCGGCAGGTGATGGCGTCGGCGGTGGCGGCGACGGACTGTCCGGGACGCGCGCCCAGCCACGCGTGGACGGCGCTGAGTACGGCAGCCGGATCGGCCTCCACGATCCGATCGGTCTCCCGGCAGGGGGAGACACGGACCGTGAGCAATGCCCCGGAACGGGTGCGCAGCACACAGAGCGACGGTGACAGGACGACGGCGGCGGTGCGGCACCCCGGGTAGCTGTCCAGAATGCCGGCCGTCCATCCGGCCGCCGTCCGGACCTCGCGGTGCGGGGAGGCGATGGACCGCTGCGGGGAGGCCGTGGACCGTTCGGCCCGGCGGTAGAGCAGCCCCGCACTCTGCGCGTGCCGCTCACTCGCGGTGCCGTGTTCCGCGGCGAGGTGGTGCGCGGGCGCGTCGCTGTGGGCGGGATACCGCTCGACCCGTACTTCGGCGCCGCCGATGTGGACGCGTACCGCGAAGGCCGCCGGTACGCGGGCGGACGGGGCGGGCGGCGGAAGGACACGGGCGGTCGCCGGGTCGGCCAGAGGGTCGAGTCCGAGCAGCCCGTAGACCTCCTCGCGCAGCCGCTCCAGCGCGTGGCCCCGCTCGGCGAAGGCGGCATCCGCGAACGCGCGGGTGACGCCGGGGCGGTGCGCGTCGAGTGCGGTCTCGATCGCGGCTTCGAGTGAGCTTTCCGGGCGGTCCGATCGCTCCAACCGCACGCTGTGGGCGAGCAGTTCGGCCATCGGGCTGCCGGGGATCAGTTCGTCGCCCCCGTCGTAGGCGGCGATCACCGTACGGTCCAGGGCCGCCGCGTACAGAGCCGTCGAGCCGTGATCGGTGACGACCGCGTCGGCGGCGACGAGCACCGCGGCCCACTCCTCGTACGGACCGGCGAGAACCAGACCGGCGTCCAGGGCGGGAGCGAGACGTTCCGCGAGATCGAGGACGCCGGTCCGGCTGCGCTCGTTGGGATGCACGATCAGGGCGAGCTGGTAGCGGTCGTGGGGCAGCCGGACGGCGAGCTCCGCGGGCAGCGCCGGGCGCCGTGCGAGCAGCGATTCGGGGCCCCAGGTGGAGGTGAGGACGATCAGCTCGCGCCCGCCGGTTCCCAGGGCCGCGCGATACTGATCGCGGTGGGAGCGGGACGCGAGCAACCGTTCCAGCGTGGGGTCACCGACCACCGCGCTCTGCCGTGCGGCCGACGGGCTGACAGCGGCCAGACGTGCGACCTGGCTGGGGTGGGCCAGCGCGTAGAGCGTGGACACGGGCCGGCCGCCCGGCAGGACATAGGCCGGATCGAGACCGGAGGCGGAGTCGCCCGAGCCCTCGCCGCGGATGGTCTTGTTGAACCCCGCTCCGTGCGGGAGCAGCACGCGGTCACCGCGCAGCAGGCCGAGATCGCCCTTCGGGCTGGCGGCGAGGATCAGATCGAACGAGCGCCGGCACGCCTCGTCCCACGGGATCGTGCGCGCGTGGACCCGCTCGATGGCGGCCAGGGCGTCCACATCGAAATCGGAGCCGGGGACGAGGGTGAAGAGCCGGCGGATCCGGTCGTCACCGGCGAAGACGGGGAGCACGTCGAGGAGCCGGTGCAGGGCGTTCGCCGACCGGACGGCGAAGAGTACGTCGCCCGTCGCCCGTCGCCCGTCGCCCGTCGCCCGTCGCCCGTCGCCCGTCGCCCGTCGCCCGTCGCCCGTCGCCCGTCGCCCGTCGCCCGTCGCATGGATTATCCAATTCTAGAGCGGGAGTTACCGCCGCGCGGGCCGTTTCCGCAGATGAACGAGGTTGGTCAGGGGCGTCCGGCGGCATGCGGCGATCGTACCCGCCGGCACGCGGACCGGCTGCGGCGCCAGTGGAGCCGGTGCGGGAGAATGCGGCCCCATGAGTGAGTGGGGAATCGCATTGATCGCGGCGGGCTCGGCCCTCGTCGGAAGCCTCATCACCGGGTGGTTCACCCGCACCGCGGGCGGCAGACAGGCGGAGGCCGCACGGCACGCCGGGGACCGGCAGGCGGACGCGGTGCTGGACACCGTACGGGCGACGCTCGAAGAGCAGCGGGCGGTACGGGTGCTCGACCTGCGCCGCCAGACGTATGTGCGGTTCCTCGAATGCGCGGAGGTGGTCAGTCTGTCCCGGCGGACCGGCCACGGTCAGCCCGGCGACGGTCCCGCCCTGCAACGGGCTTTCGTCGCCGTCCTCTTGGAGGGGCCGGAGGAGGTCTCCGGAGCGGCGCGGCGGCTGGTCGACAGCCTGCGCGGCAGTCCGTCGCCCGATGACCTCGACCAGGCGCGGTCCGAGTTCATCGACGCCGCGCGGGGGACGCTGAGCCCGCCGAGCGGACAGCTCCCGCGCGCCCGCGCCGCCGCCCCGCCGTCCGGTGCCACCCCGTAGGCCCGCCACCCGGGCCGGCGTCTCCGCGCCGGTCGTCGACAGCCCGTCGTCGGTAGACTGGCCCGCATGGGCCATGGGACAGAGAGCAGGAACGACGCCAGCACTCGCGAGCGCCTCGACGCCGCGGGCCCCGCCGACGTCGCCTCCACCCTCCAGGCGCTGGCGACCCCCTCGCGGCTGTATATCCTCGCCCGTCTCCAGGAAGGCCCCTGCGCGGTCGGCGAGCTGGCCGAAGCGGTCGGGATGGAGCAGTCCGCCTGCTCCCACCAGCTCCGCCTGCTGCGCAATCTCGGCCTGGTCACCGGCGAGCGCCGGGGGCGCTCCATCATCTACGCCCTGTACGACCACCACGTCGCCGAACTCCTCGACCAGGCGCTGTTCCACGTCGAGCACCTGCGCCTCGGGCTGCGCGACCTCGCCCTCGCCGACGGCGCCCCACAGAAGGCCGAACCGGCGACCGCCGCGGCTCCGGCCCGGTCCGCGTCCGCCTCCGCCTCTGCCTCTGCCGAGAGCTGACGGACATCTACGCGATCCGGCTGGACAGGAAGACGGGCTGACAGCCCGAGTCGGGTCAGGAAGAGGCCGTGGCGGTACCCGCCGGGGCAAGTTACCGGCCCCCGGAGACTCTCAGCACCGTCCCCGTCGTGTACGAGGCGTCGTCCGACAGGAGCCAGGCGACGGCCGCGGCGATCTCGTGGGGCTCCCCGGGCCTGCCGAGCGGGATCGTGGCGGCGGCCTTCGCCGGACGGTCGGGATCCCCCATGGCGGCGTGCATCTCCGTGTTGATGACGCCGGGCGCGACCGCGTTGACCCTGATGCCGTCGGGGCCCAGCTCCTTGGACAGACCGACGGTCAGGGCGTCGGTGGCCGCCTTGGTCGCCGCGTAGTGGACATATTCGCCGGGGGCGCCGAGCGTGGCCGCCGCCGAGGAGACATTGACGATGGCGCCGGAGCCGCGCGCCGCCATGTCCCGGGCGGCGCGGCGGCAGCAGAGCAGATAGCCCAGCAGGTTCACCTCGATCACCCGCCGCAGGTCGGCGGTCCTCGCGTCGGTGAGTCTGGTGAGCGGGCCCGTCACACCGGCGTTGTTGACCAGCCCTGTCACCGGCCCGAGTTCGCTCGCGACGGTGTCGAACAGCCGCTCCACGTCCGCCTCTTCGGCGGTGTCGACCCGTACGGTGACACAGCGCGCCCCCGCCGCGCGGACGGCCGCCGCCGTCTCCTCGGCCGCCGCGTCGTTGCTGACGTACCCAAGGGCCAGATCATGCCCGTCGGCCGCCAGCCGGACGCATGTCGCGGCGCCGATACCCCGGCTGCCGCCCGTGACGATGGTTACCGGACGTGACACGAGCTGCCTCCTGCTGAGCGACGGATACGCCGGGAGCCGCAGTGCTTCCGTGGGATTCACCGGCCCGGCAGTAAGTCGTATCTCAGCCTCACCGCACGAACACATCCGGGGTGTTGAACGGATTGTTCACAACGATCCATTGACATCGACTTGTGTGTCCCCGATCCTGGTCGTATGTCATCGACGTCCGGTCGGCCCACCGACCCCTTCACACCCCCGCATCCGGAGCAGGCGCGCGCGCACCGCGTCCACGCGTCCCTGTTCCGTATCGCCGAGCGGCACGCGGCCACCGACGAGCAGCGCCGCCGACAGGTCCATCCCTCCGTCATCGCGCCGCACGAGGCCATCAGGCTGGTGTCGTTCCTGCTCAGTGGCGCGGCGCAGCCCGGCGAGGGCGAGCCGGCGGTGGATCACGCCGACATCACCGCCGCTCTGAGCCTCATCCCACTGGCGCGCGGTGAGATGGACGAACTGGAGGCCGGGCTCCTCAAGATGGCCCGGGGCCGCGAGATGACATGGCAGGAGATCGCCTTCGGTCTCGGCCTCGGCACTCCGCAGGCGGCGAGGCAGCGGTACGAACGGCTGGCCGATCGCACCGCTGCCGACCCTGACGGGGCGGAGGAGGCTTAGCCCCGCGTCAAGGCATCAGGTCATCAAGACCTCAATGCCTCAGGGCGCGGTGAGTTGGGCCGCCCCGGCGGGTACGGGGACGGCGCCGAAGATCTCGTCCATCCGCCGCTGGAGTTCACGGGCCCGCTCCGGGGAGGTGCTGGGCAGCCGCTGCTCCTCGTAGAGCCGGTGGGTGGACAGGGCGGCGTCCCGGCTCTCCGGGGTGTGGAACTGGATCTCGAACCGGTGCGGGGTGGACGACTCGTCCCAGTTGGTATTGATGCCCTTGTAGCCGGTCTTGCTGCCCCAGGTGTTCTTCCACCGCACCGCCGGCCCCTGCCAGGCGGAGACGAACCTGGCGGCGAGGGTGACGCCGTCGGTGTACCGGTCCGTGGGCCACTGGAAGGTGTAGCGCAGGGAGTCACCGATACCCGCGAGCGCCTGGTCGATGTTCTGGCCGGGGTGGTCGACCAGGCTCGTGGCCACCTTCCGCTTGAGGGAGTCGGGGGACTTCAGCCGCTGGTCGAAGCCGGCCAGTTCGGCGTTGCTGAGCCGGGCGATGTTCCGCAGCCGGGGGCTGATGACCGCCTCGGTCCTGCGGGCCTTGCTCAGGAACTCCTCGACGGCGTTGTTCTCCGCCGGGCTCAGGCTCAGCCCGTCACCCTGCCAGCCCTCATCGAGCCCGGGTGCCGGAGCCGGTGCCGGAGCGGGGGCGGGAACGGGTACGGGGACAGGGGCGGCGAGCGGGGCGTTCTTGACCGCCGTGCCGCCGTCCGCCGGAGTCACCGCATGGGCGGCGGTGAGGTTCAGGGCGGCGGCGAGTGCCGTACCGAGGGCCGCCGCGGCGGCCCTGCGCATCATGGTCATCGGGATGGATCCACCTGTTCGGCGCATGAGGGTGACCTGCGGTCACCGGGGCCCGGTTCAACCCCCGCGCGGCCCGACAGGTCACGGCCGCCCGCTCGGCCGGAGGCGTCCGGTTGTCGGCTGTTCCGGCGCCTCATACGCTCCATTTGTCGATGGCCGCCGGCCGCCGGGCCCCGGTCGCGGATAAGGAGCCACAGCCATGAGCGTCTGGATGATCACCGGTGCCTCGCGCGGATTCGGCGCGGAGATCGTCCGTACCGCCCTGGCGTCCGGGTACGACGTCGTGGCCACCGCGCGTGATCCGCGGACCGTGGAGGCCCGCTTCCCGGACGCGGGCGACGCCCTGCTCGCGCTTCCCCTGGACGTCACCGACGAGGGCCAGGCCCACGCGGCGGTCGCCGCGGCGACGGAGCGGTTCGGCGGTATCGACGTGGTGGTCAACAACGCCGGCCGCGGACTGCTCGGCGCGGTCGAGGAGGTCTCGGACGCGGCGGCCAGGGCGGTGTACGACACCAATGTGTTCGGCACACTCAATGTGCTGCGCGCGGTGCTGCCCGGGATGCGCGAGCGCCGGTCGGGGCACATCGTCAACATCAGCTCGGTCGGCGGCTTCACCGCCTCGGCGGGCTGGGGGGTCTACGCCTCCACGAAGTTCGCCGTCGAGGGTCTGTCCGAGGCGCTGGCGGCCGAGGTCGCGCCGCTCGGCATCACGGTGACCGTGGTCGAACCGGGCCTGTTCCGTACGGACTTCCTCGACGGCTCCAGCCTTCACACCGAGCCGAACGTGATCCACGACTACGCCGCCACCGCGGGCGGCACCCGCACCGGCGCGGTGGACCGCAACCACGCCCAGCCCGGCGACCCGGCCAAGGCCGCCCGCGTCATCGTCGACCTCGGCGGCAGTGAACGGGCCCCGCTGCGCATCCAGCTGGGCGCGGACAGCGTGGCGCGGGTGGAGGAGAAACTCCGCTTCGCCCTGGACGAGTTGGAGACGTGGCGGAAGGTGGCCACGAGTACGGACCACGACGACGTCACGAACGGACCGGGCACGAACGGACCGGGCACGAACGGATAGGGCAAGTACCGACCATGCGCGAACGGACCGGGCCATGACCGCCGCACCGGTTCTGGCGCCGTGTCTGCGCTCCGTACGCGCCGTGGTCCTCGACACCGACGGGGTCATCATCGACTCCGCCGGAGTGCACGCCGCGGCCTGGAAGGGCGCGTTCGACGCGTGTCTGTCCGCCGCGGGCATGCGGCCGCCCTTCGACGCCGTCGAAGACTTCCGCCGCTATGTCGACGGCAAGTCCCGCGAGGACGGGGTGGTGGCGTTCCTGAACGCGCGCGGACTCGATCTGCCGCTCGGCGATCCCGGGGACGGGCCGGGGACGGCCACGGTCCGGGCCGTCGCGGCACGCAAGGGGCAGTTGTTCGACGAGCACGTGCGCGAGCACGGCGTCGACGTCTGGCCGGGGACCGTACGCCTGCTCCACGTGCTGGCCGCCGAGCACGTGCCGTGCGCCGCCGTCTCGGCGTCCCGGCACGCGACCGAGCTGCTGACGGTGGCCGGTGTGCTCGGTCTGCTGCGGACCGTGGTGGACGGCAATGAGGCGCGCCGGCTGCGGCTGCCGGGCAAGCCCGACCCGGCGCTCTTCCTGGAGGCCGCGCGCCGTCTCGGGTTCCCGCCCCGGGACACGGCCGTCGTGGAAGACGCGCTGCCCGGTGTCGAGGCCGGCCGGCGCGGCGGGTTCGGCCCGGTGATCGGCGTCGACCGGACGGCCGGCCCGACGAGCGCGGCCGAACTGCGCGAGCACGGCGCCGATGTGGTCGTCGCCGACCCCGGAGAACTGCTGGTCACAGAAGACGGCCGCACCAGCGTGAACAGCGGAGACGTGAGCAGCGGAGACGTGAACAGTGGAGACGTGAACGGCGGAAGCGCGACCGGGAGAAGCGTGGACAGGAGAAGCGGGTGACCACACGCGCCTGGACCTGGACCTACGAGGGGTACGACCCCGAGGCGGAGCGGCTGCGCGAGGCGCTCTGCACGCTCGGCAACGGCTACTTCGGCACCCGTGGCGCCGCGTCGGAGACGTCCGAGGGACCGGCGCACTACCCCGGCACCTACGCGGCCGGCTGCTACAACCGGCTGATCTCCACCGTGGGGGGCCGCCAGGTCGAGAACGAGGACATGGTCAATCTGCCCAACTGGCTTCCGCTGCGCTACCGCGCACGCCCCGAAGGAGCCGCACCGGGACCGTGGCTCTCACCCGACGGCCCCCATCTCCTCACCCACCGGCAGAGCCTGGACCTGCGGCACGGCACCCTGACCCGCTGGTCGGTGTACGAGGACGAGGCCGGGCGGCGGCTGCGCGTGGAGCAGTGCCGGCTGGTGCACATGGGCGAGCCGCATCTCGCCGCGCAGCGCACCTCGTTCACCGCCGAGGGCTGGGCCGGGACGGTGGAGGTGGAGTCCGGTCTCGACGGCGATGTGCGCAACGCGGGAGTGGAGCGGTACGCCGATCTCGCCAACCGGCATCTGACCCATCTGCGCACCGGCGCCGAGCGCGACGACACCGTGGTGTGGCTGCGGTGCCGCACCGTCAACTCCGACATCCGGATCGCGCTGGCCGCGCGTACCCGCGTCACCGACCACCGTGCCCTCGCGCCCCGTGCGCGGCTCACCGCCGGACAGGCCGTCCAGAGCCTCACGATCCCCGTCGGGCGCGACGAGACGGTGGCCGTCGACAAGACGGTCGCGCTGTACACGTCCCGCGACCCGGCGATCAGCGGCCCGCGGAGCACCGCCGTCCAGGAGGTGCGGCGGGCCGCCGACTTCCCCCGGCTGCTGGCCTCGCACCAGCGCGCCTGGGAGCGCATCTGGCGGGAGGCGGCGCTGGACGTGCCCGGTGAGGCGGGCCGGATCCTGCGGCTGCACCTCTTCCACGTACTCCAGACGCTCTCCCCGCACACGGCGGGGCTGGACGCCGGCGTACCGGCCAGAGGGCTGCACGGCGAGGCGTACCGCGGCCATGTCTTCTGGGACGAGCTGTTCGTCCTGCCCTTTCTCAACCTGCACTTCCCGGAGGTCTCCCGCTCCCTGCTCGGTTACCGTCACCGGCGGCTGCCCGCGGCCATCCACGCGGCGCGGAGCGTGGGCCGGCGGGGCGCGATGTACCCCTGGCAGAGCGGCAGCGACGGACGCGAGGAGACCCAGGAACTGCATCTCAACCCGCGCTCCGGCCGCTGGCTGCCCGACCACTCCCGGCTGCAGCACCATGTCGGCTCGGCGGTCGCGTACAACGTCTGGCAGTACTGCCAGGCCAGCGGCGACACGGAGTTCCTGCACACCGACGGCGCCGAGACGCTGCTCCAGATCGCGCGGTTCTGGGCGAGCAGCGCGGTCTGGGACCCGGCGCTCGAGCGGTACCGCATCCGCGGTGTCGTCGGTCCCGACGAGTACCACGACGGCTACCCGGACGCCACGGTCCCGGGACTGGACGACAACGCCTATACGAACGTCACCGCCGCGTGGGTGCTGAGCCGGGCCCTCGAACTCTGCCGGACCCTGCCCCTCTCGCACCGCCACCAGCTCTTCGACCGTATCCGGCTCGCGCCGTCGGAACAGGACGGCTGGGACGACATCGCCCACCGGCTCCATGTGCCGTACCACGCGGGGATCATCAGCCAGTTCGCCGGATACGGGGACCTCGCCGAACTCGACTGGGACGGGTACCGGAAGCGGTACGGCGACATCCGGCGGCTGGACCGGATCCTGGAGGCGGAGGGCGACACCGCCAACCGCTACCAGGCGTCCAAACAGGCCGATGTGCTGATGCTCGGCTATCTCTTCTCGCCCCGCGAACTCGCCGGGCTCTTCCGGCAGCTCGGCCACCGGCTCGACGACGACTCCTGGCGGGCCACCGTCGACTACTACCTCGCCCGCACCAGCCACGGGTCCACGCTCAGCTCCCTCGTCCACGCCTGGGTGCTGGCCCGGGTCCGCCGTGAGGACGCGTGGGCCTTCGCCGAGGAGGCGCTCGCCGGGGACGTGGCCGACGTCCAGGGCGGCACCACGGCGGAGGGCATCCACCTCGGCGCGATGGCGGGCACCCTGGACTTCGTACAGCGCGGGCTGACCGGTCTGGAGACGCGGGACAACGCGCTGTGGCTGGATCCGGCGCCGCTGCCCCAGCTGTCGAAGTTCGGGGTCGGCATCCGCTACCGCAGCCACTGGGACGTGGATCTGCGCATCCGCGCCGAGCGGGTACGGATCGCCGTACCGGACGGGACCGACGGTCCGGTACGTGTGGTGCTCGGCGGCGTCGAGTCCGTCATCCCCCCGGGCACCACACGCCGGCTCGAACTGCCCGGTGTGTGAGCCGGTGCGGCAGCGGTGCGACGACGGTGTGACGGCGGTGCGCGTCAGTCGGGTACGAGCACCGCGGCGCCGTTCACCCGGTCGGCGGCGAGGTCGGCGAGCGCCCGGTCGGCCTGGCTCAGCGGATAGCGGCTGACGGTGACGCGGATGCCGATGCGCTCGGCCAGGTCGAGGAAGTCGTAGCCGTCCTGGCGGGTGTTGGAGGTGACGCTGCGCAGATTCCGTTCCTGGAAGAGATGGCGCTGGTAGTTCAGCACGGGAATGTCGGAGAGATGGATTCCGGCGATCGAGAGCGTGCCCGACCGGTCCAGGGCCTCCAGCGCCACCGGCACCAGATCACCCACCGGAGCGAACAGGATCGCCGAGTCCAGCGGCTCCGGCGGCCGGTCGTGGTCGTCGGCGGCCGAGGAGGCGCCCAGTTCCATGGCGAGTTCACGTGCCCGCACCGACCGGGTCAGCACATGGACCGTGGCGCCCTCGGCCAGCGCCACCTGCGCGGCCAGATGGGCGGAGGCGCCGAAACCGTAGATCCCCAGGCGCCCGCCGCGCGGCAGCGCGCTCCGGCGCAGGGAGCGGTAGCCGATGATCCCCGCGCACAGGAGCGGCGCGAGCAGCGCGGGGTCCTGGTTCTCCGGCAGCGGGTAGGCGAACGCCTCGGGGACAAGGGCCAGTTCGGCGAAGCCGCCGTCCGCGTCCCAGCCCGTGTAGCGGGAGCGGGGGCAGAGATTCTCCTTCCCCGCCAGGCAGTAGCGGCAGGTCCCGCAGGTGCCGCGCAGCCAGGCCCCGCCGGCCCGGTCGCCGGTACGGAACCGCGTCACGCCCGTACCGGCGGCGGTGACCCGGCCGACGATCTCGTGGCCCGGGATGCTCGCCGGGCGGTGCGGGGTGAGATCGCCCTCGGTCAGATGCAGATCCGTACGGCAGACTCCGCACGCCTCCACCCGCAGCAGCAGTTCGCCGGGGCCGGGGACGGGCACGCGGCGGCTGACCCGGACCAGCGGTCGTCCCGTGCTGATCGGTCCCGGGGTCTCGACGGCCCAGCCGTCGTAGGTCTCCGTGGCGGGCGCGGCGGACGCGGGAACAGCCATAACCCCAGCCTGCGTCGGGCGCCGACCCGCGGCAAGCGGGCACCGCCCGGGGGCGTGCGCCGGAATCGCTCCGGGGGCATGCGCCGGAATCGCCGCGGGGACGTCCGCCGGAATCGAGGCGGGAAGTGGTCAGGAAGCGTTCAGGTACGGACTGCCAGCCTCCCGGGCATGACAACCAACACGCACGCGGCGGGAGCGGCGCCGCGAAGCCGCGGGATGTGGAACAAAGTCCCCGAGGTCACCCTGTACTTCTGGGTCATCAAGATCCTCTGCACCACCGTGGGCGAGACCGCGGCCGACCTGCTCAACGCCAATCTGGGCCTGGGCCTGACCAACACCTCGTATGTGATGGGGGCGCTGCTGGCCGTCGCGCTCTTCTTCCAGTTCCGGGCGCGCGCCTACGTGCCGTCCCTGTACTGGCTGTCCGTCGTCCTGATCAGCGTCGTCGGCACGCTGGTCAGCGACAACCTCACCGACAATCTCGGCGTCCCGCTGGAGACGACCACCTGGATGTTCGCCCTGGCGCTGGCCGTGACGTTCGTCGCCTGGTACGCGAGCGAGCGGTCGCTGTCCATCCACACCATCCACACCCGGCGGAGGGAAGCCTTCTACTGGCTGGCGATCCTCTTCACCTTCGCGCTCGGCACCTCGGCGGGCGATCTCGCGGCCGAGCGTCTCGGTCTGGGCTACTGGGTGTCCGCCGTCCTGTTCGCGGTGCTGATCGCCGCGGTGGCCTTCGCCCGCTTCACGCTCGACTTCCACGCCGTCTGGTCGTTCTGGATCGCGTACGTCCTCACCCGGCCGCTCGGCGCCTCGCTCGGCGACTATCTCTCCCAGGCGCGCGCGGACGGCGGGCTGGGTCTCGGCACGGTCGGTACGAGCCTGCTCTTCCTCGCCGTCATCCTCGGGCTGGTCGTGTATCTCACCCGGAGCAAGAGGGATGTGACGCCGCTCGGCGGCGGAACGGGCGGCGGCGGTTCCGGGGAGCACGCACGCGACCGGTTCAGCCTGCCGGAAGACGTACGGTAAACCCCGCTCCGGGGCCGGTTCCGGGCGTGGAGCCGGCCTCGGCCCCGGCGGTGTCCAGCGTGATGTCGCCGCCCGCGGCGCGGGCCAGCCGGCGGGCGAGCGCCAGGCCCAGACCGGCGCCGTCGTGTCCGTCGCCGGGGGCGGCGCGGCGGCCCGGTTCGAAGAGCGAGGGTACGAACGTCTCCGGCACCCCCGGTCCGTCGTCGACGACACGCACCTCGACCGCCCCCGGCACCGCCGCGCACTCGATCACGACGGAGCGCACGGCATAGCGCCGGGCGTTGTCCAGGAGCGGCATCAGGATGCGCTCCGCGACGGCCTCCGAGACGCCGGCCGTCGCGGGGGCGCCATGGACCCCCACCGGCGGCGAGCCCGGGTGATCCGTGGCCGTACGCTCCGCGAGCGCCCGCGCGAGATCGAGCGGCCGGCAGCGGCCCGGGACCTCCGAGCCCCGGGTGCGGGCCTCGGAGAGCAGGCTTTCGCAGATCTGCCGCATGGTGGCCGCGGCGCTCGCGATCGCCTCGTGCGAGACGCGCTGCTCCCCGGCGTCACGCGGGCGTTTGACCAGCCACTCCGTCTCCGCCGTGATCCGCGCCAGCGGGGTGCGCAGCTCATGGGACAGCTCGGCGCTCTGCTGCTGCTCATGGCGCAGGACAGCCGCGAGCCGGTCGAGCAGCTCGTCGAGACTGGCGGCGAACGAGGCGAGCTCCGCCGGGCGGCCCTCGGTGCCGAAGCGCTGGGCCGTGCCCTCCTCGCTCCACAGGGCGGCCTGCGCGCTCATCCGGCCCACGGGCCGCAGCGCCCGGCGTACGGCCAGCCGCGTCAGCAGATAGACCGTGCCCAGCAGCAGCACCGCGAGCACCACCGACGCCGTCAGGGCCGAGTCCGCCGTACTGCGGTACGGATCGAGGCCGACGGAGGTGACGACCGTGCCCACCTGCTTGTGGCCGTCGGCGTCCTTGACCGGCAGGGCGAACAGCCGGGCGTCGCTCGGGTCGCCGACCTCGGCGAACGTGCCGGCCTGTCCGGCCAGCCCGTCGGCGCGCTGTCGCAGGGCCGCCGGTGCGCCGGGCGGCTTCTCGATCGCGCGATGCCCCTGATAGATCCACACCCCGGCGTCGAGGGCCTGGTCCTCCGACGGTTCGTGGATGACGAAACGGCCGTCGGGCCGGGGCTCGATCGTGGCGGCGACCGCCTCGGCCCGGGTCCGCAGGACATCGTCCGCCTGCGCGTGCAGTCTGCCGTTCAGGGCCAGGTTGAACGCGGCGGTCAGGACGGCGACCCACAGCGCGCTGGTGATCAGGGCGACCAGGGCGAGGCGGCCCCGCAGGGTGGGGGGCGACAGAAACCCACGTGCGAATCCACGCCGGAAACCCTGCGGGGATCCCCGCAGGAAACCCCGCAGGAAACCCCGCAGGAATGCGCGCAGTCGCCGCGCGGTCGTCCGTACGCTCATCCGCGTCCGCCGGGCCTTCTCATGCGGTGCTCTCCGTGAAGCGGTAGCCGATGCCCCGTACGGTGCTGATGCCGTGCGAGGCACCGGTCTCGCGCAGCTTGCGCCGCAGCCGGGTCAGATACTGGTCGAGGGTGTTCTCGCTGACCTGGGCGCCCTCCGGCCAGCCGGCCCGGAGCAGGGTCCGGCGGCGCACCGCCGTGCCGGGAGCGGCCATCAGACAGGCCAGCAGCCGGAACTCGGTCGGTGTCAGGGACACGGCGGCGTCGCCCGCGCTCAGCTCGTGCCGTACCGGATCCAGCCGCAGCCCGCCCGTGTCGATCGACGGGTCCCGTCCGGCCCGGCGCAGGGCCGCACGGATCCGCGCCGCCAGTTCGGCCAGGTGAAAGGGCTTGGCGAGATAGTCGTCCCCGCCGGAGGAGAACCCGGACAGCCGGTCGGTGAGCTGGTCGCGCGCGGTCAGGAACACCACCGGCGCGGTGATTCCGGCGGCGCGCATGGCCTGGCAGACATCGCGGCCGTCGGAGTCGGGCAGACCGATGTCCAGCACCACGGCGTCCACCCGGGCATCGACGCCGCGCAGCGCGCCGGCGCCGTCGGCCGCGGTCACGACCTCGAAGTCCTCGTCGCGCAGACCTCGGGCGAGTACATCGCGCAGGCCGTGGTCGTCCTCGACGATCAGGACACGGTGAGTGGTCACCCGGCCAGTATTACGCGGACGCCGACGGGCGGGCGTAGGCCGGCCTCGGCACAGCTCCGGCCCCGGGCCACGCGTTCAGGTGGCGTTCAGGTTCGCGGGTCCACCATCGTGGCCGGGCGCACGGGGCACCCCCGGACACGAGGCGGTGGGTGGCATGGCGGCACGCATCGTGGTCGTCGAGGACGACCCGGCCATCGGTACCGGGCTGATCGGCACGCTGCGCGTACTGGGCCATGACACCCGGTGGTGCCGCGACGGCGGATCCGCGCTGGAGAGCGTCGCGCGGCGGCCCGCCGAACTGCTCCTCATCGATCTCGGTCTGCCCGACATCGACGGATTCGCACTCTGTCGTCGGCTGCGCGAGCGCGTGCCGGACGCCGTCCTCGTCGTGCTGACCGCCCGTACCGCAGAGATGGACGTCATCCAGGCCCTGGAGTGCGGCGCCGACGACTACCTCACCAAGCCGTTCCGGCTCGCCGAACTCCAGGCGCGCGTGTCGGCCCATCTGCGCCGCGCCGCGCCCGGCGGACACGAGGGGCCGGCGCGGATCGGGCTGGGGCCGCTGGTGATCGACCGGCCGGCCCGGCGCTGTACCACCGCCGCACAGGGCGAAGTGCCGCTCAGGCCACGGGAGTTCGACCTGCTGGTACGCCTCGCGCTCGGCGCGGGGCAGGCGGTGAGCCGCGAGGAGCTGATGAGCGATGTATGGGACGAGAACTGGTTCGGCCCCACGAAGACCCTCGACGTGCATGTCGCCGCGCTGCGCCGGAAGCTGGGCGGCCTCGTACGGATCACGACACTGCGGCAGTTCGGCTACCGGCTCGAACCACCCGGTCCCCCGGTCGGTCCGTGACGGTCCGGGACGGCCCGCCGTAGCGGGAAGGAGCCGGCCGTGCGGCGTCGCATCCTGAGAGCGACCGTGCTGGCGGTGGTGTGCGCGGTGCTGCTGTTCGCCGTACCGCTGGGCATCGTGGTGCCGCGGCTCTACCAGCAGGACGAGGTGCGCGAGTTGCAGCAGCTCGGCGAGCAGATCGCGGTGAGCCTGCCCGCGCGGCCCGTACAGCCGCCTGGTTCCGACCCGGTCGAGCTGCCTCGCACCGAGCGCGGCACGCGGATCGCGGTCTACGACCCGGGGGCGCGGCGCGTCCTCGGCGACGGTCCCCGGGCGGGCGACGGGCCGGTGCGCGAGGCCGCACGCGGCCGGGCCTCCTCGCGGCGCGTGAACGACAGCCTGGTGGTGGCGGTCCCCGTAGGAGGCGCGGAGCGCGTACGGGCCACGGTCCGGGTCAGCGCGCCCGCCTCGCAGCCGCTCCGCAGGACCGCCCTGACCTGGAGCGGCATGCTGGCGCTCGCCGGTCTCGCGGTCGGTACGGGAGTCGTTCTCGCGCTCCGCTCCAGCAGACGCCTGGCGCGTCCGCTGGAGGCGCTGGCCGGTACGGCGCGCCGGATGGAGGGCGGAGATCTGGGGGCGCGGGCCGCGCCGTCCGGGATACCGGAGACCGACGCGGTCGCGAGCGCGCTGGCCCGCACGGCGGGACGGGTCGACCAACTCCTCCAGCGGGAGCGGTCCTTCAGCGCCGATGTGTCGCACCAGCTGCGCACGGCGCTGACGGGGGTACGTCTCGACCTCGAGACGTCGTTGGCGGCGGGTGCCAGCGGCGACCCGCGCGAGGCGATGACCTCCGCGCTGGAGCGGCTCGGATCGATGGAGACGACCCTGGCCGATCTGCTCGTCCTGGCGCGTGACGCCCCCGAGCGGGCCACCCTGGACCTCGCGCCGCTCCTCGGCCATGTCGCGCGCCGCTGGCACGGCGAGCTGGCCGCACAGGGCCGGCGGCTGCGGGTCCTGGCGGAGGACGATCTGCCCGAGGGCGCCGGGTCGGGCCGCGCGGCCCGGCAGATCCTGGACGTCCTGCTGGCCAACGCGTGCGGCCACGGCCGGGGGACCGTGACCGTACGCGTCCGGGACACGGGCGGTGTGCTCGCCCTCGATGTGGAGGACGAGGGACCGGGGATCGCCGACGACCGGCCGCTCTTCGAGCGCCGCCCGGAGGACGCCACGGGCCATGGCATCGGCCTCGCGCTCGCCCGTTCGCTGGCCGAGGCGGAGGGCGGCAGACTCTTCGTCTCCCGCCCGCGCCCGCACCCCCGCTTCACCTGGCTGATCGCCGCGCTTCCGGGCGATGGCGCGTGAGCCCTGAGGGGACGGCATGGCCGGGGGCCGCGGACGGCGCGTCGCCGCCCGCGGCCCCCGGGGCACTAGACGAGTAAGTCCGAAGTGGCGTCGTCCGCCCGGAGGGCGGGCCCGGGGGCGTCTGGTGCGTGCGATCGCAAGGCGCCGGGATGTCCTCGTAGCGGAGCTACTAGGGCATGTCGGCAACGCGGCGAGCGTGCGTGCCAGGCGTTCCCGGGCAGACGGGACTTCGGACTTACTCGTCTAGCCCTCACAACTCCCGTAGCTCGGTGAGCGGAGGGCGCCGCGCGTGACGTGCGGCCGCCCAGGCCGCCGCCGCCAGCGCGGCCACCGTGACACCGGCCGTCGCCAGCAGATACGCCCAGGGAACGGCGACATGCGACGGCGGTGGATCGAAGACCCCGGAGAGCACCTTCACCAGCATGTGCGACAGCGACCACCCCAGGACCGCGCCACAGGCGCCGCCCGCCACGGCGACCAGGGCCGCCTCACTCCAGACGAACCCCGACAGCTGACGGCCCCTGGCCCCCAGCACCGACGCCAGCGCCAGCGTGCGCCGCCGCTCGGCCAGCCCGAGCGCCAGGACCAGTCCGCCCGCCGCCGCCGCGATCACCAGCGCGAAGCCCAGCTCGACCCGGGTCAGCCCGGCGAGATCGACGGCCGTCAGGCTGGAGCCGATGACCGTACGCGACGACGGCAGATCCGTGACGCGCGCGGTCGGGCCGAGCAGGGTCCTGGCCCGCGCCGCGACGGACCGCTGGGCCGTGCCGCCCGTGTCGACCAGCAGCGTTCCGACGGCCGCGCTGCCCGTCGTACGGGCGATGTACGAGGAGTTGGCGACCAGGAAGCTGTCCTTGGGCGCGGTCGGGAACTCCTTGACGACACCGGCGAAATGGAAGGAGATCGTCCGGAGCCCGCCCGTTCGCGCGTCCGTCAGCCGCAGCCGGACCTGATCCCCGGGATGGAGCTGGAAATCGTGCGCGGTCTCCGCGCTCACCAGCAGCGCGTCGGGCCGCCGCGCGAGCCGGTCCATCAAGCCGCTCGCGGTGCCTCCGGAGAAGTAGGCGTCCTGCAGGCGCCCGGCCGGCACGATGCTCTTCGGCCGGACCCCGTACAGGTCCTGGAGATCGGCGCCGACGTACGCGAACCGGTGCTGGACCGGTTCCACATGCCGTACGCCGGGCACCCCGGCCAGCTTCGCCGCGTCCGCCGTCCCCGTGGCGCCGCTCGTCGAGGTGGTGACCGTGACATCGGCGCCATTGGTCAACACGGCGTCCACCTCGGCCTGTTGGCGATAGGTGGAGTTGAACACGGCGGTCGACGCGGCGAACGCGCAGGCCAGGGCCAGCAGGACGACGGAGCGCAGCACGGCGCCGCGCTGCCGTGAGACACCGGCCGCGACCGTCCCCGCCAGCGCCCCCGCCGCGGGCCGGAACAGCCACTGGAGCAGCGGCCTTCCGCGCCGCAGCAGCAGATCGGCCAGCAGCCAGGCCAGTACCGCGCCGGCCGCCCACAGCAGGGCCGGTCCCGCGAAGGCCCAGTAGTCCACGGAGAGGGACGCGGTGCCCTCGGGAGCGAGGACCAGGGCGTACGCGGTCGTGCTCGTCGCGCGGAAGACCGCCAGCGAGCCGGCCAGGAGGACGGCGGCCAGCGCCCACCACGCGGGGTGCGGCGCCGGGCGGCGCGCGACCGCCGTACGTCCGGACGCGACGGTCGCGCGCCGGGCGTCATAGCGCGCGGGCAGCAGTACGGTCGCGCCCGCCACCCCGAACCCCACGGCCGACGCCGCGAGGGCCCACGACAGGGGCACCCCGGCGGTGTGGAACGCCACGCGGCCCACCAGCGCGGCCAGTGCCAGCCCGCCCGCCGTCCCCGCCACGGCGACGACGACGGCCTCCACCGCCGCGAGCCCGACGAGCTGCCGTACGGTCGCGCCCCTGGTCCGCAGCAGCGCCTGCTCCTTGCGCCGCCTGCCCGCGCCCGCCTGGGCGACCGCCCAGGTCAGGGCCGCGGCCAGCACCGACCCCGGTACGCCGAGGAAGAGGAAGAGCAGCTGCGCGTACAGGGCGTCGGCGCGGGCGGCGTCCAGGACGGCACCCAGATTGTCACCGACCAGCCCGGCCCCGGCGAGCCGTACCTCCGCGTGGTGCGCGCTGCCGGTCGCCCTGGTGTACGCGGCGGCCGGATCGGGCGGCAGACCGTGGCCGCGCAGGGTATGGATCTGAGTCCGTACCAGGTCGGGCCGGGAGGCCGCGAGCGGATCGAAGACGGTGTGCCAGGTCCGCTGGGGGAGCAGCACGATGTTGTCCGGCGGGGCCGACGGCTGGGACTGCGGCGGAGCGCCCACCTTCTGGAACAGGGAGTCGGCGAGCGGGAGTTCCACGACACCGTCCACCCGCAGTCGTACGGCGGGCAGCCCGGCCCGCCCGACCGCGATGGTGTCGCCGGGAGCCGCGTGCAGATTGGCGGCGGTCTGCTGGGCGAGCAGCACGCCTCGGCCGTGTCCCGCGAGGACGCGGATCTCGCCGGGGAAGGTACGGGCGTAGCCGTCGGGCAGACCGAGCACGGACCCGGGACCGGTGGTCTGGAGCGTGCCACCCGTCCGTGCTTCGAGGCCGCTCGTGCCCGCGTAGCCGACCGGCAGCGCGGCCTTCGTACCGTCAAGTGCGCGCACGGTGGACAGCACCGCGTCCGGATCGGCGCCGTCCGCCACCTGCACCTGCCAGTCCACGGACACCGTCCGTACCGACTGGGAGGTCATGGTGGCACGGGTCTGGGAGAGGAAACCGCCGAGGAGGGACAGCAGCGCGACGGCCACCATGACGCCCGACGCGGTGGCGAGGAGCCGGCCGCCGCGTACCCGCAGCAGCCCGGAGAGCCACATTCCGATCATCGCGCCTCACGCTCCTGACGTTCCCCGGCCTGACGTTCCCCGGCCGGGCGTTCTCCGGCCTGGCGTTTCCCCGCTCGGCGACTCCCGGCCCGTGCTGCCTCGGCCCGGTCGTCCCCGGCCGTGCCGTCGGGCAGCACCAGGCGCCCGTCGGCCATGGACCAGCGGGTGGGCAGCGCGTCGGCCACCCGCGGGTCGTGTGTGCTGACCACCATGGCCGCGCCGAGCATGGCGGCGGCTGTGAGCAGCACCCCCATCACGTGCCCGGCGCTCTCCCGGTCCAGCTGCCCGGTCGGCTCGTCCGCGAGGATCAGCCGGGGCCGGCGGGCCAGCACCCGGGCCACCGCGACGCGTTGGGCCTGGCCCGCCGACAGTTCGTCCGGCAGTTTCGACGCCAGCGCTTCGAGCCCCAGCTCCGCCAACGCCGCGACGGCGCGCGCGTCCGCCTCGGCCTCCGCCACACCGTCGATGCGCAGCGGCAGTGCGACGTTCTCCACCGCTGTGAGCGGCGGCAGCAGACTCGGGCCCTGGAAGACGACACCGATATGCCGGGGGAGTGAGCCCTCGGGCAGCCCGGGGTGCCCGACCCGGCCGGCGGTCGGGCGGTCCAGACCCGCCATCAGATGCAGCAGCGTCGACTTGCCCGAGCCGGAGGGACCGACCACGGCGATTCCGGCACCCGCGGCGACCGCGCAACTCGCGCCGTGCACGGCGACCACCGCGCCGGCGCCCTTGCCGTACGTACGCGCCGCGTCCGTGCAGACGACCAGCGGCTCTCCGCCGGGCGTCACCGCCCCTGTCCCGTTCGCGGTCATGACACCCACCGTCCGTCCCGCAGCCGCAGCACCCGGTCGGCGACGGCGGCCACCTCCCGCGAGTGGGTGACGACCACCATGGCTGTCCCCGTGGCGGCGCGTTCGCGCAGCAGCGTGAGAATCCGCCGCTCGGTCTCCGCGTCGACCTCTCCGGTGGGCTCGTCCGCGAGAACGACGGCCGGATCATTGGCCAGAGCCACGGCCAGACCGGCGCGCGCGGCCTCCCCGCCGGACAACTGCCGCGGCAGCGCGCCCGCACGCCCGTCGATCCCCATCTGCCGCAGCAGGTCCTGTCCCCGGCCACGGTCCGGTACGTGCGCGAGCCGCTGGACGAGCCGCACATTGTCGGCGACGGTGAGATGGTCCAGCAGATTGCCGGACTGGAACAGCACTCCGATGTGCTGTGCCCGGAGCCGGCCGCGCAGGTGTTCCCGCTGGTGCGACAGCGGACGGCCGGCGACGCGCACCATGCCGCCGTCCGGCTCGTCCAGCCCCGCCAGACAGCTCAGCAGCGTCGTCTTGCCCGAGCCGGAAGGCCCGGTCACCGCGACGATCTCGCCCTTCGCCACCTCCAGTCCGACGCCCTGGAGCGCGAACGTCTCCTCCTCGCCCGCCCGGAAGAACCGGTACAGGGAGTCCGCGCTGAGCGAGGCGGTCATCGCGTCCACCGGAAAGAGTCCGTGACGGTGCGCCAGGGGTCCACGTTGTCCGCGCCCACGGCGCCGGACAGGGTCAGTACGACCTGGGTGCCGTTCTTCCAGAAGGCATACCGCTCCACGTCCTGCTGAACGCTCTTGCCGGTCACTCCGTCGGGGGCCGAGTCCGCGCGGTACGTGGCCAGTACGGCGTCGCCGCCCTGCCGCTTCACCGTGCTGACCTTGCCCACCCGCACGTTCTTCGCGGACCGTTCCACGGCGGGGAGGTCGACCGAGCGCACGGACCGGTCGGTCGGCGCCTGGGCGGCCGGCGACGGCTCGACGCGGACGCTGTTGAACTTGTCGCTGAAGACCGTGGCCGGCCCGGCGGCCTGGCGCGCCCAGCCCTCGGGCACCTTCACGGAGAACCCGCCGCCGGGCGGCGACCAGGCCACATACACCTGGTTGTCGGGGATGTCGCCCGCCGGATTCGACTCGGGCGCCGGGGCCGCCGCCGACGAGGAGGATGACGAACCAGAACCGGAACCGGCCCCGGCTCCGGAACCAGAACCGGAACCGGCCCCGGCTCCGGAACCAGAACCGGAGCCGGAGGAGGAACACGCCACGGCTCCGGTCAGGACCACGAGACCGGTCAGCGCGGCGGACAAGGTACGACGCATGGTGACACCTCTGCGCAGGGATCGGAACGAGCCGGCCGGAATGCCGTCTCCTCCCCGACGCTAGAAACGCCGCGCCCAGCGCCCGCCCCTCAGCCGGTTAGCGCGCGGTTAACGTCCGGGCCGCGTTCTACGACAGCGCGCCGGTGACCACGGAGGCCGCTTCCGCGATCAGTTTGTCGTCGTGCTGGGCGTCCTTGGCAGGGCGGTTCGACATGATCGCCATGACGATGGGGGCGCTGTCGGGGGGCCACACCACGGCGATGTCGTTGCGGGCGCCGTGGTAACTGCCGGTACCGGTCTTGTCGCCGACCACCCAGCCCTTGGGCACCCCGGCCCTGATGAGCGCGTCCCCGGTGGTGTTGGTCTTCAGCCACTGCGTGAGCTGGCCGCGTTCGGCCTTGCCGAGGACGTCTCCGAGAACGAACGCGCGCAGATCCTCGGTCAGCGCCCGCGGCGTGCTCGTGTCCCGCTTCTCGCCCGGGACCCATCGGCTCAGCTCCGGCTCCCGGCGGTCCATCCGGGTGATGTCGTCGCCGATTCCCCTCAGTACGGCTTCGAGTCCCTTGGGCCCGCCGAGTTCGTCGAACAGCAGGTTCGCCGCGGTGTTGTCACTGAAGCGGACGGTGGCGTCACACAGCTCCTTCAGGGTCATGCCCGTCGCGACGTTCTTCTCGGTCACGGGGGAGTGGGCGACCAGATCGTCCTTGGTGTACCTGATCACCCGGTCCATCCCGGCCATGGAGTTCTTCCGCAGCACGGCGCCGGCGGCCAGCGCCTTGAAGGTGGAGGCGTAGGGGAACCGCTCGCCGTCGTTGTACGCGACCTCGCGCCCGGTGCCGGTGTCGATGGCGTACACACCCAGGCGCGCGTCGAAGGTGCGCTCAAGTTCACGCAACTCGCCGGCGAAGGGCTTCGCGGCCGGACTGGGCTGTGCCGTCGTGGCCGACGCGGACAACGCGGCGGACGGCAACGACGAGGCGGCGGAATCGCCTTGGCCGCAGGCCACGAGCGGGACGAGGAAGAGCGTGGCGAGCGCACCGAGAACGGCGCGCCGGGCACGGCTGTGGTGCATGGTCCAAACCTCCGGGGGCGCCCCGGGCGCGGGGCGCATAGGGGATGGAGTGACACGGCCCCATCCCGGTACGTGGTGGTGGTCATCAGTGCCGGGACCACCCTCACCTCCCGGCTGCCATGCGGTCCAATACGCTCATGCGCGGTTCCATGCCGATCCGGCATAGAGTGTCGGCTGTGGATCTGGTCGGAGCGTGTCGCGCGTTTGTCAGCGTCAGTGAGCACGGGAGTTTCACCGACGGCGCGTCCGCTGCCCGGATGTCGCAGTCGGTGGCCAGCCGTCGCGTCGCCGCCCTGGAGGAACGCTTCGGTGAGCAGCTGTTCGAGCGCACATCGCGGCGGGCCGTCCTGACCCCGTTCGGCCGGGACATGCTCCCGGCGGCCAGACAGCTCGTTCAGAGCGCCGAGGTACTGCTGAACGAGGCAGCGGCCGTCAAACGCAAACCCTGGCGGCTCGCGGTGCCCGGCATCTGCTCCACGGCCGGTCTCGCCCGCCTTGTCGCCGAGGCGCGGGGGCAGGGTGTCACGCTCGATCTCCGCGTGGCCGCGCCGGGGGAGCGCAGGGAGCTCATCCATGCCCAGCAGGTGCGTGCCGCCGTGCTCGCGGTGCCCGCCGACGAGGCGACGTGGTCCGTACCGCTCGGGCTCGCCGGTGCCCAGGATCCCGGCATCAAGCGCCTGTACGTCGAGACGCTGCGGCTGGGACGGGCCTCTCCGGGACCGGCCCGCCGTATCTGGATCCAGCCGGAGGACGATGTGCCGCACATCCGTGACCCGTTGACGCGGCTGCGCGACGCGGTGGGTCTGCGGCCCGCCCAGCTCGTCGCCGCGGCCGATCTGACGACCGCGACGGCGGAAGTCCTCTGCACCCGCGACCTGTTGCTGTGCTCCCCGGCGCAGGCCGGGGAACTCGCCCTGAACTGGCGGCCCATCGGGGAGATCACCCTCAGCCGGGGGTTCGCGCTCGCCGCCGCCGCGGACGGCAATCCACAGCACATCGAAGCGCGCCTGGGCGACGCCCTCGCCAGGCTCCTCGGCGCGGACACCCGGGCGGGCACCTCCGGAGGGGCGGCGGCATGAACACCGAGGCACTGCTCAGCGACATGCGCGGGCAGCTGCGCGACGGCGGCCTGCACGGCTGCCTGCTCGTGCGGGATCTGCGTACGGGAGAAGAGCTGGGCATCGACCCGGACACACAACTGCCCGCCGCTTCCCTGGTCAAGGTCCCGCTCGCGCTGGCGACGGCGGAGCGCATCCGGCGGGGCGAGCTCGACGGGGCGACGATGCTCGACGTACAGCCCGGACGGATCACCACACCCGGCCCCACCGGGCTGAGCCGATTCCGCCACCCCACCCGGATCGCGATCGACGACCTGCTGTATCTGAGCACCTGCGTGAGTGACGGAACGGCCGCCGACGCGCTGTTCGGCCTCACCCCGCCCGCCCGGGTCGCCGACATCCTGCACGAACTCGGCCTCCGCGGCCTCAGCGTCCGGCACGGCATGCTCGAACTGTCCGACACCCCCGCGGAACGCTTCGACGCGACCGAGGCCCATCTCGCCCACGCCCTCGCCATCGACGCCGGCACCGGCGGCCGGGGACACCGGGTGCCGCAGCTCGACACCACCCGCGCCAACACCGGCAGCGCACGCGCCTATGTCGAACTGCTCCAGGCCCTGTGGACCCCCTCGGCGATCCACCCCGAAGTGGCCGGGCGGGTGCGGGATCTCATGGCCCACAACGTGCTACGGCACCGGCTGACCCCGGACTTCAGCTCCGACGCCACCACCTGGTCCTCCAAGACCGGTACCCTGCTCAACCTCCGCCACGAGATCGGGGTCGTCGAGCACTCCGACGGTCAGGCCTTCGCCGTCGCCGCCCTCACCGAGTCTCTGGTCCCGGCCAGTACGCAGCCCGGCGCCGACGCCCTCATGGCGCACGTCGCCCGCACCCTGCGCGACCACCTCAGGCAGTTGTAGGCGAGCCGGGCCGGGATCCGGCGGCGGGCCCTCACCACCGGGCGCTCATGCCGTACCCGGGCAGTCAAACCGTCTGTACGACCACACCGGCCGCGGCCAGCGCGCCGGTCTCCTCCTCCGGCGCCCCCTCGTCCGTCACGACGGCGTCGAGCGCGGAGACCGGAGCGACGAAGGCGAGCGCCGTACGGGAGAACTTGGCGGCCTCCGCCACGGCGATCACCCGGCGGGCCGAGGCGATCGCGGCGCGCTTGACCGCGGCGTCGGCCAGGTCGTACGCGGTCAGACCGTCCTTGGAGGTGAGCCCGCAGCAGCCGATGACGGCGGTGTCGAAGCGCAGCGCGGCGAGTGACGCCTCGGTCAGCGGGCCGGTCAACGCCAGCTCGCCCGGACGCGGTTCACCGCCCGGCAGCAGCAGTTTCAGCTGGGGGGCGCCGGTCAGCGCGTTCGCGGCGTGCAGCGAGAGCGGCATGACCGTCAGCCTGCGGTGCTCCAGGGCGCGGGCGACCTCCAGACAGGTCGTGCCGCTGTCGACGAGCACCGACTCCCCGTCGGCGATCAGTCCGGCGACCGCGGCGGCGATGCGCCGCTTCGTCTCCGTCTCCTCCCGCGCCCGGAGCGCGAAGGGCGGCTCCTCGCCGCGCAGCAGCAGGCTTCTGGCGCCGCCGCGGTAGCGCTCCAGCACCCCCTGGGCGCCCAGGGCCTCCAGGTCGCGGCGGATGGTCATCTCCGACGCTCCGGTGAGCTCCGCCAGTTCGGTCACGCTCAGCTGCCCCGCCTCGCGCACGGCATCGGTGATCCGCCTCAGTCGCTCTGTGCTCGCCATACCGCACATTGAACACGTTCGACGATCGTTGGGCAATCTTTCGAACGCGATTTGTGTTTGCTATGTTCGCTCGCATGGAGAGATCACGCATGGAAAGATCACTGCGCGCCGCCCGGATCGCCACCTTCGGCTTCTTCACCCTCAACGGGTTCGTGATGGGCATGTGGGTCGTCCACATCCCGACGGTGGAGCACCGCGCGGGGATCAGCCATGCCGTGCTCGGCTGGCTCCTGCTGCTGCTCGGCGGCGGCGCGTTCGCCGGAATGCAGCTGGTCGGGCCGCTCACCGACCGCCTCGGCGCGCGCAAGGTGGTGCCCGCGAGCGCGGCGCTGTGCAGCGCCGCGCTGATCCTGCCAGGACTCGCCACCGAGGCATGGACGCTGGCCGTGGCCCTGCTGGTGTTCGGCTTCGGCAACGGCTGTCTGGACGTCAGCATGAACACCCATGCCGTCCAGGTCGAACGCGGCTACCGACGGCCCGTCATGTCGGCCTTCCACGCCTTCTTCTCGGTCGGCGGGGTGCTGGCCGCGCTGGTCGGCGCCCGGACCCTCAGCTGGGACTGGAGCGCGCCGCTGACCCTCACCTCGGTGAGCGTCTTCGGGCTGGCCGTCGCCGTACTCTTCACCCCCGCCCTGCTGCGGCCCGAGCCCGCGGCTGCCCCGGAGGCCACGTCCGAGGAGACCGGCGCCGGGCAGCGGACGGCCCCGGCGGGCCAGAAGGCTCCGCGCGGGAAGACGCCCTCGCGTATCTGGGCGCTGGCCGTGCTCGCCTTCATGCTGATGCTCTGTGAGGGCGTCGCCAACGACTGGAGCGTGCTCGGTCTGCGGGAAGTCCTCGACGCGCCCGCCGCCACCGCCGCCCTCGCCTACGGCGCGTTCTCCACCGCCATGACGATCGGACGGCTGCTCACCGACCGGGTGGCCGCGCGCTTCGGCCCGGTCGCGATCGTCCGTTACGGCACGTCCCTGGCGGCGCTCGGGCTGACGACCGTCGCGCTCTCCCCCTGGATTCCCCTCGCCCTGGCCGGCTGGACGGTCTTCGGCATCGGGCTGTCCGGCTCCGTACCCCAGCTCTTCAGCGCCGCGGGCCACGCGGACCAGGAGAGCGCCGGGGTCAATGTCTCCCGCGTCGCCGGTCTCGGCTACCTCGGCATGCTCGCCGGGCCCGCGATCATCGGGCCCATGACCCACTTCCTCCCGCTGAACCTCACCTTCTTCCTGCCCGTGGCCTTCTGCGTGATCGCCGCGTGCGCGGCCCGGATCCTGCGTACGGAATCCGCGGGGACGGTCGCCTCGGCCGGCCCCGTGCACGAGCGGGTGGGCAACCAGCCGGCCTGACGGCGCCGGGCGCCTTCACACGGCCGGAGCCCCACCCGCGGCGGGGGCGCGGCGCAGCGCGAGCACGGCTATGTCGTCCTGCTGGTGCCCGGCGGAGAAGGCGCGGGAATCCGTGTGGAGGGAGCGCGCGAGCCGGGTCGGGGGCAGCCCCGACTCCTCGGCGAGACGCTTCTCCAGCGGGAAGAACGTGCCGTCGGGCGCGCGCGCCTCGGTCAGACCGTCCGTGCAGAGCAGCAGCGTGGTGCCGAAGGGGAAGTCGAACCGGCCCACGGTGCGGGGTGTCGGCGTCAACGAGCCCAGGCCGAGCGGCAGATCGGCCTCTTCGAGGAGCACGGAGACGGTCGCGCCGGGTCCGACGAGATACGGCCGGGGGTGGCCGCAGCTGATGGCCTGCACCGTCGGGCTGTCATCGATACAGAGGACCAGCGCGGTGACGAACCGTTCCGGCTCATCGGCCTCGGCGGCGATGGCGTTGTGCCGTACGACGGCCTCCTCCAGGACGTCCACGAGACCGGCGAGCGTGCTCTCGCGGTACGCCGCCTCGCGGAACGCGCCGATCACGGCGAAGGCCGTGCCTATGGCGGGCAGCCCCTTGCCCTGGACGTCACCGATCAGCACGCGGGTGCCATAGGGCGAGGCCGCCAGGTCGTAGATGTCGCCGCCGACGAGTTTGTCCTCCTGGAGCGGCTCGTACACACCGTCCATCAGCACCTGGTCGGTGAGCAGCGGAAGCGGCCGGAGGATGCTCCGCTGCATGGCGGTGGCGGTTGACCGCAGCCGCAGCATCTCGTTCTCGTGCCGGATCCGGTACCGGCAGCCGAGCACGCTCAGCGTGCCGAAGATCACGGTGAGCGTCAGCGCGACGATGTCGTCGCTCCGGTTCGGCGCGGGACGGTAGAGGAGGGACAGAGCCACGACGGCGGCGGACCAGCACGCGGTGAACACGGTCTGCCGGACAGTGGTGAAGGCGGCGGCGAACGCGGGGAGGAAGACGACCAGACCGATCAGGCGTACGCCGGTGCCGGTCAGCAGGCCGAGCACGAGAATCAGCGCGGTCAGCCCCACGACCCACAGGAGTACGGCTCCGGTCGACGGCCGGCGTGCCCGGGGGTGGTCCGGATCCACCGGCTCGTCGGCCCTGGTGGCCACACCGCGCTCCCTTCACCGTCGGGCTCTCGTCCCACCTTCGGCCCGCGCCCCCGGGCGCGCGAGCGGCGAGGAGCACACGTGTGAGCGGGTCAGTCGCCGGACAGGATCTGGACGGAAACTCCAAAGGTGGATAGATTGTCTGTGCAGAGCTGGACAGACAATCAAGGCACTTCTCGGAACGGGGACGGGCGATGACCGCGGACGGCATGAGCCAAACGAGCGGCCGGAATGACACGTGGCACCAGGACGGGCGGGTGCCCGGGCCGGCGGCGTCCGGCGCGCCGGAGGACGAGCACCTCCTGGCCGAGGCCGAGAAGATCGCCCAGGCACTGGGCCGTATGTTCCCCGGCATCTGCGAGGTCGTGCTGCACGACCTGCGCGATCCGGACCACGCCATCCGCTTCATCGGGAACAACCTGTCGGGACGCCAGGTGGGGGAGTCCGCCACAGAGCTGGGCCTCGCCCGTATCAGGGACCCGCACTACCCCGGAGTCATCCAGAACTACGCCAACCGGTTCCCCGACGGACGCCCCGCCAAGAGCACCTCGATCGGGATCAAGAACGCCGCCGGGCAGTACATCGCCGCCCTCTGTCTGAACCTGGACATCTCGACGCTCTCGCCCCTCACGCTGACGCTCTCGAACCTGGTCGCGACCGACCCCGAAAGCCGGGACGTCCAGCTCGAGTCACTGCGCGACCGAAGCCGCCGGGAACTGCGCGAGGTCATCGAGACAGCCGCCGCCGAGCGCTCCACGACGCCGCGGGCCCTGCCCCGCGAAGCGAAGAGGGAACTGGTGCGGCGCCTGAGCGAGGACGGCTACTTCGACACCCGCAACGCCGCTCAGACCATCGCCGACCTCCTCGGCATCTCCCGAGCCAGCGTCTACGCCTACACGAAGTGAGACCGATGACCACCAGCGAGATCACCACGGGGGACGACCGCCCCCTCACGGGCGGCACCGCCTCGGTCACCACCGTGACGACGCTGGCCGACCCCGACACCCCCTTCGCCGCCGTCGACGTGCACAAGGCCCTGCGCAACATCGAACGACTGGCCGAGCGGGCCGACCG
The DNA here is from genome assembly GCF_042790125.1 of Streptomyces scopuliridis. Classification (GTDB taxonomy): domain Bacteria; phylum Actinomycetota; class Actinomycetes; order Streptomycetales; family Streptomycetaceae; genus Streptomyces; species Streptomyces scopuliridis_A. The sequence continues at coordinate 367,849 of NZ_JBHTZS010000001.1, forward strand.
TCTCGGCGTCACCCTGCGCCCGCACATCAAAACGGCCAAGAGCCTTGAGGTCGCCGCCCTCATGCACGGCGGCGCCCCGTGTCCCGTCACCGTCTCCACCCTCGCCGAAGCCGAGGCGTTCGCCGACGGCGGCTACACGGACCTCACCTACGCCGTCGGCATCGACCCGCGCAAACTGCCGCGCGTCATCGCCCTCCTGCGCCGTGGCGTCACCCTGCGCGTCCTGCTCGACAGCCGCGAACAGGCCGCCTTCGTCGCCGACGCCGCCCGCGAGGCCGGCCTCGCCATCCCCGCGCAGATCGAGATCGACTGCGACGGCCACCGCGGCGGCATCGGGGCCGACGCCCCCGGACTCGTCGGCATCGGCCGCGTCCTGCACGGGGCCGGATGCCTCGACGGCGTCCTGACCCACGCGGGCGAGTCCTACTTCGCCCACACCCGCGAGGACCAGCGGCTGGCGGCCGAGAACGAACGCGCCACCGCGGTCGCGGCGGCGGAGCGGCTGCGCGCCGCCGGGCTGCCCGTCGGCACGGTCAGCGTCGGCTCCACGCCGACCGCCCACGCGGCCGAGGACCTCACCGGTGTCACCGAACTGCGGGCCGGAAATTACGTCTTCTTCGACCTGGTCATGGCGGGTCTGGGCGTCTGCCGCGTGGAGGACCTCGCCCTGTCGGTGGTGGTGACCGTCATCGGCCACCGCCCCGAGTACGGCTGGATCATCACCGACGGCGGATGGATGGCCATGTCCCGGGACCGCGGCACCGCCGTCCAGACCCAGGACCAGGGCTACGGCCTCGTCCTCGACCTGGCGGGAAACCCGGTCCCGAACCTGGTCATGAGCGCGGCGAGCCAGGAGCACGGCACCCTCACCGCCCGCGACGGCGCCCCACTGCCCGACCTGCCCCTCGGCACCCGGCTGCGCATCCTGCCCAACCACGCGTGCGCCACCGCCGCCCAGCACCGCGGCTACCACATCATCGACAGCGCCCGGCCCACGCGATCCGCGCCCGCCATCCAGGCCAACTGGGCACGCGTCACCGGCTGGTGAGCCGCCGGTGACCCGCGGCAACAGCGCCGCCCTCACCGCCGCCGCCCTCACCGCCGCCGCCCGACGCGCCCGCTCATCCCCGACCGACGCGAGGAAACCGCCATGACCGCCACCTTGCCCGTGACCTTCGACGACGTCCGCGAAGCCGCCGTACGCCTCGACGGCATCGCCCACCGCACCCCCGTGCTGACCTCCCGCACCCTCAACGCCCGCGTCGGCGCGGAGGTGTTCATCAAGTGCGAGAACTTCCAGCGCGTCGGCGCGTTCAAGTTGCGCGGCGCCTACAACGCCGCCGCGCAACTGTCCCCCGCGCAGCTGGCCAGAGGCATCGCCGCCTACTCCTCCGGCAACCACGCCCAGGCCGCCGCACTGGCCGCCCGGGAACTGGGCACCAGCGCCGTCATCCTGATGCCCGAGGACGCCCCCGAGTCGAAGAGGGCGGCCACCGCCGGATACGGCGCGGACATCGTCACCTACGACCGCTACACCCAGGACCGCACCGCGCTCGGCGAGGCACTCGCCGCCGAACGCGGCCTCGCCCTCATCCCTCCCTACGACCACCCGCACGTCATCGCGGGCCAGGGCACCGCGGCCCTCGAACTCTGCGAGGAGACCGGGGAACTGGACATGCTCATCGCACCCGTCGGGGGCGGGGGCCTGATGGCCGGCAGCGCCATTACCGCCAAGACCCTGCACCCTCGCATCCACACCGTCGGTGTCGAACCCGTCGGCGGCGACGACACCAAACGCTCCCTGGAAGCCGGCGAACGCGTCACCGTCCCCGTCCCCCGGACCCTCGCCGACGGACAGGCACTGGCCACCCCCGGCCGGCTCACCTTCGCCGTCAACCAGCGGTTCCTGGACGGCATCGCTCTCGTCGGCGACGACGAGATCCGCGACGCCATGCGCTTCGCCTTCGAACGACTCAAAATCGTCCTCGAACCCAGCGGCGCGACCGCCCTGGCCGCACTCCTCGCCGGACACATCGGCCACCGCCCCCGGCGGATCGGGGTCATCGCCTCCGGCGGAAACATCGACACCCGGCGATTCACCGACATCATCAACGGCTGACACCCAACACGGTCAATTCACCCGTCCGGCCCACACCCGGCACCCGAAGAGGTGGTTTGACGTTGCCGCCCCTCTGCCGCGGCGACGGCATCCGGCAGTCTCCTCCCGTGCCGGACAGTCCGGCCCGAATCGTGTCAGGAGAAGCAATGTCGGTAAACAAGCGGAACTGGGCAGTCGCGGCCACCGCCCTCGCGGGAACGATGCTTGTCGCGTCGATGACGCCCACCGCTTCGGCGCAGCCCGATACGGACAGAGCGGTCACCGTGCGGCAGCTCAGCCTGCGCCTGGCCTCCGATCCCGGCCAGGTCGCCAACGTCAAGGGCGGCGGCAGCGCGAACGGTACGCCGGTCATCCAGTGGCCCTGGTCCGGCGCCGCGAACGAGCGCTGGGAGGCCACGGCCAAGGGGGGTGGCTACTACCAGTTCGCCTCGCGGGAAAGCGGAAAGTGCCTGAACGTCAAGGGCGGTGGGAACGCCAATGGCGCCGAGGTCATCCAGTGGCCCTGCGGCAATAGCGCCAACGAGCTGTGGAAGTTCGTACGCAAGGGCATCGGCTACGAGCTGGTCGTCAAGTCCAGCCAGAAGTGTCTGAACGTCAAGGGCGGTGTCGGCAAGGGGCACGCCCTGATCCAGTACACCTGCGTCGGCGCCGCCAACGACATCTGGCTGCCCGTCTGGGAACACTGACAGTCATCCAGGACTGACAGCCATCCAGGAGGGGCGCCCGCCCCCCCCGCGGCCCCTACCCCGGCCCCCACAACACCCGGCGGGGCAAACCGCACCGCCCGGGCCGGGGCGACCCCGGCGGGCCCCCGGGGCGGCCCCGCCCACCCCCCGCGGCC
>NZ_JBHTZS010000001.1:370818-560941 GCF_042790125.1 Streptomyces scopuliridis
GCTGGCGAATCTCTCGGTCGCGATGCGGACGATGCGCACGCTGCTGCGTACGCACCGCTGAGCGGCGCACGGAAGGAGGGGCGGCCCGCGGGGCGGGGGCCGGGGGGCCCCCGGCCCGGGGGGCGCCCCTTCCCCGTGCCACGACAACACAGGGCGGCGAAAGCCTCAGCGCCGGGCCTGGACGAGCCCGTGCGTGCCGCTGGTGCGCCACGGCTCTCCGCTCGCTTCCAGGGCATCCAGTGTGCGGACGTCGAGGCCGACGATCACATCGGACTTGAGGGTGCGCAGCGCGGCGACGGGTCCGGGGAAGTACGCGGTCCGGCCGGCGAACGAGGCCGTGGGCGCCCAGTACTGATCACCCACGAGACGGCGGTAGTTGAGGTCGCCCTTCAGGATCGTCACGGTGGCCTCCGCGAGGTCCCGGCGCAGATCGCCGGGCATCGCGCTGTACGGCAGCGGCGCCCGGAAGAAGCTGTGCGCGCGCACCGCGAGCCGCCCGGTCGCCATGGCGGACCAGAGCCGTTCGCCGATCTCGGCCGCGTATCCGGGCGCCGCCCCGAGCCGCCGCAGACCGTCGACGACGTCCGTCATCGTCGCGTCGGAGACGTAGTACGGATAGGGCTTGACGTGCAGGACGGCGCGGGAGGCGCGCTCGGTGTGGAGCAGATGGTCGAGCAGTACGAGATCGGGGATGAGTTCCCGGCCGGCGTTGTCGGCGATCAGATGCACCGTACCCGCCGCTCCGACGGGCAGCAGGGACCACAGCAGAGGGCCGTCGTCCGCCACGAGGCGTGGATCCGTACCTCCGTCGGCGGGGGCGGCGCCCGACGCGATCCCGAAGCTGAGGTCGGCGCGGTTGCCCCAGAGCGAGGCGTGCGCCAGCGCGAGCGCCTGTTCACCGGCGGACCGTCCGGCGAGCCCGTCGAGAGCGGCGAGTTCGCCGTCCACCGCCGGGCCGCTCAGCTCGGCGTCCTTGAACGGGGCGAAGGGGTCGACGCCCCGCCAGGGGCCGTCGGTGAAGTAGCCCATGGCGTCGAGGAGTACGCGGTAGAAGTAGCTCTCGGACCACAGGAACGGTACGTCGAACCAGGACCGGCCGAACCAGGAGCCCCCGGCGGAGTCACGTCCCCAGATCTCCCACTGGGCACGGTCGTGCGCGTCCGGGGCGAGCGGCTCGATCACCCCGTCGGTGACCGAGCGCAGCAGGGCGTCGAGCGCCCGGTGCTGGGCGGGGGTACAGGGAAAGGCGTCGCGTACCCGCTGGATGAGGGCCGGATGACGGTCGGTCAGCACTCCCCGGGCGAAAGAGCCGGGTTCGTCGCCCAGGATCACGGGTGCGTCGTCTGCTGCGGGCATCGCCTTCACGTACTCCTCGCTCGGCCGTCCGGCGCGGTCCCGTCCATGGAAAGGCCCCGGCCGCCGCCGTCTTCGCCGTCGTCGGCCGCCCCGCCCCGGGGACCACCACCGCACCGTACCGGTGGCGGCTCACACCCACAGCGCCTCCGCGAGGGCGACCCCGGCGAAGGCCGCGCCCAGCCCGGCCACCACGCTGCCGAGGATATTCGCGGCGGCGTACAGCTTCGCGCCGTCCTCGGCGAGGCGCAGTGTCTCGTAGCTGAAGGTCGAGTACGTCGTCAGCGCACCGCACAGGCCGGTGCCGAGGAACAGCTGCGTGCGCGAGGACGCCGCCCCGGCGGCGACCGCGCCGGTCAGCAGCCCGAGGACCAGACAGCCCACGACGTTGACGGCGAAGGTCCCCCACGGGAAGACGGTGTCGTGTCTGCGCTGCACGCTCCGGTCGGTCAGAAAACGCAAGGGGGCACCGATGGCCGCCCCGGCCAGGACCAGCAGCCAGTTCACCGCGCCTCCCGCCGGCCGGCATGGCGGACGACCTCGCAGCTCTCCAGCGTGACCAGCCCCTCGCGGACCAGCTCGTCCAGTCGCGGAAGGAAGTCCCGGATCTTCTCCTCGGTGTCCACGATCACGATCGCGACGGGCAGCTCCTCGCTCAGCGACAGCAGCCGCTGCGTATGGATCAGCGAGGACGCGCCGAACCCCTCGATCCCGCGGAACACGCTCGCGCCCGCCAGTCCCGCCTGGTGCGCACGGTGCACGATCTCCGTATAGAGGGGCCGGTGGTGCCACACATCGGATTCGCCGATGAGGACCGTCAGTCGCAGGGCGCTGCCCATCAGCCCGTTCATGTCCGCCTCCACAGCCCGTTCATGCCTGCCTCCACGCGACTACGCGGCGCGTCACCCACACCGCACTCCACACCGAGGCGAGAGCCGCCACCAGCGTCAGTCCCAGATACGCCATGCCCGTGGCGGGCCGTCCGGAGCCCACCAGGAGCCGGATGTCCACCGCATAGGTGGAGAACGTGGTGAATCCGCCCAGCACACCGGTCCCGAAGAACGGCCTCACCAGCCGGTGCGCGGCCCACACATCGCTGATCACCACCATGAAGACGCCGATCACCGCGCACCCCACCACGTTCACGGTCAGCGTCGTCCACGGAAAGGCGCCGGAGGCGGTGGGCCAGAGCAGAGCCGCCCCGTAGCGGGCCGCCGAGCCGATCGCCCCGCCGAGCGATACGACGGCGACGACCGGCCAGAGAGCTTTCGCCCGCGCACACCGCTTCCGCATACCGGCCGTGGGCGGACGCGCGTCGGATCCGGTGGGCTCGTTCACCACGCGGGGCCGAGGGCTTCCCATGGGCATACGTCTCCTACTCGCCGGGCGCCCGTACGCGGGCGCGCTCCTTCGCAAGTAGGGACCGTTGGCGGCAGGTCACCGCGGTTCGGGTACGGCGGGCCCCACCGCCGCGTGGTCGCCCGCCGGGGCCACCACTGACCCCAGGCTAGCGGCACGATACGGGCGGCGCCGAACCGGGCCGCGGGGATCCGGACCGTGCGCGATTCCGGCGGCGGCTCACAGCCCGGGGCCGCCATGGCGCATGTACTGGTCGATCAGTTTCGTACGCGCCACCTCAAGACGGCGGGCCAGGATCTCCGCGACGGAGCGGGTCAGCGCGTAGCCGAGCGCCGGATCGTTCTCGCACAGGGTCCGTACCGCCTTCCCGTCGAACTCCAGGGTGCGCACCGGACTGAACGCCTCCGCCCCGAAGTGCCAGCGGTGCGGCGGGACCAGCCAGGACCAGCCGAGCAGATCCCCGACACCGAGCGTCTCGACCATCACCCGCCGGCGGCCGGGTACGAACATGTCCAGGGACACGGCGCCCGAGCGGATCACCCAGAACCGGTCCGCCGGGTCGCCCTCCTCGAAGATCCTGGTGTCCTGGGGGAAGGAGACGTAGCGGGCCAGTCTCATCAGGATCTCGCTGTGGCCGGTGGGAAGCACCGTCAACAGACGCGTCGCGGGAGCCATGGTGGGGTACCTCCTTGCCGAACCGCGTGACCGGGCCGGACGGGACATACGGCGCAAACGGCCATATGTCAGATGGTATCCCCACTGTGCGACCTGCTCGGAGGCGCCGGTCCCGTCAGGTCCCGCCTCCGCGCGGCCGGGGTGCCTGGCGTCCGGACGCCAGCGCGCCGGCGCCGAGGACGGAGAGCAGCATCCAGCCGGCGGCGTAGAGGAACCCGGCGGTGGGGGAGACAGCGGTGTACAGGACGCCGACGACCACGGTGGCCACCACGTCCCCCACCGCCTGTACGGCGCCCAGCAGCCCGAAACCACTGCCGCGCAGCCGGTCCGGCAGCAGCTGGGCGATGAGCGCCGACTCCGCGGTCTCGGCGCAGCCGATACCGGCCCCCGCGAGGCCGAAGAAGATCAGCAGCACCCACCAGGAGTGGAAACCCACCGCGAAACCGGTGTACGCCAGCACATAGAGGGCCGAGCCGGTGGCGAACACGACGCGCGGTCCCGCCCGGTCGATCCAGTGGCCGCCGGCGTACGCGACGGCCGCGCCGACGGCGTTGTGCGCCGCGTAGATCAGGATGGCCAGCGACGCCGCCGCGGTCGCGGAGCGGCCGTCGGTGTGCAGCAGCTGGGTGGCCCGCAGGATCAGCAGGGTGACGGCGAGATTGCCGAATTCGAACAGCAGGACCGGCAGCATGGGCCGGAGCACCCCGGCACCCCGCAGCCCGGCGAAACGCAGCCTGATCGGCTCGCGGGAGCCGTCGGCGTGACGGCGGCGGGCCTCACGGGCGGCGATCGTGATGGTGACGGCGGCGAGGATGCCCGGGAGGAACGCGAACCAGAGCGCGGGCCGGATGCCCAGCCAGGCCACCAGCCCCGCGGCGGCCAGCGGGCCGGCCACCGCCCCCAGGTTGTCCCCGGCCCGCTCCAGGCCGTACGCCCGGCCGAAGGCGCGCGGCGGCGCCAGGGATGCGAGCAGGGAGTCCTTCGACGGCGAACGCAGCCCCCGGGACGTCCAGGCGACGGCGCGCAGGACACCGACCTGCCACACCGCCGTGGCGAAGCCGATGGCCCCGGTCGCGAGGGCCGTACCGAGATAGCCGCCGGTGGCCATCCGGCGGCGCCGGCGCGGGTCATTGGCGAGCGGGCCACCGGCGAGCTTGCTGACACCGGTGAGCGCATCGCTGACGCCCTCGATGACCCCGAGCGAGGCGGCGGAGCCGTGCAGGACGCCGGTCACGAAGCCGGGGAGGACGGCGGTGGCGATCTCATGGCCGGCGTCGGAGAGGAAGCTGGTCACTCCGACGCTGCCCACACCGGTGGTCAGCCACGCGTCGTGCGGTCCGGGGCCGCCGGGCGTACCCGGCGCGCCCCGCCCACCGGGCCCACCGGGCTCGCCGGGCCCACCGGGCTCGCCGGGCTCACCGGGCGTTCCTGAAGGGGGCGGTGTGTGCGCGGGCGGTGGATCGTGGTCTTCGGGCACGCGTCCGTCCTCCTCCGTCGGCCCCGGCGGTCACCGATGATGCCACCGTGTGTGACGGATCAGGCACGGACAGCGCCGGGCCGCCCGGGGGCCCGGTCCGCCGACGCGGCAGCGAGATATTCCCCGGACAGGCCCTTCCGGCATGTATCCGCATATCACATTCCACATCATCCCGGGTGTTGACGTGCTCCAATCGGTGACGGACCATCAAATAAGGGTGCTTGACGGGGAGTTGGGCACTGGGGTGTCGAAGGAGCGGTCCATGGGGAAAATGGCCAAGAGCGACAGCGCAGCACGTCCCAAGCAGACCACCATCAAGATCCGGCGTCTCGACCGGAGAGAGACCACGGGCGACAGCAACTCGACCGGTTCCTGAACGGACAGCTGTGCCGGGTCGCTATCTCACCGTCGACGAACTGACCTCTCGCGCCCGGGGCCTGGCCGCGGCGCACCCGGACCGCGCCGTCCTGCGGCGTATCGGATATTCACGGGCCGGGGAGCCGATACGGCTGCTGTCCATAGGACGGGGGAGCCGGCACGCACTGGTGGTCGCGGGGCCGCATGCCAATGAACCGGTCGGCGGCATGACGGCCCTGCGACTGGCCCGGTATCTCGCCCGGCCCGACCGGCCGGGCCGGGCCATGGACACGACCTGGCACTTCGTCCTCTGTCTCGATCCCGACGGAGCCCGCCGCAACGAGCGGTGGCTCAAGGGACCGATGACCTTCGCCCAGCACTACCGCCACTTCTTCCGCCCCGGCTTCGCGGAACAGCCCGAATGGCTGCCCACGGAGCCCGGGGCGCAACCGATGCCCGAGACCCGGGCCCTCCTCGATCTCCAGGACGAGCTGCGGCCCTACCTCCAGTGCTCCCTGCACGGCGTGGACGTGGGCGGCAGCTTCGTGCAACTGACCCGCCGGCTGCCCGGCCTCCCCGAACGGCTCGGCCGGTCCGCCGCCGATCTGCGGATCCCGGTGGAGCTGGGACCGTACGACGCCTTCTTCTGGCCGAGCCCGGGGCCGGGGGTCTATGACATGCCACGGCCCCAGGAGACGGACCAGTTCCACTCGCTGCCGGCCGCCACCGCCACCTCCACCTGGTTCCATCCGCACGCGTACGGCACCGTTACGGCGGTCGTCGAGGCGCCGATGTGGGGGGTCGAGGAAGTCGGCGACACCTCGGTGCACCCGGACCCGGCCGGTGCTCTGGAGATCATCAGCGATGCGCTCCGGCAGGACGCGCTGTTCCTCGCCGGCCTGCTGGAGCGGGTGCGGCCGGGCCTGTCCGGCACCGTGGGGCCGCTGCTCGCACCGGTCGAGGAGTACCTCGCCATCTGCGGCGGGCTGGCGGACGAATGGGCGCCGGAAGCGGCCCTCCGCGAGACGGGCGGACTGCCGCCGCTGAACCGGGCGCGGATCATGGCGCTGCGGATCGCCGCCCGGCGGCTCGTCGTCCGTACGGCGGGGCTGCTGCACCAGATGCTCGCCGCCGGTCACGACTCCGGCGCGGCGGAGGGCGCGATCGACGGCGCGGACGTGACCGACGTACGCGCCTGTCTGGACCTGTTCCTCACCCGGCGCTGCGACGCGTTCGAAGCGGACTGCCGCGCCCGCTGGATCCCGGTCCACGACCAGGTGGAGCATCAGTTCAGAATCGTGCTGGCCGCCTCCGAACTGGCCGCCCGGTTCAGGGAGCCGAGGGCGGTACGGGCGTGACAGCGGACCGGCGCCCGCCGCCGGTGTCCGGCTTACGGCGCCCTCGCGTCAAGCCCGAACACCGGGCCTACCGCACCGTGGACGGGAACGTACGGATCGGCAGCGTCGTGTACGGGATCGGGGCCGAGGTCGCCGACCCCGACGGCTGGATCTGGACGCTGACCGAGGCGCTGGACGGGACCCGCGGCCAGGCCGAGTCGGTCGACGCGGTGCTCGCCCGGCACCCGGGCGTCGAACCGGGCGCGGTCGTCCGGGCGATCGCCGAGCTGTACGAGGCCGGGTTCCTGGAGGACGCCGAGGCGGAGCCGCCGGACACCCTCACCGACGAGGACCGCGTACGGTACAGCCGCGGGGTGACGCTGCTGCGGTGGATGGATCTGTCACCGCACCCGACCGCCTGGGAGTTGCAGGCCCGGCTGCGCTCGGCCCGGGTCCTGCTGCTCGGCCTCGGCGGTACGGGCGGCTTCGCGGCCCAGGGTCTGGTCGCGTCGGGCGTGGGCCGGATGCACTGCGTGGACGGTGATGTCGTGGAGCTGTCCAATCTCAACCGGCAGCCCCTGTACCACGAGAGCGACATCGGCCGGCCCAAGGCCACTGCCGCCGGCGCGGCCCTGCGGGCGGTCAACTCGCGGGTGGCACTGACCACGGAACACCGCGCGGTCCGGGGGCCCGACGACATCGCCGCGCTGCTCGCCCCGGGCTACGATCTGCTGCTGCTCTGCGCCGACCGGCCGCCGGAGATCCGCCGCTGGGCCAACCGCGTCTGTCTGGCCGCCGGAATCCCCTGGCTCGACGCCGGCTACCGAGGACCGCTCGTCACCGTGGGGGTCCACGCGCCCGGCCGGGGGGCGTGCTGGGAGTGCCACCGCGCGGGCGAGGTCGACCGCCGCGATCTGCGGCTCGCCGCGGGACAGGACGAGGAGGCCGCCTCCCCCCGCATGGAGTGGAACCCCGTCAACGCCGTGACCGCGGGCCTCTCCGGCCATCTCCTCGTCCACGCGGCGATCGCGCTGCTCACGGGCGTACCGGAGATGGAACCGGGTTTCCGGTTCGGCCTCAACCTGATGGCGCTCTCCGAACCCGTGGAGGAGCGGTACGACCGCAGACCGGATTGCCCGGCCTGCGGTACGCCGGGCGCGGTCCGCGGAACGAACTCGACGGTGCGGCGGGCCACTTCGTGACGACGAGGGGCCGCCAGGGACCTCACACGTCCGCATTTTCGTTACCTCTTGAACCGCCCTCGCGCAGTCGAACGGCCGAATTCGTGCTGATTCGGGTCCACTCGGGGCGCTCCGGGGCTACCCTCGACACTTGAACTGCGCACTGTTCGAGAAAGCGAGGGATGCCGGTGTACCGGCCGGACAACTCGGTCACCCTCCCGCTGCTGGAGCGTGAGCCCGAACTCGCCGCGGCGGCCAACGCCGTGGACGCACTGTGCGGAAACAAGCGCTCCGGCGGGCTGCTCGTCTACCGGGGTGCCGCCGGGCTCGGTAAGACGGCGCTGCTCTCCGAGGTGCGCCGACTCGCCGACGGGCGTTGTGCGGTGTGGTCCGCGCGCGGCGGCGAGACCGTCACCTCCGTCCCGTTCCATGTCGTACGACAACTGCTCCAGCCCGCGCTGACCGACGCCGAACCGGCGTCCGGACCGGCCGGCGGTCCCACGGACGCGCGGGAACTGCTCGGTGACCGGTACGAGATCGTCGGACCGGCCCTCGGCATAGCGCCACCGGGCGAGCAGCACGCCGATCCGCAGGGTGTGCGGGACGGTCTGGACGCCCTGGTCGAGCGGCTCGCCGCGGTCCACGGACCGCTCGTCCTCCTCGTCGACGACGCGCAGTGGGCCGACCTGGAGACCCTCGCCTGGCTCGCCTCCTTCGCCGAGCGCCCGGCCGGCGGGCTGCCCGTCCTCATCGTCGTCGCGTACCGCACCGAAGAGGCCATCGGCGAGACCGAATGGTTTCTCCAGAAGATCGGAGTGGCGGCGAGGCTGCTGGTCACGCTCAGCGAGCTGACCTCCGACGCCACGGCCGAACTCGCCCGCGCCGCCCTCGGCGAACACGCGGACGATCCGTTCTGCCGTGAGGTCTGGGCGGTGACCGGCGGCAACGCGTACGAGACCGTCGAACTGCTCGCCAAGGTGCGGGACACCGGTCTCGAACCCGTCGAGCGCTTCGCCGGCGAACTGCGCGCCCTCGGCGCTTCGGCACGCGGCACCGGCCTCATCGCCCGGCTGGAGGAACTGGGCACGCCCACCACCCGGTTCGCCTGGGCCGCCGCCGTTCTGGGCACCGACATCTCCCTCGATCTGGCGATCACACTGTCGGGTATGAGCCAGCATGACGCCTCCGCGTGCGCGGAACGGCTGCGGGCCGCGCGCATCCTCGTGGGCACCGACCCACTGGAGTTCGTCCACCCGCTCATCGCGGGCGCCGTCTACCGGGCGATCCCGCCGGGTGTGCGCACCGCGATGCACGGACTCGCCGCCTGGGCGGTCTCCCGCAGCGGCCGGGGATCGGCGGCGGCCGCGCCGCACCTCCTCGAAGTGCATCCGGACGGCGACCCCGAACTGGTCGAGCAGCTGCGCGAAGCCGCCGCCGAACATCTCGCGGTGGGCGCACCGGACGCCGCCCGCCGCTGCCTCGAACGCGCCCTGGCGGAACCGCCGTTGGAGTCCGTACGGCCACAGGTGCGGTACGAGCTGGGCTGCGCCACGCTGCTCACCTCACCGGCCACCACCGTCGGACATCTGCGCGCCGCGCTCGACACCGCGCAGCTGGACGAGGGTCTGCGCGTGGATGTGGTGTTCCGGCTCGCCCAGGCGCTGACACACAACAACCAGACCGGTGACGCCGCGCATGTGGTCGCCACCGAGGTCGCGCGTACCGAAGAGGGACCCGCCAGGATGCGGCTCCAGGGCGCCCACTTCCTGTGGGAGGGCGTGCAGGCCATCGAGGAGGACGGGCCCGAACGCTCCCGCCGGCTCGCCCGGCTGGCGGACGGGCTCACCGGACGTGACAACACCGAACGCGTTCTGCTGATGCTGCGCGCCTTCGACGCTACGGCCCGTGGCGAGAGCGCCGAGGAGAACGTCCAGATCGGCGAACGCGCCCTGATCGAAGGCCGGTTGGCGCCCGGAGTCGGCTGGGCCGATACGGCGTGGGGCTTCGAACCACCGGCGCTGCTCGGGCTCTCGTACGCCTTCGCCGACCGGCTCGACCGCGCGGAGAGCCTGTTCCAGGAAGGGTTGCGGGCCTTCGAGATCTCCGGCTGGAGCGGTGGCCATCTGGCGTTCGCCCATGCCCTCGTCGGCTACGGACATCGCAGACGCGGCCGGCTCGCGGACGCCGAGGCGTATCTGCGCGAGAGCCTGCGGCTGGCCGACCGGGTCGGCAACGGGCTGCCGATGCACTGGGACGCCGCCTGCATGCTGATCGACACCCTGCTCGCACGCGGTCATGTCGACAAGGCCCTGGAGGCGGCCGAGCGCCACGCGTTCGCCCCGCCGTACTCCTCCTCGATCGTCATCCCCGACGCACCGTCGGTCCGGGGCCGGCTGCTGCTCGCCCTGGGCCGTACGAAGGAAGCCGTCGCCGAACTGGAGGCGGCCGGGCAGGCGTTGACCGCCCGCGGCCGTCACAACACCGTCATGGCTCCCTGGGCGTGTGACCTCGCGCGTGCGGTCGCCGACGACGATCCGCGCCGCGCCGCCCATCTCGCCTCGTACGCCAGGGACCGGGCGGAACGCTTCGGCACGCACACCGCCATCGGGGTCGCGTTGTGCTGCGCGGCGTCTCTGAAGGAGGGCACGGAGAAGACCGAGTTGCTGGCGCAGGCCGTCGCTCATCTCGAAGCGTCACCCTCCGCGTACGAACTCGCCGTCGCCCGGGTGGAGTACGGCATCGCCGCCGGGTTCCCGGCCGAGCTGGCCTGCGGGCTCGAACTGGCCGAGAGCTGTGGCGCGGACGGTCTCGCGGAACGGGCCCGCGGTGCGATGGACGCCCGCCCGGCGCCCCGCTGACGCGGACCTCGCCGACCGGCGTCCGGGTGCGGACGCCGGTCAGGACCCAGGGGCTCAGGGCGTGGTGTACGGGCGCAGCTCCAGCACCCGTACGCCATACGGACCGATCTCCACCCGCTCCAGCCGCTCACCGGAGACCAGATCATGGAGCGTGGCGTCGCCGGTCTCCGGACGCACCGTCAGCTCCCGCTCCGACTGGCTCACCAGCCACACGAAGCGCCTGCCGTCCTCATGCACCAGCACATCGGCGCCCACCAGCGGTGTGCCGACCGTCACCGGCCGCCGTACGCCCGCCACTTCGGCGAGTGCCTCGTACAGCCGGTGCGTACGCTCGGGATTGACCCGGGCCGTACGGGCCGCCATGTGCTCCAGCGGGTAGGTCGCCAGTACGGTCTCGCCCGAACCGAGCCGGTGGCGCAGCAGCGCGGGCCGGCCGTGCGCGTCGGTCGCCACCACCCGGGCACCGGCCGGTACCACCGGCAGATAGGCGCGGCTGTCCTCGTTGCCCGCCACCGCGAAGCGCAGGGTCTCACCGGCGGCGATCGTCCCGAAGTCCTCCTGGAACGTCATCTCCAGGGTGTCGTCCTCGATCGGCTCGGCGACACCGTAGGAGAGCTGGAGCTCCACCCCGAACAGCCCGTCCAGATCGTGGAACCACGGGCCGCGCGTGCCGGGATGCTCGCCCGAGCAGAAGGAGAGATAGACCGTCGCTCCGTCCCGCGCCCGCCGCTCCAGGTCCCGCCGGGTGCGGGTGGTCAACTGGCGTGTGGAGGGCAGCAGATACAGCAGACCGTCCATGGGAAGACCGTCGGCCTCCCGTGCGAACGCGACCGGCAGGTCCGCGCCGCGCGCCGCCACATAGCCCTGATGCAGCGAGCTGAAGATCAGCGGCCGGTCGGCGGGCCGGCTGTATGGGTAGCCGCGCTCCAGGAAGGCGGGCACGACGAGCGCCGTCGGCGCGTCCGTACGCCGGCAGCGGGCGAAGTCGATCCGTCGCAACACCTCGGTGAAGGCGGCCAGTTCACGCAGCGGCTCCTTCGGGCGGCCGGCGCTGTCCGTGATGCCGAAGTGCATTTCGAAGGGGTGGTGGTCGTACGGCGACCGGTCCCAGAGATGGTCGTAGTCGGTGTTGTTCCAGGCGATCCAGCCGGTCGCGCCACCGAGCAGTGAGTTGTGCAGCGTCTGCCGGTAGTACACGCCCGCGTTGCGCGCCGAGACGGTGTCGGTGGAGAGGCCGAACTCCTCCAGGATCACGGGCTGTCCGGTGACGGCGGCCAGTTCGCATTCGAAGGCGGCTCGGTAGTGCTGGCGCGGCAGATCGGTGTCGGAGCGGTAGACATGCGGGCCGACGAAGTCCACGTAGTGTGCCGTCTCGCGCAGTGAGAAACCGTTGTCACGGCCGGTCACCTCCAGACCCCAGGCGCCGTCGCCGAGCGATACCGGCTGGGTGCCCCCGGCCGCCCGGACGGCCTGGCACATGAACTGCGCCCATGCCGTCACCACGTCGGAGGACGGCGGATCGACCTGGTAGATCCGCCCGTACCCCGGCATCTCGTTGGTGATCAGCCAGCCGGTCACCGCGGGATGGTCCTTGTAGCGCCGGGTCATCTCGCTCACGAACCAGGCCTGCCGGCCCACCATCCACACGTCCTCGTAGAGATCGCGGTCGCCGCGCCAGACCGGATCCCAGTTCTCCCCCGACATATGGCCGACGATGAACGTCGGGACCGTACCCATCGACAGCTCGCTGTGGGCGTCCAGGAAGTCCCGGAAGCGGTCGCACAGTTCCTCGTCGATCCGGTGCGGCTCCGGGTGGAAGTCCGGCCAGTAGAAGAACGAACGGCTCATCGAGAGCCCGTGGTCGCGCAGGACGGCGAGCTCTTCGCGCACGACGGCGCCGTCGTAGTCGCGCCACATGAACGGACCGCCGGTGCGGGACCAGAAGTTGGCGCCGACCCAGGGCAGGACGCGGTCGTCGTGGGTGAGGTGGGCGCTGTGGCGTCGCATGGTGTTCTCCGTGACGGGGGGGTGGTTCTTCCGGTCTCTGCGGGGCCGCCGGGCCGGGCATCCGGGTCCGGGACGGCCGGTCCTGGTCAGCTCGGGCCGGGGCCCGTCGACTCGCGGACCACCAGCCGGGGGCGGCCGGTGAGCGGCCGGGTGTCGACGTCCTCGCCGCACTCCGCGAGCAGCGCCCGCGCGGCGGCGGCGCCGACCTCCCGCACCTGCTGGTCGATGGTGGTCAGCCGGGGGTGCAGCCAGTGCCCCAGCGGCAGATTGTCGTAGCCGACGACCGAGAGATCGTCCGGCACCGAGAGCCCGGCGCGCTGGGCCGCGCCGATACCGCACACCGCCATCGAGTCATTGGCGTACATGATCGCGGTCGGCCGGGGGGAGAGGGCGAGCAGCTGTCCGGTGGCGGTGTGGGCCGCGGCCTCGGTGAAGTCGGTGTGCCGCACGGCCGCCGGAGTGATTCCGGCCGCGGCGAGTTCCCGCTCGAAGACCCGCAGACGGAAGCCGGTGTGCACCAGCTCGGCGGGGCCCGCGACGTAGGCGATACGCCGGTGGCCGAGGTCCAGCAGATGCCGTACGGCCTCGGTGATGCCGGCGTCCTGGTTCCCGAGTGTGATGTTCCGTACCGGCAGTGCGTGGTGCGGTGTGCCCAACAGCACGGCGGGCAGCCCCAGTCGCTTGAGCAGCGGCGGACGGGGGTCGTCCGTCCTGTGGTCGGTGAGGACCGCGCCGTCGACGCGTCCCTCCGCCGCCAGCCGCTCGTACAGCGCCGTCTCCTCCGTCACTCCGCTCGCCATGTGCAGCAGCAGACCGTAGCCGCGCGGCGACAGCTCGCTCTCCAGACCGGTGATCAGCTCGGAGAAGTGCGGATCCGCGCCGAGGACATCGGTGGGACGGCGGACCACCATCGCGACCGTATGGGTACGGGACCGGCGCAGCGCGGTGGCCGCGGCGCTCGGCGACCAGCCGAGCCGCGCCGCCGCCTCGACGATACGCAGCCGTGTCGGCTCCGAAATGCGGCCCGTGTTGTTGAAGACCTTGGACACGGCGGTCGCCGAGACGCCCGCCTCGGCCGCCACGTCCTTGATGGTGGGCCTGTTGTTCCTGTTCGCGCCGTTGTTCCTGGCCGCGCTCTTGTCCGTGCTCGCGCTGTCGCTTCCGCTCACATCTTCACCGCACCGCTGATCAGCGCCTGTTGCATCCGCTTCTGGAGGATGGTGTACACGATCCAGACGGGTACGAGCGTGAGGATCGTACCGGCTGTCAGTACACCGTAGTCGGTGCCGATCTGGGACTTCAGCGTCGGCAACGCGACCTGCACGGTGCGCAGCTCGGGATCCGGGCCGATGATGACCAGCGAGTAGAGATACTCGTTCCAGAAGCTGAGGAAATTCAGCAGCAGTACGGTGGCGATGCCGGGCACGCACATCGGTGTGTAGATGTGCCGCAGGACGGCGAACGTCGAGGCGCCGTCCATCCGCGCCGCCTCTTCCATCTCCCGCGGAATGGTCCGCATGAACTGCACCAGGATCACCACCGACAGCGGCATCGCGGTCGCCGGCAGGAACAGCACCATGAACGCGCGGGTGTGGAAGAGACCGGTGGCCGCCGAGAGCAGAAAGGTGGGGAAGAGCGCGGCGAAGGTCGGGATCAGGAAACCGAGCGAGAACACCTTCTCCATCGCGGACGCCAGCCGGCCCGTCGAACGGGCCAGCGCGAACGCGGCGGGTATCGCCAGACCCAGGGTCAGGGCCAGCGAGAACACCGTCACCAGCGCCGAGTTGAGGATCGCGGGCCCGAGTTCGGCGCTCTCGAAGGCCGTACGGAAGTTGCCGAGACCGAACGAGGTGGGCGGTGAGAGCGGGGTCGCGAAGATCTGCTCGTTCGACTTGAAGGCCGAGGCGAGGAAGTAGTAGAGCGGGACGGCCAGCAGTACCGCGTACGTCCACACCAGGATGTGCGCGGGCAGCCAGGACTTCCTGAACTTCATGGTGGACACGGGAGACAGCTCCGATCGGTGGCTGTTGCGTCAGTACCTCAGTACGTCAGTACGTCAGTACGTCTGGCGGAAGGCGCGGCGGATGGAGAGCAGCCCCACCAGCCCGACCAGGAAGAGGACCACACCGATGGCCTGGCTGTAGCCCAGATCCGTTTCGATGAACGCCTTCTGGTAGACGAGGAAGGACAGCGTCGTCGAGGAGTTGGCCGGCCCGCCCTGGGTGAGCAGCAGCACCTGCTGCGCCGAGCCGAAGAGCGTCCACAGGAACTGGAGCATCGTCACCACCCCCATGTAGTCCTTGATGACCGGGAAGTGGATACGCCACATCGTGCGCCAGTGCCCCGCGCCGTCCAACTGCGCGGCTTCGCCCAGTTCATCGGGGACGCTGTCGAGCCGTGCCGCGAACAGCACGGCCGTGAAGCCGATCCCGGCCCAGATGTCGAGCGCGATCAGACAGAACAGCGCGGTACTGGAGTTGGCGAGCCAGGCATCGGTGAGCGAGCCGAGGCCGACGGCCTGGAGCGCGCCGTTGAGCAGTCCGTCCGGGGAGAGCGCGGCGTAGAAGACCATGGCCTTGGCGGGGGTCGAGATCAGCCCCGGTACGAACAGCAGATAGCGGATCACCCGGTGGCCCGGCGGCTTCTGCGCCACGTAGTAGCCGAGCATGTACGCGCAGACGATCATGACGGGCAGGGCGATGGCGAGCTGGACGGCGGTGTTCCGTACCGCCTGCCAGAAGACCGGATCGCCCAGCACCGTACGGACGTTGTCGAGCCCGGCGAACGAGACGGGCTGGAGCATCCCCGGCCAGTTCATGGCCGCGATCACGAAGATGGCGGCCATCGGGCCGACCATGAAGATCAGATACCAGGCGAGGGCGGGCAGGGCGAGGATCGTGGTGCGCGGCCCGCGCTGCCGCTTCCGGTGCCCCGGGCCCGGATCGGCCGGTGCGGTCTGCCCGGTGGCAGACCTGACGGACATCGTTGTCACTGGATAACTCCCGTGGGGCGTCGGACATGTTCAGGCGTGGCGGTACGCACCGTCGAGCAGGGCGAGGATGCGGCGGGCGCTGGTGCCCGGGGTGAACGCGGTGCTGGTCGCCTGGATCAGCGGCTGCACGGCCGAGGGCGGCAGATACAGATCGGGCAGGACCACCTGGCTGACGCTGTCGCCGAGCTGCTGCGCCTTGGCCACCAGCGGGAAGTTGTCGCTGAGGGTGTCGGTCTTCACGGCCATGTCACGACCGCCCTCGGAGACGAAGCGCGAGATCACATCGGGCCGGTACATGAAGCGGACGAACTTCTCCACGTTCTCGATCTTCTTCGTGCCGTTCGGACTGATCCAGAACCCGGAGACGGTGTACGTCCGCAGGATCGTCGGCTTCGCGTGCGCGGCGCCCGGAGCGAGCGGGAAGCCGCCGACCTCCGTGCGCGCGGCGACCTTTCCGGGGACCCGGGCGAGCGCCGAGGACATCGCCGACTCCATGGCGGCGGCCTCCGTATTGAACTGGGTCGTCATGGAGTCCGTGGTCAGGCCCTGCGCCTTGTCCGTGAACACCCCCGCGTCGCGCAGCTCGACGAAGTAGGCGACGCCGTCGCGCGCTTGGGGGAGACCGCTGAAGTCGCCCGTGGAGTAGAGGGTGCGGGCCTGTTCGGGGGTGAGGAACGTCTGGATGATCTGGGCGAGGAGCTTCTGCCCCGTCCAGTCGTTGCCGCCGATGGTGACGGGGGCGGTGCCCTTGGCACGCAGCTTCCTTGCCGCCGCGATCAGTTCGTCGCCGGTGGTGGGGATCGCCTCGACGCCGGCGGCCCGCAGCAGCGAGGTGTTGAAGGCGACGGGCCAGTTGCTGCTGATGTAAGGGAGGGCGCGCAGCCGCCCCTTGGGATCGGTCCACTCCTTGAGGGCGCCCGGGATGATGCGCTCGCGCAGCCCCCACGCGTCGAGATAGCCGCCGACCGGGACGGTCGCGCCCAACTCGGTCCAGGCCACGGTCTTGTCGTAGAGGTTGACCATGACGACGTCGGCCTCTTTCTTCGCCAGCCGGGACGTCTCGTACACCGGCCCGAGCTCATCACCGTTGACCAGGCTCTTGACCGCGATCCGCGGGTTCTCCCGGCGGAAGGTGTCGAGCACGGCCCGGAAGGTGGCGGAACCGGGAGCGGTGCCGCCGAGCTGGCTGTGGATGACCAGGGTGTCGGGGTCGAAGTCGGCCGCGGCCAGCGCGCCGCACCCGGACAGCGCGGGTGCGGCGGCGCCTGCGGCGAGGGCTGCGCCGGCGGCTAGGAAACCGCGGCGGTTCAACGGGGAGCGCACGGCGCAGGGCCTCCTACGGGAGTGCTGAGTGGGACACCGGCCAGATGGTTTATCGATACACCTGCGAGGTGCGAGGAATCTAGACCCAGGACAGAAGGCGGTCAACCCCCCGTTGCGCATGCTGCGTCGGGGCCGGCGGGTACGCTCCGTGGGGCGACCGCCGTCCAGCAGGTACAGGAGACCGGGACCCTTGTCAGAGCAGCCCGACCCCTCAGACGCCTCCCTCCGCTCGGGCGCTCACGGCCCCGGGCCCTCCGGTCTCGATCTGCGGGCCGACTGCGCGAACTGCTTCGGGCTCTGCTGTGTCGCCCTGACCTTCTCGGTCTCGGCGGACTTCCCGGTCGACAAGGCCGCCGGAGAGCCCTGCCGCCATCTGCGGACCGACTTCCGCTGCGGTGTGCACCGCACCCTGAGGGAGCGGGGCTTCCAGGGGTGCACGGTCTACGACTGCTTCGGCGCGGGCCAGAAGGTCTCGCGGCTCACCTTCGGCGGACGGGACTGGCGGCAGGCCCCGGAGACCGCCGAGCGGATGTTCGCCGCGCTTCCCGTGATGCGGCAGCTCCAGGAACTGCTGTGGTACCTCGACGAGGCCCTCGCGCTGGAGCCCGCCCGTACGCTCCACGACGCGCTCCGACGTGCCCTGGACGAGACCGAACGCCTCACCCGCAGCGACCCCGAGACCCTGCTCGAACTGGACGTGGCGGAGCGGCGCGCGGCCGTCAACCCCCTGCTGCTGCGCACGAGCGAGCTGGTGCGGGCCCAGGTCCGGGGCAAGCGGAAGAACCGCAGGGGCGCCGACCTCTTCGGCGCCAAGCTCAAGGGCGCGGACCTGCGCGGCGCCGATCTGCGCGGGGCGTATCTGATCGCCGCCGATCTGCGGGGGGCCGATCTGCGCCTGGCCGATCTGATCGGGGCCGACCTGAGGGACGCGGATCTGCGGGGCGCCGATCTGACCGGCAGCATCTTCCTCGTCCAGACCCAGGTCAACGCGGCGAAGGGGGACGCGGCGACCAGACTCCCGCCGTCACTCACGCGCCCCGCGCACTGGTAGGCGCCCCCCACGGATGTCCAACTCCCCGTCGTCGGCGGCGCGCTCAGTGGATGATCTCTTCCTCCTCCGGCCGCCGCCGGCCCGAGCGCCGTACGACGAAGAGTCCGAGGGCCGCGAGACAGGCCGATCCGACGAAGGCCGCGGGCACCAGATAGCCGGACCCGGAACTCTCGTCCACCGACCGCGCCACGCTCACCGACCGCGCCCCCGGCGCCGCTCCCGCCACCTTCGCCATCGGACTCGACCCCGGACCCGCCGGCGCCGGCGAGGTCGGGGGCATCGGCGGGACGGGCGGCGGAGGCGGCTTGAGCGTGCCCACCGGGACGGCCCGCCTCCCCGCGGTGAAGCCCCAGTCCAGCAGCTCCCTGGCCTCCTCGTACACCGCGTGGACGCCACCCCACTGCGGGTTCATCACCGTCGCGATCAGCGTGCGCCCGCCGCGCTTGGCCGCCGCGATCAGGGTGTAGCCGGCGTCGGAGGTGAAGCCGTTCTTGACACCGATCAGCCCCTTGTAGGGCTCGACACCGTCCTCGCCGCTCAGCAGCCGGTTGGTGTTGACGATGCCGCCTTCGCCGGGGAACTCGGCGTCGACGGTCGAGCTGTACCGCACGAACTCCGGTGACGCCAGGCCCGCACGGGCGAACACCGACAGGTCGTACGCCGAGGAGACCTGGCCCGGCGCGTCGTAGCCGTCCGGGGACACGACATGGGTGTCCGTCGCACCCAGTTGCCTGGCCTTCTTCCGCATCTGGGCAACCGTCGAATCCCAGCCCCCGTTCATCGCGGAGAGCGCGCGCACCGCGTCATTGCCGGAGCTGAGGAACACGCCCCGCCACAGATCGGCCACTTCGTACGACTCGCCGCTGACGATTCCCACCGTGCTGCTGCCGGGGCCGATGTCGTCCAGCTCCTCGTCCTTGACGGTGTGCCGGGAGTGTTCGGCCAGACGCGGCAGCGCGGTGAGGGCGAAGAGCGTCTTCAGGGTGGAGGCCGGAGGCAGTTTGACATGCGCGTCGCGCGCGGCGAGGACATCGCCCGTACCCGCGTCCGCCACCAGCCAGGACATCGCCGAGAGTTCCGGTGGGGCGTGCGTGCCGGGCTTGGGCCGCGCGTGCGTACCCGGCCGGTACAGCAGCGCGCGGTCGATATCGGCTCCCGGGGCGCTCGCGGGGCCATGAGCGCCCGCCGCCGGTCCGTGTACGGCGGAGACGGACCGGCGGGATCCATGAGGTCCGGGAGAACCAGGAGCGCCGGGGGAGCCAGGGGATCCATGGGACCCGGGAGATCCGGGAGATCCGGGAGATCCGGCTGGGCCATGGACGCCGGGGGAGCCGGCGACCGCGGGGACGCGGGGCAGGCCCGGAGCCCGTACGGCCGGATCGCTGCGGGAGTCCGCGGCGGCCGGCGGGGACGGCGGCAGAAGGACCAGCAGGCCGGTGGCTGCGAGAGCCACCGTGCAGGAGAGCGCGGAGCGCGTCACGGATCTGTTGATCATTCCGCCACGGTAGGAACGGACCGCGTCGCGCGCCCCTCACGTGAGCCGACCGGATGTATCGCTGTCCGATCGGTGGTTCCACGTTTCGGCGGGCGCGCGCCCGTCATGGATAGCGGACCCGATAGCGCAAATGGGTGACGCCGATGCCCTGGGCCATCGACAGCGGCCCCTCCAGCTCCACCGGGACGTTCTTCAGCTGATCGAAGAACGGCGTCCCGGCGCCGAGCAGCACCGGTACGAGATCGATCCACACCTCGTCGAGCAGCCGCGCGTCCAGGCACTGCCGTGCGATCGTGCCGCCGTTGACGGTGACCGTCCTGCCGGGCCCCGCGAGCTTTTTGGCCCGCTCCACGGCGCTCTCGATACCGTCCGTGACGAAGGTGAAGGGCGCGTCCTCGTACGGCCAGTCCTCCGGCACCTGGTGCGTGAGCACGACCACCGGGCACCCGATCGGGTGATTTCCTTCCCAGCCCGAGGTGAGATCGAAGAGCCGTCGGCCGACCACCAGCGCGCCGGTGCGCTCGACCGTGCCGCGCCACGCCTCCACGCTCACCGGGGACATGGTGAAGGTGAGGTCGTCCCGGGTGGTCGGCACGCGCACCGTGCCGTTGCTGTACCAACGGAACAGCTTGTCGAAGCCCGTCTCCTCCGGGCCCGCGATATAGCCGTCCAGCGACATGCTGGCGCCGGTGCAGACCTTGTTCGCCCTCATCGGTCGGCGGGCTCCGGCGCGGTGGCGCTGGGATCAGTCCCGGAGACAGGCCCGGGGCCGGGACCTGGGCCGGGGCCGGGACCTGGGCCGGAACCGGAACCGGGACCTGGGCCTGGGCCCTGGCCCGTCAGCTCGGCCATCTCCGTCATCTCCGTGCCGATCACATCGAGCAGCCTGAGCTTGTCGGCGGCGTCCGTGCCCGGGGCGGCGGAGTACGCGGCGATACGCAGATCGCAGCCCGGCACGGTGAGGGTGTCGCAGTCCACGATCACCGGTCCGACATCCGGGTGATGGATGGTCCGGGTACCGGTGTCGTGGGAGTCGGTGATACGGGAGTTCCACAGCACCGCGAACCGGTTGCTGACCCGCCGCAGCTCCCCGATGAGGAAGCGCAGCCGTACGTCGGTGGGGTAATGGACCGTCGCGGACCGCAGATCGGCGACGAGCGCCGCCTCGAACCGCGCCTCCTGCTCCACGGTCTGGCCGATCCGGCTGGGCTGGCCCGTGAAATGCAGCCAGGCGGCGTTGCGGCCCCGCCCGGGGACCGCCGCCGGATCCCCCAGCAGCGCCGCCCAGAGCGGGTTCCAGGTGATCAGATTCCAGGCGGCGTCATGGACCCCCAGCGGGGTCCCGGGGAGCCGGCCGAGCAGCCGCCGCACACTGGGCGGGATATGGTCCGAGACCCGTCCGAGGGCGGGCGGTGACTGCCCGGCGAGCAGGAACAGATGTCTGCGCTCGTCGTCGGAGAGCCGCAGGGCACGGGCCAGCGAGGTGAGGACCTGGACGGAGGGGGAGGTCGCCCGGCCCTCTTCCAGCCGGACGAGATAGTCCACGGACAGACCGGTCAGCTGGGCCAGCTCCTCATGCCGCAGCCCGGCGGCCCGGCCGGGCTCGCCCGCGGGCAGCCCGGCTTCGGCCGGAGCGATCCGGTCACGCCAGCGGTGCAGGGCCGTGCCCAGCTCTCCGTGTCGGGTCATGGGGTCAGTATCAGCGCGTACGGCGGCAACCGCCTGATACCGCCCGGTACCTCCGCAGGGAGCGCCCCCGGCACCCCCTCCTCAACCGCTCTCCCGGAGGGCTTCCACCGCCCCTTCCGCGACCTCCGGCCGACCGGTCGCTCCTTCCCCGAACGTCCCCTTCGGCAACAGGGGTTGCGAGTACTCGCCAACGGCCCCCGTACCGCCGTGATCGCGATTACGGTTGATCCGGAACGTGGCGCGCGGCCTCGGCGGGGTGCGTCGCCAGGGACCGGGAGAACGGGGAATGGGGGAGCGGGCATGCTGGAGCCCATGTCACTGGCGGCGATCGCCGGGGTGCTGAGCGCCGTGGGCGCGGGAATGGCCAATGAGGCCGGGAAGTGGGCCTGGGAGTCGGCCGGTGGTCTGGTGCGCCGCATCGTCGGCCGGCAGGTGACGGCGCCCGACGGCCCGGACGAGCTGGCGGCCGTGGCCGAGCTTGTCCACGCGGTGGTACGGACCGACCCCGCGCGCGCCCGCGCCTGGGAGGCGTTCGCCCGTACTGCCCCAGGCCCGGCGACGGCCGACGCCGTGCCGGCGCTGCCCGCCTCCATACGGTTCTTCACGGACCGTCAGGGACCGATGAAGCTCCTGGAGCGGGAGGCCTCGCGCACGGCGGACGGCCGGCCACGCGTCGCGCTGATCCATGGCCCCGAAGGCATCGGCACCAGCGCCCTCGCCATCCACTGGGGATGCCGGGAAGCGGAGCGTCTCTTTCCGGGCGGGCAGCTGTACGCCGATCTGCGCGGTGCCTCCGCGAGCACCGCGCTGGACGCGTCCACGGTGCTGCGGAGCCTGCTCGTCCAGCTGGGGATGGCGCGGGACGAGATTCCGCCGGGCGCGGCGGACCGGCGTGAGTGGTTCCGGCGCGCTGTCGCGAGCCGGCGTCTGCTCGTCGTGCTGGACCACGCCCAGTCGGCGGCGCAGGTCGGGCCGCTGCTGACGGCCGCGCCGGAGGTGTTCACGGTCGTGGTCGCACCGAGGCCGCTGCCCGGTCTGGACGCGCTGCGGATCCCCGTCGGGCCGCTCTCCGACAAGGACGCGCGCCGGCTGCTCACCGACCTCACGGACCGGGAGACGGTCGCGGCGGCCCGCGCCGTACTGCCGAGGGTGCTGGAGCGGTGCGCCGGTTCGCCGTATGCGCTGCGGGCGGCGGCGCCGCGGCTGGCCCAGCCGCACGGACCGTCCGGCACGGACCCCGGCCCGAACCGACGGGAGGAGGAGCCCACGGTGTCCGACAGCGGCCCTGTCCGTACCGCCGTCGAGGGTCTGTACCGAGAGCTGGAGCCCGCCGCCGCCAAGGTCTACCGGCTGATGTCACCGCGCGAGTGGCCCGCGTTCGGCCCCGCCGCCGTCGCGGCCACCGTCGCCCTGCCGGAGGCCGAAGCCGTCCGTATCCTCGGCGAACTCGTCGGGCGCGGGCTGCTGGAGTCCGTGGACACCGACCGCTACCGCTACCGCCCCGTGGTCCGCGGCCATGCCGAGGAGACCGCCGTCCGCGTGGACGGCATCCCGGCCTGCTCCGCGGCGGTCCAGCGGACGGTGGACTGGCATCTGCGTTTCGCCGTACGGGCCAGGCTCGCCGCCCTGCCGGGAGGCTGGGGCATCGGCCCGCTCTACGAGGAGCTGGCGGGCAGCCCCAGCCCGTACGCCGACGAGGGCGAAGCGCTCTCCGCGCTGGCGGCCGAGCTGGGCAATCTCGTCCAGGCGGTCCACGCGGCCGAGGAGTTCGGCCGGCCGGACGCGGTCTACCAGCTGTGCCAGGCCCTCTGGCCGCTCCAGCTGAAGGCGGGGTACCACGACGAACTGCTCCCCGCGCTGCGAGCGGGCGCGCGCGTCGCCGATGCCCATGACCCCGGCTCCCGGATGGCCGGACGGACACATCTGCTGCTGGCGCTGGATCTGATGGAGCTGCGGCGCTACGAGGAGGCCGAGCCCGAACTGGCCGCCGCCGCACGGGCCGAGGAGCGGTCCGGGCATCTGCGCGGACACGCTTCCGCCGTGGAGTCACTGGGCCTGCTGCGGCTGCGGCAGTGGCGCTTCGAGGAGGCGTACGACCACTTCGACGCGGCGGGGGCGATCCTCGACGGCATCGGTCCCGGGGACGAGGGCGAGCGTGATCTGCCCCGCGCCCGTGCCCTGCTGGACCGGCACCGGGGCCGGGCCCTGCGTGGTCTCGGCCGCTACGCCGAGGCGCATGAGCGGCTCGACACCGCGCTGGTGTTCTTCCGTGACACCGCCAGGGAGCCGTACAACACGGCCAGGACGCTCACCGACCTCGCCGAGACCCGTCTCGCCGAGGGGGACCCGCGGAGCGCGCTGCCGCTGATCGATGAGGCGGCGGCCACGCTCGACGCGGAGAAGGCCGCCCACCATCTCGCGCATCTGCGGGCGCTGCGCGAGCGCTGCCTCAGCTCGGGTCAGTGAGAGGGGAGTTGGGGCCACCTGGACCACCCGGATGGGGCATACCGACCGGTGTGACCTGCGTGACGGGTGTGACCGACACCTGGTGCGGGCCGCCGCTGCCGGTGCGTACGGTCATCCCGCCCGCCGCCAGCTCCTCCCACGCCTTGCCCGCGGCCAGCCAGGCGTACAGGGCGGAGACATACGCGGCGGGGTCGGCGGCGGCGGGCGCGCCCGAGAGCCGCAGCAGTACACCCGCCCGCGTACGGACCGTACAGCCGCCGCGGTCGGTGACCAGCGCCGCCAGCGCGCAGTAGGGATGGCGGGCCATTACCTCCGCCGTCCACTCCTCCGGGGTGCCGTACCGGGGATCGTCCGCCGTGCCGTACCGGAAGATCACATCGGCGAGCGCGCGTCGGTCCGGGTCCAGGGTGTCTTCGTGCACGGCCGTATGCGCGTCCCCGTCACCCGCCGGCTCCGACCGGGGATCCGCGTACCGGCTCACCTCGATCTCACCGGTCCCGAGCAGCCGGGTCAGCACCCGCAGCGGGGCCGTCCGCACCACCCGCTCGTACGGAGGGAGCGGCAGCGGGTCGAGCAGGGCGGGCTCCTCGGGCTCGGGGATACCGATGAGCCGGTAGAAGAGGCCACGCAGCAGCGTCGCCGACTCACCCGGAGCCGAGGAGACCAGTTCGGCCGGGCCGGGGACTGTCTGGCGCTGCCGCCGTCCCGGTCCGTCGAGCAGCGCTTCCAGCTGGGCCCGCAGCGGGGCGTACGGCACGAGCCGGGGAGCCTGCCGTACGAACGCGGCCACCGGCGACCGCGCGTCGAGCCCGTCCGGCGACGAGGCGCCCAGCAGCACGGGCGTGCCGAGAGCCGCCGCGTAGTAGCTGACCGAGCCGCCGTCCCCGATGACGGCATCGGCCGCGATGAGCGCCTGGCGCCATCCCTCCAGCGGATCCACCAGCGCCAGCCCGCCCCGCCGGGCCCGGTCCAGCCAGACGCGGATCTGGCCGGGCCCGTGACCGTGCCAGATATTGGGGTGCAGCACGGCCGCCGGCCGGTACTCGTCGGCGGGCAGTTCCGCGGTGAGCCGTGGCAGCAGTGACGGCAGGATGTCCTCGCCGCCGTCCCCGAAGAGGGAGTCCGGGTTCCAGGTCGAGTTCAGCAGGACGAGCCGCTGTCCCGGCCGTACGTCGAGGGCCCGGCGGAAGCGCTCGCGATAGGGCAGGGCCGCCAGTATCCGGTCGAAACACGGGTCCCCGGCGAGTACGGCGGTGGGCACCGCCTCGGGGCACGCGGCGCGCAGCCGTTCCAGCTGTTCGGGGTGGGAGAGGACCAGCGCGTCGGCGACGGGGGAGCCGTCGGCGAGCAGCCAGTCGGGGGAGAGCCCGAAGACGGGCGGCGACCCGGCATCGGGCGTACGGCTCGCGGCTTCGGGCGAAGGGCATCCGGTGTCCGGTGTCCGGTGTCCGGTGTCCGGTGTTGCCAGCCTCTTATTGTAGCCAACGCCATGCGAGAGAACGGTCAACTTCTTTGAAAGCGCGTGCAGTTCACCGCCGAAGCTGGCCGAGATCGCCAGATCCACCGGCAGTTCGAGCGCCTGCTCCCAGGGCAGCACCCGTATGCCGGTCTCCGCGAGCAGCTCGGCCACCCCGGCCCGGAACGGCGACGAACCGGTCCAGGTGGCGAGCAGCTGCACCCGCAGATCGTCGCGGAACAGCGGCAGGACATCGAGCAGCCGGGTCGCCGAGGTCACGTTGTGCACGACGAACAGGACGAGCTTGCACCGCCCCCGGGTCGTCCATCGCGCCGAGTCGGCCCCCACCGGCACCCGGACCCAGCCGGCCCGCCCCTCACCCACCGCCCGTCCTCCCCCGTTCCGCGCCGTTGTCCGCCGCCGCCCATTCCGACCCGCCACGATAACCACCCGGCGGGCGTCCCTGGGCCACGGAAGCGCATGCGAGCGCACGCGCCTCAACGGGCGTGCTGGCGACCGCGGTAGGTGGACCAGTCCTCGGGCGGGTAGGTGGCCTGCGGGGCGGCGAGACAGATGTCGATCTCCGTGGCGAGGTCGCGCTCGAAGAACGTGCCGATGTCCCTGACGGTCTCCAGCGCCCGAACGGTGCGCTCGCCCAGGGGGCGGGCCATCCGGTCCGCTCCGCTCGGCAGGCCGATCGGCCCCAGCCGGGCCGACTTCACGGAGCGGCTCGCCGCCCGGTCCATGCCGGCCGTGGCGTAACCGATCGCCGTGGCCAGATCCTCCACGGACTTCCTCATGGCGGAGTGCAGCTCGGCGATCCCCAGCAGCGTCTGCGCTGGCCCCCCGGCCTCAAGCCCATGGGCGGGCGGAGTCCCGTACACACCGCTCAGGTGTTCACTCTCCTCGCCCAGCAACCTCGCGGCCCGGTCCAGCACGCGGATCACCGCCACCAGCTCGGCGACATCCTCAGCCATCACACACTCCCAGCCTGTCAGACGAGCGCGATCACCCGATGATCACCGATATCGGGCCTCTTGTCATGCCTCAGATCCGTTACTCTTCGTGCCTCCACGGCAGCTTAGCGTGCAGGCGCGCGAGTCTATGCCCAACGGCATTGCCCGCGCACGAGGTTGCGTGAATATGCCGATGCGCCGATTTCCTCGGGCTAAGCTCTCGCGGAGCGCGCCGAGTTGATACGCAATCAGGCACTTGTTCCCCATGTGCCTTGATCGTTCGAATTATCTGATCTGAATCGACCGCCAGAGGGCTTACATGGTTCGTGTTGAAGCACCCCCGAGTGATCAAGCATCCCCGTCCGTCCGCGCGCTCGTACTCCCCGCCGCCCTGATCGTGGCGGCCACAGGGGCCGCGGTGGCCCTTGTGCCCGACGCCGCCCGGATACCGCTCGTGGTATACGGCGCGATCGCGACGATCGTCGTCACCTGGTGCGCCGGTGAACTGTCCCGGCGCGCCAGGACCGTCCGTACGCTGCACGAGCACTACGCGTACCGACTCGCACAGTTGGAACGGCGTCTCGCCGAGCACGACGAGGAGACCGTACGGCTCGGCAAGGAGCTGATGCCGGCCGCCATCCACCGGCTGCGGCAGGGCGAATCGCCCGACGAGGTCATCCGCGCCGTGGTGGACGGGGACGAGCGCTACCGCGAACTCCCCATCGCGCAGCGGTCCTTGCTCCGCTCCGTACTGAAGATCGTGGACGACGAGGAAGCCATGCGCGAGTCCGCGCAGCGTTCCTTCGTGAACATCGCCCGCCGCGTCCAGTCCATCGTGCACCAGCAGGCCAGCGAGCTGCGGGAGATGGAAGAGGCGCACGGCCGCAACCCCGAGGTCTTCGACGACCTGCTGCGCATCGACCACGGCACCGCGCTGATCGGCCGGCTCGCGGACAGTATCGCCGTGCTCGGCAAGGCCCGTCCCGGACGCCAATGGCCCAAGCCCGTACCGCTGTTCAGCGTGTTGCGTGGCGCGATGTCCCGGATCCTGGAGTACCAGCGCGTCGATCTGCACTCCATCGCCAAGGTCGCCATCATCGGCACGGCCGTGGAACCCCTCATCCACGCGTGCGCCGAACTCCTCGACAACGCCACCCGCTACTCGCCGCCGCAGACCCGCGTCCATGTCACCGCCGTCGAGGTGCAGACCGGGATCGCGATCGAGATCGAGGACGGCGGCGTCAGCCTCAGTGAGGAGGCACGGACACGGGCCGAGACCATGCTCGCGCGGGCCCAGGCCGGTATCGACCTCAATGACCTCGGCGAGACTCCCCGGCTCGGCATGGCCGTGGTCGGCCGGCTCTGCCAGATGTACAACCTCCAGGTCTCACTGCGGCAGTCGGCGTACGGCGGTGTCCGGGCCGTTCTCATCGTGCCGCGCGATGTCGTCACCACCGGACCCGCGCCCGGGATCGCCCATGGCATCGGCGCCTCGGCGCTGCCCCGCGGCAGTGGTGCGGGACTGCCCACGACGGACGTACTGCGGCCCGCCAACCGCGTGCCGCGGCCGGTCACCGGACCACAGCCGTCGGCGCCGGTGGCCGGGTCCATGGAGGACGACATTCCCGTGGTCACGGAGTGGACCGAGAACGGGCTGCCGCAGCGGCGCAGCCGTGGCCGCGCCCCGCTCGGCTCCCACAACCTCGGCCTCCAGAACACCGGCCGCGCGCCGGCGGCCACGGGAGGCGACGGCCGGAGCGACCGTCGGCCGCCCGCGAATGGCCTGGCCAACGGCCGGAGCAACGGGTACGGCGGCGGGTACGGCGCGTACAACGGCGGGCGCGGCGACGCCCCGGGCGGCGCGCCGGACGACGCACAGCACGGCGAGGGCGGTACGCCGGAGAAGAAGCCCGGTCCCGGCATCTGGCTCGAAGCGTTCACCAAAGCGGTCAACGGCACTCCGCGTGAGCCGTCGACCGGGGCGGGGGAGGCGCCGGGCCACCCCGGTGACCAGGGCGAATCCGACGATGTGTGGGGCAAGGGAGATCTGAAGTGATCCAGCAGCGGGCGAACATGGACTGGATGCTCAAGGAACTCGCCGACGGGGTGCCGCAGATCCAGCAGATCGTGGTGCTCTCCGCCGACGGACTCCGGATCGCCCGGCACGGCGGCGACCCGGATGTCGCCGACCGGCTGGCCGCCGCCTGCGCGGGACTGCAGAGTCTGGCCGCGGCCGTCGCCGCCGAAATCCCCTCCAGCGACGGCCGGATGAGGCTCGTCGTCATCGAGGTCGGGGGAGGCTTCTTCTATCTGATGGAGGCCGGAGCGGGCGCGTATCTCGCCGTCCTCGCCGACGATACGGTGGACGCGGGGCTGGTGGGGGCCCGGATGCGGGACATGGTGGTGCGTATCGGAGCGCATCTGACGAGTCCGCCGCGCCATGACGGGCAGGCCGGATGAGCACGCCTCCCCGACGAGAACGCCGGCGCCCCGAGGCGGATGTGGGGGACCCGGAACGGCTGTACGTGATCACCGGTGGCCCCGACGGCGCCGAACGGGCGCCGCTCGATCTCGTCACCATGATCGTGGCCCGCGACGATCCGTCGCCGACGGTGCAGCCGGAACAGGCCGCCATTCTGCGGCTCTGCCGGGCACCGCTGTCCGTGGCCGAGATCTCCGCCTATCTCAGCCTCCCCTTCAGCGTGGTGACCGCGCTGCTGACCGAACTCCTCGCGGCCGAACTGGTCGAATCGCGCGCGCCCATAGTCCGCGCCGCACTTCCCGACCGGTCCCTTCTCGAAGCGGTGATGCATGGACTTCAGAAACTCTGACACGATCACGGGTCCCAGGAGCGAAGACGTCCTGCCCACCACGGCCACCTCCGCGGTGAAGGTCGTGATCGTGGGCGGATTCGGGGTCGGCAAGACGACGATGGTGGGTTCGGTCAGCGAGATCCGCCCGCTCACCACCGAGGAGACCATGACCCAGGCCGGGGTGGGGGTGGACGACAACTCCGGTGTGGAGACCAAGACCGCCACCACCGTCGCGATGGACTTCGGCCGGATCAGCATCACCGAACAGCTGGTGCTCTATCTCTTCGGCACGCCCGGCCAGGAGCGCTTCT
The DNA here is from genome assembly GCF_042790125.1 of Streptomyces scopuliridis. Classification (GTDB taxonomy): domain Bacteria; phylum Actinomycetota; class Actinomycetes; order Streptomycetales; family Streptomycetaceae; genus Streptomyces; species Streptomyces scopuliridis_A. Next base: position 399,975 of record NZ_JBHTZS010000001.1, read on the forward strand.
GGTTCCTGTGGAACGGCCTCTTCGAGGGTGCACTCGGAGCCGTGGTGCTCGTCGACACCCGCCGCCTCGAAGTCAGCTTCGATGTGATCGGACGCCTGGAGGAACGCGGCGTACCGTTCGTCGTCGCCGTCAACACCTTCCCGGACGCGCCGCACCACCCCGTCGAGGCGCTGCGGACGGCTCTGGACCTGCCCGACGAGGTCCCGATGGTCGACTGCGACGCACGGCTGCGGGCGTCGAGCCGCGATGTGCTGCTGACGCTGATGCACTATCTGCACTCACTGGCGCTGCCGACTGCCTGACCGGCCGCGCCCGGTCTTCCGCGCACCCCGCGCCGCGCGCCATCCGCGTACACGCGTACGCACACACGCATACGCGCACACACGTACACGTACACCTTCCGGCCTGATCCCTGGAGCGACCGTGACCACCCCTTATTCCCATCGGCCCGGGCCGGACGGCCCCATGGCGCCGCCCCCCGGCTGCCCGGCCCATGGCATGACCGCCGATGAGCTCAACTCCCCTGGCCCGAACGGCGGCCAGGACACCATAGGGCCCACCCTGGACGGCCTCGCCGCCGGTGGACTGCGGCGGCTGTACGGGCCCGAGGCCGAGAACGACCCCATGGGGCTGTACGAGAAGCTGCGCGCCGAACACGGCTCCGTCGCGCCCGTGCTGCTCCACGGCGACGTACCCGCCTGGCTCGTCCTCGGGCACAGCGACAATCTGCATATGACGCGCACGCCGTCGCAGTTCTCCCGGGACTCCCGGCGCTGGCGCGCGCTGCACGACGGCACCGCGCCCCCCGACCACCCCCTGGCGCCCATCTTCACCTGGCAGCCCATCTGTGTCTTCGCCGACGGCGCCGAGCATGAGCGGCTGCGCGGCGCGGTCACCGACTCCATCGCGCGGATCGACCACCGGGGCGTCCGACGCTATATCAACCGCTACAGCAACAGGCTGGTCAACGAGTTCTGCCGGGACGGCAGGGCGGATCTGGTCAGCAGGTTCGCCGAGCATCTGCCGATGATGGTGATGGCGCAGATCCTCGGGATGCCGGAGGAGTACAGCGACCGTCTCGTCCAGGCAGCCCGCGACATGATCAAGGGCACCGCGACCGCCAACGAGAGCAACGCGTATGTGATGACCACCCTGACCAGGCTGGTGAAGCGCCGCCGTATCGCGCCCGAGGAGGACTTCGCGACCTGGCTCACCGAACACCCGGCCGGACTCACCGACGACGAGGTCAGCCAGCATCTGCGGCTGGTGCTCATCGCGGCGTACGAGACCACCGCGAACCTCCTCGCCCATGTGCTGCGCATGGTGCTCACCGATCCCCGCTTCCGCGCGCAGCTGAGCGGTGGCCATATGACCCTGCCGGAGGCGGTCGAGCAGACACTCTGGGACGAGCCGCCGTTCACCACGATCTTCGGCCGCTGGGCGGTCGGCGACACCGAGCTCGGCGGGCAGCGCATCAAGGCGGGCGACGCGCTGGTGGTCGGGATCGCCGCGGCCAATGTGGACCCGGTGGTACGGCCCGATCTCAACGCCTCCATGCAGGGCAACCGGGCCCATCTCGCCTTCAGCGGCGGCCCGCACGAGTGTCCGGGCCAGGACATCGGGCGGGCGATCGCCGACACCGGGATCGACGCGCTGCTGCTGCGGCTGCCCGACATCCAGCTCGCTGTGGAGGAGCATGAACTGCGGTACGAGGGCGCGCTGATGTCACGTCAGCTGGTGGAGCTTCCGGTGACCTTCGCGCCGCGTCCGCCGCAGGATGTCACCGGTCCGCCCAGCGCGTCGGCCGCCGTACCGCGACCGCAGTGGCAGGTGGATTCGCCCCGCCCCGACGTGGTGCGGCCACCGGCTCGGGCCGCGGTCCCCGCGCCCGCGGAGGCCGGCACCGACGCGGCGGGGGCGACCCCGGAGGCAACGGGGGCGATCCCGGAACAGCGCGCGGAACAGCACGCGGGCAGCGCTCCGAAGCGGGCCTGGCGGGCAGTGGCGCGCTGGTGGCGCGGCCACTGACGGAGCGCGGACGGAGGCGGCCGGCCGACCCGTTCACCGCTCAGTGCGCGCCGACAGCTCAGTGTGTTGAACGCTCAGTGCTCCGGGGCCAGTTGGTCCCACCACCACGCGATCGTCGGGATGGGAAGCGGCTCCAGGCTGTTGTCGGCCGGCTGCTGCTTCCACCACCCGCCCGGGGTCGCCCGCGGACCCGACGGCACGGAGTAGCGGGGGCAGATCGACGCCCAGTCGAGATGCCCCCGGACGAACTGGCCGAGCCCCTCCACATAGCGGCGCAGACCGTCGTCCGCCTCCTTGAGCACCTGCTGGGCCAGCCGGTCGAACAGCACCATCACGCGGTCCCGCATCGCCACCACTCGTACGAGCGCGCGACGCGGGTCGCAGTGCTGCTCCTGGCAGAGGACGTCGATCAGATTCAGATTGTCGTCGGCCCGCAGCAGCTCCTTGTTGCGGGAGTAGAGGTCGTTGTCCCAGCTGACCAGCGTCCAGGTGATCTCCGTGAGCGCGCGTACCCGCGAGTCCTGCATGTCCTCGTCCGCCACGGAGAAGCCGCCGACCACCTCGATCATCGCGGTGGAGGGCGCCATGCCGATGGCCCGCATCCACAGCGTGACGTAGTCGTCGAGCGAGGGGAGTTCCGGATTGCGGCGCCAGGACGCCTCCCACACCAGCCCGGAGGTGTAGACGCGCATGGCTTCCGTCAGACGGCGTACTTGACGCGGCGACGCGTACTGCTCCAGTTCCAGCCGTAGTCTGCGCAGCGCGGCGGTGTGCGGCGAGTCCCCGAGCGACCGCGCGTTCGGCGCCTCCACGGCGCGCATCATGCGCGAGGTCTCCTGGGCCATCAGATCGGCCGTGGCCTCGGACTCGTCGCACACGCCGTCGTCGAGCGAGAAGAGCACGGCGTGGAATTTGGCCATCAGCGTGAGCGGTTCGAGCGCTCCGTACGGCATGGTGGAGGCGGTGAGACCGCCGAAGTCGCAGACGGCCAGACGTTTGAGTTGATGTTCGTCGCTGTCGAGGCGCTGTTGGAGCATCCACCGCACGGTCTGGTCATTGAGGATCTCGACCGAGGGATGTCTCGCGGGCGGTACGGGGCAGTAGAACGGCACAGCCGGAAGCTGGACCAAGCGCTGTTCCGAGACACAGGTCATGATCGGCCTCCTGGTACGGCAAGGGCGGTAATACGGTGCGCGGATGAGGGGCGATGCCGTTCGGATGGAGCGTATCTGTCCAAGTCGGATCGTCAACAACTGCGCAACTGGCGTGCCATTGGCTGGATTTGACTCATTGTGAACCGACGTGATCAATTCCGCTCGCGAGTCGATGCGCCCGCGCACCACCCCCACTGCGCCCGCGCAGCGCCCGCGCACGCGCCGTGCAAGGGCGGTTCACGCCACTCCACTACCGCCCACCAGCCTCCCCGAGCGCCCCGTGGTACGCCGCCAACCGGCCGTTTTCGTAACGGCTCGTAAACGGCTCCCACCTGATGCCGTCGCCATTCTGATCGTTATCGCTACGTCATTGAAACGGTCATGCACGGAGACGAATGTACGAGAACGCTCTCCGCACACCACCGCTCCGGCCTCCCGGCATGCCTGTGGGCCCCCTCCGGAGAAGAGGCCCACAGGCATGGAGCGCGCCGCTCCCGTCCCCACGGTGCGGCGCCGGTGTGTCGTCGTCATCCGCTCGGACGACGACGCACCGGTCAGGGGTGCGAGGTGACTCGCGAGGTGGCCCGCAGGCCGAGTGCGGGGAAGACCGCGGCCTCCAGGAAGCGCTGGAGATACGCCTCGTCGGCCGGCCGGCCCTCCACCATCGGCCGGGCGCGCATGACGCCCATCAGCTGGGCCGCCACGAACTCCGCCGCCGGGTTGTCGGCCGCGATCTCGCCGCGGGCCACGGCGCGTTCGATCATGGCGTTGATCGCCGCGACCTCCGGTTCGATGAGGTTCTCGCGCAGGGCGCGCAGCAACTCCGGATTCTGGAGGGCCGCGTGGCCGAGCGCGTGCATCAGCGCGGTGTCGCGGCCCGCGCCCGCCACCGCCGCACGGGCCGCCGCCCGCAGATCCCCGACGAGGCCGCCCGTGTCGACCTCCGCGAGTTTGACGCAGCGGGTGCCGCGGAGCGCCGCCGCGACCAGTTGCGGTTTCGTGCCCCACTGACGGTAGAGCGTGGACTTGCCGCAGCGGGAACGGGCGGCGACGCCCTCCATGGTCAGTGCCTCGTAGCCGCTCTCCCTGAGCAGGTCCAGGGCGGCTTCGTAGAGTTCCAGCTCCCGTTCCGGCGTGATCTTGGAGCGGCGCCGCGGCGTCATCATCTCTCCCCGTCTCCGCCGTCCGGGGTCCGGTGCGGCTCCGGCGGCGATACGTCAGTGTATCGATACGCCAGTGTACCGATACGTAAGCGTATCGGTACACTGGCGTATCGATAGGGCGCGGTCCAGGCCGCGCCGCCGCACCGCCACGACGTTCCGCCGCGCCGTGTTGTCCAGGTAAGGGGGTCGGGTGAGAAACGCCCGCACCGGGCCCGCCGCACGGAAGCCGGAGACTTCCGCCCGACCGCCCCTCGCACGTGAGCTGTCGCTCGTCGCCGGACTCTTCCTCCTCTGCGAACTCGGCAGGCAGGCCGCCTCAGCTGTCGCTCCCGTCACCTCGGGGGCCGGCCGATGAACGGCGCGACGGCCGTGGCCGTGGCGCTGTCGCTGGTCTCGGCCGTCGCGTACGCCTCCGCCGCCGTGGCGCAGGAGCGGCTCGCGGCCCGTACGGAGCCGGGCGCCGGGCTGCTCACCCTGCTGGCCCGCGGCGCCTGGTGGTGGGCGGTCGGGCTGAACGCGGCCGGCGCGCTGCTGCATGTCGTGGCGCTGACCTATGGACCGCTCACGGTCGTCCAGCCGCTGGGCGCGCTCACCCTCGTCGCGGCCGTACCGCTGGGCGCCCGGCGCGCCGGGCGGCAGGTCAGCCGGGGCGAGTGGCGCGGCACGGCCTTCACCCTGGCCGGCCTCGCGGCCATCCTGCTCGCCGCGGCCGGCAGCGCCCCCGACGAGACGCTCAGCCTGCCCCAGGCGCTCGGCGTCGCGGGCGTGGCACTGGCGCTGGTCGCGCTGCTGACCCGGCCGGGCACGGGATCCGGCCTCCGCCACGCGGCGGCCTCCGGCATCACCTCGGGCGTCGCCTCGGCCCTCACCCAGACGGTGACGGTCGCCGCCACCGCGCGCGACGCGGACGCCCTGCCGATGTGGCAGGTGGCGGCCGTGGCCCTGGTCGTCGCGACCTTCGCGTCCGGCGGTCTGCTGCTCTCCCAGCGTGCCTACCGCGGCGGACTCGGAGCCCCGCTCGCGGTCCTGACCCTGGCCAACCCGCTCGCGGCGGCGGTCATCGGCCTGACCTTGCTGGGCGAGCGCCTCCAGGGCGGCGTCCCGGGCGTGACGGCCGCGCTCCTCGGCGCGGTGCTCGCCGCGCGGGGCGTGGTGCTGCTGACCCGTACGGCGGCGACCGCACCCGCGATGCCGGCCACGATCACGGAGGTACCCGCGGCGTGGCTGCCCGGACAGCGGTCCGCCGTACCGCCTGCGTGCCCCGACCCCGGCGGCCGCGCCCTGGAGCCGGCCGCCGCGGGGCCGGGCCCGGGTGCGGCGGCGCAGGGTGCCGCGCCGCCCGGCCCGCTCACCGCGCGGCCGTCCTGGCGACCGCACCCGCTGAGGCCGGGACGGGCGCTCCGGGAACGCCGGTGTGCGCGTCGCCGCGGGGACCGCACCCACCGATAGCGGTATGCCTCTCGCCCGCCACCCGGTCGTCTTCCCGGCGCGCCGCGGCGCGTGAAGCTGCGCTGTTGGGCCGCTTAAGAAATCCTCGATGGACTGAACGGGCGCCGCTCGGCAGATTGGTGCCCGACCACCGAACAGTGATCACCGCTCAGCGCCATGCGCCACGCACCACCACCCCGGGAGCCGCCCCCCATGAAGGCACTTGTCAAACAGAAGGCCGAGCCCGGGCTGTGGCTCATGGACGTGCCCGAGCCGGAGTACGGGGACGGTGACGTACTGATCAAGGTGCTCCGTACCGGCATCTGCGGTACCGACCTGCACATCCGGTCCTGGGACGGCTGGGCCCAGCAGGCCGTCACCACACCCCGCGTCCTCGGCCACGAGTTCGTCGGCGAGGTGGCCGCCGTCGGCGCCGCCGTACAGGACATCGCCGTCGGCGATCTGGTCAGCGGTGAGGGCCATCTCGTCTGCGGCAAGTGCCGCAACTGCCTCGCGGGCCGCAGGCATCTGTGCCGCAGCACCGTCGGGCTCGGCGTCGGCCGCGACGGAGCCTTCGCGCAGTACGTCTCCCTGCCCGCCGCGAACGTCTGGGTGCACCGCGCCGAGGTGGACCTCGATGTCGCCGCGATCTTCGACCCGTTCGGCAACGCCGTGCACACCGCGCTCTCCTTCCCGCTCGTCGGTGAGGACGTGCTGATCACCGGCGCGGGCCCCATCGGCATCATGGCGGCGGCCGTCGCCCGGCACGCCGGTGCGCGCAATGTCGTGATCACCGACGTCAGCCCGCACCGGCTGGAACTCGCCCGCAAGGCCGGCGCCACCCTCGCCCTCGATGTCTCGCCCGCCGACGTCGGCATCGCCGACGCGCAGCGGCAGCTCGGCCTCAAGGAGGGCTTCGACATCGGTCTGGAGATGTCGGGCCGCCCCGAGGCCATGCGCGACATGGTCGACAACATGACGCACGGCGGCCGGATCGCCATGCTCGGGCTGCCCGCCGAGGAGTTCGCCGTCGACTGGTCGAAGATCGTCACCTCGATGATCACGGTCAAGGGCATCTACGGACGCGAGATGTTCGAGACCTGGTACGCGATGACCGTCCTGCTCGAAGGCGGGCTCGACCTCACGCCCGTCATCACCGGCAGCTACGGATACGAGGACTTCGACGCGGCGTTCGACGAGGCGTCCTCCGCACGCAGCGGAAAAATCATTCTCGACTGGAGCGTCTGACCGCCCCACCGGCCCCCGCGGCGCATCGGCCCCCGCAGTAGCGCCGAGCCGCAGCAGGCAGCGCACCGAGCCCCAGAAGAAGGAGCCCTTCATGTACGCGTCCGTCCGGGACGACCTGTCCGCCACCCTCGACGAGATCCGCGACGCCGGTCTCTTCAAGCCCGAGCGCGTGATCTCGACCCCGCAGAGCGCCTCCGTCGCCGTCACCGCGGGCGGCGCCCCCGGTGATGTCCTCAACTTCTGCGCCAACAACTACCTCGGACTCGCCGACCACCCCGAGGTCGTCGCCGCCGCCAAGGACGCGCTCGACCGCTGGGGCTACGGCATGGCGTCCGTGCGCTTCATCTGCGGCACCCAGGAGATCCACAAGGAGCTGGAGCAGCGGCTGTCCGCGTTCCTCGGCCAGGAGGACACGATCCTCTACTCCTCCTGCTTCGACGCCAACGGCGGGGTCTTCGAGACGCTCCTCGGCCCGGAGGACGCCGTCATCTCCGACGCCCTCAACCACGCCAGCATCATCGACGGCATCCGGCTCTCCAAGGCCCGTCGCCTCCGGTACGCCAACCGCGACCTCGCCGAGCTGGAGACCAGGCTCAAGGAGTCCCAGGACGCCCGTCGCCGGCTGATCGTCACGGACGGCGTGTTCTCGATGGACGGGTATGTCGCCCCGCTGGCCGAGATCTGTGATCTCGCCGACCGGTACGACGCGATGGTCATGGTCGACGACTCGCACGCCGTCGGCTTCGTGGGCCCCGGCGGCCGGGGCACCCCCGAGCTGCACGGCGTCATGGACCGGGTCGACATCATCACCGGCACGCTCGGCAAGGCGCTCGGCGGCGCCTCCGGCGGCTATGTCGCGGCCCGCGCCGAGATCGTCGCGCTGCTGCGCCAGCGCTCCCGTCCGTATCTCTTCTCCAACTCCCTCGCGCCGGTCATCGCCGCCGCGTCGATCAAGGTCCTCGATCTGCTGGAGAGCGCGGGCGAACTGCGGGACCGGCTGAACGCCAACACCGCGCTCTTCCGTGCGGAGATGACGGACGCGGGGTTCGAGATCCTGCCCGGTGACCACGCCATCGCTCCCGTCATGATCGGCGACGCCGCCGAGGCGGCCCGGATGGCCGAACTGCTCCTGGAGCGCGGGGTCTATGTGATCGGCTTCTCGTACCCCGTGGTCCCCATGGGCCGGGCGCGGATCAGGGTGCAGCTGTCCGCCGCGCACTCCACGGCCGATGTGGAGCGGGCGGTCGCGGCGTTCGTCGACGCGCGCGAGGCGATGAAGCGGGAGGGCTGAGCGCCGGTGCCGGTGGGGCGGTCGGTGCCCGTGGGGGTGGAGTTCCGGGCAGACCTGGCAAAATGGGCCGGGTGATCGACCCTCGGCGGCTGCGTGTCCTGCGGGCCGTGGCGGACCACCGTACGGTGACCGCCGCGGCCGCCGCGCTCTATCTCACGCCCTCGGCCGTCTCCCAGCAGCTCGCCGCGCTGGAGCACGAGACCGGGCACGCGCTGCTGACCCGCAGCGGCCGGGGCGTACGGCTGACCGCCGCCGGCGAGATCCTGCTCACCCACGCGCACGCCGTCCTCGCCCAGCTGGAGCGCGCCGAGGCGGAGCTCGCGGCGTACGCGGGCGGGACGGCGGGCGAGGTCACGGTCGCCGCCTTCGCCACGGGCATCGCGGAGGTACTGGCCCCGGCCCTCCAGCTGCTCGCCGGACCGCACCCCGACATACGGGTACGCGTACGGGACGCCGAGGGCGACGAGAGCCTGCCGATGGTGCTCGACGGAGAGGCCGATCTCGCGGTCGCGGTCGAGTACCGGGGCGCCCCGCGCGAGGACGATCTGCGGCTGTGGCGGATGCCGCTGTACGCGGAGCCGTTCGACGCGGTCCTGCCCGCGGCGCATCCGCTCGGGCTCGGCGCGGAGGTCGTGCTCGCCGAGCTGGCCGACAGCGACTGGATCGGCCCGTACCCCGGCAACCCCTGCCATGACGTGATCCAGCTCGCCTGCGAACTGGCGGGCTTCCAGCCCCGTCTGGCGCACTCCTCCGACGACTTCCGGGCGGTCGTCGCCCTCGCGGGCGCGGGCGCGGGAGTCGCGCTGGTCCCGCGCTCCGCGCTGCGCGGCATGGAGCTGAAGGGTACGGTCGTACGCCCCGTGGCGGGCCCGGCCGCGACCCGCAGGGTCTTCGCCGCCGTACGCCGGGGCGCGGAGACGCACCCGCTGATCCGCCCGGTCCTGGACGCGCTGGCGCGGGCGGCGGGCGGCGTGACGACGGACTGACGACGCGTCGGCCGTCGCAGTGCCCCGCCCTAGCTCAGGAGGCTCGGCGCCGCCCTGTCCAGTACCGATCCCACCCGCTCCCAGGTCTCCATGTCCCGCTCCACCGCGGGCAGTTCGGGTCCTTCGCCGGTCCGCCAGGAGGTCGCGATCGCCACCGGGTCCTCGCCCGTCGCCGCGCCCGCGGCCAGCGCGGCGGCGCCCAGCGCGACCAGTTCGCCGCTCGTCGGGACGATCACGCGGCGGCCGGAGAGCCGGCGGACCGTATCCACCCACATCCGGCCCTGAGCGCCGCCGCCGACCAGACGCAGCGGGCGGCCCGCCGCGTCCGGGGACGCGGGGTCCAGGCCGCAGGAGCGCAGCACCTCGTCCAGCGCGCGCAGTACGGTGACGGCCGCGCCCTCGTAGGCGGCGCCCAGGAGTTGCTGCGGGCTGGTGTCATGGCGCAGCCCGGTCAGCAGGCCCGAGGCGGCGGGCAGATCGGGGGTGCGTTCGCCGTCCAGGTAGGGGAGCAGTACGGCTTCGCCGCCCGGCACCGCGTCCTCCCGGTCGAGCCGGAACAGCGAGGCGATCTTGTCGACGGCGAGCGTGCAGTTGAGCGTGCAGGCCAGCGGCAGATACGTACCGTCCGCCGCCGCGAACCCGGCGAGCGCGGGGGAGCCGGGGCGGGTGCGGGTGGCGGCGAAGACCGTACCCGACGTGCCGAGGCTCAGTACCGGATGGTCCAGCAGACCGGCGCCGCCGAAGCCGAGACCGACGGCCGCGCTCATGTTGTCGCCGGTACCGGCGGCGACGGCGATGCCCGCGGGCAGCCCCAGTTCCGCCGCGGAGCCCGCCGTGAGCGAGCCGACGCGTGCGGCGCCGGTCGTGGCGACGGCGGGCAGCAGATCGGCGTCGAGACCGAGGAGCGCGAGCAGTTCGGGGTCGTACTCGCCGGTGGCGGTGGAGTACCAGCAGGTGCCGGAGGCGTCACCCGCGTCGGTGGCCGCGGTGCCCGAAAGCCGTTCGGTGAGAAAATCGTGGGGGAGCCGGATGGCCGCCGTGGCCTCCGCGATGGCGGGGTCGTTCTCCCGCAGCCACTGCCACTTGGAGGCCGTCATCGAGGCCACCGGTACGGAGCCCGTGCGCGCCGTCCAGGCGTCCGGGCCGCCGAGCGCGTCGGTGAGCGCGGCTGCCTGCGGGGCCGAGCGGGTGTCGTTCCAGAGCAGCGCGGGGCGCAGCGGCCGGCCGGTACGGTCGAGCACGACCAGACCGTGCTGCTGTCCGGCGACGGCGATGCCGGTCACGGCCGAGGCGTCCGTCCCGGATTCCTTCAGACCGGCGGCGACCGCCTCACGCAGCGCGTTCCACCACACCTCCGGGTCCGTCTCCCGGGCGCCGCCCTCGCCGGTCACCCGGTGCGGCGCGCGGCCCACGGCGAGCAGCCGGCCTGTGGCGGCGTCCGTGAAGGCGGCCTTCGTGGACTGGGTGGAGCTGTCCACGCCGATGACGACCGGGTTCCGCGACATGGGCGTACCTCCAGATTGAGCGTCGGGAAAACAAATTACGCGATGGCGTGGCACACGGGAACCGTGCCGACGATCATCATCTTGGGTCCACGGGCGTGCGGGGTCTTTTGCGCACCCGTATCCCCGTGCATTATTAGTCATGTCAGGAAACAAATAAGGTCGGCACGTGCCGGACCTGAGGTATCGAAGGCGGCCAGAGTCATGACGGAACGCTTCACACCCACCCCCGAGGACAAGTTCAGCTTCGGCCTCTGGACGGTGGGCTGGCAGGGCAAGGACCCGTTCGGCGACGCGACCCGCCCCGCGCTGGATCCCGTCGAATCGGTTCACCGACTCGCGGATCTCGGCTCATGGGGTGTGACCTTCCACGACGACGACCTCATTCCGTTCGGCTCGACGGAGGCGGAGCGCGACGCGCACATCAAGCGGTTCAGGCAGGCGACCGAAGAGACCGGCATCACGGTCGAGATGGTCACCACCAACCTCTTCACCCACCCCGTCTTCAAGGAGGGCGGCTTCACCGCGAACGACCGCGACATCCGCCGCTACGCCCTGCGCAAGGTGCTGCGCAATGTCGACCTCGCGGCCGAACTGGGCGCCAGGACCTTTGTCGCCTGGGGCGGCCGTGAAGGAGCCGAGTCGGGCGGCGCCAAGGATGTACGCCTCGCCCTCGACCGGATGAAGGAGGCGTTCGACCTGCTCGGGGAGTATGTCGTCGAGCAGGGCTACGACCTCAGGTTCGCCGTCGAGCCCAAGCCCAACGAGCCGCGCGGCGACATCCTGCTGCCCACCGTCGGCCACGCCCTGGCGTTCATCGACCGGCTGGAGCGCCCCGAGCTGTTCGGCGTCAACCCCGAGGTCGGCCATGAGCAGATGGCCGGGCTCAACTTCCCGCACGCCATCGCCCAGGCGCTCTGGTCGGGCAAGCTCTTCCACATCGACCTGAACGGCCAGCACGGCACCCGCTACGACCAGGACCTGCGGTTCGGCGCCGGCGATCTGCGCGCCGCCTTCTGGCTGGTCGATCTGCTGGAGAACGCGGGCTGGGAGGGCGCGCGGCACTTCGACTTCAAGCCGCCGCGCACCGAGGACTTCGACGGGGTGTGGGCGTCCGCCGCCGGCTGTATGCGCAACTATCTGATCCTCAAGGAGCGGGCCGCCTCCTTCCGCGCCGACCCGCTCGTCCAGGAGGCGCTGCGCGCTTCCCGCGTGGACGAACTGGCGCGACCCACCGCCCCCGAGGGCGTGGCCGCGCTGCTGGCCGACCGCAGTGCCTACGAGGAGTTCGACGTCGACGCGGCCGCCGCGCGCGGCATGGCGTTCGAGCACCTCGACCAGCTCGCCATGGACCACCTCCTCGGCGTCCGCTGACCCCGGGAGCCGTGCAGCGGGCGCGCGGGACGGGCGTACGCCGGCCCGTCCCGCGTCGCTTCGGCCGTGTCGTACGTCAGCCTGTCCCGCGCGCCTCGCGGTGCACGTACGCCACCGGATCGGCCAGCACCGCCTGGACGACCAGGGCCGCCGCGCCGCGAGCCGCGTCCCCCGCCGAGGAGGACCCGCGCAGCCGCCCGCTGCCGCTCTCCCACAGCCCCGACACCACCCGGGCGGTCAGCTCCCGGTCCGCGGCCGGCGAGAGCCAGGGCATCAGCTCCCGGTAGATCCCGCCGAGGACGACCGCGTCCGGATCGAAGAGGTTCACCGCACCCGACAGCACCCGGCCCAGCGTCCGCCCGGCCCGCTCCACGGCGGCGATGGCCTGCGGGTCGCCCGCGTCCGCCCGCAGCCCCAGCTCGGCCACGCCCGGCACCCCGGCGTTCTCGTCGATCCCCGCCGCCCGCAGCAGCGCGGACTGGCCCGCGTACTGCTCCAGACACCCCCGGGAGCCGCAACGGCACAGCGGCCCCTCCGGATCGACGACCACATGGCCGATCTCCCCGGCGAACCCATGGGCCCCGCGCAGCAGTTCACCGTTGAGCACCAGCGCGCCGCCGACGCCGATCTCGCCCGTCAGATAGAGGAAGGTGCGCAGCGGGCCGAGTTCACCGAACCACAGCTCCGCCAGCGCCGCGAGATTGGCCTCGTTCTCCGAACTCACCGGCAGCGGGGGCAGATCGGGCCGCAGCTCGGCCAGCGCGGCGGCGAACATCTCGTCGGTGGGAACGAGGTTCCAGCCGAGGTTCGGGGCCTGCCGGACCGTACCGCCCGACACCAGCCCCGGCAGGGCGAGTTGGACCCCGACCGGCAGCAAGTCCTGTTCGGCGGCGGAGTCCAGGGTACGGGCGGCGATCCTGGCGCAGCGGGCCAGCACCTCGGCCGGCCGGGAGCCCCTGTTGTCGAGGTGTTCGGTCAGCCGGACGCGGTCGGTGCCGGACAGGTCGACCACACACACCGACACATAGTCGATATTGATCTCGACGCCGATCCCCGCGGGTCCCGTGCGGGTCACCTTCAGCACGGTGCCGGGGCGCCCGGCCTGCCCGCTGAACGTCTTGCCGGACTCGGAGAGGAACCCGCTGTCCAGCAACTGCTCGACCAGCGACGACACGGCCGCCCGGGTCAGACCCACCCGCGCCGCGACACCGGCCCTGGTCGCCTCGCCCTCGTCCCGTACCGCCCGCAGCACAAGGCTCAGATTGTGCCGGCGCACGGTCTCTTTGTCGGCCTTCGGACCGAGGGAGGTGTGGTTGTTGTTCATCTCGCGGACGAGCCTATGTGATCGGCCCGCGGTGGGGGGAGCGGAGCGCCAGGCCGACCGGCCGATCAGCCGGTCCCCGCTCCGGAATATCTCCTAGCCGTGCTGTGCCGGGACCGTCCCCGCCGTGCCGTCCGGCGCCCAGGACGGGGCCGTGCCCGTCAGCTGGCAGACCATGAGATAGAGGGGGATCGGCGGGGTGTACGGCGTGGGGTCCTCCGGCCAGTGGATCAGCCGGGGGTGCGCCGCCGGCACGGTCGTCCCCGCGACATAGCGGGCCGGGGAGGGCCAGGTCAGATCGAGGTCCGAGCCCGCCGGAACGATCCACCACCACCACTCGGCGTCGGCGAAGATACAGCCCTTCCGCGGCAGCCGCGCCATCAGCCGGAAGCCGTGCTGCGCCGGGATACCCACGGCGTCACACCCCAGCGAGGCGGGCAGGGTCGGCGGCAGTGGCAGCTGTACGTGTCCGGGAGATGACTCGTGGCTCAGGCCGCGCGAAAGGCGCCGCAGCGCGGTCTTCAGCATGACTGCTCCGCTCCGTGTGACAGTTCCGCCCAGACGACACGTCCAGGTCCGTATCCCGAGGTGTCGTGGGCTCCCCAGCCGCTGCATATGGAATCGACGAGAAACAGTCCCCGGCCGCCCTCGCCCTCGCACTCGCCTTCCGCGGTGCGGTGCAGCTGCGGCCCGGTCGGTCCGTACCCCTGGTCCTCCACGGCGATCCGCAGCTTTCCGTTGCTCTGCCGTATCTCGCAGATGACATGGTCGCCCGCGGCGTGCACCACCGCGTTGGTGACCAGTTCCGACACGACGAGCACCGCGGTCTCGCGGGTCTCCTCGTCCACGTCCCAGGTGCCGAGCCGGTCACGGGTCAGCTGTCTCGCGCGGCTGACGGACTCCGCGTGAGCAGGCAACTGGAACCCGTAACGGCGGACGACGTTGCCGGGGCACAGGGCTATGAGCTGGGGGGTGAGCGCGTTACCAGGTGCCACGACCGATTCCTAACGGTGGGGGAGCGGCAGTCGCGCGCAAGACCTCTCCCGTGGCAGAGCGCGACAACCGTGTGAACTGGTTCACCGACCCACTCTCCACCCGCCGAGGACACTTGGCAAGTGGCACTCTGAATTTTCCAGAGTGCCGTATTCTTCGTGGTGGAGACATGGCAGACTGCTGTCAACCGTGCGTGGGGAGGACCCAAAAGTGAGCGAACCGCGGTCCGCCCCGACCGTGGGACAGGTCGTACTGGGCAGACGCCTACAGGACCTGCGTGAGCGCGCCGGCCTGAAACGCGAGGAGGCCGCCAAGCTCCTCCGCGTGGCGTCGGCGACGATACGCCGGATGGAGACGGCCGAGGTCGCCCTCAAGATCCCCTATGTGCAGGTGCTGCTCAGGGCCTATGGGATCCCCGAGGACGAGGCCGACGCGTTCGTCGAACTCACCGAGGAAGCCAATAAGCCCGGCTGGTGGCAGCGGTTCCACGACATCCTGCCCGACTGGTTCAGCATGTACGTGAGCCTGGAGGGGGCCGCGGCGCTGCTCAGGGCGTACGAACCGCACTTCGTCCCCGGGCTGCTCCAGACCGAGGGCTACGCGCGCGCCGTCATGAACGCCGGCGCCGTGGGACAGGCGCAGCCGGAGGACATCGAGCGCCATGTGGCGCTCAGGATGGAACGCCAGTCGCTGCTGACCCGTGCGGACGCGCCGAAGTTCTGGGTGATCATGGACGAGACGGTGCTGCGCCGCCCGGTGGGCGAGGACCCGGAGATCATGCGCGAACAGGTCGACCGGCTGCTCGAAGCCACCGACCTGACCAATGTGACCCTGCAGATCGCGGAATTCTCGTCCGGACACCACCCCGGTACCTACGGGCCGTTCGTGATCTTCCGCTTCGCCGTACCGGAGCTGCCGGACATGGTCTACAGCGAGTACCTCACCGGTGCTGTCTATCTCGATGCCCGTCCCGAAGTGGCCACCCACCTGGAGGTCATGGACCGGATGGCGGCCCAGGCCGCAACTGCACAACGCACGAAGGAGATCCTCAAGGATGTCCGCAAGGAGCTGTGAATGGATCCCATATACAACGGCATGCCCGCCGCCGACCTCGGCGCCGAAGGCTGGCACAAGCCGTGGAGCGGTGGCAACGGCGGCAACTGCATCGAGGCCATGAAGCTGGCCGACGGCAGAGTCGCTGTGCGCCAGTCCGCCGACCCTGACGGCCCCGCACTGATCTACACCACCAACGAGATCGCCGCCTTCATCCAGGGTGCCAAGTCGGGCCAGGCGGACTTCCTGCTCACCTGATCCCCTCAGCCGATCCTGCTCAGCCCCCGCTCTCTCCACCTGTCCACTCATCGACTCATTGACCTGAGACTCATGGAGCGCACATGACCGGGCATGACCCGATCGACACCACCAAGCCGCATCCGGCCCGGGTGTACGACTGGTTCCTCGGCGGCAAGGACAATTACCCGGTGGACGAGGAGATGGCGAAGCAGCTTCTCGCACTGGACGCCCGGGGGCCCGAAATGGCCCGGGTCAACCGGGCGTTCATGCACCGCGCCACCCGCTGGCTCTGCACCGAGGGCGGGGTGCGCCAGTTCCTCGACATCGGTACGGGCATCCCCACCGAGCCCAATCTCCACCAGATAGCCCAGGAGGTCGCACCCGACTCCCGGATCGTCTACACCGACAACGACCCGATCGTCCTCCGGCATGCCGAGGCGCTGCTGCGCAGCACCCCGGAGGGCGTCACCGAGTATGTCCAGGCCGATGTCCGCGAGCCGGAGAGCATCATCGCGGCCGCCGGCGCGGTCCTGGACCTCACCCGTCCGGTCGCGCTCTCGCTCGTCGCGCTGCTCCACTTCGTCCCGGACGAGGACGGCGCGTACGAGCTGGTGCGCCGGCTGCTCGATCCGCTGCCGTCCGGCAGCTGTCTCGTCATCTCCCACGCCACGGGGGATTTCGACCGGGAGAGCTCGGACCAGGCCCGTGCGCTGTACCGGCAGCGTGGTCTGACCCTGGCCCTCCGTTCGCGGGACGAGTTCGCCGCGTTCTTCACCGGGCTCGATCTGGTCGAGCCCGGGGTCTCGCTGGCCGCCGACTGGCGTCCTGAGCTGGGTGAGGTCGTGCCGGTCTCCGGCAACGAGCCGATCCCGGGGTACGCGGCGGTGGCACGCAAGCTGTAACCGGTAACGGGGGCGCGGCGTCGCAGCACAAATTCAGGTGTGCTGCGGCGCCGCGCCGACCCCCTTTTTTTGACGGCTCAGGCACCCACCCGGCGTTTGTTCCAGACGTCGAAGCCGACCGCCGCCAGCAACACCAGCCCCTTGATGACCTGTTGATAGTCCGTGCCGATGCCCACGAGCGACATGCCGTTGTTGAGCACGCCGAGCACCAGCCCGCCGATGATCGCGCCGAGAACCGTGCCGACACCGCCGCTCATCGACGCGCCGCCGATGAACGCGGCCGCGATGGCCTCCAGTTCGAAGTTGATCCCGGCCTGGGGCACCCCCGCGTTGAGCCGGGCCGCGTAGACGATTCCGGCCAGCGCCGCCAGTACCCCCATATTGACGAAGACGAGGAACGTGACGCGCTTGTCCTTCACCCCGGACAGCTTCGCCGCGGCCTGGTTGCCGCCGAGCGCGTACACATGGCGGCCGACGACGGCGTTGCGCATCACATAGCCGAAGCCGATCAGCAGCGCCGCGAGCAGCAGCAGGACGACCGGCACACCCCGGTAGCTGGCCAGCGTCATCGTGAAGGCGAGTACGGCGGCGGCGAGCGCCACGCACTTGACGAGGAAGAGGTTACGGGGGAGCACCTCCAGGTCGTACGCCTGCTGCCGGCGCCGGTCCCTGAACTCCTGGAACAGCGCGAACGCCAGCAGCGCCAGCCCCAACAACAGCGTCAGATTGTGGTAGTTGGTGGCCGGGCCGATCTCGGGGAGATAGCCGGTCGAGATCTTCTGGAAGCCCTCGGGGAACGGTCCGAGTGAACGCGACCCCAGGAAGATCTGCGTACCGCCGCGGAACAGCAGCATCCCGGCGAGCGTGACGATGAACGACGGAATACCGACATACGCGATCCAGAACCCCTGCCAGGCCCCGGCGACCGCCCCGATGAGCAGCCCGAGGACCAGCGCGAGCACCCACGGGATGTCGTGCTCGACCATCATCACCGCGCAGGCGGCGGAGACGAACGCGGCCAGCGAGCCGACCGAGAGATCGATATGGCCCGCGATGATGACGATCATCATGCCGATGGCGAGGACCAGGATGTAGCTGTTCTGGAGCACCAGATTGGTGACGTTGTTCGGCTTGAGGAGGACGCCGTCGGTCCAGATCTCGAACAGGACGACGATCAGGCCGAGCGCGATCAGCATGCCGTACTGCCGCATATTGCGGCGCGCGGCCTCCAGCAGGAGCGCCCCCGTACCGCTCCGCCCGGACGGAGGCGACGGTGGGGATTCCTTCGGTGTGTCGCCCTTCGGCGTATCGGTGGTGACCGGACCCATGTCGACTACCTCGTGTTCTTGGTCATGTGACGCATCAGGACTTCCTGGGTCGCTTCCGCCCGCGGGATCTCACCGGTGAGCCGGCCGGCCGCCATCGTGTAGACGCGGTCGCACATACCGAGCAGCTCGGGGAGTTCGGAGGAGATGAAGATGACGGCCTTTCCCTCGGCCGCGAGCCGGTCGATGACGGTGTAGATCTCGTACTTCGCGCCGACATCGATACCGCGCGTGGGCTCGTCGAGGATCAGCACATCGGGACCCGCGAAGATCCATTTGCTGAGGACGACCTTCTGCTGGTTGCCGCCCGACAGCCGGCCGGCCTGTTCGAAGACCGTGGGCGCCTTGATGTTCATGCTTCCCCGGTACGACTCGGCGACCCGTGTCTCCTCGTGCTCGTCGACCACCCCGCGCCGGGCGACCTTCGACAAAGCGCTCAGGGTGATGTTCCGGCCGATGGTGTCGATGAGGTTGAGCCCGTACTGCTTGCGGTCCTCGGTGACATACGCGATGCCGTGCGCGACGGCCTCCGGCACCGTCCGCGTACCGATCTCGCGGCCGTCCTTGAGTACGGTGCCGCTGATGTTCCTGCCGTACGAGCGGCCGAAGACGCTCATCGCCAGTTCCGTGCGTCCCGCGCCCATCAGCCCCGCGATCCCGACGATCTCGCCCCTGCGGACCTGGACCGAGACGCCGTCGACGACCTTGCGCTGCTGGTCGATCGGGTGGTGCACCGTCCAGTCGCGCACCTCCAGCGCGGGGTGCGCGCCCGGATCGCCCTCGTAGGGGGTGCGTTCGGGGAAGCGGTGGTCGAGATCGCGGCCGACCATGCCCCGGATGATCCGGTCCTCGGTGGTGGACCCGGCCTTCACCGCGAGGGTCTCGATGGTCCGGCCGTCCCGTAGGATCGTGACGGAGTCGGCCACCTCGGCTATCTCGTTCAGCTTGTGCGAGATGATGATCGAGGTGATGCCCTGCTCCTTCAACTCGCCGATCAGCCGCAGGAGCTGGGCGCTGTCGCCATCGTTGAGCGCGGCGGTCGGCTCGTCCAGGATCAGCAGCTTCACCCGCTTGGCGAGCGCCTTCGCGATCTCCACGAGCTGTTGCTTGCCGACCCCGATATCGGCGACCCGCGTCTGCGGATGCTCGTCCAGACCCACCCGCTTGAGCAGCGAGGCCGCGTGTCTGAGGGTGTCGTTCCAGTTGATGAAGCCACGGGTGGCGTGCTCGTTGCCGAGGAAGATGTTCTCCGCGATCGACAAGTAGGGGATCAGGGCCAGTTCCTGATGGATGATCACAATGCCCTGGGCCTCGCTGGCCCGGATGTCGCGGAAGGCGCAGGGAACGCCCTCGAAGAGGATCTCTCCTTCGTAACTCCCGTACGGATGCACGCCGCTGAGCACCTTCATCAGGGTGGACTTGCCCGCGCCGTTCTCCCCGCAGATGGCATGCACCTCGCCGGGCGCGACCGTGAGGCTGACATCGGAGAGCGCTCTGACCCCGGGGAAGGTCTTCACGATGGAGCGCATCTCCAGGACGGGCGCCGTCACTTCAGGTCACTCGCCTTGAGGTAGCCGGAGTCCACCAGTTCCTTCTGGTAGTTCTCCTTGTCGACGCTGACCGGCTTCAGCAGATAGGCCGGGACGACCTTGGCCTTGTTGTTGTACGACTTCTCGTCGTTGACCTCGACCTTCTTGTCCTTCAGCATCGCGTCCGTCATCTGAGCGGCCGTCCTGGCCAGCAGGCGGATGTCCTTGTAGACGGTCATGGTCTGCTGGCCGGCGATGATCGACTTCACCGAGGCGACCTCGGCGTCCTGTCCGGTGACCACCGGATACGGCTTCGCGGACGTCCCGTAGCCGTCGGACCTGAGCGACGACAGGATGCCGATGGAGATGCCGTCGTACGGCGAGAGCACCGCGTCCACGTTCTGCGAGCCGTACGACTTGGTGAGCAGGTCGTCCATCCGCTTCTGCGCGGTGCCGCCGTCCCAGCGCAGGGTGGTGACCTGGTTCAGCTGGGTCTGTCCGCTCCGGACGACGAGCCGCTTGTCGTCCAGGTACGGCTTGAGGGTCTTCATCGCGCCGTTGAAGAAGTACTGGGTGTTGTTGTCGTCGGAGGAGCCGGCGAACAGCTCGATGTTGAACGGGCCCTTCTCGCCGCCGTCCTTCAGACCCAGCTTGTCGATCAGATAGGTGGCCTGGAGGACGCCGACCCTCTCGTTGTCGAACGAGGCGTAGTAGTCGACGTTCTCGGTGCCGAGGATCAGCCGGTCGTACGAGATGACCTTGATGTTCTGGTCCGCCGCCTGCTGGAGGACATCGCTCAGGGCGCTGCCGTCGATGGCCGCGATGACCAGTACGTCCACGCCCTTGGTGATCATGTTCTCGATCTGGGCGACCTGTTGGGCAACGTTGTCCTCGCCGTACTGGAGGTCGGTCTTGTAGCCGAGCTTCTTCAGCTCGCTGACAACGTTGTTGCCGTCGGCGATCCAGCGTTCCGACGACTTGGTGGGCATCGAGATGCCGATGGTGGATCCCTCCCCGCCCTTCGTGTCGTCCTTGCTGCCGCCCTCACTGCTCTGCCCGCAGGCGGCGAGTGAGAGGGCCAGCGATACGGCGGTGACGGCGAGTGCGGCTCGGCGAGTACGCATGGATGCATCAGTCCTTGTCTGGGGTCATGGCTGGTCTGGGGTCAGGGGGAAGCGGCTGAGCGGACCGGGCAGCCGGGAGCCGAGCGGCGACATTCCGCCGTCGGCGCCGTGCCGGGAGAGCAGATCGAGGACGAGCCGGCCGCGCCGGACCCGTTCACGGGCGCTGCTGAGGGCGGTGTCCCGCAGCTGGGCGCCGTACGGATAGATACCCGGCGACTTCGACAGTCCGAACTTCAGATAGAGCGGCGCGCCGCGCCGGATCAGCTCGGCCGTCTCGTACATCCGCACATACCCGCCGAGATCGTCGGGCGCCTCGATATAGAGGTCCATCGGCGCGCGGCTCGTCCGGCGGATCTCGCTGAAATGCGCGAGCGCCAGGTCCGAGGGGATATTGACCGAGTCGGCGCCCAGCCGCTCGAACACCGCGTACGACGCCGGGTTGACCGGGCCGATCAGCGCCGACACCTTGAAGGTGGTGTCGGCGGGCAGCACGCCCCGGGCCCGCAGCCGGTGCAGGGTCCACAGCACGCCCTCGTCCGCGACGAGCAGGCACTTCACCCCGAGTCCCGTCGCCCGCAGGGCGTCCTCGACACAGCCGGCCAGGGCGTCATGACCCCGGGCGCGGAGCCCCGCGCCGCCGGAGTCCGTACGGGTCGAGCCGCCGGTGTCCCACGTCCCGCGCGGCCCGGTGAACAGGCACAGTTCGATGTCACGCGACGCGCAGGCGTCGGCCATCTCGGTGATATCGGCGTCGGAGAGCATCCAGACGCCGCTGCCCTGGCTGACGCGGTGGATGGGCACATCGAGCCGGGCGGACTCCTTGAGGACCTCCGCCAGGCTCTCGGGGCCCTCGACCGAGGGGATCTCGGTACGCCAGCGGCCACCGTCGGGGAAGGCGTGCGGGGAGGCGTCGGCCGGGTGGGGTGCGGGCGCGGCCAGTCCGAGCGTGGCGAGCGCCTGTTCGCCGGGGCGGCGGGGGGCGGGGGCTGATACGTCGGTCACGGACGAGTCCTTCGGTTCAGTGGAGCGCGTGGTGGTACGGATCCGGGTCAGGGGCGCAGCAGCACCTTCCCGGTGCCGGGAGCGCCGCCGCCGACCAGCGACACGGCCTCGCCGTACCGCTCCAGCGGGAATTCATGGGTGATCAGCGGGGCCGGGGCCAGCAGCCCGGCGGTGAACGCCCGTACGGCGAAGGCCCAGGCGGCGGACGGCGCGCCGAAGACACTCCGTACCGTCAGCTGATTCAGTGTCAGCAGTACCGGATCGATCCCGGTGGCGCCGGGGGTGAACATCCCGGTGAGCACCACCCGGCCGCCGCGCCGGGCCAGCAGACAGGACGAGGCGGCCGTGGATGGTGCCCCGGCGGTCTCCACCACCAGGTCGTAACCGCCGTGCAGTTCCTTCGCGTCCTCGGGGGTCCCGATCAGGGTCGCGCCGAACTCCGTTGCCAGCAGCGTCCGTTCGGTCCGTGGATCGATCACCGCCAGCTCGGCGGGGGAGGAGGCGGCGAGCAGTTGTACGGCGAGGAGCCCCAGCGTGCCCGCGCCGACCACGGCGATCCGCTCACCCGGCTCCGGCCGGCTGGACCGTACCGCCGCGGCCACCACGGCGGCCGGTTCCAGCAGGGCGGCGGCCCGCAGGTCCGCGTCATCGGCGAGGGGATGTAACAGCCGTGCGGGCACCACGACATGGTCGGCGAAGGCGCCGGGGACGGTGAAGCCCGTCTCCTCGTAGCCGCCGGCGCACAGCGAGGTCTCACCGGCCCGGCACCGCGCGCAGGTTCCGCAGGCACGGAACCCCTCGGCGACCGTCGCGCGGCCGGTCAGCCGCGTATCGACCCCCTCACCCACCGCGTCGACCGTCCCCGCCCATTCATGACCGGGCGTCACCGGATAGCGCACATAGGCCGCGTCGCGATGGCCGTCGTACACCTCGCGGTCGCTCATACAGATCCCGGCGGCGGCGACCCGTACCCGCACCTCGCCGGGCCCGGGGACGGGCACAGGACCGGTCACCAGCCGGTGGACGCCGGGCCGGTCGACGACGATCGCGCGGCCGACCGCCGCGTCCGCCGCGTCCGCCGCGTCCGCCGCCGGGCCCGGCGGCCGGCGCCGGGTCATCGCGGCTCCTTCGGCTCGCGCTTCTCCCAGCCCTCGGCCCACAGGTCGAACCGCGCGTGCTGCTGCGGGAATTCGGCCGCCGCCGCCACATCGAACTCGACCCCGAGGCCCGGCGCGTGCGACACCTCGAAGCACCCCGTCTCGGGATCGACCTCCGGAGCGCCGGTGACGACCTTCTTGATCTCCGCGTCCGCGAAGTCATTGAAGTGCTCAAGAATCTTGAAGTTGGGTGTACAGGCGGCCAGTTGAAGGCTCGCGGCGGTCAGCACCGAACCGCCGACATTGTGCGGCGCGATCAACGTGTAGTGCGTCTCGGCGGTCGCGGCCAGCTTCCGGGTCTCCAGGATGCCGCCGATGTGCCCCACATCGGGCTGGATGATGTCGGCGGCCTGCGACTCGAACAGCTCACGGAACTCGATCCGGTCATGGATCCGTTCACCGGTCGCGATCGGCAGCTCGACCTTGTCGGCGACCTTGCTCAGCGCCTTGAGGTTCTCCGGCGGCACCGGCTCCTCCAGCCAGGCCGGGGCGTACGGCGCCAGCTCGCGCGCCAGCCGTACGGCGGTCGACGGGCTGAACCGGCCGTGCATCTCCAGCATCAGCTCCGCGTCGGGCCCGATCGCGTCCCGTACCGCCTCGATCAGCGCCACCGCCTCGTTCGACGCCGCCCGGTCCAGCTCGTAGTGGCCGGTGCCGAACGGGTCTATTTTCAGGGCCCGGTAGCCGCGCGCGATCACCGCCTCGGCCGCCTTGTGGTACGCCTCCGGGGTCCGTTCCGTGGTGTACCAGCCGTTGGCGTACGCCTTGACCCGGTCGGTGACCTTGCCGCCGAGCAGCTGCCACACCGGCACGCCCAGCGCCTTGCCCTTGATGTCCCAACAGGCCATCTCCACCACCGCGATGCCCGACATCACGATCTCGCCGGCCCGCCCGTAATCGCCGTACTTCATCCGCCGCACGAGATCCTCGACGGCGAACGGGTCGGAGCCCTGGATGTGGTTGGCCTCGGCCTCGCGCAGATAGCCGAGCAGCGCGTCCGTCCTGCCGAGCATCCGCGTCTCGCCGACCCCGGTGAGTCCTTCGTCCGTATGAACGAGGACATAGGTGAGGTTACGCCAGGGCGTACCGACCACGTGTGTGCTGATTCCCGTCATGCGCACGGCAGTTGCCCCTCGGCTCGTTCGGTATTTCGTCACACGTTCGAAATCGTGGCGTGACGGTATTCAGGCACTCCGAGGGGTGTCAATGGGTTGCGCGGCGGTTAGCCTGTGTTCGTCATTCCGGTCGATGGCCGAAGTACCGAACAAGAGGGGTGGGTGAGCGGTCGTGGGACGGCTGGTCCCCGCGGTGACGCGGGCCCTGGACATACTCGAACTGTTCCTGGAGGGCGACGGCACGCTCTCCGCGCCGGATGTCATCAGAAAGCTCGAACTGCCGCGCACCACGGTGCACGAGCTGCTCACCACGCTCGCGGCCCGCTCGTATCTGGCGGCGGTCCCGGGCCAGCCGGGCCGCTTCCGGCTCGGCGTGCGCTCCTACCAACTCGGCAGCAGATACGCGGAACAGCTCGATCTCGCCGCCGAGGGCGGGCATGTCGCCCGCGAGATCGCCGAGACCTGCGACGAGACCGTGCATGTCGCGATCCTGGAGGAGACCGATGTCATCTACATCGCGAAGGTGGACTCCACGCACGCGGTCAGAATGGTCTCGGCGGCCGGTCGCAGGCTGCCCGCCCACTGCACCTCCGTCGGCAAGATGCTGCTCGCGTCACTGCCCGCCGCGGAGCTGGAGAACCGTATCGCCGGACGGGAGTTCACCGCGATGACGCCCGCCAGCATCACCGATCCGGAGGTGCTGCGGGCGGAGCTGGCGGGGATCAGGGAGCGCGGCGTCGCCGTCGAGCACCGCGAGTCCAACCCCGATGTGAGCTGTGTGGCGGCGCCGGTGCGGGACAGCGCGGGCCGGGTCGTCGCGGCCCTGTCCATCTCCGTCCCGATGATCCGGTGGAGCGACGCGCGCGAGGAGGAGCTCGCCCAGCTCGCGGTGAAGGGCGCGGGCGCGCTCTCGGCGCGGCTCGGTCACCGCGGGCGGTGATGAGCCGGCGGTGACCGTGGAGGGTGAAGCGTCGGGCCCGTGTGTGGCGGCCCCGGGTACGGCGAGCGCCGATCAGCGGCGAGAATGGGCGTATGGCCCGACGCTCCGCCCGCACCAACCGCCCCGCACGCTCCGCCCGCCCCGGCCGGTCCAGCCCGTCCGGCCGGTCCGCCGTCACCGCCGACTCGCCCTGCCCCTGCGGACTCGACGCCACGTACGGCGCGTGCTGCGGGCGGTTCCACGCGGGTGCCGCCACCGCGCCCACCGCCGAGCTGCTGATGCGCTCCCGCTACAGCGCCTTCGCCGTCCTCGACGCGGCGTATCTGCTGCGCTCCTGGGACCCGGCCACCCGGCCGCCGGCCATCGATCTCGACCCCGCGACACGGTGGACGGGCCTGGAGATCCTGGACACCACCGACGGAAGCCCGTTCCACACCACGGGCACGGTCACCTTCCGGGCCCACTTCACCCGGCGCGGCGAACCGGGTGTCCAGGAGGAGCGCAGCCGGTTCGCGCGGCACGACGGCGCCTGGGTGTACGTGGGCTGAGTGGCGTACCCGGTTGGCGCGTCACGCGCGGGCGAACCGAAGATGGGCCATGCGAACCCCACTCCGCGCCGGTATCGCCATCCTGGTCGCTCTGTGCGGCGTATCCCCCGGCGCGGCGGCCCGGGAGAGCGGTGCCCCCTGCCGGGGCTCGACCGTGGCGGTGGTGGCCCACCAGGACGACGATCTTCTGTTCCTCAACCCCGACCTGATGGATGACTTCAAGCACGGCCGATGTCTGCGTGTCGTGTACGTGACCGCGGGCGACGCCGGAAAGCCCATGGAGTACACCCTCTCCCGCGAGCGAGGGATGCGCGCCGCCTACGCCGCACTCGCCGATGCGGCCCCGCGCTGGCGCCGTGCCGACACGTGGGCGGACGGGCGTCGCTTCCTCGGCTACGAACTGGCCGTTCCCCACCGTCCCCGAGTCCATCTGACGTTCCTGCGGCTCCCCGACGGACACAGCCACGGCACCGGCGACAGGGCGCGGCACTGGCAGAGCCTGCGCAAACTCGCGGAGGGGGAGATTCCCCGCATGGTCTCGGTGGACGGCGTCAACAGCCTCACGTCCGAGGAGCTGACACACACCCTGGGGACCCTCATCGCCGAATCCGGCGCCGACACGGTCAGAACGCTGGACCCGGGCTCCGTGATGGCGCGATTTCACGCGACCGGCAGGGATCATTCCGATCACACGGAAGTGGGGAGGTATGTCACCAGCGCGGTGTCCGCGCTCCGGGCCGGAGAGATCGAACGGCTGGTGCACTATCTCGGATACCCGAGCGCGTCGCTCCTCGCGAACCTGAACGTGGGAGTCACCGCGTCCAAACAACGGCTCTTCGACGCCTACCTCAGCGGCAAGCGCTGCCGTGTGCCGTGCCCCGCCACCCCCCAGCACTTCCCGCGCTTCTATCTCCCCTGGCTCGCGCGGCAGTACCACGACTGACCGGCGCACGCGGCCCACGCGACGCACGAGGTCCACGAGGTCCACGAGCGGGTGGGCGGGATCAGCCCGGACGTTCCAGTGCGACGAAGCGGCGGCCCGCCGCGGTCCACTGCTCGGACGGGGTCCAGCCCGTGGCGCGGGCGTGTCGTATGAGCGCGCGGGCGCCGACGCGGGCCCAGGAGAACGCCTCGCCCGGGGCGCCGTTGCCGTTGTCGACCCGTACCCGCACGCGTTCGTCCAGCTCGGCGTCCATCCCGGCCGCGGCCGTCTCGACGATCAGCGAACCGGCCGAGCGGACCACCCCGGTGAGCCGGGCCAGCAGCGCCAACGGGTCCCCGCCGATACCGATGTTGCCGTCCATGAGCAGCGCGGTGTGCCAGCCGCCCTCGCGCGGCAGCGGATCGAACACCGACCGCACCAGCGCGCTGCCGCCCGCGCGCACGGCGTGTGCCACGGCCGCCGGGCTGATGTCGATACCGAGGGAGGGGCGGCCCCGGGACGCCAGCGCCGCCACGAGCCTGCCGGGTCCGCAGCCGATGTCGAGCACGGTGCCCCGGCAGCGTTCGAGCACCGTCAGATCCGCGCTGTCGGGCTCCCCGCACCAGCGCTCCACCTCCAGCGGCAGCAGCCAGCCGTCGGAGCGCCGCAGGAAGAGCGGGCCCCGGCCGGTGCGCAGCGCGTCGGTGTACGGGTCGGCCTGCCAGGGAGCCGTACGGCGCGGCCGGAGGGTGCCCGCGCCGGGCGACCGGGGCGGCGCCGGGGCATGGGCCGGGGCGTGGGTGTGGGCCTGGGCCTGGGTGGCGGTCTTGGGGGTGGTCCTGGCGGTGGTCATCGCACCCCGGCCCCGGCGAGCCGGCCGAGCGCCGCGGCGAACCGGCTGTCCGGTGCCTCGGCCGCGACCAGCGTGGCGTCCCGTGCGGTGTCGACATCGCGCAACGGCGGCAGATCCCGTACGGCCAGCCCCGCGTCCAGCAGCCGCGCGCGCTGTACGGCCCCGGTCTCGGGCACCGACATCGGTACGCCCAGCAGCAGCGCGGGGTCCGGCGCGGCGAGGCCCAGCGCCCAGAACCCGCCGTCCAGAGCGGGCCCGAACCACGCGTCGCACCCCTGCCAGGCATCGGGCGCGAGCGCGGGGGCCAGCAACTCCGGGGTGAGCTGCGGGGTGTCCATCCCGACGAGCAGGGCCGGCCCCGTACAGAGTCCGAAGGCGGCGGCCAGCCGCTCGTCCAGCCCGCCGCCCGACTGCGGTATGACCTCGATCCCCGCCGGCAGCCAGTCGCCGGGGACACCGTCGAGGACGAGTACCCACCGTCCCGCGGGCGCGGCCAGGACCGCCGCGAGGGTGTCGCACAGCGCCGCCTCCGCGAGCAGGGCGGCCTCCCCCGGCCGGAAGGGGGGAGTGAGCCGCGTCTTGACGCGCCCGGCCACGGGCGCCTTCGCCAGCACCAGGAGAGTCGTCATCGGGCACCTGCCCGGCTCGTCCCGTCCCGCCCGGCGCGCGAGCCGTCCGTCCCGGCCCCGGCCGGCGGCTCCGCCAGCACTCCGCGCATGTCGTGCACCGCCTGCCAGGTGCCGCGCCAGGTGCCGGTCACCTTCGACCTGCCGGTACGCGGCAGATACGGCACGTCGCGTTCCGCCACCCGCCAGCCCGCGTCGGCCGCCCGTACGACCATCTGGAGCGGATAGCCGCTGCGGCGGTCCGTGAGGCCGAGTCCGAGCAGCGCCTCGCGGCGCGCCGCACGCAGGGGTCCGAGATCGCGCACCCGCAGACCGGTTCTGCGGCGCAGCATCCGCGCCAGCGCCAGATTCCCGGCGCGCGCGTGCGCCGGCCAGGCCCCGCGCGTCTGCGGCCGGCGGCGGCCCAGCACCAGATCGGCCCGGCCCGCCGCGATCTCCGCCACGAAGGCGGGCAGCAGCCCGGGGTCCAGGGAGGCGTCACAGTCGCAGAAGCAGACGAACTCCGCCTCGGCCGCGAGCAGTCCGGCATGGCAGGCGGCGCCGAACCCGCGCCGCGGTTCCTGCACCACCGTCGCGCCGAGCCCGGCGGCGATCCGCGCCGAGTCGTCGGCCGAGCCGTTGTCGACGACGATCGCGCGCCAGCCGTCCGGCATGCGCCCCAGCACCCAGGGGAGGGCGAGGGCCTCGTCAAGACAGGGAAGTACGACGTCAACCGTCGTGGGTTCGGAGGGGGTCACGTCCATCACCGTATGAATTCGGGAGCCGAAAAAAGGGATGTGAGGCCTTACGAAACACGGACATGCGCGGGGCGGCGACCGGCCCCGGGCCGTTCGGGTCACAGCACCGGCGCGGACCGCGCCGGGACATGGGGGACCGGCCCGGGGCGCCTCTTGCCCGGGCCGCGCGCACGCGGCGGTCAGAGGACCGCGGCCGCGCGCTGGTCCGCCGCGGCGAACTCCGCCATGCCCTCGGCGAATCCGACCGAGGGCCGCCAGCCGAGCTCGTCCCTGAGCCGTGCCGACGACGCCGTGATGTGCCGGACGTCGCCGAGCCGGTACTCCCCGGTGATCACCGGTCCTGGGCCGCCGTGCGCCGCCGCCAGCGCCCCGGCCATCTCGCCGACGGTGTGCGGCTCACCGCTGCCGGTGTTGAACGCGCTCAGCAGGCCGGGCTCCCGGATCCGTACGGCACTCAGCGCCAGCGCGTTCGCCGCCGCCACGTCCCGTACGTGGACGAAGTCCCGCCGCTGCCGGCCGTCCTCGAAGACCCGCGGCGCCTCGCCCCGCGCGAGCGAGGAGCGGAAGAACGAGGCGACCCCCGCGTACGGGGTGTCGCGCGGCATCCCCGGCCCGTACACATTGTGGTAGCGCAGCGAGACGGCCCGGCCGCCGGTGGCACGGGCCCAGGCCGCCGCCAGATGCTCCTGGGCCAGCTTCGTCGCCGCGTACACATTGCGCGGGTCCGCCGCCGCGTCCTCCCCGATCAGCCCCGGCGTCAACTCCGCGCCGCAGGACGGGCAGCCGGGCTCGAAGCGTCCGGCGTCCAGGTCTGCCACGGTCCGCGGCCCCGGTGCGACCCGGCCGTGCCGGGGGCAGTCGTAGCGGCCCTCGCCGTAGACGACCATCGACCCGGCGAGCACCAGATCAGGAACCCCCGCCTCCGTCATGGCCGCGAGCAGTACGGACGTACCCAGATCGTTGCAGCTCACATAGTCGGGGGCGTCCGCGAAGTCCTTGCCGAGCCCGACCATCGCCGCCTGGTGGCAGACCACGTCCACCCCGCGCAGGGCGCCCGCGAGGGCCGTCCGGTCCCGTACGTCGGCCTGGATCCACTCCGCCTCGGGGGGCGGCGGCGGTGGGGCGGGGTGCGCCGAGGGCAGCAGGGCGTCCAGGACGACGGGCTGATGGCCGAGGGAGCCGAGAGCGCTGACGATGTGCGAGCCGATGAAGCCCGCGCCTCCGGTGACGAGTACACGCATGACGGGGACGCTATGCGGCGCCCGGCCGCCACGCGCGGTCACGCGCCGGGGCGTCACAGGTCCGTAAGATCGCGGCGCTCGTACGGCCCCGCCGGACCAACTCGTCCAGGGTCAGGGCGAACGCAGCACCTCCGCCAGGTCGTACCGCACCGGCTCCTCCAACTGCGCGTACGTACAGCTCGCGGGCGTACGGTCGGGCCGCCAGCGGCGGAACTGCGCGGTGTGCCGGAACCGGTCGCCCTCCATATGGTCGTACGCGACCTCGCACACCCGCTCCGGCCGCAGCGGAAGCCACGACAGATCCTTCGTACCCGACCAGCGGCTCGGCGCGCCCGGCAGCCGGGCGCTCTCGTGCGCCGACTCCTCCGTCCACGCCGCCCAGGGATGGCCCTCCGCCGACTCCATGCGCAGCGGCGCCAGTTCCTCGATCAGCTCCGCCCGGCGCTTCATCGGGAACGCGGCGCACACCCCGACATGCTGAAGCGCGCCCGCCGTGTCGTACAGCCCCAGGAGCAGCGAGCCCACGATGGGACCGCTCTTGTGGTGGCGGTATCCGGCGACGACCACATCCGCCGTCCGCTCGTGCTTGATCTTGTACATGGACCGGGTGTCCGGGCGGTACGGCAGATCGAGAGGTTTGGCGATCACCCCGTCAAGACCCGCGCCCTCGTACCGCTCGAACCACTCCCGGGCCACCTCGATATCGCCCGTGGCGGGCGCGAGATACACCGGCGGGTGCAGCGCCGCGAAGGCGGCCTCCAGCGCCTCCCTGCGCCGCGCCTGGGCGACGGTGAGCAGCGAGGCGTCCCCGAGGGCCAGCAGATCGAAGATCACGAAGCTCGCCGGGGTCTGCTCGGCGAGCAGGTCCACCCGGGACTTCGCCGGATGGATACGTTCGGTCAGCCGGTCGAAGTCCAGCCGGTCCCCATGGACGATCACGATCTCGCCGTCCACCACACAGCGTCCGGGCAGCTCGGCACGCAGGGACGTGACCAGCTCGGGGAAGTACCGGGTCAGCGGCTTCCCGGTCCTGCTGCCGATCACCACCTCGTCACCGTCGCGGTGGACGATCGCGCGGAAGCCGTCCCACTTGGCCTCGTACTGCATCCCGGGCGGGATACGCGCCACGGACTTGGCGAGCATGGGTTTCACGGGTGGCATCACCGGCAGATCCATGCCCCGATTGTGCTCGGGAACAGCCGCCCCCGCCCGATATGCGCTCCGCGCGGGCCCGGCCTACGGTGGCGCACATGGGTGCAGCGGTGGAGCTGGAGGCGGGCGGCAGGACCGTACGGCTGTCCAGCCCGGACAAGATCTACTTTCCCGAGCGCGGTTTCACCAAGCTGGATGTCGCGCGCTACTTCCTCGCGGTCGGACCGGGCATCCTGCGCGCCCTGCGCGACCGGCCCACCACCCTGGAGCGCTTCCCCGAAGGTGTCGACGGCGAGTCCTTCTTCCAGAAGCGCGCTCCCAAGAACCTGCCCGACTGGATCCCCACCGCCCGTATCGACTTCCCCAGCGGCCGTTCGGCCGACGAGATCTGCCCGACGGAGGTCGCCGCCGTCCTCTGGGCGGCGAACCTCGGCTGTCTCACCTTCCACCCCTGGCCGGTGCGCAAGGGCCGCACCGACCACCCCGACGAGCTGCGCATCGACCTCGACCCGCAGCCCGGGACGGACTTCAAGGACGCGGTCAGAGCCGCCCATGAACTGCACGCGTTCCTGGACGAACAGGGGTTGCACGGCTGGCCCAAGACCTCCGGAGGACGCGGCCTCCATGTGTTCGTACCGATCGAACCGCGCTGGACCTTCACCGAGGTACGCCGCTGCGCCATCACCGTCGGCCATGAACTGGAGCGGCGGATGCCGGGCCGGGTCACCACCGCCTGGTGGAAGGAGGAGCGCGGCACACGCATCTTCGTCGACTACAACCAGACCGCCCGCGACCGCACCATCGCCTCCGCCTACTCCGTACGACCCAAGCCGCACGCCCCGGTCTCCGCGCCGCTGCGCTGGGCCGAGCTGGACGAGGTCGCCCCGCAGGACTTCGATCTGGCGACGATGCCGGTGCGCTTCACCGAAGCGGGCGATCTGCACGCCGAGATGGGGGAGCGGCCGGACAGCCTGGAAGGGCTGCTGGAACTGGCCGACCGGTACGAACGGGACGATGGACTCGGGGACATGCCGTACCCGCCGGACTACCCGAAGATGCCGGGGGAGCCCAAGCGGGTCCAGCCGAGCCGGGCCAGGAAAGAGCGACCGTGAACGCGGATGTGCCCCTCCTCCGCCGAGAAGGGGCACACCGTGGGGATGGTCACTCGCTCTGCGAACGCGTGCTCTACAGCTCCTTGATGCGGATGCCGCGGTACGAGATCACGTCCGTCGTGCCGTGGACCTGGAGCCCGACATAACCGGTGGCGTACCGCCGGCCGTCCGTGCCGGGGTCGCCGGCGCGCTCCGGGTAGAAGGTCTGCCCGCCCACATTGTCGAACTCATTGATCACGACACCGTTGCGCAGGATCGTGAAGTGCTGGTCGACCACGCGGATCTCGTAGTCGTTCCAGGTGCCCTTCGGAGTGACCCCCGCGCCGCCCAGACCCACGCGGTCGAAGCCGTAGATCGAGCCGGTCTTGTACATGTCGCCGTCGGGCCTGTCGAGGATCTGGATCTCATGGCCGTAGTTGATGGCGACCCACTCCGGACGTGACTCCTCCGGGTGGTCATGGACGTTCGGGAAGCGGACGAAGACACCGCCGTTGGCGTTGCCGTTGCCCGGGGCGTCGTCGCGGAACTGGAGCTTCAGCGAGAAGTCGCCGTACTTGCGCTCCGGGAACCACAGCATGCCCATGCCCTCGACCGTGGTGCTGCTGGTGATGGCTCCGTCGCCGGAGAGCGCGAACTTACCGCCGCCGACCTGCTGCCACCTGGCGAGGGACGCCGCCGTGCCGTCGAAGAGATCGCGGTAGCCCTCGGTCTGGCCGGGCTTGCCGATCGCGGACTGCTTGGCGGCCCTGGTGATCTTGTTGAACTCACGCTGGTCGATGACATTGTCGGCCAGCAGCTTGTCGAGCACCGAGTCGACGTGCTTGAGGAAGAGGGCGTGCGAGCTCCAGTCCTTCTCGTCCTCGATCAGCTCGTTGATCGTGCAGCGGTTACGGGTCAGCCGGTTCGGCACACCCGTGTCGACCGTACCGACGATGACGGTCAACCGCTCATCGAACTCGGGACAGTTGGGCGCCGGAACGCCGCCGCCCTGCGCGATGGTGAACGACACCTGCTTGGCCTGCGCGGTGTTGCCCGCCTTGTCCGTCGCCCGGTACGCGAGGACGTGATAGCCGACCTGGTCGACGATCACGGGCGTCGTGTACGCGAGATACGGGCCGCCGTCGAGGGAGTACTCGATCTTGTCCACGCCGGATTCGGAGTCGGTCGCGGTGACGGTCGCCTTGGCGCTGGTGATGAACGCGCCGTTGGAGTTCTTGTCACCGGTCACCACCGCACCGGTCACCGGCGCGGTGGTGTCCTTCGCCGGCGCCTCCACGACCGTGAAATCGACGGACTTCTCGGCCGCCGCGTTGCCCGCCTTGTCGGTCGCCCGGTAGCGGACCTTGTGGGTGCCGGTCTGGTGCACCATCACCGGCGCGGTGTACGGCTGCCAGGCGCCGCCGGCCCCGAGCGCGTACTCGATGGTGTTGACGCCCGAGCCGGTGTCCGAGGCGGTGACGGTGACCGTGGCCATCGTCAGATAGTTGCCCGCCTCGTCCTTCTCGCCGCTCACGGTCGCCGAGGTCTCCGGCGGGGTCGTGTCGTCGGTCGGCGGGGCGACGACCTTGAACGAGACGGACTTCTCCGCCGCCACGTTCCCCGACTGATCGGTGGCCCGGTATCTGATCGTGTGGTCACCGACCTGGTCGACCACCACCGGAGCGGTGTACGGCTGCCACGGTCCGTCGGCGCCGACCGCGTACTCCGTCGTCGCCACCCCGGAGCCCGAGTCGGTCGCCGTCACGGAGACCGTGGCGGAACCGACGTACGCGCCGTCGCCGTTCTGCTGCCCCTCCACCTTGGCGGCGGTCTCGGGAGCCGTGGTGTCCCCCGGACCGACCTCGGTCACGGTGAGCACACCGGTCATCTGGCCGTGCCCCGGGATGGAGCAGTGGAAGCGGTACTTGCCCGGGGTCAGATTGACCTGGGCGGTGTACTTGCCGCCGTTGGCGTCGCTGGGGTTGGCCAGGATGTTCAGCTGAACGTCGTTGTTGTACTCGGGATCGGACACGTCGAACGTCAGCGTGTGCGGCATCCCGGTGGTGTTGCCGGTCGCCGCGCTGTTCTCGAAGACGATCGTGGTCGGCCCGGCCAGCGCGGTGGTCGGGAAGGAGAGGTACTTGTCGATGGGGTCGCCGGCCGTCCAGGTCAGCACCTGGGCCGCGGCCGCCTTCCCGCCGTCCGTACGGTCATCGGTACGCCCGTACGCCGCTGTCGAGGTCAGCCCCAGCACCATCAGGAACGCGCCCACCAGGGCCGTCCACAGGCGTAGAGGCCGATGCCTCAGGAGAGATCGGTGTCTCACTGCGCCGCCTTCCTGACCAGGTTGTTGGCGGCCGGTGTCGGCGCGCCGCCCTTGTACGTCACGCGCCACAGCGCGGACTGGTTGTCCGAGGTGAAGAAGCCCCGCCCGTAGTCGAGGACATAGAGCGAGCCGTCCGGGGCGAACTTCCAGTCCATGAGGTTGCGGATACCGCCCTGACCGACCGGAATGATCTTCTTCAGCGACTCGGCGTGCACCGGCAGACCGCCCTTGCCGACGGTCTTCGGGTCCGTCACCACCGCGTGGCGCGGGCTCTCGGTGGCGTCGTAGAAGTCACCCACGAACCACTTGCCGTCCCAGTACTCCGGCCACTTCTCGGTGCTGGCGCTCTGCGCGTCGTACCGGTAGACCGGTCCGTCCATGGTGGCCTGGCCGCCGCCCTTGAGCCACGGCAGGAGGTACTTGGCCTCCTCCGGCTTGTAGCTGGGCACGCCGTTCGCGTCGCGCGGGTAGTCCGGGGCACCGCCCTGCGGCGAGTACCAGATGGTGTTGCCCGTGACGGGAGGCAGGTTCACCAGACCGTCGTTGTTGGGCGACTCGTTCTTCGGCGCGGCACAGTTGTACCAGCCGAGCGGCTTGGACGGGTCGGGCAGATTACGGTCCCGGTAGGGCTGGTTGTTGCCCATGCAGAACGGCCAGCCGTGGTTGCCCGCCTTGGTGATCGCGGAGAAGGTGTCGTACTTCGCCGGGCCCCAGACGGTGGACGGCGAACCGGCGTCAGGGCCGACCCAGCCCGCGTACAGAATGTCGGTCTTCTTGTCGATCGAGATACGCGCCGGGTTGCGCACGCCCATCACATAGATCTCGCCGCGGGTCTTGCCGCCGCCCTCGGCCTGCTCCTCGCCCGTGAAGAGGTTCCCCTCGGGGAGGGTGTACGTACCGTCCGGCTCCGGGTGGATCCGGAGGATCTTGCCGTTCAGGTTGTTGGTGTTGCCCGCGGTGCGGCGCGCGTCCGCGAAGGAGACACCCTTGTAGTTCGGCTGCGGGTTGTTGCCCGAGTAACCGTCGCTGAATCCGGACGAGTTGTTGTCGCCGGTCGCGATGTAGAGGTTGCCCTTCGAGTCCCAGGCCATGCCGCCGCCGGCGTGGCAGCAGCTGTTCACCTGGACCGGCCACTTCAGCAGGACCTTCTCGGAGGCCAGGTCCAGCTTGTTGGTCGCCAGGTCCAGCGTGAAGCGGGAGACGCGGCGTTCCGCCATCCGGGTGTCACGGTTGAGCTGGGAGTGCGGGGTGTAGTGCAGATACACCCAGCCGTTGGTCTCGAAGGCGGGGTCCAGCTCGATGCCGAGCAGCCCCTCCTCGACCTTGATCAGCTCATCGCCGCCGCCCTTGTTGCCGAAGATCGTCAGCGCGCCCGCGAGGGTCACCTTCTTCGTCTTCGGGTCATAGACATGGATCTGTCCCAGACCCTTGCCGATGTTCGGGTCGGCCCAGTCGGTCACCACGGGGGCGCTGTTGTCGCCACCGCCGCGGCCGATGTAGAACACGCGGCCGTCGGGCGCGACGACCATGCCGTGCGGCTCGCCGATCTGGTCCTGCTGGCCCGCCTGGTTCGGCTGAGTGACGCGCTCCGCCTTGTAGTTGGAGTCGATCGTCGCCTTGCAGTCGGCGGCGGAGATACGGGTGGTCCACTGGAGCGCGCCGCGCAGATGGGTGCGGAAGTCGGTCTCGGCGTACGAGTCCGCCGTACCGCCCATCCCGGTGTAGAAGGACCGGCCGCCGTCGTAGTCACGGCACCAGGAGATCGGGTGGTCGGCGCCGTTGGCGCCCGTGCCGGGCTTGTAACTGGCCTCCCTGACGCGGGCGACCGTATGCACCTTGCCGGTCGGATTGGTGGCCCAGTTGAGCCACTTGTCCGGCCGCTTCCACTCCAGCGGCAGATTCTTGGTGGCCGGGTTGATACGGTCGCCGATCTCGACCGTCGCGCGCTGGACCGTAGCGGGGCTGGTCGTGGGACGCGCCCCGATCAGCCCGGTGAACCAGTCGGAGTACGGCTCCGTACGGGCCGCGTCATGAATGCCGAGGAAGCCGCCACCGGCCTCCACATAGGCTTCGAGGCCCGCCTCCTGCTCGGGGTCGAGCACATCGCCGCCGCCCGTCAGGAACACGACCGCGTTGAACCTGCCGAGCCTGGTGGCGTTGGTGAAGACCGAAGCGTCGTCCGTGGCCTCGGTCTTGAAGCGTCCGGCGGCGGGTCCCGTCAGACCGATCGTCTCGATCGCCTCGATACCGGCGTTGACGACCGGCGACTCCTCGGTGGCCGAGGCGTGGAAGACCAGGACCTTGACGTTCTCGCCACCGGGCGGCGATGGAAGAGACAACGTTGTCGACGGCGGCTCCGGGTACGGCTTGGCCGTGGCGGCGGTGCCGCCGAGCAGGGACGCCGCCATGGTGCCGGCCACCAGGGCCGCGGCCATTCCGCGCCTGGATCTCGACCGGTGATGTGGTGCGCGCTGCATGTGTTCACCCACCCCTCTTTGGTCACAGCAACAGCGCCTGAAACTAGACCTCTTTCGCCAGTACGCCAATAGGTACGACCGCAATCCCACCAACTTTGTCCTGAGTGTGGATAAACGAAGATCCCTGGTCTACCGTGTGGCCGTCCCCGGGGCCTCATGTGCCCCGTAAATCTCCGTACGGCACTGGGGAGTTCGGTATGGCCATGGACAGACGGAGCTTCAATCGACGCCTGCTGGCGGGAGGCGCGGTCGCCGCTACGGGGGTGACATCGTTGTCGGTTGCCTCGGCCCCGGCGGCCACGTCGGCCACCTCGGAGGTGACCCCGCCCAGAACCGCACCGGCGGGCGGTCAGGTACGTCATCTCAAGCTGTACGCCGAGACCTTGCCGAACGGTCAGATGGGCTACGGCCTGGAGAAGGGCAAGGCGAGCATCCCGGGCCCGCTGATCGAGATCACGGAGGGGGACACCCTCCATATCGAGTTCGAGAACACCACGGACGTGGCCGTCAGCCTCCATGTCCACGGCGTGGACTACGACATCGCCAGCGACGGCACCAGGATGAGCAAGAGCCATGTGGAGCCCGGCGGTACGCGTACGTACACCTGGCGCACCCACACGCCCGGCAAGCGCGCGGACGGCACCTACCGGCCGGGCAGCGCGGGGTACTGGCACTACCACGACCATGTCGTCGGCACGGACCATGGCACGGGCGGCATCCGGAAGGGCCTGTACGGGCCGGTGATTGTCCGCAGGAAGGGTGACATCCTCCCGGACAAGCAGTTCACGATCGTCTTCAACGACATGACGATCAACAACAAGCCGGGGGCGGAGAGCCCCAACTTCGAGGCGACGGTGGGGGATCGTGTCGAGATCATCATGATCACGCACGGCGAGTTCTACCACACGTTCCATATCCACGGTCACCGCTGGGCGGACAACAGGACGGGCCTGCTCACCGGCCCGGAGGACTCCAGCCGTGTGATCGACAACAAGATCACAGGACCGGCGGACTCCTTCGGCTTCCAGATCATCGCGGGCGAACACGTGGGCGCGGGCGCCTGGATGTACCACTGCCATGTCCAGAGCCACTCGGA
Organism: Streptomyces scopuliridis; assembly: GCF_042790125.1. GTDB lineage: Bacteria > Actinomycetota > Actinomycetes > Streptomycetales > Streptomycetaceae > Streptomyces > Streptomyces scopuliridis_A. The sequence continues at coordinate 437,919 of NZ_JBHTZS010000001.1, forward strand.
CATGGGGATGGCCGGCCTGCTCCTGGTGGCGAAGCCGGACGGCACGATCCCGGGATACGAGCCGCACCATCCGGATCACCCGATGGGGGCGGGGGAGGCGAAGGGGTCGGAGCACTCGGGGCATTAGGGACGGGTTCGACTTTGTCTGCGGGTGCGGGTGCGGGCCGGGGGGCGGCCTCGGGGAGGGGTCCCCGGAGGGGATCCGTGCATGGGGGCGGTCCTTTGCCGGCCTCGGGCCGGTGGGCCCTGTGGGCTGCGCGGCAGTGGAGTGGGGCGGCCCCGGCACCGGCTTAGCGGGCTGCTGTGGGTGGGTAGTTGGGGCTCATGCCCCGCTCGGGCTCGCTGCCTGACTCATGACCGAGCCCTGCCACTCTTGGGGAAGGGTGGCGGGGCCCTCGTCAGACGTACATGTCCGAAGGCAGTACAGTACGTGCGCGTTCGTATAGCGAGCCCGCGTACGCGTTCTTTGTGTACGGGCGAATCATCTTGACCATTGTCCGCATTCGGTCATCCGCACGCCCCGATTTGATCAAGGGCCATTCTTCCAAGGCGGTGGTCCAGGTGTGGCAAGCGGCTTCAAGGTGGCCAAGGGCTAGTTGACGTTCGGCCAACGTTGCGCGGTGCCGAACCCTCGCCCTTCGGTACACCCCGAAACGCAATTGGTCGGATTGCTCCATTGCTTCAACGGATCCGACTAGATCGCCGAGTTCGTAACGTACCTGAGAAATATGATAGTTGAGCGACGAAGGGTCATAGGAACCGAACGGCTTGCCTCGGTTTTCTGCCTGTTCCATAGCTGCTTCGGCCTCCCGGATGTGCCGAAGGGCTTTTGAGCGGTCCCCCGTCAGCGCTGCGGCATGCGCTTGTTGGCCAGCGAGAAATGCCCGCATCCGGGGACCCGCATTTGGTGAGGCGGCGGCAGCAGCATTCGCGAGATTCATGGCAGAATTTCCGTGGCGCAAGTCAACGGCTTGCACACTCATTCCGCGCAGAGTGGTGCAGTACGTCAAGTGATCTTCGGCGGCGCCAGCGAGTTCAAGAGCCTTTCGGTAGTACTGTTGAGCAAGTCCGTGCAATCCCTCATCAACCGCCATGTATCCGGTGAGGTAACAGAGATCGGATGCTGCTGCCATCATTGCTTTTCTGGCTTCCGTTGGCCCGTCGGCCCGGAGGTAGGGGGCAACGTGATTCACGAGAAAGGTGGCCGCCATCGGGCGGGCCGTGCGTCCGCCAAACTCGTCGTCGAGGTCCGAAACACGCTCGGTCATGTCTATGACCATTTGGACATCTGACATGCCGATGCTCTGTGTTGCGGAAGTGCGGGTTCGCTCCATTCGACCAACTACATCTGGCCAGTTGGGTACGGATAGCGCCACCGTGAACAATGCCGCGCCCATCAAGTTTCTGCGGTTCATATCCTGCGTGCCAAGATCAATGATTCCATCGACGGTCCCTGTAGCCCCCTCCGATGTAGTGGGCAGAGCCGGAAAGCCGACTTCAGAGTGGGTGACCGGCCGTCCTAGCTTCCTGGCCAGCGCCTCAAGGACCAATGCGCGAGTCTCCTGGCGAGGAAGCCCGCCGTTCAGCCACTGATGAACCGACGGTTCTCGGTACTTGAGTGGACTCCCCCTCTCAGTTCCAAGGCGGTTTACGGCCTGGGCGAACTGTCGCAGCGTCCACCCTGTCTCGCGGTACAGCCGTGCAAGGTCCCTGTTTGGTTCTGATGTGTTCACGGTCGCCGCCAACTCCCCGCCTAGCACTCTTAAAACTCTTAAATCCTGGTCGCTTCCCCACGGTACCGCCGTGAGTGACGGAGCGGTTGCCTAGTGCGAGCACAGCAACCGTAGGGCCGTATAGGAAGGGCAACGATGGCGGACCCGGCACTTCAACTATGTCTCCCTGTTGCGGAGTTGGTCGCACAGGTCCTGCCCCCCGAGCCTGCCCCGAATCCCGGTTGTCCTGTGTGTGCCGCGCTGGTCAAGCAGCGAGCGGAAGCCCGGGGCGGTCGCGGACCGCTGAAAGTGTGGGAGTGCAACCGTGAGCTTCGGGCGCACCCGCACCGACGGTCGGGCGACTTCAAATGAGGCGCGTCCCCGTTGCTCCGCAGCGGTACCAGGTCCGCCGACTTCCCGCAGCCTCCCCGAGTCTTGATGACCTTGTGGTCGGCATGGCTGTGTACGACTCAAGGTCTGAACTGGTCGCCGTGGTCGATGCTTTCTACGGCGCAGTCGTCAAGCTGACCCGCCCCGCAGGCTTCACCTGGGAATCACGGCGCGTTTCGATCCGACCGGCGACCGAGTACGAGAAGAACCAACTCAAGGCGCTGGCGAAGCATTACCGGACGCAGCTCATCCCTGTGGAGCCGACGTGATCAGCGCACGGACCTACTTCGGCACCGTCATGGGCGAGGGGCCGGCGAGCGGCACATGGCGCCGGATTGTGCTCGGCACCCGGCAGACCGATTCACCGGACCGTGCGCTTCGCTGGCTCCGAAAGGAAGCCCGTCGGATCGCTGATCGGCTGGACCCCGAGCCGTGGTCGGCATGGGCACCAACAGGCGTGCTCGTACAGGTAAGGGGCCCACAACCGAATGACGTTCCAGCCGAGCTGCGTTTCTGGGTGGGCGACGACGAGGAACAGCAGACGGCGCGGGTCCGACTCGCAGCGGGTGAGCGGTTCAGGCTCGTTACAGCCGACGCTTTGGGGCGGTACACGTTCACGGTGCTACCGGTGACCGTGCCCGCACGGCCCGCGGAGCCTCCGCCCGCCCCTGCTGGTCACCGGATGGTGCCGATTAATGGCGGTTGGCTCCGCCCATTTTCTCGAACGTCCAACCCTTACCCGGTGCTTCCCGCACTGGGCACCCCCGAACTCCGTACCGGCAGACCGGTACGGCTTCCGCCCTGGTCGTAAGCAGTGCGGCGACCGTCGACGGCGACCGGGACGAACACAACAAACACACTGCGCAATGAAAGGCCATGATGAAGCCCCTGGTGTTATCCGGTGCGATCCTCACTGCTGCGGCAGTCGGGGCCGCCCACGTCGTCATCGGCGTACGGCAGCACCGCGACCAGTGCGCGCTGGCCACGGCTGACATGCATGCACGGCTCATGGCGGACCAGGAATCCCGCCCGTCTCGCACTGCCATGTGGGCATCGCAGGGGACTATGACGGAAGAGCAGCGGGTCCGTGGGCTGCACTGCAACCGCTGGTTTGTGCTCTGGACGCTGCAACACCGTCTCGGAGTGGTGCCCTCCGCTGCACTCCGGCACGTGGCGGACGACTTCATGCAGCACCCGCAGAACGCCGAGTTTTGGGGCCGGGCACGCGACACATGGACCCGTGAAATCCGGGACAAGACTGACCGCCGATTATCGAGATTTTCGACGCGGCGTACGGGGCGAGGCCCCATGACCCGGACGAGCCCTTTGACCTGGTCGGCGTTGGCACCTGATACGCCGCCCTCATGACCCCTCTCGGGCGCGATGCGGTCGCCCCAAGAGGACCCGGAGAAACGGCCCGCATCACGGGCGGGTTCATCTCCGAGGAGAACGGCCGGACGTCCCCCGCTTCCGGCCGACCGCGCGGGGCTGGCCTGGATTCAGGACCGGGCCAGCCCCGACCAAGCTCCGTCTCTGCCGGGGTGCCGCCACCAACCCCCGGCGGGGACGGGTGAAACCCCCGCACTGGTGGAGCACGACGCATAGCGCCCTCGGACAGTCGCCAACCACCAGGGCGGGTCATCACAGCACACAACCCCAAAAAGGAGAGTGCAACGTGAACACCACCACCGATAACCGTCCTGCCCCCGCGAGGGTGGCGGAGCGAGCCCGAGAGATCATGACGGCCCTTTCGCGGGACCCGGAGTTCAGCGCGTTCAGCGCCGCCGCGCTCAAGTACGACGAGGCATGGACGTGCTTTACCGGATTCCCGGTCATCAGTAACTGGGACCTGGACGCCGACAAGCGACCGCTACTGACCGAGGGACTTCGGGCACTCGCCCTCAAAGCCGCTGTCTATGAACTCGGCGGTCAGGATGAGGCCATGACTGAAATCCCGATCGCCGTACCGGTGGACGAGATGATGCACGCCATGATCGCGCAACCCCAGTTGCTCGCACGCATCGCGGCGCGTATCGGTATCGCGGTCATCCACCAGACCGACAAAGAGCACCACGACTACACCACCGGCGACTACACGCACACCGCGTACGTCCACGCATGGGGCACACCGCCCGGACGCTACTGGGTGGACCACACCGAAGCGGCGCGACGACTGGACATCCTCGACGGCAAGTACGCCGCCGCGGGGTTCCTCCGGTCCGGCAAGGCACACACGATCGACTTCGCCACCACGTAGCGGCTAGTTGAGAGCGCGGCGCAGCGTCGTGAGCGGGTCAACCGCGGGGAACTGGCATCGAATCTTCGCCGAAGCCTGCTCAATCAAGTCTTCAAGCAACACCGGCGCTGCGCCGTGCAACACGTCACGCAAGTACGGCACCAACTCCGCCACATCGACCGGCAATTCAAGTTCGATCGCCACAGGGACGTTCTCGCTCTTGTACAGCCCTGGCGGGAGCCCGACCTTATCCGGGTGGACACACACCGGAGTCCCGTCCGCGGCGTACCGGTGCCCGTCATCGGGATTGAAAGGGCACTCTTTCGTTGGCCGCTCGTAGACATCGAACTGCCCTACAGGGAGCGCCCGCGAGGGGCAGATGCCGCACGCGAGATGGTGAACGTCACTGGGAACGAAAGCCGCAGTCATAAGGCGACCATAGCGACCACAGACGGTGGGCCCCGCTACCCGCTCCGTCACCCAGGCGAAACTAAACGAACGATCGTGCTAGCATCTCTCCATTCGCCGGCCGATCAAGGAGATCCGGGCCATGTCACCCATGACCGCGCTCGTCCAGACCGTCTTCCGTCCCGTCCTGCGCACCTCCCTCAACACCACCTCGTTCCTCGCCCCTCGGCTGGCCGGACGTGCCGCGTTCGCCATCTCCCTCCATCCCGCAGGTCGCAGTCCCCTCCGCCCGGGGGAGAGCGATCCGCTCGCCGACGCCCGTACCGGACAGCTCACCGTGAACGGCAAGTCCGTCGTGACCTACCAGTGGGGCGACGGCACGCGCCCCGTGCTGCTCGTGCACGGCTGGAAGTCGCGCGCCGCGCGGTTCGGGGCATTCGTCACGGCGTTGCGCGAGCAGGGGTACAGTCCGATCGCGTTCGACGCCCCGGCGCACGGCGCCTCCTCGGGGCGTAACACCTCGATCGTCGAATACCGGGAGATCATCCGGCAGTTGCACGCCGAGCACGGCAGGTTCGAGGCCGTCATCGCCCACTCGTTCGGCGTGCTCGCGACGTTCTTCGCCCTGCGTGGCGGCGTGCGGGCGCGCCGGGTGGTCGGGATCGGCGGAGTCGCCGAATTCAGCTGGATCATCGACGCGTTCCGTACGCTGCTCGGTCTGCGCGAGCGCATAGCCCGCGACATGCGTGGTTATGTCGAGCGGGTCATGTTCCCTGGGGACCCGGACATCTGGCGGCGCCTCAACGCCTCGTACCGCCCTGAGGAGATCGGCGTCCCTGTGCTGCTCTTCCACGACGAGCATGACGAACTGGTGCCGGTCGGCCAGTCCCGGGCCCTCTCCCGCGCGTACGGGGAGGGCGCACGGCTGGTCGTCACCCGGGGGCTCGGCCACCGGCGGATCCTCGGCGACCCCGAAGTGGTCGCCGCCGCCGTGGACTTCGTACGCCAGGCGAGGCAGCACGCCGCCTCGTCAGAGCCATCGGACGAGCCGGTCGTACGGGACGCCGCCCCGCGCCCCGGATCAGCTGTCCTCTGATGCCCTCGCGCCCGACGTCTTGGCCCCCGACGTCTTGGCTCCCGACGTCTCCGGCCCCGATGCCTTCGGCCACGACGTCTTCGCCCCTGACGCCCGGACGTCCCGCCCGAAGCCGGGGGCTTCCGGGAGGGCGGCCGGGTCGGTCGCGGCGGCGCGCAGCCGGGTCAGAATGCCCCGGGCCGCCCTCTCGTACGCACTCTCGTCGTCGTGCAGTACGGACTTGGCGTTGGCCGCCTCCATCAGCGCGATGATCTCGAACGCCAGCTGTGGCACGTCCAGTTCAGCCCCGAAGCCACCCGCGAGCCGCGCCTTCTCGATGGTGCGCTCCACATAACTCACCCAGTCGTCCAGGGAAGTGGCGATCGCGTCGTGCACCGGGCCGCTGCGGGCGTCGAACTCGGCGGAGACGGCGTAGAAGAAGCAGCCACCGGTGAAGACCCGGTTCGAGGAGTACGTCAGCCAGTTGTGGCACAGCGCCCACACCCGCCCGGCGCCCGGGGGAAGTTCGCGCGTCGGCCGGACGACATGCGTGGCGTAGACATCGGTGGCCGCCCGTACCGTCGCCAGCTGAAGCTCCTCCTTCGAGCCGAAGAGGGCGAAGACACCGCTCTTGCTCAGCTTCAGCTCGGTGGCGATACGACCGAGGGAGAGCCCTTCCAGCCCCTCGACCGACGCGATGTCCATCGTGCGGTCGAGCACCAGCCGCCGGGTCTGATTGCCACGCTCGACGCGCCCGTCAGTACCGCGTCCGTCGGCACCGCGCCCGTCAGTACCGCGCCCGTCGATACCGCGCCTCCCCGCACGGACCCGCGCGTGTCCGTCGCCGTCGCCACGTGTGCCGCTCATCGTCCCACTCTACTGAACGCACGATCGTGCGGCCTCCTGCCCGGGGCCGCCCGGCAGCACATGCGAGGGCGTCGTGCGCGGAGGAGACTCGGACAGGAGAGAGAGCTATGGGATCCCATGAAGGAGCGCGCCATGGTCAGCACCCCCTTTGTCACTGGTTCCCCGGTGTGGATCGACCTCGGCACCCCCGATATCGAGGGCGCGACCGCCTTCTACAAAGGCATTTTCGGCTGGGATTTCGTGTCCGCCGGCCCGGACGCGGGCGGCTACGGCCTGTTCCAGCTGAACGGCAGGACGGCAGCCGGCGTCATGCCCGTGGAGCCGGGTCAGGCTCCGCCGTCCTGGTCCTTGTACTTCCAGACGCCCGACGCCGATGCCACGGCCAAGTCCGTTCAACAGGGCGGCGGTTTCGTGATCTTCGAGCCGATGGACGTCATGGACCTCGGCAGGATGGCGGTCTTCACCGATCCGTCGGGCGCGGGCTTCTCGGTCTGGCAGCCGGGCAAGAACAAGGGCCTGGACGCCGTCAACGAGCCGGGCAGTATCTGCTGGGGCGAGCTGTACACCCCGGACGAGGACGCCGCGTACCGCTTCTACAACTCGGTCTTCGGCTGGGAGACCACGAGCATGCCGATGCCGGACGGAAACGGCAGCTATCGGATGGTGAGCCCCGCAGGTCAGGGCGCCCAGGGCATGTTCGGTGGCTTCGTGCCGATCGGCACCGACCCCGCGGAGTCCGACACGGGACCGCACTGGCTCCTGTACTTTGCGGTCACGGACTGCGACGCTTCAGTAACGGCCGCGCGGAAGCTGGGCGGTAAGGTCCGGGTGGCGCCGACCGATATCGAGGGCGTCGGGCGGTTCGCGAAGCTCGCCGATCCGTCCGGGACGCGGTTCGCGCTGATGCAGGGCGTGGACCAGACCGGCTGACGGCGGCGCGGGAGACGCCCGTACCGCACCGGCGCGGGAGACGCCCGTACCGCACCGGCGTGGGAGACGTCCGGTCCGGCACCGGCGCTGAAGACGCCCGGTCCGCACCGGCCCGTCGCGTTGACCGTTCGTCAATCACCTGTTTATCGCGGCCGGGCAACCTGTCCGGCATGCCGATCAACAGCACCACCAGCACGACCGTCACGACCGTCACGACGGACCGCAGCGAGCACGAACTCTCCTGGCAGGAGAGCGCGTTGTGCGCACAGACCGGGCCGGAATTCTTCTTCCCCGCTCCCGGCTCCTCCACCCGCGAGGCCAAGCGGCTCTGCGGCGCCTGCGAGGGCCGGGTGGCCTGCCTCCAGTACGCACTCGCCAATGACGAGCGATTCGGGGTCTGGGGCGGCCTCTCGGAGAAGGAACGACAGAACCTCCGGCGCGACGCGGCCGGCCTTCACAGCAGCTGAACGGGGCGCGTACACGCATCGTCGCCGCCGCCGGAGATCACGGCGACGGCGACGATTTGGGCAGCCGGTACGGAGGCCGCCGGCCGCATCAGCCCGCGGCGCGTGCCGCCATCCGCGCCTTGCGCGCGGCGAGCTTCTCGTCGAACTTGCTCGCCTCGCTGTCCAGACCGCCCATGTACATACCCAGCTCCTCCTGCGCCTTCAGCCCCTCCGGGCCCAGCCCGTCGATCTCCAGGACCTTCAGGTAGCGCAGCACCGGCTGGAGCACGTCGTCGTGGTGGATCCGCATGTTGTAGATCTCGCCTATGGCCATCTGCGCGGCGGCGCGCTCGAAGCCGGGCATGCCGTGTCCGGGCATCCGGAAGTTCACGACGACATCGCGGACGGACTGCATGGTCAGATCCGGGGCGATCTCGAAGGCCGCGCCCAGCAGATTCCGGTAGAAGACCATGTGCAGGTTCTCGTCCGTGGCGATCCGCGCCAGCATCCGGTCACAGACCGGGTCGCCCGACTGGTGGCCGGTGTTGCGGTGCGAGACCCGGGTCGCCAGCTCCTGGAAGGCGACATACGCGACGGAGTGCAGCATGGAATGGCGGTTGTCGGACTCGAAGCCCTCCGACATGTGCGCCATCCGGAACCGCTCCAGCTTGTCCGGGTCGACGGCCCGCGAGGTGAGCAGATAGTCCCGCATCACGATGCCGTGCCGGCCCTCCTCCGCGGTCCAGCGGTGCACCCAGGTGCCCCAGGCGCCGTCGCGGCCGAAGAGGCTGGCGATCTCGTGGTGGTAGCTGGGGAGGTTGTCCTCGGTCAGCAGATTGACCACGAGCGCGATCTTGCCTATGTCGGTGACCTTCGACTGCTCGGGGTCCCAGGCCTCGCCGTCCTCGAAGACGCCCGGGAAGTTGCGGCCGTCGGCCCACGGCACGTACTCGTGCGGCATCCAGTCCTTGGCGACCTTGAGATGGCGGTTGAGTTCCTTCTCCACCACCTCTTCCAGCGCGTACAGCAGTCGGGCGTCGGTCCACGCGTCCGAACTGCCGAGGTGGGGAGAGGTGATCGACACGGGTGCTCCAGGGGGGACGGGAGATTTACCTACGGGTTCGTAGGTTACGACACCGTAGGTTAAGGCCGCGGTAAGGCGAAGGCCAAGCCCGGGAGCGTCGAACATCCCTACGCTCGGTCATGCGCGCAGGTCAGACAGGTCGCGAAGGCGCACAGAGAGACAGGTCACGCACCCTTCGAGCTTCTCGTACTCGCTGATATCGACCGGTACCGGCTCATAACCGAGCCGCGCGAACAGCTCCGCGCTCCTCGGGGCGCTCGCGGCCATCAGCAGTTTTCCGCCGCCGAGCAGCACCACATGAGCGCCCGGCTCCTCGGGCACGGGCAGAAAGCGCGGGAAGACGGACGGGGTGTCCACCAGCGGCTCGTAACCGATGACGGTGGAGTCCGGCAGAGCCGTCACGGCCGACTTGAGATGCAGCACGGTACGCAGGGGTACGGCGACGACCCGCGCCCCCAGCGGCTCGAAGGCCGCGCGCAGTTGCTGGATGCCCGCCGCGTTCGTCCGGCCGCCCTGCCCCACGTACACCGTGTCGCCGGTCTTCAGGACATCCCCGCCGTCGAGCGTGCCCGGCTCCCGTACGTGCCGCACCGAGCAGCCGAGCCGGGCCAACTCCACCTCCACACCGGGTGTTTCGGGTCGGCGGGAGAGGGCGCCCGGCCGGTTGATGAGCGCGACGTTCCGGAACATCACGACGGTGTCCTCGACGAACACCCCGTCCGGGCAGTCGTCCGCCGGGGCCACCTCCACGGTCTCCCAGCCGTGCGCGCGCAGCGTTTCGGTGTACCGCTCCCACTGGTGCAGCGCGAGTTCCGTATCGACGGGGGTGCGTGCGATATGGGTGACCAGCCCCTCGGCGAGGCGCGGGCTCGGGCGTCGGATCAGGGCTTTCCTGCTGGGCACGGGCGAGTCTCCGGATCGGTGAGGGGTAATGGGGTGAGGGACAGGTACAGCGCGAAGGGCAGGTACGGCGTGCGGGATCCGCACCTCCCGGCTCAGGCGCCCGGAAGCGGGGTCCCCTCCAGCTCGCGGCGCAGATATTCGGCGGTGAAGGACTTGGGGTGCTCCAGCAGTTGCCGCGGAGTGCCCTCGAAGACGATCTCACCGCCGTGCTTGCCGCCGTCGGGACCGAGATCGATCACCCAGTCCGCGCGTTTGACCACATCCATGTTGTGTTCGACGCAGATCACCGAGTTCCCGGCGTCGACCAGCCGGTCCAGCAGCGCCACCAGTGTGTCCACGTCCGCCATGTGCAGCCCGGTGGTCGGCTCGTCGAGTACGTACACACTGCCCGTGCGGTGCAGTTGGGTGGCCAGCTTGATGCGCTGGCGCTCGCCGCCGGAGAGCGAGCTGAGCGGCCGGCCGAGGGTGAGATAGGTCAGCCCGACGTCATTGAGCGTACGCAGCTTCCGCAGCAGCGCCCTGTCCTCGATGAACTCCATGGCCACCGCCGCCGTCATGTCCAGTACGTCGACGATGGAGCGGCCCCGTACGGTGTGCCGCAGCACCTCGTCGTGGAAGCGCCGTCCCTCGCACGCCTGGCAGGTCGTGGTCACCGGGTCCATGAACGCGAGATCGGTGTAGATCAGCCCGCGTCCCGAGCACTCCCCGCACGCCCCCGAGGAGTTGAAGCTGAACAGCCCCGGCGCGACCCCGTTCTCCTTGGCGAAGATCTTGCGCACGGTGTCCATGATGCCGAGGTACGAGGCGGGCGTGGAGCGGGACGAGGCGGTGATGGCGCCCTGGTCGATGACGATCGCCTCCGGGTACGCCGCCGTGAACACCTCCGAGATCAGTGTCGACTTTCCGGACCCCGCGACCCCGGTCACCGCCGTGAGCACACCGGTCGGGAACCGTACGTCGATGCCCTTGAGGTTGTGCAGCGCCGCGCCGGTCACCGGAAGCCAGCCGGCGGGGGAGCGGAACGACTCCTTGACGGGCGTACGGCGGCGCAGACAGCGGCCGGTGAGCGTATCGGCCTCCCGGAGCGCGTCCACCGGGCCCTCGTAGACGACCTGGCCGCCGTCCGTCCCGGCCTTCGGACCCATGTCGACGACATGGTCCGCGATCGCCATCACATCCGGGTCGTGCTCCACCACCAGCACCGTATTGCCCTTGTCGCGCAGCCGTACCAGCAGATCGTTCAGCCGGCCGACATCGCGCGGATGCAGGCCCACACTCGGCTCGTCGAAGATGAAGGTGAGGCCGGTCAGTGAACTCCCCAGATGGCGCACCATCTTGAGCCGCTGGCCCTCACCGCCGGACAGTGTGGTGGTCTCCCGGTCCAGACTGAGATAGCCGAGCCCGATCCCGACCAGCCGCTCCAGCCGTTCACGGGCGGCAGCCGCGATCGGGGTCGCCACCGGATCGTCTATCCGGCCGAGCACCTCGACCAGATCGGCGACCTCCATACGCGTGTGATCGGCGATGCTCAGCCCGTCGATCCGGGAGGCGAGCGCGGCCTCGTTGAGGCGCGCCCCGCCGCACGCCTCGCACAGCCGCTCCACCGTGAAGCGCGCCGCCGCCTCCTTGCGCTTCTCGGAGAGGTTGGCGGTGTCACGCTTGAGGAAGAGCCGGGTGAAGCGGGAGACGATTCCCTCGAACCGCATATCGACCGAGCCCGACTTCACCTCGATCCGTACCTTGAAGTCTCCGCCGTGCAGGAGCATTTCACGCTCCTCGTCGGTGTACTCGCCGAGCGGCTTCGTACGGTCGAAGCGGCCGGAATCCGCGTACAGACTCCACTCCCAGCTGTTCACCGAGAGTCCCGGCAGCAGCAGCGCGCCCTCGTCCAGCGACTTGGACCAGTCGATCGCCCGGTCGATGTCGAGCGCCACCACCCGGCCCACCCCGTCACAGGCCGGGCACATCCCCGACGGGTCGTTGAAGGAGTACGCGGTCGCCGCCCCCGCGCTCGGGACGCCATGGCGTGAGAACAGCACCCGGATCACCGAGTAGATGTCCGTCATCGTGCCGACCGTGGACCGGACATTGCCGCCGATCGGTTTCTGGTCGACGACGATCGCCACCGAGAGATCGTCGATCCCGTCGACGTGCGGGCGCTCGTACTTCGGCAGGTAACTTCTGATGAACGAGCTGAAGGTCTCGTTCAGTTGGCGCTGCGACTCCACCGCGACGGTGTCGAAGACGATCGAGGACTTGCCCGATCCCGACACCCCGGTGAAGACGGTGATCTTGCCCTTCGGAATGGTGAGGGACACGTCCCGGAGGTTGTTCTCACGGGCACCCGTGATGGTGATGTTCTGTGGCATGCCCCGACGCTAACGGGGAATCCCGACATCTTCCGTCGGGTTTTCCCGGTCGGCGTCCGGCTGGGCCTACGGCTTCGGCGGCGCCCCCTCCCGTACCTCCTCGGCGGTGGTGTCGCGCAGTTCTCCGTCGAGCAGCAGCCAGCGGGTGATGCCGAGCGACTCCAGGAACGGCACATCATGGCTCGCCACGATCAGCGCGCCCTCGTAGGACTCCAGGGCGGCCGTGAGCCGGCGCACCCCGGCCATGTCGAGATTGTTCGTCGGCTCGTCCAGCATCAGCAGCCGCGGCGCCGGCTCCGCGAGCAGCAGCGCGGCGAGCGAGGCCCGGAAACGCTCCCCGCCGGAGAGGGTCCCGGCCGGCTGGTCGGCGCGCGCGCCCCGGAACAGGAAACGCGCCAGCCGCGCCCTGATCATGTTGTTCGTCGCCCCGGGCGCGAACCGCGCGACATTCTCCACCACACTCAGCGTGTCGTCGAGGACATCCAGCCGCTGCGGCAGAAAGCGCAGCGGAACGTGCGCCAGCGCCTCACCGGAGGCCGGCGCCAGCTCCCCGGCGACCGTACGCAGCAGGGTGGTCTTGCCCGAGCCGTTGCGGCCGACGAGCGCGATCCGCTCGGGGCCGCGGATCTCGAACTGGCCCCTGGCCTCGGCCCCGTACCGCAGTCGCAGCTCGCGCAGGGTGAGCACGTCGCTGCCGGGATGGACCGTGGTGCGCGGCAGTTCGATACGGATCTCGTCGTCGTCCCGTACCGCGTCCACCGCTTCGTCCAGGCGCTCCCTCGCCTCGGCCAGCCGCTCGGTGTGCAGGATGCGGTGCTTGCCCGCGGACTCCTGGGCGGTGCGCTTGCGCATTCTCATCACCGCCCGGGGCTCCCGCTTGCTGTCGTACATCTTCTGTCCGTACCTCACACGCTTGGCCAACTTCTGCTGCGCGTCGGCCAGTTCGCGCTTCTGCCGCTGTACGTCGGCCTCCGCGACCCGCACCATGCGTTCGGCCGCCTCCTGTTCCTGGGCGAGCGTCTCCTCGTACGCCGTGTAGTTGCCGCCGTACCACCGCACCTCGCCGTCCCGCAGATCGGCGATCTGGTCGACGCGTTCGAGGAGTTCACGGTCATGGCTGACCACGACCATCACACCGGACCAGCTGTCGACCGCGTCGTACAGCCGCCGCCGCGCGTGCAGATCGAGGTTGTTCGTCGGCTCGTCGAGCAGCAGCACCGCGGGGGCTGCCAGCAGGAGCGCGGCCAGCCGGAGCAGCACGCACTCGCCGCCGGACATCTCGCCGATGGTCCGGTCGAGACCGAGATGCCCGAGGCCGAGCTGGGCGAGGGCGGCATGGGCCCGCTCCTCGACGTCCCAGTCGTCGCCGACGGCGGTGAAGTGCTCCTCGCTCGCGTCGCCCGCCTCGATGGCGTGCAGCGCGGTACGCGCCGCGGCGATCCCGAGGGCCTCGTCCACCCGCAGTGCGGTGTCGAGTACCACGGTCTGCGGCAGATAACCGATCTCGCCGGCGACCTTGATCGTGCCGTCGGCCGGGGCCAGTTCGCCCGCGATCAGCCGCAACAGCGTTGACTTTCCTGCCCCGTTGAGTCCGATCAGGCCCGTTCTGCCTGGGCCGACGGCCAGTTGGAAGCCATCGAACACACCGGTCCCGTCGGGCCAGGTGAACGAGAGAGCGGTGCAGGTGATGAAGGTGGGGGAAGTAGACATAAGGTCTCCGGTCGCCGCGGGGGGTCATGGTGTGCAGGGCAACGGATGGAGACACCGCGAGAGGGAGGATCCCGGACGGGCGGGCAGGACAGCTCGGCAGCCGAGGTCACACACGAGGCGCACAACGGCCGGAAGAACCGGCGGAGGCTGTGCGGCAGCGGTGTCTCAGGACCTCAGAAGAGCAACGTCCTACTCCAATCGGCGACAACAGGACAACGGCCCCCACCGTAGGGAGGGGGCTCGGGGTCGTCAACGCGATTAAGGCCGCGGGGGTACGGATACGTAGGCGCGGGCGCGGGCGTGGGCTCAGCAGGCGTCGCGCAGCAGCTCGGTCAGGTCGTGGTCGAGATCCAGATAGAGATGCTCGTGACCGGCCGGGACGACATCCTCCGCGCGCTCCAGGAAACGCCGCAGCTCCGAGGTGCGCAGATGGACCATCGCGGTGCCCTCGGGAGCGTGGAACTCCAGCACCGTACGGCCGTACCCGAAGGGCCGCACCCGTACGTCCCCGACCCCGACCGGCTCGGTCATGCCCGTCACCAGCAGCTCACGGGAGAATTCCCAGGTCACCTCGGTGCCCTCCAGTGTCGCCGGGGGCGGGAACGCCATGCGTACGGCGAAGGGGTCCGCCCGGTCGTAGCGCAGGGTCGCGGGCACGGTCTCCAGCCGGGGAACGGTCGCGACCAGCCGGGCCTGTACGGCCTGTTCAATGACGAGCGTCATGGTCTGCTCCCCTTCGCCGGACCTGGATGAGGTCTCCTTCTAAGGAGAAAGACGGCGGAGCGCCGCGATACGTGCTCCAAAACGGGAGTGAGCTGTGTCACCGTGCGGCGGCCGGTCTCCCGCGCTGTGCGTACGGGGCTTCGAATCCGGCATAGCCTTCTGGAATGGTGCGGAGCGAGGCGAACGATGTGGCCGGCTATCTGGCGGAGGTGCCCGAGGAGCGCAGGGACGCTCTGGCCAGGCTGCGACGGCTGTGCCGGGCGGAGCTGGAGGGCTTCGACGAGGTCATGGCGTACGGGATGCCCGCGTACGAGCGGAACGGCGCCGCCGAGATCGCGTTCGCCAGCCAGAAGCAGTACATCTCCTTCTACCTCATGCGCGGCGATGTCCGCGAGGCGTTCGGGGAACGGCTGGCCGGGCAGGACATGGGCAAGGGCTGCCTGCGGTTCCGCAGACCGGAGAACATCGACTTCGACCTGGTGCGGGACCTGCTCAGAGCGACGGCGGCGCGGCCGGGCGAGATCTGCTGACGACGGCCCCTGCCCGGGGCCGGGCACGGCCTAAGGTGTGATCACCATGCGGATGATCAGAACACCCGAGGACGAGGCCGAGGCCCGCGCCATCCAGGACGAGCTGCGCGGTCTGGTCGTACGGGACGAGCCGGGACCGCCGCCCGGTACCGGGCTGGTGACGGGGGTGGACGTGGCGTACGACGACGCGCGGGATGTCGTCGCCGCCGCGGCCGTCGTGCTCGACGCCGCCACCCTCGCCGTTGTCGAGGAGGCCACGGCCGTCGGTACGGTCGCCTTCCCGTACGTACCCGGACTGCTGGCCTTCCGCGAGATCCCCACCGTCCTGGCCGCCCTCGAAGCGCTCACCTCGGACCCGGGTCTCGTCGTCTGCGACGGCTACGGCCGGGCCCATCCGCGGCGCTTCGGGCTCGCCGCGCACCTCGGGGTGATCACCGGTCTGCCGGTGATCGGCGTGGCGAAGAACCCGTTCACGTTCTCGTACGAGCAGCCCGGCGGCCGGCGCGGGGACTCCTCGCCGCTGCTGGCCGACGACGGCGAGGAGGTGGGGCGCGCGCTGCGGACGCAGGAGGGCGTCAAGCCGGTGTTCGTCTCGGTCGGCCATCGCGTCGACCTCGCCAACGCCTGCGCGCACACACTGCGACTGGCGCGCGACTACCGCCTTCCCGAGTCCACCCGGCGGGCCGACGCGCTCTGCCGCCGCGCGCTGCGCGAGGCGACCGGCTAGCCGAGTAGGTCCGAAGTGGCGTCGTCCGCCCCCTCCGGGCAGACGGGACTTCGGACTTACTCGTCCAGGTCCCGCCCGGCCGGTCTTCGCGGATCAGGCCGACGCGTCCAGCTCGTGCGCGTCCACGATCCTGAACCCCATCCCCGCCGCCCGCAGCCGTCCCAGCAGCGCGTCGCCCATCGCCACCGCCGGGGTCACCTGGCCCGAGGTGTCGGGCAGTTCGTCCAGGGCGAGCGAGAGCGCCGACTCGGCCAGCATCTTCGCCGACTCGTCATAGCCGGGGTCGCCGCCCGAGACCTCGGTGAAGACCCGGTGGCCGCCGCCCGTGCCCACCAGGCGCAGCGTGAAGCTGCTCGCCTGCCTGCGTTCCGGGCCGGGGCCGGTGCCCGACTCGAACCGTCGCCTCAACCAGCTCCGGACCGGGGGCAGTTGGGCCAGCGCGACGCCCACCCCGGCCGCCGCGGTCCCGCCCAGCGCCACCGGCAGCGTCTTCACCCCGGCGAAGTAGCGGTAGCGGAAATCGGGGCCGTAGCGCGGCAGCGCGGCTGCCGAGCGCGCCACCACCTGTGCGTCGAGCGTCGGCAGCGGCAGCGCCCAGTACCCGGTCTCCCGGCTGAAGTGCGGTGCGCCGAGGGACCCCCGCACGCGGCGGTCGAGCTGCCTCGGCTCGTACAGCCGCCGCTCCCGCGCGGCGTGCAGCGACTGCCGGCCGCGGCTCATGACCGTCATCACGGAAGCGAGCGTTCCGCCGGAGAAGAGGGCGTTGGAGCGTACGAACGCGTCCACGCGCAGCGGTACGTCCTCCGGCAGCCGCTGGACGGTGAGGTACGTGCCCAGATCGCTGGGTACCGCGTCGAAGCCGCAGGCGTGCACGAGCCGCGCCCCGGTCTCCCGGGCGCGGACGTCGTACCGCGGGTACATCCGGTCCAGGAACTCCGCCTCGCCGCACAGGTCCGCGTAGTCCGTCCCCGCCTCCGCACACGCCGCGACGAGCCCCTCCCCGTACCAGAGATACGGCCCGACGGTCGACGCGACGACCCGCGCGGACTCGGCGAGGGCCCGCAGCGACTCGGGGTCCGCCGAGTCGGCCTGGAGTACGGGGAGCACGGCGCAGCCCGGATTGAGCGCGGTGAGCCGTTCCCGCAGCCGCTCCAGCCGGGCGCGGTCGCGGCCCGCGATGGCCCAGCGGCAGTTCTCCGGCGCGTGGGCCGCGAGATACTCCGCGGTCAGCGTCCCCACGAAGCCGGTCGCTCCGAAGAGCACGATGTCGTACGGGCGCTCCGTCCCGTGCCTCCTGGTCATTGGCTCCTCCGCCGTTCGCCCCGCGCCATTGCCGGTGGCCGAGACTAGTGCCCCGCCCGACGCTAGCGTGAGATCGGACGGCAGCCCGGCGGGAACGCTCATCGCGAACCGGTCCGGGTCGGCATAGGCTCGACAGAGAACTAAGCGCTTGCTCGGCCCGAGGGGTTGTGCGGAGTGGAACACGTTCTTAGCATCACTGCTGTTACATCAGTTGTGTCACACAGTGCCGGGAGCCGGGAGAGGCCCTTATATGGCAGCCGCAGGAAACGGTCCGCTGACGGGTGTGCGGGTGGTCGAGCTGGCCGGTATCGGCCCCGGCCCCTTCGCCGCGATGACCCTCGCCGATCTCGGCGCCGATGTCGTACGGGTCGACCGTCCCGGCGGCGCGGGGCTCGGTATCGATCCGGCGTACGACCTGACCAACCGCAACAAGCGCTCCGTTCTGATCGATCTCAAGTCCGAGGACGGCGCGGCCCGCGTCCTCGATCTGGCCGAGCGCGCCGACGTACTCATCGAGGGCTACCGGCCGGGGGTCGCCGAGCGGCTCGGCGTCGGCCCCCGGGAGTGCCTGGACCGCAACCCGCGGCTGGTGTACGGGCGCATGACCGGCTGGGGCCAGGACGGCCCGCTCGCCGAGCGTGCCGGGCACGACATCGGCTATATCGCCGTCACCGGCGCGCTCTCCATGATCGGCACGGCCGGGGAGCCCCCCGCGCTCCCGGCGAACCTCCTCGGCGACTACGCGGGCGGCTCGCTCTATCTGGTCATCGGGATCCTCGCCGCGCTCCAGCACGCGCGTACGCCCGACGGCACGGGACAGGTGGTGGACGCGGCGATCGTGGACGGCACCACCCATCTCACCACCATGATCCACGCCATGATGGGCGCGGGCGGCTGGCAGGACCGCCGGGGTGCCAATCTGCTCGACGGAGGCAGTCCGTTCTACGGGTCGTACGAGACCGCCGACGGTGAGTACATGGCGGTCGGCGCGCTGGAGCAGCGGTTCTACAACGAGTTCGTGGAACTGCTGGGCATCGCCGAAGAGCTTCCGCCGCGCAAGGACTTCGGGCGCTGGGACGAGCTGCGCGAGGCGGTCGCGGCCCGGTTCAGGACGAAGACCCGCGAGGAGTGGACGGCGGTCTTCGAGGGTTCCGACGCCTGTGTCGCGCCGGTGCTCTCCCTGCGCGAGGCCCCGGCCCACCCCCATCTGGCGGCCCGCGGCACCTTCACCGACCACGCGGGGCTCACCCAGCCCGCCCCCGCGCCGAGGTTCTCCGTCACTCCCGGGTCGGTGCGCCGCCCGCCCGCGCGGCCCGGCGCGGACACCGCCGAGGTGACCCGCGACTGGGATCTGCCCGTACGCCCCGAGGCCGTACGCCCCGAGGCCCTACGCGCCACTCCCGGCCACGCCGAGCCCGAACGCACCAAGGAGGGCAGCTGAGTTGAAGCGCCAGATCTTCGCCGCCGAGCACGAGGCGTTCCGCGCGACCGTCCGTACCTTCCTGGCCAAGGAGGTACTGCCGCACTACGGACAGTGGGAGAAGGACGGGATCGTGAGCCGTGAGGCATGGCTCGCGGCGGGCCGGCAGGGGCTGCTGGGGCTCGCCGTCCCCGAGGAGTACGGAGGCGGCGGCACCACCGACTTCCGCTACAGCGCCGTCCTCGCCGAGGAGTTCACCCGCGCGGGCGCCGCCGGGCTGGCGATCGGCCTGCACAACGACATGATCGGCCCCTACCTCACCACCCTGGGCACGGAGGAGCAGAAGCGGCGCTGGCTGCCCGGCTTCTGCTCCGGCGAGACCATCACCGCCATCGCGATGACGGAACCGGGCGCGGGCTCCGATCTTCAGGGCATCCGCACCGCCGCCGAGGACCGCGGCGACCACTGGCTGCTCAACGGCTCGAAGACCTTCATCTCCAACGGCATCCTCGCCGATCTGGTGATCGTGGTCGCGCGGACGACCCCCGAGGGCGGTGCGAAGGGGCTGTCCCTGCTGGTCGTCGAGCGTGGCACGGACGGGTTCGGACGCGGCCGGAACCTCGACAAGATCGGCCAGAAGTCCCAGGACACCGCCGAACTGTTCTTCCACGACGTCCGGGTCCCCAAGGAGAACCTGCTCGGCGAACTCCACGGCGCCTTCGGCCATCTGATGACCCATCTGGCCCAGGAGCGGCTGCATATCGCGATGGCCGCGACCGCGGGCGCCGAGCATCTGCTGGAGATCACCACGCGTTATGTGAAGGAGCGGGAGGCGTTCGGACGGCCGCTCGCCCAACTCCAGCACATACGCTTCGAGATCGCGGAGATGGCCACCGAGTGCGCCGTCACCCGCTCCTTCCTCGACCGCTGCATCACCGATCACTCGGTCGGCGAACTCGACGCCGTCCACGCCTCGATGGCCAAGTGGTGGGCCACCGAACTCCAGAAGCGGATCGCCGACCGCTGTGTTCAACTGCACGGCGGCTACGGCTATATGACGGAGTATCCGGTCGCCAGGGCCTTCACCGACAGCCGGATACAGACGATCTACGGCGGTACGACCGAGATCATGAAGGAGATCATCGGCCGCTCGCTCCTCTCTCCGGATCCGCACACCTGACCCCCCCACCGTTCTGTTCGCCTCCCCTACCCGAAAGGCAGTCGCCGTGAGTACCGAAGCGTTCGTCTACGACGCGATCCGCACCCCGCGGGGCCGGGGCAAGGCCCATGGCGCCCTGCACGGCACGAAGCCGATCGATCTCGTCGTCGGACTGATCCATGAGCTGCGCCGCCGCTTCCCCGGGCTCGACCCGGCGGCGATCGATGACATCGTGCTGGGAGTGGTGAGCCCGCTCGGTGACCAGGGCTCGGACATCGCCCGGATCGCGGCCGTCGCCGCCGGGCTGCCCGACTCCGTCGCCGGCGTACAGGAGAACCGCTTCTGCGCCTCCGGTCTGGAGGCCGTCAATCTGGCCGCCGCCAAGATCCGCTCCGGCTGGGAGGATCTGATCCTCGCGGGCGGCGTCGAGTCGATGTCGCGGGTGCCGATGGGCTCCGACGGCGGCGCCTGGGCGATGGACCCGATGACCAGCTTCGCGACGGGCTTCGCCCCGCAGGGCATCGGCGCCGACCTGATCGCCACCCTCGGCGGCTTCAGCAGGCGCGACGTGGACGAGTACGCCGCGCTGTCCCAGGAGCGGGCGGCCACCGCGTGGAAGGAGGGCCGCTTCGAGCGCTCGGTCGTGCCCGTCCTCGACCGCAACGGGCTCACCGTCCTCGACCACGACGAGCACATGCGCCCCGGCACCACCGCCGACTCGCTCGCCGCCCTGAAGCCGTCGTTCGCCGCGATCGGCGAGGCGGGCGGATTCGACGCCGTCGTCCTCCAGAAGTACCACTGGGTCGAGACGATCGACCACGTCCACCACGCGGGCAACTCGTCCGGCATCGTGGACGGCGCCGCGCTGGTCGCCATCGGCTCCCGCGAGACCGGCGAGCGCTACGGCCTCACGCCCCGCGCCCGGATCGTCTCCGCGGCCGTCTCCGGCTCCGAGCCGACCATCATGCTGACCGGTCCCGCCCCCGCCAGCCGCAAGGCACTCGCCAAGGCCGGGCTGACCATCGACGACATCGATCTCGTCGAGATCAATGAAGCCTTCGCGGCGGTCGTCCTGCGCTTCGTCGGCGAGATGGGCCTCTCGCTGGACAAGGTCAATGTCAACGGCGGCGCCATCGCGCTCGGCCATCCGCTCGGGGCCACCGGCGCGATGATCCTCGGCACCCTCGTGGACGAACTGGAGCGCCAGGACAAGCGGTACGGCCTCGCCACGCTCTGCGTCGGCGGCGGAATGGGGGTCGCCACCATCGTGGAACGCCTCTGACGGCCCGTACTCCCCGCCCGCCCGGACCCCGCCCGGACCCCGTCCGGATTCCCCCGATACGGAGCAGCAGTATGAGCGAGTCCACCACCCCGGCCTCCCCGGCGATTCGCTGGGAGCAGGACGCGACCGGCGTCGTCACCCTCGTCCTCGACGACCCCGTCCAGTCCGCCAACACCATGAACCAGGCGTTCCGGCAGTCCATCGCGGCGATCGCCGACCGCGCGGAGGCCGAGAAGGACAGCATCCGCGGCATCATCGTCACCTCCGCGAAGAAGACCTTCTTCGCGGGCGGCGACCTCAAGGACATGATCAAGCTCGGTCCGGCCGACGCCGGGCAGGTCTTCGAGAGCAGCATGGCCATGAAGCGCGCCCTGCGCCGTATCGAGACCCTCGGCAAGCCCGTCGTCGCGGCCCTCAACGGCACGGCCCTGGGCGGCGGTTACGAGATCGCGCTGGCCTGCCACCACCGGATCGCGCTGGACGCGCCCGGCTCCAGGATCGGGCTGCCCGAGGTGACGCTCGGACTGCTGCCCGCGGGCGGCGGGGTCACCCGTACCGTACGGCTGATGGGCGTCGCCGACGCGCTGCTCAAGGTACTGCTCCAGGGCACCCAGTACACCCCGAGGCGCGCCCTCGACAACGGGCTGGTCCACGAACTCGCCGCCACCGGGGACGAGATGCTGGCGCGCGCCCGCGCCTTCATCGACGCCCACCCCGAGTCGTCCCAGCCGTGGGACGTCAAGGGCTACAAGATCCCCGGCGGTACGCCGTCCAGTCCCCGCTTCGCCGCGAATCTGCCCGCGTTCCCCGCCACCCTGAAGAAGCAGACGGCGGGCGCCCCCTATCCGGCGCCGCGCAATATCCTCGCGGCGGCCGTCGAGGGGTCCCAGGTCGACTTCGAGACCGCGCAGACCATCGAGGCCCGCTACTTCGCCGAACTGGTCACCGGCCAGACCGCGAAGAACATGATGCAGGCGTTCTTCTTCGACCTCCAGGCCGTCAACTCGGGCGCCGGCCGCCCCCAGGACATCGCGCCGCGCACCGTACGGAAGGTCGCCGTCCTCGGCGCCGGAATGATGGGCGCGGGCATCGCGTACTCCTGTGCGCGGGCCGGAATCGACGTCGTCCTGAAGGACGTGTCCGGGGAGGCCGCCGAGAAGGGGAAGGCGTACTCCGGGAAGCTGCTCGCCAAAGCGCTCTCCCGGGGCCGTACGACCGAGGCCGAGCGGGACGCGCTGCTCGCCCGGATCACCCCGACCGCCGACCCCGCCGACCTCGCGGGATGCGACGCGGTGATCGAGGCGGTCTTCGAGGACACCGCGCTCAAGCACAAGGTGTTCCAGGAGATCCAGGACATCGTCGAGCCCGACGCGCTGCTCTGCTCCAACACCTCCACCCTGCCCATCACGGTGCTCGCCGAGGGCGTCTCCCGGCCCGCCGACTTCATCGGGCTGCACTTCTTCTCACCGGTCGACAAGATGCCGCTCGTGGAGATCATCAAGGGCGAGCGGACCGGGGACGAGGCACTGGCCCGCGCGTTCGATCTGGTGCGCGCGATCAGGAAGACCCCGATCGTGGTCAACGACTCGCGCGGCTTCTTCACCTCGCGCGTGATCGGGCAGTTCATCAACGAGGGCGTGGCGCTGGTCGGTGAGGGCGTCGAGCCCGCCTCGGTCGAACAGGCCGCCGCGCAGGCCGGTTACCCCGCCAAGGTCCTCTCACTGATGGACGAGCTGACGCTCACCCTGCCCAGGAAGATCCGGAACGAGGCGAGGCGCGCGGCCGAGGAGGCCGGCGGCACCTGGACCGCGCACCCCGCGGACGCGGTCATCGACCGGATGGTGGACGAGTTCGGCCGGCCGGGACGCAGCGGGGGCGCGGGCTTCTACGAGTACGACGAGGACGGCAAGCGGACCCGCCTCTGGCCGGGCCTGCGCGAGCACTTCGGCCCGCCCGCCGGAGAGGCCCGTGCGGAGGTCCCGTTCCTCGACATGAAGGAGCGCATGCTCTTCTCCGAGGCGCTGGACTCCGTCCGCTGCCTGGAGGAGAACGTCCTCACCTCGGTCGCCGACGCCAATATCGGCTCCGTCATGGGCATCGGCTTCCCGGCCTGGACGGGCGGAGTGCTCCAGTACATCAACGGGTACGAGGGCGGCCTGCCCGGCTTCGTGGCGCGCGCCCGGGAGCTGGCGGAGCGGTACGGCGCCCGGTTCGAGCCGCCCGCGCTGCTGGTGCGGAAGGCGGAGAGGGGCGAGACGTTCGGCGACGCGTGAGACATGACGGGTGAGACGTCACGCGTGGGACGTGGTGCGCGCGGGTCGCGTCGATGACGTACGTACGCCTGCCGCGGAGTACTCACTCCGCCCGGAACGCGGCCCGCAGCTCCTCCTTCAGCGACCGCTGGAACGCCGTCACCAGCGCCTGCACCACCAGCGGCCGCATATGGGCCGAGAGCGACTTCATCGCCGCGACATGCTCGGGGTCGGACCCCTGGTTCCGGTACGGGGTCCACACCTCGTCCCGGAACAGCCGGGTCAGCTCGTACGCCGCCTCGCGCGTGTGCTCCAGCAGGACCGTGCGGGCGGCGAGGATCGTCTCGTGCGGGATCGGCACGTCCAGCAGCTCGACGCCGAGCCGCAGCAGCCCGAGATCGAGGCGGTAGCCGCCGTCCGGGCCCTCGGCGCGTACCAGGACGCCCATCGCGGCCAGCCGGTCGATGTCCTCCTCGGACAGCGCCCGGCCGGCCCTGCGCTCCAGCTCGGCCCGGGTCGCGTCCTCGGCGGTGTCGGGCGCCCACGAGGCCACCAGCGCCCGGTGGAAGGCCAGGTCCCGCGCGCTCAGATCGGGCGGCAGCCGCTCCAGATAGCGTTCGATCGCGGCGAGCGTCATGCCCAGGTGCTGAAGCTCCTCGATGAGGGCCAGCCGGGAGAGATGGTCCTGTCCGTAGTGGCCGACCCGGCGCGGCCCGATCACCGGCGGCGGCAGCAGCCCGCGGGTGCTGTAGAAGCGGATGGTGCGTACGGTGACCCCGGCGCGGGCCGCCAGCTCATCGACGGTGAGGGTCGGCTCCCCGTTGCCTGTGGCCATGTCCGCGCCTCGCCTTCCGCTGCTGTGGGCCGACAGATCGACAGGTCGACTCGGTGCAACAGTATTGCTGTGCCACCGGCGCTGTGAATGGGGCGCCGCCCCGGGCGGCGCGCCCCGGGGTGGCGCCCGGCGGAGGCCGGTCAGGGCCTGAACGTATGGCCGCGGCACGGTCCCAACGAGAGGACCTAGTCCAGACCGCCCCGGCCGATCACCCCCGCGTACCAGCGCGCGCTGTCCTTCACCGTGCGGCGCTGGGTCGCGAAGTCGACATGGACGATGCCGAACCGCTTGCTGTAGCCGTACGCCCACTCGAAGTTGTCCAGCAGCGACCAGAGGAAGTAGCCGCGCACCTTCGCCCCGTCCGCGATCGCGCGGTGGACGGCGTGGAGATGGGCACGCAGATAGGCCACCCGCTCGGGGTCGTGCACCGCGCCGGAGGGATCCGCGTAGTCGTCGTACGCCGCGCCGTTCTCGGTGACCATCAGCGGGGTGCCCGGCAGCTCGTCCCGCAGCCGCGTCAGCAGTTCGTAGAGTCCGTCCGCGTCCACCGGCCAGTCCATCGCGGTGCGCGGTCCCGGGGCCGGGACGAACCGCACCCGCTCCTCCGCGCCGGGCCACGGGGACGGGGTGTCGCAGGAGCCTGCCGCGACGACCGTGGGGGAGTAGTAGTTGATCCCCAGCGAGTCGATGGGCGTGGAGGCGGTCGCCAGATCGCCGTCCCGGACGAACGACCAGTCCGTCAGCGCGGCCGTTTCCTCGACCAGATCGGCGGGCAGCCGCCCGTGGAACACCGGATCGAGGAAGATCCGGTTCCCGAGGGCATCGATCCTGCGTACCGCGTCGAGATCGGCCGGCGAGTCCGTCAGCGGCCGGACCGCGTGCAGATTGAGGGTCAGCGAGATCTCGGACTTCCTCGGCAGCGCGTCGCGCAGCGCGCGGGTGGCCAGACCGTGGGCGAGATTGAAGTGGTGCGCGGCGCGCAGCGCGGCGACCGGATCCGTACGGCCCGGAGCGTGGACACCGGAGGCGTATCCCAGGAACGCCGCGCACCACGGCTCGTTGAGCGTGGTCCAGGTCGCCACCCGGTCGCCGAGGGCCTCGGCGACGATCCGCGCGTACTCCGCGAACCGCTCGGCCGTGTCGCGCTGCGGCCAGCCGCCGGCGTTCTCCAGCTCCTGGGGCAGATCCCAGTGGTAGAGCGTGGCGACCGGCCGGATCCCCGCCGCCAGCAACGCGTCCACCAGCCGCCGGTAGAAGTCCAGCCCGCGCTGTACGGCGGGGCCGCGGCCGGTCGGCTGGACGCGCGGCCAGGCCACCGAGAAGCGGTAGTCCGTGACCCCCAGCTCCTTCAGCAGAGCGACGTCCTCGTCCATCCGGTGGTAGTGGTCGGCGGCGATGTCGCCGGTGTCGCCGTTGCGGACCCGGCCGGGAGAGCGGCTGAAGGTGTCCCAGATGGACGGGGTACGGCCGTCCTCGGCGGCGGCACCCTCGATCTGGTACGCGGCGGTGGCCGTCCCCCAGCGGAAACCACGGGGGAAGCGCGGCTCCGCGGTGGTCTGGGGACGTGTGTCGACAGCGGTCATATGGAAGGAACTCCCGTGAGATGAGACAGAACGGTGGGGGAGGCGACGGCGGGGAACTCGTAGGGCGGCGGCGGGATGCGCGGCAGGAGGGGGATCAGCCCTTGACGGCGCCCTGCATGATGCCGCCGACGATCTGCCGGCCCAGCAGACCGAAGACCAGCAGCACGGGAAGCGTGCCGAGCAGGGTGCCCGCCATGATCACGGACTGGTCGTGCACATAGCCGCCGCCGAGCTGCCGCAGCGCCACCTGCACGGTCGGATTCTGTGAGGAGAGCGCGATGATCGGCCAGAAGAAGTCGTTCCAGGCGGCCATGAAGGTCAGCATCCCGAGCACGGCCATCCCCGGCCGGGCGATGGGCACCACGATCGACCAGAAGATCCGCGCCGTGGAGGCGCCGTCCACCCGGGCGGCCTCGATCAGCTCGTCGGGCAGCGACTGCACCAGATACTGGCGCATGAAGAACACCCCGAAGGCGGAGACGAGTCCGGGCAGGATGACGGCCTGGAGCTGGTTCACCCACTGGAGTTCGGCGATCAGCATGAACAGCGGGATCACGCCGAGCTGCGGCGGGATCATCATCGTGCCCACGGTCACGGCGAGCAGCGCGCCCCGGCCGCGGAAGCGCAGTTTGGCGAAGGCGAATCCGGCGAGCGTGCAGCACAGCACCGTACCCACGGTGATCGAACCGGACACGATGAAGGAGTTGAGGAGGGCCTTGCCGATATCGGCCTCCTCCAGTACCGCCTCGAAGTTACGGATGAGGTTCGGCCCCGGCAGCAGGCTCGGCGGCACCTGCGCCAGATCGGCGTTGGAGCGGCTGGCCGCGACGATCGTCCAGTAGAACGGGAACGCCGAGAAGAGCAGCGCGACGGCCAGGATCGCGTACGAGAGCCTGCCCCCGTGCATCGTGCGCCCGGCCCGGCTCCCGCGTCGTACGGACCGCCGTGGCCGGTCCTCGGTCCCCGGCGGCGGGGTGGGCGGTGCGGCGAGCGCGGTCATCGGCCGGCCTCCTTACGGGAACGGCGGCGGGCGATCAGGGCGTTGACGCCGACCAGCAGCAGGATCAGGACGAACATCACCCAGGCGATCGCGGCGGCCCGGCCCAGATGGAAGAAGCCCCAGCCCTGCTCGTACATATAGAGGCCGAGGGTCTGGTACTGATGCGCGATACCGCCCGAGATGGAGCCCTCGAAGAGCAGCGGCTCACCGAACAGCTGGGTCGCGCCGATCGTCGAGACGACGACGGTGAAGACGATCGTGGGGCGCAGCCCCGGCAGGGTGACATGGAGGAACTGCCGCCAGCGGGAGGCCCCGTCGACCTCGGCGGCCTCGTACAGCTCGCTGGGTATGGACTGCATCCCGGCCAGATAGATCAGCGCGTTGTAGCCGGTCCAGCGCCAGATGACGATGGACGAGACGGCGATCTGCGAGGCGACCGTACCGGTCTGCCAGTCCACCGGGTCGAAACCGACCAGCCCCAGCGCGTAGTTGATCAGACCGAAGTCGCGGCCGAAGAGCTGGGCGAAGACCAGTGTCGCGGCGGCGACGGAGGTGGCGTACGGCAGCAGGATCGCCGTACGGATGAAAGTCCGGCCGCGCAGCTTGTAGTTGAGCAGATGCGCCAGGCCCAGGGCCATCGCCAGCTGCGGGACGGTCGACAGCACCCCGATGGTGAAGGTGTTGCGCAGCGAGGTCCAGAAGAACTCGTCGGTGAAGAGCGCGGTGTAGTTGCCGAGCCCGCGCCACTCCATGTCGCCGGGTGTCTGGAGCTCCACCCGGTAGAGCGAGACGAACGCGGTGTAGAGCAGCGGGAACAGCCCGAAGGCCGCGAACAGCGTGAAGAACGGGGCGATATAGGCGTACGGGGAGAAGGCGCGCCAGGCGCGGCGCACGGCGGACGGCCGCGCGGCGGCCGGTCCTGACGGCGGCGGGGGCGCGGCCTTCGCGGTGGCGGTGAGGGTCATGGAACGGCCTTCGGAAGCGTGGGCGAGGGGGAAGGACGAGACCGGGGACAGGCCCTGGGCGTGGACGAGATGTGGAATCCGCCCGGAACCCGCCCCCGGGGACCGCGTCGGCCGACCCTGCGATCAGCCGATGACGATGACGACGCCGGTGTCAGCCGATGACGTTGTCGACGCCCTTCTTCGCGGTGGACCACGCCTTGTCGGACGAGGTGCCCTTGCGCTCCACCTCGCTCAGCGCGTTGGTGATCTGCTGGGCCACATTGGCGTCATGCACCCCGAGGACCTGTACGGGGGAGGACTTGGCCGCGTCACCGAAGATCTGGCCGATCGGCGCGTCCGAGAAGTACGGGTCCTTGGCGCCCGCGACCTTCTCGATGGCGCCCGTGGCGGACGGGAAGAGCCCCTGCTTCTGGAAGAGCTTGGCCTGCTGCTCGGGCGCGGTCAGCCATTCGATCAGCTCGTACGCCTCCTTCTTGTGCTTGGCGGCGCGCGGGACGGAGAGATACGAGCCGCCCCAGTTGCCCGCGCCACCGGGCAGCTTCGCGACGTCCCACTTGCCCGAACCGGCCTCCCCGGCCTGGCCCTTGATATAGCTGAGCATCCAGGCCGGGCACGGAATGGTGGCGAACGAGCCGGCCGCGAACGCCTGGTTCCACTGCGGCGACCACTGGTCGAGCTTGGCGCTCAGTCCGGAGTCCGCGGCTTCCACGGAGGTGTCCCAGGCGGTCTTCACGGCCGGGTTGTTCTCGTAGATCAGCTTTCCGGAGGCGTCGTAGTACCGCTCCTTCTCCTGGCCGATCATGATCGAGTAGAGGCTGCCGATGCTGTCGATCCAGGCGCCCTTCGCGGGTGCCTTCTTCTTGTACTCCTTGCCGAGCGCGAGATAGCCGTCCCAGGTGGACCACTTCTGGCTGAGCTCGTCACGGTCCGTCGGCAGCCCCGCCTGCTTGAACAGATCCGTGCGGTAGCACATCGCCTCGGGCCCGACGTCCGTGCCGAGCCCCAGGATCCGGCCGTCCTCCGTCGTGGCGGCGGACCACTTGGCTTCGGCGAACTGGTCCTTCAGCTTGTCCGCGCCGTACTGCTTCAAGTCTTCGAATTTGTCGGACTGCTGCTGGGTGACCGAGGCGATCCGGCCCACCTCGACGCCCTGCACGTCGCCGAGCCCGCCCCCGCCGGCCAGCCGGGTCTGGAGCGACTTCCAGTAGTCGGCCTCGTCCTCGGTGTCGCTCTGCTTGATCGTGATGTCCGGGTGGAGCTTCTGGTACTCCGCGTAGAGTCCCGCCTCCTTGTAGCCGAACGATCCGAAGAGGTCGACCGTCAGCGTGACCTTGCCACCCGCGCTGTCGGAGGTTCCGCCCGAGGAACCGGATCCGCATGCGGCGAGGAGTGCTCCGGAGAGCACGACCGCACCGAGACGGACTGCGGCCCTCCTGACGGCTCGGGCGTTGGGCATGGGAAGCCTCCCTTGGCTTCGGAATACAACGGAGTACCCACGAGAGGCATTTGAGAGCGCTCTCAAGGATGGTGTGGAGCGTGCCCCGGCCCGCCACCCTTCGTCAAGACTCGAACACATAACGGCTGTCGGTCCGGACCAAGGCTCATCGTGAACTGCCGTCCGCGCCAGACGTATTGACACTTCTGTTTCAGGAGTTTTACGTTTCCTGCCATCTGAGAGCGCTCTCGGACGCCCTTGCCCCCCATGTCTTCGAGGTGCCGTCCATGTCCGTCTCCCGCGCCAGACCCGCCTCGGCGCTGATTCTGGCCACCGCCCTGGCCGCCGTCGGCCTGGGTCCCGCCGCCTCCCCGGCGCTGGCCGCCAATGTGCCCGTCGGCTCCGGCAGTTACTCGGACAGCCGGCCCGCCGGCACATCCGGCCCCATCACCAACACCGGCACACCCGTCACCCCGAAGGTGACCGAGGCCGCGCGTAACCAGCCGCCGCCCACCAACGACTGGTGGTCCTCGCTGGCCTTCCAGCGGTACGGCGACAATCCGTACTCCACCCCCATGTACGGCCATCCGCTCACCTATCAGGCGACGGCGGGCGGTCTGGAGGTCGGCTATCCGACCACTCCGGCGATCGTGGGCGACGGGCGTCAGTACGAGTACGCCCACAAGGCCGATCTCACTCTCGGCCTGACCGGGCTCAACTCGCCCGACACCAAGGCCGACGCCTGGTCGGACTGGACCGTCACGCCGTACTGGTCCGACGGCGCCCGCACCCTGCGGGCCACCATCGGCCACGGGATGCCCTTCGTCTACGCCAAGGGCTCGGGCGGCGACGCGCGGATCACCACCGCCGCCGCGCCCGAGGTCTTCGCCGACGACGGCAATGTCCTCGGTATCACCGTCGCGGGCCACCACTACGCCCTGTTCGCCCCGTCCGGCAGCGACTGGGCCGTCTCGGGATCCACCGTGACGGCCGGACTCGGCGGCGCCGACTACTTCTCGCTCGCGGTCCTGCCGTCCACCGACGCGCTCGCCACGTACCGGAAGTACGCGTACAGCTTCGTCACCGGCTCGAAGGTGAGCTGGAGCGCCGAGGGCGGCACGGTCAGGGCGAACTACAGCCTCACCACCGAGCCGCAGGAGGGCACCGAGACCGGCACACTCCAGGCGCTCTACCGGCACCAGTGGCTGAACACCACCGACGCGCTGACCCCGTACACCTATGTCTCACCACGCGGCACGATGAAGGTCCGCGAGTCCACCTCCTTCACCACCTCCCAGGCGTCCTCCGGCGTGCTGCCCGCGCTGCCGAAGTCGAGTGGTGTCGACCAGGCGCGGCTCAAGGGCTATCTGGACGAGGTGGCGGGCGCGGCCGATCCGTTCTCCGGCGCGACCGACACGTACTGGACCGGCAAGGCGCTGGGCAGGCTCGCCCAACTGGTGCCCATGGCCGACCAGATCGGCGAGAGCGCCACCCGCGACAAGCTCCTCGGGCTGCTCAAGGGCCGGCTGGAGGAGTGGTTCACGGCGGGCGGCGCGAGTGAGTTCTCGTACGACAAGGACTGGAAGACGCTGATCGGCTATCCGGCGTCCTACGGCAGTGACACGGAACTCAACGACCACCACTTCCACTACAGCTACTACGTGTACGCGGCGGCGATCGTCGCCCAGTACGACCAGCAGTGGGCCGCCGACTCCGCGTGGGGCGGCATGGTGAAGACGCTGATCCGCGACGCCGCCAACCCCAGCCGCACCGACAGCGCGTTCCCCTTCCTGCGCGGTTTCGATGTGTACGCGGGCCACAGCTGGGCCTCCGGACACCAGGGGTTCGCGGCGGGCAACAACCAGGAGTCGTCGTCGGAGTCCACGAACCTCAGTGCCGCACTCGTCCTGTGGGGATCCGCGACCGGTGACGCCGAACTGCGCGATCTGGGAAGCTACTTGCTGGCCACCGAGTCCGAGGCGATCGCCCAGTACTGGTTCGACGCCGACGAGCAGGTCTACCCGTCCTCCTTCGGTCATGACACGGCCGGCATGGTGTGGGGCAGCGGCGCCGCGTACTCCACGTGGTGGACCGCCAACCCGGAGGAGATCCACGGCATCAACGTCCTGCCCGTGACCGGTGGTTCACTGCATCTGGCCCGGGAGAAGGCCGCGATCCAGCGCAATCTCGCCGAGCTGGAACGGGAGAACGGCGGGCCGGCCGTCGAATGGCGCGACATCCTCTGGGAGTTCGAGGCCCTCGCTGATCCGGCGGGCGCCAAGGCCAAGTGGGACGCGGGCAACGCGGGGTACACCCCCGAGGCCGGGGAGTCCAAGGCGCACACCTACCACTGGATCGCCACACTGGACGCGCTCGGCGCACCCGACGCGACGGTGACCGGGTCCGTCCCGGCCTCGGCCGTCTTCAGCAAGGGCGGCGTACGCACCTACGCGGCGCACAACTTCGATTCGGTGGCGCGGACCGTCACCTTCTCGGACGGTACGACACTCGACGTACCGGCCCGCTCGACGGCCACGAGGTAGGCGGGCCACTCCCCACCGATGGGCAGCCCTCCGTCGATGGGCCGCTCCCTGTCGATGGGTCGCCCCCACAGATGGGCGCCGCCCGCCGATGGGCGGATGCGGGACGGCGGGCCCGGCTCAGGCCGAGGCCCGCCGTACCAGCGTGGTCGGGGTGATCACCGACGCCGGGGCCTGCTCGCCCTCACGCTCACGGTCGAGCCCGCGCAGCAGCAGCCGCGCCATCAGCCGGCCCTGCCCCTCGATGTCCTGCTGGACGGTGGTCAGCGGCGGATCGGTGAGCGCGGCGACCGAGTCCATGTCGTCGAACCCGACCAGCGCCACCTCGTCGGGCACCGCGATCCCGCGCTCCTTGAGCACCCGCAGCGCGCCCGAGGCCATCAGATCGTTGGCGGCGAACACCGCGTCCAGCCCGGGACACCGCTCCAGCAGTTCGGTCATCGCCCGCGCCCCGCTCTCCTCGGTGAACGCGCCCTCGGCGATCAGCGCGGGATCCTCGTCCAGCAGCACATCGCGGTAGCCGTCGAGCCGGTCGATGGCCGAGGTCTGATCGCGCGGCCCCGCGATATGCGCGATCCGCCGCCGGCCGAGGTCCCGCAGATACCGCACGGCCTCCCGGGCGCCACCGCGGTTGTCGGCGTCCACATACGGCACGGCGCGGTGGTCCGGCGCCGGGGTCCAGCTCGGCCGGCCGCCGTAGACCGTCGGCATCCCGGCCCGCCGGGTGATCTCGGGGATCGGATCGTCCGTGTGCAGCGAGAAGGCGAGCGCGCCGTCGACATGGCCGCCCGCGAGATAGCGCGCGATCCGGTCGTAGTCGCCGGGGCCTTCGAGCAGCAGCAGTACCAACTGGTAGTCGTGCGCGGTCAGTTCCTTGCTGATACCGCGGATCTGCTGGGAGAAGAACGGGTCGGAGAAGATCCGGATCTCCGGCTCGGCGATGATCACGGCGACGGCGCCGGTGCGCCGGGTGACCAGCGTGCGGGCCGCGTGGTTCGGTACGTATCCCAGCTCCTCGACCGCCCGTTGCACCTTCTCCACCAGTGGCTGTCGCACCCCCGCACCGCCGTTGACGACCCGGGAGGCCGTGGCCCGGGAGACACCGGCGCGCGCCGCGACGGCTTCCAGAGTGGGGCGGGCCCCAGGGAACGGCTCGGTCAAGACATGCGCTCCTCGTCGTACAACGGACAGGACAACCCCCAGCCTAGCCGCTCCCGGCGATGGCCTGAGAGCGCTCCCATGCCGCCTCAGCAGGGAAAGCGCGGTCCCTCATCCACGACTGCCCTCTTTTGCGGGCGAGTTGACAGGGGTACCTTCCGCCCCATGGAGATCCGTGCGCGGGGCGCCCGCTGGTCATGCAGAACGCTGGTCGCGGCAGCCTCCGCCGCGCTGCTGGGGGTGCTGCTCACCCCGACGGGAGCGTACGGAGCACCGCCGGCGTACGGAGCACCGAGCATGCGGCCGGCGGCGACGGCCGGCCCGCCCCCGCGCCAGAGTGAACCCGTCTACTCCTACGACAACGCCATCCGGGAGTCGGTCTGGGTGGACACCGGGATCGACGGCGACGCGAACGGCAGCACCGACCGGGTCGCCGTCGATGTCGTACGGCCCCGCGAGGCCGCGCAGGCGGGCCGGAAGATACCCGTGATCATGGACGCCTCCCCCTACTACTCCTGCTGCGGACGCGGCAACGAGAGCCAGAAGAAGACCTATGACGCGAACGGCGACCCGGCCGGTTTCCCGCTCTACTACGACAACTACTTCGTGCCGCGCGGCTACGCCTTCGTCGCCGTCGATCTGACCGGCACCAGCCGCTCCGACGGCTGTGCCGATGTCGGCGGACGCTCGGACGTCCTGTCGGCCAAGGCCGTGGTCGACTGGCTGAACGGCCGCGCCCGCGCGTACGGCAGCCGTACCGGCACCGACCCCGTACGGGCGTCCTGGACCACCGGCGCCACCGGCATGATCGGCAAGAGCTACGACGGCACCATCGCCAACGGTGTCGCCGCCACCGGCGTCAAGGGGCTCAGGACCATCGTCCCGATCGCCGCGATCAGCTCCTGGTACGACTACTACTTCCAACAGGGCGCCCCGCTCTACGACTCGGGTCCCGAGTGGCTCTCCGACTACGTGGAGAGCCCCGAGGCCCGCGCCCGTTGCCAGGCCGTCCAGCAGCGGCTGATCGACGAGGCGCCGCGCACCGGCGACTGGACCCGGCTGTGGGGCGAGCGCGACTACGTACGCGACGCCGATGAGGTCAGGG
This sequence comes from Streptomyces scopuliridis, assembly GCF_042790125.1. Classification (GTDB taxonomy): domain Bacteria; phylum Actinomycetota; class Actinomycetes; order Streptomycetales; family Streptomycetaceae; genus Streptomyces; species Streptomyces scopuliridis_A. The sequence goes on from NZ_JBHTZS010000001.1 coordinate 472,065, forward strand.
CCAGCGTCTTCGCCGTACACGGCATGCAGGACCTCAACGTCCGCACCAAGCACCTCGGTCAGTGGTGGGACGCGCTCGCCGACGCGGGCGTGGAGCGCAAGATCTGGCTCTCCCAGACCGGCCATGTCGACCCGTTCGACTTCCGCCGCACCGAATGGGTCGCCACCCTGCACCGCTGGTTCGACCACTATCTGCTCGGTTACGACAACGGCGTCGACCGCGAGCCCATGGCGGACATCGAACGCGCCCCCGACCGCTGGACCACCGACACGGTATGGCCGCCGCGCACCACCGCCGCCACGACCGTACGGCCCGCCACGGGCGCGGTCCCCGGCGTCGGCACACTCGGCCGCACCCCCGCCCGGCCCGGTACGACCGAGACCTTCACGGACGACCCGCGACTGAGCGAGTCCGACTGGGCCGCCGACATCGACCGGTCCACCACCGCCAAATCCGGCTTCGTCACCCGGCCGCTCAGCCGCGATCTACGGCTCTCCGGCTCCTCCACGGTGACCGTCACCGCCACCCCGTCCACCTCGACCGCCCATCTGTCCGCGGTCCTCGTGGACCTCGGCCCCGACACCATCCGTGACTACGGCCACGCGGGCGAGGGCATCAACACCCTCACCGAACGCACCTGCTGGGGCCCGAGCACCACCGCCGACAGCTCCTGCTACCGGGAGACCACGGCCAGGACGGCGGACGTCGACCACACCGTCTTCAGCCGCGGCTGGGCCGATCTCGGCACCTACGCCTCGGCCGGCCACGGCCGTCCGCTCACCCCCGGCAAGCCCTACACCCTCACCCTCCAGCTCGCCGCGAGCGACCATGTCGTACCCGCCGGCCACCGGCTCGCCCTGATCATCGGCGGTACGGACCGGGGCCTGATCGACCCGCCGTCCACCACCCCGACCCTGACCCTCGATCTGGCCCGTACGTCCGCGAAGCTGCCGTTCGTCGGCGGCGCCGGGGCGTTCGCCCGCGCCACGACCGGAACTGTCCCGCCGCACACCGCACCCCGAGAGTCCCGTCCGAACGGCGTGGCCGAGCCGCGCCGGACACCTCCGATCCCGGGAGACCGCACCTGATGACACCCCGTCTGCGTACCCTCGTCCTGGCGGCGACCGCCGCGGCCCTCGTGCTGCCGATCGCGGCCCTCCCCGCTCAGGCGACCTCCGCTCCGTCCCCCGAGGCCCCGCCGCGTACGGAATTCGAGACCAGCGACGGCGCGAACTGGACCAGCCAGGCGCAGGAGCAGCGGTTCCTGGCCGCCGTCGACGAGGGCAGCGACCGTGCCTCCCTCACCACCATCGGCACCACCGAACAGGGCCGGCCGCTCCAGCTCGTCGAACTCGGCGCCCGGCGCGCGCCCGCCACCGTGCTGCTGGTGTGCAGCCAGCACGGCGACGAACCCTCCGGCCGCGAGGCGTGTCTGACCACCGTCCGCGACCTCGCCTACGCCAAGGACCGCGCCACCCAGCGCTTCCTGGCCCGTACGACCGTGCTCGTCGTCCCGACAGCCAACCCGGACGGCCGCGCCGCCGACACCCGCGGCAACTCCGACGGCGTCGACATCAACCGCGACCACATCGCGCTGAAGACGGCCGAGGGCCGCGCGATGGCCGCCGTGATCCGCGACCGTCAGCCCGACATCATCTACGACCTGCACGAGTACGGCGCCACCCCGCCGTACTACGACGAGGACCTGTTCGACCTCTGGCCGCGCAACCTCAACACCGACGCGCGGGTGCACGACGAGGCGCGGACGCTGTCGGAGCGGTACGTACGGCCCGCCGCGCGCGCGGCCGGCCACTCCATCGGCACCTACGGCATCTGGACCGACCCGGTGACCGGCGACCCCATCAAGCAGACCGCCGGCGACGGCCAGGAACGCATCCTGCGCAACGCCTCGGGCGTCAAGCACTCGATAGGGCTGCTCATCGAGAGCCGGGTCGATGCCCTCACGGACGCCGAGAAGGCCGACGAGGCGCTGAACAACCGGCGCCGCGTGACCAGCCAACTCGACTCCCTGAAGGGCCTGTTCACCTTCACCGACGAGCGCAGGGCGCGGATCGTGACCGCCACGGCCACCGCCCGGCTGGCCGGACTCAAGGACCGCGGCCCGGTCTATCTCGGCGGCGCCGACAACGACCCCGCGGCACCCGGGAAGATCCTCCAGGACCCGCCGTGCGGCTACCGTCTCGACGCCGCCCAGTACGCGGACGTCAAGGACGAACTCGCCCTGCACGGCGTGGTGTCCGTACCGCTGGGCAAGGGCGCCTTCGTACCGCTGCGGCAGTCGCAGCGGAGCCTGGTGCCGCTGCTGCTCGACGAGCGGGCGGAGTACCACCTGACGGCCGCGACGCCCGCCGCCTGCTGAGCCTTCGTGCTACGCGGAGGCCACCGCCAGCCGGGCGGCGGCCTCCGCGCAGCCCCAGGCCACGGTGACCCCCGCGCCGCCGTGTCCGTAGTTGTGCACCAGCCGCCCGCCGCCGGGCAGTGGTACGGCCTCCAGCCGCACCCGGGGTCGGGCGGGCCGCAGCCCCACCCGGTGCTCAAGCACCCGCGCCCCGGCCAGCTCGGGCCGGATCCGGGCGCAGCGCGCGACGATGGCCTCCGCCTCGGCCGGGTCGGGGCTCAGATCCCAGCGGTGATCGCTCGCCGTGCCACCGAGCAGTACCCCGTAGGGCTGAGGCATCAGATACGTCGTCTCGGAGGAGCCGGGGACGGCCGCCACGAACCACTCGTCGATCCCCGGGTTCTCCACGATCACCACCTGACCGCGCACCGGATACAGCGACGCGTCCCCCGCCAGCTCCCGGGCACCGAGCCCGGTGCAGTCGATCACGACCGACGACTCGGCCGCGGGTTCGGCGAAGTCCGTGACCGGCCGTCGCTCGACCGTGCCGCCCGCCGTGCGCAGCCGCGTCTTCAGATACCGCAGATACACCGGCATGTCGATCAGCGGGACCGCGGCCCGCAGCCCCTGGCCTACGCCGTCGGGCAGCTCGTCCGTACGGGCCTCACGCAGCTCGGGCATCCGGGAGGCCCAACTGCCCAGTCCCGTCAGCGGAGTGTCCGCCATCAGCCCCGCGACGATCCGCACCCCGGACCTGTCCGGGATCCGCGCCAGCCGTACGTAGTGGCGCAGCGACTCCTCCAGCCAGGCCCCGACCTGGCGCGCGGGCTCGATGCGATAGGGCCAGACCAGCGCCCCCGCCACCGCGGAGGTGGTACGCGCCACCGGATCGCGGGTCCACAGTCCGACGCGGTGGCCGCTCTCCGCGAGCACCACCGCCGTCGTCAGCCCTATGACTCCGCCGCCCACCACGATCACATCAGTGTCTGTGCCGCTCATGCCCGGACCGTACCGGAATCCGCCCCGGTAGGATCAGCGGTCTGATGACTGCCACGCTCGTAGCCAAAGACCTCGCCGCGGGGCACGGCGACCGCTCCCTGTTCTCCGGTCTCGATCTGGTCGTCGCGCCCGGCGATGTGATCGGACTCGTGGGTGCCAACGGCGCCGGGAAGTCCACCCTGCTCCGGCTGCTCGCCGGACTGGACACACCCGAGGACGGACAGCTGAGGCTGTCCCCGCCCACCGCCGCCGTCGGCCACCTTCCCCAGGAGCCCGAGCGGCGCCAGGGGGAGACCGTACGGGCCTTCCTGGGCCGCCGCACCGGCGTCACCGCCGCGCAGAGCGCCCTGGACGAGGCGACGCAGGCACTGGTCGACAGCGCGCCCGGCGCCGATGACGCCTACGCGACCGGTCTGGAACGCTGGCTCGCCCTCGGCGGTGCCGACCTCGACGAACGGGCCGAGGAGGTCGCCGCCTCGCTCGGTCTGACCGTCGGCCTCGACCAGCCCATGACCACGCTCTCCGGCGGCCAGGCCGCCCGCGCGAGTCTGGCCTCGCTGCTGCTCTCGCGCTACGACATCTTCCTGCTCGACGAGCCGACCAACGACCTCGATCTCGACGGCCTCGACCGTCTTGAGGGCTTCGTCTCGGGACTGCGCGCCGGCACGGTCGTCGTCAGCCACGACCGCGAGTTCCTGGTGCGCACCGTGACCAAGGTGCTCGAACTCGACCTGGCCCAGCAGAAGATCACGCTCTTCGGCGGCGGCTACGAGTCGTATCTGGAGGAGCGCGAGACCGCGCGGCGCCATGCCCGTGAGGAGTTCGAGGAGTACGCCGACAAGAAGTCCGCCCTGGAGGCACGGGCCCACACCCAGCGCTCCTGGATGGAGAAGGGCGTCAAGAACGCCCGGCGCAAGGCGACCGACAACGACAAGCTCGGCCGGAAGTTCCGTTCCGAATCCAGCGAGCAGCAGGCGGCCAAGGCGCGCCAGACGCAGCGGCTGATCGAACGCCTCGATGTGGTCGAGGAGCCCCGCAAGGAGTGGGAACTGCGGATGGAGATCGCCTCCGCCGACCGGTCGGGAGCCGTGGTCGCGACGCTCCGCGCGGCCGAAGTGGCGCGCGGAGACTTCCACTTCGGGCCGGTCACGCTCCAGATCGACCGGGCCGACCGGGTCGCCATCACCGGAGCCAACGGCAGCGGCAAGTCCACGCTTCTGGCCGCCCTGCTGGGCCGCCTCCCGCTGGACGCGGGCCATGCCACGCTCGGCTCGGGCGTGGTCGTCGGGGAGGTGGACCAGGCACGCGCGCTCTTCCACGGTCCCGAGACCCTGCTGGACGCGTTCCGTCAGGCGGTCCCCGACACCGAACCGGCCGACATCCGTACGCTGCTCGCGAAGTTCGGCCTCAAGTCCGGCCATCTGCTGCGCCCCGCGACCACGCTCTCGCCGGGCGAGCGCACCCGCTCCGCGCTCGCGCTGCTCCAGGGCCGGGGCGTCAATCTCCTGGTCCTGGACGAGCCGACCAACCACCTCGACCTGCCGGCCATCGAACAGCTGGAGTCGGCGCTCGACTCCTACGACGGCACGCTGCTGCTGGTCACCCATGACCGCAGGATGCTGAACGCGGTCCGTACGACCCGCCGTCTCGATGTGTCGGACGGCAAGGTCATCGAGATCTGAGCCCTGGGCCGGGCGCGGGGGCTTCCGGTCGTCTCCGGAGCCCCCGCACCGCGCCATCATGGATGGCGCCGCGACGCCTCAGCGCCGCTTGCCGCCGCCGTTCGGATCCGTCAGACCCGCCCGCCGCAAGGCATCCGCCATCGCGCTGTTCGCCGGAGGCGGGGCCGACGCCTGGCGTCCGCCACCGCCGCCGCGACCGCCGCGCCCCCCTTGCCGCTGCTGCGGAGGCCGCCCGCCGCCGCCCCCGGACCGCTCCCGGTCCTGCTTGGCCGGCTGCGCCTCGTCGTCCAGCCGCAGCGTCAGGGAGATCCGCTTGCGCGGAATGTCGACGTCCATCACCTTCACCTTGACCACATCACCCGGCTTCACCACCTCCCGGGGGTCCTTCACAAAGGTCCGGGACATGGCGGAGACATGGACCAGACCGTCCTGGTGCACCCCGATGTCGACGAACGCGCCGAACGCGGCGACGTTCGTCACGACCCCCTCCAGCACCATCCCGGACGCCAGATCGCCGAGCTTCTCGACGCCGTCCTTGAACGTGGCCGTCTTGAACGCCGGCCTCGGGTCACGCCCCGGCTTCTCCAGCTCGCGCAGGATGTCGGTGACGGTCGGCAGACCGAAGGACTCGTTCACGAAATCACCGGGCCGCAGCGTGCGCAGCACCGACGCGTTCCCGATCAGCGAGGCGACCTCGCTGCCCGTCTTCTTCACCATCGACCGCACCACCGGATACGCCTCGGGGTGCACGCTCGACGCGTCCAGCGGGTCGTCACCGCCGCGGATACGGAGGAAGCCCGCGCACTGCTCGTACGCCTTCGGACCGAGCCGCGCCACATCCTTCAGCGCGCGCCGCGAACGGAACGGCCCGTTGGCATCGCGGTGGGCCACGATGTTCTCGGCGAGCCCCGCCCCGATGCCCGACACCCGCGAAAGCAGCGGCGCGGAGGCGGTGTTGACGTCGACACCGACACCGTTCACACAGTCCTCGACGACCGCGTCCAGCGAGCGGGACAGCTTCACCTCGGACAGATCGTGCTGGTACTGCCCGACGCCGATCGACTTGGGGTCGATCTTCACCAGCTCCGCCAGCGGGTCCTGGAGCCGGCGCGCGATGGAGACCGCGCCACGGATCGACACATCCAGATCGGGCAGCTCCTGCGAGGCGAACGCGGAGGCGGAGTACACGGAAGCGCCCGCCTCCGAGACCATCACCTTCGTGAGCTTCAGCTCGGGGTGCTTGGCACAGAGCTCACCGGCGAGCTTGTCGGTCTCCCGGGACGCCGTGCCGTTGCCGATGGCGATCAGATCGACGGAGTGCTCCTTCGCGAGCCGCGCCAGCTTCGCGAGCGACTCGTCCCACTTGTTCGCGGGCACATGGGGGTAGATCGTGTCGATGGCGACGACCTTGCCGGTCGCGTCGACCACGGCCACCTTCACGCCCGTACGGAACCCGGGGTCGAGCCCGAGCGTGGCGCGGGTACCGGCCGGGGCCGCCAGCAGCAGATCGCGGAGGTTGGCGGCGAACACCCGTACGGCCTCGTCCTCGGCGGCGGTCCGCAGCCGGAGCCGGAGGTCGATCCCGAGATGCACCAGAATGCGGGTACGCCACGCCCAGCGCACCGTGTCGCCGAGCCACTTGTCGGCGGGCCGGCCGCGATCGGCCACGCCGAAGCGGCGCGCGACCATGTTCTCGTACATGCTCGGGCCCGGCTGCTCCGACGGTTCCTCGGGCTCCAGGACCAGATCGAGGACATCCTCCTTCTCGCCCCGGAGCATCGCGAGCACGCGGTGCGAGGGCAGCTGGGAGAAGCCCTCCGCGAAGTCGAAGTAGTCCGCGAACTTGGCGCCGGCCTCCTCCTTGCCGTCCCGCACCTTCGCCACGAGCCGGCCCCGGGTCCACATCCGCTCACGCAGCTCGCCGATGAGATCGGCGTCCTCGGAGAACCGCTCGGTGAGGATGGCGCGGGCGCCCTCCAGCGCCGCCGCGGGGTCGGCGACGCCCTTGTCCGCGTCCACGAACGCGGTGGCCGCCGCGAGCGGTTCCACCGACGGGTCGGTCAACAGCCCCTCGGCGAGCGGCTCCAGACCGGCCTCCCGGGCGATCTGCGCCTTCGTACGCCGCTTGGGCTTGAACGGCAGATAGATGTCCTCCAGCCGCGCCTTGGTGTCGGCGGCCCGGATCCGCGCCTCCAGGGCGTCGTCGAGCTTGCCCTGCTCGCGCACGGATTCCAGGATCGCCCCCCGCCGCTCTTCCAGTTCGCGCAGATAACGCAGCCGCTCCTCAAGGGTGCGCAGCTGCGCGTCGTCGAGCATCTCGGTCGCTTCTTTGCGATAGCGCGCGATGAACGGCACGGTCGACCCGCCGTCGAGCAGCTCGACGGCCGCCTTCACCTGCCGCTCCCGTACGCCGAGTTCCCCGGCGATCCTGCCTTCGATGGACGTCGTCACGATCACGCTCCGCTGTTCAGTGGTCCGCCGTCTGCATTGTGGCAGGTGGCACCGACATCGGCGGGCACGACCGGCGGTGACGTGCCGGTGCGAGATGCCGTACGGCGGACCCCGGGCCGGCCCCGGCCCGGTCCCGAAACGAACAGGGACCGGGCCGGGGAAACCGACCGAGCCCGCGGCGGACGGCCCTCAACCGTGTGCGGCGCCGCCGAGGAGACGGGCGAGCGCGCGGAAGGGGAGCGTCACCACGGAAGCGATCGTGGAGCCGATGGCACGAAGGACATCGGCGAGGGCACGGAACACGCGGGCCTCCTCCGGGTGGCTGTCGAGTCGTCGGCCGCGTCGGGTGCTTCGCGCACACGGCGTACGGGCCGGTGCCTGCGTACGGGGCACACGCTGTGAGCACCCTCGAACGGGGTGAACCACGGCCTACCACCTACCTATGCGAGTGTCCGTTCGAGGCGCGGGTAAACACCGGCCGCGTGCGTGCTCCGCGGCACGGCCCTCAGCGCTTCCCGATGAGGTCCGGGGGAAACGCGCCGGCCGCCTGCGCCGCCCCCGCCAGAGCCCCGCCCAGCTCGGTCAGGCGGGCCACGCCCGCCGCCCCGAGATGCTCGTACGGTGCCCGGTCCAGCCGGTCGGTCTCGTCCTCCAGGGCCGTGCGCAGCTCCGTACCGGACGCGGTCAGTTCACCGTCGCCGTCCAGCAGCCCCCGCCCGCGCAGCCGCTCCTTGGCCGCCTCCCACTCCTCCTGGCTCCAGCCCCGGCTGGCCAGGACCCACTTCGGTGACATGCCCCGGCCGCTGGCGGTGTGGCTGGCCAGCGCCTCCAGCGGGTCGAGTCCGGCGCGCAGCAGAGCGGCCAGATGACCGTCACCTCGGTACTCCCGCAGCAGCGTGGCCGCGTGCCAGTACGCCAGATGCGGCGCCTCGGGCACCGGCAGATCGGCGTTGGCGGCGTACAGCGGACGCGCGGGGCGCGTGCACGCCTCGGCGGCCCGCAGCGCCAGCTCCGCCGCCTCGGCCAGCTCCTTCGAGGCCAGGACCTCTTCGCCGAGCAGCCGGCGCAGCAGCGAGTCGGCCGCCCGCAGCCGCGCGTCGAGCGCGTCCTCGGGGGAGACGGAGTCCCAGGCGCGCGGGATGTGCCGGGCGACGAGATCGTGCCGGAAGTTGTAGAAGGCCGCGGTGACGGTCCCCGCGCCGGCCCGGCCCAGGGGCGCGGCGCGGGCCGCGAAGTAGGTGGCGCGCGCGTCGTCCAGACCGGCGCGCGCGAACTCGCGTCCGAGATCGGGCGAGAAGTAGAGGGCCGAGTGGAACGGGTTGACGACGGCGTGGCAGCGCCGCGCGGCACGCTCGGGCAGAGAGGTCATGCCCGTACGTTACCGACTGGTCGGTACGCCCGGTAGGGCGGGTGGGCGGCGGGCAGGGGATGGCAGGAAAGGTGGGGTGCTCGTCATTGCGGCCGTCATCCGCCGGGCCAAGGATGAGAACCATGACAGAGCGATCCGTACTCGTCGTCCTCTTCGACAACGTGCAGAGCCTCGACGCGACCGGCCCCGTGGAGGTGTTCCACGGCGCCGGGCTCGCCGCCGGCGACCGCGACGCGTACCGCATCCGGACGGCCTCTCTCGACGGCGCGCCCGTACGGACCTCCAGCGGGCTGACGCTCGTCCCGGACCTCGCGCTCACCGACGCCCCCGACCCGCACACCCTCGTCGTGCCCGGCGGAAACGGCACCCGCCGCCCCGACCCGCTGCTGATCGCATGGCTGCGGGAACGGGCGCCCCGCGCCGAACGGCTCGTCTCGATCTGTACCGGAGCCCTGCTGCTCGCCGCGGCCGGACTGCTCGACGGGCGCCGCGCGACCACCCACTGGAGCGCCGCCGGCCTGCTGGCCACGCACTTCCCCGCCGTCGACGTCGACCCGGACCCGATCTACGTACGGGACGGGGACATCGCCACCTCCGCCGGCGTCACCTCGGGCATCGATCTCGCCCTCGCCCTCGTCGAGGAGGACCTCGGCCGCGAGGTGGCGCTCACCGTGGCCCGGCACCTCGTCGTCTTTCTGCGCCGCCCCGGCAACCAGGCGCAGTTCAGCGCCCAGCTCGCCGCCCAGACCGCCCGGCGCGAGCCGCTGCGTGACGTACAGAGCTGGATCAGCGACCACCCCGGCGGAGATCTCTCGGTCGAGTCCCTGGCGGCGCGGGCCAGGCTCTCGCCGCGGCACTTCGCGCGCGCCTTCCGGGCGGAGACCGGTATGACCCCGGGCCGCTACGTGGAGCGCGTACGGGTCGAGCACGCGAGAAGACTGCTGGAGGAGAGCGCCGACGGGGTCGAGGAGATCTCCCGCGCGTGCGGCTACGGCACGCCCGAGGCCATGCGCCGCGCGTTCACCAGAGCACTCGGCACGGCGCCCGCGGAGTACCGCCGCCGCTTCCGTCCGTCCCCTGCCCTCGCTCCCGCCGCGAAGTGACTCCCGTCGCGAAGTGACCAGCGCACTCTCTCTCACCGAAAGGTTCGTCATGAAGATCGCGATCGTCCTCTTCGAAGGCTTCACCGCGCTCGACGCCGTCGGCCCGTACCAGATGCTCTGTTACACCCCCGGCGCCGAGACGTTCTTCGTCGCCGAGCAGGCCGGGCCCGTGACCGACGACGCCGGCGCTCTCACGCTCGTCGCCGGGAAGACGCTCGCCGAGGTCCCCTCGCCGGACGTCCTGGTGGTGCCCGGCGGGCCCGGTCAGGAGGGGCAGATGGAGAACGAGGCGCTTCTCGGCTGGCTGCGCGCGGCCGACGCCACCTCCACCTGGACCACCTCCGTCTGTACCGGATCCCTGCTGCTCGCCGCCGCCGGCCTGCTCAGGGGCCGCCGGGCCACCTCCCACTGGCTGGCCGTGGAGACACTGCGTACGTACGGAGCCGAGCCCACCGGCGAACGCGTCGTCACCGACGGCAAGTACGTCACGGCCGCCGGGGTCTCCTCGGGCATCGACATGGGGCTCACCCTCGCGGGACGGCTGGCCGGCGACCGGTTCGCCCAGACCGTGCAGCTGCTGACGGAGTACGACCCGCGGCCGCCCTACGACGCGGGCTCGGCGGACAAGGCACCGGCCGATCTCGTCGCGGAGATGCGGGACGGGAGCCGTTTCCTCCTTCAGTGACGGCCCCGCTCATCCTTCGGCGACAGCTCCGCCCGCGCCCTCGGAGCCGTAGGTCCAGCTGAAGCGCGGCTCACGGCGCTCCAGGAAAGCGGCGACGCCCTCCGCGGCGTCGCCGCTGCCGCGCGCCTGCTCCGCCCAGTAGGCCGCACGGTCCGTACGGCCCGAGGCGAACTCCTTGGCCGCCGCCTGGGTCAGCCGCGAACGCGAGACCAGCACCCGCGCGAACTCCGCCACCCGCTTGCCCAGCTCGCCCTCCGGCAGCACCTCGTCGACGAGTCCGGTGCGCAGCGCCCGTTCCGTCTCGATCAACTCGGCGGAGAACAACAGGTATTTGGCCGTGGCGGGACCCACCAGTGAGGCCAGCCGGCGGGTGGACGACTCCGGGTAGACGATCCCGAGCCGCGCCGGAGTGATCCCGAACCGCGCCCCCTCCTCGGCGAACCGCAGATCGCAGGCCGCGGCCAGCTGGCAGCCGCCGCCCACGCAGTAGCCGCGTACGGCCGCGAGCGTCGGCTTGGGGAAGGCGGCCAGCGCCTCTTCCGCGGCCACCGCCAGCGACGGCGGATCCTGGCCGGGCTCGCGCAGCGAGGAGATATCGGCGCCCGCGCAGAAGGTGGCGCCCTCACCGGTCAGGACCAGCACCCGTACGGCCGGGTCCTCCGCCAGCGCCCCGAGCAGCGGTGGCAGCCGCCGCCACATCCGCGCGGTCATCGCGTTGCGTTTGGCGGGATGGTGGATCACCACGGTCGCGATGCCGTCCGCGACGGTGTGCAGCAGCTGGGGCTCCATGCGCCGGATGCTATCCCCGCGCTGTGTGACCCCGGCAACCGCTCCGAAACCGCCAGCGGATGAGCAGACGCGATCGTGTCCCCGGTCGTGCCGCTCGAATGCGGTCGCGACGCGCCAATTCCGGCTGACTTCTGTTCAGTACTCCGGTACGGACGGCCCCGGTCCCAAGACTCGGTACCGATGGACGACACCGTTCGACACAAGGGTGGGTGCCGCACGATGGAGAGCCGCGGAAGTGTTCCGGCCCGGCCGCTGTCGTACGAGGGGGTCTGGCGGTTCACCGCACCCGCCATCGACAGCTCCGTGCCTCAGACCAGACACGCCGTACGCGACCTGCTGAAACGTCTGCGCGTACCGGTCAGGGACGGGGTGGTCCAGGGAGTGCTGCTCATCGTCTCCGAGCTGGTCACCAACGCCGTACAGCACGCGGCCCTGCTCTCGCCGGAGATCGCCGTCGAGGTCGCCATCGGCGCGGCGTGGATCCGGGTGTCGGTCGAGGACAACCATCCGTACCGGCCCACGGCGCTGGAGACGGATCACGCCAGGACAGGCGGGCGCGGGCTGCTGCTCGTACAGGAGACCTCGCGTGAGGCCGGCGGCGGCTGTGGTGTGGAGCACACCGCCGGCGGCGGGAAGATCGTCTGGGCGGTGCTGCCCTTCCCGTCGCCGGCCGTGCCCGATGAGCCGCCGCGAGGAAGTGTCACCAGCCCCCGGCGGGCCCGGTGAGCTCTCTGATGGCAGGGCGCGCCGCGTCCAGGACGGTCATGAACCACGCGGAGAACGCGGCCTCGCCGTGCCGCTCGGTCAGCTCCGCCGGGGTGACGAACGCGGTCTCGCCGACCTCCTCGGGGTCCGGCCGCGGCGCGGACTGCGCGAGCCCGACGAAGAGATGGTTGTACTCCTGCTCCACCAGCCCCGAGGCCGGGTCGGGGTGGTTGTAGCGCACCGTGCCCGCCTCGGCGAGCAGCGAGGGCGAGATGCCCAGCTCCTCGTGGGTACGGCGGGCGGCGGCGGCGAACGGCGCCTCGCCCGGGTACGGATGCCCGCAGCAGGTGTTCGACCAGACGCCGGGGGAGTGGTACTTGCCGAGCGCGCGGCGCTGGATCAGCAGCCGGCCCTGCTCGTCGAAGAGGAAGACCGAGAACGCGCGGTGCAGTCTGCCCGGCGCCTGATGGGCCGAGAGCTTCTCGGCGGTGCCGATGGTATTGCCCTGCTCGTCGACCAGCTCCAGCATGATCGTTTCTTGTGTGCCGTTCGACGAGCTGTTCGCCGCAGTGACTGGTGTGGTCGGCATAACCATCCTTCGCATCGGGCCTCGGGGCCCAAGTCTGCCGTACAGAAGCCTCGTGTTCGCACTTCGGAAGTGTGGGCATGTCCGTTCGGCTCGGGGAGCGTCAGTGGCAGAGCTTCGCCTCGTGCTCCGCGTGGCCCTGGGGCTCCAGCTGGAACGTGCAGTGCTCGACATCGAAGTGATGGCCCAGACATCCCTGCAGGTCATGGAGCATCTTCTCGTGGCCCACCGTGTCCAGCGCGTCCTGGTCCACCACCACATGTGCGGAGAGCACCGGCATCCCGGACGTGATCGTCCAGACATGGAGATCGTGTACGTCCGCTACTCCGGGCAGTGCGAGCATATGTGCGCGTACCTCATTCATGTCCACGTTCTTGGGCGCCGCTTCCAGCAGAACGTTCAACGTCTCCCGCAGCAGCTTCACCGTACGCGGGACGATCATGAGCCCGATCAGCAGGCCCGCGATCGGGTCGGCCGTCTGCCAGCCCGTGGTGAGGATCACGACGGCGGAGACCAGCACCGCGAGCGAGCCCAGGGTGTCCGCGAGGACCTCCAGATACGCCCCGCGCACATTGAGGCTCTCCTTCTGCCCCCGCATCAGCAGCGAGAGGGAGACCATATTGGCGGCCATGCCCACCAGGGCGAAGATGATCGTGAGCCCGCCCCGGGTCTCGGGCGGTACGAGGAAGCGCTCGATCGCCTCGTACAGCAGGTAGCCGCCGACCCCGAGCAGCAGCACACAGTTGGCCAGCGCGGCGAGGATCTCGGCCCGCGCGAAACCGAAGGTGCGGGTCTCGTCCGCGGGCCGGGCGGCGAAGTGGATCGCCAGCAGGGCCATCCCGAGCCCCACCGCGTCCGTCGCCATGTGCGCCGCGTCCGCGATCAGGGCGAGGGAGTCGGAGGCGATCCCGCCGATGATCTCCACCACCATCACGGACAGGGTGATCGACAGAGCGATCCGCAGCCGCCCCCGGTACGCGGCGGTCGTGGTGCCCGCCGGTGGTCCTCCGTGCGTGTGCCCGTGGTTGTGCCCTGCCCCCATCGCGGACGCCTCCCGGTCGTCTGGACGAACTGCCGACGAGGTCAGTGAACTACGGGAGGGGGGTATCCGGCAACACGGCACTGAACACCGTTGTCATATGCTCTGACCTGCGGAAATGGCCGCAGGTCAGAGCGCCGCACGATCACCCGACCGAGGCCGTGGGACGGTGCAGCCGCCAGCCCTCCCAGGCCGACTCGACCATCTCGCGCACACCGCGGCTCGCCGTCCAGCCCAGCTCCTCGTTGATCAGCGCGACCGAGGCGACGGCCCGCGCGGCATCGCCGGGACGGCGCGCCTCGACCACCGGTTCCGTACGGTCACCGGTCACCTCCGCCACCAGACCGGCCAGCTCGCGGACCGAGACGCCCTCGCCGCGGCCGATATTGACCGTGAGATCCCGGGCGCCCTCCTGGCCCGCCAGCCACCGCGCGGTGGCGAGATGGGCCTCGGCGAGATCGGAGACATGGATGTAGTCCCGGATGCAGGTGCCGTCAGGTGTCGGATAGTCGGCGCCGAAGATCCGCGGCGCCTCGCCCCGGCTGATCCGGTCGAAGAACATCGGGATGATGTTGAACACCCCGGTGTCCGCGAGCTCGGGGTGCGCGGCGCCCGCCACATTGAAGTAGCGCAGACAGCCGGTGGCGATCGAGTGCGCCCGTCCGGTCGCCCGGACCAGCCACTCGCCCGCGAGCTTGGTCTCGCCGTACGGATTGATCGGCACGGCGGGCGTCCGCTCCGTGATCAACTCCACATCCGGCACCCCGTACACGGCCGCCGAGGAGGAGAACAGGAAGCGCCGCACCCGCGCCGCCACCACGGCCTCCAGCAGCACCGTGAGCCCGTGCACATTCTCCCGGTAGTACCTCAGCGGCTGCTCGACGGACTCCCCGACCTGCTTCTTCGCCGCCAGATGCACGACTCCGGTGATCCCGTGCCCGGCGAGCGTACGGTCGACGAGTTCCCTGTCCAGCAACGAGCCCCGCACGAGCGGGATCTCCGCGGGCAGCCGGCCGGCGACACCGGTCGACAGATCGTCGAGTACGACGACCCGCTCGCCCGCCGCTGCCATGGACCGCGCGACATGTGCCCCGATATAACCCGCTCCACCTGTGATCAGCCATGTCATGCCGTCACCCTAGACGCCCTTTCCGGCACCCCCGCTCATGTCCTGTTCACGTCATGGCCCGGTCCCCGGCGCCCGCGGTTTGTGGGGCGGGCCGTCGATCGACAATGATGATCTCCACGCGGGCCGCTCCCGGCCCAGATGATGGCGTCCGGGGCGTAAACGGTCGGTGAACTAGGTCTTCCGTTCATCCGATAGCCTCTGCCGACGTGCCGCAGCCCGGATCCCGGGGCGTTCGCCGCGCACCAAGCCCTGTCAGTGCCAAGGAGTGAGTTCGTCTGTCGACCGCCATCCTCACCGGCCCTCCGGTCCCCGGATCGTCGCTCGAAGGCGATCTGCGGTCGCTGGGTTTCGACGTGCGTACCGCGCCGGGCGTGGAAGAGGCCCGGGGGCTGGTCGCCGCCGCCCCCGCGTCCGAGCGTGTCGCCCTGGTCGACGCCCGCTTCGTCGGTCATGTCCACGCCCTGCGGCTGGCCCTGACCGATCCCCGCTTCCCGGCCGCCGCGGTGCCCGGCGCGCTCACCGCCCAGCCCGGAGCCCGTGCCGCGCTGCTGCGCGCCATGACGGCCCTGGACGGGGACGAGGACGGCCCCCAGCCGCTCGGCTCCCCGGCGGAAACACCGCGGACGGCCGGCACGACGGTGGCTCCGTGTGAACCGCTCGCCGACCGGGTCGCCACCGCGCTCGACGCCGGCGGCACCGCCGTCACCCGCCCCGCACTCGGCTCGCTCGTCGCCGCCGTACCGGCCGACGCCGCCGCCCGGGAGCAGGCCGGGACCGCCGTCGCCGCCGTGGACGAGGAGGCCGTACGGCTGCGCTCCGCCGTGAAGGCCCGCGACGGCTTCTTCACCACCTTCTGCATCAGCCCGTACTCCCGCCATCTCGCCCGCTGGTGCGCCCGCCGCGGTCTGACCCCGAACCAGGTCACCACCGCGTCGCTGATCACCGCGCTGATCGCGGCGGCCTGCGCGGCCACCGGCACCCGCGGCGGCTATGCCGCGGCCGGCGCGCTGCTGCTCTTCTCCTTCGTCCTGGACTGCACCGACGGGCAGCTCGCCCGCTACTCGCTCCAGTACTCCACGATGGGCGCCTGGCTGGACGCGACGTTCGACCGCGCCAAGGAGTACGCCTTCTACGCGGGCCTGGCGCTCGGCGCCGCGCGGGCCGGCGATGACGTATGGGCGCTCGCCCTCGGCGCGATGGTCCTCCAGACCTGCCGCCATGTCGTCGACTTCTCGTTCAACGAGGCGAATGTCGATGCCACGGCCGCGAACGCCGGGGGCAAGGCCGTCGTCGGCACCCCCACCGCCGCCCTCTCCAGCAGGCTCGACAGCGTCGGCTGGACGGTCTGGGTGCGCCGGATGATCGTGCTGCCGATCGGCGAGCGCTGGGCGATGATCGCAGTCCTGACGGCCGTCGCCACGCCCCGGATCGTTTTCTACGCGCTGCTCATCGGCTGCGCCTTCGCCGCCTGCTACACCACGGCCGGCCGCGTTCTGCGCTCGGTGACCCGCAGGGCCACCCGTACCGACCGGGCCGCCCAGGCCCTCGCGGACCTCGCCGACTCCGGACCGCTCGCCGAGCTCGTCGCACGGGTGCTGCGGCGCCCCGCGCGGGTCCTCCCCGGTGTGCTGCCGTTCCTGATCGCGCTGGCGGGCGGCGTCGTGGTCGTCGCCACGGCGGCCTTCGCGCCCTTCGACAGCCCCGTGCTCATTCTCGGCGGTCTCGTGTACGTCCTGACCTCGGGGTTCGCCGTAGCGCGCCGGATGGGCGGCGCCCTCGACTGGCTTATCCCACCGGTCTTCCGGGCGGCCGAATACACCACCATCCTGGTGCTCGCGGCCCGCGCCGATGTGCCCGGTGCGCTGCCCGCGGCATTCGGGCTGGTGGCGGCGGTCGCCTACCATCACTACGACACGGTGTACCGCATCCGCGGTGGCGCCGGCGCCCCGCCCCGCCGCCTCGTCCGGGCCCTCGGCGGACATGAGGGCCGTACGTTGCTGGTCACCGCGGCCGCCGCCTTCTCGACGCGCGCGTTCGACTTCCCGCTGGAACTGACGGTGCTGGCCGTCGCCGTGGCGCTGGTCGCGCTCACGGAGTCCATCCGGTTCTGGGTGTCCTCCGGAGCCCCCGCCGTACACGACGAAGGAGAACCCGCATGATCGGCCTCGTACTCGCCGCCGGTGCCGGCAGGCGTCTGCGCCCCTACACCGACACACTGCCGAAGGCCCTCGTGCCGGTGGACCCGGCGGGGGAGGGAACCACCACGGTTCTCGACCTGACGCTCGGCAACTTCGCCGAGGTCGGCCTCACCGAGGCCGCGATCGTCGTCGGCTACCGCAAGGAGGCCGTGTACGAGCGCAAGGCCGCCCTGGAGAAGACGTACGGGCTGAAGCTCACCCTCGTCGACAACGACAAGGCCGAGGAGTGGAACAACGCCTACTCGCTCTGGTGCGCGCGCGATGTGCTGGCGCGCGGGGTGATCCTCGCCAACGGCGACACCGTCCACCCGGTCTCCGTCGAGAAGACCCTCCTCGCCGCCCGCGGTGAGGGCCGCAGGATCATCCTGGCCCTCGATACGGTCAAGCGGCTGGCCGACGAGGAGATGAAGGTCATCACGGACGGCGCCAAGGGCGTACGCCGGATCACCAAGCTGATGGACCCGGCCACCGCCACCGGCGAGTACATCGGGGTCACCCTGATCGAGCCCGAGGCCGCCGCGGACCTCGCCGACGCCCTGAAGGCCACCTTCGAGCGCGACCCCGACCTCTACTACGAGGACGGTTACCAGGAGCTGGTGAACCGCGGCTTCACCCTCGACGTGGCGCCGATCGGCGACATCCCCTGGGTCGAGATCGACAACCACGACGACCTCGCGAAGGGCCGTGAGATCGCGTGCCAGTACTGACCCGGCTCATCCCGTCCCCGGTCGTCGTCGACATCAGCTGCGGTGCCCTGGACGATCTCGCCGGCCTCCTGGCCGACCAGCGGATCTCCAGCTCGGGCCGGCTCGCCGTGGCCATAAGCGGCGGCTCGGGACAGGTGCTGCGCGAGCGGCTCGCGCCGGATCTGCCGGGCGCGGACTGGTTCTCCGTCGCGGACGGCACGATCGACTCCGCGGTCAGGCTCGCGGACGACATCAAGGGCAAGCGGTACGACGCCGTGGTCGGCCTCGGCGGCGGCAAGATCATCGACGTGACGAAGTACGCGGCGGCCCGGGTGGGCCTGCCGATGGTGGCCGTCGCCACCAACCTCTCGCACGACGGCCTGTGTTCACCGGTCGCGACGCTCGACAACGACAACGGCCGCGGCTCGTACGGCGTCCCCACCCCCATCGCCGTCGTCATCGACCTCGATGTGATCAGGGACGCACCGGTCCGCTTCGTCCGGTCCGGCATCGGCGACGCCATCTCGAACCTCTCGGCCATCGCCGACTGGGAGCTGTCGCACCGCACCAACGGTGAGCAGGTGGACGGACTGGCCGCCGCCATGGCCCGTACCGCCGGCGAGGCCGTGCTGCGCCACCCCGGCGGGATCGGCGACGACGAGTTCCTGACCGTGCTGGCCGAGGCGCTGGTGCTCACCGGTATCGCCATGTCGATCAGCGGGGACACCCGCCCGTCGTCCGGTGCCTGTCATGAGATCAGTCACGCCTTCGACCTGCTCTACCCCAAGCGCGCCGCGCTCCATGGCGAACAGGTCGGCATCGGCGCCGCCTTCGCGATGCATCTGCGCGGCGCCCATGAGGAGTCACACCTGTTCACGGAGGTGCTGCACCGGCACGGGCTGCCCGTGCTGCCCGAGGAGATCGGCTTCTCCGTAGGGGAGTTCGTACGGGCCGTCGCCTACGCGCCGCAGACCCGTCCTGGCCGCTTCACCATCCTTGAGCACCTCGACCTGTCCACCGACCAGATCAGGGACGCGTACGCCGACTATGCCAAGACCATCAGTAGCTGAACTCCGACCGGTCGTACATCCGGCGGGGGTCAAGGACCGGCGCAGCGGTGAGCACTGGGCCGGGCGCCTGTACATGCGGGAGATCTCGCTGCGCGTCGACCGCTATCTGGTGAACACGCGGGTCACGCCCAACCAGCTGACGTACGTGATGACCGTCGCCGGTGCCCTCGCCGCCCCCGCCCTCCTGGTGCCGGGAATCCCGGGAGCGGTGCTCGGCGTGCTGGCGGTCCAGCTCTATCTGCTGCTGGACTGCGTCGACGGTGAGATCGCCCGCTGGAAGAAGCAGTACTCGATGACCGGGGTGTACCTGGACCGGGTCGCCGCCTATCTGTGCGACGCCGCCGTGCTGCTCGGCTTCGGGCTGCGTGGCGCCGACCTGTGGGGCACCGGACGGATCGACTGGCTGTGGGCCTTCCTCGGTACGCTCGCCGCCCTCGGCGCCATCATGGTCAAGGCCGAGACCGACCTGGTCGGCGTCGCCCGTCATCAGCAGGGGCTGGCTCCGGTCAAGGAGGCGGCCTCCGAGCCGCGCTCGTCCGGTATGGCGCTGGCCCGCAGGGCCGCCGGGGCGCTGAAGTTCCACCGGCTCATCCTCGGGATCGAGGCGTCCCTGCTGATCCTTCTCCTGGCGATCCTGGACTCGGTCAGGGGCGACCTGTTCTTCACCCGCCTCGGGATCGCGGTCCTGGCCGGGATCGCCGTCGTACAGACCCTGCTGCACCTGGTCTCCATCCTGGCGTCCAGCAGGCTGCGGTGAGCGACATGCGGCTCGGCGCGGTGATCATCACGATGGGTGACCGCCCCGGCGAACTGCGTGCGCTGATCGACTCCGTCCGCCGCCAGAACGGCGACCCGGTCGAGATCGTCGTGGTCGGGAACGGCGCCCCCGTGGGCGCCGTCCCCGCCGGCGTACGGACCGTCGAGCTGCCCGAGAACCTCGGTATCCCCGGCGGCCGCAATGTCGGGATCGAGGCGTTCGGGACCGCCGGCTCGGATGTGGACGCCGTGCTCTTCCTGGACGACGACGGTCTGCTGCCCCACACCGACACCGCCGAGCTGATCCGCGACGCCTTCGCGGCCGATCCCGTGCTGGGGATCGTCAGCTTCCGGATCACCGACCCGGAGACCGGTCTCACCCAGCGCCGCCACGTCCCGCGGCTGCGCGCCTCGGACCCGCTGCGCTCCTCCCGCGTGACGACCTTCCTCGGCGGCGCCAGTGCCGTACGGACGAAGGTCCTCGCGGAGGTCGGCGCGCTGCCCGGCGGCTTCTTCTACGCCCATGAGGAGACCGATCTCGCCTGGCGGGCGCTGGACGCCGGCTGGATGATCGACTACCGCGCCGACATGGTGCTGAACCACCCGACCATGCCGCCGTCCCGGCACGCGGTCTACCACCGCATGGTGGCCCGTAACCGGGTCTGGCTCGCCCGTCGCAATCTGCCGGCCGTCGTCGTCCCGTTCTATCTCGGCGTATGGGTCCTGCTCACCCTGCTCCGGCGCCCTTCCCTGACCGCGCTCAAGGCATGGTTCGGCGGGTTCCGGGAGGGCTGGGCGACCC
Source organism: Streptomyces scopuliridis (assembly GCF_042790125.1). Taxonomy (GTDB): domain Bacteria; phylum Actinomycetota; class Actinomycetes; order Streptomycetales; family Streptomycetaceae; genus Streptomyces; species Streptomyces scopuliridis_A. The sequence continues at coordinate 492,473 of NZ_JBHTZS010000001.1, forward strand.
CGTGCGGGCCGCGCCGTCCGATGAAGTGGCGTACGGTATGGCGGCTGACCCGGCTGGGCCGACCGCCTGTCATCTGACAAGCTCGGTTCTGAGAGCATCGGACAAGAGGCCGCCTGCCTCTTACCCCCCGGGGCCGGGCCGTCCGCGCCCGCGCCCGACCGGCTGCGCATCTTGAACACGAAAGTTTCAACTTGTGAGTGACACAACCCAAGAGGGTGCGATCGCTGTGAGCGCCCCCCCGTCGCCCGACGACGGTCTGTCCGCGGCGGATCTCGCCGCCAAGTACGGTCTGTCGGTGAGCGGTGCCCGGCCAGGGCTGCGCGACTACATCCGGCAGCTGTGGGGCCGGCGTCATTTCATCCTGGCCTTCTCCCAGGCGAAGCTCACGGCCCAGTACAGCCAGGCGAAGCTGGGCCAGCTCTGGCAGGTGGCGACCCCCCTGCTGAACGCCTTTGTCTACTACTTGATCTTCGGCCTCATCCTGGGGACCAAGAAGGACATCCCCCAGGATGTCTTCGTGCCCTTCCTGGTCACCGGGGTCTTCGTCTTCACCTTCACCCAGAGTTCGGTGATGGCGGGTGTCCGTGCCATCTCCGGCAATCTGGGGCTCGTCCGGGCCCTGCACTTCCCCCGGGCCTCGCTGCCGGTCTCCTTCTCCCTCCAGCAGCTCCAGCAGCTGCTCTTCTCGATGATCGTGCTGGTGGTCGTCGCGGTGGCCTTCGGCAGCTACCCGGCCCTGAGCTGGCTGCTGGTGGTGCCCGCGCTGGCGCTCCAGTTCGTCTTCAACACCGGGCTCGCGCTGATCATGGCGAGGCTGGGCAGCAAGACCCCCGACCTCGCCCAGCTGATGCCGTTCGTGATGCGCACGTGGATGTACGCCTCGGGCGTGATGTTCTCGATCCCGGTGATGCTCAAGGACAAGCCCTCCTGGATCGCCGACGTACTCCAGTACAACCCGGCCGCCGTCTACATGGACCTGGTCAGGTTCGCGCTGATCGACGGCTACGGGTCCGACAACCTGCCCGCGCATGTCTGGCTGGTCGCGCTGGTGTGGGCCGTGCTCCTGGGCGCCGTCGGCTTCGTCTACTTCTGGAAGGCTGAGGAGCGCTACGGCCGTGGCTGAGGACAACACGCAGGGGCGTATCCCCACGGTCATCGCCGACGACGTGCACATCGTGTACCGCGTCAACGGCGGTGGCGGCGGCAAGGGCAGCGCCACCGCCGCGCTCAGCCGCATACTCCGCCGCGACAAGGGGGAGTCGCGGGGCGTCCGCAAGGTCCATGCCGTCCGGGGGGTCACCTTCACCGCGTACCGCGGCGAGGCGATCGGACTGATCGGCACGAACGGCTCCGGCAAGTCGACCCTGCTGCGTGCGATCGCCGGTCTGCTGCCGGCGGAGAGCGGCAGGGTCTACACCGACGGCCAGCCGTCCCTGCTGGGGGTCAACGCGGCGCTGATGAACGATCTGACCGGTGAGCGCAATGTCATCCTCGGCGGTCTGGCCATGGGCATGACCCGCGAGCAGATCCGGGAGCGCTACCAGGGCATCGTCGACTTCTCCGGCATCAACGAGAAGGGCGACTTCATCACCCTCCCCATGCGGACGTACTCCTCCGGCATGGCCGCCAGGCTCCGGTTCTCCATCGCCGCCGCGAAGGACCACGACGTCCTGATGATCGACGAGGCGCTGGCCACCGGCGACCGCAAGTTCCAGATCCGCTCCGAGCAGCGGATCCGTGAGCTGCGCAAGGAGGCGGGTACGGTCTTCCTGGTCAGCCACAGCAACAAGTCCATCAGGGACACCTGCGACCGGGTGCTGTGGCTGGAGAAGGGCGAGCTCCTGATGGACGGTCCGACCGACGAGGTCATCAAGGCGTACGAGAAGGAGACCGGCAAGTAGCCCGGCCCTCCATGACCGAACGGGCCCCCGCCGGATCGCCACGGCGGGGGCCTCCTGGTGAGCCAATCGTCAAAGATCGGTCAAGTCCGGTGGGCCGGGGGAAGGTTGGCATGTATTGCGACGTTCTTGTAATGCGCGCAACACCCCGACGTGTTCCTCTTAGCTGTACAACGTAAGCTGTGCTGGGCCGATTCGCGGCAAGTGGGTCATTCCCACGGAGCACCCCGACCGCCCGACAGCCTTCTGTACTCGGAGGAGCGGGCGGCGTGTCCGAAATGGGATGTATTGGGTCAGCAGTGTAGAACGGGAGATGTGACGGCAATGACGGAAAATCTCCAGCTCCGCGAGGATTCCGCCGTCCCCGTACCGGGCAGCACGCGATGACGGGCCCCCCACAGGCAGGCCCCGACGCTTCCTCGCGCACCACCCTGGACAAGGCCGCGGACGAGAACTTTCCCGTGGCCCCGTTCTTTCTGCCGCGCGCGTGGCGAGAGCATCTGATGGCGGTGTACGGCTACGCGCGGCTCGTCGACGACATCGGCGACGGCGATCTCGCCCCCGGCGGCGGTGACGCCCGCCACCTGGGCGTCGCCCCCTCTCAGGCCGATGACCGGCTGGTCATGCTGGACGCCTTCGAGGCCGATCTGCGACGCGTCTTCGACCCGCAGGGCCCGGCCCCGGCACATCCGCTGCTGCGCGCCCTGACCCCGACCGTACGGCGCCGCTCGCTCACCCCCGAGCCGTTCCTCGGACTGATCGCGGCCAACCGCCAGGACCAGCTGGTGCGCCGCTACGAGACCTACGACGACCTGCTCGCCTACTGCGAGCTGTCCGCGAACCCGGTCGGCCGGCTCGTCCTCGAGATCACCGGCACCGCGAGCCCCGAGCGCGTCCGCCGCTCCGACGCCGTCTGCACGGCGCTCCAGATCGTCGAACATCTCCAGGACGTCACCGAGGACCTCGGCCGCGACCGTATCTATCTGCCCGCCCAGGACATGAAGAGGTTTCATGTCACCGAGGCGGACCTGGCCGCGGGCACCGCGAACGCGTCGGTGCGCGCGCTGGTGGCCTTCGAGGCCGAACGTGCCGGGCAGCTGCTGAATGAGGGCACCCCCTTGGTGGGTAGCGTTCACGGCAGGCTCCGGCTGCTGCTCGCCGGATTCGTCGCCGGAGGGCGTGCCGCCCTCGCTTCGATCGCGGCCGCCGGGCACGATGTGCTCCCCGGACCGCCCAAGCCCACCAAGCCGCGTCTGCTGCGCGAAGTGGGAGCTGTCCTGCGAAGTGCGCACAGAGAGGGGTGAGCCGGAACATGGAGGGACAGACGCCCATGTCCGCGCCGGTACAGGCGGCCTACAGCTACTGCGAGGCCGTCACCGGGCAGCAGGCCCGTAATTTCGCCTATGGCATCAGACTGCTGCCGGCCGAGAAGCGGCAGGCCATGTCCGCGCTGTACGCCCTCTCCCGGCGGGTGGACGACATCGGTGACGGCACGCTCGCCCCGGAGGCCAAGCAGGCACGCCTCGATGACACGCGTGCGCTTCTCGACCGGGTCAGGAAGGGCGCGGTGGACGAGGACGACACCGACCCCGTCGCCGTCGCGCTCACCGACGCGACGCGCCGCTTCCCGATCCCGCTCGGCGGTCTCGACGAGCTGATCGACGGTGTGGTGATGGACGTACGTGGCGACACGTACGAGACCTGGGACGACCTCAAGGCGTACTGCCGGTGTGTCGCGGGCGCCATCGGCCGGGTGTCGCTCGGCGTGTTCGGCACCACCCCCGGCGCGCCCGGTGCCGAGCGCGCCGCCGAGTACGCCGACACGCTGGGACTCGCCCTCCAGCTGACCAACATCCTGCGCGACGTACGCGAGGACGCGGGCAACGGGCGTACGTATCTGCCCTCCGACGACCTCGCCAAGTTCGGCTGCTCCGCGGGCTTCCACAGCGCGACCCCGGCGGCCGGGGCCGACTTCGCCGGACTGGTGCACTTCGAGGTGCGCCGCGCCCGCGCGCTCTTCGCCGAGGGCCTGCGCCTGCTGCCCATGCTCGACCGGCGCAGCGGCGCCTGCGTCGCCGCCATGGCCGGTATCTACCGCCGGCTGCTCGACCGTATCGCGCGCGACCCCGAGGCCGTGCTGCGCGGCCGGGTCTCTCTGCCGGGACACGAGAAGGCGTATGTCGCCGTGCGCGGCCTCTCGGGGCTCGACGCGCGCCAGATCTCCCGGCAGACCATCAGGAGGCGTGGCTGATGCGGCTCACCGCCCGATTCGGCCCGCTCCCCACGCCCCGCGGAATCCACCGGAAGACACACGCGCACCAGCGGCACGCGCACCAGAGGTTCTCAACCCCGCGTCGTGCTGACGCGTCCCTGACTGCGACGGAACCAACGGTCCTGGCGGAATGTCACGGACAGGCCCTAGGAGGGCACGAATGACAACGGCCGAGGGCACGTCCCGCCACGCGGTCGTGGTCGGCGCGGGACTCGCCGGCATCACGGCCGCCCTTCAGCTCGCCGACGCCGGAGTGCGGGTGACGCTCGTCGAGGGGCGGCCCCGGCTCGGTGGTCTCGCCTTCTCCTTCCAGCGCGGCGACCTCACCGTCGACAACGGCCAGCATGTGTATCTGCGCTGCTGTACGGCGTACCGCTGGTTCCTGGACCGGGTGGACGGCGCCGCGCTCGCGCCGCTCCAGGACCGGCTGGACGTACCCGTGCTCGATGTCGCGCCGGCCGGCGGGCCCAGGCTCGGGCGGATCCGCCGCAACGGGCTGCCCGTACCGCTGCACCTGGCCGCCGGGCTCGCGACGTATCCGCATCTCTCACTGGCCGAGCGCGCCTCCGTCGGGCGCGCCGCGCTCGCGCTCAAGCGGCTCGATCCCGCCGATCCGGCGCTCGACGGGATCGACTTCGCCACCTGGCTCGGCCGGCACGGCCAGTCGGAGCGCACCATCGAGGCCCTCTGGGACCTGGTCGGCGTGGCGACCCTCAACGCCACCGCGCCGTACGCGTCCATGGGGCTCGCCGCGATGGTCTTCAAGACCGGGCTGCTCTCCGAGTCCGGGGCCGCCGACATCGGCTGGGCGCGTGTCCCGCTCGGTGAACTGCACGACACGCTCGCCCGCAAGGCGCTCGACTCCGCGGGGGTGCGGACCGAGACCCGCACCCGGGTCAGCTCCGTCTCCCGCGCGGAGAGCGGCGGCTGGCATGTCGACATGGACGGAGAGCGGCTCGACGCGGACACGGTCGTCCTCGCCGTACCCCAGCGCGAGGCCCACTCGCTGCTGCCCGGGGGCGCGCTGGAGGACCCGGACCGGCTGCTGGACATCGGTACCGCGCCGATCCTCAACCTCCATGTCGTATACGGCCGCAAGGTGCTGCGGCGGCCGTTCTTCGCCGCGCTCGGCAGCCCGGTCCAGTGGGTCTTCGACCGTACCGACGCCTCCGGACTGAAGGACGGCCAGTATCTGGCGGTGTCCCAGTCGGCGGCCCAGGACGAGATCGACACGCCCGTGTCGGAGCTGCGGGCGCGCTATCTGCCCGAACTGGAACGACTCCTTCCGGCCACGCGGGGCGCGGAGGTGCGGGACTTCTTCGTGACCCGCGAGCGCACCGCGACGTTCGCGCCCGCACCGGGTGTGGGCAGGCTGCGGCCGACGGCCCACACCCGCGCCCCCGGCCTCTTCCTGGCCGGCGCATGGACCGCCACCGGTTGGCCCGCGACCATGGAGGGGGCGGTGCGCAGCGGCTTCAGCGCCGCCGGCGCGGCCCTCTCCGAGCTGGGGCACCGCCACGAACATCCCTTGCGGGAGGCGGCATGAGCCCGAGCACCGCACCAACGAGTACTGGAACAAGAGGAGAGACCGTGCCGACTGTGCCCCCGGCGAATCCGGCTGTCGACACCGCGGACGTCCACGCGCTGCTGGAGCGTGGGCGGAGCCTGTCAACGCCGGTGCTGCGCGCCGCTGTTGAGCGGCTCGCCGCGCCCATGGACACCGTCGCGGCCTACCACTTCGGCTGGATCGACGCCGAGGGCCGGCCCGCCGACGGAGACGGCGGGAAGGCGGTGCGCCCCGCGCTCGCCCTGCTCTCCGCGGAGGCGGCCGGTGCCCCCGCCGAGAAGGGCGTCCCCGGCGCGGTCGCGGTGGAGCTGGTCCACAACTTCTCGCTGCTGCACGACGATCTGATGGACGGCGACGAGCAGCGCCGGCACCGCGACACCGTATGGAAGGTGCACGGTCCCGCCCAGGCGATCCTCGTCGGCGACGCCCTCTTCGCGCTCGCCAATGAGGTGCTGCTGGAGATCGGCACGGTCGAGGCCGGCCGCGCGACACGCCGGCTGACCACCGCGAGCCGCAAACTGATCGACGGTCAGGCGCAGGACATCTCCTACGAGCACCGCGAGCGGGTCACCGTCGAGGAGTGCCTGGAGATGGAGGGCAACAAGACCGGCGCCCTGCTCGCCTGCGCCGTCTCCATCGGCGCGGTCCTCGGCGGCGCCGACGACCGTACGGCCGACACGCTGGAGGCGTACGGCCACCATCTCGGCCTCGCGTTCCAGGCCGTTGACGATCTGCTCGGCATCTGGGGAGACCCGGAGGCCACCGGCAAGCAGACCTGGAGCGATCTGCGTCAGCGCAAGAAGTCCCTGCCGGTCGTCGCCGCGCTCGCCGCGGGCGGTCCGGCTTCCGAACGGCTCGGCGAACTGCTCGCCGCCGACGCCAAAAGCAATGATTTCGAGACCTTCTCGGAGGAAGAGTTCGCCACCAGGGCGGCGTTGATCGAGGAGGCGGGCGGCCGGGAGTGGACCTCGCAGGAGGCCCGCCGGCAGCACGCCATCGCCATCGAGGCCCTGGATGGAGTCGACATGCCGGAACAGGTCCGGGCGCAACTCATCGCGCTCGCGGACTTCGTCGTCGTACGAAAGAGATGATCACTATTCCCCTATGCGTTCCTTCTGGGGGATGACCCTCATACCCCGAGCAGTCGCCGTCCACAGCCCGTAGGGCGCCGGACGACGGAGACCCCAGCACAGCAGAAGCACACCACTGCACGAAGGGGAAGCCATGACAGCGACGACCGACGGAAGCACCGGGGCCGTGGGACCCCGCGCAGCCTCGGCAAGCGGACCGACCGAAACCACCACCCCCGCGGCGGGCGGTGACCTTCGGGTCGCCGCCGAGCGGGCCACCGCACGATCCGTCGAGCATCTGCTCGGCAGGCAGGACGCCCAGGGCTGGTGGAAGGGCGACCTGGCGACCAATGTGACGATGGACGCCGAGGATCTGCTGCTCCGCCAGTTCCTCGGAGTCCAGGACGCGCGCACCACGGAGGCGTCCGCCCTCTTCATCCGCGGTGAGCAGCGCGCGGACGGTACGTGGGCCACCTTCTACGGAGGCCCCGCCGATCTCTCCGCCACCATCGAGGCGTATGTCGCCCTGCGGCTGGCCGGAGACAGTCCGGAAGACCCGCACATGGCGCGCGCCTCCCACTGGGTGCGCGAACAGGGCGGCATCGCGGGCTCCCGGGTCTTCACCCGGGTCTGGCTCGCCCTCTTCGGCTGGTGGAAGTGGGACGACCTGCCCGAGCTGCCGCCCGAACTGATCTTCTTTCCCAAGTGGTTCCCGCTCAACATCTATGACTTCGGCTGCTGGGCACGGCAGACGATCGTGCCGCTCACCATCGTCTCCGCGAAGCGGCCCGTACGGCCCGCTCCCTTCGCCCTGGACGAGCTGCACGCCGACCCCGCGCGCCCCAATCCGGGCAAGTCCCTGGCGCCCATGAACAGTTGGGACGGGGTGTTCCAGCGCCTCGACAAGGCGCTGCACGCCTACCACAAGTTCGCGCCGCGCCGGCTGCGCCGTACCGCGATGAACGCCGCCGCGCGCTGGATCATCGAGCGGCAGGAGAACGACGGTTGCTGGGGCGGGATCCAGCCTCCCGCCGTCTACTCCGTGATCGCCCTGCATCTGCTCGGCTACGACCTCGACCACCCCATCATGCGCGCCGGACTGGAGTCGCTCGACCGGTTCGCCGTCCGGCGCGAGGACGGCGCCCGGATGATCGAGGCCTGTCAGTCCCCGGTCTGGGACACCTGTCTCGCCACCATCGCCCTCGCCGACGCCGGGCTGACCCCGGACCATCCGGCCCTGGTCAAGGCCGCCGACTGGATGATCGGCGAACAGATCGTCCGCCCCGGTGACTGGTCCGTACGCAGGCCAAAACTCGCCCCGGGCGGCTGGGCGTTCGAGTTCCACAACGACAACTATCCCGACATCGACGACACCGCCGAGGTCATCCTCGCGCTGCGCCGCGTCAGACACCCGGACGCCGAGCGGATCGACGCGGCCATCGAGCGCGGCGCCCGGTGGAATCTGGGCATGCAGTCGAGGAACGGAGCCTGGGGCGCCTTCGACGCCGACAACACCAGCCCGTTCCCCAACCGGCTGCCCTTCTGTGACTTCGGCGAGGTCATCGACCCGCCGTCCGCGGATGTCACCGCGCATGTCGTCGAGATGCTCGCCTTCGAGGGCAAGTCCCACCACCCCGGCACCCGGCGCGGAATCGAGTGGCTCCTCGCCGAACAGGAGACCAACGGCGCCTGGTTCGGCCGCTGGGGCGTCAACTACGTATACGGGACCGGCTCCGTGGTGCCCGCGCTGACCGCCGCGGGACTGCCGGCCTCCCACCCCGCGATCCGCCGCGCGGTCGCCTGGCTCGAATCCGTACAGAACGAGGACGGCGGCTGGGGCGAGGATCTGCGCTCGTACGACGACGAGGCGTGGATCGGACGCGGTGCCACGACCGCCTCCCAGACCGCGTGGGCGCTGCTCGCGCTCCTCGCGGCCGGCGAGCGGGAGAGCGAGGCCGTCGAACGGGGGATCGCCTGGCTCGCCGGGGCCCAGCGGGAGGACGGCTCCTGGGACGAGCCGTTCTTCACCGGTACCGGCTTTCCCTGGGACTTCTCCATCAACTACCACCTCTACCGGCAGGTCTTCCCGCTCACCGCGCTCGGCCGGTACCTCCACGGCGAGCCCAAGCCGCTCGCGGTCCATGCGGGCGTCCGCAAGGGGAGCTGATGGAACGGCCCTCCGGCCGGTCCTCGGCTCCGTCCCCGGGTTCGTCGGCGGGGGCCGCGCCCGGTCCCGCCGCACCGCTGCTGATCGCCTGCGCGCTCGGCATCGAACGGTTCGCCCTGCGCGCGGGCCGGGCCGGCGCCGCGGGGCCGGTGACCGTCCTGCGTACGGGCATGGGGCCCAGGAACGCCGAGCGCGCCGTGGCACGCGCGCTCGGCGAGAGCCAGAACAGGAGCGCGGTCGTCATCGCGTCCGGGTTCTGCGCCGGACTCGTCCCGGGGATGAACCCGGGGGATCTGATCGTCGCCGACGAGACCCGGGACCCGGACGGCTCCACGCCCTGTACGGGCACCGCACTGCTGGTGGACGCGCTGGCCAGGGCCGTGCCGGGGCGTACGGTCCACACCGGCCCGCTGACCGGCTCCGACCATGTGGTGCGCGGTCAGGAGCGGGCCGAACTGCGCGCCACGGGGGCGGTCGCGGCGGACATGGAATCCGCCGCCACACTCCGAAGTGCTCTGAGCGCCGGGTCCCGCCCGGTTGCGGCCGTCCGGGTGGTCGTGGACGCTCCAGAGCATGAGCTCGTCCGTATTGGCACAGTGCGCGGTGGAATATCAGCCTTCCGCGTTCTCCGTGCCGTCCTTCCGGCTTTCCATGAATGGCACCGTTCTTTGCTGCTCCCCAGGAGGTGAGCTAGATGGCCATGCCGCTCCGTCAGACCATCAGGGTCGGGACGTACCTCTTTGAACAGAAGCTCCGCAGGCGTGAGAAGTTTCCGCTCATCGTCGAGTTGGAACCCCTCTTCGCCTGCAATCTGAAATGTGAGGGCTGTGGCAAGATCCAGCACCCGGCCGGCATCCTGAAGCAGCGTATGCCCGTTGCCCAGGCCGTCGGGGCGGTGCTGGAGTCCGGAGCGCCCATGGTCTCCATCGCCGGTGGCGAGCCGCTGATGCACCCGCAGATCGATGAGATCGTCCGGCAGCTGGTGGCGAAGAGGAAATACGTCTTCCTGTGCACCAACGCGATGCTGCTGCGCAAGAAGATCGAGAAATTCACCCCCTCACCGTATTTCGCCTTCGCGGTGCATATCGACGGGCTGCGTGAGCGGCACGACGAGTCCGTGGCGAAGGAGGGCGTGTTCGACGAGGCCGTGGCGGCCATCAAGGAGGCCAAGCGCCGAGGCTTCCGGGTGACCACCAACTCCACGTTCTTCAACACCGATACCCCGCAGACCATCGTCGAGGTACTCAATTACCTCAACGACGATCTCAAGGTCGACGAGATGATGATCTCGCCCGCCTATGCCTACGAGAAGGCCCCCGATCAGGAGCACTTCCTGGGGGTGGAGCAGACCCGTGAGCTGTTCAGGAAGTCGTTCGCCGGTGGTAACCGGGCGCGCTGGCGTCTCAACCACTCGCCGCTGTTCCTGGACTTCCTCGAAGGCAAGGCCGACTTCCCGTGCACGGCGTGGGCCATCCCGAACTACTCGCTCTTCGGCTGGCAGCGCCCCTGCTATCTGATGAGCGACGGGTATGTGCCGACGTACCGCCAGCTCATCGAGGAGACGGACTGGGACAAGTACGGCCGCGGCAAGGACGCGCGCTGCGCCAACTGCATGGCGCACTGCGGCTATGAGCCGACCGCCGTCCTGGCCACCATGGGCTCGCTCAAGGAGTCCCTGCGGGCGGTCCGTGAGACGGTCGCCGGGACGCGGTGACGACATGACCGCAGGAGAGCCAGTCTCGCTGGGGCTCCCCGCGCTGCCGGCCCGGCCGATCGCGATACGCCGCCACTCGCGGCGTATCGAGGTGGGGTCGGTGGCGGTCGGCGGGGACGCGCCGGTGTCGGTGCAGTCGATGACGACGACGCGTACGTCGGACATCGGTGCGACGTTGCAGCAGATCGCGGAGCTGACCGCGGCCGGGTGCCAGATCGTGCGGGTGGCGTGCCCGACGCAGGACGACGCGGACGCGCTGGCGACCATCGCGCGGAAGTCGCAGATCCCGGTGATCGCGGATATCCATTTCCAGCCGAAGTACGTGTTCGCGGCGATCGACGCGGGCTGTGCGGCGGTGCGGGTGAACCCGGGCAACATCAAGCAGTTCGACGACAAGGTCAAGGAGATCGCGAAGGCGGCGGGGGAGTCCGGGACTCCGATCCGGATCGGGGTGAACGCCGGTTCGCTGGACGCGCGTCTGCTGGCGAAGTACGGCAAGGCCACGCCGGAGGCGCTTGTCGAGTCGGCGCTGTGGGAAGCGTCGCTGTTCGAGGAGCACGGTTTCCGGGACATCAAGATCTCGGTGAAGCACAACGATCCTGTCGTGATGGTCAACGCCTACCGGCAGTTGGCGGAGCGGTGCGACTATCCCCTGCACCTCGGTGTGACGGAGGCGGGTCCCGCGTTCCAGGGCACCATCAAGTCCGCGGTGGCCTTCGGGGCGCTGTTGTCGGAGGGCATCGGCGACACGATCCGGGTCTCTCTGTCGGCGCCGCCGGTGGAGGAGGTCAAGGTCGGCATCCAGATCCTGGAGTCGCTGAACCTGCGGCAGCGCCGGCTGGAGATCGTCTCCTGTCCGTCCTGCGGCCGGGCCCAGGTCGATGTCTACAGGCTGGCGGACGAGGTGACGGCCGGTCTTGAGGGCATGGAGGTCCCGCTGCGCGTGGCCGTCATGGGCTGTGTCGTGAACGGTCCCGGCGAGGCCCGTGAGGCCGACCTCGGTGTCGCGTCCGGCAATGGCAAGGGCCAGATTTTCGTCAAGGGCGAAGTCATCAAGACCGTACCGGAATCGAAGATCGTGGAGACCTTGATCGACGAGGCGATGAAAATCGCCGAATCCATGGAGAACGCGGGCGTTCCCTCGGGGACTCCCGCCGTCACCGTGAGCTGAAGAAGCATTCCGAGAGGGGGCCCGAGCGTGTCAGTCTTGGAGAATATCCGGGGGCCGCGCGATCTCAAGGCGCTGAGTGAAAGTGACATCGGCGAACTGGCCGAGGACATCAGACAGTTCCTGATTCAGGCGGTCGCCAGAACCGGCGGCCATCTCGGGCCCAATCTCGGGGTGGTGGAGCTGACCATCGCCCTGCACCGGGTCTTCGATTCGCCCGTCGACCGCATTCTGTGGGACACCGGCCACCAGAGCTATGTCCATAAACTCCTCACCGGCAGGCAGGACTTCTCCAAACTGCGCGGCAAGGGCGGCCTTTCCGGCTATCCCTCCCGCGCCGAGTCCGCACACGATGTCATCGAGAACTCGCATGCCTCGACCGTGCTCGGCTGGGCCGACGGACTCGCCAAGGCCCGTGAGGTGCTGGGCGGCGAGGACCATGTCGTCGCCGTCATCGGGGACGGGGCGCTCACCGGCGGAATGGCCTGGGAGGCGCTGAACAATATCGCCGCGGCCAAGGACCGGCCCCTCATCATCGTGGTCAACGACAATGAACGGTCCTACGGGCCGACGATAGGGGGACTCGCCGATCACCTCGCCACGCTCCGTACCACCGACGGCTACGAGAGCGTCCTGGCCTGGGGCAAGGACGTACTCCAGCGCACCCCCGTGGTGGGCAAGCCGCTGTACGAGTCGCTGCACGGCGCGAAGAAGGGGTTCAAGGACGCCTTCGCCCCGCAGGGCATGTTCGAGGACCTCGGCCTGAAGTACGTCGGCCCGGTCGACGGCCATGACATCGCCGCCCTGGAGTCCGCGCTGCGGCGCGCGAAACGCTTCCACGGACCGGTGCTGGTGCACTGTCTGACGGAGAAGGGGCGCGGCTACGCGCCGGCGCTGGAGGACGAGGCGGACCGCTTCCATACGGTCGGCGTGATGGATCCGCTGACCTGCGAGCCGCTGGCACCGCCCAGCGGCCCGTCGTGGACCTCGGTGTTCCGCGACGAGATCGTCGCGATCGGCGAGGAGCGGCCGGACGTGGTGGCGATCACGGCGGCCATGCTGCACCCCGTGGGGCTGACGAAGTTCGCCGAGCGATTCCCGGACCGGGTCTGGGACGTGGGGATCGCCGAGCAGCACGCGGCGGTCTCCGCGGCCGGGCTCGCCACCGGCGGGCTGCATCCGGTCGTCGCCGTCTACGCCACCTTCCTCAACCGGGCCTTCGACCAGTTGCTGATGGATGTCGCCCTGCACCGGTGCGGCGTCACGTTCGTACTCGACCGGGCCGGGGTCACCGGGGTCGACGGGGCCTCGCACAACGGCATGTGGGACATGTCGATCCTCCAGTGCGTCCCCGGACTGCGGATCGCGGCGCCGCGCGACGCCGGGCAGTTGCGTGCGCAGCTGCGCGAGGCGGTGGCGGTGGACGACGCCCCGACCGTGGTGCGGTTCGCCAAGGAGCCCGCGGGGGCGGAGATCCCGGCCGTGGGACGCGTGGGCGGGATGGACGTCCTGCGCCGTGCGCCGGACGCCGACGTGCTGCTCGTATCGGTGGGGGTGCTGGCGCCCGTATGTCTCCGGGCGGCGGAGCTGCTCGCGGAGCGCGGTATCGGCTGCACGGTCATCGACCCCCGGTGGGTCAAGCCCGTCGACGAACAGCTCGCCCCGCTGGCCGAACGGCACCGGCTGGTCGCGGTCGTCGAGGACAACAGCCGCAGCGGCGGGGTGGGTTCGGCCGTCGGACAGTCGCTGCGCGACGCGGGGGTGGACGTACCCCTGCGGACCTTCGGCATCCCCGAGGAGTTCCTCGCCCACGCCAAACGGAGCGAGGTGCTGGCCGACATCGGTCTCACCCCGGTGGACATCGCGGGACGGATCAGCGCCGCCCTGACACGCAAGGAGAGCCCGGCACGCGTGGGGAAGCCGGCGCGCGAGGTGAACCGGGCGCGCGAGCAGAGCCCGGCAGGCAAGGAGAGAGCGGAATGACCGAGCCCACGGGCTTCGACCTGTCGCGGCTGCTCGCGGAGCGCGGCGCCGAGCGCTACGAGCTGTACACGAGGCATCTCAACCACCAGCTCCCGCGCATGCTGCACACCATCGGCTTCGACCGGTTCTACGAGCGGGCCGAGGGAGCCTACTTCTGGGACGAGGACGGCAACGACTATCTCGACATGCTCGCCGGCTTCGGCGTCATGGGCCTCGGTCGGCACCACCCCGTCGTACGCAAGGCGCTCCATGACGTCCTCGACGCCTCGCTCGCCGACCTCACCCGCTTCGACTGCCAGCCGCTGCCCGGACTGCTCGCCGAGAAGCTGCTCGCCCACTCCCCGCATCTGGACCGGGTGTTCTTCGGCAACAGCGGTACGGAAGCGGTGGAGACGGCGCTGAAGTTCGCCCGGTACGCGACCGGCAAGCCCAGGATCCTGTACTGCGCGCACGCCTTCCACGGGCTCACCACGGGCTCGCTGTCGGTCAACGGCGAGGACGGCTTCCGGGACGGCTTCGCACCGCTGCTGCCCGATACCGCTCTCGCGCTCGGCGATCTCGACGCGCTGGAGAGGGAACTCAAGCGCGGCGATGTGGCGGCCTTCGTCGTCGAGCCGATCCAGGGCAAGGGCGTCCACGGGACCCCGCCCGGTTTTCTGCGCGCCGCCCAGGAACTGCTGCACAGGCACAAGGCGCTGCTCATCGTCGACGAGGTGCAGACCGGCCTCGGCAGGACCGGGGACTTCTACGCGTACCAGCACGAGGACGGAGTGGAGCCCGATCTCGTCTGTGTGGCCAAGGCGCTCTCCGGCGGCTATGTGCCCGTCGGCGCGACCCTCGGCAAGGACTGGATCTTCAAGAAGGTCTACTCCTCGATGGACCGGGTGCTGGTCCACTCCGCGAGCTTCGGTTCCAACGCCCAGGCCATGGCCGCGGGCCTGGCCGTGCTGTCCGTGATGGAGGACGAGAACGTCGTCGCCAACGCGCGGGCCACCGGCGATCTGCTCCGGTCACGGCTGGCCGCGCTCGTCGACCGTTATGAGCTGCTGTACGAGGTACGCGGCCGCGGCCTGATGATCGGCATCGAGTTCGGCCGGCCGAACTCGATCAAGCTGCGCGGTCGCTGGACCATGCTCCAGGCGGCCCGCAAGGGTCTCTTCGCGCAGATGGTGGTCGTACCGCTGCTCCAGAAGCACCGGATCCTCACCCAGGTCTCCGGCGACCATCTGGAGGTGATCAAGCTGATCCCGCCGCTGACCATCGGCGAGCGGGAGGTCGAACGTTTCGTGGACGCGTTCACGGCGGTCATGGACGATGCCCACGGGGGTGGCGGACTGATGTGGGACTTCGGCAGGACCCTGGTGAAGCAGGCCGTGGCCAACCGATAGCGCGAGGACGCGGACGGGCGAGGCGCGAGGACGCTGACGGGCGGGGAACGAGGACTTTTGCCTCTGAGGTAAGAAATTTGCCTCAGAGGAAAGTTCCTGGCGCAATGGAGATATGAGCACACCTCCCGCCGGAGAGGCCGCCGGAGAACACCCCGACGAGCTGCCCGATGTCGCACCCCGGCTGCGTGAGCTGCGCCGCCACCGACGGCTCACCCTGGAGACCGCCGCCGCGCGGGCCGGGCTCTCCCCCGCCCATCTCTCCCGGCTGGAGACCGGCCGCAGACAGCCGTCGCTCCCGATGCTGCTCAGCCTCGCCCGTATCTACGGTACGACGGTCTCCGAGCTGCTCGGGGAGATGCCGCCGGAGCGCGATCCCATCGTCCGGGCCGGCCGGATGGAGCCGGTCGAGGCCGACGGCTGGACCTACCACCAGGCGGGCGGCCCGGGACGGGCCATGCAGCCGCTGCGGCTCCAGGTCCCGTACGGGGCGCAGGGCGACCTCGTCCGCGTACACCCGGGTGAGGAGTGGCTCTATGTCCTCGAAGGGCGGCTGCGGCTGACCCTCGGGGACGCCGTACACGTACTCGACCCCGGGGACAGCGCGCACTTCGACTCGCTCACCCCGCACCGGATCGCCGCGGCCGGACCCGAGGGGACCGAGCTGCTCTTCGTCCATACCCTGCTGCAGAGCCCCGCCGCCGAGCTGTGCCTCGGCGGCGGGGCCCATCGCCGCTGACCTGCTGGGAAAGGTCTGCCACTATGCCCGAGTCAGAGAACCCCGTGTCGGAGAGTCCCGTGTCGAAGAGCCCTGTGCCGGAGAGCGCCGCGCCGGAGAACCGCGTACCGGGGAATGCCGCGTCCGGTCATGCCATGAAGCAAGAGGGGAAGTTCCCCCGCGGGCTGGTCATCCGGCTCTTCGCCTATCTGATCGCCGGCCATCTCTTCGCGGCCTTCCTCTATCTGCTCTTCGAGATGGGCGCCCGGGGGTAACGGCGCCCCTCAGCTCTGGTCGAGGAGACGGGCGCGGAGCCGCTCGCGGGTCTCGGGGGCGAGCCCGAGCCCCTCGGTCAGATAGCGGTCGGTGGTGCCCCAGGTCTTCTCGATGGTCTCGAAGGCCGCCGCGAGGTATTCGGCGCGGGCGTCGAAGAGCGGGCTGAGCAGCTCCATCACCTCGGAGGACATTCCGGCGGGGGAGTTGTCGGAGCGGCGGATCGGGTAGCGGCGGTGCGGGTCGTTCGACTTGAGATAGTCGGCCTCGATCGCCTCGGGCTCCACCCCGACCGCGAGCAGGGACACCGCGATGGAGAGCCCCGCCCGGTCCTTGCCCGCCGCGCAGTGCATGAGCGCGGGGACGCTGTCCTCGGCGAGGGAGTGCAGGACGCGGCTGTGTTCGGCGGTGCGTGTCGTGATGATCGTCCGGTACGAGTCGATCATCCTGGTCGCCGCTTGGCCGTTCGAAAGAAGCGAGCGCAGCTGGTCGAGATCGCCGTCCCGCACCATGAGCCAGAACTCGGCACCGTCCGCCGGATCGGTGAGCGGCAGGTTCACATTGCGTACGCCGGTCAGCTCCACGTCCGCGCCGTCGAGCTTCAGATCGGCCGCATTGCGGAAGTCGAAGATCGTGTGCAGGCCGAGGGAGGAGAGGAAGGCGGCGTCGTCCGGGGTGGCGTTGGCGAGATGTCCGCTGCGGAAGAGCCTGCCGTGGGCCACCCGCCGGCCGTCCGTGGTCGGCAGTCCGCCCACATCGCGGAAGTTGCGCACGCCGGACAACTCGGGCTCTGTCGACGGGACCTGCGGCAGCTGCTGCGTCACGGCGTGCTCCTCCGTGTCTGCCGTCGGCGCGGCTCGCCGACGATGTCGACCTCCGACCCTACGACATTTGTTCCTCAGGCAACCTGTGGCAATCGGCCCGGCCTCGGAGGGGCCAGAAGCGCATTATTCGGACACCCTGTGCCGATGAATATCGCCTAAACGCCCATCTGTCCGGAATGGGTGGTTCCGCATAACCTGCCCCGGTCGCGGGGGAGATGGGCTCGGGCCAGTGAGCAGGATCATATCCGTGACGTTGCGTGGTGGTATCGGGAAGGGCAATTGCTGCTCTGCAAGGTAATTGGAGACCGGAATCCACGCAGGGTGACCGAATTACCCGGGCGATATCCGGAACGGTCGCCACCGCCCGAAAACAGCATCTTGTTCCGGCCGTCCGACTCGCTTACGTTCAGCCTCAATCCGAGCGGACCGCCGAATCCTGCCGCCGCTCGGAATTCGCATCCACCCAATCAACGCGTGGCAGGAGCGGGGGAACCAGGTGGAACGCCGGTCCGGAACTCCGGGACGGCTTGGGGTGAAGTCGCGCACCACGCGCGGCCGGGCAGCTCCAGCCCGAACCCGACAGCTCACCTCGCAGGCGCCGGAGAGGAATTCGCCATGCCCGCGAAGGGTAAGCACCGCCGTCCCAAGAACAACCCGATCTCGCGCGGATTCATCGCCGCCGGCACGGGTGGCGCAGCCATCGCGCTTCCCCTCATCGGTGCCACCGGCGCGCACGCCGCGGAGAACGCCGCCCCCGCCGCCGCTCCACAGGCCGTCTCCGCCTCGGCGCACACCACCGCCACCGAGGCCGCCACCAGGGTCGCGAGGACCTACACCGTGGTCGCCGGGGACTATCTCTCCAAGATCGCCGTCGAGCACCATGTCCGGGGCGGCTGGCAGCGGCTGTACAAGGACAACCGCGAGGCCGTCGGCGACAACCCGTCGCTGATCCACCCCGGCCTGAAGCTCACTCTCGGCGGGCGCGGCGGGGAGCACCGCCCGTCGGAGGCTCCGGCGCAGCCCTCCAGCTCGTCGTCCGACGACTCCAGCTCCTCGGCCGACTCCGCCGATTCCGCGTCGAGTGACTCCGCGTCGAGCGGTTCGACCGACGAGTCCGCCGCCTCGACCCCCGAGCAGGCCCCCGCCGACACCGCGGCGCCGAGCACCGGTTCCGGCTTCACCGCGCCGGTCGACGGGCCGACCTCCACGCCGTACCGCGCCTCCGGCTCCAGCTGGGCCAGCGGCTACCACACCGGTGTCGACTTCTCGGCGTCCTCGGGCACCTCCGTGAAGGCGGTCGGCGACGGTACGGTCGTGACGGCCGGCTGGGGCGGCTCGTACGGCAACCAGGTCGTCATCCAGCACAGCGACGGCATGTACTCGCAGTACGCCCACCTGTCGTCCCTGGATGTCTCCGAGGGCCAGACCGTCAGCGCGGGCCAGCAGATCGGACTCTCCGGTTCCACCGGCAATTCCACCGGACCGCACCTGCACTTCGAGATCCGCACCGGCCCCGAGTACGGCTCTGACGTCGACCCGGTGGCCTACCTCCGGGACAACGGCGTGAACATCTGATTCGTCAGATCACGTCAGCTCATTGCGCTGCCCGGCACTTTCCGTGCCGGGCAGCACCCGTTTATCGCCTATTCCCGCTTGGCCGAAACTTGACCGATGGCATATCTCACCCGGCGTCAACCCCTCCTTACGGTCGCGTAGGTCACATCTGCCGGTGAATGATGTGGTGCTGTGGCAGACGATTCGAGATCAAGAAGAAATGGCGTACTCGGGTCGTACGCGGCGATCGGCGACAGCTTCACCGAGGGTGTGGGAGATCCGGGCCCCGACGGGATGTATGTCGGCTGGGCGGACCGGCTCGCGGTCCTGCTCGCCGACCAACTGCCGGTCGCGGGTGCGACGGCGGACACCGCCCATGGCGATTTCCGGTATGCCAATCTCGCCGTACGCGGCCGGCTCCTCGACCAGATCGTCGACGAACAGATTCCCCGCGCGAAGGAACTCGCCCCGGATCTCGTGACGTTCTGCGCCGGCGGCAACGACATCATCCGGCCCGGCACCGACCCCGACGATGTCGCCGAGCGTTTCGAGCGGGCCGTCGCCGATCTCTCCGGCGCCGTCGGCATGGTCATGGTGACCACCGGCTTCGACACCCGGGGCGTGCCCGTGCTGCGCCATCTGCGCGGCAAGATCGCCACGTACACCGCGCATGTACGGGCCATCGCGGACCGCTACGACTGCCCGGTGCTCGACCTCTGGTCGCTCAAGTCCGTCCAGGACAGGCGGGCCTGGGACGGCGACCGGCTGCATCTGTCACCCGAGGGGCACACCCGTGTCGCGCTGCGCGCCGCGCAGGTCCTCGGCCTCGATGTGCCCGCCGACCCGGACCAGCCGTGGCCGCCGCAGCCGCCGCGAGGGACGCTGGAGGTGCGGCGCGACGACATCCACTGGGCGCGCGAGTATCTGGTGCCGTGGATCGGGCGACGGCTGCGCGGCGAATCCTCCGGCGACCATGTCGAGGCGAAGCGCCCCGACCTCCTGCCCCTCCTGCCCCTCAAGCACTGACCAGGGGCGGATCCGGCGCCGGTCGGATCCCCGCCGGGACCCGCTCCAGGACCCCTCCGGCGAACACGTCGTACAACGGCAGCGTCTCCAGATGCACATATCCGATATGGCAGTCGCACACCGCCAGCGGGCACGCCCGCGGAGCGAGCGCCCGCCGGTAGGACCCGTCGTAGAGATTGCCCAGCTCGGCGCGGACGAAGTGGCAGCGCCGGACCGTACCCTCGCCGTCCACCGAGATCACCGACTCGCCCGTCCGGCAGGGCAGACCGGCCGAGCGGTGCGGGCTGCGGCTGTAGGGGAAGAGCGGATCGAGGGCCGTCCAGCGGTCGGCCTCCTCGTCCGTATAGCTGTGCCCCTCGGCCGCGTTGACCCAGAGATAGACCTGCTCGGGCAGGTCGGCGCGGAGCCGCCGGGCGTGCTCCAGATGGTCCGGCAGACCGACGACCCCCACACTGAACCGGACCGACCGCGCCGCCAGCTCATGGGTCTTCGCGAGGAAGCGGTCGTACGGCGTCTGGCCGGGGTGGTACGTACACCACAGGGCGAGCTTCGCGGGATCGGCGTCCGCCAGCCAGTCGGTGCGGCAGCTCAGATTCGTCTGGATCGCCACGCGGCCGATATGCGGCAGCAATGACAGCTCGGTGAGGGCGCGCCGGTACCAGGAACGGACGAGCCCTTCGCCCCAGGGGGTGAACAGCACCGACAGCCTGTCCTCCCGCTGCTCCGACGCCCAGGCGGTGAAACGCTCCAGGGCGGCCCGGTCGGCGCGCAGTTGGTCCCGGCTGTCGCGGCGCTTGGCGAACGGGCAGTAGGGGCAGTCGTAGTCGCAGGAGGCGAGCGGGCCTCGGTAGAGGATCGTCAGGTCCACGGGGTCTCACTTCGTCTCGTACGCGGCCATCGAGGCCCGTACGGCGGGGGAGAAGAGCGCGGGGCCCAGCGCGTCCGAGTACGCGAGCCCCTCGGGGGAGAGGCGCAGCGTCCCGGCCGGCGCGCTCTCGTCGAGCCAGCCGGAGGCCGCGAACCGGGCCAGCTCGGCGGGGAAGTCCTCGGCGGGTCCTGAGCCGAACCGCTCGCGGTAGTCCGCCTCCGCCATCCCCTCGGCCTGGAGAAGGGACTGGAGGAGATGGCGGCGGCGCGCCTCGTCACCGTCGATCCGGCGGCCCACCTCCGCGCGGGAGAAGTCCTCCGTCGCCGTGTAGGTGTCGATGAGGGTGCGTATCTCGCGCATGTCGACCGCGTAGTCGAAGGAGTAGTGAAGAGTGGACGTGTACGAGCGGGCCCCGCAGCCCAGACCGATCATCCCGTCGGTCTGGCACGCGTAGTCGTCCGGGCCGGCGTCCTGGAACGGGACGTCCGGGCGGCGGAACATGCGCATGGACATCTGCTCGTAGCCGTGGGCGAGCAGCTGGTCGCGGCCCTGCCGGTAGAGCCGCAGCCGCTGGTCGTCCCAGGCGGCGTCGCCGCCGGTGCCGAGCCGGCCGAGGCCGGTGAGCGGCCGTACGTACAGGGGATAGAGATACAGCTCTTCGGGCCGCCAGGCGAGCGCGGCGTCCAGGGAGTGGCGCCAGCTCGCCTCCGTCTGGCCGTCGATGCCGTAGATCAGATCGATGTTCAGGACAGGGATCCGGGCGTCCCGTATGCGGCCGAGCGCGGCCTCGACCTCGGCGCGGCGCTGTGGGCGTACGGCCGCCTTCGCCTCGGCGTCGACAAAGCTCTGCACGCCGATGCTCAGACGCGTGGCACCCCGCTCGGCGAGCACCGCCAGCCGGTCGACGGTGGCCGTCGCGGGGGAGGTCTCCACGGAGAGCGGGACGGCCCGCAGATCGGCCCCCATCCGCTTCTCGGCGATGTCGCACAGCCGGTCCAGCTCGTCGGCGTCCAGATAGGTGGGGGTGCCGCCGCCGAAGGCCGCCGCGGCGAACCGTACGGTGTCCGCGCCGCCTTCCGCCTCCGCCAGGGCGTCCCGGACGGCGGTCGCCTGCCGGTCGAGCGCGTCGAGATAACGCGTCGTCAGTTCATCCGGGGCGCCGATCCGGGTGAAGAGATTGCAGAAGCCGCAGCGGACCTCGCAGAACGGTATGTGCAGATAGAGGGAGAGCGCGTCCTTGCGTTCACCGGCCCACACCCCCCGCAGGGCCGGGCGGTCCTCCAGCGGGCGGTAGGCGGTCTTGTGCGGATAGGCGTAGACATAACTCTCGTACGGACGAGGTGCCTCGTACGGACGGGGCGCGAGGGTGGTGCTCATCGGGCTCTCCCGCTCTCCAGGAAGAAATGGGCGTACGGCACGGTCCAGACCACCTCGTGGCCCAGGCGGTGGCCGGTCCAGCCGTCGTCGCCGTAGGCCGTGCCATGGTCGGAGCAGACGATCGTGAAGCAGCGCCGGCGGCTGCTCGCGGCGGCGAAGAGCCGGCCGATATGGCGGTCGACATACTCCAGCGCGGCGGCGTGTGTGGCCCG
Source organism: Streptomyces scopuliridis (assembly GCF_042790125.1). Classification (GTDB taxonomy): domain Bacteria; phylum Actinomycetota; class Actinomycetes; order Streptomycetales; family Streptomycetaceae; genus Streptomyces; species Streptomyces scopuliridis_A. The sequence continues at coordinate 514,549 of NZ_JBHTZS010000001.1, forward strand.
CGAGTCCCCCGCCTCCCGGGTGGCGCCGGGCAGATGGAACCAGTTGGGCTGGTGCAGCGCCGCCACATTGACGAACAGGAACAGCCGTCGGCCGGGCGCCAGACCGGCGACGACCTTCTCCGCCCGCTCGACCTGCGCCTCGAAAGAGGTGGCCGAGGCCACGCCGAACTCCGGCTCCCAGTGGCTCTCCTGGAACATTCCGGGCAGTACGGAGCCGAGCGCGCCCCGCCGGTTGAAGAAGCCGACCCCGCCCAGGCACACCGTGCGATAACCGGCCGCCGCGAGGCCCGAGACCAGATCCGGTGTGTCATAGACAAAGGTGCGGTCGGCCGTGGTCTCGCTGCCTCCGAAGCGCGCGGCGAACAGCCGTGGATGCGGACCCGGCACGGCGGGGGTGGGCAGAAACCCGGCGAAGATCGCCTGGTGCGAGGCGTAGGTGAAGCTGCCCGGGGCGTGCCGCTTCTCCCAGCGGCCGTCCGGGAGATGCCGGGCGAGATGCGGGATGCGGCCGGCGGCGGCCAGTTCCTGCGCGACATCGAAGCGCAGTGTGTCGAGCGTGACGAGCAGGAGATCGTCCCGCCCGACGATCTCGTTCATGTCAGGTGTCCGCACACCGGCTCCTCGGTCGTCCGGCGGGTGGCACGCCTCGGCAGGGCGGCGAGTTGCGCACCGTACGTGTCCAGGCCCTCGGCGCCGCGGCCCGGCAGTCCCGTGAGACCCGGCAGCAGATCGCCGAAGGCGTTGACCTCGGCGACGGCGTACCGCCGCCAGCTCGGGGCGGGCAGCAGATCGACACCCACGCAGTGGGTCCCGGGAAAGCAGTCGGCCGCCCATTCACTGAGGGTGAGAGCCGTGAAGAAGCTGCCTCCGGACGCCTCGATCACGGCGCGGGCCGCGTCGAGATCCCCGCGCTTCCCGCCCAGATGGAGATTGGTCATGGGCGACCGGCTGGTCCGTACGACCACATGCGTGGCGCGGCCCGCGACGACCACCACCCGCAGATCCGCCGACCTGCCGTCCAGGACCCCCTTCGGCACCCACTGCTCGATATGCAGTCCGTCGGGCGCGAGGGCGTCGATGATCGCGGCCACGTCGCGCTCGCCGGTGTAGTCGCGGACCCGCAGCGAGTTGAAGAGACGGCCGGTGTCGTCCCGTTCGACGGAGGTGAGGGCGCGCACCCGGCCGGGGCCCGCCCTCTCGACGGCGAGGACACCGGAGGCCGACGAGCCGTGGGCGATCTTGACGAACGCGCGGCGGAGCCCGGCCCCGCCCATCAGGGCGCGTACGTCGTCCCAGCCGGACACGGCCGGCCAGCCGGCGCCCGATGTGGGGGATACGGGAACGCGGACCCCCGCCGCGTCCAGCAGGCCGTGGCAGAGCCGCTTGTCGAAGAGGACCGCCAACTCCCCTGGATCGTCGAGCAGATCGGCTCCGGCGGCGGACGCCGCCCGGCCGAGGCCCCCTGCGGCCGCCGTGAACCGTTCGTACCAGCGGCCCGTGCCCTCGACGCGGGTCGGATCGTCCACGTCGCGCAGCAGCCGGTCCACCTCCGGGTCCTCGCCGGGGGAGTCGATCCGTACCGTCTCACCGGCAGCGAACTCCGCCCGGCCGCCCAGCACCTCGCGCCAGGACACCACGCGGGCGGGGGACAGCCCGGCGGCCCGCACGGCGTCCTGGAACAGGGACACGCGGCGGTGGCCGGGGATCCCGACCACGACCAGTTTCGGATCGGCGTCCCCTTGGGGCGCGCTCGGGGGCGGGGGTGTGGCGCTCGGGTCCGGGGTCATCCGTTACTCCGCCACCGCGGTGTAGCGGTGCTCGACGCCGTCGGACTCGCGGTCCGGCTCCGTGCTCTCCGAGAGGTCGATCTCGACACCCACCGCGCCCAGCGTGTCGAGGAGACGCTTCCGCATCGCCTCGCCGAGGTAGTTGTGGTGCAGATCGAGCTTCTTGAGATGGGTGAGCGGCTGGCCGCCGAGAAGGGCTTCCGCGCCTTCGTCGCCGAGCGTGCCCATCGAGAGATCGAGCGTCTCCAGCCCGGCCACGACGGGGGCGCCCGCCAGTGCCACGGCGATCTCGTCCTGTATCTCGCTGTTGCGCAGCGCCAGTGACCGCAGCCGGGGCAGCCGCGACCCGGCCAGGATCGGCGCCAGATCGGCCACTTGCGCGTTCGCGCCGTACCACGACGTGCCGAGCCAGAGATCGAGATGCTCCAACTCGGGGAAGTCGCTCGCCGCGACGGACCGCACCACTTCGGCGTCCAGGCCGCCCGTCTCGATGGTGAGGGAGCGCAGCCGCTCGTGCCGGACAGCGGGGAAACACAGGTCCTGGCCGCCGCGGACCCCGAACGCGCGCAGCTCCGGGAAGGCGTCGAGGAGCGGGGTCACCAGCCCCTGGTTGATCCAGGAGATCTCGCACTCCATGAACGTGATGTCACCGAGGAACAGCGCACGCAGCGCGGGCAGCCGGTCGCGGGCGGCGACGAGCGCCGAGATCACCTCGTCGGGGCCGGTGTCGTAGGCGTCGCTCCAGTCACCGACGATCAGCGCCCGGACCTCGGTGGTGTCCACGGACTCGGCGAAGCGCGCGAACGATGCCTCCCACGCCTCCTCGGACTCGTAGGACTCGACCGAGATGCGCCAGGCCACGGAGGCCGCGTCGGGGAGCTCCGCCTTCGTTTCCGCCTCGGGGAAGTCGAATGCGGGCAGGCCGTCGAACTCCCGCATTTTTTCCGAAATGGCCATGACGACGCTCCAGACACCGGTGACATGTGATCGGCTGATGTGCAGCAGTTCTACCAGCGGCCACTGACAACTCCCCGCTCCGGGGCCGATTGTCAGACCCTCCCCCTAGCGTCGTTCACAGGTCGGCGCACTCGGCGCCGCCGGTCGAGGGGAGAGCCATGTTCCGGCAGGGAGACGTCCTGATCGTGCCCGTCGCGGAAGAGACGGTGCCAACGCGCGTGACGGACGCCGAGAGCGCCCCCGGCGAGCCGAGGGACGCGCGGGGGCGGCTGGTCCTGGCCCTCGGCGAGGTCACCGGCCACGCCCACGCGGTGACCGGGCCCGGCCGGCTGGTCCGTGAGCCGGGGGACGCCCTCGGACCGATGTTCCTCCATCTCCCGGAGGGCGGACGGGTGGTGCACGAGGAGCACGCGGCGATACCGCTGCCCAAGGGGTGGTTCCGGGTGGTGCGCCAGCGCGAGTACCTGCCGGGCGCGGTGCGCATGGTCGCGGACTGAGCATGGCGGCCCAGACCGGCCCGGGTGGTGGGCCTCGGGGGCAACAGCCGTACGGAGACGGCGGACGAGAGTGGGGGACGGGCATGACAGGGGACGGGAATGACGTGGGACGGGGCTTCGGGCATGAGTGACGTGGATACGTGGCGGGCGGTCGCGGCGGCGACGGGGGCGCAGGGGGAGAACGGGGAAGCGGACCGGGCCGCCGCCGAGCGCGGGGTGCGCCTCGCCTACCGCAGGGCGGGTCTCGCCGAACCGGAGCGGATCATCTGGGCCGGCTCGCCGCTGGCCGGGGCACGGGCCGCGAAGGCGCTGGGTGATGCGGGACGGTCCGTGCGGGACGAGGTGCGTACGCACCCGTGGGCCGCGGAACGGCGCAGGATGCACGACGCGTTGGGGCCGGCGGGGTGGGCCGATCACTGGAACGCCACCGGCGCCCGGCTCTGGGACACCACCCGGGCGCTCGCCGAGCGGATACGCACCGGAATAGTGGAGAGCTTCGACGACCGGGCCGCCGAGGCGGCCGGGATCCGTGCGGTGCTGCTCGACGCGGTCCTCGGCCAGCACGACGCGGCCTGGCTCGCCGCGTTCGACGGCCTCGGCGAACGCCTCGAAGGGCTCGCCGAGGTGGCCCGGCACGCCGGCTGGTGGTGGCCGTACGAACGCGCCGTGGTCATCTGCGAGCGTCCCGTCGCGCTGTACCGCGACGAGGCGGGCCGGCTGGACCGCGGGGACGGCCCCGCGCTCGCCTATCCGGACGGCTTCGCCCTGTACGCCTGGCGCGGGATGCCCGTCCCCGCCGAGTTCCTCGCCGGGCTGCCGGACCTGACCCCCGAGCGCATCCGCACCGAGGCCAACGCGGAGTTGCGGCGCGTGATGCTGGAGTACTACGGCTACGACCGCTATCTGAACGAGTCGGGAGCGCGGCCCGTCCACCGCGACGAGACCGGTGTGCTGTGGCGGATCGCGCTGGACGGCGACGAGGATGTCGCGATGGTCGAGGTCGTCAACTCGACGCCGGAGCCGGACGGTACGCACCGTACGTACTGGCTGCGTGTGCCGCCGACGGTGTCCACGGCCAAGGCGGGGGTCGCGTGGACGTTCGGGGTGGAGGAGGAGGTGTACGCGCCGGTGCGGCAGACGTGACGGGGGCCGTTGTCCGGGGCGGCCTCTCGGCTGGGGCCGGTGGGCGTGCGCGAGTTGTCGCCGGGGTGCGCTCCGGGGCTCGCGTCCGGGCGCGCCGTTCAGGCCGCGAGCAGTTCGTCCGGGCCGATCAGCGCCTCGTTGCCCTTGCCCGTACAGGCATGGGCACCCGCCACGGCGCCCAGCCGCGCGCACTCCTCCACGTCGCGTCCGGCCAGCCGCCCGTACAGGAAGCCGCAGACGTACGCGTCGCCCGCGCCGTTGGAGTCCACCACCGGCGCGGGCGGGACCGTCGCCCTGACCGGGCGGGGCGTACGGCTTCCCTCGCGGCTCATGACGTAGGAGCCGCCCGCGCCCGCCGTCGCGACGACCGCCTCGGCCCGGCCCTCGCGCAGGATCTCCCGCATCACCGAGGCGATCCGCTCGCTCGCCCCGGCGGCGCTGAGGAACACCAGGTCGGAGCGGAGGGCGAAGTCCTTGTGGTAGTCGGCGAGACCGTCCCAGTCGTGCAGGTCGGTCGAGACCGGGACGCCCAGCGCCTCGATGTCGTCATAGAGGAAACGGGCGAAGTTCGTGATCGACAGATGGACATGACGGCTGCGTTCGAGATGGGGGAGATAGAAGTCGCGCGGCATCCGCAGATCGTCCGGGTCCCTGGCGTCGTGGAAGGACATCCGGCGGCCCGTCTTCTCCACGAGATTGACCGCGCGCCGGGTGCCCGCCGGGGAGATCAGGGCCTCGAAGTCCACACCGCCCCGTGCCAGCCGCTCACGGACCTGCTGGCCGGTCCAGTCGTCTCCCAGGTAGTCGAGGAACTTGACGTTCAGGCCGAGATTCCGGCAGCCGAGCGCCACATTGCCGCCGGTGTGTCCGGGCCATTCGAGGATCGGCCCCACCGAGACCGAGTCGGCGAGCGGCACCGGCAGCGAGTCGACCCGGACGACGGTATCCACCCCGCTGCCCCCGACGACCAGCACATCATGATGGAGCCGGTCGGTCTCCTGCTGCGCCACGATCTCCCTTTCCGCTGTCCGAGTTCTGTCCGTGTGTCCGTGTGAAGTCCGCGCTGTCCAGGCCCAGTTCGCGGGCGAGGGCTTCGTCGGCCCACTCCAGCATGGTGGCGCGGGGCAGTGAACCCTCGTACGACGTCATCTGAACCGCGAGGCCGTCCAGCATGGCGGTCAGCCGCCAGGCCGCCGACACCGGGTCCGCGCAGTGGAATTCACCCGCCGCCGAGCCTTCCGCGATGACCTCGGCGAGGGCCGCCTTCCACCGCTGGTCGAGAGCGCGCGCCAGCTCGCGCAGCGCGGGATCGCGCAGCGCCGCCGCCCAGCTCTCGATCCACAGCCGCCACCCCTTGGCCTCCCCGGCCGGCGCGTACCAGCGGACCGCGTCATGCAGCCGGGCCAGCGCGCTGTCGGGCCGGCCGAGCAGCGTGCGCAACTGGTCGAGATCGCCCTGCGCGGCATGGGCGAAGGCGGCGGCGACCAGCTTCTCCTTCGTGGAGAAGTGGTAGAGCACCAGCGCGTTGCTGACACCGAGCACGGCGGCGACATCGGAGATCCGCACGGCTGCCACTCCCCGCGCCTCGATCTGCCCGACGGCGGCGCGCAGCAGGTCCTCGCGCCGTTCCGCCACATTCAGCCGCACTCTCGCCACAGCGCTCACCCTACCGAGACCGACAGGCCTCATCGGTACCGGTCGTACCGCTGTGCGCCAACACCGACTCGGGGGCGTAGGCGGGAATCCCGGGGGCAGTGACGACGTTGGACGTGCGTACGCCGGCCCGGGTGGGGCCCCGGTCGATTACGGCCGACTCGACCCGCACCGATGTACGCACCCGGACATAATGGGACGACACCGAACCTCCAGGAGGTGCTGTGACAGGCGCTGGTTCCCCCCTTTCGTTGCGCTCCCGGCTGCGCTCGCTGCGACCCGCGGCCTTCGGGGCCGATTCGGCGGGCGAGCGGCTGGAGCGGATCCACCGCTCGCCGAACTTCGTCGACGGGGTGTTCCAGAACCCGGTGGGTGCCAGGACCAGACCGTCCGGCGCCTCGGGACTGGAGTTCGCGAAGATCTACTTCCAGAAGGAGGCGCGGGCCCGGCGGTCGCCGCTCGGCACCATTCCCGTGTACCCGACCACCCTCGCGGACCTCGCCGCGCCCCCGGTCTCCGGCCTCCGCCTCACCTGGATGGGGCATTCGAGTGTGCTCGCCGAGATCGACGGGCGACGCGTGCTCTTCGACCCCGTCTGGGGCGAGCGATGTTCACCGTTCGCCTTCGCGGGGCCGAAGCGGCTGCACCCCGTACCCGTGCCGCTCGCCTCGCTCGGTCCGGTCGATGTCGTCGTGATCTCGCACGATCACTACGACCACCTGGATCTGCCCACGATCCGGGCGCTCGCCTCCACGGACACGGTATTCGCCGTCCCGCTCGGCGTCGGCGCCCATCTGGAGAGGTGGGGCGTGGACGCGTCCCGGCTGCGTGAGCTGGACTGGAACGAGTCCACCGAGGTCGCCGGAATCCGGCTGACCGCCACCCCCGCGCGGCACTTCTGCGGTCGCGGGCTGCGTAACCAGCAGCACACCCTCTGGGCGTCCTGGGCCGTGGCCGGTCCCGAGCACCGGATCTACCACAGCGGGGACACCGGCTACTTCCCCGGTTTCCGTGATATCGGCGCCGAGCACGGCCCGTTCGACGCCACCATGATCCAGATCGGCGCGTACAGCGAGTACTGGCCCGATATTCATATGACCCCGGCCGAGGGCATGCGCGCCCATCTCGATCTCCAGGGCGGACATCCGTCCGGCGTGATGCTGCCGATCCACTGGGGTACGTTCAATCTGGCCCCGCACCCGTGGGCCGAGCCCGGTGAGGGTACGGTCGGCGCCGCCACCGAAGCGGGCGCCGGGATCGCGCTGCCGCGCCCCGGGCAGCCCTTCGAACCCACCGGGGACGAGGTCCCCGACGCTCCGTGGTGGCGGTCCGTGGCCGCCGTGCCGGCCGAGGGCTGGCCGGCCGTGACCGCGCGCTCCGCCGCCGGGGCTCCGGCCGCGAAGGTGGGGGCGGCGGGCGACGCCACCGGCACGGGCGGCGACAGCGGGAAGACGGAGGAGACGGCCGAGAGCGCGTCCTCCGCGTAAGCACGCCGGGGCGGGGGCGCGGGAACATCGGCCTCGCGCCCCCGGACCGTACAGCGTGTGCCGGGGGACACGTGCGTACGGGCGTGTTCAGACCTGGATGACGCGTACCCCGTGCTCCTCGAACCGGCGCGCCCACTCCGGCGCGCCGGAGTCCGTGATGAGCGTTCCGATGTCCTCCACCGGACAGATCCGGGCGAACGCGCGGGCGCCCAGCTTGGAGCTGTCCGCCACCACGACCAGCGTCCGCGCCCGCTCGGCGAGCAGCGCGTTGATGCTCGCCTCGTGCTCGCTGTGGGCAGCGGCGCCCGACTCCGTATCGACGGAGTCCGCGCCGATGAACGCGATGTCGAGGCTGACCTCGCCGATGATGTGCCGGGCCAGCGGCCCGACGAGCTCGTACGACTGGGGCATCGCGACCCCGCCCGTCGTCACCACCTTGATGTGCGGTCGCACCGCCAGCTCGTGGGCGATGTTCAGCGCGTTGGTGACGATCGTGAGCGCGGGCTCCTCGGCCATCCGCTCCTCGGCCGTTCCCCGCAGCTCACCACGGGTGGCGAGGGCCCTGGCCACCTCCGAGGTGGTCGTGCCGCCGTTGAGTCCGACCACCATGCCGCGTTCGGTCATCGCCGCCGCCGCGCGAGCGATGCGCTCCTTGGCCCCGGCGTGCCGTACCGCCTTGTACCGCAGCGGCAGTTCGTACGCGACGGAGTGTGCCACCGCCCCGCCCCGGGTACGCGTCACCAACTGCTGCTCGGCGAGGTGATCGAGGTCGCGGCGGATGGTCGCCACGGACACCCCCAGCTCCGCGGCGACGGCCTCGACCTCCAGCTGATGCCGCTCGGTCAGCAGCTCAAGCAAGGTCGTATGCCGCTCATGGCGATTCACCGTAACCCCCTCGATCGCGTGGACCCCTGATCCCGTGGACCCTTGATCCTATGTGCTGGTGACCTCAGTCCGGATTGCTGGAAATGCTTGTTAGTGATTGAAACTGTCGTCTAGCATGCAGAAACAATCATACGGTTCGGAGTCATACGGCTCAGGGGAGTGGAGACGCACATGACGCATGTGGAGACGGAACTGGCCAGTCAGCCCGAGTGCTGGCGCCGGGCGGCGGGCCTGGCCGAGGGGGCGCGCGACAAGCTGCCCGAGCCCGGTGAGCGCACGGCCGTCGTCGGCTGCGGCACCTCGCTGTTCATGGCCCGCGCCTACGCCGGGCTGCGGGAGGGGGCGGGGCTGGGTGAGACGGACGCGTTCGCCGCCTCCGAGTTCCCCACCGGCCGCCGCTACGACCGGATCGTGGCGCTGACCCGGTCGGGGACGACCACCGAGGTGCTGTCCCTGCTCGCGGACGTCCGCGGCACCGCCCGTACGACCGCGATCACTGCGGACCCCGAGACGCCGGTGCGAACGGCCGCCGATGATCTGGTCGTACTGGACTTCGCCGACGAGCGGTCCGTCGTCCAGACGCGCTTCGCCACCACCGCGCTCACGCTGCTCCGCGCGCATCTCGGTCTGCACCCGGACGCTGCGGTCACGGACGCGGAGACGGCGCTCGCGGAGCCGCTGCCCGCGGGGGTGACCGAGTGCACGCAGTTCACATTCCTCGGCCGGGGCTGGACGGTGGGGCTCGCGGAGGAGGGCGCGCTCAAGATGCGGGAGGCGGCGCTGGCCTGGACCGAGGCGTATCCGGCGATGGAGTACCGCCACGGTCCCATCAGCATCACGACCCAGGGGACGGCCACGTGGGCGCTCGGTCCGGCCCCCGAGGGGCTGGGGGAGGAGGTGCGGGCGACCGGCGGGCTGTGGGTGCCGGGGACGCTGGACCCGCTGGCCGAGCTGGTACGGATCCAGCGGCTCGCCCTCGCGCTGGCGGAGGGGCGCGGTCTCGACCCGGACAACCCCCGCCATCTCAGCCGCTCCGTGGTTCTGTCGCCGTCCTCCTGAACCGGCCCTGCCTCTCTCGTTCCTACCGTCCCTCCCATCCTTCCCCTCTCTCTTGTCCCTCCCTCTCGTCGCTTCTGTCTCTCCCGTCCTCGTAGGGGAGTTCGGCCCGGTGCCCCGCACCGGGCCGAACGTATATTTCGTGCTGATGTGCGATGCCTCATACCGGAGCGGGATGCTCTGTGGGGAACTTCGTCAACTGCCCACCGTGAAGGAACGTTCGGCGACTACCGTGTGTGCTCGGTGATCAACGGAGGGCGTCGCGATACGCGCAGGTCCTGCCGCTGCCGCCGGAACCGGAACACCCGCACGACGCCGCTTCCTGGGGCCCCACGTACCGAGGACACTGATGTCTCAACTTCGCGCACCCGTCGCGCGGCCGGAGCGCCGCGAGGGCGGGCGGCACGGCAGGCCGGGCTCCCGCTCGTTCTCGTCCCCGGCCAGGGCGGAGACGCCGACGCCGCCCGACGCCCGCATACGGCCTCAACTCCTGCGCACCGCCGTCCTTCCGGCGATAGTCGCCGCGCTCTGCGGCGCCGCCGCCGTCGTACTCATCCTGCGGTCCACCGCGGCGGAACCGACCGCCGTGCTCTGGACGGCCCTGTTCGGCATGGCGCTGCTCGCCTTCGCCGCCATCGCGGCGGCCGCCCTCGGCGCGGAACGCACCGCGAAGTCCGTCCTGGACCGCTGCAACGCGATGCGCCGCTCCAGCGCGCGCGGGCAGGCCGAACTCCGCGCTGTCGTCGAGCAACTCCGACGGGGCGAGCGGGTGCCCGTGCGCCCGGCACCGGCCCCGTCGGCCGTTCCCGGCGGTGACGAATTCGACCTGCTGGCCCAGGAATTGGGCCGCTCACGGGATGCCGCCGTCGCCGCCGTGGTGCAGGCGTCCCGGCTGTCAAGCAGCGTCGGGGACGAACAGAAGGTGGAGGTGTTCGTCAATCTGGCCCGTCGGCTCCAGTCCCTCGTCCACCGGGAGATCCAGCTGCTCGACGAGCTGGAGAACGAGGTCGAGGACCCGGAGCTGCTGAAGGGTCTCTTCCACGTCGACCATCTGGCGACCCGTATCCGCAGGCACGCCGAGAACCTCGCCGTCCTCGGCGGGGCGATCTCGCGGCGTCAGTGGAGCAGGCCGGTCACCATGACGGAGGTCCTGCGCTCGGCCATCGCCGAGGTCGAGCAGTACCCGCGGATCAAGCTCGTGCCGCCGATCGACGGCACTCTGCGCGGCCATGCCGTGGCCGATGTCATCCATCTGCTGGCCGAACTGGTCGAGAACGCCACGCTCTTCTCCTCGCCGCACACCCAAGTGCTGCTGCGAGCGCAGTATGTGACGGCCGGTCTGGCCATCGAGGTGGAGGACAGGGGCCTCGGGATGCCGTTCAACGAGCAGAAGAAGATGAACGGGTTGCTCACCGACCCCGACCAGGTCAATGTCGCGCATCTGCTCCAGGACGGGCGGATCGGGCTCTTCGTGGTGTCGGCACTGGCGCGAAGGCACGGCATCGCCGTACGCCTCCAGTCCAATATCTACGGCGGGATCCAGGCCGTACTGGTCCTGCCGCAGGCGCTGCTCGGCTCCGACCAGGCGGACGAGCGGAACAGCGAGCACCAGACGTACGGGACTCAGCCGCAGCCCCAGCTCCCACCACAGCCGCAACCGCAACCGCAGCCGCAGATGTACGAGGCACAGCTCACGCCACAGCAGCAAACGCCACCGGTCCCGCACCAGCCCCAGTCACCGCCCCAGCCCCAGTCACCGCCCCAGCCTCCGTCCGGGTCCGGGCCGACGCCACCCCATGGCGCCCCCGCCCCGCTCCCCGTACGTGACACGGGCGCCGACCGTCCCACCCCCGCCGCCGCGCGCCCCGGCGCCGTCCATCCCGACCGGCGGCGACCGGTCGCCGCACCCGATCCGGCCCGTCCGCGGGCCGAGCCCCTTGGCGACGGTACGATCCACGCCACCGCGAGCCGGCCCCAACTGCCCAGACGCCGAGGCCAGGAGCACATGGTCCCGCAACTGCGCGAGGCCCCGCCCGCGCACCCTCCCGCCCAGGAGGCCGTGCTGCACGACCCCGGCCTGATGGCCGCCTTCCAGCGGGGCATCGGCCTCGCGGAATCCCAGCCCGCCCGCCAATCGGCTCCTCCGCACGACCCGTTGACCGACACCGACCCGTTGACCGACCCATTGACCGGTCCGTTGACCGACCCATTGACCGGTCCGTTGACCGGTCCGTTGACCGGTCCGTTGACCGACTCACTGTCCGGGACCCTCGCGGAACCGTCGGAACCGCAGCGCCACGACACCACCCCCAAGGAGTAGATGCACCATGGCGAGCGATGCGCCGACCGCCCATGTCTCCGACCTCGACTGGCTGTTGAGCGGTCTGGTCCAGCGAGTCCCGTACACCCGCAGCGCGGTGCTGCTCTCCTCCGACGGCCTGGTGAGGTCCGTGCACGGCCTGGATCCCGACAGCGCCGACCACATGGCGGCGCTCGCCTCCGGCCTGTACTCCCTGGGCCGCAGCGCCGGAGTGCGGTTCGGTGACGGCGGGGAGGTCCGCCAGGTCGTCGTGGAACTCGACTCGACCCTGCTCTTCGTCTCCACCGCGGGCTCGGGCACCTGTCTCGCCGTGCTGGCGGGCCGCGAGGCGGACGCCGCCGTCCTCGGCTACGAGATGGCGATGCTGGTCAAGAGCGTACGGCCCTATCTGATCACCCCGCTCAGGCAAGGGGCCGGCTTCTCCCCGAGCGCCGCGGGGCACTGACGGTGCCGCGTCCGACGGAGGGGCCGTGGCTCGACGACGCGGCCGGCCGGCTCATCCGCCCGTACGCCGTGAGCGGGGGCCGGACCCGGCCGACGACGGCCCTGGACCTGCTGACACTGGTCATGTCCACGGGTTCGGATCCTCAGGCGCATCTCGGGCCGGAGCACGCCCACGCCATGGACCTCTGCCAGGGGCCGACCTCGGTCGCGGAGGTCGCGGCGCATCTGCGGCTCCCCGTGACGGTCACCAAGGTGCTGCTTTCCGATCTCGTGGACTGCGGGGCGATCACCGCGCGCCCGCCCCTCAGCTTCGACCACCCCACCGATCGATTCCTGCTGGAGGCAGTCCTCGATGGTCTACGACGACAGCTCTGACGTCCCCGCCGCCGCCCTTGCCGCCCCCGTCGTGCCCGAGCCCTTTCCCACCGCGCTGAAGGTGCTGGTCGCGGGTGGTTTCGGGGTCGGCAAGACGACGTTCGTGGGCGCCGTCAGCGAGATCGCGCCGCTGAGTACGGAGGAGCTGCTCACCCAGGTCAGCGCCACGACCGACGATCTGACGGGCGTCGAGGCCAAGACATCGACGACGGTCGCCATGGACTTCGGCAGACTGACGCTCGACGATCGCCATGTGCTGTATCTGTTCGGGACCCCGGGGCAGGAGCGCTTCTGGTTCATGTGGGACGAGCTGTCCCGCGGCGCACTCGGCGCGATCGTGCTGGCCGACACCCGGCGGCTGGACTACTCGTTCTCCGCGGTGGACTTCTTCGAGCAGCGCGGGATCGGATTCGTCGTCGCCGTCAATGAGTTCGACGGCTCGTACCGCTATGACCCGGAGGAGGTGCGGGCCGCGATCGATCTCAGGCCGGAGGTGCCGATCGTGCTCTGCGACGCCCGCATCGCCAGTTCCGGTATCCAGACGCTGGTCACGCTCGTACAGCATCTGCTCACCGCGGCCCCGGCCGCGCCCACGGCCCTCTCGGAGTGACGGAGCTACGCGCATGAGGTACGACCCGATCGGCCGTCTGCTGCTCACCCCCGTCGACCGGGAGGCGCCCGACCGTGTGGTCCGGCTGCGCGGGCTCGGGCTGGGGGAGCGCGCCGAACCCGCCTTCGACGCCGTCGCCCAGCAGTTGGCCCAGCTGACGGGCGCGCCGTACGCGATGGTCAACTTCATCGACGAGGAGCGGCAGTTCTTCGCCGGACTGCACACTCCGCCGGGCGTGGGCAGGGAACGGTTCATGGCCCGTGACCATGGCTACTGCCCCCATGTGGTGGTACGCCACAAGGCGCTGGTCCTGGAGGACGTACGGGACTTTCCCCGGTTCGCCGGGAACGCGCTGGTCGACGAGACCGGTATCCGCTCCTATCTCGGGGCGCCGCTCATCGACCGTACGGGGATGGCGCTCGGCACCGTCTGTGTGGCCGACACCGAGCCGAGGCGTTGGGGGCGGACCGGTCTCGACACCATCAAGTCCTTCGCCGCCGAGCTGATGGCACAGATCCACCGCAGGGAGGACGGTCTGATCTGACCGCTCACATCTGACTGTGCGTCAGCATGAGTCCCAGAGAGGAGTGCTGGCGGGAGACGGCCGTCCGGTGCTCGCGCGCAGCACGACCTCGCCGCCGACCCGCAGCACCCGCGAGCGCGCTCCACGCGGCTCACGCAGCGCGAGCGAGATCACGCTCTCCCCCATGGCGGTCAGCGGCAGGGCGACGGTCGTGAGCGGGGGAGTCAGCTCCCGTACGAGCGGGATGTCGTCGAAGCCGGCCAGCGACAGATCCTCCGGGACCCGTACGCCCGCCTCGCGGAAGGCGGCGAGCGCGCCCACGGCCATCACGTCCGTCACCGCGAAGACGCAGGTGGGACGGGGACGAGCGGGCCCGTCGAGCAGTTCGCGGGCCGCCGCGTAGCCGCCGTCGCGGGTGAACGCGCCGTGTACGACGGACCCGGGCCGGAGGGTGACCCCGGCCTCGCCGAGCCCTTCCCGGAACCCGGCCAGCCGGTCGGAGACCGTGGTGAGTTCGCGCGGCCCGCTGAGCACCCCGAACTCCCGGTGTCCCAGGGCCAGCAGGGCACGGGCGAGCGCCGCGGCCCCGGCGCGATTCTCGGGAAGTACGGCGTCGGCGCGCAGACTTCGGTGCCGGCTCACCACGGCAACCCGCCCGCCCGCGCGGATGTACGGGGTCACCTCGGCGGCCAGCTTCCGCTCCCAGGAGGGGTCCTGGAAGCCCGAGCCGATCAGCAGAATGGCGCGGGCGCGCTGGGCGCGGAGCATCGAGACATACGCGATCTCCCTGGCCGGCTCGCGGAACGTACTGGCCAGCATGACCAGGACGTCCTGTTCGGCCGCCGCCCGCATCACCCCGCCCGCGATCGCGGCGAAATACGGGTCGCCCACATCGTGGCAGATGAGCCCCACCGTATTGCTGGAGGCGCTGGCGAGCGCCTGGGCATGGGCGTTGGGGATATAGCCGAGCAGATCGGCCGCCGCGTGCACCCGCTGGCGCAGCTCCTCACGGACTCTCGTCGTGCCGTTCAGCGCTCTGGAGGCCGTCGCCAGGGAGACACCCGCGCGGCGGGCGACGGCGTCCAGCGTCACATGGGCCTGTGCTTCCCGTTCACTCAACTCGACCCCCGGGTCGCGGTGGCGGCGGAGCCCGTGGCGGACCCCGAAACTTCGGGACGACCTATTGACCGTACGGACGGGCAGTCATTAGCGTGGCGATCACCTTATCAGAAAGCGCTTTCTGAAAGCGCTTGTAGACGAACAGCGCACTTATAACTGCCCGGTTTTCCCGAGGAGTTCACAGTGAGCCAGAGCGTCGCACCGGCATCAGCGCCGCCGCCGGAATCCGCACCCGCGCCCGCACAGGACAGGGAAGTGTCCGGGGTCGCCGAACGGAAGGGTCCCGGGACGGGGGAGCGGCTGGCCCGTGCCGTCGAGGCCGGCTGGCGGCCCGTCGCCCTGCTGGCGGGCTGTTTCGTCATCTGGTGGATCATCGCGGCGGCCGAACTGGTGGAGCCGTATCTCGTCCCCTCGCCCGGCGCGACCCTCGATGTGCTCACCGGCAAGGCCGACTACCTCTGGCAGCACACATGGGTGACGACGTATGAGACGCTGCTCGGCTTTGTGATCGCGGTGGTGGTCGGGGTGCTCGCGGCGGTCGTCATGGTCTACTCCTCGACCGTCGAGAAGACGCTCTACCCCATCCTGCTCTTCGCCCAGGTCGTGCCCAAGATCGCCATCGCGCCGCTGTTCGTGGTCTGGCTCGGCTTCGGCATCACACCGAAGATCCTGATCGCCGTGCTCATCGCCTTCTTCCCGGTGGTGATCTCCATGGTCACCGGCCTGAAGGCGGTCGATCCGGAGATGCTCCAACTCTCCGCGACCATGGGCGCGAAGCCCTGGCAGACCTTCACCAAGATCCGCTTCCCGGCGTCACTGCCGCATCTCTTCTCCGGGCTGAAGGTCGCCGTGACCCTCGCGGTGACCGGCGCGGTCGTCGGTGAGTTCGTCGGCGCTAATGAGGGGCTCGGTTATGTGATCCTCCAGGCGAACGGCAACCTCGACACCCCGATGCTCTTCGCGGGGCTGCTCGTCATGTCGCTGATCGGCGTCGTCCTCTTCGTCCTGGTCGAGATCGCCGAGAAGCTGCTGCTGCCCTGGCACGCCAGCCGCCGGGACACCAACGTCACCACCTCGTACTGACCGACTCGACAGACTCGACCGAGTCTGCCGAGTTGATCGACTCGATCAACTCGACTCGACTCGATCCCGTACAGGGAAGGGCCAGCCATGCACGCGCGCAGACTCCTGATCGGCCTCGTACCGCTGCTCCTGGTCGCCACGGCCTGTGGCGAGGACGGCTCGGGGACCACCACCAGCGACTCCGGCAAGAAGCTCGACAAGGTGACGCTGACCCTCAACTGGTATCCGTACGGCGAACACGCGCCGTTCTACTACGGCAAGCAGCAGAAGATCTTCGAGAAGCACGGCATCGATCTGACGATCCGGGCGGGCCAGGGCTCGCAGAAGACCGTGCAGGCGACCGCCGCGGGCCAGACCGACTTCGGCTGGGCCGACACACCCGCCGTGCTCAGCGGTGTGGACCAGGGCGTCAACGTGAAGAGCCTCGGTGTCTTCCTCCAGACCACGCCCTCCTCGGTGCAGTTCTTCGCGAGCGAGAATGTCTCCACCCCCGCCGATCTCAAGGGAAAGACCATCGCGGGCACGGCCGGTGACGCGCTCACCAAGACGTTCCCGATCTTCCTCAAGAAGAACGACCTCAAGGAGTCGGACGTCAGGATCCAGAACACCGACCCGGCGGGCAAGATCGCCGCCGTGATCTCCGGCAAGACGGACGCACTCCTCGGCTACGCCAGTGACCAGGGCCCGACCATGCAGGACAAGGCCAAGAAGGACGTGTCGTATCTGCGCTTCTCGGAGCACGGACTCAACTTCTACTCCAACGGCCTGATCGCGGGGCAGCAGGTCCTCTCCGGCAGGAGCGAGCTGGCCGGGCGCATGGTGCGGGCCGTCAGCGAGGCATGGGCGGCGGCGGAGAAGGCCCCGGAGGCGGCCGTCGCGCAGATGGACGGCGCCTCGGAGCAACTTCCGCCCACGAACGTCCTGTTGGAGCAGTTCAAGACGACCGTCACACTGCTGCACACCGACGCGACGCGTGGCAAGGCCCCGGGCGTCAACACCGAGGGCGACTGGCAGCAGACCATCGACGTCTTCGCCGAGGCAGGTCTGGTGAAGAGCCCGAAGGCCGTCGCGGAGTACTGGGACAGCGCCACGGCGCTGAAGGGATGACGATGGCCAGGGACACCACGCTCCGGAAGCCGGCCGCCACGAAGGGCGGCGCCCCGGCGGAAGGGCAGACGGAGGAGCGGACGGAAGGGCGGACGGCGGCGGTCGGCCTTGAGGACGTGGCCGTCCGCTTCCGTACGAAGAAGCGCGATGTCACGGCCCTCCACGAGGTCTCGCTCGATGTCGCGATGGGGGAGTTCGTCGCCATCGTCGGCCCCTCGGGGTGCGGCAAGTCGACCCTCCTCAAGCTGGTCGCGGGCCTCCTCAAGGCGTCCTCGGGCGCCGTACGGCTCCAGGGCGAACGGGTCGACGGGCCGCGCCACGACATCGGATACGTCTTCCAGCGGGCGGCGCTGCTGGAGTGGCGTACCGCCCGGCGCAATATCCTCCTCCAGGCGGAGATGCGCCGGATGCCCGCCGAACCGGCGCGCCGGCGCGTGGACGAGCTGATCGAGATGACGGGTCTCAGCGGATTCGAGGACGCGTATCCGCATGAGCTGTCCGGTGGGATGCAGCAACGGGTCGCGCTGTGCAGGGCATTGCTCCACGAGCCGCCCGTGCTGCTGATGGACGAACCGTTCGGCGCGCTCGACGCCCTCACCCGCGAGCAGATGAACATGGAGCTGAACCGCATCTGGCGGGAGACCGGTACGACCGTGCTGCTGGTCACCCACTCGATCTCGGAAGCGGTCTATCTGGCCGACCGCGTGGTGGTGATGAGCCCGCGCCCCGGCACCATCACCGAGATCATCGACGTGGGCCTGGAGGCCGAGCGGGACTACACGGAGACGCTCGGTCGGCCCGAGTTCCGGGAGGCGGCCGGGCATATCCGGGGGCTGCTCGGGGCGGCCTCGGCGCAGGACTGACCGGGCCGGCTGATCCCCGGGCCGTGGTTCCCATGGCTCCCGGCCGCTGGTGACAGCGGCCGGGAGCCTTCGGGCTTACCCGTCTACGGTCGAACGCCCGCGCTCAGTACCGCAGCGCCGACAGATAGCGGTAGCTGTTCAGCGCGCTCGCGAACGGATCGGCCGGTGCGTCGTGCTCCACCAGCCACTGCCGTACTCCGCCGCTGCGCGCCGTGTCGAACATCGCCGGGAAGTCCAGGACACCCGAACCGACGTCCTCGAAGCCGCCGTTCGGGGCCATGTCCTTCACATGCAGCGCGGGGAACCGCCGGGGGTCCGTCACGAACAGCCGGCGCGGGTCGTCCCCGCCCTTCGCCGCCCAGTACACATCCAGCTCGAAGCCCACCAGCTCCGGATCGGTCTCCTTGAGCAGGATGCCGTACAGGCTCTCGCCGTCGACCACGTCGTGGTCACCGTCGTGATTGTGGAAGAGCACCTTGAGCCCGGACTCCCGGGCGATACGTCCCGCCGCGTTGAACTGCCGTGCCGCTTCCCGGTATCCGGCCGGTGAGTGCATCCCCGCCGGCAGGCTCGGCACGACCACCCATGAGCCGCCCAGCGTACGGACGTCCTCGATGGCCTGCGGCAGACCGCTGCCGGTGACCGTGGTGTAGGCGACATGTTCCAGGACCGCCTTGAGCCGGGTGGCGTCCAGCATCCGCCGGATCTCGGCGGCGCTGTGGCCGTGCCGGCCGCTGACACCGACCGTCGCGTAACCGATCTCCGCCAGGCGCTCCAGCGTCCCCCGGAAATCCGTCGCGAGCGGGGTGCGCATCGTATAGAGGTGCATTCCGATCCCGGACGGCGGGATGCGCCGCCGCCGACGGCCGGTGTCGGTCCGGTGGGCCGCCACCGCCGTGGGAGTGCTCACGCCCAGCGCCGCCAGCCCGACCGCCGCGCCCGCCGTGCTCAGGAACGCTCTTCGGGTGCCGTTCATCGTCACTCTCGGTCTCCTCTCAGCGCACGTTGACCGGGACCGCGCCGGTCGTCGTGTCGCCCTTGTCGTCGGTGACGGTCAGATGCGCCGTGTACGCGCCCGGCCGTGCGTAGGTGTGGGCCGCGCTCGGCCCTTCCGTACCCGTGGCCCTGGTGTTGTCACCGAAGTCCCAGTGGTACGAGGCGATGGTGCGCCCGGCCACCGGTTTCACGGTGCTGGTGAGCTGTACGGCCAGCGGCGCGCTTCCGTCGGCGGGTGTCGCCCTGACCGACACCTTCGTGGCCGGTTTCTTCTCCACCCCGGGACCGTTGAAGTGCAGCCAGTCGACCGCGAACAGATCCGGCTTCTCCGCCGACCAGTCCGGGTTGGTGAAGACCGCGTACAGCTTCACCGAGCCGGAGCCGGAGCCGGAGCCGGAGTCCGCGTCCGCGCCCGCGTTCGGGCCGACGGGGGCCTTCAGCGTGACCGTGGGGGAGATCAGATTCCCGAAGCCGCCGGTGTTGGGGATGGTCGCCTTCCCCAGCAGTGGTCCGGTCGGTGAGCCGCTACGGAACTCGATGTCCCCGCCGAGACCGCCGGAGGCGGCGCCCACCGTCACCGAAGTGATGCCCTTGAGATTCACCGGGTCGAAGGAGATCCAGTCGCCGTCCTCGATCTCGGTCACCCGCTTGCCGCCCGAAGCGTCGGCGCGGTCGGCGATCACGGTTCCGTCGTGCGCGCCGCCGGTCGCGGTACGGTGCTCCGCCTCCCGGAAGGTGGTACGCAGTGTCAGCGACGCCGAGCCCGTCAGCGCGGGCACGCCCTCGGCGCCCTTGTCCTCGTACTGCGCGGTGATGCCGTAGTACAGGTTCTGCCCGGGGCCGTGGCTGTCCCCGGCATCGGTGACGATCTCCCCCGTACAGCCGGAGTAGTTGTCCAGCGGATGCAGATGGCTGTCATGGCCGAGCTGGGACTGCACGACCACCCGCGAGCAGTCGATGCGGCCGCCCGGTCCGGTCTTCCCGTCCTCCCGGTCCGTCACCTTCACGGTGAACGGGATGGTGTCTCCGAAACTGAACATCCCGCCGTTCGGGGGCTGTTGGATGGTGACGACCGGTCTGGTGTTGCCGACGGTGATCTCCTGGACGGAGAGCGCGGTGAGCCCGTCGGGCCCGGTGACGGTCAGCCGGGCCGTGAACCGGCCCTTGTCGCGGTAGACATGGGAGGGATTCGGCTCGGTGGAGTCGGTGGTCCCGTCGCCGTCGAAGTCCCACGCGTAGGTCACCGGCTTGCCGGCGGGCAGCCCCGATCCCTCGCTGGAGAAGGTCACCGTCAGCGGCGCGGGACCGCTGTCCGGCGTCGCCGTGGCCTTGGCGTCGGGCAGCCGGCCGTCCGCGACGTAATCGATGCGGTAGATGCCCGAGCCCTCGTTGCTGCCGCCCCGGCCCGTACCGCTGCCGAGCCCGAAGTCGATGACGTACAGCGCTCCGTCGGGCCCGAAGTCGGCGTCGAAGGGCTGGTTCCACTTCAGATCGCCGAAGACACCGTTGATGGAGTGGAGATCGCCCGCCTTCACCGGATCGAAGCGCGGATCCGTGAACGTCTGGTCCTCCCGCTGGAACGAGAATGCCTTGAACCAGGTCCTGGTCAGCTCATACGTGAGCCATTTGCCCTCGAAGTACTCCGGGAACTTCGACGGGTACGTGTTCGCCGGGTCGTAGTCGTAGACGGGACCGCTCATCGGCCCGCCGCCGCCCGTGCCGAGCTCGGGGAATTCGGCCGACGCGGAGTACGCGTACCAGACCGTCGCCGGCTTGGCGGCGGGCAGATCCCGCAGACCGGTGTTGTTCGGCGAGTCATTGACCAGCTTGGCGCAGTCGAATTTCGCCCCCGAAGTGCCGGTCGCGAAATCGTAGTCATTGAACGGGGTGTTGTTGCCGGTGCAGTACGGCCAGCCGTAATTCCCCGGCTCGGTGATCCTGTTGTACTCGACGGTCCCCTCGGGCCCCCGGTCGGCCACGGCCTCCCGCGCGTCCGGCCCGTAGTCGCCCATGAGCACGGCGCCGCTCAGCGGATCGGTGGTGATACGGAACGGATTGCGCAGACCCATCGCGTAGACCTCGGGACGCGTCTTCTCCGTGCCCGGCGCGAAGAGATTCCCGTCCGGAATGGAATACGTGCCGTCGTCCTCCGGGGTGATCCGCAGAATCTTGCCGCGCAGATCGTTCGTATTCCCGGCGGTCATCTGGGCGTCCCAGGCGCGACGCCCGTCGCGTTCATCGATCGGGGCGAAGCCGTCCGAGGCGAACGGATCGGTGTTGTCGCCGGTCGCGACATACAGATCGCCGTTCTTGTCGAAGGCGATCGAACCGGCCATATGGGAATTGGCCCGGCCCTCACCGCGCAGCGTCGGGACGGTCAGCAGCCGCTTTTCCGAGGCCGGATCGACGGTGTTGCCGGTGACCGTGAAGCGCGAGAGATTGAGCCGTTTCTCGGTCTTGTCGGAGTGCAGCAGATAGAGCCAGTTGTTCGCCGCGAAATCCGGATCGAGCGCCAGCCCGAGAAGCCCGTCGGACTGGCTCGTCATCTCCGGGGTGTACGCGAAGTCCAGCGCGGTCGAGACCTGGAGCGTCGTCTGGTCGATCACCTTGAGCTTGCCGGTGCGCTGGATGAAGAAGACCCTGCGGTCCGGGGCGACGGCCAGTTCGAAGGGGTCGGCGAGATCGCTGGTGGCGAGCGCGGTGCGCTGGAAGGCGCCCGTCTTGGTGGCGGTGCAGTCGCCGGGCTTGTTGCCCGCGGCCCACTGGATCCCGCCCAGCAGATGCTTACGGAACGCGTCCTCCTGGAAGGTGGACGAACTGTGCCCGCCGGCGGTGTACCAGGAGCGTCCGCCGTCGTAGTTCTGGCACCACGACCACGGTTGGTCGACGCCCTCGTCCAGCCCGTCGACGCCGTCGTTCACCTTGACCTGCGCGAGCGTGTGCACCTTGCCGGTGGGGTTGGTGCGCCAGTTGTACCACTCCTCCGTGTGCTCCCAGAGCTGAGGAAGGCCCTGGGTGGAGGGGTGGGTCTGGTCGAGTATCTTCACCCGGCCGGTCTGGATGGCGGGGTGCTTGTCGAAGATCGCGCCGACCAGCCCCTCGTACCAGCCCCAGTCGCGCTCACTGGCGGACGCGGAGTGCAGACCGACCCAGCCGCCGCCCGCTCGTACGAAGCCCTGGAGGGCGGAGCGCTGGTCGGCGTCGAGCAGATCGCCGCTCTCCGGGGTGGAGTTGGTGTTGTTGAAGACGATCGCCTGGAAGCGGGCGAGATTGTCCGCGGTGAAGGCCGCGGCGTCGTCGGTGGCCTCCACCTCGAACCCGTTCTCGCTGCCGAGCTGCTCAATTGTCTTGATTCCGGTGGAAATCGAGTCATGCACGGAGTTGGTGGTTTTGGAGAAGACCAGGACGCGGAACGGAGCCGCGTCGGCACGGGGTGGCGCGGCCATCCCGAGACCGAGGACGAGCGCCAGTAAGGCGATGAGGATGAGGAGGGGGGAGGAGGACGGGGATGATGGGGACAGGGACAGAGCTCTGACGGACGACGTTCTCGTGGGCGTTCTCACAGGTGTTCTCATGGCGCTCCCGGTGCTGGTGAGCCGAGCTGCGGGTTAGAAAGCGCTTTCTGGAGTACGTCGCACAGCGTAGGTTCAGCTGTTACAGGGGGTCAATGGGTCGGAAGGGCTCTCTGTGATAAGGGAGTTGGCGTCGGGGCGCATGAACAGGCGCCGAGGGCAGGCGAACGGGCGCCCGGCGGTGCGGATTCGGCCCGCCGGGCGGGCATACGTCGTCCGGGCATACGTCGTCCGGGCATGCGGCGTCCGGGCATGCGGTGTCCGGGCATACGTCGTCCGGGCATGCGTCGTCCGGGCATGCGGTGTCCGGGCATACGTCGTCCGGGCATGCGTCGTCCGGGCATGCGTCGTCCGGTCATGTGTTGTCGGGACACACGTCGTCCGGGCATACGGGGTCTGGTCATACGTCGTCGGGACGTAGGCCGTCGGGACATACGGCTGACCCGCCCCGGGCCATCGCGCGGGGCGGGTCGGTGGTGCGGCGTGTGCCTGTCCGGGCGGGTGTCGTCAGGCCGCGTCCAGCTCCGCCACCTCGGCGGGGGTCAGCACGAGGTCGGCCGCGGCGACCGAGTCGATGATGGTCTCCGGACGGCTGGAGCCCGGAATCGGCAGAACGGTGGGCGACTTGGCCAGCATCCACGCCAGGCACACCCGCTGCGGGCTCACGCCATGAGCCTCCGCGATCCGGGCGAACGGCGCGTACGAGGAACCGAGTTCACCCGCGTGCTTGATGCCGCCGAACGGGCTCCACGGCAGGAACGCGATACCCAGCTCGGCACAGAGTTCGAGCTCCGGTTCGCTGGAGCGGAAGGCCGGAGAGAACTGGTTCTGCACCGAGACCAGCCGGCCGCCGAGGATCTCATTGGCCGACCGGATCTGCTCCGGGTCGGCGTTGGAGATACCGGCCTGGAGGATCTTGCCCTCGTCGAGCAGATCACGCAGCGCGCCGATGGACTCCTCGTAGGGAACCTCGGGGTCGGGACGGTGGAACTGGTAGAGCCCGATCGCCTCCACGCCGAGCCGCCCGAGCGACGCCTCACAGGCGAGCCTGAGGTGCTCGGGGGAGCCGTCCAGCGTCCAGGAGCCGTCGCCGGGACGCAGATGGCCGCCCTTGGTGGCCACCAGCACCTCGGAGCCCCGGCCGTGCGAGGCCAGCGCCTTGGCGATCAGGGACTCGTTGTGGCCGATGTCGTGGGCGTCCCGGTGGTAGGCGTCCGCCGTGTCGATCAGTGTCACCCCGGCGTCCAGCGCCGCGTGGATGGTGGCGATGGACCGTGCCTCGTCGGGCCGTCCCTCGATCGACATCGGCATACCGCCCAGGCCGATCGCGCTGACCTCGACGGTTCCGATGCGGCGAGTCTTCATGGTGTGGCGCACCCTTCCTGCTGCGTCGTCCGCCGGATCCGGCGGACGTCTTCCAGCTTCCCGGCTCGTCCCGTGGGACGTCCATACTTCGCCGCCGTCGCGGAAGAGCGCCACTTCACCGGGGCCGCTGAGCGTGCTGGGGCGCGGAACTCCGTACCCGACCTTCCTCAGGTCCTGGTCGGCCGGACTCAGGGCCGCTCCAGCCAGCCCCGGATGAACGCGGCCTGCCCGACATGCTGGAGATCATCGGTGATGACGCTGACGAGCCGTACGCCGAGAGTGACGGCCGGGGCCCAGGTGTTGTCGACGACCCGGCCGAGGTCCGCGTCCTTGAGCGTGCCGAGGTACTTCACCGTCCGCTCGTGAACGGCGTCGTGGTACTCGACCAGCAACTCGCCGGAGATTCCGCCGAGCGAGGCCACGTCCTTGGGGGAGTGGCCGTACCCGGTGGAGCGGCGCGAGAACGGCAGCTCGTACCTCTCCGACCACTCCTGCGCGATCCACACCTCTTCCGTACCGGCCACGTCCGCGATGTGATCGTCCTGGATCCGGGTGAGATGCCAGACCAGCCAGGCGATCGAATTCGCCCCGTCATCCAGCCGTACGGCCAGCTCATCGGGGGAGAGGCCGTCCACCGCCTCATGGACGGCGTCGCGGATACGGCCGAAGGCGTCGATGAGCAGATCACCGCTCGCGGTCATGGCAGGCTCCACTTCTGTGCGGCTTCCGCGGGACCTTCGATGCCAGCCGTTTGTGGGTCGAGGGTCCCGGTCCCATACCAGGTTGCCTCGTGTCGCCCGCCGGTGCGCTCCGAGGAGCCGGTCCGGACTGGTGAGACAAAGGGAGACAGGGGATGGCCCCGGCAGCGCCTCACGCACGCGTCAGGAACCCCGAGATCCGCTCCCGCAGCGACCGTGCGTCGAGGCCCTGCCCGGCCAGGTGCTCTTCGAGCTGTCCGTACCGGCGCAGCTCGCGGCGGGCCACACCGAGCCCCAGCACCCGGTGCGGGGTACCGGCCAGCGCGTCGTTGGCCGCTGCCGTGGAGGTGCCGGCGAGATACGGCTCGACGAGCACGACATCCGCCGCGTCACCGCCCGCGACGGCCCGGCGCAGCGCCGCCCCGTCGAAGGGCCGCACGGTCGTCGCGTACAGCACCGTCGTATCCAGCCCCTCCGTCGCCGTCAGCACGTTGTCCAGCATCGGCCCGACGGCGACCACGACCCCGGCGCGCCCCTCGCGTACGGTGCTGAACCCGGCGCCGGTCACGGACCGTGCCCGCTCGTTGCTCTGCATCGACAGCCGTACGTAATCCCGTCCGTCCCCGGCGGCGGCACGCCGCAGCAGGGCCTCGGCCTCGTCTGGATGTCCGGGTACGTGCACCGCCCAGCCGTCGAGTGTGTCCATCAGCGCGACATCGCCGGGCGCCATATGGGTGAAACCGCCCGCGGGCCAGTCGTACGAAGCCCCCGCGCTGACCAGTACGCCGCCCACGCCCTGGTGTCCGAAGTCCAGCTTGACCTGCTCGAAGGGCCGCTCGACCAGGAAGCTGGCGAAGGTGTGCACGATCGGCCGCAGCCCGGTGAGGGCGAGCCCGCCGCCCACGCCGACCAGCAGCTGTTCACGGATCCCGACATTGATCACGCGGTCCGGATGGCGCCGCTCCGCCGCGTCGAAGCCGTCCCGGCTGATCTCGGCGAGGACGACCGCGAGCCGTGGGTCGTCGTCCAGCAGCTGGGCAGTGGTGGAGATGAAGCGGTCGCGCATGGTGTCCATGGGAGATACCCCTCTTTGCCTGGGTGCCTGTCGGCGGTCGAATGTGGCGCGGCGGTCAGGACTTGGGCTCGACGCGGGCCACGACCGCCCGGGGCCGGCCCGCGTGCGGCGCGGTGAAGGCCGCGTACAGCGCCTCGTGGTCCCTGCCGTCGACGGTCTCGGCCGACCAGCCGGCCGCCTCGAACCGCGACGCGATGCCGCCGGGCCAGCCGTAGGTCGCGGACGCGTTGTCGATCACCAGCGTGTGGAGCTGATCGAGCCCCGCCGGACCCGCGTAGGCGAGCGCCTCGTGATTGCTGCCCTCGTCCAGCTCGGCATCGCCGACCAGCACCCACACACGCGGATCGGTGAGCCCCTGCGCCCGGAGCCCGAGCACACTGCCCACGGCGAGCGGCAGTCCGTGCCCGAGCGAGCCGCTGCCGATCTCCACGCCCGGAATCAGCGTCCGGTCGGGGTGATGCCCGAGCGGAGAGTCGTACGAGCCGAAGCCGGGCAGCGTCTCCTCGGCGATGAACCCCTTGGCGGCGAGGACCGCGTAGTACGCCATCGGCCCGTGCCCTTTCGAGAGCAGGAACCGGTCCCGTCCGGGCGAGTCGACGGTCCCGGGCGACACGCGCAGGACCCGGTCGTACAGCACCCACAGGGCATCCAGCGTGGAGGTCGCCGCCGGTCCGTGCTTCTCGTCGCCCGTCATCAGAGCCAGCAGCCGGTTCAGATCCTGGAATCCCGCTACGGAGGTCGTCTCTGTCGTCGTCATGAAACCCACGGTGCAACTTCAACCACACTTGAGGTCAAGCGCCCGATCCGCTCGGAAAGCGATTCGTGACCACCGGTCCGAGTGCGGTATTGTTCTCATGCGCGTTCGGGCCAGGGAAAACCCCAGGTCAGACGGGCATCGGGACGTGGCGCAGCTTGGTAGCGCACTTGACTGGGGGTCAAGGGGTCGCAGGTTCAAATCCTGTCGTCCCGACTTGTGTTTTCGCAGGTCGTAGGCGGTATCGGAGAAATCCGGTACCGCCTTTCCGTGTCTCTTGGTGACCAGTTGGGGACCAGCCGGTCCAGGAGGTAACTCCTTTCGCCGCCCCGGCGGCGTGCTGGTGGGCCCGGCAGAGTGTGGAGTCGACGTTCACGTCCCAGGTGATCAGGCCCTGCGCGGCGCGGCCGGCGGGAGTCAGCGCCGCGGGACCAGGTTGGCGATCTTCCAGAGCGAGCCCGTGCCGGTCACCTGGGTGGTGTAGGCGTTGCCGTTCCGGTCCAGCTTGAAGGCGAAGAAGTTGAGGCCGCGCACACTGGCGATCTGCGTGCCCACGCCCGTGTCCGGGTTGAGGCTCGTGACCTCGTTGCCGACGGCGAAGTAGACCTGGCCGTCCGCCGCCACGGAGATGGACGTGGGCTCGTAGAACTGGGTGGCGACAGTTCTCGTCGCCCCGTTGGTGAGGTCCGTCCAGAGGATCCGGCCCGTGAACATGTCCGCGGTGTAGGCGCCGCCGCGTCCGTCCACCGCGATGCCCTGGGACAGGCCGAGGCCGGACGCGACGACCCGTACAGTGGCGCTCTCCTTCACCTCGTACAGCTTGCCGCTGCCACCGGTCGCGTAGATGGTGGTGCCGCTGTGGGCGAGGGCGTGCAGCGCGCCGAGCCCGGAGGCGAGAAGGCGCTGTTGCCCGGTGGCCAGATCGACCTGGCGCAGGTTGCCGTCGAAGTCCCCGACGTACGCGCTGCCGGTGCCGTCGAGGGCGATGCCGCGCAGATTGCCCAGGCCCGTGGCGACGGTGGAGCGCGCGCCGGTCACCAGATTCACCGTGCGCAGTTCGCCGTTCTGGTACGTGAGGTAGGCGTTGTCGGCTGTGTCGTACGCGGCGTCGACGGGCTCGCCGAGGCCGGTCACCAGGCTCGTGCAGGAGGACGAGGGGCAGGTGACCACGGGCACGGCGGCCGCCGAAGCAGATGTTCCCGCCAAGCCCGCGACGGTCAGCGCCATCATGATTACCGCTGCGGTACGGGTGCGCCAGGAGGCGGCAGACGTCACGGCGAGTTCTCCAATCGAAAACGGACGGACCCGGCCCGGCCCGGATCCGGGTGGGGCTGGGCCACTGGTTCGTACGGAGCCCGGCCGGTATTCATTCAACGCGCAACAAACTTGGCCGGAACACGTCGGAGACCGAGACGTCACGCCGCCGCGCTCGCCCACCCATCCGCGATCGCTGCCGCGGGTCAGTCGCGGGAATTGCCGAAGAGAAGGCGGTACGCGATCAGCAGGACCAGGGAGCCGCCGATCGCCGCACCCCATGTCGCGAGATCGAAGAACTCGTTCTGTATGGGACGGTCGAGCAACTTCGCGGAGAGCCAGCCGCCGGTGAAGGCCCCGGCGATACCGATGAGGGTGGTGACGATAAGCCCGCCCGGATCGCGTCCGGGCAGGATGAACTTGGCGATGGCTCCGGCCAGGAGCCCGAGGATTATCCAGCTGACGATGCCCATGACGTTGCACTGCTTTCGTTTCGGTGTGACGGACGAATCGGTGTGACGGACGAGAGCGGCCCGGTGGGCTGCCCCTACGGAAGGGACGCGCATGGAGGGAACGCGCGGGCGGTGGAGTCGCGGGCTGGTCAGGGCCGCGGTGCGTCGTTGCCCGGCTGCGCAGTGGGGTGCGGGCTGGTGACGTCGCCTGGGGCGGCACGGATGACGCCCGGGGCCGCGGTTCCGGGGGAGGGGGTTCCCTCCGCGGCCGGCGGGGTCTGGTCGGACTTCATCGCCTTGGCCTCGCTCTTGAGGATGCGCGCCGACTTGCCCATGGAGCGGGCGAGTTCGGGGAGTTTCTTGGCACCGAAGACCAATATGACGACGATGAGGATGATGGCGATCTCGCTGATGCCGAACATGAATGTTCCTCTTCTCCCTGGTAGTCGGGTGGCAGGAGGTGGCGCCGGCGTCTCGGCCGGGGTGGTTCAGGAGGCGTCGGTCCCGCGAGGCACCGCGGGACCGGTGAAGTCCGGGCTTGCGAAATCGGGGCTGGTGTAGCCCAGGTGGGTGCGGCGTTCCGGGAGCGGATTGCGGGCGGCCGGGCGGGGCGGTGACAGCTGTGCCTCGGCATCCGGGGCCGGAGCTGGTGTGGGCAGGTGCAGTCGCTGGCGCAGGAAGGGCAGCATGCCGCGCTCCAGCAGTGCTTGATGCCACGCAGCGCGAGCCTCGATGACGGCCGGGGCGTGACGGTGCGGGTGCCCGCCGGGTGCGGAGCGGTGCCGCACGGCGGTGACGACCAGCGCGGCGGCCGCGATGAGCGCCGCGAGCACCGCCAGGGCGGCGGTTAGCCAGCCGGTACCCACCAAGGCGTCCGCGAGGGGCTGTTGGGAATCGGCCAGGCGTAGGGCGTAGCCGATGAGCAGGAATATCGTCGCCGCCATGACGGACAGGACCGGAGCGAGTACGGCCAGCGCCGCCAGCAGCCCGCGCCCGTCCTTCGAGACGTCCACGTGTTGAGGCTGTTGAGGACGATCGGGGAGGTGGGCCGTGGAATGCCCGGTCGTGTCCCGCAGCCGGAGGTAGACGGTGTACTCGGAGGCAGCCGCGGCCGAGATGGTCCCGGTCGCCGCCAGCGCCTGGGAGCGCAGGCGCTCGGCATCGGTCCGCACGCCGGGGCGCCGCAGGGACTCGCGGATCTCCGGGGTGTCCAGGGCGAGGCGCAGCACCTGCTCGAAGTCTGCTCTGTCTGCCGCCTCGCGGCGGTCGGATGCGTGCATGAGAAGTCCCCCGATCGTTTCTGCCCACGGGCCGCCGCCCGTGACTGCGGTCCTCGTCGCGCTCCCCGGAGCCCCGCTGCCGGACAGGCCCGTCGCGGAGGTCGGCCCGATGCCGACGTCTCGTTCCGGTGAGGCGGTACCCCGGCCGGTGGCCGGGGCGCCAGTGGTGTTCTCTTCGGATGGGCGGCCGCGGGTGCCGGGCGCCGAAGACGGGTGGCGTGGCGTCAGACGCCGACGCCGAAGTCGGCGGCGATCCCGGCCAGGCCGCTGGCGTAGCCCTGGCCGACGGCGCGAAACTTCCACTCCTCGCCGTTCCGGTACAGCTCGCCGAAGACCATCGCGGTCTCGGTCGCGGCGTCCTCGCTCAGGTCGTAGCGGGCGAGTTCGGCGCCGCCTGACTGGTTGACCACGCGGATGAAGGCGTTGCGCACCTGGCCGAAACTGTGGCCTCGGTTCTCGGCGTCGTGGATGGAGACCGGGAAGACGATCTTCGCCACGTCGGCGGGAACGCTGGTCAAGTTGACCTTCAGGGACTCGTCGTCGCCCTCGCCCTCACCGGTCAGGTTGTCGCCGGTGTGCTCGACCGAACCGTCGGGGCTCTTCAGGTTGTTGTAGAAGATGAAGTGCTGGTCGGAGAGCACCTTGCCGCCGTTGTCCACCAACAGGGCGCTGGCATCGAGGTCGTAGTCGGTGCCGGTGGTGCTGCGCGCATCCCAGCCGAGCCCGACCAGCACGGCGGTCAGGCCCGGCGCCTCCTTGCTGAGCGAGACGTTGCCGCCCTTGGCCAGACTCACACCCATGTCGCTGTCCCCTTCGCGTGTTCCCGCACCTCGCCCCCGGTCGAGGGCCGGTTCCGTGCCCACCGGTCACTTAAATCTACAGCACTGTAGAAGTTGCTGGGGGTTTCCGGGCGGGGCGGCAGATGGACGTGGCGGACCAGAACAAGTGCGGCCCGGAGCGGCAGTCTCGGCGCGGCCAGGGCGAATTGGAGGCGCGGGCGCTCGCCGCGCTGCGCCAGGCCCCGAGAGCCGTCACCGCGGCCTGGGCCCAGGGACGCCTGGGCGGCGGCCTCGCCTCTTCGCTGTCATCGAGTACGCCGGCAGGCGCATCCGGATCCTCGGCGGTACTGCGCATCCGACCGCAGCCTGGGTGGTGAGTTGGGTGCAATCTCGTTATGGGCCTGGAGGACGCGGGCACAAGGGCGACGTTCTTGATCCGTGAACGGGACTCGAAGTTCACGCGCGCTGGACGGATGATTAATCGGCACCCGCAGTGTTCGGGTCGGGCACGGCGGGCCCCCTTTCCGGTCCGGAAGATCTGCCGCCAGAGTGGTGGTCGTGTCAGCCGTTCATCTGGCGCATCGTAGCTATACGAGATCAGGGCCCGTTCCGCCGCTCGCCGAGCCTGGCGGCGTACCCATCGCGATCCTCGCGGTCTCCGAGACCGTCTATCGGCAGTTCACGGCCAACGGCCCGGTCGTCACCACGCGAGTGGCCCAGCCGCACGGCTTACTGCACAAGCTGACGCTTGCCTGTGGCTCCGAACCGGTCGACCACCAAGAAGGCAGTGCCCAGTTCGTTCAGAGTCAGCTCCAGACGCCACAGCGCGACCTCGCCGTCGTCAGTGTAGGGGCGCAGCTCGGAATACCGGCCCTGCTTCCCATCGGTGTACTCCTCCGAGTGGAAGGTGATCTCGTTGTCCCCGACGCGGCATTCCGTGTCGTACTGGTCCCAGTCGGCTTCGTCGTAGGTCTCTTCGTGGAGACCGACTTCGGCCCAGGCGAACAGTCCCGGTACGACGTCGGCGTAGCTGGAGGGTCCGATCATGATGGTCCAGCGCGCGAGCTCGGTCGGCGGTTGGCCGTCCTCGTTGTCGACGCCGAGGACGATCTCGCCCCGCCCGGAGGTCTTGTTGAACCATTCCTCGATGTCGATGACGAGGTGCTCGCCGGCCGCGAGTCGCTCCATCCACGGCCGGGCCAGCCGCAGATCGCGGATGCGCAGTACATACGGGTCGCCCTCGGCGGCCCCACGCAACACCGAAGCGGCTTCTTTGTCGAGGATCTGGTTGCGGGGAACGAGCAGCTTCCAACCGCCCCGGCGGGTTCTTTGCAAAGTCTCGCGGCTGGCGAGCTGCCAGTAGCAGACCTGGGCCTCCGGCTCGTACAGGACTACCACGACCGGCAGGGAGTGGTTGAGCCAGTACTGGACGTGTTCGGCATCGGGCCGGAACCACCAGCCACCTTGAGTGGTCTCCTTGAACCAGCTCTCGCCGCTCTTGATCTGCAGCGCGAGCAGCAGACCCAGCACCTCTTCTGTCTCCACGATTTCGACGTGGGCGTCGATCCCGTAGTCCTCGGTCGGCTGCTCCCGAAACAGCCACCCCAACTGGTCCTGGACAGCGAGCTGAGTGTGAGTGACTCCTTCGCTGCCGACCTTGGCAGAGGGAATTCGGCGCATCATGACCGCCATTATTCGCTGCCCTCGGCGTGCTGCTGCTTCCGGGAGGCGCGCAGACCGCACCCGGGCTTCCAGGCCTCCGGTGCCTGCCCGTGCCCAGGCCCGCCAGTCAGCCGCGAACGGATGCCGTCCGCTACCGGGAGGCGAGGGATCGGAGAATGACTGGTTACGGCGTGCGGCGGACGCGATAACGGCCCGCCGGATTCCTTTCGACGGTCCCCGGCGCGCCCGTCGGCGTGGACGACATCATCGCCGCCCCTCTCCAGCTGGCGGTTCGAGCCCGCGCGCACGGCGCGAAGGTGTACGCCGCGACCATGGCCTCCTACGGCGGCTCGGAGATGTACACATCCGAGGGCGACAAGGCACGCGAGCAGGAGCGGTGTTCGAGCAGCGGTGTTCCGCGTCCAGGTCGTGCGGCGGACCTCGGGCCGGAAGGCCGGAGGACAACGCCGCCGGTGGACGCCACACGCCCGCCTACCTCGAACCGGAGCGCCTTGACGGCGACGGTACGGCCGAGCCGTACGTCCTCGGCCGCGGACACCTCGGCCGTACCGCCACGGTCCAGGCGCTACCGGATCCGGTCCTTACGAGCGGCACTTCGTGAAGCTTCCCCCGTCCGGCAGCTTGTCGTCCCAGATCCAGCCCTCCAGGACCAGGTTGCTGTAGTACGCGGTGACGTGCGTCCATGTGTTCTGGTGGATGTTGCTGGTGTAGCAGTCGTATACGAGCTTGGTCTGCTTGGTCAGGCTGTAGCCGGGCAAGCAGTCGGCGTAGGGGCCCTTCTGGTGGAGTATGACGCCGTTTATGTCCGGGTACACGACCTTGCCGTCCAGCCCCTTCTGCCATGAGGCTGTCGCACACGCGGATGCGCCGGACGTAGCGGCGTAGGACGGCGCGCCGGCTGCTCCGACGAGGAGCGCGGTGCTCAGGGCAGTGCCGGCAATGGCATGTCGAATACGCATGGTTCCTCCGTGGGTGTTGCGTCGGGCTGAGCTGGGTGCCGACTGTTCCCCGTCGACCTTGAGGGAACCTTGGATGCCTGGTCAGGCGGCATCTCCCGAGCTGCCCGAGCTGCCCGAGCTGGCCGACCGGGTCGGCCACCGGGCGCTGGTGCCGCCTTCGGGCGAGGGCGGATTGTTCGACGTTCTGTGGCGCGGCTCGTGCCTTCGCGGATGTTCGGGCCGGTGAACAGCCGGCATCCGGGTCGGGCCCGGCACGGCGGGATCACTCGGCACGGCGGGATCAGCCGAACAAGTCGGAACCGAGCGGGCGCTGTTCGTCGAAGCCGGGGAGGATCAGGAAGGTCGCACTGGCGGTCGTGGTGGTGAAGGGCAGCAGCGCGTCGGAGGTGTCCATGCGGGTGAGCGTGGCCGTGAAGGTCCGCAGGTCGTTCTGGAAGCTGATGAAGAACAGGCCGGGCGCGGGCTCGTCGGTGCTGTAGGAACGGCGGAGCATATGGCCGACGCCGACCACGGTGGGGTTCGCCCTGCGCACGTGGGCGTCGACGGGGACGAGATAGCGCCCGTCGGGCGTCTTGGCGCCGAGTTGCGGGGCGGAGGCGACGGTGCCGCCGGAGAGGGGTACGCCGCTGGCCCGGCGCCGCCCGAAGACCGCCTCCTGCTCGGCGACGGGCAGGGCGGCGAACCGTGTCAGGTCGAGTTCCATGCGCCGCAGTACGGCCAGGGTGCCGCCGGCGACCGCGGGGGGCCCGGCCAGCCACAGGTCACGCTCCTGCTCGGCGTTCGTGTGCGGGCCCACGATGCCGTCGATGAAACCGAGCAGGTTGCGCGGTGCGGTGAGGCCCTTGGCGACGGACACGTCCGTACCGCGGCGTCCGGACTGCCGCCAGCGTTCGCGGACGCGGTCGCCGGCCTGGTCCAGGAGCGCGGCGGCGGCGACCGGTACGAGCAGCGCGTCGTCGGCGCAGATCTGTATCAGCAGATCACCGCCGCGTGCCCGCGAGGCGATCCGCTCACGGGAGAACCGCGGGAGGTCGGCCGCGCCGGGCAGTGCAGCACCGGCCGTCCGCACCAGCCGCGGACCCACGCCGACGGTCACGGTCAGATCACCGGGGGACAGGCTCAGCAGCCGCGGGTCGGACCCGGCGGTGAGGGCGCGGATGGCCTCGCCGAGTTCGGCGAGCAGCGGGCCGGGCGCCACCGCGGTGCCGAGGTCGGCCACCACGGCCAGCAGGTTGCGCTGGGCCGACCGGGGAAGCGTGACGCCCGCCTGATGCCGGCCCGTCGCCGGAACCGGCGTGGGCGTGGGAGTGGCCGCCGCGGAAGGGGCGGGCCGGCCCGGCTCGCCGGAGTCCCATGAGCACCCGGCGACGAGACCGGCGGCCACCGTGGCGCCCGTGACATCGAGGAACGCGCGGCGTGACGGGTGGCGATCGGCGCGGTGCATGATCTGCAGAGTGCCACACCCGTCTCGCGTCCGCCGCCCAACCTCCGTATTCCGGCGCGGGATTCGCGGTCATGCCAGACTGGAATCATGTCTCGATCAGCTCTTCGCGTGATGGCGGCGGTACTGGGCGCACTGACGCTGGTGGCCGGGTGCGGCGGTGGCGGTGACGGCGGCGACGACGACGGATCGGGCAAGGGCCAACGGCCGGAGGGTGCGCGCGTGACGATCCGTGTGCCCGGCGACGCCCCGACGATCTCGGACGCGGTGTCCCTGGCCCGGCCCGGTGACCTGGTGCTGGTGGCTCCGGGTGTGTACCACGAGTCGGTGAAGATCGACACGGCTCGCGTCACGCTGCGGGGCGAGTCCAGGCACAAGGTGGTCATCGACGGGCAGTTGCGGCGGCCGAACGGGGTGGTCGTCGCGGCGCCCGGGGTGGCCCTGGAGAACCTGACCGTGCGGCACAACACGCAGAACGGGGTGCTGGTCACCGGTTCGGCGGCGGCGGTCGCCGGGCTGCCGGGGAGCGGTGGCTACGACACCGGCGATGAACCCGTCAGATTCCTGAAGTCGTTCCTGGTCTCGCATGTGACCGCGACCCGTAACGGTCTGTACGGCATCTACGCGTTCTCCGCGCAGAACGGTGTCATCGAGCACTCCTACACATCGGGCGGGGCGGACTCGGGAATCTATGTCGGCCAGTGCAAGCCGTGCCGGATCGTGGTGCGGGACAACGTCTCCGAACTCAACGCGGTCGGTTACGAAGGCACCAACGCCGGCGGCGACATGTATGTGGTCGGCAACCGTCTGGCCGGCAACCGCGTCGGACTGACCACCAACTCCGACCACCAGGAGAAACTGCTCCCGCAGCGCGACGCCGTCATCGCCGGCAACCTGATCGCGGACAACCAGCAGACGCGGACCCCCGTACAGGCCGACGGCGGCTGGGGCATCGGCATCGGCGTCGACGGCGGCAGCGACAACCAGTTCATCCGCAACCGGATCACCGGCAACCCCAACGCCGGGCTGGTGATCACCGCGACCGCCGACCTGACGGCGGACCGCAACCGGATCACGGGCAACGCCTTCACCGCCAACGGCGTCGACATCGGCTGGACGTTCCCCACCGCCACCCGCGGACAGGGCAACTGCCTGAAGGGGAACGTGCTGCGGACGACCGTACCCGCGGGGCTCGTGGACACCGCGTCCTGCCCGGTTCCCGCCACGTCACCCACGCCCTCCGGCAGTTGGGCGAGTCCGACGGCGCCCGCGGGCATCCCGTTCACCGACGTGGCCGCGCCCGGCCCGCAGCCGGAGTTCCCGCACGCGGCCACCACCGGCGCCACCGTCGTGCCGGACGTTCCGGCGCTGCCGGACGTCGCGGACGTCGCGCTGCCGTCGCCGTCGCTGCTCGCCGCCGGAGCGCGGGTGCGGACCTCGTGAGCGGCGGCCAGGGCCGGTCTTCGAAGAAGTCAGGCCCTACGGCGCCGGGGTGACTCCGCGTACCGGCTGGACAGGGACGTACGTCTGGGTGTCGAAGTCGAAGACGACCGGCTGCGGCTCGGAGGCGATACTGGCCTGAACCCGGTACATGGTGCCGTCCGAGCCGATCCAGTAGCGCACGGTCCCCGACGCACTGGCTTTGCTGTCGGCGTCCGGCCCTTTCATGATGTCCGTCTGATGGCCGTTCACCTTGCCCTGCCCGACCCATGCCGCCCCGCTCTGCGGCAGCAGTGCGGCGTTGTCCGGCCGGTCGCTGCCGAGGCCGAGCACGATGGCCAGCGCGCTGTCGAGGGTCATGCCGGATGTCCGCAGCGGACGGCTGTACCAACCGGACGCGGGAGGTGACGCCGGTGCGGCTGCCGGGGGGTCTGTCATGGGGTGGACGAGGACGGTCGTCGCCGTCCACTGGATCAGCCCGTCGCTGGACGTGTCGCGCCCGGTCCCGCGCACCACCCCGTAACCGGTATGGGTGCGGTAGTCGATGGATCCGGTGATGACCAGCCCGCCGGCGGCGTTCGGCACGGTGATCGTCACCCCCCGGCCTGCCGCCTGGTAGTTGAGGAACCGCGTGATCGCGAGCCGGTTCACCTCGTCCGAGGTCAACGCCCGCGGCGCGGTGGGGCCATCGCTGCTGCCGAGGAGGACGAAGGCGGTGGTCGCGGCAGCCGTGATACCGATGACGACGGCCGCCACCCAGCGCAATCTCGGCCACCGGCGGCGCCGGCCCGCCGCGCGCCCCGGGAGGCCCTGCTTGCTGTCGCTGCTCCGCGTTCTGATGCTCCGCACGCGGCGCGACTGTAACAGGTCTCCGTCGAGGCGCCACCAAACTCTGCGTTCAACGGACATGACGTTCAGTCAACTTGTAGGCTCACCCCTGCATTTGCCGAGTTGGCATTAGCGTAGGACGACGTAAAGGAGCGCCATGCCATTACGTGGACTGGTGCGGGTGGGGCTGTCCGGCCTGCTGTTAGTGGGGGGCGGCACAGGCACGATCTTGACCAGCGCCGGGCAGGCCGGCGCTTCGACCTCCGACGGCACCCTGACCGTCGAGGTACTGCGGGACTTCTTCGGTACCGGCGTCATCAACTCGACCATGGACGTGCCGCAGCGGGGAATGAAGGTCGATGTCTCCGACCCCGCCGGCCATCACGTCACCGGTGTCACGGATGTCACCGGAAAGGTCATCGTGCCGCCGTCGGGCGAGCTCACCGGCGGCCGGTATCGGGTCGATGTCACCGTCCCGGCACCCTACGACGACTATTTGCGGGCGGCGCCCGCCTCGACCGCACCGAACCACTTCGACAGCTTCACCACGTTCGTGGACGTCTCGGACGGCAAGGACGACTCGGTGACCACCGGGGTCTGGGACCCGGCCGACTACGCACTCCCCGATTCCCGCTACTTCGTGCCGATCCAGAGCGGCGCCGGCGGGACGGACACCCGGGCACTGGTGGCGTTCGGGACGGACACCCGCGGCAACTGTCCCGACCAGCAGGCATGCCCGGAGGTGCTCAACACCCAGGACCAGGTGGGCACGACCTTCGGGCTGGCCTACGACAAGTACCGCGACCAGCTGTTCCAGTCGGCGTTCGCCCGGCGGTACACCGAGTACGGGCCGGACGGCGGTGACGCGATCTACACCGTGCCGGCGGACGGCGGGGGCGCCCCGAAGCTGTTCGCGAAGGTGCCGGGCGCCACGGAGACGCCGCATGACACCGCCAACCTGATCAAGGACGCCGGGTTCACCGACGCACCGGGCAAGGAGAGCATCGGCGGCCTGGCCCTGTCCGAAGACGGCTCGACCCTGTACGCGGTGAACCTGCTCACCCGCAGCCTGGTCAGCTTCGACGCGACCCGGCGCACGGCCTCGGCGCCCAAGGCGACCGTGCCGATCCCCGACCCGGGCTGCTCGTCGGACGAGGACTGGCGTCCGTTCAGCGTGGCCACGCACAACAACACCCTGCACGTCGGGGGCGTGTGCAGCGCGGAGAGCACAAAGGATCGCGCGGACCTGAAGGCCGTCGTCGCCACCTATGACGGCAAGAAGTTCACCACTGTGCTGTCCCAGCCGCTGACCTTCGAGCGCGGGAGCGTGCTCACCAGCAACTCCGGCCGCGACCAGGTCAATCACTGGAACCCGTGGAACACCGACCTGGAGGACTGGGACACCTTCAACGTGAACGGCCCCATGATCAACCCCCAGCCGGAGCTGGCCAGTATGGCCTTCGCCCGCGACGGTTCGCTGATCCTCGGCTTCCGTGACCGGTTCATGGACGTCGTGAGCTGGGGCGGGCTGGACCCGAGGCCGGGCAACGACACCCCGCAGAACGGCATGTCCGGCGGCGACATCAGTATGGCCTGCGCCACGCCCACCGGCGGATACGAGTGGGAAGGCACCGGAAGCTGCCCCGACCACGCCACGGACCCGACCCTTGACGGGGTCCAGCCCAGCAGCGTCGTCGAGTACTTCCCGGGCGACTTCTTCCCCAACGGCGGCTCCGCGACCCAGCCCGGGCCGCACCAGGAGTCCGCGCTGGGATCGGTCGCCTACATCCCGCAGCAGCAGTGGGTCGTCAGCACGCAGATGGACCCGACCGGCCAGGTCATCACCAACGGCACCGGCTACTACGACATCGCCACCGGCCTCGGCCCCGGCAACGACCCGGCCAAGAACGCCTACCAGTTCATCGGTCCGAACCAGAACGGGTTCGGCAAGGCCGGTGGCCTCGGCGACATCGCGTACGCCGCGGCGAACGCGCCGATCCAGATCGGCAACGTGGTGTGGTACGACGGCGACCACAACGGCATCCAGGACCCCGGGCAGGTGCTGCTGCCGGGGGCGACGATCAACCTGCTGGACGCCGATGGCAAGAAGGTCGCCACGACCACGACCGATGCCGCCGGCGAGTACTACTTCGGTGGTGTCGGCGCGGAGTACGAGCTGACACCGGGCGCCAAGTACACCGTGCAGTTCGACGTGTGCACCGCGGACACCAGCGAGGTGCCGGGCCGGCCGGCCGCCACCGACCTGCGGTTCACCCTGCCACGGGCCGGTGACGACCGGGTGCACGACTCCAATGTGACCCCACCGACCACCGGCCGACTGTGCAATGGGTTCGCCCCGGTCACCGCACCGACCACGCCAGGAGGGGTCGATCACACGATCGACGCCGGCGTGTACATCCCGCAGGCGGCATCGCCGACACCCACGCCGCCCGCATCCACGCCCCCGACACCGACACCGGTGCCGCCGACGACCCCGGCGCCCAACACCCCGGCACCGGCCGGCCGGACACCGGGTTCACTCGCCAACACCGGTACGTCCGACGTGGGACAGATTCTCGCCCTCGTCGCCCTGCTGCTCGGTGCGGGTACGGCAGTCGTCCTCGTCAGCCGTAAGCGGCGCGCCAGGCACCGCTGACACCCGAAACCCCCGACGGGCCGGGGCGGTTCAACCGCCCCGCGGGTCTGAAGGGCCCCGCACCCGCGGCCGTCGGGGGCGGGTTGGGGGGGGGGGAGGGTGTGCCGATGCCGAAAACAGACAAGCTGCGCCGTCGCTGAGAGCGACGGCGCACAACCCCAGTTCTCGCCGTCGCTCCTGACCTCTGGCCAGGAGCGCCTTCGTGGCGCTCGGATTTCTCTCTTCCGGAGCGCACCCCTTGTTCGCCTTGTCTGTTCGTCAACGTCGGCGTGTCCTTGTCGCTGACCTCATCTCCACGGCCGTGTTCCCCCTCGCCATCACTGGCGCGACAGCGGCCGTCCCCGATGTAACCGCCCAGCTTCCCGGTACGGATGGGCTGGGTCCGTGGATCGTCCTCGCCTACAACGGGCTCTTCGCCGCGGCGCTGCTGTTGGCGGGGGCGACAGCGGATCGCAGCGCACGCACCCGGTTCTTCGCCATCGGCAATATCGTTGTCGCGGTCACCGGTGTCCTGTCCGCCCTCGCACCGAACCTGTTGTCTCTGGTGGCCCTTCGCGCGGTCGCCGGTGTCGGCGCGGCCATGTGCGCCGCCGGTGGATCGGCGATGATCCTGGCGGTGTACCCGCCGGAGGAACGGCGTCGGGTGTACGGCTACGCGGGCGCCGTGCTGGGCAGCAGCCTGGCCCTGGGGCCGGTCGTCGCCCAGGTCCTCATGGCCGTCGGAGGTTGGCAACTCGTCTTTGTCGCGCCGGGAGTTGTCGCCGCCCTCGCCGTCCTGGCCACGCGCGGACTCCCGGACCTCCGCAACCACAAGCTGCCCGCCCACTTCGACCTCGCCGGTGCTGCCCTCTTCGGTGTGATCGTCGCCGCCGCGGTGACCGCACTCGGCCTGGGCCTCGGGGCCGGCGTACGGTGGTGGACGCCAGGCACACTGGTTCTCATCGCGGTCGCCGCCGCCACCGGTCTCGTCCGGGTGGAACGCCGTGCGTCTGATCCCGCGATCCCCCTGGACCTGCTGCGTATCCCCGCCTATCGCGCGTACGCCGTGGCGACCGGCGCTTTCATGGGCGTGCTCGTGGTGGGCTTGACCGTGCTCCCTCAGCTGGGCTCTGCCCAGAGCATGGGCGCGGGCGAGGCAGCGGTCATGCTCAGCCTGCTGACCGTTCCATCGACCGTCCTTCCGCTCCTTGCCGCGCGGATCGCCCGTCGATGGGCACGACCGCTGGTGACAACTGCCCTGCTCGCCTGCACCGTTACCGCCGTCGTCCTTCAGCTGAGCCACCACCCGGCCGCCCTGCTCGTCGCGGCCGCGGTCATCGGGCTGTGTCTCGGGCTGACCCAGGGCGTCCCGGACGGCCAAGCACTCCACTACGTGCCCTCCCATCGCGGAGGGGCGGGCGCGGCACTGTTCAGCACGGCACGGATGAGTCTGGAAACCTTCACTCTGGCCGCTGCCACCGGGGTGATGGCCGCTCTCGGCCCCACATCCGGAATGGCGGTCGCTGGGGCTGTGTGCCTGGCCGCCGCCCTCATAGTCGTGCGAGCCGTCCCCGCCCGCGACGCGTAGCCAGACACAGCGCAACCGCCATCGTGGTCCTCCCCGATGGCGGTTGCGCCGTGTTTCAGTTCAGCCGGGTGGCGGCGTAGGTCTCGACGGCGTCGCGCTGGTACGCGGCGAGACCCGGGGCGATGGACTCGTATGCGGCGCGCCACGTCTCGTTGTCGACGATGGAGCGTCCGATGGCCCGGAAGTCCTCGGCGGAGACGGATCGCAGTTCGGTCAGTGCCTGGTACTGGGTGTCGATCTCGGACTGGACGGGGGCGGCGCCGGCGGGGTGGCCTGCGGCCATGAGTTCGGCCAGCCGGATCATCCGTGCCGTGCGCTCACGGTGCGCGGCGTCGGCGTCGGCCTGGGTCATCGTTGCGGCGCGTCGTCCGACCTCCTGGGCGAGTTCGGGGTAGTCGCGCATGTTGTCCTCGTACTGGGAGGGCGTCACGCCTTCGAAGAGGTTCTCCGGTCGGTTGATGGTCATGGGGTTACCGTCCTTCCTGGACTGCTCCAGTTCGGCGATCGTGCGGGAGACGGTGCCGGCCAGTGCGTCGAGCCGGTCCCGCTCCGCGAGGAGGCGATGGTGGTGGCCCCGCAGGGCGTCCACCTCGTCGACCTGCACGTGTGTTCGCCGGGCCGGTGTTTCCGGCCCTGGTCACGACGGTGGAAACTGCCGCAACGGCAGCTTCAACCCCTGGACCCGAGATCCTCGGAAACCAGTCATCCGCCGGACAGGCCCTGGGCCCCTTGGCGTGAATCTCAGAGCATGATGAGCAGACGCGTCTTCGGCTTGAGCTTCCTGTTCACCGAACGGCTCTGCACGTATACCTCCAGCTTGGGATTGTGCCCCGCCTTTACGGAGACCGTCCCCTGGATACCCGTGCCGAACAGCAGACTGCGCGCCGCGTCACCCGTGTACGCACGGTCGGTGTCCTTCTCGACCACGATGACTTCCTTGTCGGGCTGAACCTGAACCCGCGTGCCCAACTGGTAGTAGCACGAACCGCGTTCGTACGTCACACCCGGATGCGAATCGACGAAGGACCGAATCTCGACCTCCCTGTCGACCTTCAGGAGTCGATACCGGTCGGCCGGGACCGGTTCGAGGTTCGCCCGGACGTCATCGACCGATATGTCCTGGCCGACCGCGAACAGGTTCTTCGTGCCGCGCACGCCCTGCTCGCGGCCACGGAGGAAGCTGGTGGCGGCAGCGCGCACGGTACCGATGGCCTCCTCGACCCCCTCCCGGGAATCCGCGTCCCAGATGGCGATGTTTCCCGCCGGGAAGCCGTAGTTCTGGGCGGTTCGCTTCGCCAGGGAATTCGGAACGAGGATCGCGGAAGTCCAGTGGCCCGGAAGCGCACCCATCTTCGCCGCGATCTTGTCGAGCCAGGGGCCGAGGATGGCCATGTCGCCGTCGTGTCGCCGGTCGCCGCCGGAGGCGTTCTCCTCGCCGTCCGTCACCACGATCTGGAGGAAACTGTGCTCGCCGTACGCCTCCCAGATGTGGCCCAGGTCGTCCAGGGACTTCAGAGAGGCTTCGATGAGGGCCGTGGCGCCATTGTTGACCTTGTACAGCCCCCGCATGGACGGCAGGTGCTTCACGTCCATGTCCCAGACCAGGTTCTCGACCTTGTGGTCGAAGGAGTAGAGACTGATGCGGGTCTCATGACCCAGGCTGTCCGACTCGGCTTTCAAGCCCGCCACGAACTCGTCCACGACACGGATGAGTTGACTCTGGTGCTGACGCATGGATCCCGAACAGTCCACTACCAGCGCGACGTGATTCACCTTGTGCTGGATCTTGTGTGCGGACATGCTTCTGCTCCTTCTCCGAGGCTCCCCGAGCGATGTCTTCACACTATGGGGAGGCACTGACAACGGAGCTTGACGGACGATCAGCCGCAGCGGAGTCAGCACCTGGTCGTGGTCGCCGGCGCGGCCGACGTCAGCCCTCCGCACCCTCCACGCTCTCCAGACCCTCCCCGGCCTCGCGGGAGTCCTCGGGGAGAGCCATGGTGAGAACCTTCGGCAGTTCGCTCCGACCCGTCACACCGGTCTTGCGGTAGACCCGGTAGAGGTGGTTGTCCACGGTACGGATCGTGATGCCGAGTTGCCGCGCGATATACCGACTGCTCTGCCCAGCGGCGGCAAGGCGTGCGATGTCGCGTTCGCGGTCGGTCAGTTCGGGAGTCCAGCAGGCGAGAACGGCGGGGGTCATGACGCCCTCGCAGTGGCGCGCGAGTTGATGGCAGCGGTCGGCAGCCTGTTGGGCGTGCGCGGGCTCTCCTTTGCGTGACCACAGGCGCGCCGCCTGTGCGGCGGCCTCGGCGGCGTGCAGGTGCATGCCGGTGGTGTCGAACGCGGCGGAGACCTCCTCCATGGCGGATGCGTCGCGGGCGGCGTGTGCGACGGCGTGTGCGGCGTAGATCCTGATGTGCGGGGTGTCGGAGGCGGTGGAGAGTTCGACGAGCCGACTGGAGACGGCCGCGGACTGGCCGAGGCGTACGGGTATGTGCAGTAACTCCGCCTCCCAGAGCAGGGCCTGCTGGTGCCGGGCGTTCTCGGCCACGCGTAACGCCTGTCGCGCGGCGTCGCGGACGCGGCCCTGAGCGGCCAGGATCCACGGCTGGGCCATCTGAAACGCCAGGATGTGCAGGATACGGTAGGACTCCACCCGGGCCAGATGCGCCTGGTCCAGCAGTGTCCGCGCCCTGGCGGCGTTGCCGGTCACCGCCTCGATGGTGGCCCATTCGCCGAGCAGCAGCGCCTGCTGGCCCCAGGTGGTGTCGTCACGCAGTGTGGAGGCCGCTTCGCGCATGTGCCGCTGGGCCGAGCGCAGACGTCCCCGGCGGGCGGCGATCCTGCCGAGGTAGAACTGCCAGGCGCCCTGGCCGCCCACCCACTTGGAGTCCTGTGCCCGCTGGTACTCGGCGACGGCGGTCGCTTCCGCCTCGCTCAGCCGTCCCGAGAAAGCCTGGGCGTTGGACAGCCAGCTCAGCAGGCCGGCGTGCAGCAAAGGTATGTCGTCCTCGCCCGACAGGATCGGCAGCGCCGATTCGATCAGCCGTAACGCGGCCCCTGTCCGACCGTGGCAGAACTGTTCAACACACTCCGCGTAGTGCATCCTGACCGTCGTCCGCGGCCCCGGCGACGCACACTGCCGGGCGCGGGTGACGGCCTGAGCGTACGCCGGCCAGTCGGCCTGCGTCGCGAACAGGACGGCCTGCAGCGCGGCCAGTTCCGCACGCGCGGCCGCGTCGGTCATGGTCTGTTCCGTACGGCGCAGCAACTCCAGCGCGTCGGCGGGCCGGTCGAGGGACAGGTACATGTTGGCGGCCCGCAGTTGCACCGACTGCAACTGATCGCGCTCGGATGTGACGGTCTGCGGCAGGCCGCTGTGGACCTGCTCCGCCCGTACCCCGTGCCCGGTGTAGCCGAGCGCGACGGCCAGCGCTCGCCGGGCCGGGTCACCGCCACCGGCATCGCAGGCCGCTTGGGCCAGCCGTGCCGCCAGGGTGAAGTCCATTGTCAGAAGGGCATGGTCGGCCGCGGAGAGCAGGAACCGCGGATCGCTGAGATCGCCGGCTTCCAGCCGCCAGCCGCCGACCCGCGCCGGATCGTCGCGCCGCCGCATACCCGT
Organism: Streptomyces scopuliridis; assembly: GCF_042790125.1. Lineage (GTDB taxonomy): Bacteria > Actinomycetota > Actinomycetes > Streptomycetales > Streptomycetaceae > Streptomyces > Streptomyces scopuliridis_A. Next base: position 558,882 of record NZ_JBHTZS010000001.1, read on the forward strand.
CCGCTGGACCGCCGTCGCCAGATCCCGGCAGTACCGCCGCCGCCGGTGAGGGGGCGTCTGCCGGCGCAGCACCTCGCCGTAGAGCGGATGAGCCAGCCGCACCTGTGTGCGCCGGCCGTCCTCCTCACTGACGATGAGATTGCGGCGGTCGAGTTCGTCCATGACGGCGGCGCTGCTCAGGCGTTCGAGGACCGACACACCGAGGGGTTCCCCCAGCGCCAGTAGTTCCGCGGCGCACTGCACCGGCCAGGAGAGCTGCCCGATGCGCCGGCCGACCAGGTCGATCAGCTGCGTACTGAGCTGGAACGGTCCCTGCCAGCGCCACACCTCCGCGACGACCGTCAGCCTCCCGGAGGCGAGTCCGGCGTCGACGAGCTGCTGCAACCAGAGCACATTGCCGCCGCTGCACTGCCACAGCCGACGCGCGGTCGCGGTCTGCACCTGGCCGCCCAACGTCCGTTCCAGCAGGCGGCTGACGGAATCCGGACCCAGGGGCGGCACGTCGACCCGGCGGGCGTAGTTCCCGCGTACCAGTGCCTCGATCGCGTCCGGCACCGGCACCCCGGAGCGTGCGGTGAGAACGATCCGTGTGCCGCCGCGTACGGTGAGCTGCAGCAGCAGGGCGGCCGAGCCGTCGTCGAGCAGATGCGCATCGTCGACGAACAGGGTCCGCTGTCCGTCGCGGACATCGGCGAACAGCGCGTCGGCGAGGAGCCGCAGCAGATTGGGACGTCCGTCCGCGGCGGGCAACGTCGCCGGTAACAGGTGTGCCAGAGCGCCGAAGGGGATGCGTGCGACGCTCTCGGTGGCCGATGCCACCAGCACTCGTTCCGGTAACTCAACGGTCCTGGAGAGCAGTTCGCGCGCCAGCCGTGTCTTGCCGACGCCGGCAGGTCCTGTGATCAGCAGGGCGGGCGAGGCCGATGCCTCCATCAACGACGCAAGCTCGCTCAGTGTTCCGTCCCGGCCGGTGAACGGCCAGGAGTGCGGGGGCAGTTGGGGCCCGCGCTCAGAAGGCTCCGGTGACCCCGGACGTTGCTTCTGGTCCTCCATCGGAAGCCCTTCCGCGCCGATCAGCCCGCCCAGCGGGTCCGCTGCCCATTCCTGAGGGCTGAGTATCACACTACTCACGACATGACGGTGCCCCAACGGTACGTTCCACAGCGCAATGCGCAATGGCTTGTGCGCTGCTTCTCAGGCTCTGCGGCCGGTTCCGGCCGCACCGCGTTGACGAACCGACCGAGGAGGACACATGCATGGCAGAGGAAGCGTCGCGGAGGAAGCCGGCCCCGGCTCCTTGCGGCGCGTACTGGCAGGACTGATCACGGCGGTGACGCTGCTGACGGGCCTGGTGGCGACGGGCTCACCGGCCATGGCGGCGGACCTGCCCTACGGGCCGTACACCTGCGCGACGGGCTACGTGTGGCGGGAGGCGGTCCCGGCCGACCTGGTCTGTGTGACGCCGCAGATCCGCTCCCAGACCATGACCGAGAATTCGCTCGGCCCCTCGCGACGCGAGCCGAACGGCGGCATCTACGGGCCGGACACCTGCAAGCAGGGCTATGTCTGGCGCGAATCACGGCCCTCGGACCGTGTCTGTGTTCCGCCGGCCGGCCGTGACCAGGCGCGCGGCGACAACTCCAACGCCCCCTGGCGGCTGGCCGACCCGGGTGCCACACCGCGCGGCGGGGTGTCTCTCTTCACCTCGCTCGACGGCGCGGGCGGGTACCTGTACGCCACCGGCAGCGGGCTCTCGCCCAACGGCGTGGTGCGGTTCTACGCCGTCGGGATCAACACCGTCGCGCCGTACTCGCTGGGTTATCCGCTGACGGCCCGCGCTGACGGCACCCTGCCGGGATGGCAGTACATCGGGTATGGCGACTGCCGAAGCGGACAGACGCAGCCGGCCACCATCGTGGTCCTCGACCAGAGTTCCGGCCTGGTCACCACCGCCGGCACCACGGAGGCATTCCGCCACTGCGGCTGACACCGCGGCGGGCGCGGCGCGACAGATCGCTCCCTGTGCGTGGACGGGCACGGCACCCTTACGGTGCCGTGCC
>NZ_JBHTZS010000002.1:0-426269 GCF_042790125.1 Streptomyces scopuliridis
CGTACGCGCGCGCCACGTCCTACGTTTTTTCGCGAGGCATCCGGTCCCGGTCCGGCTCCAGCTCCGGCTCCGGCTCCGGCTCCGGCTCCGGCTCCAGGAAGGGGGCCAGCAGGCCCGGGACCGCCTCGTCCGCGAAGGCCAGGCCCTCGCCCCGCGCCGCGTCGTACACGTGGTACCCGCCCTCGCCCGCGGCCGTCGTCGCCGTCAGCGTCACCAGGCCCGCGCGGCGCTGGAAGTACGACTGCTTGACCGTCCAGCCGATCACCCCGCCGCGCTGGAGGGCGACCGTCGTACGGCGCAGGGTGCCGGAGCGGGCGACGAGATAGCCGCCGCTGAGGCCATGGCCCAGATTGCGGTAGGCGTCGAGGGCGAACAGGACGGCCACCGGCAGCAGGATCACCGCGCAGACCGCCGCGACGGTCAGCAGGACATCGGTCAGCAGCAGGCCGAGGACGGCGAGGATCACGACCGGCAGCAGTGCGTACGCCACGGCCCAGCGCAGCCGGCGCCCGCGCGCGGCCCGTGGGTGCGGAAGCAGGGTCACGCTGTTCGTCGGGGACACGGGCTCGCGCAGCACCTGCGCCGCCACCGCGTCCGCGAGCGCCCGGGGCGCGGCGGGCAGCAGCGTCTTCTTGTCGCTGCGCATGTCCTCTTCCTCCTGGGCGAAGCCGGTGGCGACCGCGTCCACCCTGGCCGCGCCCGCCATCCGGACCCCGAGCGGCTCGACCAGCTCCACACCGCGCAGCCGGCGCTCCTCGATGGAGACGGAGCGTGAGGTGAGCAGTCCGCGGCGGACCCGGAGCGTACGGCCGGGCTCGCGCTCAAGGCGGTAGTTCCACCACATCTCGATCCACAGGCCCAGCGCCCCTATGGCCCCCGCGAGGGCCAGCACGGCGAGCAGGACCAGGCTCCCCCAGAGGACCGAGACGGCCCGGAAGTAGTCGCCCAGCCAGGCGAAGAGCCGCAGCTGCACGCCGAACCAGTCGCTGAGCTGCACCAGCCCGCCGGCCGCCGAGGCACCGAGCAGCGGGGCGGCGAAGGAGAGCGGCGCGTACCGGATCCACCGCCGGTCGAAGGAGGCCAGCGTGCCGTCGCCGTACGCCCCGGGCTTCCCCGGTGCCCGGTCGAGCAGCTCTCTTCTGAGCCGCTCGCCCTCGGCGCGGGTGACGGGGTCGAGTTCCAGCGTGGATTCCCCGGCACCGGTCTGCTCGCCGGTGCCGATCCGGACCTTCACCAGCCCGAGGACCCGGAGCAGGGGGTGGGCCGTCAGATCGACGCTGCGGATCCGCTCGCGGGCCAGCGACCGGCGCTTCAGCAGGAACAGCCCGGTATGGAGCTCGGCGCGCTCGGACCCTATCCGGTAGCGGGTGCGGCGCCACCGTATGTAGTCCCCGCCCGTACCGCAGATGATCAGCAGCACGGCGCCGGCGGTCACCCAGCCGACCGCCTGCGCAAGCCCCAGGCCGCCCGCCATACCGACGGCGGCCGGCACACCGGCGCCGATCACGACCCCGATCATGATCACGGTGGTGACCAGGAGCGTACGCCGGTCCAGCCGCCGCCACTCCCCCTCCGCGGGCCCCCCGAACCCCGCGGGCTCGCTCATGTCGCGTCCCCGGGAGTGGCCTGGGTGATATGCGTCAACTGCTCGGCCAGCCCGGCGGCCAGCTCATGGTCGAGCCCCTCGATCCGCACGGCGCCCTTGGACGACGCGGTCGTGACGATCACCGTGGAGAGCTTGAACAGCTGCTCCAGCGGACCGCGCACGGTGTCCACGGTCTGGATCCGGGACATCGGCGCGATCCGCCACTCCTGCCAGAAGAAGCCGGTGCGGACATAGACCGCCTCGTCCGTCACCTCCCAGCGGTGCACCCTGTACCACCACCCGGGTATCAGACCCGCACAGGCCAGCCCGAGCACCGCCAGCACGACGGCCGGGCCCAGCAGCCATGGCCGTGCCGGGGTGATGAGCGCCCCCAGCACGGCCAGGACCCCCACCGGGCCCGCGGTCAGCAGCAGCCATTGCGTGCGCCACCAGGCGATGGCGCGCCTGTCCAGCGTGTTGCTCGGCGGTCGCAGCCGTCGGGCCCCCTCCCCCGTCATCGGCTCAGCGCCCCCGCAGCCCGCGGTACGCCTCGACCAGCGTGGCCGTCGAGGAGTCCAGGCCCTCGCCCGGCTCGTCACCGGTGAGGACGGGCTCGATCCTCTTGGCGAGGACCTTGCCCAGCTCGACACCCCACTGGTCGAAGGAGTCGATGTTCCAGATGGCGCCCTGGACGAACACCTTGTGCTCGTAGAGCGCGATCAGCTGGCCCAGGACGGACGGGGTGAGCGATTCGGCGAGGATCGTGGTCGTCGGGTGGTTGCCGCGGAACGTCTTGTGCGGCACCAGCTCCTCGGCCACCCCCTCGGCCCGTACCTCCTCGGGCGTCTTGCCGAAGGCGAGCGCCTGCGTCTGCGCGAAGAAGTTGGCCATGAGCAGATCGTGCTGCGCGACCAGGCCGGGCGCCAGATCCTCGACCGGCCGGGCGAAGCCGATGAAGTCGGCCGGGATGACCTTCGTGCCCTGGTGGATCAACTGGTAGTACGCGTGCTGCCCGTTGGTGCCCGGCGTACCCCAGACGACGGGCCCGGTCTGCCAGTCGACGGGATTGCCGTCACGGTCCACCGACTTGCCGTTGGACTCCATGTCCAGCTGCTGGAGATAGGCGGTGAACTTCGACAGATAGTGGCTGTACGGGAGGACCGCGTGCGACTGGGCGTCGAAGAACCCCCCGTACCAGACGCCCAGCAGCCCGAGCAGCAGCGGTGCGTTGCTCTCCGGAGGGGCGTTGCGGAAGTGCTCGTCGACGAGATGGAAGCCGTCGAGCATCTCGCGGAACCGGTCGGGGCCGATCGCGATCATCAGCGAGAGCCCGATGGCCGAGTCGTACGAGTAGCGCCCGCCGACCCAGTCCCAGAACTCGAACATATTGGCCGTGTCGATACCGAACTCGGAGACCTTCGCGCTGTTCGTGGAGAGCGCCACGAAGTGCTTGGCGACGGCTTCCTGTCCCGCCCCGAGCCCACTCAGCAGCCAGTCGCGCGCGGAAGTGGCGTTGGTGATGGTCTCGATGGTGGTGAAGGTCTTGGACGCGATGATGAACAGCGTCTCGGCCGGGTCCAGATCCCGTACGGCCTCGTGCAGATCGGCTCCGTCGACATTGGAGACGAACCGCACCGTCAGCCCGCGGTCGGTGAAGGACCGCAGCACCTCGTACGCCATCGCGGGCCCGAGGTCGGAGCCGCCGATACCGACGTTGACGACGTTCTTGATGGGCCGGCCGGTGTGGCCGGTCCACTCGCCGGACCTGATCCGGTCGGAGAAGGCGCTCATCTTGTCGAGCACGGCGTGCACCGCCGGTACGACATTCTCGCCGTCGACCTCGATGACGGCGTCACGCGGGGCGCGCAGCGCCGTGTGCAGCACGGCGCGGTCCTCGGTGGTGTTGATCTTCTCGCCGCGGAACATCGCGTCCCGCAGCTCGGCGACCCCGGTGGCGGCAGCCAGCTCGCGCAGCAGCGCCAGTGTCTCGTCGGTCACCAGATGCTTGGAGTAGTCCAGGTAGAGGTCGCCCACCTGGAGGGTGTGGCGGGCGCCGCGCGCCGGGTCGGCGGCGAACAGCTCCCGCAGATGCGTCTGCCCCAGCTGCTCCCGGTGCTTGCCCAGTGCGTTCCACTCGGGCGTCCGGGTCAGCCTGGTACGGCTTTCCGCGTTCATCTCGGACATCAGCCCACTTCTTCTCGTGCCTGCGTGCATGCCCTGTTGCCCGACCAACCTAATTGATCAGGGGGCCCAGCGACGCGGCGCCGAGCAGGAACAGCCCGGCCGCCAGCAGGGCGGGGGTGTTGAGCCCCCAGCCGGCCGCCGCCACACCGCCCAGCAGCGCCCCGAACGGCGCCCCCGCGACGGCGAGCGTACGGAACGCCGCGCTGATCCGGCCCAGCATCTCGGCCGGGCTGCGCTCCTGCGTCAGCGTCGCCTGGTTCACATTCCACACCATGCCCATGACGCCGAAGACACCGAGGCAGACGGTCGCCGCCCAGGTCTCACGCACCGTTCCCAGCGCGACCAGACAGCCGGTCTGAACGGCCCCGGCGAGGAAGACGGCGCGTATGCGGCCCGTCCGCTCGGCGAGGCGCTTGGCCAGCAGCCCGCCCACCACACTGCCCACCCCGTAGGCGGTGAGCGTCACGGCGAATCCGCTGTTCCCCGCGTCCAGCCAGCCCGTGACATGCAGCACCAGCGTCGCGATCACGGCGCCCATCCCGATATTGACGAGCGTCGTCGCCAGACACAGCCCGCGCAACGTGCGGTCCCGCCACAGCGCGCGTATCCCCTCGGCGATCTCGCCGCGCAGTGTGGAGCCCGTCTTCCGGGGCGCCCGCTCCGGCGGCTCGGCCCGTAGCGAGGCGATCAGCAGCGCGGCCACCCCATAGGTGAGCGCATTGGCCACATGCGGCATCGCCACGCCGACGAGCAGCAGCACGGGCACGAGCGGGGCCGCGAGAAAGCCGCTCGCGATCTGCTGTCCGGTCATCAGCCGGGCGTTGGCACTGCCGAGCGCCTGCCGCGGCACCAGCGACGGCAGCAGCGCCGTGGCCGCGTTGTCGAACAGCGTCTGGAGCGTGGTGAGCGTGAAGGCGAGCGCCAGCAGCAGCGCGATCGACGCCTGGCCGAGGGCGACGGCCGCCGCGAAGGCCGCCATCAGCACGCCCCGTACCAGATCGACGCTCCACATCGCCCGCCGCTGGTCGACCCGGTCCGCGAGCGCGCCGCCGAGCAGTCCGAACAGCAGCCACGGCAGATACCCGCAGGCCGTCACCGAGGCGATCAGCAGCGGATCGTCCGTGAGCGAGGCGGCGAGCAGCGGCAGCGCCGCCGTCCGCAGCGCGTCACCGAACCGCGAGACGACCGCGGCCGACCAGAGCCGGCCGAACCCCCCGCGCCACGCGGGCGTCCGTACGTCCACAGCCTCGGTCGCCGTCACAACTTCCCCTTCCGGTCCACTGATTCAGAACCGTAGGCGGTGCCACTGACAACGCGAGGTCGCCGATCGGCACCCCGAAAGGGGGGCAAAGCAGGACAGAAACGGTTCGGCCGGACACCTGTTGGGTGTCCGGCCGGTAAAACGTGACTAGTGCCGCGACCGGCAATGTTTGCGCGACGGGGCAAACGTTGCCGGGAGGGGCACTAGATCTCGCCGCGAAGTTTGGCGAGCGCTTCGGCGAGGATCGCTTCACCGTCCGCGTCGCTGCGCCGTTCCCGTACATACGCGAGGTGCGTCTTGTACGGCTCGGTGCGCGGCGGGTCCGGCGGATTGTCCCGGTCCTGACCGGCCGGGAATCCGCAGCGCGGGCAGTCCCACGTCTCCGGAACCTGCGCGTCACTGGCGAAGCTCGGCACCGTCTCATGCCCGTTCGAGCACCAGAAGGAGATGCGCAGGCGTGGCGCGGACTCGCCACGCTCGGCCTCACCCATCGGCCCCGCTCCGACCCGGCTTCCCCGGATCGCGTTGCCACTTGCCACGGTCGTAACTCCCTGCGTGATGGTGCCGCAAAGCATCGAGAGGCAGCTCCGCTGCCGGGCGCCCCAGTCTACGTAAGGCCCAACGCGCGTCCAGTGAAGGGAGTTACCCCCCTGCCGCCGGGCGCGGAACCCATGATAGGCCGCGCCCGCGCCGCCGTACCGTGCGTACGGTCAGCTGTCCAGCTTCAGCAGCAGACCGAGAACGACAATGCACGCGAACCACAGCAGACCGACAACCACGGTGATGCGGTCGAGGTTACGCTCCGCGACGGAGGAACCACCGACGGACGACTGCATTCCGCCACCGAACATGTCGGAGAGGCCGCCGCCCTTCCCCTTGTGCATCAGCACCAGCAGCATCAGCAGCAGGCTGAAGACGATGAGGGCGATCGAGAACCCCATAACCACGGCTGGACCAACTTCCTCGGACTGACAGGACCGACAGGACTGAAAACGAACGACGGGGACCGACGGGCCGCCTCCGATACGCATGGTCGCGCCATGCGCACACGGACGGCGTCCTCTCGGCCCCCGCCAGGGTACGACGGATCCGTGCTACCGCATACTTACTGGTCGCGGAAGCGTACGATCTTGACGAACTCGTCGGCGTCCAGCGCCGCGCCGCCCACCAGAGCGCCGTCCACATCGGGCTGCGCCATGATCGCGGCCACGTTCCCGGACTTCACCGAGCCGCCGTACTGGATCCGGACCTTGTCGGCCAGCTCCCGCGAGTACAGCTCGGCCAGCCGGCCGCGGATCGCCCCGCAGACCTCCTGGGCGTCCTCCGGGGTGGCGACCTCGCCGGTGCCGATGGCCCACACCGGCTCGTACGCGATCACGACGGACTCGGCCTGGTCGGCCGGTACGTCCTTGAGACCGCCGTCGAGCTGCCGCAGCGTGTGCTCGACCTGCCGGCCCGCCTTGCGGATGTCCAGGCCCTCCCCGACACAGAGGATCGGGGTCAGACCGTGCTTGAACGCGGCCTTCACCTTGGCGTTGCAGATCTCGTCCGTCTCGGCGTGGTACTGCCGCCGCTCGGAGTGGCCCACGGCGACATAGGCGCACTTCAGCTTCGACAGCATCGGGCCCGAGATCTCACCGGTGTACGCGCCGGAATCATGTGCCGAGATGTCCTGGGCGCCGTACTTGATCTTGAGCTTGTCGCCGTCGACCAGGGTCTGCACGGACCGCAGGTCGGTGAAGGGCGCCAGCACGGCGACCTCGACGGCGTCGTAGTCCTTGTCGGCCAGCGCGAAGGCGAGCTTCTGGACATGGGCGATGGCCTCAAGGTGGTTGAGGTTCATCTTCCAGTTGCCCGCCATCAGCGGGGTACGGCCGGCGTTTTCGGATGAAGCAGTCATACGGGGGTCAGTCCTCCAGTGCCGCGAGGCCGGGGAGCGTCTTGCCCTCAAGATATTCGAGGCTCGCGCCGCCACCGGTCGAGATATGGCCGAATGCCTTTTCGTCGAAGCCCAGGATCCGGACGGCGGCGGCGGAGTCGCCACCGCCGACGACGGAGAAGCCCGGGGAGTCGACGAGCGCCTGGGCAACGGCCTTGGTGCCCTCGGCGTAGTCGGGGTGCTCGAAGACGCCCATGGGACCGTTCCAGAAGACGGTCTCCGCGTCGGCGAGCTTCGAGGCGTACAGCCGGCCGGTCTCGGGGCCGATGTCCAGGCCCATCTGTCCGGCCGGAATGGCGTCCGCGGCCACCGTCGCGGGGTGGGCCGGGGCCTTGGTCCTGAGGTCCGGGAACTCCGGGGCGACCAGGACGTCCACGGGGAGCACGAACTCCACCCCGCGCTCGTCGGCGCGCCTCAGATACTCCTGGACCGCCGGGATCTGGTCCTCCTGGAGCAGCGAGGAGCCGGTCTCGTGGCCCTGCGCCTTGAGGAAGGTGAAGACCATGCCGCCGCCGATCAGGATGCGGTCGGCCTTCTCCAGGAGATGGTCGATGACGCCGAGCTTGTCGGAGACCTTGGCGCCGCCGAGGACCACGGCGTAGGGCCGCTTGACGTCGTCGGTGAGCTTCTTGAGCACACCGACCTCGGTGGCGATCAGATAGCCCGCGGCGTGCGGCAGACGGGCCGGCAGATCGTAGACGGAGGCGTGCTTGCGGTGGACGGCCCCGAAGCCGTCGCCCACATAGAGATCGGCCAGCCCGGCGAGGTCGTCGGCGAAGGCGCCGCGCTCGGCGTCGTCCTTCGAGGTCTCGCCCGGGTTGAAGCGAAGGTTCTCCAGGACGGCGACCCGGCCGTCGGCCAGGCCCGCGACGACGGCCCTGGCGGACTCGCCGACCGTGTCGGTCGCGAACGCCACGTCGGCGCCCAGGAGTTCACCGAGGCGCGCGGCGGCGGGGGCGAGCGAGAAAGCGGGGTCCGGGGCGCCCTTGGGGCGGCCCAGGTGGGAGGCGACGATGACCCGGGCGCCGGCCTCGGCGAGCCGGGCGACCGTCGGCTGTACGGCGCGGATACGGCCGTCGTCGGTGATGGTGGTGCCGGCGAGCGGCACATTGAGGTCGGCGCGGACGAATACCCGCTTTCCCGCGACCCCTTCGGCGAGAAGTTCGTCGATCGTCTTCATCTGCTGCGGGACTCCTTGGGATGTCTGGACAGGCCAACAGGGCTCGAACAGCGCCGCATGTGCGCCGGCCGAGCCCTGTCGCTCATACCGAGATGCCTACCGGCCCTGAACTCAGCGGCCCTGAATCAGAGCTGGCCGCCGACGAAGACGGTCAGGTCGACCAGACGGTTGGAGTAGCCCCACTCGTTGTCGTACCAGCCGATGACCTTGACGTTCTTGCCCTGGACCATGGTCAGGGAGGAGTCGAACGTGCAGGAGGCCGGCCAGTTGACGATGTCCGAGGAGACGATCGCGTCCTCGGTGTAGTCCAGGATGCCCTTGAGCTGGCCCTCGGCGGCCTTCTGGAACGCGGTGTTGACCTCGTCCTTGGTCACCTCGCGCTCCAGCTCGATGACGAGGTCGGTGACGGAGCCCGTCGGGACCGGGACGCGCATCGCGATGCCGTCGAGCTTGCCCGCCAGCTCCGGGATCACCAGCGCGGTGGCCTTGGCGGCACCGGTGGTGGTCGGAATGATGTTCTCCGCGGCGGCACGCGCGCGGCGCAGGTCGCTGTGCGGGAAGTCCAGGATGCGCTGGTCGTTCGTGTACGCGTGGACCGTCGTCATCATGCCCTTGACGACGCCGAAGTTCTCCAGAAGAACCTTGGCCATCGGCGCCACACAGTTGGTGGTGCAGGAGGCGTTCGAGATGACGTGGTGCGCGGCAGCGTCGTACTTGTCCTGGTTGACGCCCATCACGATGGTGATGTCCTCGTCCTTGGCCGGAGCCGAGATGAGAACCTTCTTGGCGCCGCCCGCGAGGTGCTTCGAGGCATCGGCCTTCTTGGTGAAGATGCCCGTGGACTCGATGACGATGTCGACACCCAGCTCACCCCAGGGGATGTCGGCCGGGTTGCGCTCCGAGAGCACCTTGATGGTGTGGCCGTCGACCGTGATCGTGTCGGCGGTGTGGGTCACCTCGGCCTTGAGGCGGCCCAGGATGGTGTCGTACTTCAGCAGATGCGCCGTGGTCGCGGTGTCACCCAGGTCGTTGACAGCCACGATCTCGATGTCTGCACCCTGCTCCAGCAGCGCGCGGAAGTAGTTACGACCGATGCGGCCAAAGCCGTTGATGCCTACGCGGATCGTCACGAACCGATCTCCTCGTTGGTACGCCGGTTTTCGACGCCGGCGAGTTGTATGGGATGTCCCCGACCGCTTATGACCCTACCTCTCCACGGGCCGCGCGGTGACATCGAGTGGCCCCGCGGACCCGCGGCGGCCCGAACCCGTTCGTACGGGTTGACGAGCCGCCGCGGACCCGGTGCCCAGGGCTCAGCGCCGCAGGGCGCGCAGCGCCTTGCCGAGCAGCGCCGCGCGCTCCCCGGCGTCCGGCACATGCTCCAGGCCGAAACCGAACAGCACGGTGTTACGCGTAGTGACGGAGGCAGAGGAGGTGAACAGCTCCTGGGCGCGCGCCCAGTCCCCCTGCACGACGGGGCTGCCGGCCGGCGCGCCGGGCGTGGTCCAGACGCCGAGAGAGGTCTCGAAGCCCTCCGACTCGCGGTCCGCGCCGCCCACGACGAGCCTCGCGTCGTCCGCGAAGAGCCCGAGTCCGCCGCTGCCGGGGTCGGTGATGTAGCTGAGCGAGATCTCGGCCTTCTTGCCCGCGTAGGCGCTCAGGTCGAAGGAGACCTGACGCCAGCCGTTCGAGCTGCCGGTGAAGCTGTTCCAGGAGCCGCTGGTCCCGGTCGCCGCGCAGCCGTCCGCGCCGAGGGTCAGATAGTGGCCGAGGAACGGATGGCCTTCGAGGTAGAACCCGGCCTCGCACTCCGCGGGGACGGCCGTGCTGGTCGCGCCGCCGGCCTCGGGAAGCGTGGTCCAGTCCTCGGCCCCGGCGGTGCGGGCCTCCAGGACGGCGTGGTCGTACCCCTGCTCCGTGTTCCAGTTGAGCGCGAAGCGGAGCGCGGGCTTGTCGGCGGCGCTGACACCGGTGAGGTCGACGGTGCGGGTGAGCCGGCTCCACTCGTTGTCCTGGTGGAGGGCCGCCGCCATCCACTGGCCGGCGTACGGGGCGTACGGGTTCGTGACCCCCGTGTACGAGCCCGACTCGGCGCTCTTGAACTGCGGGAACGCCTTCGGGTCGAGGACGTCGGAGGTGACGGTGTAGGCGCCCGCGGGGTCCAGCGGGTTGCCGGGCAGCCCGGCGAGCGATCCGGCCGCCCCCGCGAGCGATCCCGTACCGGTGAAGCCGGTGGCGCCCGACGTGGACGTCCGTCCGTACGCGCCCAGGTAGTACTGGCTGAAGTCGTTCGTCAGGGTCCGTCCGACCTGGGCGTTGCCGCCCGCGCGCCGGCCGGCCTCGATCAGCTTGCCGCCCTCGTTGAGGAAGGCGCGCAGGGCCAGCTGCGTGGGCCCGCCCGGGGCCGCCGCGCCGGTGTAGTGGACCGCGGTGGAGAAGTGGCCGAGGACGCCCAGCGGGTGCGGTGCGCCCTGGGTGGCGACATCCCAGACGGCGGCGGTACGGCCGTTGGCGCGCAGGGCGTCGGTGTAGGCGCGGAGCTGCTGCGCGGGCGCGCCCTCCTCGGCGATCACGAGCGTGTCGGCGCGGGGGCGTTCGGCGACGGTGTAGCTGAAGTGCTCACTGGAGGTGGGCTTTCCGCTCTTCGTCCGTCCGGTGAACCAGACCTCGACGGTGTCACCCGGACGAGCGTCCTCGATCTCGGCGCGGTACTCGTCGAAGTGGAGGTTGTCCTCGCCTCCGTAGGTCTCGCCGCCCTTCCAGGACTTGAGTTTCTCGTCGTGCGTACGGCCGCCGTTGACGCGGTAGTTGAGCTCCTTGTCCCGGACCGACTTGCGGGCCGTGACGGAGACCTCCTGGTCACTGTCGCGCGCGTACGAGGTGGTGAACGGGTCGGGGGTGAAGTCGGGGGCGGTCAGGCCGACCGCGGAGGAGGGCTGGTCGGGGTGGGCGGCGGTCTCGGCGACGGAGAGCGCGAAGGGGACGTTCTTGGCGAACTCGTCCTGGATCAGCTTCTCGTCGTCGGGGAAGTTGAAGCCGGAGCGGCAGTCCTTGGCCTCCCAGGCGTCGTCCGGGTCGATCGCGGACGCGGTCTGGCAGGTGGTCATCTCCGGGGTGAACATCATCGTTCCGTTGACGTTCGCCGCGTGCCCGTCGGCCTCGCCGTTGGTGGTGTAGAGCTCGGAGGAGACCTGCGGGTAGTAGCCGGGGACCGCGGGGTTGTCGGGGGTGCCCGCCAGCGCCTTGTAGAGCACGTCGTCGGGCGTCGGGGTGGCGACCTGCCAGCCCACGCCGTAGAGCAGCAGTTCGGCGGCGGAGTGGTAGTTGATGCCGTAGTCGAAGCCGATGCGCTTCTGGAAGCGGTCGATCGCCTGGGTCTCGGGCTCGGAGCCGGGTCCCGCGCCGCGGTAGGTCTCGCTGGCGGGCCGGGGCGAGGAGCCCTCGTCGTCGTAGCCCCACTTGTAGGGGAAGTTCCGGTTGAGGTCGACGCCGTCGCCGGAGGTGATCTGCCCGTCCCCGTTGACGTCACGGAGGTTCTTGCGCCACAGCCGGTTGCTCTCGGAGCTGTGGGTGAAGTCGTAGCCGTCCGGGTTGGCGGAGAGGACGAACCACAGTTCGGTGGAGTCGACGATCCGGGTGATCCGCCGGTCCTTGCCGTAGTTGTCGATGTAGTGGTGCATCAGCCGGCGCGTCATCTCGGGAGTGATCCACTCCCTGGCGTGCTGGTTGGACATGTACAGCACGGACGGCTTGGCCCCGTCCTTGGTGGTCCGCGCCCCCTTGCTGAGCTTGAGGGCCAGGATGTCCTGGCCCTTGAGGGTCTTGCCGATGGACACGACCTTGGCGATCCCGGGGTTGGCCTGCCCGGTCTCGACGATCTCCTCCTGGAGGTTGCCCGCGCCGCTGTACGGGCGGAACACCCCGTCCCCCGCCGCCCGCAGCCGGGCCCCCGCCTTCGCGGAGACCTTCCGCTCGGTGGCCTCGACGCCCTGCTTCGCGAGGGCGCGGGCCTGCGCGTCGGTGAGGAACAGCTCGACGTTCGCCGTCCCCTTCTCGGGCGCCCGCTCCGTCAGTTCATGGGCGTCCTGACCGGCCGCGAGGAGCAGCGGTATCTGCTCCTTGGTGACCTCTGCGTCGAAGACCTTCACGGCGTCCGCGCCCGGCGCCGCCTCGGCTCCCGGCGCGGATCCGGGCCGTGCCTGGGCGGCCGGTGCCGCCGTGATACCCGCCAGCAGCAACGCGCCCGCCGCGAGGATCGATCCCGCTCTTCGTCTCATGTGCCCCCCTTGCTGTTGTCTGCCACGTCCGTGGACAGACGCCAGGCTCACCACCCTCCATGATCATGTCAAGGGTGTATCAAGGAGCCGCAAAATGCCTGCTGCCGACACCTATTCGGGGCCGGCAGCGGACAGTTGGGAACAGCGGGCCAGGTCAGCCGACGAGGCCGTCGGCCAGATCCTCGCTCAGATTGGACTCCGTACCCGGAATCCCGAGGTCCTGGGCCCGCTTGTCGGCCATGGCCAGCAGCCGCCGGATCCGGCCCGCGACCGCGTCCTTGGTGAGCGGCGGGTCGGCGAGCGCGCCCAACTCCTCCAGGGATGCCTGCTTGTGCTCCATCCGCAGCCGGCCCGCGGCGGCGAGATGCTCGGGCACCTCCTCGCCGAGGATCTCCAGCGCGCGCTGCACCCGTGCGCCCGCCGCGACCGCGGCCCGCGCGGACCGGCGCAGATTCGCGTCGTCGAAGTTGGCGAGGCGGTTGGCCGTGGCGCGGACCTCGCGGCGCATCCGCCGCTCCTCCCAGGCCAGCACCGACTCATGGGCGCCGAGCCGGGTCAGCAGCGCGCCGATCGCGTCACCGTCCCGTACGACCACCCGGTCCACCCCGCGCACCTCACGGGCCTTGGCGGCGATCTGGAGCCTGCGGGCGGCACCGACCAGCGCGAGGGCCGCCTCGGGACCCGGGCACGTCACCTCCAGCGAGGAGGAGCGGCCGGGCTCGGTGAGCGAGCCGTGCGCCAGGAACGCGCCGCGCCAGGCCGCCTCCGCGTCACAGGTGGCACCGGAGACGACCTGCGGGGGCAGTCCGCGGATCGGGCGGCCCCGGCCGTCGACCAGTCCGGTCTGCCGGGCCAGCTGATCACCGCCCGTAATCACCCGTACGACGTAACGGCTGCCGCGGCGCAGTCCGCCCGGGGCCATCACGACGAGCTCGGAGTTGTGCCCGAAGATCTCCAGGATGTCCTTACGGAGCCGGCGCGCGGCGATGCTGGTGTCCAGCTCCGCCTCGATCACAATGCGTCCGCTCACCAGGTGCAGCCCGCCCGCGAACCGGAGGATCGCCGAGACCTCAGCCTTCCTGCAGCACGTCCGGGTGACGGGGAGGCGGGCGATCTCATCCTTCACCGCTGGCGTCATCGCCATGGGCCGATCCTTCCATGCATCCGAAAAATACGGTCGTACGCGGCTGCCAACAGCTCCGGATCATGGACCGGGGAACTGTCGGGCGCTGCCACCGGCGCCAGCTCGACCGCGGCCCCGAACCGCTGGGCGGCGTCGGAGAGTGAATCGCGGTCGGGCACGGCGGCCTGGTCGGCCAGCACCACGTCCAGGGCGAGTTTAGGGGCGTGTCGCCCCAAAACCTCCAAATGACGCTGCGGTGAGAAGCCTTCGGTTTCACCGGGTTGGGGCGCGAGGTTCAGTGAGAGGACCCGGCGCGCCTTCGTCTCGACGAGCGCGTCGAGCAGCTCGGGCACCAGAAGATGCGGGATCACCGAGGAGAACCAGGAGCCGGGGCCGAGCACCACCCAGTCGGCGTCCAGCACCGCGGCGACCGCCTCGGGGACGGCCGGCGGGTCGTGCGGCACCAGATGGACGGACTGCACCTCACCGCGGGTGAGCGCGACGGTGGCCTGGCCGCGCACCGTGTCGACCTGGTCGGGCCGCCCCGGGTCATGGCCCCGTACGAGCGCCTGGAGCTCCAGCGGTACGGCGGACATGGGCAGCACCCGGCCGTGCGCCCCGAGGAGTTTGCCGACCAGATCGAGGGCCTGCACATGGTCGCCCAGCTGCTCCCAGAGGGCGACGATCAGCAGATTGCCCACCGCGTGCTCGTGGAGGTCACCCTGCGACTGGAAGCGGTGCTGGATCACCCGCGCCCAGGTCTGGCCCCAGTCGTCGTCACCGCAGAGCGCCGCCAGCGCCTTGCGCAGATCGCCGGGCGGCAGGACGCCCAGCTCCTCCCGGAGCCGGCCGCTGGAGCCGCCGTCGTCGGCGACGGTGACGACGGCGGTGAGATCGCCGGTGATCCGGCGGAGCGCCGCGAGGGAGGCGGACAGGCCCATCCCGCCGCCGAGCGCGACGACCTTGGGCTGGGCGCCGCGCCCCCGCGCCGACAGCGCGGGGACACCCCTGCGCAGTCGGCGCATGCGGAAGGTGCGTCCGGTCACTCGCGCCCCATGTCCCGGTGGACGACGACGGTCTCGATGCCTTCGGAGGCGAGACGCGCGCCGAGCCTCTCGGACATGGCGACGGAACGGTGTTTGCCGCCGGTACAGCCGACGGCGACGGTCACATAGCGCTTGCCCTCGCGGCGGTAGCCCGCGGCGATCAGCTGGAGCAGCTCGGTGTAGCGGTCGAGGAACTCCTTGGCGCCCGGCTGGTTGAAGACATACGCGGACACCTCCTCGTTGAGCCCGGTGAAGGGCCGCAGCTCGGGGACCCAGTGCGGGTTGGGCAGGAAGCGGCAGTCCACCACCAGGTCGGCGTCGACCGGCAGGCCGTACTTGTAGCCGAACGACATGACGGTGGCCCGCAGCTCCGGCTTCTCGTCCCCGGCGAACTGGGCGTCCATCTTGGCCCGCAGTTCGTGGACGTTGAGGCTGGAGGTGTCGATCACCAGATCCGCGTCGCCGCGCAGCTCGCGCAGCAGCTCACGCTCCGCCTCGATGCCGTCCACGATCCGGCCGTCGCCCTGGAGCGGGTGCGGGCGGCGTACGGATTCGAAGCGGCGCACCAGCGCCTCGTCGGAGGACTCCAGGAAGACGACCCGGCGGGTCACCTCCTTGGCGTCGAGATCGGCGAGGGATTCGCGGAGGTTGTCGAAGAACCGCCGCCCCCGTACGTCGACCACGACCGCGATCCGCGCCACATTGCCCTGCGAGCGGGCGCCGAGCTCCACCATGGTGGGGATCAGCGCGGGCGGCAGGTTGTCCACGACGAACCAGCCGAGGTCCTCCAGACACTTGGCCGCGGTGCTGCGGCCCGCGCCCGACATACCGGAGATGATCACCAGTTCGGGGATGGCCGCCTCGACGGCCTCACCCGTCTCGTTTGTGGTGCCCGTACTCACGTGCCCTGCTCCGTCCCGGTCGTGCTCAGTCATGCGTGCTGCCCCCGTTGTCTTCCATGATCTCTCCTGTTGCCGTGTTCACGGCGGGTGCCGCCGGGGCCGCGTTGGCGAAGGCCACGACGACGGACTCGGCCGTTTTGCGGCCCACGCCCGGCACCTCACAGATCTGGTCGATTGTCGCCTGCCGCAGCTTCTTCACCGAGCCGAAATGCTTGATCAGCGACTGCTTCCGGGACTCTCCGAGGCCGGGCACATCGTCCAGCGGGCTGGACCTGACGCGCTTGGCCCGCTTGGCCCGCTGGTACGTGATGGCGAATCGGTGCGCCTCGTCCCGTACGCGCTGGAGCAGATAGAGCCCCTCGCTGGAGCGGGGCAGGACCACCGGGTCGCTCTCGCCGGGCACCCAGACCTCTTCGAGGCGCTTGGCGAGGCCGCAGACGGCGACATCGTCGATGCCCAGCTCGTCCAGGGCCCGCTTGGCCGCCGCGACCTGCGGCTGTCCGCCGTCGACGACGACCAGCTGGGGCGGGTAGGCGAAGCGTCTGGGGCGGCCGTCGTCCTCGCGTCCGGGCTGTTCCGGCGGGCCCGGCCTCGCGGAGGAGTCCCCGGACTCCTCCGCGTGATCCAGCTGTTCCGCCCGCTGTTCCGGCTGCTCGGACCACTCCCCGGTCCGTTCCTTCTCAAGGAGATAGCGCCGGAAGCGCCGCCCGATGACCTCGTGCATCGACCGGACGTCGTCCTGTCCCTCGAAAGTCTTGATCTGGAACCGGCGGTACTCACCCTTACGGGCGAGGCCGTCCTCGAAGACCACCATGGACGCCACGACATCGTCACCCTGGAGATGCGAGATGTCGAAGCACTCGATACGCAGCGGCGCGCTGTCCAGACCGAGGGCCTCCGCGATCTCCTCCAGGGCCCGGGAGCGGGTGGTGAGATCGCTGGCGCGCCTGGTCTTGTGCAGGACCAGCGACTGCTGGGCATTGCGCCCGACCGTCGCCATCAGGTCCTTCTTGTCACCGCGCTGCGGGATGCGCAGCGAGACCTGGGACCCGCGCCGCTCGCTCAGCCACTGGGTGACCGCCTCCGTGTCCTCCGGCAGGGCGGGGACAAGGACCTCCTTGGGGACGGCGTCGCCGCTCTCCTCCCCGTACAGCTGCTGGAGCGCGTGCTCGACGAGCCCCGCCGTCTCCACGGCCTCGACCTTGTCGGTGACCCAGCCGCGCTGGCCGCGGACCCGGCCGCCGCGGACATGGAAGATCTGTACGGCCGCTTCCAGCTCGTCCTCGGCCACCGCGATGAGGTCGGCGTCCGTGGCGTCGGCGAGCACGACGGCGTTCTTCTCCATCGCGCGGCGCAGCGCGCCTATGTCGTCCCGCAGCCGGCCCGCCTTCTCGTACTCCATCTCCTCGGCGGCCTCCGTCATCCGCTGCTCGAGCCGGCGGATGTACGCGCCGGTGCGGCCGGCCATGAAGTCGCAGAATTCCTCGGCCAGTTCGCGGTGCTCCTCGGGGGTGACCCGGCCGACGCAGGGCGCCGAGCACTTGCCGATGTAGCCGAGGAGACAGGGGCGGCCGGTCCGGGCTGCGTTCTTGAACACCCCGGCGGAGCACGTCCGTACGGGAAACACACGGAGCATCAGATCGACGGTCTCGCGAATCGCCCAGGCGTGTCCGTAGGGGCCGAAGTAGCGCACGCCCTTCTTCTTGGCGCCGCGCATCACCTGGACCCGGGGGAACTCCTCGTTCAGCGTGACGGCGAGGAACGGATAGCTCTTGTCGTCGCGGTACTTGACGTTGAAGCGGGGGTCGTACTCCTTGATCCAGGAGTACTCCAGCTGGAGCGCCTCGACCTCGGTGGAGACGACGGTCCACTCGACGGACGCGGCGGTGGTGACCATGGTGCGGGTGCGCGGGTGCAGACCCGAGAGGTCCTGGAAGTAGTTGGCGAGCCGCTGACGCAGGCTTTTCGCCTTCCCGACATAGATCACCCGCCGGTGGTCGTCACGGAACCTGTAGACCCCCGGCGAGTCGGGGATCTGTCCCGGCTTGGGGCGGTAGCTGGAGGGGTCGGCCATGCCGTCCACCCTACTGTCGGGGACCGACAGCAGAGCCGCGCCGGGGTACCGCCCGGGGCCCTCAGGCCCTGGGGCCCGCGATGAGCTTGCCGCCCTCCGCCGTGACCGGGACCTCGGGCAGCGGCGTGGTCGCGGGGCCCTGGAGGGCCTTGCCGGTGGTGACATCGAACTTGCTGCCGTGGCACGGGCAGTCACCCACCGTGCCCTCCAGCTTCTCCAGGAGGCAGCCCGCGTGGGTGCACTGCGCGCTGAACGCCTTGTACTCCCCCTTCGCCGGGCAGCTCACCACCAGTCGCTGGTCCCGGTAGAGCTTCGCGCCGCCGACGGGCACGTCCGCCGCCGCGCCGAGGTCGACCGGTGCGGTGGGGGTGGGGTTCTCGGCATGGCCCAGCTTCGACTCGGTGGAGCAGGCCGCCACCCCCAGCCCGGCCGCACCGGCGAGCGCGGCGCCCTTCAGCACGGTGCGGCGAGCGGCGGACGGGCCGGCCATGGTGTCTCCACTGGGTCGGGGGTCGGTGACATACGCGACGATACCGGGGCCGTTCCGGCGGTCCTTCAGCGGCTGCCCCCGCGGCGGGACACCCCGCCGAGGAACGCCCCGACCGCCGTCCGGAAGCCTTCCGGGTCCTCGGTCCAGGGCAGGTGTCCGGCGCCCGCCAGCGTCGTCCTGGTCACGTCCGGGAGCGCGCTCTCCAGCGAGTCCACGGACCACCGGGGCCGGATGTCGTCCTCCCCGTCCACGATCAGTACGGGGACCCGCAGCGCGGCGCACCGCTCCCGCAGCCCGTGCGTGGCCCCGGGCCGTCCCAGCTCCGCGCCGATGGTGGCGTTGCACGTGTGGTTGACGCCGAACCACGGGGTCGCCATGGCCTCGGCGTGCTCCCGCGCGCGGCCGTGGTCGCTGAAATCCACCGACCACTGGAGGATCGCGTACTCCCGGTCCTCCGCCTCCGTACGGCGCTCACCACGCTCGCGCAGTTCCTCCCAGCGCTCCCGGCGGCCGTGCCGCTCGCCGAGCCGGCGGCGGAACGCCTCCTTGTACGCCGGATGCCAGGTGGAGTCGTCGTCGATACCGGTCCCCGAGACATAGATCACCCCGCTGACCAGCGCCGGATGGTCCAGCGCGTAGGCCAGAGCCAGCCGCGCGCCCCAGGAGTGGCCGAGCAGCGTGACCCGCTCCAGCCCGAAGTGACGCCGTACGGCGTCGAGATCGGCCACCGAGCGGTCGGTGCTGTACGGCCCCGAGCGCTGGGAACGGCCACAGCCCCGCTGGTCCCAGCGGTACGCCGGGGTGCCGGGAAGCAGAGCCGCCGGCTCCTCCAGGGTGTCCCAGAGGCCCGGCCCGCCATGGCAGAGGATCACGGGCTCACCGGCGCCGCCGCCCGTGCGGGTGGCCCAGAGCCGTACGCCGTCGTCCGTCAGAACCGTCTCGTCCCTGCCGCCTGTCGCGGCCGTCCCGTCCATTCCCAGGATTGTGCCGGTCCGGGGAGGGACGGGACAGCCGCTTGGCGGGGCGATGCGCGCGGCGTGGGCGTGCCGGGTCAGGCGCGGCGCGCGCGGACGGCGGTCTTCTTCGCCGCCACCGCCTTGGCCGGTGCCTTCTTGGCCGCCGTCTTCCGGGTCGTCGCCTTCTTCATCGGCGCCGCGTCGCTGATGCTCTCGGCGTCCAGGATCTCCCGCAGGAACTTCCCGGTGTGGCTGGCCGGGACGCCGGCCACCTGCTCCGGGGTGCCCTCCGCGATCACCAGACCGCCGCCGTTGCCGCCCTCCGGTCCCATGTCGATCACCCAGTCCGCCGTCTTGATGACGTCCAGGTTGTGCTCGATCACGATCACCGTGTTGCCCTTCTCGACCAGTCCGGAGAGCACCGTGATCAGCTTGCTGATGTCCTCGAAGTGCAGACCGGTCGTCGGCTCGTCCAGGACGTAGACCGTACGGCCGGTGGAGCGCTTCTGCAGCTCGCTCGACAGCTTCACCCGCTGGGCCTCACCGCCCGAGAGGGTCGGCGCGGACTGGCCCAGCCGGACATACCCGAGGCCGACCTCGTTGAGCGTCCTGAGGTGGCGCGAGATCGTCGGGACGGCCTCGAAGAAGTCCAGGGCCTCCTCGATCGGCATGTCCAGCACCTCGGCGATGGACTTGCCCTTGTAGTGGACCTCCAGGGTCTCCCGGTTGTAGCGGGCTCCATGGCAGACCTCGCACGGGACGTAGACGTCCGGGAGGAAGTTCATCTCGATCTTGATCGTGCCGTCACCCGAGCAGTTCTCGCAGCGGCCGCCCTTGACGTTGAAGGAGAAGCGCCCGGGGAGGTAGCCGCGGACCTTGGCCTCCATCGTCTCCGCGAAGAGCTTGCGGACATGGTCGAAGACCCCGGTGTACGTGGCCGGGTTGGACCGGGGCGTACGGCCGATGGGCGACTGGTCGACATGCACGACCTTGTCGACCAGATCGTCACCGTCGACCCGGGTGTGGCGGCCGGGCACCGACTTCGCGCCGTTCAGCTCACGCGCCAGATGCGTGTAGAGGATGTCGTTGACCAGCGTCGACTTTCCGGAGCCCGAGACTCCGGTGATGGCCGTGAACACCCCCAGCGGGAACGACACATCGATGTCCCGCAGATTGTTCTCCCGGGCGCCGCGGACGGTGAGCTGACGGTCCGGGCCGATCGGCCGGCGGATGCCCGGCGTCGGGATGACCTTCTTCCTGGACAGGTACTGGCCGGTCATCGACTCCTTGTTGGCCAGCAGCCCCTTCAGCGGTCCCGAGTGCACGACCTCGCCGCCGTGCTCACCGGCCCCGGGGCCGATGTCGACCACCCAGTCGGCGACCTTGATGGTGTCCTCGTCGTGCTCCACGACGATCAGGGTGTTGCCCATGTCGCGCAGCCGGACCAGGGTCTCGATCAGCCGGTGGTTGTCCCGCTGGTGCAGCCCGATGGACGGCTCGTCCAGCACGTACAGCACCCCGACCAGCCCGGAGCCGATCTGCGTCGCGAGCCGGATCCGCTGGGCCTCGCCGCCGGAGAGGGTGCCGGCCGCGCGGTTCAGCGAGAGATAGTCCAGACCGACGTCGACCAGGAACTTCAGCCGTTCGTTGACCTCCTTGAGGACCCGCTCGGCGATCTTCTTGTCCCGGTCGTTCAGCTTGAGCTGGGCCAGGAAGTCGGCGCAGTCGCTGATGGAGAGCGCGGCGACCTCGGCGATGGACTTCTCCATGACCGTGACGGCGAGGACGATCGGCTTCAGCCGGGTGCCCTCACAGGTCGGGCAGTGCACCTCGCGCATATAGCCCTCGAAGCGCTCCCTGCTGGTGTCGCTCTCCGCCTCCGTGTGCCGCCGCTTGACGAAGGAGACCGCTCCCTCGAAGGCGGGGCTGGTGTAGGCGCGCTCGCGGCCGTACCGGTTCCGGTAGCGGACCTCGACCTGGGTCTTGTGGCCGTACAGCAGGGCCTTCCTGGCGCGCGCCGGGAGGCCGGCCCACGGGATGTCCGTACGGAACCCGAGGGCCTTGGCGAGGCCGCCGATCTGCCGTCCGAAGTACTCCTTCGTGTGGCCGTGGGACCAGGGGTGGATCGCGCCCTCGTCGAGGGACTTGTCCTCGTCGGGGACGATCAGCTCCGGGTCGACCTCCATACGCGTACCGATACCGGTGCAGTCGGGGCAGGCGCCGAAGGGCGAGTTGAAGGAGAAGGAGCGGGGCTCCAGCTCCTCGAAGGAGAGATCGTCGTACGGGCAGTACAGATGCTCGGAGTACATCCGCTCGCGCTCGGGGTCGTCCTCGGGGAGGTCCACGAAGTCGAGCACGACCATGCCGCCGGAGAGACCGAGCGCGGTCTCGACCGAGTCGGTCAGCCGGCGCTTGGCGCTGTCCTTCACCGTGAGGCGGTCGACCACCACCTCGATGGTGTGCTTCTCCTGCTTCTTGAGCTTGGGCGGCTCGCTGAGCTGGATCGTCTGCCCGTCGACCCTGGCCCGGCTGTAGCCCTTGGTCTGGAGATCGGCGAAGAGATCGACGAACTCGCCCTTGCGCTCACGGATGAGCGGCGAGAGGACCTGGAACCGGCTGCCCTCGGGCAGTTCGAGCACCCGGTCCACGATGGCCTGCGGCGACTGCCGGGAGATCGGCCGGCCGCACTCGGGACAGTGCGGCTTGCCGATCCTGGCGAAGAGCAGCCGGAGGTAGTCGTAGACCTCGGTGATCGTGCCGACCGTCGAGCGCGGGTTGCGCGAGGTCGACTTCTGGTCGATGGAGACTGCCGGGGAGAGCCCCTCGATGAAGTCGACGTCCGGCTTGTCCATCTGGCCGAGGAACTGCCGGGCGTACGAGGAGAGGGACTCCACGTACCGGCGCTGCCCCTCGGCGAAGATCGTGTCGAACGCGAGAGAGGACTTGCCCGACCCGGAAAGCCCGGTGAAGACGATGAGGGAGTCACGGGGGAGGTCGAGCGACACGTTCTTGAGATTGTGCTCGCGCGCGCCACGGACGATGAGACGGTCGGCCACGCCGGTCCGCACCTTTCTGAAGAGAACCAGGGGCGGAGCCCCCTACTCACACTAACGGGGGTCGCCGGAACGATGGATTGCCAAGGGGTCGATCGCCGGGCTTCGAAGCGCCGGGCGGGTAGTGCCTACATGCCAGGATGCCTCTCCCGAGCCTATAGCACGCGCATTCGATTTACGGCGGCCTTTCGCCGTCTTCACCCGATCGAGTGCCGGCGCTATCGTCGGCGCATGATCGACCACGAGCGTGACCTGGCAGCTGTACGCGAAGCGACGGATCGGCTCCTCAGCGCAGCCGCCGGACTGGACAACGCGGCCCTGGCCGCCCCGTCACGGCTCCCGGGCTGGAGCCGGGGACATGTGCTGGCACATCTCGCCAGAAACGCGGACGCACTGGTCAATGTGCTCGAAGGCCGGCCCATGTACCGCGACGCCGCGACGCGCGACGCCGATATCGCACGGGACGCGCCCCGGCCGCTGGAGGTCCAGCTCGCCGATGTACGTAACACCGCCGACGCCTTCCAGCATTCCGCGGCCGCACCCGCGGACTGGACGCGCGTCATCACCATGCGCAACGGCGTCACGGATGTGGCGGCCCGCGTTCCGTTCCGGCGGCTGATCGAGATCGAGCTGCACCATGTCGATCTCGGTATCGGCCGCGAGCTCGAAGACCTCTCCGAGGAGTTCACCGAGCGCGAGACCCGTTTCCTCGTGGAGCGCTTCTCCGGGAACGCCGCGGTCCCGCCGCTGGCCCTGACCGCGCCCGACGGACGGAGCTGGCGCACGGGCCGTACGGAGGGCGCCCCGCTCGCCGTCAGCGGACCCGCCGCGGACCTGATGGGCTGGCTCGCGGGCCGCAGGGACGGGGCCGCGCTGAAGTCCCCGGACGGCCCCCTCCCCGTGCTGCCCCCGCTATAGGCTGATCCACATGACGTACAGCGGAGCGGTGAAGGTGGGCGGACCGGCGGATGTGCATGAACTGCCCGCCCTGATGATCTCCAAGGTCGCCGTCGGGCCGATGGACAACAACGCCTATCTGCTGCGCTGCCGGGCCACCGGCGAGCAGCTGCTGATCGACGCGGCCAATGACGCGGGCACGCTGCTGACCCTGATCGGTGACGACGGCATCGCGTCCGTCGTCACCACGCACCGCCATGGCGACCACTGGCAGGCCCTGGCCGAGGTCGTGGCGGCCACGGGCGCGCGGACGTACGCGGGCCGGTACGACGCCGAGGGCATCCCCGTCCCCACCGATGTCCCGGTCGAGGACGGGGACACGATCCGTGTCGGTGAGATCGGACTCACCGCCCTGCACCTGGTGGGTCACACCCCGGGCTCGATCGTCCTGGTCTACGACGACCCGCACGACCACGCGCATCTGTTCACCGGCGACTGCCTGTTCCCCGGCGGCCCCGGGAAGACCGGCACCCCGGCGGACTTCACCAGCCTGATGGACGGCATCGAGACCAAGATCTTCGCGGCGTTCCCGGACGAGGCATGGATCTACCCGGGCCACGGCAACGACTCCACCCTCGGCGCCGAACGCCCGCACCTCGCGGCCTGGCGGGCACGCGGCTGGTAGACGACCGCCGGAACGGCGGGAGGGGGCGAGCGGCGGATTGCCGCTCGCCCCCTCCCGTTTCCGCGAGGATCAGGCCGTTCCGTGCGGATCAGGCCTCGACGCTGTCCTTGTTCTTGTCCTTGCCGCCGTCCGTCTCGGCGGCGGCCGCGTCACGCTCCGCCTGCTTCTTCGAGGCGATCAGGCTGGTGATCGTGGTGATGACCAGGACACCGCAGATGACCGACAGCGAGACCGGAATGGAGATCACGGGGACATGCACCCCGGTCTCATGCAGCGCGTGGAGCACCAGCTTCACACCGATGAAGCCCAGGATGACCGACAGGCCGTAGCTGAGATGCACCAGCTTCCGCAGCAGCCCCCCGAGGAGGAAGTACAGCTGCCGCAGACCCATCAGCGCGAAGGCGTTGGCGGTGAAGACGATGTACGGGTCCTGGGTCAGACCGAAGATCGCGGGGATGGAGTCCAGCGCGAACAGCACGTCGGTGGTGCCGATGGCCAGCATGACCACCATCAGCGGGGTCAGGATCCGCTTGCCGTTGCTCCGGATGAAGAGCTTGGTGCCGTGGTACTTGTCGGCGACCCCGAAGCGCTTCTCGATGGACTTGAGGAGACGGTTCTCCGCCCACTCTTCCTCCTCCTCGTCGGAGCGCGCCTCCTGGATGAGCTTCCAGGCGGTGTAGATCAGGAACGCACCGAAGATGAAGAAGACCCACGAGAAGCTGGCGATGATCGCCGCGCCGGCCGCGATGAATATGGCGCGCAGCACCAGGGCGACCAGCACACCGACGAGCAGCACACGCTGCTGCAGATGCGAGGGAACCGCGAACTTCGCCATGATCAGAATGAAGACGAAGAGATTGTCGACACTGAGCGACTTCTCGGTGATGAATCCGGCGAAGAACTCACCGGCCGCCTGGCCCGTCCCGAACACCATCAGGCCGATGCCGAACAGCGCGGCGAGGGCGATCCAGACGGCTGTCCAGATACCTGCTTCCTTCATCGACACGTCATGGGGCTTGCGCCCGATGAAGAAGTCGACCGCGATAAGGGCGGACAGACCAAGAATGGTCAGCACCCACAGGGTCAGGGAAACGTCCACTGTGCCTCCGGCTTCGTACGGCTACTGATCAGCGTCGTCGCTGCCGGAGGTCTCCTCCACCCGGGCGGCTTCCGCCGCTCCCCGGGCCGACGCCCCGGGATCGATGGCGATCCGTATTGACGGGCACGTCGCGATGTGGGAGTACTCCCCTCCGCTGCGTAGAAGAGTACAGGAAAGACCAAAGAAAGGTAAAGAAAGAGGTAAACGATCGCCAAGTGCCCAGGTCAGGGCGGTAGTTCAGAATGACTCAGCGGCGCCAGGAACGGCGCGCGGACGCCACCTGCTCCAGGATCTGGAGCAGCACCCGGCTGCCCGGCGGCACCACCGGCGGTTCATAGGTCCAGGCGTGCCCCACCCAGGGGTCGGCGAGGTGATCGTCCGGGACGGGGGTGACCCGCAGCAGCATCCGCCAGAGCGGGTCCAGCACCGGTCCGTACGCGCTCGCGTCCTCGCGGTCCGCGACCATCAGCAGATGCACGCCGACCGCCGGCCCCTCGTCGGCGAGATAGCGCAGCTGGGTGACCGCGCGGTCGTCGAAGCCGTGCGGGAAGTCATTGACGATCAGCAGCTGCTCGGCGGTGTCCAGACCGGGCGGCAGGGACTCGGCGGCCCCGCCGCGGACCGCCATCTGCACCAGATCCACCCGCTGCGTGAGCTTCGCGAGCACGGTGGCCACTCCCCCGGAGCCCGTCGCGGGCGGCTGGTCGAGCACCCCGGACGCGGTCAGCGGGGCCAGCGAGCGCGCCCCCGAGCCGGCCGGATCGATCACATGGACGGTGAACTCGCCGGGCGGGTAGACGGCCAGGAGGCGCGCGGCATGGGCGACCGCGGTGTCCATGGCCAGCCCGCGCAGCTGGGCGTCGTCCATCATCAGCGCGGCCTCGGAACCGGCGCGGCCGCTGTCGACCCAGAGCCCGCGCTCCAGGGGCAGCCGCACCAGCATCGGTATCCGCAGATCGGGGCGCTCGGGCAGATGGACATCGCCGAGGCGGAGCGCCATCGGGATCTCCATCGGGACGCGGTAGCCGTGCCAGACGGGGTTGTCCCAGCGGGCGTACGCGGGCGGCAGCGCGGGCTCGACGACCTCGGACTCGGCGACGAGCTGGGCGAGATCCCGGTCGAGTACCTCGCGCGCCCGGTCCGCGAGCTCGTCGTGCCGGGCGCGGGCGGCCTCGCGCGCGGCGTGTCCCGCGCCGCCGATGCGCTGACGGGGGTCGGAGAGGACGCGGTCCAGCTCCTGGTCGAGCCGGGACTCGGCGAAGTCCATGGCGCTGCGGTACGCGGCGGTCGTACGGGCCAGGTCCTCGAACATGCCCCAGACCTGGTTGTAGAGCCGCTCGTCCATGGACCAGCCCGTGGCGTCGCCCGCGACAGGGCGGGGCGGCACCCCCGGCTGGGCGGGCTCCGCGGCCGGGGGCGGGGTCGGGGGCGTGGATGTACGGCGGCCCGGATGCGTGTAGTTGACGGCCCCGCCCGCCCCGGACTGCGGACCACCGGACGACGGCGGCCCGGACGACGGCGGCCCGGCGGGCGGCACGGTGTCGGGCGGGGACTGCGGGGCCGGGGCGGGCTGCGGAGCCAGGGGCAGCCCCTCGGACCTGCGCCGCCCGCCGTCCGTCGCACCCGGCAGCGGTGTCTGTACGGCGCTGGCCAGATGGCGGGCCACCGCCTCCTGGATACCGGCGGCGAAGGCACGGGCCCCCGGCAGGCCCTGGTTGCCGAAGAGTTCGGCGAGGCCGCCCGCGTACCCCTGGCCGACGGCCCGGACCTTCCAGGCGCCCTGGCGGCGGTACAGCTCCAGGGCGATGACGGCGGTCTCGGAGTCCAGCCCGGTGAGGGTGAAGCTGGCGACCTCGGTGCCCTCGGTGGAGGTGACGGCCGCGAAGGGGGCCGCGGTGGCGCCGAAGCGGTCGGGACCGCCGACACCCTCGGGGAGGGCGAGCAGCACATGCACCAGATGCACGCGCGGGGGCAGGGCGTCCAGATCGACATGGAAGCGGAGGCCCGCGGCGGCCTGGCGGGACACCTCGATGCCCGGGAGGGAGGGCGATCCGGGGTGGACGATCCACTCCGTGCCGTCCACGGTGCCCTGGGCGTCCGCGAGCGTGGCGCAGGCCATGACCGGTGCGCCGGCCGTCACCCGGATCTCCAGTCGGGTGTGGGGCAAGGGGTGGTTCTGCCCCCGGACCAGCTCGGCCGTCATCGCCTCTGTCCCCTCATCGGTTACGCGTCAGTGTTCAGGTGTGGGTGTACAGGTGTGGGTGTACAGCTCGGTACGGGTGCCGGACGGGGCCCAGACGGCAGAGACGCAGCCCCCGGCGGCCTGCGCCGGCCTCCGGGAGCTGCGTACGGGACGACGCCGTCGCCCCGTCCTACAGATGCGGCAGGATCGACGGCATCAGGTCCTGGAACGTACGGCCGTTGGCCGGGTTGCCGAGGGCCGTCATCTGCCAGCCGGAGCCCACGCGGTGCACCTTCGCCATGATCTGCGCGGTGTACTGGCCCCCGCCGTCGAGCGTGTAGCGGGCCAGCTCCTGGCCGTTGGTCTCGTCGACGATGCGGCAGAAGGCGTTCTGGACCTCCTGGAACGTCTGGCCGGTGAAGGAGTTCACCGTGAAGACGATCTGGTCGATATGGACCGGGATCCGCTGGAGGTCGACGAGGATCGCCTCGTCG
Source organism: Streptomyces scopuliridis (assembly GCF_042790125.1). Classification (GTDB taxonomy): domain Bacteria; phylum Actinomycetota; class Actinomycetes; order Streptomycetales; family Streptomycetaceae; genus Streptomyces; species Streptomyces scopuliridis_A. The sequence continues at coordinate 27,428 of NZ_JBHTZS010000002.1, forward strand.
TCACCGCCCTGGCCCGCGCCGCCGACCAGATTGTCGCCGGTGTGCCGTACCGAACCGTCGTCGCTGACGAGATGGCGGAAGAAGACCACGTCGACCGGCTGCTTGTCGGCGAACAGCACCGCCGAGGCGTCCAGGTCGATCTCACGCGTACGGGAGCCGAACAGGCCCCGGCGCGGGGCGGCCTGCCAGCCGAGCCCCATGCGCACCGCCGTCAGCGTGCCGCCGCCCTTCTTCTCCAGGCTGATGGCCTGACCCTTGGTCAGATTGACGCCAGGGCCTCCGGGCGCGCCGCCCTTGGATACGTCCACCACGCGCTGTCCCCTCTCGAATGGTTCCCCCGCAACCGTCCGTATGCGGTTGCGCAGCACCCTACGCAGTCACGCGGACAGTGCAGGGACTTGGACCGTTTTTGTGTCGGTCTTGCAACACACCGCATGCCCCGGTGTGTCAGGCGAGCCCCGCCTCCCTCATCTGCCGCAATTCCTTCTTGAGTTCGCTGACTTCGTCGCGCAGCCGCGCGGCGACCTCGAACTGCAGCTCGGCGGCGGCGGCCCGCATCCGGTCGGTCATCTCCTCGATGATCCCGGCCAGTTCGGCGGCGGGGCGGTCGGTGACCACCGCGCCCGTGGCCGCCGCCCTGCCGCCCTTCGCGGGCTTCGTCCCGAGCGAGGGGACCGGGGCCTTGGCCGGCTTGCCGTCCTTCGACTGCCGGTAGCCCGTGCCGAGCAGGGCCTCGGTGTCGACCTCCTCGCGCGCGATGGTCGCGACGATGTCGTTGATCTTCTTACGGAGCGGCTGGGGGTCGATACCGCGCTCGGTGTTGTACGCGATCTGCTTCTCGCGGCGCCGGTTCGTCTCGTCGATCGCCTGCTCCATCGCGGGGGTGATCTTGTCCGCGTACATATGGACCTGGCCGGACACATTGCGCGCGGCCCGGCCGATGGTCTGGATGAGCGAGGTGCCCGAGCGCAGGAAGCCCTGCTTGTCGGCGTCGAGGATCGCCACCAGAGAGACCTCCGGGAGGTCGAGGCCCTCGCGCAGCAGGTTGATGCCGACCAGGACGTCGTACTCACCGGCGCGCAGCTCGCGCAGCAGCTCGACCCGGCGCAGGGTGTCGACATCGCTGTGCAGATACCGCACCTGGATGCCCAGCTCCAGGAAGTAGTCGGTGAGGTCCTCGGCCATCTTCTTGGTGAGCGTGGTCACCAGGACGCGTTCGTCCTTCGCGGCGCGCTCGCGGATCTCATGGACCAGATCGTCGATCTGGCCCTCCGTGGGCTTGACGACCACCTCGGGGTCGATCAGGCCGGTGGGACGGATGATCTGCTCCACGAAGCCGTCGGAGCGGGACAGCTCGTACGTGCCGGGAGTGGCGGAGAGATAGACGGTCTGGCCGATCCGCTGCTGGAACTCCTCCCACTTCAGCGGGCGGTTGTCGAGCGCGGACGGCAGCCGGAAGCCGTGGTCGACCAGGGTCCGCTTACGGGACGCGTCGCCCTCGTACATCGCGCCGATCTGCGGCACGGTCACATGCGACTCGTCGATGACCAGCAGGAAGTCCTCGGGGAAGTAGTCCAGGAGGGTGTTGGGCGCGGAGCCCGGCGCGCGGTCGTCGAAGTGCATCGAGTAGTTCTCGATCCCCGAGCAGGAGCCGATCTGGCGCATCATCTCGATGTCGTAGGTCGTCCGCATCCGCAGCCGCTGGGACTCCAGCAGCTTGCCCTGCTTGTCCAGCTCGGCCAGCCGGGTCTCGAGCTCCCGCTCGATGCCGTTGACCGCCTTCTCCATGCGCTCGGGGCCCGCCACGTAGTGGCTCGCGGGGAAGATGTACAGCTCTTCGTCGTCGCTGATGACCTCGCCGGTGAGCGGATGCAGCGTGGAGAGCGCCTCGATCTCGTCGCCGAACATCTCGATACGGACGGCCAGCTCCTCGTAGACCGGGAAGATCTCGATGGTGTCGCCCCGTACCCGGAAGGTGCCCCGGGTGAACGCGAGGTCGTTGCGCGTGTACTGGATGTCGACGAAGCGCCGCAGCAACTGGTCCCTGTCCAGCTCCATGCCGACCTTCAGCGGCACCATCCGGTCCACGTACTCCTGGGGCGTACCGAGACCGTAGATACAGGAGACCGAAGCGACGACGACCACATCGCGCCGGGTGAGAAGGGAGTTCGTCGCGGAGTGGCGCAGCCGCTCGACCTCCTCGTTGATGGAGGAGTCCTTCTCGATGTAGGTGTCCGACTGGGGGACGTACGCCTCGGGCTGGTAGTAGTCGTAGTACGAGACGAAGTACTCGACGGCGTTGTTGGGCAGCAGCTCGCGGAATTCGTTCGCCAGCTGGGCGGCGAGCGTCTTGTTCGGCGCCATCACCAGCGTGGGGCGCTGGAGCTTCTCGATCATCCAGGCGGTCGTCGCCGACTTTCCCGTGCCGGTCGCGCCGAGCAGGACGACATCCTTCTCGCCCGCGCGGACACGCCGCTCCAGGTCGGCGATGGCCGTCGGCTGGTCGCCGCTGGGCTGGTAGGAGCTGACGACCTCGAAAGGCGCCACCGTACGTTCGATCTTGGAAACGGGCCGCATGGATCCACCGTACGACCCCGCACTGACAGTGGGGGGGTGAGCGGCCCCGGATCACCTCAGGTGACCGGTGACTCACGCGCGTCACCAGTCGTGGAGGTCCTGGGAGCCGCGGCGCGGGGACCTGGCCGCCGTACGGTCGGCGTGCTCACGGAGGGCCTGCCGCGGCCGGATCCGCTGCGCGGGCACCCCGCCGCGCCCGCACGGCCCGGTCACCGCGCCCGCGGAGCGTGACCGCTCGGGACGGCCCGTCACCAGCAGCGGGTCCACCAGCACCGCCACCCCGGCCAGCAGCAGGAAGAACGCCGGGCCGACCAGCATCGGGGCCAGCAGCTCGGTGGCCGGGGCGCCGCCCGAGTCCCCGACGGCGCCGTCCAGATGAACGCGGACCGCGGCCATGGCGGTGTAGTGCATCCCGGTCGACGCGACGCCCATCACCGCGCTGGCGGCCAGACCGGCCAGGAAACCGCGGTGCGAGACGACCACCCAGAGCGCCGTGGTCGCCGCGAGGACGGCGATGATGACGGAGAGCGCGACGGTGACGGTGTCGTATCCGACGCGGCCGTGGAGCCGTATGCCCGCCATGCCGAGGTAGTGCATGGTGGCGATGCCGAGGCCGGTGATGGTGCCGCCGGTGACGAGGGTCATCGGGGTCGTGCCGCGGTACCCCACGATGAAGATCCCCACCCCGACCATGACGATCCCCACGACGAGGCTGGCGAACGTCGTGAACCGGTCGTAGCCGACCGGCACCTCCGAGACGCTGAACCCCATCATCGCGATGAAGTGCATCGTCCAGACACCGGAGCCGATCGCGGCCGAGCCGAGCGCGAGCCCGCCCGGCTTCCAGGAGCGTCTGGTCCGCAGGGATCTCGCGGTGCAGCGCAGGCCCAGAGCCGCGCCGAGGCAGGCCATGAGAAAGGCCGCCACGGGTGTGACGAGACCGTAGCTGAATCCGTCGATGGTGCCCTGCATAGCGATATGCCCTTCGCCCCTCGTGCTTCCTGTACGAAAGCGCCGGCTCGGGCGAGGGTAGGACGGCCGGCCCGGTTAGCAAACAGGCGACCGGCGAATTGTCGACACGAAACGGCACAACCTCGCGGTACGAGGCGGCCCCGCGCCGGTCCGGCTTCATGATGTCACCCCGTTCTCGCGGTCCGTCTTCCCGGTCCATGGCGTGACTTCACGTTGTGGCCAGCCTTCGCCTGTTCCCCGTTGGCCGGGGGCTGCCACGCTCTGGCCGACTGTCATCGCCCGACGCGAGGAGTACACGTGTACGTACGCACCTCAGTGACAACGGCCGCCGCGCTGCTGGGAGTCACGGCGCTCGTTCTGCCCGGCGCCGCCACCGCGAGCGCGGGCCCGGCCGCCGCGCCCAGGACCGGGAGCCCGGTCGTCATCGCGCACCGCGGCGCCTCCGCCTACGCCCCGGAGAACACGCTCGCGGCCGTCGACGCGGCCGATGACCTGGGCATCGACTGGGTGGAGAACGACGTCCAGCGCACCAAGGACGGCCGGCTGGTGGTGATCCACGACGACAATCTCCAGCGCACCACCAATGTGGAAGAGGTCTTCCCCGACCGGGCCCCCTGGAAGGTCAAGGACTTCACCGCGGCGGAGATCGCCCGGCTGGACGCGGGCAGTTGGTTCGGCGAGCGGTGGGCGGGCGAGCGCGTGCCCACGCTGAGGCAGTATCTGGACGCCGTCGAGGCCAACCGGCAGAAGCTGCTCCTGGAGATCAAGGCTCCCGAGCAGTACCCCGGCGTCGAGAGGGACATCCTGCGGGTGCTGGGCCAGGAGGGCTGGCTCAGCCGCGCACATGTCCGGAACAAGCTGGTCGTCCAGAGCTTCAGCGCGGACAGCATCCGTACGGTGCACCGGCTGCGCCCTGACCTCACGACCGGTTTCCTCGGCACGCCCGCGGTGGCCGAGCTGCCCGCGTACGCCGCTTTCACGGACCAGATCAACCCGCCGCACGCCGCGCTCACCGGCGACTACGTGGCCGCGGTGCAACGGCTCAAGGGCGCGCACGGCAAGCCGCTCACGGTGAGCACGTGGACGGTCAACGACGCGGCGGGCGCGGTGCGCGTCCGGGATCTCGGCGTGGACGGGATCATCACCAACAACCCCGACGTGGTGCGCGACGCGGTGCGCTGAGGCCGGGGGCCGGTCACAGGCCCGTTGTCAGTGGTGGCCCGTACCGTGGTCGGCATGAACAACTACGGGCAGTCGCCGGTGGAGTGGACGGTCATGTCCACCGGCATCGGGCCGCTGCTGCTGGCCGCGACCGGCCAGGGGCTGGTGAGCGTCGTCTTCCATGTCGACGGGCCGGTGCGGGAGAAGGCGCTCGGACAGCTGAGGGACCGGCTGGGCACCGAGCCCGTCGCATCGGCGTCGGGTCTGCTCGCCGAGCCGATACGCAGGCTGTCCGCGTATTTCGCGGGCGAGCTGCGGGAGTTCGGGCTGCCGCTGGACTGGTCGCTCTCCACGGGCTTCAACCGTCAGGTGCTGCGCGAGCTCGCGGCGGGCGTCCCGTACGGCACGGTGGTCGGTTACGGCGATCTGGCCAGACGGGTGGGCGAGCCGGCCGCTGCCCAGGCGGTCGGCGCGGCGATGGGTTCCAACCCGCTGCCGGTGGTGGTGCCGTGTCACCGCGTGGTGGAGAGCGACGGCGGACTCGGCGGTTTCGGGGGCGGGCTCGAAACGAAGCGGCAGTTGCTGGCCCTGGAGGGCGTGCTTCCGGAACCGCTCTTCTGAGCCTCTTCTCCACCCCGTACTCCACCCCGTTCTCCACCCAGGAACGGCGCGGATTGCGCATATTTAGCGCCACTTGTCCGCTTCCTATGGCGGGCTTAGGCTGAAATAAGGAGAGGACCACCGCGCGTACGGCCCGGCGGACAGAAGAGGTCGGCCCGGGGCGTTCCGAGGCGCCGGCCGGACACGTTCCGTATCGGTATGTGTACCTCTGCCGGACCGCCCGAGCGGTAGCCGACTCCATCGCACGCACAGGCCGAGTCATCCGCTGGACGAGGAGAGCCGAAGGGACGGCGAGTCAGGATGAGCGGAGGAAACAAGGCAGTCGAATACATCAAGCCGGGTGAGGTGGATGTGAGGACCACCGACTACCCGACGCTGGAACTTCAGGACGGGCCGGGTGTGGCCCCCGCGAACGTAGGCCGCAAATGCCGCCACGGCGTCATCCTCAAGGTACTCGCCACCAACATATGCGGCAGCGATCAGCACATGGTGCGCGGCCGGACCACGGCCCCCGAAGGTCTGGTCCTCGGCCACGAGATCACCGGTGAGGTCATCGAGCGCGGCCCCGACGTCGAGTTCATCGACGTCGGCGATGTCGTGTCGGTTCCCTTCAATATCGCCTGCGGCCGCTGCCGGAACTGCAAGGAGCGCCAGACCGGAATCTGTCTGAACGTCAATCCCGCCCGTCCCGGCGCGGCGTACGGCTACGTCGACATGGGCGGCTGGGTCGGCGGACAGGCGCAGTACGTGATGGTGCCGTACGCGGACTTCAACCTGCTCCGCTTCCCCGACCGGGACGCGGCGCTGGAGAAGCTGCTCGATCTGACGATGCTGTCGGACATCTTCCCCACTGGCTACCACGGCGCGGTGACGGCCGGCACGGGCGTCGGCTCCACGGTGTACGTCGCGGGCGCGGGACCTGTCGGTCTCGCCGCCGCGGCCTCGGCCCAGTTGCTCGGCGCCGCGGTCGTCATCGTCGGCGACCTGAACGCCGAACGGCTCGCACAGGCCCGCAGTTTCGGCTGTGAGACCGTCGATCTCACCAAGGGTGCGGTCGAGGAGCAGATAGCGCAGATCCTGGGCGAGCCCGAGGTGGACGCCGCGGTCGACGCGGTCGGCTTCGAGGCACGCGCGCACGGCAAGGACTCCAAGGAGGCTCCGGCGACCGTCCTCAACTCCCTGATGGGTGCCGTCAGGGCGGGCGGCGCGCTCGGTATCCCGGGGCTGTACGTCACCGACGACCCGGGCGGGATCGACGAGGACGCCAAGACCGGCACGCTGAAGGTCCGGCTGGGCCTCGGCTGGGCGAAGAGCCACACGTTCAGCACGGGACAGTGCCCGGTGATGAAGTATCACCGGGGCCTGGCGATGGCGATCCTGCACGACCGGGTCCACATCGCGAAGGCCGTCAACGCCACGGTGATCTCGCTGGAGGACGCTCCGCGCGGCTACGAGGAGTTCGACCACGGCGCCAGCCGGAAGTACGTGCTCAACCCGCACGGCGCGCTCAACGGAGTGGTGGCCGCCTGAACGATTCCCGAATGGTGGAGGGCGCGGTCGGCACCGCGCCCTCCACGGGTACGGGCCCGGAGGCGTGAACGTTCGCCCGCGCGGCGACGTTTGCGTCCGCGCGGGATGTGCCATGGATGGGGACATGCCAGACATCACTTCGCAGCTCTCCCCCGAGGTACGGGAAGCGCTCGCCGCAGACCGTCCCGTGGTCGCCCTGGAATCGACGATCATCGCGCACGGACTGCCGCGCCCGCGCAATCTCGCGGTCGCGGAGGAGCTGGAGGCGCTCGTACGCTCCAGCGGCGCCGTACCCGCCACGGTCGCCGTGCTGGACGGCCGGCCCCGGGTGGGCCTGTCCAAGGACCAGTTGGAGCGGGTCGCCCAGGACTCCGCCGTACGGAAGCTGGGCCAGCGCGATCTGGCGCCCGCGCTCGCGGCGGGCGCGAGCGGCGCGACGACCGTGTCCGCCACGGCGTTCCTGGCCGCGCGGGCCGGGATCCGGGTCTTCGCGACGGGCGGCCTGGGCGGGGTCCACCGCGATTGGACCGACACCCAGGACGAGTCGGCCGATCTGCGCCTGCTGGCCAGGACCCGGATCACCGTGGTCTGCGCGGGCGTCAAATCGATCCTCGACGTTCCGGCGACGCTCCAGCGGCTGGAGACGCTGGGGGTCGGCATCCTCGGCTACGGGACCGACCGGTTCCCCGGCTTCTATCTGACCTCGTCCGGTGAACCGGTCGACTGGACGGTCCATACGCCCGAGGAGGTCGCGGCGGTGATGGACGCGCAGGACGCGCTCGGCGGCCCCGAAGCGGCGCTCATCGTCGCCAACCCCGTGCCCGAAGCGGAGCAGCTGGATCCGCGGTTGCACGACCGGGTGCTCGCGGAAGCACTGACGGAGTGTCATGAGCGGGGCATCAGCGGCCAGGCGGTCACCCCGTTCCTGCTGGACCAGCTGATGCGGCGGACGGGCGGCGCCTCGCTGGAGGCCAATCTCGCGGCGGTGCGCGGCAATGTGTGGCTCGCGGCGCGCATCGCGGCCGCGCGTATCGCCACCGCACGGACCGCGGCCGGCGGATGAGCGCGGGCACCGCGGACGGTGCGCTGCTGGTGATCGGGGACGTGGTCACCGATGTGGTGGCGCGGTACCGCACCCCGCTCGCGCACGGTACGGACACGGCCGCCGAGATCCGTACGCTGCCGGGCGGCGCCGGGGCCAACGCGGCCTGCTGGGCGGCGCGTTCCGGGTGCGCGGACGTACGGCTGCTGGCACGGGTAGGGGCGGAGGCGCGGGAGTGGCACGAGGAGCGGCTGCGGCGGGCGGGGGTACGTACCCACCTCGTCGTGGACGACGAGGTGCCGACCGCGACGGTGATCTGTCTGGTCGACGCGTCCGCCGAACGCACACTGCTCACCGACAGCGGCGCGGCGCTGCGGCTGTCCCCCGCCGACTGGTCGCCGTCCCTGCTGGACGGGGTGGGCCGGCTGCATCTCTCCGGCTATCTCTTCTTCGCGGACACGAGCCGCCAACTGGCCGTCGCCGCACTGCGATCGGCCGGCGAGCGGGGCGTCCCGGTGAGCGTGGACCCCGCCTCGACGGGATTCATCAAGGAACTGGGCGCGGACCGTTTTCTGGCGTCGGTCGACGGCGTGGAGACGCTGCTCCCGAACGCGGACGAGGCCAGGCTTCTCACCGGGCTGACGAACGTGGCCGACGCCGCCGCCGCGCTGAGCCGGCGGGTGGGGACGGCGGTGGTGACCCTGGGCAGGGACGGCGCGCTGGTGGCGCGGGCGGGGGCTGTCACGGCCCGGGTCCCGCCGGTTCCGGCGCGTGCCGTGGACTCGACGGGCGCGGGCGACGCCTTCACGGGCGCGTTCCTCGCGGCCCGGCTCACCGGGGCGGACGCGGTGGCGGCGGCCGCGGCGGGCTGCCGGGCGGGGGCGCGGGCGGTCGCGACGGTGGGCGGCCGGCCGTGACGGTGGGCGGCCGGCCGTGACGCCACATGTCCGCCGGGGCCGCGCGGCGCCGTACGAGGCGACCGGCCGGGACGTCGTCACACGTCCGCCGGGGCCGCGCGCCGTACGAGGCTGTCATCCGGGACCGCTGTCCGAAAGCCGCTGTCCGTGCTCTCCGAGGCCGCCCCACGCCGGATGGCGCGGATCGTCCGTCCGTACGACCACATCGGCGGCCTCGGCCGGGTCCACCTCCCGCTCGTACCGCTCGAAGGCGGGGAGTGTCCACCGTTCGCTCTCGTCGGTACGGCGCCGGAGCGCGGCCGGTGACAGCCGCAGATGCACCGTGAGGTCGAACGGGAACCAGTGCCCCAGCAGCAGCGGGCCGTGCAGCACCAGCACCCCGCCGGGCGCGAGTTCACTGTGCGGGCTGCGGGTCGCGCGGTCGGTGGCGGGGTCCCAGAGATCGGGCAGGACCCGCCCGGTGCCGCCGGGCTCCAGCGGCGCGAAGACCTCCCGCCACAGCGCCCCGGTGTCGAACCAGCCGCTGTAGTACGACTCCGGGTCCTCGCGTCCGTACTCGTACCGCAGCGACGCCGGCCGCAGAAACCCGCCGGTCCCCACGACCAGTACCGACCGGCCGCGTACCCGTAGCGCCTCCGCGAGCGCGTCGGCCCGCTCACGGGTCCCGGCGGCGGGCGCTCCGTCGATGGCGACACGGGGCCAGGGACCGCCGTCCGCCGTCCCCGTCTCCAGCACCCGCTCGGCGACGGCCTCGGTCAGCCGCTCCCAGGTGATCGCTTCGAGTCGCATCCGGCCATCATCGTCCAGCGGCGCCAGGGCGTGTCGCGCGCGGGCCCCGTACCCGGCCCGCCGTCAGATGCCGGCCACGGGAAGAGCCTGCTCGGCCCAGATGGTCTTGCCGCCCGTGCCCTGGCGGGTGCCCCAGCTCTGCGTGAGCTGAGCGACGAGCAGGAGGCCGCGGCCCCCTTCGTCGAACACCCGGGCCCGGCGCAGATGCGGAGCGGTGTTGCTGCCGTCCGAGACCTCGCAGATGAGGCTGCGGTCATGGATGAGGCGCAGCTGAATGGGGGCCTGGGCATACCGGATGGCGTTGGTGACCAGTTCGCTGACCACCAGTTCCGTGGTGAAGACGGCGTCCTCCAGCCCCCAGGCGGCCAGTTGCTCGGCGGCGTCCCTGCGCGCCTGGGCCACCCCGGCGGGATCGCACTCCAGCTCCCATGTGGCGACCTGGTTCGCGTCCAGGGCGCGGGTACGGGCGAGGAGCAGGGCGACGTCATCGGCGGGGCGGCCGGGGAGCAGCGTCTTCAGCACGTTGTCGCAGATGTCCTCCAGCGGCGCGGCGGGCTGGGCGAGGGCGGTGCGCAGCGCGGCGAACGATTCGTCGATGCCGCGCTCGCGGGATTCGACGAGACCGTTGGTGAACAGGGCGAGCACGCTGCCCTCCCGCAGTTCCATCTCGACGGACTCGAAGGGCAGATTGCCGAGACCGAGCGGCGGCCCCGCGGGCAGGTCGAGGAAGGCGACGGTGCCGTCCGGGGTGACCATCGCGGGCTGCGGGTGTCCGGCGCGCGCCAGGGAGCAGCGCCGGGACACCGGGTCGTAGGCCGCGTAGAGACAGGTGGCGCCGACGTCCCCGGCGGCCTCGGCGCCCGAGGGCTGTCCGCCCGACGCCTCGGCGGCCAGATGGTTGACGAGGTCGTCGAGGTGGGTGAGCAGTTCGTCGGGCGGCAGATCGACATCGGCGAGGGTGCGCACGGCCGTGCGCAGCCGGCCCATCGTGGCCGACGCCTGGACGCCGTGGCCCACCACATCGCCCACGACCAGGGCCACGCGCGAGCCGGACAGCGGGATCACATCGAACCAGTCGCCGCCGACCCCGGCCCCCGAGTCGGCGGGGAGGTAGCGGAAGGCGAACTCGACCGCCGCGTGTTCGGGCAGCGCGCGCGGCAGCAGGCTGCGCTGAAGGGCCAGCGCCGTGTCACGTTCGCGCGTGTAGCGGCGGGCGTTGTCGATACAGACGGCCGCCCGCGCCGTGATCTCCTCGGCGAGCAGCAGATCGTCCAGCTCGAAGGGGGCCGGGCTGCGGTGCCGGGAGAAGGTGGCCACGCCGAGGATGGTGCCGCGAGCGCGCAGCGGGACGGCCATCGTCGAGTGGAACCCGAAGGCGCGCATCTTGGCGGCACGCCGCGGATCGGTCCTCTCCCACCGGGCCACGGAGTCCTCCGTCACCCTCCTCATGACGGCCCGCTGCGTCCTCAGACACTCGGCGGCGGGCGAGCTGTTGGGGTAGGACGAGGTCTCCCCGAGCTCGATCGCGACCTCCGGCGCACCCTCAAGAACGGACTGGCGGGCCACGCGCCGGAGCCTCACCTGGCCGGGCAGCGGGCCGGCGGGGGTCTCGGCGCCGCCTCTGCTGACCTCGGGCAGCAGATCGACGGTGACGAAGTCGGCGAGCACGGGGACGGCGACATCGGCCAGCTCCTGTGCGGTGCTCACGACGTCGAGGGCGCTGCCGATACGGGTACTGGCCTCGTTCACCAGCAGCAGTCGCTGCTGGGCTCGGTTCTGCCGGGTCATGTCGTGTACCGCCACGATCACACCGCGTGTCCGGCCGTCGTCCTCCCGTAGCGGGGCGATGGAGACCGCCCAGGCGAAGTCCCGGTCGTGGCCGGGCAGGCGCAGCGAGAATTCGAGGTGCTGCGGCTCGCCGGTCTCCAGCGCCCGCAGCATATGCCGCTCGGTGTTGTCCATCTCCGGGGCGGGCATGGCCTCGGGCAGCCGCAGTCCGCGTACGTCGTCCTCGGTGAGGCCCAGCAGGCCCTCCATGTCCTCGCTCACCTGCCGCAGCCGCAGCCGGGTGTCGTAGACGGCCATCGGACAGGGCGACTGCGCGAAAACCAGTTCGAGCAGGTGTGTGTCCTCGACATACGGGTCCGCCCGGTTCAGCGGGGAGACGAGGAACCACTCGGTGGCACCGTCCTCCGTCGTACGGCGGTGTGCCAGCAGCCGTACGTCCAGCCGGCCGCCGTCGCGGTGCAGCAGCGTGACCGTCCCGCTCCAGCTGTCCGGCAGGGCGGCCGGATCCAGCGCCGCCGGATCGAGCGTGCCGGTGCGGGACCGCGCGGTCGCGCCGTCGGCGAGCAGCTCGGCGGCGGGCCGTCCGACCATCTCCGACGGCCGGTGACCGAGCAGCCTGCGGGCGCCCTCGCTCCACTCCGTCACGGTGCCCCGCGCGTCGATGACCGCCCTGGCCGTGGCCGCCTCGTCAAACGGATCACGCGGCTGGTCGCGGGGATCCGTCCCGGCGGGAGCGGCCTCGCCGGGATCGCCCTCGCGGGGACCGTTCGACCGGACGGGCTGGTCGTCCCGCGCGGAGTCCGGTCGCCTCATCGTCGCTCATCTCACCCTGCCTGGATCCGGCCGCCGAGGGACGAGATCCCGGCCCCGGCGGGCCTCCACCTCCAGTGACTACTCACCTCTCCAAGTATGACATCCGTGACGAATTAGGCTATTTCTGTCACCGTCAGCGGCACACAGGCGGCCTCCCGCCCGCTCACTCTCCGCGCAGCACCTTGGCCAGCGGCCCGTCACCCGACACCTCGATCCGCCCGTCCCGCACTCCGTCCCCCACTGTCAGCGCGCCCCCGCTCAGCTCACGGCAGGTGTCGGCATCGAGCACGAGGCGGGCGTCCGGGCTCTCCGCAGGCCCGTCGCCGTACACCGGATCGCCCGCCCCGAGCCGTACATGGAACGCCCCTTCGCCCAGCCGGACCTCCACCACGCCCTCCCCCGTCCCGCCGCCCGCACCCGAGCCCGCCGGGCCCGACAGCCCGTCCAGCACCGGCAGCAGCGGCACGGCGAACCAGTGCGCCCGCACGGCGTCGGTGGGCCTGCGCTCCTCCAGCGCCGGAGCGCCCCACTCCGCCAGAGCCGTGAGCACCGGCAGCAGCCCCCGCCCCCGCTCCGTCAGCTCGTACACATACGCCGCGGCCGGGGGCGGCAGCTTGCGGCGCACGGCCAGATCATCGCGCTCCATGTCCTTGAGCCGGGAGGCGAGCACATCCGTGCTGACACCCGGCAGATCGGCGTGCAGATCGGTGTACCGGCGGGGGCCCGCCAGCAACTCCCGGACGATCAGCAGGGTCCAGCGATCGCCCACGGAGTCGAGGGCACGGGCGGCGGCGCAGTACTGGTCGTAGCTTCGTCGACGTGACATGTGACGGATTCTAGACATGTTGTTGGACTTTCCAAGCTCGGGCTTGGTAAAACCAAGTATCGCAACAAGGTCTGGAGGACCACCGCATGGAATTCCGGCAGTCGAGCAAGCTCAGCGAGGTCTGCTACGAGATCCGCGGCCCGGTGATCGAGCACGCCGACGCCCTGGAGGAGGCGGGCCACAGCGTCCTGCGCCTCAACACCGGCAACCCCGCGCTCTTCGGGTTCGAGGCGCCGGAGGAGATCCTCCAGGACATGATCCGGATGCTGCCGCGGGCACATGGCTACACGGACTCGCGCGGTGTCCTCTCCGCGCGCCGCGCCGTCGCCCAGCGCTACCAGACCATGGGGCTTCCCGAGGTCACGGTCGACGACGTGTTCCTCGGCAACGGCGTCTCGGAGCTGGTCTCCATGGCCGTCCAGGCGCTCCTGGAGGACGGCGACGAAGTCCTGATCCCGGCCCCCGACTTCCCGCTCTGGACCGCCGTGACGACGCTCGCGGGCGGCCGTCCCGTGCACTATCTCTGCGACGAGTCCGCGGAGTGGTACCCGGACCTGGACGACATGGCGTCGAAGATCACCGACCGTACGAAGGCCGTCGTGATCATCAACCCCAACAACCCCACCGGCGCGGTCTATCCGCGCGAGATCGTCGAGGGCATCCTCGATCTCGCCCGCCGTCATCAGCTCATGGTGTTCGCGGACGAGATCTACGACCAGATCGTCTACGACGACGCGGTCCACCACACCGCCGCGGCCCTCGCCCCCGATCTGGTGGTCCTCACCTTCAGCGGGCTCTCGAAGACATACCGCGTGGCGGGGTTCCGCTCGGGCTGGCTCGTCGTCACCGGCCCCAAGCAGCATGCCCGTAGCTACCTTGAGGGCCTGACGATGCTCGCCTCGATGCGGCTCTGTCCCAACGCGCCCGCCCAGTACGCCATTCAGGCCGCGCTCGGCGGCCGGCAGTCGATCAAGGAGCTCACCGAGCCGGGAGGCAGGCTGTACGAGCAGCGCGACCGCGCCTGGGAGAAGCTCAACGAGATTCCCGGGGTCTCGTGTGTGAAGCCGAAGGGCGCGCTGTACGCCTTCCCCCGGCTGGACCCCAAGGTGCACAGGATCCACGACGACGAGCGGTTCGTGCTGGATCTGCTGCTGCGGGAGAAGATCCAGGTCGTGCAGGGGACGGGGTTCAACTGGCCGCGTCCCGACCACTTCCGGATCCTGACGCTCCCGTACGCGGACGATCTCGACGCGGCCATCAGCCGGATCGGCCGCTTCCTGAGCGGCTACCGGCAATGAGCCGCCCGCCTCGGCCCTTGGACAGGGCCTGGAAACGAACGGGCAGGGCGATCAGGCCCCGGGCGCGGGTCGAGGGGCGCCACCGCAGTTCCTCGTACGGAACGTCCAGCGCCAGCCGCGGAAAGCGCTCCAGCAGCGCGTTGAGCGCGATCTCGGTCTCCAGCCGGGCGAGTGGTGCGCCGAGGCAGTAGTGGATGCCGTATCCGAGAGCCACGTGCCCCGCCGTGTCGCGGTCGAGGTCGAGCCGGTCGGGGTCGGCGAAGCGGTGCGGATCGCGGTTGGCGGCGGCGAGGGACAGCATGACGGTCTCCCCCGCCGGCACCGTCACCCCGCCGATCGTCAGGTCCTCGACCGCGAACCGCCGGATCGCCAGCAGCGCGGGCCCCTCGTACCGTACGAACTCCCCGACCGCCGCGGCCGTCCTGCCGGGCTCCGCGCGCAGCGCCGCCAGTTGCTCGGGGTGCCGGAGCAGGGCGAGGACGGAGTTGCCGATGAGCTGGACGGCGTTCTCGTACCCGGCGAAGAGGAGGAGGAAGGCCAGCGACATCAGCTCGTCCTCGCTGAGCCGGTCGCCACCGTCGCCCCCGGACGCCGGGCCGCCGGTCTCCGCACCGGCCTCCTCACCCTCGTCGCGCGCCGCGATCAGAGCGGAGAGCAGATCGTCCCCCGGCTCGGCGCGCTTGTGGGCGAGCAGTTCGGTGAAGAAGGCGAGCATGGCGGCGACCGCCTCCTTCATCCGCTCGGGCCGCGCGGGATCGGGAGCGATCAGGGCATCCGTCCACTCCCGGAAGTCACGCCGGTCGCGCGCGGGTACGCCCAGCAATTCGCAGATGACGACGAGGGGAAGCGGCGCGGCGTACGAGGCGACCAGATCGGCGCGGCCGCCGTCGCGGCCGTCGAGGGCGCCGGAATCACGGCCGCCGGAGTCGAGGGCGTCGAGCAGTTCGTCGGCGGTCCGCCGCACCGGCCCCCGCAACTCCTCGATCCGCCGCGCCGTGAACGCCCGCGCGACGAAGCGCCGGATGCGGGTGTGGTCCGGCGGATCCATGTTGAGCAGATTGGCATCGAGGGCGGGCGGCAGCGCGAAGCCCCGGTAACCGCCGGGCAGCGCACGGCTCTTGTCGAGGGAGAGCCGCGGATCGGCGAGCGACCGCCGTACGTCCTCGTAGCGGGTGACGATCCAGGCGGGCCGTCCGTCGGGCCCGACGATCCGCCGCACGGGCGCGGTCTCGCGCAGCCGCGAGTACACCTCGTACGGATCCGCCAGCAGCTCGCTCGTCGGATCGTAGAGCGACCGCGGTGACGCGCCGGATGCCGTGATTGCCATGATCCCATCCTAAACAGCCGTACGAGGGGCGGCTGTTGACGGCGCGCGGCAGGGACCGCGCGCGCCCCCGGAGATGACCAGGGGCGCCGACCGGCAGGATCACCAGATCCTTTCGCTTGGCATGGACCTGCTCATGATCCTCGGCTACGCTCCGGCTGGCACGCCTGAGAGCGCTCTCAGGTGCCTGCTGTTCCACCCCCACCACGCTGGAACACAGAAGGGCCACATCCCTTGAGACGTACGACAGTGATACGCACCGGTCTGTCCGCACTCCTCCTCCTCGGCACCTGGGCCGCCGCCGGGCTGGCGCCGGCCGCCGCGTCCCCCTCCTCCACCTCCGAAGCCCCGGCCTCCGCCGGTCTGCTCACCGCCATGCAGAAGGACCTTGGCCTGACGGCGAGTCAGGCCAAGGCGCGTCTGGCCGCGGAGAAGACAGCGACGGCGGTCGAGGGCAAGGCGAAGCGCGCGGCGGGAGCCTCGTACGGCGGCTCCTGGTTCAACCCGGACAGCGGCACGCTGACGGTCACGGTCACCAGTGCCCAGAAGGCCGAGGCCGTACGGGCGACGGGCGCGACCGTACAGCTCGTCAAGCACAGCGCGCGCCAGCTGGACGCGGCCAAGGAGCGGATCGACGCGCTCTCCGCGCCGGCCGGTGTCAGCAGCTGGCATGTAGACCCCAAGGCCAACCGCGTCGTGGTGAATGTCGTCGCGGCGCAGAAGAACGACAACGATGTCCGTGACTTCCTCGACCGCGCCCGCCAGGCCGGTCCCGTCACGGTCAAGGAGACCGCCCACGCTCCCCAGACGTTCGCCGCGGGCACCGTCGGCGGCGACCCGTACTACACGGGCAACGTCCGCTGTTCCATCGGCTTCTCCGTATACGGCGGCTTCGTCACGGCCGGCCACTGCGGCCAGGCGGGCGCCTCGGTGAGCGGCTGGGACGGCTCGTACATCGGCAACTTCCAGGGCTCGTCCTTCCCCGACAACGACTACGCGTGGGTGAACGTCGGCAGCGGCTGGTGGACCGTCCCGGTGGTCCTCGGCTGGGGCACCGTCTCCGACCAGCTGGTCCGCGGTTCCAACGAGGCCCCGATCGGTGCCTCGATCTGCCGCTCGGGCTCCACGACCCACTGGCGCTGCGGCAACCTCCTGGCCAAGAACGAGACCGTCAACTACAGCCAGGGCGCCGTCCACCAGATGACCAAGACCAGCGTCTGCGCCGAGGGCGGCGACTCGGGCGGCTCCTTCATCAGCGGCGACCAGGCCCAGGGCGTGACGTCGGGCGGCTGGGGCAACTGCAGCAGCGGCGGCGAGACCTGGTACCAGCCGATCAATGAGATCCTGGGCCGCTACGGCCTGACGCTCCACACAGCCTGACCGCCGACTCCGCCTGACCCACGGGCAGATCAGGCCCACGGGGAGATCGGCCCCATAGGGAGATCAGACCTTCGGGGCAGGCCGGCGCACCGGCTGACGAGGCCGGGGTACGGGGAGAGCGCGCAGTGGTACGGCGCGGTCGTCCCGTGCTCCCGGCCTCCGTCCTTCCCGCGCACCGAGCCCCCGCGCCCGCACATCCCGCTCCGCGTCACCGGCCGAGCAGGGCCGTCAGAGCACCCACCGGATCGGTGTCGGGGGTACCCCGGGGCCACCAGTCCTCTCGGTCCCGGTCCGACTCATAGCCGTACCAGAGCGCGTCGCGGCCGAACCGGAGCTGGAGGGACGGGGTGGAGAGGCGGTTGCGCCAGGGCCGGAAGTGGGGGAAGTCGGCGGCGGCCAGGGCGGGACGGGCACGGTCGAAGGGGCCCGCGGGCGGGTCCCAGGGCTCTTCCAGTACGGCCAGGCCCGCCAGGCCGCCCTGGCGCCAGGCGGCCACGGCGCGGGCCAGGTCGGTGGGGGTGCGGTCGAGCGCGGCGGCCAGGTCCCGGTAGAGGGCGCGGGTGGAGGCGGTCAGCCCGGAGCCGGGGTGGGCGGCGGCCAGCCGTACCGCGTCCTGCCAGGGGGTGAGGGCTCCGATGGGGTCGAGGCCGGTGGTCAGGAACGTATGGGCGCGGGCCGCCGCTTCGGTGGCGAGCAGGTCGAGGGCGAGCGGGTCGGGCGCGCCAGGGGTCTGCGGATACACGGGCGGGCGGCCCGGCTGCGCGGGCACGGGAAACGGCGGCGGAAGCACCGGGCGCGTACGGGCCGCGAGGGCGACGCGCGCCTCGACCGTGGGCATGGGCGGCGCGGCGGTGGTCCGTTCGGCCGCCGAGCGCGTGGCGTTGCGCCGGGTGAGATCGGCCAGCACCTCGTGCTCGCCACGGCCGCGCATCAGGAACAGGACGAACGGGTCCTCGTCGAGGAGCCGCGCCGTCTGGTAGCAGAGGGCGGCGGCGTGCTTGCACGGGTAACCGTCGTCCGGGCAGGAGCAGTCGGGGGTCAGATCGCCGCCGGTCGGGAGGAGATCCGCGGAGGCCGCGAGGGTGTGCGGCATGTCCTTGTCGAGCAGGGCGGCGATGTGGTCGGGGCGGGCAGCCGCCGCGTCGAGAAGATCCTCCCAGCCGGTCTCGTCGAGGGTACGGAGACGGATCTCCGTACGGTACGGGCGGGGCCGCGAACCGTGGACGTACGCCATGACCCGGCCGGGAGTGACGGTGATCGCGTCGACATGACCGCTGCCCGCGTAGGCACGGCCGCGCTGGAGACGGGCCGTGTCGAGCGCGGTGTCCTCCATGGATTCCACCCATGCGTTGCCCCACCAGGTGGTGGCGAAGTCGCCCGGCGCGCCCGGCCGCGGGGGCAGCGCCGGGAACGTACGCCGCCGGTCGTCACGCCGAGGGGCGGGGGCGCGGCGGGGGGTCATGACAGCCTCCGCAGGGACACCAGATCCGCGAGCTCCCGGTCGGTCAGCTCGGTCAGGGCCGCCTCGCCCGAGCCGAGGACCGCGTCGGCCAGCGCCCGCTTGGACGAGAGCATCTCGGCGATCCTGTCCTCGACCGTGCCCTCCGCGATCAGCCGGTGGACCTGTACGGGCTGGGTCTGGCCGATGCGGTACGCGCGGTCCGTGGCCTGTTCCTCCACGGCCGGGTTCCACCACCGGTCGAAGTGGATGACATGGCCGGCCCTGGTCAGATTGAGACCGGTGCCCGCCGCCTTCAGGGAGAGGACGAAGACCGGGACCTCGCCGGACTGGAACCGGTCCACCATGCGCTCGCGCTCGGCGACGGGCGTGCCGCCGTGCAGGAGCTGGGACGGGACGGCGCGCGCCGCGAGATGCGCGGAGAGCAGCCGCGCCATCGATACGTACTGGGTGAAGAGAAGGACCGAGCCGTCCTCCGCGAGGATCGTGTCGAGCAGTTCGTCGAGGAGGGCGAGCTTGCCGGAACGGCCGGTGAGCCGGGCCGTGTCCTCCTTCAGATACTGCGCGGGGTGGTTGCAGATCTGTTTGAGGGCGGTGAGCAGCTTCATGACGAGGCCGCGGCGGGCGATGCCCTCGGCCGCCTCGATGGCGGCCGTCGTCTCGCGGACGACCGCCTCGTAGAGCGATGCCTGTTCGCGGGTGAGCGCGACGGGGTGATCGCTCTCCGTCTTGGGCGGCAGCTCGGGCACGATCCCGGGATCGGACTTCCTGCGGCGCAACAGGAACGGCCGGACCAGCCGGGACAGCCGCTCCACCGCCTCCGCGTTGTCCGCGTCCTTGACGTCGGCGCTCTTCGCGTTCTCGACGTTCTCCACGATCCTGGCGTGGCGGGCACGGAACGCCTTGAGCGGGCCGAGCAGTCCGGGGGTGGTCCAGTCGAGCAGCGCCCACAGCTCGGACAGATTGTTCTCGACGGGCGTCCCGGTCAGCGCGACCCGGGCGGGCGCCGGGATCGTACGGAGCGCCTTGGCGGTCGACGAGAAGGGGTTCTTCACATGCTGGGCCTCATCGGCGACGACCATCCCCCAGCCGTGCGCGGCCAGCGCGTCGGCACTGCCGCGCATCGTGCCGTACGTGGTGAGCACGAACCCGCCCGGGACCCCGTCCCCCGAGAGACCTGCCAGGGTCCGTCCGGCGCCGTGGAAGCGGTGGACGGGGACGCCGGGCGCGAAGCGGGTGATCTCGCGCTGCCAGTTGCCCAGGAGGGAGGCGGGGCAGACGACGAGGGTGGGGGCGGTGCGGGCCCGGTGCAGATGGAGGGCGATGACCGTGACCGTCTTGCCGAGGCCCATGTCGTCCGCGAGACAGCCGCCGAGGCCGAGCGAGGTCATCAGATCCAGCCAGGCGAGACCGCGCAGTTGGTAGTCGCGCAGGGTGGCGTCGAGACCGGGCGGCTGGGCGATCGCGGCCGGGCCGGTGGTGAGACGGTCGCGCAGCGCGGCCAGCGCGCCGGTCGGGACCGCTTGCACCGTCTCGCCGTCCACCTCGGCGGTGCCGGTCAGGGCGACGGCGAGCGCGTCGACCGGCTCCAGCAGGCCCAGCTCCCGCTTGCGCGCCTTCCGTACGAGGGCCGGGTCGACGACCACCCACTGATCACGCAGCCGCACGATCGGCCGGTGCGATTCGGCGAGCGCGTCCATCTCCCGCTCGCTGAGGGGATCGCCGTCGAGCGCCAACTGCCAGTTGAACTTGAGCAGTTCCGCGCTGTCGAAGAACGGCGTGCCGTCCGTGGCCGAGCCCGGCGCGGGGCGGACGACCGCGGCGGCGGTGAGCGTACGGGCCAGCTCCCTCGGCCAGTGGACGGCGACCCCGGCGGCGGCGAGGCGGGCCGCCCCAGGACCGAGCAGTTCGTACAACTCGTCCTCGGAGAGCGGCAGCGCGTCGGGGACGTCCCGCTCCAGCAGCCGGGCGAGCGGGGTCCAGACCCGGGCCGCACGGCGCAGGGCGAGCAGCGCGTCGATCCGGGCGCGCGGGCCGAAGCTCTCGTCGCCCTGACCCGCCCAGAGCCCCGAGGCGTCGATGACCAGGGTCGGGTCGGCCAGGCTGTGGATCTGGACGAGCGCGGCCCCGGCACGCCGGGTGACCCGCGCGTCCTCGGCGCCGGGCCCGAGGTCCGCGCCCGGGGAAGCGGCCGGGTCCGTCTCCGCCTGGTCGAAGAGGTCGTACGCGGAGAGGTCGAGGCGCAGCGAGACCCGTACCCCCGCGTCCATCCCGGCCGCCGCCTCCGCGGCCCAGGTCCGGGCGCCCGGCAGATGCTGCGCCTCCCGGGCGGCGAACGGCGCACCCGCCGCGTAGGCGGCGGCGGGCGTACGCGGCAGGGAATCCGCGACCGCGTCGAGGAACGCCCGTACCAGCGCTTCCGGATCGGGCAGCTGGAGCGGGCTCAGATCCGGGACCGGTACGGCGTGGGCCTCCGGGGGCATGGCCGCGGCGATGGCTCTCAACTGCGCGATGTCGTCGGCGTCGAGCGGGCCGGCGCGCCAGGCGTCGTGGTCGGACGCGGTGAGACCGGGCAGCAGCCTGCCGCGCCCGGCCAGTTGGAGTGCGTGCAGCGAGGCGGCGCCCCAGCAGGCGGCGGCGGGATGCGCGGCCCTGTCGCGCCGGGCGCGGACCAGCAGCGGGATCGCGTCG
The DNA here is from genome assembly GCF_042790125.1 of Streptomyces scopuliridis. Taxonomy (GTDB): domain Bacteria; phylum Actinomycetota; class Actinomycetes; order Streptomycetales; family Streptomycetaceae; genus Streptomyces; species Streptomyces scopuliridis_A. The sequence goes on from NZ_JBHTZS010000002.1 coordinate 48,616, forward strand.
GCCACGGACAGCAGCACGGCGGGGACGGTGCGCGTATGGACGTCGTCGCCACCGTCGTGGACTCCGCCCCCGCCGTCGCCACCGTCCCCGCCGCCCCCGCCGTCGCCACCTTCCCCGCCGTCGCCCCGACGCCGGACGACCGTCAGCTCCCCCGGCCCGAGCCCGGACGCGCCCGGACCGCCCGACGCGAGCGGCGCCGTACCGGCTGCGCCGAAGGCACCGGCCGGCAGCTCCCCGTCCGGGGACCAGAAGGCGACCCGCCCCTCGCGCGGCAGACCTGCGGGCAGGAAAACGGCGGCGCAGCGGGCCAGGGCCGCCGTCGCGGCATGCGCGGACGGAGCGGTGGGGGTATGCACGGAATGCACGGATTGCGCCACGGTCACCGACTCCCTCCCAGCCCGGGGTCATCTCGCAGGATCTGATTCCTCTGCGAGTCTAGGCCGGGGGTCTGACAGTCGATCTCGATACGCCGTTTCCGCAGCTCAGCGGGTGCCGGAGGCGGACAGCACAGAGGACGACCCCGCAGTGCTCGACCGCGGGATCGTCCGGCCTCAGACGGGCTGCGCGTCCTGCCGCTTCTGCGGCTCCTCGTCCAGCGGCGGTGCCGGCTCGTCCAGCGGCGACGCCGACGTGGGTACGGACGACACCTTGGGCCGCGCCGTGAGGTCAGGTGCGCCGGGTTCGACGGCGGTCGCCCCCGGCGCGACGGCGGGTGCGGGTGCGGGAGCGGCGGCGGGCTCATCGGCGGGGGGCGACGGGGCCGCCTCCACGGCTTCCGAGACCGCCCGCACGGCCTGTACCGCCTCGGCCGGTGTGGCACGTTCGAGGAAGCGGAGCAGTTCGACGGGGAAGGGCAGGACGAGTGTCGAGTTCTTCTCGGCCGCGACCGCCACGACCGTCTGCAACAGCCGCAGCTGAAGCGCGGCGGGCTGGCCGGACATCTGCTTGGCCGCCTCGGCGAGCTTCTTCGACGCCTGGAGCTCCGCGTCCGCGTTGATCACCCGGGCACGGCGCTCACGGTCGGCCTCCGCCTGGCGCGCCATCGACCGCTTCATGGTCTCCGGCAGCGAGACGTCCTTGATCTCGACGCGGTCGATCTGCACGCCCCAGCCGACCGACGGGCTGTCGATCATCAGCTCCAGGCCCTGATTGAGCTTCTCCCGGTTGGACAGCAGATCGTCCAGATCGCTCTTGCCGATGATCGACCGCAGAGACGTCTGCGCCATCTGCGACACCGCGAACCGGTAGTCCTCGACCCGGACCAGCGCGTCCGCCGCGTCGACCACCTTGAAATAGATCACGGCGTCCACGCGCACGGTCACGTTGTCCCGCGTGATGCCGTCCTGGGCGGGCACCGGCATCGTCACGATCTGCATATTGACTTTGTGCAGCTTGTCCACGAACGGAACGATCGTCGTGAATCCGGGTCCCCGGATCGCCTCCTGCAGCTGGCCGAGGCGGAAGACGACGCCCCGTTCGTACTGCCTGATGACCCGCGCGGCCGCCATCGCGTACAGCCCGCACGCGCATACCGCCGCTATGACAGCAATGACCAGTTCCTCGACCATCTTGGGCCCCCTGACGACGCCGGACGAGGTGCTAATAACCACGGTATGCCTTGTATGACCGGTGGTCGAGAAGCGTGCGGCACGGAGATACCGGTCCGTAGGCCCGGGCCCGCATAGCCCGCCCGGCCGCACATCGGGTGCCGCCGTCCCGGGGATCCGGCAGTGTGACCAGCAGGCTCACCCCCCACCACCACACGGAAACCACACCGGATCCCACAGACGAGGACCCGCTCATGTCCGTGACCCATCACCGGCGCCTCGGCATCGCTGCCGGGGCCGCGTTCCTGACCGTCGCCCTCGCCGGCTGCTCCGGCCTCGGCCGGACCGCGGTGGGGACCGTTACATACGACACCCCGCGCGGCCGGCACATCCAGGTCTCCAACCCCTTGGTCACGGGCTGCCACCGCCTCGCGCCCGGCGGCGCCGTCTCGCTCGCGAACCGCACGCTGGTGGACTTCGTGATGTACGGGACGCCCGACTGCACGGGCAAGGGCACGACGTACATCGCCACCACGCTGTCCGATGTGATCGCCCCCGGCGAAGGGCCGTGGCGCAGCTACACCATCGTCCACTGACCCGGGCGCCGCCCCGCCCCCGCAGCGGTCACATACAAGGGTCAAAAGCCGCGATCGCGGGTAGGGGCCTGGTGGTGCGTATGGGAGGTGGATGAGTCATGCGCACCGGAAGTGAGCCGGTCACCGCGCGCAGTCCGCTGCGGATGCGGTTCTGGCTGAGCGTATGGGGCCTGATCTGGACCGCCTTCGGTACGACGGCGTTCGCGATCGCCGGGCGCTTCGGGTGGGCACTCGCCTGCGGCGTGCTGCTGCTGATCGTCGCCACGGATCTGGTCCTGGTGCTGCGCCACCTCCGGCAGGGGTCGCGCTATCAGCCGGGGCGGGACGTCCCGCCGTACGAGCCGGGGCGCCATGGCTCGGATCCGGATCGCGAGCGGAGTCTCGACCATGATCTCGGCAGCCGTGTACGCGAGTGGATGCGCGAGCCGGACCCCGCGCAGCGCGGTGGCCGTACCCGGCACCACAGCGCGCACGGACAGGGACGATGACCGTACAGCCCGTGCCGCCCGTGCCGCCCGTACCGTCAGCGTCAGCCGTCAGCCGTCGGCGCGCCGGTCCGCGTCGAACTGGGCCGCCTTCACATACTCCGGCTTGGGATCCAGCGCCGCCGCCAGCCTGAAGTGGCGTTTCGCCTGCTCGGGCCGTCCTGAGCGCTCATAGGTGCGGGCCAGCGCGAAATGGGCGAACGCGTTGTCCGGCTCCCGCTCCAGCACCAGCTCGAATTCGAGCTCGGCGGGCCGCAGTTGGGCGGCGGCGAAGAACGCGCGGGCGCGCAGCAGCCGGGCCGCGGTGTTCTCCGGATGGGCCGCGATCACCGAGTCGAGCAGCTTCACGGCCCCGCGCGGATCACGCGCGGCCAGAAGTTGCTCCGCCGCGCGATAGTCGATGACGTGGGTTTCCGGACTCTCGGGCACGGTCGCATCCTTCCCTAGCTGCGCGCGTTCAACGCCGCGTATGGCGACGCTATTCCTCACATCGGCCCGCCCCGGCTGTCAGCTCGCGGTCGCAGCGCGGTCCCTCAGCGTCTGCCATACGCGTCTGACCTGCGGTTCCAGCTGCTCCAGCGGACCGTCGTTGTCGATCACGACATCCGCGGCGGCGCGGCGCCGCTCACGGGTGGCCTGGGCCGCCATGCGCTTACGGGCCTCGGATTCGGCCATTCCCCGCAGCCGCACGAGCCGGTCGAGCTGGGTCTCCGGCGCGGCGTCCACGACGATGACCAGGTCGTACAGCGCCTCCATGCCGTTCTCGACGAGCAGCGGCACATCGTGCACCACGATCGAGTCCGGCCCCGCCGCCGTCTCCAGTTCGGCCGAGCGTGCGCGGACCAGCGGGTGCACGATCGCGTTCAGCGCCCGCAGCCGGTCCGGATCGCCGAAGACGATCGCGCCGAGTCGCGGCCGGTCGAGACCGCCGTCCGGAGCCAGTACCTCCGGTCCGAATTCGGCCACCACGGCCGCCAGACCGGGCGTCCCCGGCTCGACCACTTCGCGCGCGATCCGGTCGGAGTCGATCAGCACCGCTCCGTAACTGGTCAGCAGGCGCGAGACTTCGCTCTTTCCCGCGCCGATTCCGCCCGTGAGTCCCAACCTCAGCATGCGGTCAGCCTAAACGGGAGGCGCCTGGACGGGACGAGCGCCTCAACGACGGGGCCCCCCAACAGCGAGCGGCCGTACGGCTCCCGAGGGAGTCCGTACGGCCGCCGCTCCTGACTCAGGCCGGCCGAGCATCCGGCCGGGGCCGGGTCACGCGCCGCCCTCGCCTTCCCGTTCCGCGAGGAACTTCTCGAACTCGCGGCCGATCTCATCGGCGGACGGCAGTTCCGCCGGCTCGGCCACCAGACTGCCGCGGGTCTCCGCGCCCGCGATCGCGTCGTACTGGTGCTCAAGCCCCCGCACCATCGTGACCAGTTCTTCGTCCCCCTCGCCGAGCTGCCGCTCGATCTCGGTCTGGGTGCGCTGTGCCTCGGTACGGAGCGAGTGCGCGACGCTCGGCAGCACCAGGCCGGTCGCGGCCGTGATCGCCTCCAGGGCGGTGAGCGCCGCGTCGGGGTACGAGGACCTGGCGACATAGTGCGGTACGTGCGCGGCGACGCCGAGTACGTCGTGGTCCGCCTGCATCAGCCGGTACTCCACCAGCGACTCGGCGCTGCCCGGGACCTGCGCCTCGTCGAAGGGGCTGCGGTGGCCGGGCATGAGGTCGGTGCGGTTGCCGTGCGGGGTGACCCCCACGGGGCGGGTATGCGGAACACCCATCGGAATGCCATGGAAGTTGACCGAAAGACGTACCCCGAGGCGCTCCACGATCTGCCGTACGGCTGTCGCGAAACGCTCCCACTCCACATCCGGCTCGGGGCCGGACAGCAGCAGGAACGGCGCGCCGGTGGCGTCCTGTACGAGCCGTACGTCGAGCGTCGGCGTCTCGTAGTCGGCCCAGCGGTCACGCCGGAAGGTCAGCAGCGGGCGCCGTGCGCGGTAGTCGACCAGCCTGTCGTGGTCGAAACGGGCCACCACCTGGTGGGGCAGCGACTCCAGCAGGTTCTCGACGATCTGGTCGCCGGTCTCCCCCGCGTCGATATAGCCGTCGAAGTGGTACAGCATGACCAAGCCCGCCGACTCCTGCGCCAGTGCCATGTCGACGACGGCGAGGCCCTTGGGCTCCCATTCGTACAAACCCTGCGGATCAAGCACGATTACCGCTCCTCCTCGTGTTCGTAACGAAGAACGCCCCACAGGGCGCGGGCATTCCCCGCACTCCATGGGACTAACCCCGCGATCGGGACCGAACTGACCGGTCTGGTCCAGACCTTGACACGCCCAGGGCGCCTCCCTACCGTCACGGGGCAGCAGCCAGTTCATGGACGCAACCATCGTCCATATAAGAGAACAGAGTCGCCACACCTCGGACCTCAACGTCCTCAACGGGAAGGCTCCCCCCCATGCGCATCCGCACGCCGCTTCCTGCCCTGCTGACCCCTCTGCTCGCCATCGGCGCGCTGTCCCTGTTCGCCGCCCCGACGGCCGGGGCCGCGCCCACCGGCGCCGCCGCGGTCATCCAGGTCTCGACCGCCGCCCAGCTCAAGTCGGCCCTCACCGCGGCACGTCCCGGCGATACGATCCAGCTCGCCAACGGCACGTACACAGGGAACTTCAAGGCGACGACGCCCGGTACGGCCGGCTCCCGCATCACCCTCACCGGTTCGTCCGCCGCGATCCTCACCACCGGCGGCGGGGGCTACGGCCTGCACCTCAACGGGGCCGCGTACTGGACCGTCAAGGGCCTCACCATCACCAACGCCCAGAAGGGCATCGTGGCGGACGGGGCCAACGGGGTCGTCATCGACTCCGTGACCGTGCACCACCTCGACATGGAGGGCGTGCACTTCCGCCAGTCCAGCAGCGACGGCGTCCTGAAGAACTCACGGATCTACGACACCGGCAACGACGGCCGGGGCATGGGCGAGGGCGTCTACGTCGGCAGCGCCAACACACTGTCCGACCGCAGCGACAACGCGCAGATCCTCGGCAACACCATCGGCCCGGACGTCGGCGGCGAGAACATCGACATCAAGGAAGGCACCACCGGCGCGCGCGTCATCGGCAACACCTTCGACGGCAGCGGCCTCACCGGCGCCAACTACGACGACTCCTGGGTGGACGTCAAGGGCAACAACGTCCTCGTCGAGGGCAACACCGGCAAGAACACCACCAACAACGGCTACGAGACCCACACCCAGCAGAGCGGCTGGGGCTGCGGCACGGTCTTCCGCGACAACACCTCGGATCTGCGCGGCTCCACGGGCACCAACCAGCTCGCCATCAATGTCACCAACGACAGCGCGAGCTGCCGTACCACCGTCTACGGCAGCAATACCGTGACCGGCGGCAAGGGCCTGACGAACATCACCGTCACCCCCTGACCCGCCGCCCCGCCGCGCGATCGGCAGGGGATCGGCGGGTGATCCGCGAGAGAGATCCGCGCACGCGTGAGGCCCGCTCCCCCGAGGGGGAACGGGCCTCACGTTCAGCTACCTACGAAGCACCTGCGAACGGGACCGGAGCGTCAGCTCTGGCCACCGGCCAGCTTCTCGCGCAGGGCGGCCAGTGCCTCGTCCGACGCCAGGGCGCCGGAGTTGTCCGCGGACTCCGAGGAGTACGAGCCGCCACCGGAGGCGGCCGGAGCGCTGCCCCCGCCGGCGGGCGCGGCAGCACCCTCGGCAGCGGCGGCCTCGTCGGCCTCGCGGGACTTGATGACCTGGGCCTGGTGCTGCTCGAAGCGCTGCTGCGCCTCGGCGTACTGGCCCTCCCACGCCTCGCGCTGGGTCTCGAAGCCCTCGAGCCAGTCGTTGGTCTCGGGGTCGAAGCCCTCGGGGTAGATGTAGTTGCCCTGGTCGTCGTAGGACGCGGCCATGCCGTAGAGCGTCGGGTCGAACTCGACCGAGGCCGGGTCGCTGCCGAAGGACTCGTTGGCCTGCTTCAGCGAGAGGCTGATGCGGCGGCGCTCCAGGTCGATGTCGATGACCTTGACGAAGATCTCGTCGTTGACCTGGACGACCTGCTCCGGGATCTCCACGTGGCGCTCGGCCAGCTCGGAGATGTGCACCAGACCCTCGATGCCCTCGTCGACGCGGACGAACGCGCCGAACGGAACGAGCTTGGTGACCTTGCCCGGGACGACCTGACCGATCTGGTGCGTCCTGGCGAACTGCTGCCACGGGTCTTCCTGCGTCGCCTTGAGCGACAGGGAGACACGCTCGCGGTCCATGTCCACGTCGAGAACCTCGACGGTGACCTCCTGGCCGACCTCGACAACCTCGGAGGGGTGGTCGATGTGCTTCCAGGACAGCTCGGAGACGTGCACGAGACCGTCGACGCCGCCGAGGTCCACGAACGCACCGAAGTTGACGATCGAGGAAACGACGCCGGAGCGGACCTGGCCCTTCTGCAGGGTCGTGAGGAAGGTCTGGCGGACCTCGCTCTGGGTCTGCTCCAGCCAGGCACGGCGGGACAGGACCACGTTGTTGCGGTTCTTGTCCAGCTCGATGATCTTGGCTTCGAGCTCCTTGCCCACGTAGGGCTGGAGGTCACGGACGCGGCGCATCTCGACGAGGGAGGCCGGCAGGAAGCCACGGAGGCCGATGTCGAGGATGAGACCACCCTTGACGACCTCGATGACGGTGCCGGTGACGATGCCGTCCTCTTCCTTGATCTTCTCGATCGTGCCCCAGGCGCGCTCGTACTGCGCACGCTTCTTGGACAGGATGAGACGGCCTTCCTTGTCCTCCTTCTGGAGAACCAGGGCCTCGATCTCATCGCCCACGGCGACGACCTCGTTGGGGTCGACGTCGTGCTTGATCGAAAGCTCGCGGGAGGGGATGACGCCTTCGGTCTTGTAACCGATGTCGAGCAGGACCTCGTCCCGGTCGACCTTCACGATGACGCCGTCGACGATGTCGCCGTCGTTGAAGTACTTGATCGTCTCGTCGATCGCGGCGAGGAAGGCTTCCTCGTTACCGATGTCGTTGACCGCAACCTGCGGGGTGGTGGCGGTGGTCTCGGTGCTGCTCGTCATGTGGGAAAGGGCTCCGGTGCGGACAGTGAGTCGTAGGTACTGCTACGCCGAGAGCCTGTATCGCCTCTGCAGAAGCCGGACAGCCAAGGAAGCGCCGGCCCCGGACAATAGGGAAAGCGCCTCGACAACCGAGGGAACATACAGATGCGAGCGCGGCTGCTACGTCTGAGGCGCGCAAGCCCGCAGCGCAACCTTTAGCATACGGGGGCAGCCGGGCACGGTCAATGCGCGAACGCCCCCACCGGGGGCGGAACCTCACATACCCGGCACAACCAACGTTCCATGAGGCCAGAACGGCCCCATGACGACTCCTCGCACACTACGACGACGGACACGATGATCCAAGAGCACGAACCCGAAACCGTTCGCGAAACCGCTTGCGGAACCGTTCTCGACGCCGAGCCCGCCGGGACCGCCGACGGGACCGAGACGGAGCCGGAGGCGACACGCCGGGACAGCGGCGCCGCGGAGAGCAGCCGGGCCAACCGCGGCTGGTGGGACCGGAACGCGGACGACTACCAGATCGAGCACGGCACCTTCCTCGGCGACGACCGTTTCGTCTGGTGCCCGGAGGGGCTCGACGAGGTGGAGGCCGGTCTGCTGGGCCCCCAGGAGTCCCTGCGGGGGCTGGACATCCTGGAGATCGGGGCGGGCGCGGCGCAGTGCTCGCGCTGGCTGGCGGCGCAGGGCGCGCGTCCGGTGGCGCTGGATCTCTCCCACCGCCAGCTCCAGCACGCGCTGCGGATCGGCGAGGGCCGTTCGCTGGGCTTCCCGCTGGTGGAGGCGGACGCGGGTGCGCTGCCCTTCCGGGACGGCTCCTTCGACCTGGCCTGCTCCGCCTATGGCGCGATCCCCTTCGTCGCCGACCCGGCGGCGGTGTTCCGCGAGGTACGGCGTGTACTGCGGCCTGGCGGGCGCTGGGTCTTCTCCGTCACGCACCCGGTCCGCTGGGCGTTCCCCGACGAGCCGGGACCCGAGGGCCTGTCGGTCGCGGCCTCGTACTTCGACCGCACGCCGTACGTGGAGCAGGACGAGGAGGGCCGCGCGGTCTATGTGGAGCACCACAGGACGGTGGGTGACCGGGTACGGGACGTGGTGGGCGCCGGATTCCGGCTGATCGATCTGGTGGAGCCGGAGTGGCCGGCCTGGAACACCCAGGAGTGGGGCGGCTGGTCCCCGCTGCGGGGGAACCTGATCCCGGGCACGGCGATCTTCGTCTGCGTACGGGACTGAGCGCCGCGTACGGGACCGATCCGCGTACGGGACTGAGCGGGGCCGCGGCAGGGGCCGGGGCGTTCGGTCGTCCGCGCGTACGGCCCCGTCGTCCGCGCGTACGGCCCCGTACGACACTGTGCGGGTGATCCGCGACGACATCCTCGGCACTCTGCCCGTACACACCGCCGTCCCCGCCCTGGAGCGGGCCCTCGACGCGCACGGGTGCGCGGTGCTGTGCGCGCCGCCCGGGACGGGCAAGACCACGCTGGTGCCGCTGGTGCTGGCCGGGCTGCTCGGGGACGGCTCCGTGCCGCGGCCGGTACGGCGGGTGATCGTCGCCGAGCCGCGCAGGATCGCCGCGCGTGCGGCGGCCCGCCGGATGGCCTGGCTGCTCGGGGAGCGGGTCGGGGAGCGCGTCGGTTTCACCGTGCGCGGGGAGCGCGCGGTGGGGCGCGCGACGGTGGTGGAGGTGGTGACCACCGGGGTGCTGCTCCAGCGGCTCCAGCGCGACCAGGAGCTGGCCGGGGTCGATGTGGTGATCCTCGACGAGTGCCATGAGCGGCATCTGGACGCGGACACGGTGGCGGCGTTCCTGCTGGACGTACGGGCCGCGCTGCGGCCGGAGCTGCGGCTCGTCGCGGCGTCGGCGACCACCGACGCGGCCGGGTGGGCGCGGCTGCTCGGGGACGCGCCGGTGGTGGAGGCGCGGGGCGTGTCGCATCCGGTGGAGGTGGTCTGGGCGCCGCCCGTCACGCCCGTACGGCCGCCGCACGGGATGCGGGTCGATCCGGCGCTGCTCGCGCATGTCGCGTCGGTGGTGCGGCGGGCGCTGGCCGAGCGGGACGGCGATGTGCTCTGTTTCCTGCCCGGCGTGGGGGAGATCGGCCGGGTGGCGGGGCTGCTGGGGGATGCCGGGGCCGAGGTCCTTCAGGTGCACGGGCGGGCGCCGGCGGATGTGCAGGACGCGGTCCTGGCGGGGTCGGCGGCTTCTGCGGGCTCGTCGGGCGGGCGTCGCGTCGTACTGGCCACGGCGGTGGCCGAGTCGAGCCTGACGGTGCCGGGCGTACGGGTCGTCGTGGACGCGGGGCTGGCGCGCGAGCCGCGGACCGACCACGCGCGGGGGCTGAGCGCGCTGACGACCGTGCGGGTGTCGCAGGCGGGCGCGCGGCAGCGGGCGGGCCGGGCCGGGCGTGAGGCGCCCGGCGTGGTCTACCGCTGCTGGACGGAGGCCGAGGACACCCGGCTGGCCCGCTTCCCCTCCCCCGAGATCAAGGTCGCGGATCTGGCGGCGTTCGCGCTCCAGGCCGCGTGCTGGGGCGACCCGTCCGCGGCGGGCCTCGCGCTGCTGGACCCACCGCCGGCCGGGGCGCTGGCGGCGGCGCGGTCCGTACTGACCGCGATCGGCGCGGTGGAGCCGGTGGAAGGGGACGGGAGCGGGGACCGGGGCGGGCGGGTCACGGACCGGGGCGTACGGATGGCCAGGCTCGGGCTGCACCCCCGGCTGGCGCGCGCCCTGCTGGACGGGGCGCCCGAGGTGGGCACGCGGCGCGCGGCCGAGGTGGTGGCCCTGCTGAGCGAGGAGCCGCCGCGGTCGTACGGGGACGATCTCGCGGCGGCGTGGCGTACGGCCCGCCGGGGCGAGGACGGTTACGCGGCGCGCTGGCGCCAGGAGGTACGGCGGCTGGAGCGGGCTCCGGAACTGGTCTCGTCCGCCGGAAGCCGGGGTTCCGGGTCCGATGACGCCGTCGCCGGGCTGATCGCCGCGCTCGCCTTTCCCGAGCGCGTGGCGCGGGCCCGCGGTGAGGGCGCCTGTCTCATGGTGTCGGGCACCGGCGGCGAGCTGGGCGCGGGCTCCCGGCTGCGCGGCGCGCCCTGGCTCGCGGTGGCGGTCGCGGATCGTCCCGCCACGGCGGCCTCCGCGCGGGTACGGCTCGCCGCGGTCATCGACGAGGACACCGCGCGCCTCGCGGCCGGCCGGCTGCTGGTGGCGGGCGAGGAGGTGCGCTGGGAGGACGGCGATGTGGTCGCCCGGGAGGTGGAGCGGCTCGGCGCGGTCGAGCTGTCCGTACGCGCCCTGCGCGCGCCGGACGCGCGGCTGGTGCGTGCGGCGCTGCTGGACGGCCTGCGTCGCGAAGGGCTCGGGTTGCTGCGCTGGACCCGCGAGGCGCGGCAGCTGCGCGACCGACTGGGCTTCCTGCACCGGGAGTTGGGCGGCGGCTGGCCCGATGTCTCGGACGCCGCGCTGCTGGCACGCGCGGACGCGTGGCTGGAGCCGGAGCTGTCCAGGGCCCGGCGCCGGTCGGATCTCGGCCGGCTGGACGCGGGACAGGCGCTGCGCCGGCTGCTGCCCTGGACGACGGGCGAGGCGGCGCGGCTGGACGAGCTGGCGCCGGAGCGGATCGAGGTGCCGAGCGGTTCGCGGGTACGGGTGGAGTACGGCGGGCCGCAGCCCGTACTGGCCGTGAAGCTGCAGGAGTTGTTCGGTCTGGGCGAGACGCCTCGGGTCGCGGGGGTGCCGGTGCTGGTGCATCTGCTGTCCCCGGCAGGCCGGCCGGCGGCGGTGACGGCCGATCTTGCGTCCTTCTGGCGTGAGGGCTATCGCGCCGTACGGGCGGAGCTGCGGGGCCGCTACCCGCGTCATCCCTGGCCGGAGGACCCCTCGACGGCGGTGCCCACGCGCCGTCTGAACCAGCGGCGTTGAGCGCGGACGCGCCGCCGCCCTCCGGCGGTTCGCACGGAGGGCGGCGGCGTTCGGGACATGACGGTCATGCCGCCGGCGGAGCGGTGACCTTCAGTTCGACGGTCAGCGTGGCGCCGCCCTCGGTCTCGATGCGGAGCAGGAACGTGCCTGTGGTGTCGTCCGCGTAGATCTTCGGGAGCTGGAGGGCGCCGTTGGCGTCGGTCTTCAGGTCCTTCAGCTCACGCAGCGGATTGCCGTCCGCGTCCTTGAAGTAGGGCCCGTCGGCGCGCGGGGCGGAGCCGCCCGCGGACGTGATCATGGTGGCGGTCGCGGCGACACCCGACGCGGCCTCTCCCTTGTAGGTGGCCTTGACCGAGATCTGGTCGGCGAACTCCCCGCCGGTCTCGGCCGTCAGCTCCTTGTCGCCGGTCCTGGTGAGTCCGTCCGCCTGGCGGGGCGTGACCGTCGCGGTGTACTCGACGCCGGCGACATCCTTGACGTCCACCGTGGCCCGGATCGTGAACTCGCCGGTCTGCTCGCCCGCCTGGACGGGCGGGGCGGTCGCCTCGCCGTCCTCGCCGGTGGTGAGGGTCAGCGCGGACTTGCCGGCCGTGAAGCGGGCGTCGGTGTCGCCGACGATCTCGAACCGCACCGGGACGCCGGCGACGGGCTCGCCCGCCGCGTCCACGGCGCGTACCGAGGTCCGCTCCGTGAACTGGCTGCCCGCCACGGCCGTGAGCGTGCCCGTAGCGGTCTTCTCGATCCGCTTGACGACGGGCTTCGGGGCGGGGGTGCCGGGGTCGCCCGTGGGGGGAGGCGTCGTGCCTCCGCCACCCGGCTGGGACGGGGTTTCCGGGCCGCCGGCCCCGGGGGTGGACGGATCGGTGCCGGGCTTGGACGGCTTCGGCGGCTTGGGGCTCGGCGGCGGGGTCGGGGTCGGGGTCGGAGTGGGTGAGGGGCCCGGGTCGGCGGGGCCGGTGCCGGCGGGCAGCACGCCCGTGCCGTCCGGGACCTCGTGCGTGCCCCTGTTGTAGTACTCGAACCAGGTCAGGACGGTGCTCAGATACTCCTGCGAGTGGTTGTAGCTGAGGATCGCCTGCCGCAGATCGGCGTCCACGGAGAGATCGCGGTCCGCGTGGCAGAGGTACTGCGCTGCCGCGAGCGCCGCGTCGTAGATGTTGTTGGGGTCCTTGCGGCCGTCGCCGTTGGCGTCCTGGCCCCAGGTCGCCCAGGTCGACGGGATGAACTGCATCGGGCCGACCGCGCGGTCGTGCGTGGAGTCGCCGTCGTACGCGCCGTTGTCGGTGTCGGAGATGTTCGCGAAGCCGTTGCCGTTGAGCACCGGGCCGAGGATCGGCGCCAGCGTGGTGCCGTTGGCGTCCACCCGGCCGCCGCGCGCCTGGCCGGACTCGACCTTCCCGATGGCGGCGAGCAGCTGCCACGGCAGGTTGCAGCCGGGCTTGGTCTCCGCGAGGGACTGCTCCGCCTGCTTGTACGCGGCCAGCACCGAGGCCGGTATGCCCGCTTCCGCCGGTCCGGTGCCGAGGGCCGGCAGATCGATCGAGGTGCCGGGCTTGTCGGGCGTGACGAGCGGCGGAAGCTCGGTGTAGTACGGGGAGTTGCCGGTGGCCGACGAGTCGGCGGGCGGGTTCGCGTCGGCCGCGGCCTGGGCACCACCCGGGCCGGAGGGAATGGCGCCCGGTGCCTGGGAGGCGGAGAGGGCCGCGATCGCGGCGGCGGCCACCGCGGTGGTGGTCGCTCCTCTGCGCAGGCGCCTGCCGAATAGCGCGGACATATGTCTGGCCCCTCCCGGTGGACGGCTGTTCGCGCTCCCCGCGCGAGGACTCAGGCGACCCTATGTCAACTCCTGGCCGCAGCACACCGGTCCGTGCCCGCTTTTCACCAGTTCGCTACCTGTGAGTCGCCTGGATGCCCGAAGAGCCCCCCGTCGAGGGCCCCTCGGGCCTCACTGTTCGGGCATCGCGGACCGGTGAGTACGACAGCCGTGAACGCGACAGCCATGAGTGCGGCAGCCATGAGTGCGGCAGTCGTGGGTGCGACACCCTTCGGCGCGCCGCCGGTCAGTGCGCCGCCGACTCCCAGTCCCTGCCCACGCCCACCGACACGTCCAGCGGCGCGCGCAGTTCGACCGCCGTCGACATCTCGCGGCGCAGCAGCTCCTCCACCGGCTCGCGCTCGCCCGGCGCGATCTCCAGGACGATTTCGTCATGGACCTGGAGGAGCATCCGGGAGGTCAGCCCCGCCTCGGTCATCGCGCGGTCGACGTTGAGCATGGCGACCTTGACGATGTCCGCGGCGGTGCCCTGGATGGGGGCGTTGAGCGCCATCCGCTCGGCCATCTCCCTGCGCTGCCTGTTGTCGCTGTTGAGGTCCGGGAGATAGCGGCGGCGGCCGAGCATCGTCTCCGTATAGCCGGTGGCCCTGGCCTCCACGACCGCGCGGTGCAGATAGTCCCGCACGCCCCCGAAGCGCTCGAAGAACGTGTCCATCAGGGCGCGCGCCTCGGCCGCCTCGATGTTCAGCTGCTGCGAGAGCCCGAACGCCGAGAGCCCGTAGGCCAGCCCGTACGACATCGCCTTGATCTTGCGGCGCATCTCGGGGTCGACCGCGGACTTCTTCACCCCGAACACCTGGGAGGCGACCGTCGTGTGCAGGTCCTCGCCGGAGGTGAACGCCTCGATCAGCCCGGCGTCCTCGGAGAGATGGGCCATCACGCGCAGCTCGATCTGGCTGTAGTCGGCCGTCATCAGCGACTCGTAGCCCTCGCCCACGACGAAGCCGCGGCGGATCGCCCGGCCCTCGTCGGTGCGGACCGGGATGTTCTGCAGATTGGGATCGGTGGAGGAGAGCCGGCCGGTCGCCGCCACCGTCTGGTTGAAGGTGGTGTGGATCCGGCCGTCCGCCGCGATCGACTTGATCAGGCCCTCGACCGTGACCCGCAGCTTCGCCTGCTCGCGGTGGCGCAGCATGATGACCGGCAGTTCGTGCTCGGTCTGGGCGGCCAGCCAGGCGAGCGCGTCGGCGTCCGTCGTATAACCGGTCTTGGTCTTCTTCGTCTTGGGCAGCCCCAGCTCGCCGAAGAGGACTTCCTGGAGCTGCTTGGGCGAGCCGAGGTTGAACTCATGGCCGACAGCGGCGTGCGCCTCCTTCACGGCCTGCTGCACGGCGCCCGCGAACTGCTGCTCCATGGCCTCCAGATGGGCGCGGTCGGCGGCGATGCCGTGCCGCTCCAGCCGGGCGAGCAGCTCGGAGGTGGGCAGCTCCACGTCATGGAGCAGTCCGGTGGCACCGACCTCGCCCAGCCGCTCGGTGAAGGCGTCGCCCAGATCGAGGACGGCGCGGGCCTGGGCCATCAGCGCCTCGGCCTCGGCCTGTTCGTCGGTCCCGAAGGCGAGCTGTCCGTCGGCGGTGGCGGGGGCCAGCTCACGGCCCAGGTATTCGATGGCGAGCGCGT
This sequence comes from Streptomyces scopuliridis, assembly GCF_042790125.1. Lineage (GTDB taxonomy): Bacteria > Actinomycetota > Actinomycetes > Streptomycetales > Streptomycetaceae > Streptomyces > Streptomyces scopuliridis_A. The sequence continues at coordinate 63,700 of NZ_JBHTZS010000002.1, forward strand.
CCAGCGCGAACGAGCGGCGGCCGGGCTTGACCAGATAGGCGGCGAGAGCGGTGTCCATCGTGACGCCGCCGACCCGCCAGCCCTGCTCGGGGGCGACGCGCATCACGCCCTTCGCGTTGTGCATGACCTTGGGCCCGGCCTCGTCGGCGAGCCAGGCCGCGAAGGCCCGTTCGTCGGCCTCGTCCAGCTGCGTGGGGTCGAACCAGGCCGCCGCGCCGCCGGCCGCGGCGAGCGCGACCTCGCTGACGCTGCCCGTGCCCAGCGACCAGGTGTCGGCCGTGGCGACACCGAGCGGCTGCCCGCCGTGCTCCGCGAGCCAGGGCGCCAGCTCGCCGGAGGCCAGCACCGAGCCGTCCAGCTCCACCCCGGCGGCCGGCGCCGGGGCCTCGTCCTCGGCGGCGCCGGGATCCACCGCGAGCAGCCGCTCGCGCAGGCTGGGGTTCCGGATCTCCAGGACCTCCAGCACGCCGATCAGGGCCGTACGGTCGTACGGAACTCGCTCCAGCTCGTGCGGGGTCTTGGGCAGCCCGACATCGCACGACAGCTCCGTGAGCCTGCGGTTGAGCTTGACCGACTCCAGATGGTCCCGGAAGTTCTGCCCGGCCTTGCCCTTCACCTCGTCGGCGCGCGCGACCAGTTCGTCGAACGAGCCGAACTGGTTGATCCACTTCGCGGCGGTCTTCTCACCGACGCCCGGAATACCGGGGAGATTGTCGGACGGGTCGCCGCGCAGGGCCGCGAAGTCCGGGTACTGCGCCGGGGTCAGTCCGTACTTCTCCTGGACCTTCTCCGGGGTGAAGCGGGTCAGCTCGGAGACGCCCTTGGTGGGGTACAGCACCGTCGTGTGCTCGGAGATGAGCTGGAACGAGTCCCGGTCGCCGGTGACGATCAGCACCTCGAAGCCCGCGGCCTCGGCCTGGCGGGCGAGCGTCGCGATGACGTCGTCCGCCTCGAACCCCTCGATCGCGAACCGGTCCGCGCGCATCGCGTCCAGCAGCTCGCCGATCAGCTCGACCTGTCCCTTGAACTCGTCGGGCGTCTTGGAGCGGTTGGCCTTGTACTCCGGGAACTCCTGGGAGCGCCAGGTCTTGCGGGACACGTCGAAAGCGACGGCGAAATGCGTGGGCGACTCGTCACGCAATGTGTTCGCCAGCATCGACGCGAAGCCGTAGATGGCGTTCGTCGGCTGACCGGTGGCGGTCGTGAAATTCTCCGCGGGCAGCGCGAAGAACGCCCGGTACGCCAGGGAGTGCCCGTCCATGAGGAGCAGGCGAGGACGGTTGTCTGCGGTCTTCTTCGATGCTGTCTCAGCCACGCACCCGATCCTGCCACGTCGCACTGACAGTCCCGGCCGCCCGGACGGTCCGCGGCGGCCCCGTACCCCTCTCTCCCCGTCCCCATACGCCCTGCGCGCGTGACGAGCCCGACATGGGCCGGATGTATCCCGGACGTATCGTGGCCACAGAGGCATGCCAAGATTGTCTACTGTAGACAATCTTGTTCAGCTCACTGAGCTCAAGGAGAGCGTGATGGCCAGCAAGCCGCCGGCAGGTGATCCAGTACAGGATTCGCCGCAGGTAACGGCGCCCAAGCACGCCGCGGCGGGAATCCCCGCGGTCGCGCATTCCCTGCTCATCTCGCACCAGCAGATGGGCGCGCGCCGGACCGCGCGGACACTCCTGAAGGTCAACCAGAAGAACGGTTTCGACTGTCCCGGCTGCGCCTGGCCGGAGGGCGACCACCGGCACACCGCCGAGTTCTGCGAGAACGGCGCCAAGGCCGTCGCGGAGGAGGCGACCGTACGCAGGGTCACGCCGGAGTTCTTCGCCGAGCACCCGGTGTCCGACCTCTTCGAGCGCAGCGGCTACTGGCTCGGCCAACAGGGCCGGATCACGCACCCGATGTATCTGCCGGAGGGCGCCGACCAGTACGAACCCATCAGCTGGGAGCGCGCCTTCGCGATCATCGCCGAGGAGCTCAACGCCCTCGGCTCCCCCGACGAGGCCTGCTTCTACACCTCGGGGCGCACCAGCAACGAGGCCGCGTTCCTTCTCCAGCTCTTCGCGCGCGAGTTCGGTACGAACAACCTGCCCGACTGCTCGAACATGTGCCACGAGTCCTCCGGCTCCGCCCTCACGGAGACCATCGGCATAGGCAAGGGCAGCGTCTCCCTCGACGACATGCACCAGGCCGATCTGATCATCGTCGCCGGCCAGAACCCGGGCACAAACCACCCCCGGATGCTCTCCGCGCTGGAGAAGGCCAAGGCCGCCGGTGCGAAGATCATTTCGGTGAACCCGCTGCCCGAAGCCGGCCTCGAGCGGTTCAAGAACCCGCAGACCCCGCTCGGCATGGTCAGGGGCGCCGCCCTCACCGACCTCTTCCTCCAGATCCGCATCGGCGGCGACCAGGCGCTGTTCCGGCTGCTCAACAGGCTCGTCCTGGAGACCCCGGGCGCCGTGGACGACGCGTTCATCGAGGAACACACCCACGGGTACGAGGAGTTCAGGGCCGCCGCGCTGACCGCCGACTGGGACGAGACCCTTGTCGCCACCGGTCTCCAGCGGGCCGAGATCGAGCGGGCCGCCGAGATGGCCCTCGCCTCGAAGCGCACCATCGTCTGCTGGGCGATGGGCCTGACGCAGCACAAGCACTCCGTGCCGACCATCCGTGAAGTCGTCAACTTCCTGCTGCTGCGCGGCAATATCGGCCGCGCCGGCGCCGGGGTCTGCCCGGTGCGCGGACACTCCAATGTGCAGGGCGACCGCACGATGGGCATCTTCGAGCGGCCCGCCCCGGCCTTTCTCGACGCCCTGGACCGGGAGTTCTCCATCACCTCGCCCCGCCACCACGGCTATGACGTGGTGCGCTCCATCGAGGCGATGCGCGACGGCGACGCCAAGGTCTTCTTCGCCATGGGCGGCAACTTCGTGGGGGCGACGCCCGACACCGAGGTCACCGAGGCCGCGATGCGCAACACCCGGCTGACGGTGCACGTGTCCACCAAGCTCAACCGCTCGCATGTGGTGACCGGCGTACGCGCGCTGATCCTGCCCACCCTCGGCCGCACCGACAAGGACATCCAGGCCGGCGTCAAGCAGATCGTCACCGTCGAGGACTCCATGGGCATGGTGCACGCCTCGCGCGGCAACCTGCCGCCCGCCAGCCCTCATCTGCTCTCCGAGCCGGCCATCATCACCCACATGGCGCGCGCCGTCCTCGGCCCCTCCTCGACCACGCCCTGGGAGGACTTCGAGAAGGACTACGCGAACATCCGCGACCGGATCGCGCGCGTCGTCCCCGGCTTCGAGGACTTCAACGCGCGGGTGGCCCGCCCCGGCGGCTTCGAACTGCCGCACGCGCCGCGCGACGAGCGCCGCTTCCCCACCGCCACCGGCAAGGCCAACTTCACCGCCGCGCCCGTGGAGTACCCCAAGCTGCCCGCGGGCCGGCTGCTGCTCCAGACGATGCGCTCGCACGACCAGTACAACACCACCATCTACGGGCTGGACGACCGCTACCGCGGCATCAAGGGCGGCCGCCGCATCGTCATGGTCAACCCCGACGACGCGCGCGAACTCGGGCTCGCGGACGGCGCGTTCACCGACATCGTCAGCGAGTGGAAGGACGGTGTGGAGCGCCGGGCCCCGGGCTTCCGGGTGGTGCACTATCCGACCGCCCGCGGCTGCGCGGCCGCCTACTACCCGGAGACCAATGTGCTGGTGCCGCTCGACGCCACGGCCGACACGAGCAACACCCCGACGAGCAAGTCCGTCGTCGTGCGGTTCGAGTAGCCGTGCCCCTCGAACAGCGGAATGAGCCGACGGCGCTAAGCGTTTGCTCAGTCATCTGATATGCAAGACGGTGCACAGAGCACGTACTTCATGTAGCGCGGGTGGTTCACATGCGCCATGCCGCCGCGTACCCCCGCACACCATCACCGCAGCCGATCGGAGCCGGGCCCATGGGTGAGCAGCCCTCCACGAAGTTCCCTCAGGAGATCATCGACGAGTACGCCGAGCTCGGCGTCGATCTGCCCGCGCTCTTCTCCGCGGGCCACCTCGGCACGCGCATGGAGGTGCAGATCGTCGAGGCTTCGGCGGAACGCGTCGTCGGCACGATGCCGGTGGAGGGCAACACCCAGCCGTACGGGCTGCTGCACGGCGGCGCCTCCGCCGTCCTCGCCGAGACCCTCGGCTCCATCGGCTCCATGCTGCACGGCGGCACGAGCAAGATCGCCGTGGGCGTGGATCTCAACTGCACCCACCACCGGGGCGTACGGAGCGGACTGGTCACGGGCGTCGCCACCCCCGTCCACCGCGGCCGCTCCACCGCGACGTACGAGATCGTCATCACCGACGAGCGGGACAAGCGGGTCTGCACCGCCCGGCTGACCTGCCTGCTGCGCGACGCCGGAACCGGCACGGACGCCGGGCCCCAGTAACGTCCGGAGCACCCCGGCCCACCCGCCCCACCCGCCAGGGCGCGTACGGAATGCCCGTACGCGCCCTTGTGCGTGCCCGGAGCGCCGCCTACCCTGCGCCCATGACCACGGCCGGACAGTGCGGGCTCCGCCCGGCCGCCCGACGCTCGCTCGCACTCTGCGCCGCCCTCCTCAGTGGCGCACTGACCGGTTGTGGAGGTGGCGGAACCGCCGCGCCCGACCCGGACACCACCCCCACCGCACACCACACCAGCCCCGCCGAGATCTGCGCCGCACTCGTCTCGTACTGGGCGAAGGAAGCCCTCAAGGGCTCCCAGTGGGCAGGGCTCGACTGGGAACAGAAGGGGTTGTCCAATGAGCAGTACGCCATCCACGAGGAGGTCGTGGCCGAGGCGCGCGCCGAGCAGGCGAAGCACGGCGACGCGGCGGCCGGAACTCTGATCGACCGCAGGACCGCCGAACGGTGCGCCGCCGCGAACGGCGCCACCGGCAGTTCGGAGAATTGGCGCGAACCGGACTGGACAGCGACCGGCACACCGCCCTCATGAGCCCCGCCAGACATCACGCTGTGTAACAACCAGGTGAACGAGGACGCCCGCGCCGCCCGCACACACATCCACGCTGCCCGCTTTCCCGCCCTCCCATGCCCGATTGGGCAGTCAGCACCAAAATGGGCCCAAGTACCTTAGCGGAACTGCGCGTTCTCAGCATGTGGTCGATTGAGGGAAAGCACGGAAACGCCCCATTCGCCCCGGCTGCAACCGCCAAGCGTTGGCCCCGGCATAACAAGACAGTCACATCCTTCGCGCACTACTCCACGACCCCCTCACCTGCGCTTAGAGTCACGGCCAGTCACCGCGCCGCCGGACAGGCGTTCGGCTCGCTCCACCTACCCGCCGGAGCGGCCCGGCGAACGCGAACGGCACCTCAGCAGAGGAGGCCGCGCCAGGGAAAGGATTCATCGTGCGACACCGTTCCTTGCTCATCCTCACCACCGTGATCACCACGGGAGCACTCACACTCACCGCCTGTGGATCTCGCGACGAAGGCAAGAGCACCGGGGGAAGCGACAAGATAACCGTCGTCATCGGTGTCGACGCGCCGCTCACCGGATCGCTGTCCGCGCTCGGCCAGGGCATCAAGAACTCGGTCGACCTCGCCGCCAAGACCGCGAACAAGACCAACGAGGTCCCCGGCGTCGAGTTCAAGATCGAGGCCCTCGACGACCAGGCCGTCCCGGCCTCCGGCCAGGCCAACGCCACCAAGCTCGTCGGCAACAAGGACGTCCTCGGCGTCGTCGGCCCGCTGAACTCCGGCGTCGCCCAGTCGATGCAGGGCGTCTTCAACTCCGCCAACCTGCTCCAGGTCTCCCCCGCCAACACCAACCCGTCGCTGAGCCAGGGCGACAACTGGGCCAAGGGCGACCTCAAGCGTCCCTTCGCGTCGTACTTCCGCACGGCCGCCACGGACGTCGTCCAGGGCAAGTTCGCCGCGCAGTACTACTACAACGACGCCAAGAAGCGGAAGGTCTTCGTCGTCGACGACAAGCAGACCTACGGCGCCGGCCTCGCCTCCATCTTCTCCGAGGAGTTCAAGCGCCTCGGCGGCACCGTCGTCGGCACCGACCACGTCACGGTCAAGGAGACCGACTTCTCCTCCACCGCCGACAAGGTCAAGGCCGCGGGCGCCGACTCCGTCTACTTCGGTGGCCAGTACCCCGAGGGCGGACTGCTCTCCGACCAGATCAAGAAGACGGGCGCCAAGATCCCCACCATGGGTGGCGACGGCATCTACGACCCGAACTTCATCTCGGCCTCCGGTGAGTCCAACGACGGCGACTTCGCCACCTCCATCGGCTACCCCGTGGAGAAGCTCGACACCGCCAAGAAGTTCATCGCCGACTACGCGGCCGGCGGCTACAAGGACCCGTACGCGGCCTACGGCGGTTACTCGTACGACGCCGGCTGGACGATCATCCAGGCCGTCAAGGCCGTCGTCGCCGCCAACGACGGCAAGCTCCCCGACGACGCCCGCAAGCAGGTCGTCGAGGCCACCAGCAAGGTCAGCTTCGACGGTGTGACCGGCAAGGTCTCCTTCGACGAGTACGGCGACACCACCAACAAGCAGCTCACCGTGTACAAGGTCGAAGGCGGTACCTGGAAGGACGTCAAGAGCGCCACGTTCCAGGACTGACCTCCCGGACGCAGCCCCCACAACACGACCGGACCGCGCGAGGGCGCAACAGCGCCCTCGCGCGGTGTCATATCCGACACGCTCATCGGAGGCCCTGCGGTGAACGAACTGCCGCAACAGCTGGCCAACGGCCTTGCCCTCGGTGCCCTTTACGGCTTGATCGCCATCGGGTACACCATGGTCTACGGCATCGTCCAGCTCATCAACTTCGCCCATGGCGAGATCTTCATGATCGGGGGCTTCGGCGCCCTCACCACCTACACCTGGCTCCCTGGCGGAACCTCCCTGGTGGTGGCGATCCCGCTCATGATCATAGGCGGCGCCATAGCCGCGGTGGTCGTGGCCACCGCCGCCGAACGCTTCGCCTACCGCCCCCTGCGCGGAGCGCCCAGGCTCGCGCCGCTGATCACCGCGATCGGCCTGTCCATCACACTGCAGCAGCTCATCTGGGCCTTCTACCCCGACGCCAAGAAGGCCGTCAGCTTTCCCGAATTCAAGGGTGAGTCCTTCCAGCTGACGGACAACCTCTACATCCAGCGGGCCGACGCCTTCATCTTCGTCCTCGCCCCCCTGTGCATGCTCGCCCTCGGCGTCTTCGTCTCCAAGAGCCGCAGCGGACGCGCCATGCAGGCCACGTCCCAGGACCGGGACACCGCCAAGCTCATGGGCATCAACACCGACCGCATCATCGTGATGGCCTTCGCCATCGGCGCCGCCTTCGCCGCGGTCGCCGCGGTCGCCTACGGACTCGACAAGGGCCAGATCAACTTCGAGATGGGCTTCCTCCTCGGACTCAAGGCGTTCACCGCCGCCGTCCTCGGAGGCATCGGCAACATCTACGGAGCCATGGTCGGCGGCGTCGTCCTCGGCCTCGCCGAAGCCATGTCGATCGCCTACATCGAGGAAATCCCCGGCATGCAGCAGCTCGGCGGCGGCGCCTGGGCCAACGTCTGGGCGTTCGTACTTCTCATCGTCGTACTCCTCGTCAGGCCACAGGGCCTGCTCGGTGAGCGCGTCGCGGATCGGGCGTGAGAACTATGACCGACACAGCCTCCTCCCGCACCACGCAGCTGCGCGTACTCGCCCTCGCCGGCGGCATCGCCACCGTGGCCAGCACCTTCCTCTCCTGGACCTACACCACCGAGTTCCCCGGCGACCTCACCGTCTACGGCTACCCGGGCGGCCTCCAGGTCCTCACCCTCACCGCCGGGCTGCTCATCGCGCTCTTCGCGCTGTCCGCACTCGGCGTCAAGGGTCTGCGCTGGCTCACCCCCACCGGCTCCACCAAGGCGCTCCAGCTGTTCGCCCTCGGCGCCCTGGCCACCACCTGGTTCACCGTCATCGCCATCGCGGTCGAACTCGGCGGCATCGTCAACCTCGAACCCGGCGGATTCGTCGCGGCGGTCGCCACCGTCATCCCCGTCGTCGCGGCCTTCCTGCTCCCCGACGACACCCGCAAGGCCACGCGGCCCAAGGAACTCGCCTCCTGGGCAGAGATCCTGATCATCGTCGCCGCGTTCGCCATCGGGCTCTTCGTCTTCACCTACGGCATCGACACCGAGTACGCCGAACTCTTCACCGGCTACCTGCTCACCGTCGGCTTCGCCGCCACCGCGCTCTTCAAGGCCGGCCTCATCGCCCGCCTCAACGGGCTCACCACCAAGTACCGGATGATCGCCGTCTCGGCCGCGTTCGTCGCCGCCGCGGCCTTCCCCTTCACCCAGAGCACCGACCAGTTCACCCTGATCGCGGTCAACATCCTCATCTTCGCGACCGTCGCCCTCGGACTGAACATCGTCGTCGGCCTCGCCGGCCTCCTCGACCTCGGATACGTCGCGTTCCTCGGCGTCGGCGCCTACACGGCCGCCCTCGTCTCCGGAACCACCGCGTCCGTCTTCGATGTGCACTTCCCGTTCTGGGCCGCCGTCCTCACCGGCGCCGTCGTCTCACTGGTCTTCGGCGTCCTCATCGGCGCGCCCACCCTGCGGCTGCGCGGCGACTATCTCGCCATCGTGACCCTCGGCTTCGGAGAGATCTTCCGTATCGCCGTCGGCAACCTCGACGGAGTCTCCGGCCCCCGCATCACCAACGGCCCCAACGGTGTCCCGAACATCCCCGACCTCAACTTCTTCGGGTACAACTTCGGCGAATCCCACACCGTCCTCGGCATCGAACTCGGCTCCTACGCCAACTACTACCTGCTGATGCTGCTCGCCATGATCCTCGTGGTGATCGTCTTCAGCCGCGCGGGCAACTCCCGTATCGGCCGCGCCTGGGTCGCCATCCGCGAGGACGAGACCGCCGCCACCGCCATGGGCATCAACGGCTTCCGCGTCAAACTCATCGCCTTCGCCCTCGGCGCCACCCTCGCCGGCCTCGCCGGCACCGTACAGGCGCACGTCCAGCACACCGTGGTCCCCGAGATGTACGTCTTCGCCGGCCCGGTCCCGCCGAACTCCGCCTTCCTGCTCGCCGCCGTCATCCTCGGCGGCATGGGCACCATCACCGGCCCCCTCATCGGCGCCTCGCTGCTCTACCTCATCCCGGCGAAGCTCCAGTTCCTCCAGGACTACCAGCTCCTCGGCTTCGGAATCGCGCTCATCCTCCTCATGCGCTTCCGCCCCGAAGGACTCATCGCCAACCGGCGCGCACAGCTCGAATTCCACGAGACCGGCCAGCTCGACGTACCCGACGACAAACCCGGCGCGGGCGTCAGCACCGCCAAGGCGGGGGCGTGAACGACATGACCACCACGACCACGAGCACAAGCACCAAGACCACCGTGCTCGACGCCAGCGGCGTCACCATGCGCTTCGGCGGACTCACCGCCGTACGCTCCGTCGACCTCCAGGTCAGCAGCGGCGAGATCGTCGGTCTCATCGGCCCCAACGGCGCCGGCAAGACCACCTTCTTCAACTGCCTCACCGGGCTCTACGTACCCACCGAAGGCAGGGTCAGCTACAAGGGCACCGTCCTGCCGCCCAAACCCCACCTGGTCACCCAGGCGGGCATCGCGCGCACCTTCCAGAACATCAGGCTCTTCTCCAACATGACCGTCCTGGAGAACGTCCTCGTCGGACGCCACACCAGGACCAAGGAAGGCCTCTGGTCCGCACTCCTGCGCGGCCCCGGCTTCAAGAAGGCCGAAGCCGCCTCCCATGAGCGCGCCATGGAACTCCTCGAATTCATCGGCCTCCAGCACAAGGCCGACCACCTCGCCCGCAACCTCCCCTACGGCGAACAGCGCAAGCTCGAAATCGCGCGCGCCCTCGCCAGCGAACCCGGCCTGCTGCTCCTCGACGAGCCCACCGCCGGAATGAACCCGCAGGAAACCCGCGTCACCGAAGACCTCGTCTTCGCCATCCGCGACCAGGGCATCGCCGTACTCGTCATCGAGCACGACATGCGCTTCATCTTCAACCTCTGCGACCGCGTCGCCTGCCTCGTCCAGGGCGAGAAACTCGTCGAAGGCACCGCGGAAGTCGTCCAGGGCGACGAACGCGTCATCGCCGCCTACCTCGGCACCCCCTTCGAAGGCGCCCCCGGCGCCGAGGAAGTCGCCGAAGTCGAGGCGGCCGAAGCGGACGCGCACCGCGACACCAGCACCACCGGTTCGGAAGGGGACGCGAAGTGACCGCACTCCTGGAGGTCGAAGACCTCAAAGTCGCCTACGGCAAGATCGAGGCGGTCAAGGGCATCTCCTTCAGCGTCGAAGCCGGCCAGGTCGTTACCCTCATCGGCACCAACGGCGCGGGCAAGACCACCACCCTGCGCACCCTCTCCGGGCTCCTCAAGCCCTCCGGCGGGCGCATCACCTTCGACGGGAAGCCCCTCTCGGGAGTCCCCGCGCACAAGATCGTCGCGCTGGGCCTCGCCCACTCCCCCGAAGGCCGGCATATCTTCCCCCGGCTCACCATCACGGAGAACCTCCAGCTCGGAGCGTTCCTCCGGACCGACAAGGCCGGGATCGAGAAGGACATCCAGCGCGCCTACGACCTCTTCCCCATCCTGGGCGAACGACGGAAGCAGGCCGCGGGCACCCTCTCCGGCGGCGAACAGCAAATGCTCGCCATGGGACGCGCGCTGATGTCCCAGCCCAAGCTGCTCATGCTGGACGAGCCCTCCATGGGCCTCTCCCCGATCATGATGCAGAAGATCATGGAGACCATCGTCGAGCTGCGCCAGCAGGGCACGACGATCCTGCTCGTCGAACAGAACGCCCAGGCGGCGCTCTCCCTCGCCGACCAGGGCCATGTCATGGAGATCGGCAGCATCGTCCTCTCCGGCACCGGCCAGGACCTGCTGCACGACGAATCCGTACGCAAGGCGTACCTCGGCGAGGACTGACCCCGCATACGTCAGGAGGCCCGCCCCGAGAGAAACGGGGCGGGCCTCCTGACGTAGGTGCGTACGGTGAGAGCCGCGGGCCTACTGGCCGCCGCCCTTCGCCGCCTTCTTCTCCGCCGCGTCCTCGATGACCGCCTCCGCCACCTGCTGCATCGACATCCGGCGGTCCATCGACGTCTTCTGGATCCACCGGAACGCCGCCGGCTCCGTCAGCCCGTACTGCGTCTGCAGCACCGACTTCGCCCGGTCCACCAGCTTCCGCGTCTCCAGTCGCAGCGTCAGATCCGCGACCTCCCGCTCCAGCGTCTTCAGCTCCGTGAACCGCGACACCGCCATCTCGATGGCCGGCACCACATCACTCTTGCTGAACGGCTTCACGAGATACGCCATCGCCCCCGCGTCCCGCGCCCGCTCCACCAGATCCCGCTGCGAGAACGCGGTCAGCATCAGCACCGGCGCGATGGACTCCTCGGCGATCCTCTCGGCCGCGGAGATCCCGTCCAGGACGGGCATCTTCACATCCAGGATCACCAGATCCGGCCGATGCTCCCGCGCGAGCTCCACGGCCCGCTCACCGTCACCGGCCTCGCCGACGACCGAATAACCCTCTTCCTCAAGCATCTCCTTGAGATCGAGACGGATCAGCGCCTCGTCCTCGGCGATGACGACACGCGTCGTCAGCGGCGGAACGTGCGACTTGTCGTCATCGTCGACGGGCTGGGGCGACTCGGGGGCGGTCACGGGGGCTCCTCGTTCCAGACAGGGTGCTGCTCCCCATGAGCCTACCGAGCTGCGGTATTGTGGTCGTGCAGCGGGTCTGGCAAAACCTTTGATTCCGTGAGCCCCGGTAGCCCAATCGGTAGCAGGCAATGCTCTCAAACAGCATTCAGTGTGGGTTCGAGTCCCACCCGGGGCACTTTTCCTTTGATTCCAAGGTGGATCACTGGGCTGGCGATCTTCACTCTTCATAGTGAACGCATCCCGATACCCCACACGGGCGGCAAAGATCCGGCGAGACTCGCGCCATGGAACCGCACAACCCTTCGATTCGCGACGAAGCGCTCGCCCTCTTGAGGCGGGGCATCCCCAATCGAGTCGTGGCCGAACGGCTCAACGTACCCCGTGGAACGGTCGGCTGGTGGCGCCACGAAGACCGCAGGAAGCGCGTAGAGCCCGTCCCACCGCGCCCTTCGCTGCTCTGCCCCATCTGCGGTGACCGCCCGCTCGACAAAGTCGCCTACTCGTATGTGCTGGGGCTGTATCTCGGCGACGGCCACATCAGCCACTACGTCAAGCACAGAGTCCCGAGCCTGCTGGTCACCATGGACGATGCGTGGCCAGGATTACAGGACGCGGCGGAGGCGGCCCTGAGGGCCGTGTTCCCGAACAACGCCATCTGTCGCCAGCAGCGCGAGGGCTGCCAGAACATCAAGGTCTACTTCAAACACCTTCCCTGCCTGTTCCCCCAGAGCGGCCCTGGCAAGAAGCACGAGCGGAAGATCGAACTGGCGGCCTGGCAGCAGGACATCGTCGACGCGCACCCGTGGGAGTTCATACGCGGCCTGATCCACTCCGACGGCTGTCGCATCACCAATTGGACCGAGAAGATCATCGGCGGCGAACGCAAGCGGTACGAGTACCCGCGCTACTTCTTCTCCAACGCCTCCGCCGACATCCTGCGGCTCTTCACGGACACCCTAGATGCCGTCGGCGTCGAGTGGAGGCACACCAACCAGCGCCGCAGCGTCCAGAACATCTCCATCGCCAAGCGCGCGTCCGTCGCCCTCATGGACGCGCGCATCGGGTCCAAGTACTGACGCCCCCGACTACTTCGGGCTGTCGTCCTCGCCGATGTGGTGTACGCGCACCAGGTTCGTGGAGCCCGCGACTCCCGGCGGGGAGCCCGCCGTGATGACGACGATGTCGCCCTTGTCGCAGCGGCCGATCTTCAGGAGCTGGTCGTCCACCTGGGCGACCATCGCGTCCGTCGAGTCGACGTGCGGGCCGAGGAAGGCTTCCACGCCCCATGTGAGGTTCAGCTGGGCGCGGGTGGCCGGGTCCGGGGTGAAGGCGAGCAGGGGGATCGGGGAGCGGTAGCGGGAGAGGCGCTTGACCGTGTCGCCGGACTGGGTGAAGGCGACCAGGAACTTCGCACCGAGGAAGTCGCCCATCTCGGCCGCCGCGCGGGCCACCGCGCCGCCCTGGGTGCGGGGCTTGCTGCTCTCCGTGATCGGGGGGAGGCCCTTGGCGAGGAGGTCTTCCTCGGCGGCCTCGACGATGCGGCCCATGGTCTTGACCGTCTCGATGGGGTACTTGCCGACGCTGGTCTCGCCGGAGAGCATCACCGCGTCCGTGCCGTCGATCACCGCGTTGGCCACGTCGGACGCCTCGGCGCGGGTCGGGCGGGAGTTGTCGATCATCGAGTCGAGCATCTGGGTGGCGACGATGACCGGCTTGGCGTTGCGCCGGGCCAGTTTGATGGCGCGCTTCTGGACGATCGGCACCTGTTCGAGGGGCATTTCGACGCCGAGGTCGCCCCGGGCGACCATGATGCCGTCGAAGGCGGCCACGATGTCGTCGATGTTCTCGACGGCCTGCGGCTTCTCGATCTTGGCGATCACGGGGACCCGGCGGCGCTCCTCGTCCATGATGCGGTGGACGTCGTTGATGTCGTCGCCGCTGCGTACGAAGGAGAGCGCGATGGCGTCGGCGCCGGCGCGCAGCGCCCAGCGGAGGTCCTCGACGTCCTTGTCGGAGAGTGCGGGGACGGAGACGGCGACGCCGGGGAGGTTGAGGCCCTTGTTGTCGGAGACCATGCCGCCCTCGATGACGAGGGTGTGGACGCGGGGTCCGTCGACGGAGGTGACTTCGAGGGTGACTTTGCCGTCGTCCACGAGGATGCGCTCCCCGGTGGTGACGTCAGCGGCGAGTCCTTCGTAGGTCGTGCCGCAGGTGTGGCGGTCGCCTTCGAGGGGTTCGACGGTGATGGTGAATTCGTCGCCGCGTTCAAGGAGTACGGGTCCTTCGCGGAACCGGCCGAGCCGGATCTTCGGACCTTGAAGGTCGGCGAGGATTCCGACGCTGCGGCCGGTTTCTTCCGCGGCTTCCCGCACGCGCTGATAGCGCTCCTCGTGCTCGGCGTAGGTGCCGTGGCTGAGGTTGAGTCTGGCGACGTCCATTCCGGCTTCGACCAGTGCCTTGATCTGGTCGTACGAGTCGGTGGCGGGCCCCAGGGTACAAACGATCTTTGCTCGGCGCATATATCGAGCCTAGAGCTTACCGACCGGTAGGGAATTGGCGCTGCATGACTACTCAACAACCGTTGCGTGAAAGGTTATTGACAAGTGTTGAATGGGCGCGTGGGCGCTCCTATGAGCATTTCTTCGGCGTCAGATCCGGTGGGGTCATCGTGAAGCGCGCGTTCACCTGGGCATAGACGGTCTGGCGCTGTGGTTCGAGATCGAGCGCCGGCGCCGCCTCGGCCGATCCCGCGCCCCCGTAGGCGCTGCGGCTGCGCAGGCCGCCGGGCGGGGCGGGCTGTCCGTACGCGGCGGTGTTCTCCGCGCCGAGGTCGGCCAGCTCGACCAGCGCGGCGAGCTGGGCGCCGAGGGCTTCGGCGTACTCGCGGGCGCGCTGGACGGCTTCCCGTACGGCCTGGCGCCGGGCGTTGCCGTGGGCCGGCGAGTCGGGGCGCAGGGCCCACCAGGGGCCGCTGACACGGGTCAGTTCGAGGTCGGCGAGACGGGTGGTGAGTTCACCCAGAGCGGTGAAGTCGGCCAGTTCGGCGGTGAGATGAACCCGGCCGTGGTACGCGCGGATACGTTCGCCGCGGCCGTGCTTGGCGAGTTCGGGGCTGATGGAGAACGCGCCGGTCTCCAGCTTCTCGACGGCGTCGCCGTAGGACTTGACGAGCGCGAGGACTTCTCCGTTGCGGCGGGTGAGGTCGTCGAGGGCGGTGCGCCGGTCGGTGCCGCGCGCGCTGACGGCGATGCCGATCCTGGCGATCTCCGGGTCGACCTCCAGCCGCGCTTCGCCGCGGACGGCGACCCTCGGCGTCTCGGGCGTGCCGTAGGGCGCGGCGGGGGTCGGTACGTCGGCGGTGGTCACGGGCGGCTCCCTCGTTGGACGGCTGCGGCTGCAACCGCGACTGCACGTACACCTTCGGCTCCACTCTCGCACCCGGGTACGACAGTCGGGTGCTGTAGCGCCGTACGACAACCGGCAGTCATCTGATCGAAACCCTGTGGGGGTGTTGCGGACGTCGCGTTTGAGCCAGAATCTACGCGCGTTGTGCAATGTTCCGAGGGAGAAGAGAAGGAAATGCCGCTGAACCGTAGGACGTTCCTGGGCAGTTCGGCTGTCGCCGGCGCGGGTGTGGCGCTGGTGGGCGGCGCGACCGTCCCGGCGGAGGCCACCGGCCAGGCTCATGGTCCCGTCACCGGACGTCCGCCCAAGCGGTACTCGTTCACCGTGCTGGGGACCACCGATCTGCATGGCAATGTCTTCAACTGGGACTACTTCACCGACAAGGAGTTCGACGACTCCGCTCACAATGATGTCGGCCTGGCCAAGATCTCCACGCTGGTCGACCGGATCCGTAAGGAGAAGGGCCGCCAGAACACGCTGCTGATCGACGCGGGTGACACCATTCAGGGCACCCAGCTGTCGTACTACTACGCCAAGGTCGACCCGATCACCGCCAAGCGCGGTCCGGTGCATCCGATGGCGCAGGCGATGAACGCGATCGGCTATGACGCGGCGGCGCTGGGCAACCACGAGTTCAATTACGGCATTCCGGTGCTGCGGAAGTTCGAGGAGCAGTGCGATTTCCCGCTGCTCGGTGCCAACGCGCTGGACGCGAAGACCCTGAAGCCGGCTTTCGCGCCGTATGTGATCAAGAAGCTGCGCACGCCGTACGGCCGTGATGTGCGGGTCGCGATCCTCGGGCTGACGAACCCGGGCATCGCGATCTGGGACAAGGCGAACGTCCAGGGCAAGATGACGTTCCCGGGTCTGGAGGAGCAGGCCGCGAAGTGGGTGCCGAAGCTGCGTTCGATGGGCGCGGACGTCGTCATCGTCTCCGCGCACTCCGGTACGAGCGGGACGTCCTCGTACGGCGATCAGGTGCCGTATGTGGAGAACGCCGCGACGCTGGTGGCGGAGCAGGTGCCGGGGATCGACGCGATCCTGGTCGGGCACGCGCACGCCGAGATCCCGGAGCGCCGGGTGGTCAACAAGAAGACGGGCAAGGACGTCGTCCTGTCCGAGCCGCTCAAGTGGGGCCAGCGGCTGACGCTCTTCGATTTCGATCTGGTGTGGGAGCGGGGCTCCTGGACGGTCGAGAAGGTCGGCTCGCAGGTCCTGAACTCCAACACGGTCCCCGAGGACAAGAAGATCACCGGTCTGCTCTCCGATGAGCACCGCAAGGTCGTGGCCTACGTCAACCAGGTGATCGGTACGTCCACGGCCGCCATGTCCACGGTCGACGCGCCGTGGAAGGACGAGCCGATCATCGATCTGATCAACCATGTGCAGACGGAGACGGTGAAGGCGGCGCTGGCGGGCGGCGAGTGGGCGGCGCTGCCGGTGCTGTCGCAGGCGTCGTGCTTCTCGCGCACGGCGGCGATCCCGGCCGGCCAGGTGACCATCAAGGACGCGGCGGGGCTGTACCCGTTCGAGAACACGATGGAGGCGCGGCTCCTGACCGGCGCGCAGATCAGGGCGTATCTGGAGTTCTCGGCGGGGTATTACGTGCAGACGGCGGCGGGCTCGCCGGTGGACACGTCGAAGCTGACGAACGCCAACAACACGCCGGACTACAACTACGACGTGGTGTCCGGTCTGACGTATGAGATCGACATCGCGAAGCCGGCCGGGTCGCGGATCGTGAACCTGAGGTTCGAGGGCAAGGATCTGGACCCGGCGGCGAAGTTCGTACTGGCCGTCAACAACTACCGGGCGAGCGGCGGCGGGAACTTCCCGCATGTGGCCGCCGCGCAGCAGCTGTGGGCCAACTCGGACGAGATCCGCAACACGATCATCGGGTGGGTACAGAAGGCGGGGACGGTCGATCCGGCGCAGTTCGCCTCGGTGGACTGGAAGCTGACGCGGGACGGCACGCCGGTCTTCTGACCCACTGGCCGTCAAGGCGCTTCGGCTGCTGTCACCGTACTTCGGTGAGCGGGACCAGACCCCTCGGTGCGGGCACCGTGCGGGTCCGGTCCCGTCCGTCGAGTCCGAAGCTGGTGAACGCGGTGCGCCGGGGCAGGGGGTAGGACTCCTTGCCGGTGAGGTGGTTGAGGATGGTGGCGCCGCGCCAGGCCGCGAGCCCGAGGTCGGGCGCGCCGACGCCATGGGTGTGGCGTTCACCGTTCTGTACGTAGACGGAGCCGGTGACTCCGGGGTCCAGGGTGATCCGGTGGTGCTGGTCGATCCGGGGCCGTCCCGAGCTGTCCCGGCGCATATACGGATCGAGTCCGGCGAGGATCCGGTCGAGCGGACGCTCCCGGTAGCCGGTGGCGAGGACGACGGCGTCGGTGGTGAGCCGGGACCTGGACGCCTGCTGGGCGTGTTCCAGATGGAGTTCGATCTTGGTCATGGCGACGCGGCCCGCGGTACGGACGGAGACGCCGGGGGTGAGGACGGCGTCGGGCCAGCCGCCGTGCAGCGTGCGCCGGTACAGCTCGTCGTGGATGGCGGCGATGGTGTCGGCGTCGATGCCCTTGTGGAGCTGCCACTGCCGGGGGATCAGATCGTCGCGTACATGCTCGGGCAGGGCGTGGAAGTAGCGGGTGTAGTCGGGGGTGAACTGTTCCAGGCCGAGCTTGGAGTACTCCATGGGCGCGAAGGCTTCGGTGCGGGCCAGCCAGTGGATCCGCTCGGCTCCGGTGGGCCTGGCGCGCAGCAGGTCGAGGAAGATCTCGGCGCCGGACTGTCCTGATCCGATGACGGTGATGTGTCCGGCGGCGAGCAGCCGGTCGCGGTGGCCGAGATAGTCGGAGGAGTGGATGACCGGCGCGGCGGGGGCTTCGACGAGTGGTTTGAGCGGGTCGGGGACATACGGCTCGGTGCCGATGCCGAGGGCGATATGGCGGGCGTGGGCGCGGCCGAGGGCTTCGACCTCGCCGTCCTGGTCGAGCTGGGTGAAGTCGACTTCGAACAGATCGCGTTCGGGGTTCCAGCGCACCGCGTCGACCTGGTGGCCGAAGTGGAGCCCGGGGAGCTGTTCGCTGACCCAGCGGCAGTACGCGTCGTACTCGGCGCGCTGGATGTGGAAGCGCTCGGCGAAGTAGAAGGGGAAGAGCCGGTCGCGGGCCCGCAGATAGCTGAGGAAGGACCAGGGGCTGGCGGGGTTGGCGAGGGTGACCAGGTCGGCGAGGAAGGGGACCTGGAGGCTGGCGCCCTCGATGAGCAGGCCGGGGTGCCAGCGGAAGACGGGGTTCTGGTCGAAGAAGGTGGTGGCGAGTCCGCCGCGGATTCCGTCGGCGAGTGCGGCGAGGGAGAGATTGAACGGGCCGATGCCGACACCCACCAGGTCGCAGGGCTGGGTGAGGTCGGTTGGCTGGGCGGTCATCGGCGGGCGCTGCCTTCCACGAGTCGGGCACCGGGGGGTCCGGGGTCGGTGGTGGTGCCTACGAAGCTCAACGAGCCTGCCCGCGAGGGGTATTGGCGCCTGGCGAAGGACGCCGGAAGTCGGCTGAAAACGCTCGTGGATCCGGCGTGCGCGACACGGGTGAGCGTGTAGGCGTACGCCGGATCACGGGCGGATCGGCCGCCGGTCCCGGACCGGTGGACCGGCGGCGGAGCGGTCAGGAGCCGGTACGCACCCGCAGCGCCCGGTGCAGGTCGTCGAGCTGGTCGACGAGCTTGCGGCGCAGCGCCGGGATCATCTCCGCGCTGTCCAGGCACGTCCGGCCGAGGCGCAGTGCCTCCTCGTCGACGGCGTACAGCGGGAAGGCGTAGCGGCCCGCCGCGTCGGCGATGGCCGGGCCGCGCCGGTCGGCGAGTGCGACGGCGTCGGCGTAGTAGCGGGGCACGTACTCCCGTACCAGCGCGGCCTGTTCGGGCTGCCAGAAGCCCTGGGCGGTGGCGGTGAAGAGGTAGTTGGAGAGGTCGTCGGTCTCGAAGAGCGTGGCCCACGCGCGGGCCTTGGCCCCGGGGTCGGGCAGGGCGGCGTGGCAGCGGGCGGCGCCTTCCTGGCCGGTGGCGCTGGGGTCGCGTGCCAGTTCGGCGTCGATGGCGTCGGGGTCGACGGCGCCGAGGACGGCGAGCCGGGTGAGGACGCGCCAGCGCAGTTCGGGGTCGAGCTCGGGGCCGCCGGGGACACTGCCGGATTCCAGCCATTCCTGGAGAGCGCCGGGCTGGGTGGCGGCGTCGATGAAGTGGCGTACGGCGGTGAGGCGCAGCCCGGGGTCCTCGCCGTCCTCGGTGCGGCGGATCAGGTCGCGGGAGATCGCGGTGAGGGTGGCGAGCGCGGCGGGCCGGTCCGTGTCGGACAGATAGCGGTCGGTGAGGTGGATGGCGGCGAAGGCCAGGACGCCCTGGACGACGGCGAGGTCCGTCTCACGCGGCAGCTGGACACGGGCGGCGTCCAGATAGGCGGTGGGGGCGAGGTCGCCGTCGCGGACCATGTCGCGGGCGGCGTTCCAGATGACGGTGCGGGTGAGCGGGTCGGGGACGCCGGAGAGTGCGCGCAGCGCGGTGTCCCAGGACGCGGCGTCGAGCCGGACCTTGGCATAGGTCAGATCGCCGTCGTTGAGGACGACGAGGGCGGGGCGGCGGCCGGCCGCGGTGACGGGCCCGGCCAGCGGCAGGTCGAGTGCGAGGAGGTCGCGCCGGGTCAGCCGGGCCGGGTCGGCGGGGTCGAGGTCGTACGCGCCGACGGTGACGCGGTGCGGGCGGCTGCCGTCGCGTACGACATCGAGGGTCCAGCCGGTGTCGGTGCCGGAGATCCGGGGGGTGAGGGTGTCGACGCCGGTGGTGCGCAGCCACTGCCCGGCCCAGGCGTGTACGTCGCGGTCGGTGGCGTGGGCGAGGGAGTCGATGAAGTCGGCGAGGGTGGCGTTGGCGAACTTGTGCCGGGCGAAGTGGGTGTTGATACCGGCGAGGAAGTCCTTCTCGCCGAGCCAGGCGACGAGCTGGCGCAGCGCGGAGGCGCCCTTGGCGTAGGAGATGCCGTCGAAGTTGAGCAGCGCGGAGGCGGTGTCGGGGACGGCGTCGGGGTCGGGGGCGACGGGGTGGGTGGAGGGCCGCTGGTCGGCGTCGTACCCCCAGGACTTGCGGCCGATGCCGAAGTCGACCCAGGTGTCGGTGAAGCGGGTGGCTTCGGTGAGGGTCTGGTAGCCCATGTACTCGGCGAAGGACTCGTTCAGCCAGATGTCGTCCCACCAGGCGAGAGTGACCAGGTCGCCGAACCACATGTGGGCCATCTCGTGGGCGATCACCATGGCGCGGGTCTGGCGCTCGGTGTCGGTGACGGCGGAGCGGTAGACGAACTCGTCGCGGAAGGTGACCAGTCCGGGGTTCTCCATGGCGCCGGCGTTGAACTCGGGCACGAAGGCCTGGTCGTACGAGTCGAAGGGGTACGGCTCGGTGAACTTCTCGTGGTACCGGTCGTAGCAGGCGCGGGTGATGTCGAGGATCTCCTCGGCGTCGGCGTCGAGATGGGGCGCGAGGGAGCGCCGGCAGTGGATGCCGAAGGGCAGCCCGGCGTGTTCGGTGCGTACGGAGTGCCAGGGGCCCGCGGCGACCGCGACGAGGTAGGTGGAGATGAGCGGGGTGGCGGCGAGGGTCCAGTGGCGTCCTTCGGTCCGGGTGGCGACGCCGTTGCCGAGGACGGTCCAGTCGTCGGGCGCGGTGACGGTCAGCTCGAAGACGGCTTTGAGATCGGGCTGGTCGAAGGCGGCGAAGACCCGCTGGACGTCGTCCATGAAGAGCTGGGTGTAGACGTAGGTCTCGCCGTCGGCGGGGTCGGTGAAGCGGTGCATGCCCTCGCCGGTACGGGAGTACCGCATCGCGGCGTCGACGCGCAGCTCGTGTTCCCCGGCGGTGAGCCCGGTGAGCGGGAGCCGGTTCCCGGCGAGCGCGGCCGGGTCGAGGGGCCGGCCGTCGAGCGTGACGGAGCGCAGGCTGGCTGGCTTGAGTTCGACGAAGGTGTCTCCGGCAGCCTGAGCGGTGAACTGTATGACGGTGCGGGAGTCGAAGGTGTCCTCGCCGGTGGTCAGATCGAGTGCGATCGTGTACCGGTGGACATCGAGGAACTGGGCTCGGGTCTGCGCTTCGTCGCGCGTCAGTACGGACATGGTGGCCATGCTGCCCGATGTGCCGCGAGCGGCGCATCAGGGTTCATTGCGCTCTGAGCGCACCCGCTGCGGAAGCTCTCAGCCGGTGCTGTCCCGTGCCTCGCCCGCGATCGTCTCGTGGTGTCTGATCACCTCGGCGATGATGAAGTTGAGGAGTTTCTCGGCGAAGGCCGGGTCCAGTCTGGCGCTCTCGGCGAGTTCCCGGAGGCGGGTGATCTGGCGGGATTCACGGGCCGGGTCGGCGGGCGGCAGCTGGTGTTCGGCTTTGAGGACGCCGACCTGCTGGGTGCATTTGAAGCGCTCGGCGAGCATGTGGACGACGGCCGCGTCGATGTTGTCGATGGACTCGCGCAGCCGGTTCAGCTCGGCCCGCACCGTCTCGTCGACGCCGGGCTGGTCGGTACCGGGGGCGTCCGTGCCGGGATGGCCGGTTCCGGGGTCACTCATGGTCATGGTCCAGCAGCGTAGAGGAGCGCGGCGCGATGGTCGGCGGGTGATCAGGATGCGGGATCTCGTTGCTCCAGCCGCCGGGGACGGCGCGCCCCTGCTGGTCGCGGAAGCGGATGGGCGGGATGCCGACGCGGCGGGTGAACAGCCGTGAGAAGTACGCCGGGTCGTCGTACCCCACGCGCCGGGCGACGGCGGCGACCGGCAGTTCCGTCGCGGCGAGCAGTTCTTTGGCGCGGCCGAGGCGGATGGCCAGCAGATAGTCCTTGGGGCTGCACCCGGCGGCCCTGCGTACGGCCGTGCGCAGTTCGGCGGGGGTCATGCCGTGGCGGGCCGCGTGCTCGGCGACCGAGAGCGTCCGGCAGGCGTCGCGGGCCAGCGCCTGGAGGACCGGCTCGCCCTCGGCGCCGGTGTCGGCGCGGGCCCGGCGCAGCGCGACGAGCAGTTCGTGGACGGCGGCGCCGGTCTCGACTTCGAGCAGCGGGTTGCCGCGGCGGGCGGCGCGGGCGATCCGCGCGATGGCCGCGCGCGGCCCCGTCGCGTCGGAGAGCGGTACGACGGGCCGGTCCGGCTCGATATAGCCGAGTTCCGTGTACGTGACGGTGGCCGGTCCGGTGAAGTCGACGAAGCACTCGTCCCAGCCGTGCTCCTCGTCGGGCCCGTAGTGGTGCGCGGTGCCGGGGGTCAGCCAGAGCAGCGCGGGCGCGGTGACGGGGGTGCGCCGCCCGTCGGCCGCGCGGAACCAGCCGCTGCCCGCGCTGATCACGACCGCCACATGGTGATCGAGGGTGCGCGGCCCGACCGTCGGCAGACAGCCGTGCTGGAGTCCGACGCCGAGGCAGACGAGCCCGAGCCGGTGGTGGACCGGGCTGGGGGTGAAGTACCGCATCCACGTGTGATACATCCGCCGCCACCTCGCCCGTTCATCGTCCGTCGGCCCGGTTGCCCCGCCGCGTCCACCGCGTCCGCTGCGTCCAAACAGAGACGATCTTTGTCCATGGACCCTGTCGCCGCCAGAGGGAGAGGGTGGATCACGGCCCGGAACCGGACGAAGACGCGGTGGAAGAACCGGGACGTGGGACGGGAGAGCGGGGACAGTGGCTGAGTTCATGGTGGGGGACGAAGACTTTCTGCTGGACGGACGGCCGGTGCGGCTGCTCTCCGGGGCGCTGCACTACTTCCGGGTCCATGAGGAGCTGTGGGACCACCGGCTCGGGATGCTGCGCGCCATGGGCCTCAACTGTGTCGAGACGTACGTCCCGTGGAATCTGCACGAGCCGGAGCCCGGCCGCTACCACGATGTGGCCGCGCTCGGCCGGTTCCTGGACGCCGTGCGCGAGGCGGGGCTGTGGGCGATCGTGCGGCCGGGCCCGTACATCTGCGCCGAGTGGGAGAACGGCGGGCTGCCGCACTGGCTGACCGGTCCGCTGGGCGCGCGGGTTCGGACCGGGGACGGCGGATTCCTCGCGCCCGTGGAGCGGTGGTACCGCGAGCTGCTCCCCCAGGTCGCCGAGCGAGAGATCGGCCGGGGCGGTCCGGTGATCATGGTGCAGATCGAGAACGAGTACGGGAGTTACGGCACCGACCAGACCTATCTGGCCCGGCTGACCGAGCTGACCCGGGCATGCGGGATCTCCGTACCGCTGTTCACCTCGGACGGCCCCGAGGACCATATGCTCACCGGCGGCTCCGTCCCCGGTCTGCTGGCGACGGTCAACTTCGGCTCGGGCGCCCGCGACGCCTTCGGGACGCTGCGCCGGCACCGCCCCGACGGGCCGCTGATGTGCATGGAGTTCTGGTGCGGCTGGTTCGACCACTGGGGCGGTGATCATGTCGTACGGGATCCGGCGGACGCGGCCGGCGCGCTGCGCGAGATCCTGGAGTGCGGTGCCTCGGTCAATCTGTATATGGCGCACGGCGGTACGAGCGCCGGCGGCTGGGCGGGCGCCAACCGGTCCGGTGAGCTGAACGACGGCGCGCTGCTGCCGGACGTCACCTCCTACGACTACGACGCGCCGGTCGACGAGGCGGGCCGCCCGACGGAGAAGTTCTGGCGGTTCCGCGAGGTGCTGGCGGACTACCGGAGCGGCCCGCTGCCCGAACCGCCGCGGCCGTGGCCCGCGCTCGCCGCTCCCGTACGCGCCGAGTTCACCGCGTGGGCGCCGCTGGACGAGGTCATGGAGACGCTCGGCGGACCGGAGTCGGAGACGGCGCTGCCGCTCACCTTCGAGGAACTGGACGTGGACCGCGGGCTGGTGCGCTACCGGCTGGAGGTGCCGGGCCCCCGGACGCCCCGGGCGCTCACGCTGGCCGGGCTGCGCGATCTGGCCGTGGTGTACGTGGACGGGGTGGGGGCGGAGGTGCTCGACAGCGAGACCGCCGCCCTGGCGAAGCCGGTGGCCGGGCCCGCGTCCGTCGAGATCTGGGTGGAGTCGCTGGGCCGGGTCAACTACGGGCGCCGGCTGGGCGAGTCCAAGGGCGTCACGGACGGGGTGCTGCACGAGCGCCAGTATCTGCACGGGGTACGGGCCCGGGGGCTGCGGCTCGACGCCTTCGACGACGCGCGGGCGGTGGCGGCGGTCCCGTTCCGCGAGCCGGACGGCGGGCCGGGGCGGGGGCTCCACCGCGCCGCGTTCGAGGTCACGGGCGCGGGCGACGCCCGGCTCTCGCTCCCCTCCTGGACCCGGGGCTTCGTCTGGGTGAACGGCCACTGCCTGGGCCGCTACTGGTCGCGCGGACCACAGGAGTCGCTGTATGTGCCCGGTCCGGTGCTGCGCGAGGGGAACAACGAGGTGTGGGTGCTGGAGCTGGAGGCCGCGGGCGAGCCGTACGTACGGCTCGCCGCGTACTAGTGCCGCGACCGGCAAGGTTTGCCCGGTCGGAGTGTCGTCCGGTGCGTGTGATCGCAAGGCGGCCGGGAGCCCTTGTAGCGGAGCTACCTGGGCTTTTGGCCAACGCGGCGAGCGCGCGTGCTGGGCGTCACGACGGGGCAAACGTTGCCGGGAGGGGCACTAGCCACGTACGTGCCGGGTTCTGGACGTACGGAGGGGCCGGTCCCGGCAGCGCGCCCGGGACCGGCCCCTCTTCAGTGCTCTACGCCTCCCGCACCTCGAACGCGTCGAGCACGAACTCCGCCGTCCTGTCGTTGCCCGTCTTGCGCAGCCCCACCCACGCCACGCCCTCGGCCGGCGCGGTGAACTCGTAGCTCAGTACGGCCGGTTCGGTCGCGACGGGCAGTTGCACACGCTCCAGTTCCCGCACCGCCGGCTCGTCCACGGCCGTCACCCAGGCGTACTGGCCCGCCTTCTCGTTCTCGTACCGGAACGAGACCCGGTAGCGGCGGCCCGGCTCGAAGCGGGCGGTGTGCGGGACGGTCCGGTAGACCAGTCCCTCGTTCTCGCCGCGCGACTTGAGCGATTCGGTGCCGTCGATGACATCGTCGATCGCCTTGCCGTTCCAGCCGCGCTGGGTGAACGGCGCGTGCCGCTGGGCGATATGCGTACGGGGGTCGGTGACATCGCCCGCGTCGCCCTTCACGAAGGCGCCCCAGCCCTGCGGCACCTGCTGGAAGTCCTCGAAGACCAGGGCGCCCGGCTTGAGGGCCGGCCGCGCGCGGACGATCCGTACGTTGTCGAACCGCACCCGCGCGCCGCCCTCCGCCGCCCGCAGTGTGAGCCGGACCGGGCCGCCGCCCTCCGGGACGGTGAAGTACGTGAACATCCGCTGGAAGCGGGTGCCGTGCTTGCGGTCGGCGGCGACATAGTTGCCGGCGGTGGAGGAGTCGGTCCAGTTCACGGCCGTGACGCCGTCGGCGGTACGCACCTCCAGGGCGGCCCTGCGCCGGAGCCCGGCCGTCTCACCGACCTCGACCTGTACGGACGCCGCGTACGCGCCGGGCGCGAGCCGCTCCAGACGCTGGCCGACCGCCGCCGCGCCCGCGCCGATCACCAGCTCGTAGTCTCCGCGGGTGTTCCGCTCCACGGCCGCCGGGCCGCTGACCGTCCAGCCGTCGAGCGAGCCGGACTGGAAGCCCGGGTCGTGCAGCGGGGTGGCCTGGCCCCAGTCCGGGTCCGCGGGGGTCTGCCGGACACGGCTCCGGTAGAGCACGTACGGCTGTCCCGCCTCGGCGTCCAGCGTCACCCGGCCGCCGCGTACCGGCAGGTCGCGCACATGCACCCGGCCCTGGTCGGTGAGCCGGTACAGGGCGGCCTTCGACAGCCCCGCCCAGCCGCGCGGCAGCCGCCATTCGCTGCTGCCACCGGCCGGGTTGAAGTGGTAGAGCTTCTCCGGGTCGGTGGCCCGGCGCGGCTCCCAGGGGAGCAGATAGCGTCCGTCCTCGTACACGACCCGTCCGTCGGTCGTGATGCGGCGGGTGCCGTCCGCGTCGGAGACGACTGTCCGTGTCGGTCCTGAGAAGCGGATCTCGTTCTCGCTCCAGCGCGCGATCGGATACGCCTGGAGGTACTTCGCGGCCAGGGAGTGCGTCCAGATCAGCTGGTAGAAGGCCGTCCAGTCGGTCTTGCCGATCCAGCCCTCGAAGCCGCCCATCCGCGGGATGCCGAGCAGCGTCGGCCACTTGTCGGCGAAGACGTCCTTCTGGTGGTTGCGGATGAACCGGATCAGCTGGGAGTTGACGCCCCGGGAGGTGTCGGCGGAGCCGTAGTCGGTCTCGGTCGCCCAGTGCGTCCAGAGCGATGAGCGCTCCAGGCCGTGGCCGTACTCGGTGGTGACCTGCCAGCCCTGCTCGCGCAGTGCGCGCTGGAGCCGGTCGGAGTTCCAGCCGGACTCCTTGAAGACGTCGATGTACAGGGTGTTCAGCGCGGGGTCGGCCTGATCGCGCAGATCCTGGAAGCGTTTGATGATGTCGCCGGAGACCAGATCGCGGCGGGCGTCGATGCGATAGCTCTGGTCGAGCCAGTCCCACTGCCTGTCGTTCTTGTCCACGAGCGTCTCGGAGAAGGCGTGGGCGACGGGGTACGACTCGGTGGCGTTGACATGGACCCCGAAGTCGCTCTGCCACCTCCTGCCCTCCCTGACCAGGGTGTTGAGGTCGTCGAGGCCGCCCGCGCGCTGGTTGTAGTTGCCCGCGTAGTCGGGGTGGGCGGAGTCGTGGCCCTCCGACTGGTAGCCCTTGAGCAGGGTGTACTGCCGCAGCCCGTCCGTGGCCAGCGAGATCCGCTTGACCTGGTCGAGCACGGCCAGGAACGGGTTGGTGGCCTGGCTGGCGAAGTTGAACGGGATGTGCGGGACGACCCGCAGATGCTGCTGTTCGGCGCCGAGCGGGCTGACCATGATGTCGCGGAAGGCGATGGCCGCGTCCTGCCAGTCGACCGCGCGGTCGGCTCCGCCCGCGCCCGCGTCGTCCCGTTTCCGGGTGACGATGACGGTGGCGTACGGCAGCGGTTCGGTGGCGTCCACCGGTGCGGTCGCCGCGCGGTGGGTCCACTGCCCGCAGCGCAGCCGCCCCTCGGTGACGCCGTCGTCGGCGCGCACGACGCGATGCCACAGCCGGCCGTTGTCCCAGGCGGCGCCGGGCGTGTCGGCGGGCCGGTCGTAGACGGTGTTGGTCTCGACCGCGCCGCCGAGCCGGTCGTGCACGACGACGGCGTACGCGCAGCCCGCCGGGTCCCGCTCCGGGGTGCCGGCGGTGATCGCGGTCAGCGTGTCGCCGCTCTTGGCCTTGTCCAGTTCGACGCGCGCGGTGAGCAGGACGGCGCCGGGCTGGTCGGCGCGTACGGACAGCAGCGCCAGCCCGGGCAGTTCCAGGGTGCCGACGCGCAGGGCGGGGGTGTCGGAGATCCGGGTGACCCGCCAGTCGACGCGCCATCCGGAGACGGCGATCTCGATGTCGATCCCGGTGCCGCCGTCGAAGGCGAGGGCGTACGCGATCCGGCCGCTCCCGGCGCGCCGGGCCGTCACATTCGGCGTGTGGTCCGTGCCGTCGATCCGTACGGAGGTGACCGGGTCGCGCTGCCCGTACAGCAGGGCGCCGGTCTCCCGGTCGGTGTACGAGATGACGCGCGGGAAGCCGGTGTCGACCCGTACGTCCAGCTCGCGGGAGCGCAGCACGGTCCCGGTCCCCCGCGCCCCGTCGGACGACGGGCCGGCGGCCGGGGCGGGGGACGCACCGAGGGCGACGCCGGCGCCCGCGAGTGCGGTGGCGGCGACGACGGTTCTGCGGCGGGGGCCGCGGTCTGCTGCGTTGGCGTACACGCTCGCTCCTCTTTCGTTCACGGATTCGGCACACGGATGGAGGGATCCGTGCACGTCAATGTGCGTCGCGAGGTGCGGGTGCGCCCATGGACAAAGGCGGGGCAGGTGTTGGACTAACCGTCCAACCGCCTGCCCCGCCTCAGTGTTCTACGGGGTGTACTGCGGGGTGTGCCGCGGGGTCACATCACAGAGTCGACGCGGCCGAGGCGATCTGCGAGGCGAAGGTCGAGACCTCGGTGTAGACACCGGGGTAGTTGGGCCGGGCGCAGCCGTTGCCCCAGCTCACGATGCCGACCTGGATGAAGGCTCCGGCGTTGTCCTTGCGGAACATCGGACCGCCCGAGTCACCCTGGCAGGTGTCCGTGCCGCCCTGGGGGTAGCCGGCGCAGATCTCCTCGCTCGCTATGATGTCGCCGCCGTACGACGCGTTGCAGCTGGCGTCGGAGACGAACGGGACGGTGGCCTTGAGGAGGTAGCGCTGCTGGGCGCCGCCCTCGGTGGCCGCACCCCAGCCGGCGACGGTGAAGTTGCCGGTGTTGTACTGCGTGGTGGTGGCGATCTTCAGCGTCGGCAGGTTGATGGGCGCGGCGAGCTTGATCAGCGCCCAGTCCTTGCCCACGCCGTTGTAGCCGGGGGCCTGGAGCACCTTGGTGGACTTGACCTTGATGGCGCTGGTGCTCTGGAGGTCGACGACACCGGCGGTGGCGGTGATGCTGGTGTTGTTGCCCGATCCGCTCACACAGTGCGCGGCGGTCAGCACGATGGTCGGCGAGTACAGCGCGCCACCACAGCCCATGGAAAGCCGGACCATGAAGGGGAATTCGCCCTGAGCGGCGCGGGTGCCGCCGACGACGGGCGGTGCGAGCGGCGCCGCGGCCTGGGTCTTGGGCGCGACCGGCGCGGGCGCGGCAGAAGCGGAGGACGGCTGGAGGCTGATGGCGGCGAGCACGACCGCACCGGCGGCGGCGGTTCTCTTGAGGACACCCAGAATGCTCAACGGTCTGCCTTTCATGGGGGGCATGAGGGATTCGCCCTCAAGGCGGGCCCCGGTCAACGCGCGTTGCACGGCGGTGACATGAGCCCGACAAGAAGGCGTGATCCGGATTATGCGGAGGGGATCAGCCACGCCACAAGAACCTGCTTTCGGCCACCCGGCAGAACCATCCGTCGGCCACCGTCCCCTGATCGGACACCCCGTCCTCTGACCGGACGCGCCGTCCTCTCAACGGACGCGCCGTCCACCGGTCAGACATGCCGCCCACCGGTCGGACGCGCCGTCCGCTGAACGGACGCGCCCGCCGGGCGTGACCCTCCGGCGCCCGGGGTGCCCCCGTACAGTTGACGCGAGCGGGCCCGGCCGTCCCGCGCGGGTGAATCCGGACGCGGGGCCGCGGGACGCAGGGGGTACGGACGTGACGAACGGCGGCGAGGTCCAGCACGGCTATCCGCATCTCGACACGGCGCGCGCGGCCATCACGGCGCTCTACCGGCGGCTCTCGGCCGACGGAATCCGCGCGTACGCCCCCAGCGTGGCCCCCGCCGATGTCGCCTTCTCCGACGTGGACGATCTCTATCTGGGCACCCAGCGCGTGGCCCACGCCCTGGTCCAGCAGCTGCGGCTGCCGGACGCGCGGGTGATCGTGAGCTTCCGCGACATGGAGCACGCGGCGAATGTCGAGCTGACCGCCGGGCCGGAGTACTTCATCGAGCTGAACAACCGCTTCCGTACCCACCGCAGGGACATCGGGGCGGCCCTCGCCCATGAGATCACCCATGTCCTGCTGCACCGCCTCGGCCTCTCCTTCCCCGGCACCCGCGACAACGAGATCCTCACCGACACCGCCACGACCTATCTGGGCGCGGGCTGGCTGCTGCTGGACGCCTATCGCAAGGACCGCGATTCCAGCCAGAAACTCGGCTACCTCACCCCCGAGGAGTTCGGCTATGTGCTGGCGAAGCGCGCGCTCGTGTTCGACGAGGACCCCCGGATCTGGTTCACCAGCCCGCAGGGGTACACGTCGTACACGAAGGGCAGGGCGCAGTCGCTGCGCGACGAGCAGCAGCCGCCGCTGACCACCGCCGGCTGGTCGGGCCGGCACCGGTACGCCAAGGACCGCCGCTACGCGCTGGACCACCCGGGCGCCGTGCCCGCCCCCGCCGCGCCCCACGCGCCGTACACCTTCGAGCGGCTGGCGGACGGGCTGCGCGTCTCGTTCCCCTGCCCCACCTGCCTCCAGCGCATCCGGGTGCCGGTCCGCGGCCGGGTGCGGGCGCGGTGCGGACTGTGCGGGAGCGTGCTGGACTGCGACACCTGAGCGGGCGGGCCCCGCCGCCGTATGCGGGTCCCCTCTCTCTCCCGTATCCCGGGCTCCCGTATCCCGGGCGACGGCGGAACCCTGGCGAACGTAGGGTCGAAGCATGACGAATGAGCCGACAGCGGGCGCCGGCGTCGAAGAGCTGTTCGCGGCGGTGGGCGGCGGCGCCGACGACACGGTGGTCCGGCTGCTGCGCGCCGGTGTCTCCGCCGAGTCGGCCGACGGAGACGGCGAAACGATCCTCTACCGCGCGGCGGTCAGCGACGAGCCCGGTCTCGTACGGCTGCTGCTCACGGCCGGCGCCGACCCCCGCCGGGCCAGCGGCCGGGACGGCGGCGATCTGCCGCTGTGCGGTGCGGCCTGCGGCGGGCACACCGAGGTCGTCCGTGCGCTGCTCGCCGCCGGTGCCCCGCCCGACGGCCGCGAGGAGTTCGGCTTCACGGCGGTCGCCTGGGCGGTCGTGCAGGGCTTCGCGGACACCGTCGAAGCGCTGCTGGAGTACGGCGCCGACCCCGATCTGCCGGGCCCCGGCGGGGAGTCGCCGCTGCTGCTGGCCGCCCGCCGCGGCTCCGCGCCCGCCGTGCGGGTCCTGCTGCGCTACGGCGCGGGCGCGCCGGACGGGGTGTACGCGCGGACGCGCGACGCGGCGCTCGCCGAGGCGCGGCGCTGGCTGACCCGCGACGTGGAACAGGAGCTGCGGGCCGGGCTGCTGAGCGCCTACGGCGACGGTTACGAGACGGTGGTGCGCCGGATCGAGGAGGACGGCTCGGAGACCGTCGTCGTCGAACTGCTGCGGGACGGCGAGCCGGTGGCCGGCCGCGAGCAGCAGAACGGGCACGCGGCCGTCGCGACGATACTCGAAACGGAGCTGGGCATTCCGACCCCGTACGAGGAGCTGGCGGGGCGGGCCCTGCACTGCGGGGACCCCGGCAGGGACGACTGGACGGAGTCGGTGTCCGCGCTCTGGCGGCGCGGTGACGAGGAGACGTTCCAGGCCGCCGCCGCGTGGTGCGCGAGCGACGAGCCGCTGCGGCGGGCGTTCGCCGCCGATGTGCTGGCGCGGCTGGGCGCGGCGGACGGGGAGAGTCCGTTCGCCGCCCGCGCGGTGCCCCTGCTGCGCGAACTGTCCCGGCACGCCGTGGAACCGGAGCTGGTCCGCGCGGTCGTGGTGGCGCTCGGCCAGCACGGCGACCCCGCCGCGCTCCCGGAGATCCTGCGCCACACCGGCCACCCGGACGCCGGGGTACGCCGCAGGGCGGCCCTCGCGCTGACCGGGCTCGTACCGGGGGACGACGGCGACGCGCTCTGGGCGCTGACGCTGCTGAGCAGGGACGCGGACGCGTCGGTCAGGGACCGCGCGGTCGTGGCGCTGGCGGGCCTGGACGCGGATACGCGCGAGCTGCGCGAGGCACTGGCGGCCCGGCTGAACGACCCGGACGCGAATACGGCCGCCGAGGCGGCCAAGGGGCTGGCGGCGCGCCGCGATCCGCGCGCGGTCGACGCGCTGGCCCGGATCCTGGGCGACGAGGACCCGGAGGGATACGCGCGCAGGACGGCGCTGGAGGCCGTGCGGTACGTGCCGCGCGGCCCGGAGCGACGGCGCCTGGAGCGGACACTCCCGCGCCGCCGCTGACGGGAGGAGCCTCAGAGGAGCCGGAGCACCCCGGGCGCCTCTTCCTCGATCAGTCGCACCAGTTCGTCGAAGACGGTCGGGCCGCCGCCGGCCCGGACGGCGTCCAACCGTCCTTGGATGGCAGCCCTGTTGTCGGGGTGCGCACGCTCCAGCCGCCGCTGGAGCGTACGCACGGTCTCCTCCTGGCCGAGTGCGCGGCGCGAGAGTTCGTGCCGGCGCCATTCGATGACGAAGTCGCCGTCGTCCGGCGTCCCGTACCCGCCGCTCAGGCAGTCGGCGAGCGCGTCGAGATTGCTCCCGAAGTATCCGCCGGGCCCGTTCACGGCCGCGCCGATCACCCGCCAGAAGCTTTCGAGGCCGGTGACCTCCGCCCCGTCGATCACATATGTCACCGTCATGGGACGGAGGTTACCTTCCGGTTCCGGTCGGCGACCGGTCAGCAGCTGTAGTTGACGAGCGAGAACGACGCGTAGTGGTCGGCGGTGTAGTAGTCCTCATTGGTCTTGTTGCCCGTGACGATGCGGCGGGCGCCGCGGGTCGAGGAGCCGGGCGTCTTGACGGTGTACTCGTGGTAGTAGCCGTTCGACTGGCTCGGCAGGATGCCTTCCCGGTTCTGGAAGACGCCACCGTCCTGCGGGTACGGGAACGGCCCGCCCGCGTCGATGAGGTCGAGGGTGTCATGGGCCTGGACCGGCAGCCTGGAGTAGCAGATGCTGCCGACCGCGGTGGGGGCGGCGGTGGCGGTGGCGGTGACTCCGCCGACGAGGAGCGTGGAGGCCAGAGCGGCGATGCCACCGAGGGTGGCGATCCGTGGGGGAATTCGCATGCCCCCATGATGACGCGCGTAGACGCGTACACGTCAATGGCAACTCTGTGGAATTTCCCGGAAGTTAACCCACCGTCCCGGGCAGCGGGCGCCCGCCCGCGCCGGGCGGCGGTCAGGAGCCGGTCTTGATGTTCTTCATGGTCAGATGGGATTCGAGACGCAGGACGCAGGACAGGCCGCTGAGTTTTCCGGTGAGGAACGCCTCGTAGGCGGCATGGTCGGCGACGGCGACGCGGACGAAGTAGTCGGGGCGGCCGAACATGCGGCGGAACTCGATGACCTCCTCGAAGGACGCCACGGTGTTCTCGAACTCCTCGAAGGTCTTGCGGTCGTTGGCACTGACTTCGACGTCGATGAGGACTTCCAGTCCACGGCCGAGGGCTTCGGGGTCGACGACGGCCCGGTAGCCCGTGATGACGCCCGCTTCCTCCAGCCGCTTGACCCGGCGCAGGCACGGCGGCGGGGTCAGACCGACACGTCTCGCCAGTTCGACGTTGGTCAGCCGCCCGTCCTGGCGCAGCTGAAACAAAATTTCACTGTCGATGCGATCGATATGCACTTCATTGCCCATAGCCAGATCCTAGAGCCACTTTCGGCAACCACATAAGGCCGATTCTTCCCTAATATTTCCATATGGGAATACCTCCGACCGTGGCCCGCGAACCTGCCACCGCGCCCCCGGCGCCCCCGGCGCTCCCGGCGCCCCCGGCTCTGGCCGCGTTCAAGGACTCCGCTTCCGTGGGGCTGGCGCTG
Organism: Streptomyces scopuliridis; assembly: GCF_042790125.1. Taxonomy (GTDB): domain Bacteria; phylum Actinomycetota; class Actinomycetes; order Streptomycetales; family Streptomycetaceae; genus Streptomyces; species Streptomyces scopuliridis_A. Next base: position 97,172 of record NZ_JBHTZS010000002.1, read on the forward strand.
GTGCCGCTCGGTCTCGCCTTCGGGGTCCTCGTCACACAGTCCGGTCTGGCCTGGTGGTGGGCGAGCGCGTTCACCGCCCTCATCTACGCCGGGTCGTTCGAGTTCCTGCTCGTCGGCCTGGTCGCCGCCGTCGCACCGCTGGGGACGGTCGCCCTGACCGCCTTCCTGGTCAACATCCGGCACGTCTTCTACACGCTCTCCTTCCCGCTGCACCGCGTGGGCGGGCGCCTCGCGAAGGGCTACAGCACCTTCGCCCTGACGGACGAGGCGTACGCCCTGACCACCGGCGAGCGGGCCCGTTCCTGGACGGGCCGGCGCATCCTGTGGCTCCAGCTGTACATGCACCTGTACTGGGTGGGCGGCGCCACCGTCGGCGGGCTGCTCGGCTCGCTCGTCCCCGACAGCGTCACCGGCCTGGACTTCGCCCTCACGGCCCTGTTCACCGTCCTGGCCCTCGACGCGATCCGGGACCGGCGCGATGACCTGCCCACCCCGGTCCTCGCCCTGCTCAGCGCGCTCGCGGCCCGCCTTCTTCTCCCCGGCCAGATGATGCTCGCCGCCTGCGTCCTGTTCACCACCGCCCTGCTGGCCAGGCGCCTCATCACCCGCGGGAGGACCCGCCGTGCCTGACACCCCCTATCTGATCGCCGCGGTCGCCGTCTCCGCCGCCGTCACCTGGGCCCTGCGCGCCCTGCCCTTCGCGGCCCTCTCCCGGCTGCGCGCCAGCGGCACCGTCCAGTACCTCAGCACCCGTATGCCGGCCGGCGTCATGGTGATCCTGCTCGCCTACTGCCTGCGCGACCTCCCGTTGACCACATCACGCGCCACCGCTCCCCTGGTGGCTCTGGCCGTCACCATCGGCCTGCACCTGTGGCGACGCGACGCCCTGCTGAGCATCCTCGGCGGCACCACGGTCCATGTGGTCCTGGCCAGCACCCTCTTCGCGCACTGACGGGGGACGGGGCCCGCCGGGGCGTGGTACCGCCGGTGCCACGGACACACGGAAGCCCGGCGGCGCGCCGAGCGCGGCACCGGGCTTCCGTTCCCCGTGTACGGGACTACGTGCGTCCGCTTCAGGCGGCCGTGCGGCGTCCGCCCTCGGCGCCGCGGTCCGGACGGCCGCGACGGCCACGGCTGCCGCGTGACGCACCGCCGAGACGGGCCGCGCCACCCCCGGCGCCCGAGCCTCCGCCCGCGCCCCCGCCGGTGTTCTTCCTGGCCGGACGCGACGCGCGCGTCTTCGGCTTCGCCTGGACGGGCTGCTGCGGCACCTCGATGGTGACGGCCACCCCGGAGGGCACCCGCGCGCCCGTGAGCGTCGCCAGTTCCTCGTCCGTGGACTTGATCCGCGCGGACCGGGGAGCGATCCCCGCGTCCGACATCAGTCGTGTCATCTCGCGCCGCTGCTCGGGCAGTACGAGCGTCACGACACTGCCGGACTCCCCCGCCCTGGCGGTGCGTCCGCCGCGGTGCAGATAGTCCTTGTGGTCGACCGGCGGGTCCACGTTCACGACCAGGTCGAGATCGTCGACATGGATGCCGCGGGCCGCGACGTTCGTCGCGACGAGGCAGGTGACCAGACCGTTCTTGAACTGTTCCAGCGTCCGGTTGCGCTGCGGCTGCGAACGGCCGCCGTGCAGCCCCGAGGCCCGTACGCCGCTCGCCAGCAGCCGCTTGACCAGCCGGTCCACCGACCGCTTGGTGTCCAGGAAGAGCAGCACCCGGCCGTCGCGCGCCGCGATCCGCGTGGTGATCTCCTTCTTGTCCGTCTCGTCCAGGACGTAGAGCACATGGTGCTCCATCGTCGTGACCGCGCCCTGCGACGGGTCGACGGAGTGCACGACCGGGTCGGTCAGGTACTGCCGTACGAGCCGGTCGATGTTCTTGTCCAGCGTCGCCGAGAACAGCATCCGCTGCCCGTCCGGCTCGACCTGCTTGAGCAGCGCGGTGACCTGCGGCATGAAGCCCATGTCGGCCATCTGGTCGGCCTCGTCGAGCACCGTGACCGACACCTGGTCGAGCCTGCAGTCGCCGCGCTCGATGAGGTCCTTCAGCCGCCCGGGGGTCGCGACGAGCACCTCGGCGCCGCGCCGCAGCGACCCCGCCTGCTTGCTGATCGAGAGCCCGCCGACCACCGTCGTCAGCTTCAGATTGACGGCGGTGGCGTACGGGGTGAGCGCGTCGGTCACCTGCTGCGCCAGCTCACGCGTGGGTACGAGGACCAGCGCGAGCGGAGCGCGCGGCTCGGCACGCCGGCCCGCCGTACGCGCCAGCAGCGCCAGTCCGAAGGCGAGCGTCTTGCCGGAACCGGTACGTCCACGGCCCAGAATGTCGCGGCCCGCGAGGGAGTTGGGGAGAGTCGCGCCCTGGATGGGGAACGGGGTGGTCACGCCCTGTGCGGTGAGCGTCTTGAGCAGTCCTGCGGGCATGTCCAGCTCGTCGAACGCCTCGACGGCGGGCAGCGCGGGGGTAAGGGTCTCCGGCAGCGTGAACTCCTGCGGGCGCGCGGCGGGGCGGCGGGCGGCCGACCTCGCCGAGCCGTTCGCGGGCGCCTTCGCGCGGGAGTTCACCGGGCGCCTGCCGGCGGGGCGGGCAGCGCGAGCCGGGCGTTCGGATCGAGTCATTCGGAAAAAGCCTTCCTGGGCCTGAGAACAGCGCGAGCCGGGACCCGCACCTGCACGGTGCGGGCCCCGGCTGCGAGGTACACGTCCGGAAATTAGGCCGGGACGATGTTCTCCGCCTGCGGGCCCTTCTGGCCCTGCGTGACGTCGAACGAGACCTTCTGGCCCTCCTGGAGCTCACGGAAGCCCTGGGTGGCGATGTTCGAGTAGTGGGCGAAGACGTCGGCGCCGCCGCCGTCCTGCTCAATGAAGCCGAAGCCCTTTTCCGAGTTGAACCACTTCACGGTGCCAGTAGCCATGTCATTCTCCTAAAACAGGTGCAGAGCCGGAAATCCGCACTTCACGGATTCCTCGTCGCCGCATTGAGCCCCATCCGGAGAAGCCGGCAAAAACAATAATGCGCCTGAGGAACATTCCCGTCAGGCGCACATAAAGTTCATGGGTACCAAAACTGCAACGCGGTCAGCCTAGCACGGCCCGGCACCCACGCGACGGTCACCCGTGATCCTCACGGGGCGGGCTGTCGTCGCCCCCGCGCCGTACGGTGCGCAGCGGCCGGCCCGGCCGCCAGATCTGTACGACCAGGTCGTCGCCGTCGATTCCGGTCCGCACCACCTCGCCGAGTTCCACCCGGAAGAGGTGGAACGGCAGCGGAGGCTCGACCGTCGCCGCGAACCGCGCAAGCGTCTCCTCGTCCGTGACCTCGATGGCCCGTCCGGCGACTTTGACGTCACCGTCCGCCATCTCGCCGCCCTCCCCGGGATTCGCGTGCAGCGCGAAGCGCGGGTCGCGCATCAGATCGAGCGCCTTACGCGAATTCGGCATCATGCCGAACCACAACTCCCCGAACCTGAAGGGGACTTCGAGCCCCGTCAGGCGCGGGGAACCGTCCTTGCGGAGGGTGGCCAGGACATGGTGGGTGTGCTTCGCGAATCGGCGCTGAACGGTCTCGGCGAAGCGCGGCTCCGCCGAGACGAAATCGGACCAGGTGAATGTCATGCGTCCAGCCAACACGGAATACCGGACATCTTCTGTCTCCATTTATGGCTCGTGCGTGGCGGGGCCGAGACGGACCCCCAGGGTCTCCAGGTCGGGGACGAACCAGAGCTGTGTGCCGCGGTTGCTCTCGCGGACGAAGTCCCGCAGCGAGGTGCTGTCGGCCGCGTGCCGCGCGATGTCGCCGACGACGGCGACGCGGAGCCGGTAGCTGGCGAACTTCTGGACGATGTCTCCGGCGACGCGGGTGCGCAGCCGGAAGAAGGCGTCCTCGAACCGGGTGGCCGGGATGACGACCCAGGCGGCGCCGAGGTAGAACGCGTCACCGATGAGGTCGAGCGCCTCGCGCTCGCCGCGCAGGGGGTCACCGTCGGGAGCGCAGAGGAGAACGGGTACGCCGTGGATGTGCCGGAGTTCCCAGGGGGCCTGGGGTACCTGGGGTGCCTGGAGGGGCTGCGGGGCCTGAATAAGCCGTGGGGTCTCGGTGGGTTCGCTCATGTCCGGGTCCTCCGGGTTCCTGTTCAATCCGGTTGCCCGATCAGGGCGTTGACGATCTTCAGCAGCTCGGCGGTACTGTCCAGGCCGCCCAGGATGATGACCTTCAGCACGGCCCGTTCCTCGTCGTAGACGGTCTCGACGCGCAGGCGTTCACCACCGTCCCGGCCGTGCGCGATGGCGGCCATGACCGTGTTCGTCAGACGGATGGCCGCCTCGGGGCCGATCGCGTCGATCCGCACGATGGCGGATGCCTCGGCATGGCGCCGCCCCGGTCCGGAGGACGGGACGGGAGAGGCCGCCGGGCGGCCGGTGAACGCCTCCAGATCCTCGCGCGCGATCCGGTACTGCTTGCCGATACGGGTCGCCTTCAGCCGGCCGTCCCGTACGTAACCGCGCACCGTTCGCACATGGAGGTCCAGCAGCTCAGCCACCTGGTCCACCGAGTAGTACTGCTGCGGCAATGACTCCAGCCCCTTCAGATTCCTCATCCTTCCTCAAAATACCATTCCATTGAGCGTTTCAGGGAAGGTTAGGGAAGGTCAGGGAAGCCTGCCGGTCGGATGGCGACTGTGGCCGGTCGGACCGCGAGCGTGGCCGGTCGGCCGATGCGGCGGCACGGGACGGACACCTAGCGTCGTTCGCGGATCGGCCGGCCCACCGGCACCCACACCACAAGGGGAATCGCCCGATGGAGAATCACCCACAACTCACCTCCACGAACACGGAGTTCGAGACCGATGTCAGCGAACTTCTCGTGGAGACGCTCCAGCGCGCGGTCACGTGCGAGTCGCGGACCGTGGGCACGGAGGACCTGCTCGCCACCCTGGTCATGGGCGACTCGGCGGCCGGCGAGGCGATCGCCCCCGGCATGCGGGAGGCCGGTGCGCTGAGCGGACTGATCCGCGGCCGGGCGGGGCGCGGTTGGGTGAGCGACGACCACGACGACGAGACGTCGGGCGAACCCGCCGATGAGCACGAGGTCGCCGCCGCGTGGCGCGTCGCGCAGTGGCAGACCGCACTGCGCGCCCGGAAGACGACGAAGGTGCCCAAAACGGCAGAGGCTGCGGAGGCGGCGGAGGCGGCAGGGTCGGCGGAGACGACGGAGACGGTCTCCCGGGCGGACCGGGAATGGCCCGAGCCGTCCGGGGCCCTGCGCGCCTGCCTGTTCCTCGCCCTCGGGCTCGCCCGTCTGGAGGCGTCCCCCGGTGTGTACACCCGGCATGTGGCCCGTGCCCTGCTGGATCTCCCCAACAGCAGGGCGCGGGAAGCGTACGCGCTGCGCCGGCTGGACCGGACCGCCGCGTACGCCGCACTGGACGTGCTGGACGCACGCGGCTCGCGGGAGTCGCCGGACGGGCCCGCGACCGACCGCCCGCTCTCGCACGCCGCGACCGTCCTGCGCCGGGCCGGGCTGCTGGAGGACCGGAGCAACTGGCTGGCGCGCAAGGTGATGGCGTGGACGACCCAGCACCCCGGCGACGGCACGTCCATGCTGTTCGCGGTGACGGTCGAGGCGAGTCGCCAGGCCGTACGGTGCGGGCGGAGTGCGGTGGAGCCGGTCCATCTGCTGCTGGCCGTCCTGGCCCTGGACCGGGCGCTGTCCGTCGCGGGACGGTCGCTGCCGGCCGAGGTCGCCGCCGCCAACGGGGCCGCCGGTCTGCTCCGTACGCATGGAGTACGGCCGGACGAGCTGGCCCTGTCCGCCCTCGCCGCCGACCCGTCCCCCGTACCCGATGAGGTGCCGCTCTCCGCCGCCGCCGAGCGGACCCTCGCCTCGGCCCGGCTCATCGCGGCCGAGCACCGGGCCTCCTCGGCCGGAACGGTGCACCTCCTGGCCGCGCTCCTCGATGACATGGCGGACGACGAGGAGGGCTCGGTCTCCCGGCGGCTGCGCGCGCACGGCGTGGAGCCGACCGCGCTGACGGCGGACCTGGCTCCGCGACTGAGCGCGTGAGGGGCGGCCGACCCCGCGAGGCACCCGGCGGTCCGGCCGACGCTACCGTTGCCGCCCGGAGAGACGCCGGTCAGGGACCGTCCACCGGGCAGGGGCCATCGGCCGGGCAGGGGACTGGACGAGGGGCGAGGGCAGGGATGGACATGAGCCGGCTGCCGCCGGGACGCGCGCGGCGGGCCTGGGCGCGCGCGAGGTCCGGGACGGCGCACGCCGTACGGTCGGTACGGCGCGAGGCGGCGGGAGTATGGCCCGCCGTGCGCCGGGCCCCGCGCCGTACCGTCGCCACCGAGACACTGGCCGTGGTGCCGGCGGTGGCCCTCGGGCTGATCCCCTTGCTGCTGTTGCCGCCGGAGCGGCCGGTACTGGCGGTGCTGGAGGCGCTGTACGCGGCGTGCCTGATACCCCTGCGGCGATACCGGCCGGTGGCGGCGGTGCTGGGCACGGGACCGTTGCTGGTGGGCCCCAACGTCTGGGTACTGGCGGTGGTACCGCTGATCGTGCTGTCCGCCACCCGCCGCATCACGCCGCCGCGCCGGGCCTGGCGCGCGGCGGGGATCGCCTGCGCGGTCTGTGTCGGAATGACCATCACGGGAAGCCTAATCGTGCCCGGCGCCTGGGTGGAGCATCTGGCGGGGAACGCCGCCTCGGCCGTTCTCCTCGTACTGCTCCCCGCGCTCGCCGGGACACTGCTCGGCCGGCGCCGCCCCCTGGTGAGTCTGCTGCGGGAACGCAACACGTATCTGGAGCAGGCCCGTTCACTGACGGCGGCGGCGGCGCGGATGGAGGAACGTACCCGTATCGCCGGTGAGATGCACGATCTCCTCGGCCACCGGCTCAGCCTGATCTCGGTGCACGCCGGGGCGCTGGAGATGGCCGCCGCGCGCCAGGCACCGCCACTGGCCGGGCAGGCCGAGCTGCTGCGTACGACGGCCGGTACGGCGATGGAGGAACTACGCGACATCCTGGGCCTGTTGCGGCGCGAGGAGGCGACGTCGGAGCCGGAACGGGACCGGGGGACGCGCGAGGACATCAGCGCCCTGGTGGCCGAATCCCGGCTGGCGGGCGTCAGCGTGGAGCTGGACTGGTCGGTCCCCGACTCGGCTGATCCGAGCCCGCGCACCCGTCAGTCGGTGCACCGTGTGGTCCGCGAGGCGCTGACGAACGTACTGAAGCACGCGTCCGGGGCGCCCACGCGCGTGGAGATCAGGAACAGGGACGGCGGGATCGAGGTCTCCGTCACCAACAAGGCGCCGCGCGAGGGCCGTCACCCACAGCCCGGAAACCGCAGCGGGCTGGTCGGCCTGGAGGAGCGGATCGCCCTGCTCGGGGGCTGGTTCACGGCGGGCCCGCTGCCGGACGGCGGGTTCCGGGTGGCCGCCCTGCTGCCGTCGCGTCCGCACGGAATGCCCACGGCCGCCGTCCCCCTGCCGCCCGCGAGCGAGACCGCCGGCGGACGGACGGTGGGGACCCGCCCTCCCCTGTCGACGGAAGTCCTCACCTGGCCACGGGTGCTGGGAGCGGGCTGTGCGGCGGCGCTCGTCATACTGCCCACCGCGACTTTCCTGATAATTCTTCTGACAACGGCCGTCCTAAGATGAACGCGTGATACGAGTCCTCATAGCCGACGACGAGACGCTGATGCGCGCCGGCATCCGGCTGATCCTGGAGAACGCCGAGGACATCGAGGTAGTGGCCGAAGCGGCCGACGGCCGCGAAGCCGTCGCCGCCTGCCGCGACCGGACCATCGATGTGGCGCTGCTCGACATCCAGATGCCGGGCAGGGACGGAATCGCCGCCGCCGAGGAGATCACCCGTATCTCGCCCGCCACGAACGTGGTGATGCTCACGGCCTTCGGCGAGGAGCAGAGCGTGACGCGCTCCCTGCGGGTCGGCGCGAGCGGCTTCCTGCTCAAGGACACCGGCCCCACGGACCTGATCCACTCGGTACGGCGCGCCGCCAACGGCGAACCGGTGCTGGCCCCCCGTATCGCCCGCCGGCTGATGGAACAGCACGTACGGTCCACGGAGGACGCCCAGGCCGCCCTGCGCCGGACGGAGAAGCTGACCGCCGCCGAACGGGAAGTCCTGCGGCTGGTCGGGACCGGGCTGTCGAACGCGGAGATCGCCGACCAGCTGTATCTGAGCGCCGGTACGGTCAAGGCCCACATCAGCCGGATCCTGACGACCACGGGCTGCGCCAACCGCGTACAGGCGGCGGTCCTGGCCCACGACGCGGAGTTGCTGGCGGAGCGCTGAGCGCTGAGCTGACACTCGGAGGCCGCACAATGTCCACCGTCGCGGACGCGGCGATGAGTTTGTCCGGCCCGGGGGGTCTCACCACCGTTGTCACCACCATGGGAGGAACACGTGGTTCAGCTACTGAGGGTCCAGAACTTCAATGTCTCAAGTGACGGAATCGGCGCCGGTGAGGACCAGACCCTTGAGCGGCCGTTCGGTCATGTCGATCCCGAGAGGCTGTTCGCCTGGGCCGGTGCCACAGCGAGCTGGCCCATGCGCACAGACCCGGGCGGGAGCCGGGGACTCGACGATTACCTCACGCGGGACTACGCCCGCAACATCGGTGCCGAGATCATGGGCCGCAACAAGTTCGGGCCCCAGCGGGGGCCCTGGCAGGACGACGAGTGGCGCGGGTGGTGGGGTGACGAGCCCCCGTTCCACACTCCGGTGTTCGTCATGACCCACCACTGGCGTCCCTCGTTCACGCTCTCCGACACCACGTTCCACTTCGTGGACGACGACCCGGCCACCGTCCTTGAGCGGGCGCGGGAAGCGGCGCGGGGGAGGGACGTCCGGCTGGGCGGCGGAGCCACCACCATCCGGCAGTTCCTCGACGCCGACCTCGTCGACACCCTGCATGTGGCGGTCTCGCCGGTGAAGCTCGGGTCCGGAGTACGGCTCTGGGAGTCCCCCGACGAACTGCTCGACCGGTTCCACCTGGACGTCGTGCCCAGCCCGAGCGGGGTGACGCACCACCTGTTCTGGCGGAAGTGACCGGACAGCTCTCGGGGACCTGCTCAGCCTGGCGCAGCTCCGGACGCTGCCGGAGTTCCGCGGCCGGGTGATGGCGATCTTCCAACTCGTCCACCGCGCGGGCTGGTTCCGACGCATGGGGGGTACGTGCCGCCGGGCGGTTCAGCCCGCGAGGGAACGGGACTGTTCGGCCCGAGCGGGGAACCACTCCTCCTGATCGGTCATCAGAACTTTCGACGCGGAAATTCCACGCGGAAATTCGACGCGAACAACAGAAAGGGACATCTTCCAGAGGCGGGAAACCGACGTGCCGCACGACGACATGCCGGCGCACTCGGCCCGACTCCCCACCGCACAGCCCATAAGGAACACGCTTGTCTTCTCAGATATCCATCCTTCCCCGTCGCCTGCGGCGCACGGCGACGGTGTCCGTCCTCGTCGGCACCGTCGCCGCGCTCATGGCCACGGCCTCCCCGGCCGGCGCGACACCCGTCACCGGCGCCGAGCAGCCCCGGTCCGAGGTCTCCTGCACGTCCGGCAAGGCCGGCCTCGCGGACCGGCTCCGCGAGGACATCCAGGCCGTGGTGGGGGACGCCACCCTCACGGGACGGGTCTCCGTCGCTCTGTACGACCGCACCACAGGCACCACGTGCGCGTTCAACGCGGAGCAGCGGTACGACTCGGCGAGCGTCGTCAAGGTCATCGTTCTGGGCGCGCTCCTGCGCCAGGCCCAGGACGAGAACCGGGACCTGACCTCGTCCGAGCGCACCCTCACCAGCAAAATGATCACGGCGTCCGACAACGACGCGACGACCACGCTGTGGAAGCGGCTCGGTCTCGCCCGTATCTCGGACTTCCTGCGCCTCGCGGGCATGGAGGACACGGTCCCCGATCCGGACGGCTACTGGGGGCTGACCCAGATCAACGCCTCCGACCAGGTCACGCTGATGCAGCTGCTCACCTCGGCGAACTCCGTTCTCGACGACGACCGCCGTGCCTACGCACTGGACCTGATGAACCGCGTGATCCCCGCTCAGCGCTGGGGCGTCCCCGCGGGCGCGCCGAGCGGAGCGACAGTACACGTCAAGAACGGCTGGCTGCAGCGCAGCAGCGGAGGCTGGCGTGTGCACAGCGTCGGCGCGTTCACCGGGCAGGGGCATGACTACGGCCTCGCCGTGCTGACCGCCGACAACACGGACATGCCCGCCAGCGTCACGGTGATCGAGGACATCGCCCGGAAGGTCCACGCGGACCTCAACGGGACCACGATCGCCCCGCTCCAGGAGCAGCGCCTGCAGGCCCTGCCCGACACCTCCGACGGTTCCCTGGTGCCCGACGGCAACCGGTGACCCCAGCCCCGCCGCCCGGCCCGACAGGGCCCGGACGGGCCCTCGGACGTACGCGTCCCAGGGCCGGGCGGCAGGGCCTCGGTTGACTCCCGCGACGGCTAACCGCTATCTATAAGCGGGTCGTGAGGAGGACGCATGCAGGACGTGGTGCTGGCGATGCTCGCGAAGGAGCCATCGCACGGCTACCACCTCCGCGCGTGGCTGCGGCGGGTACTCGGTCCGCTCGGGGAATCGATGAACGCGGGCCAGATCTATGTGACGTTGGCCCGGCTGGAACGAGCGGGTCTGGTCGTCCGCGAACGAACGGACGGGCCGCAGGACCGGAAGGTGTACGCGCTGACGCCGGCCGGACAGCAACGGGTGGCCACCTGGCTGACCGAGGTGAACTGGCCGAAGCAGGACCTGGCCGAGCTCCACCTCAAGCTGGCCGCGGCGCGAGCGGCCGGGCTCGCCGATCCGGTGGAGCTGGTCGCCGTGCACCGCCGCGAGTTGATGGGACGCCTGCGCCAGGCGCAGCGCGCGCTACTGGCCGAGCCGGACGGCTCGGCCGCCGGCTTGCTGCTGGAGGGTGTCGCTCTGCGGTTGCAGGCGGACCTGCGCTGGCTGCGGGCCTGCGAGCAGTTCTGGTCGAAGCCGAGGGTCGAGAACGAAGCCGAGGATGGATGAACCAGTTCGACGCGGTGTTGCGGACCCGCGACCTGTCAAGGACCCATGGCCGGGGGGAAAGCCTGGTTCACGCGGTCGACGGCGTCGACCTCGACGTACGGACCGGACAGATGCTGGCCGTCATGGGGCCCAGTGGCTGCGGGAAGTCCACCCTGCTGCACCTGCTGGGCGGCCTGGAGCGGCCCACCGGCGGAGAGGTGTGGCTGGCCGGCCGGCGCATCGACACCCTCGGCGAACGGGCCCTGGCCCAACTGCGGCGCCGGTCGGTGGGCTTCGTCTTCCAGGCCTTCCACCTGGTCGAGGAACTGTCGGCGGCGGAGAACGTGGAGCTGCCCGTACTGCTGGCCGGACGCTCGCCGCGTACGGCCCGGCGTCGCACGGACCAGTTGCTGGAGCAGGTCGGGCTGGCCGACCGTGCCCGGCATCTGCCCTGGCAGCTGTCGGGCGGACAGCGCCAGCGGGTGGCCATCGCCCGCGCCCTGGCCAACGAGCCGCTGGTGCTGCTGGCCGACGAGCCGACCGGGAACCTGGACACGGCTGCCACCCTCGACGTGCTGCGGCTTTTTGAGGGCTTGCGTACCGCGGGGCAGACCCTCGTGATCGTCACGCACGACGAGCGGGTCGCGGCCACCGCGGACCGGCTCGTGTCGATGCGCGACGGCCAACTCGTCGACGACACCTGGATGACGGACCACGGGCAGCCGGTGGGCGGCATCCACGGCTGGGAGGGCTGACCGTCATGGGCCGTATCCTGCTCGTGTTCCGCCTCGTCCGGTCCGATGTACGCCACCACCCCGGCCAGGCCGCGATTCTTCTGCTCTCCCTCACGGTCGCCACCTGCATGCTGGCCCTGGGCGCGTCGCTGGGCGCGGCGACCGAGACGCTCTACCGCCACACACGCGCCGTCACGGCCGGGCCGGACGTGGTGGCGGTCTCACCCGACAACTCCCCCGCCACGACCGCGACTCAGGTCTCGTTGACGAGCGACCCCGCGGTCACCGCCCACAGCGGTCCCTACCTCCAGTACTACTCGGAACTCACGGCGAACGGCTCCACCTCGCAGGTGGTGGTGACTGCCGCCGACGCGAAACCGGGCCCGGTGGACCGCCCTCTGGTGACCTCCGGCAGCTGGGTACGCTCCGGAGGCGTCGTGGTCGAACGCGGCTTCGCCACCGCGCTGCGCGTCCGCGTCGGCGACCACGTCACCGTCGCCGGCCGCTCCCTGCCGGTCGTCGGGACGGCCGTGAGCGCTGCCGGCACCGTCTATCCGTTCGCGCAGTTGACCGGTCCCGGCGGCGGGCCGAGTGACTACAGCGGTCTGGTCTGGATGAGCGAACAGGACACCCGGGAGCTGGCCTCCAGGGATCTGCCGGTGGCCTCCCTCCTCTACCTGAAGCTGCGCGACCCGGACGCGACCCAGGCGTTCATCGACTCGCACCGTGGCCCCTCGGTCCACGCGAACTTCCAGAGCTGGCAGTTCATGATCGTCCAGGACGCCACGATCATCGAGGCGAGCCAGCCGATCCTGGTCATCGGCAGCTGGCTGCTGAGCTTCCTCGCCATCGCGGGCGTGGCCACTCTCGCCGCGGGACGCGCCGCCCGGCAGACCCGCCGCGTGGGACTGCTCAAGGCCGTCGGCGCCACGCCCGGCCTCATCGCCGCCGTCCTGCTCACCGAGTACGTGACCCTGGCACTGATCGCCGACGCACTCGGCCTGCTGGCCGCGCGGCTCACCCAGCCCGCCATCGTCAACCCCACCGCCAGCCTGCTGACCGTCTCCGCCGGACCGAGCGGCGGCACCATCGCCCTCACCACCGTCGTCGCCCTGGCCGTGGCCGTCCTCACCACCCTCGGCCCGACCCTGCGGGCCGTGCGCACCGAAACCGTCGCCGCGCTGGCCGACACCGCGCACCGACCCGCCCACCGGGCCCGTCTGACACGGCTGTCCGCGATGCTGCCGGTCCCTGTCCTGCTCGGGCTGCGCCTGATCGCCCGTCGGCCCGGCCGCGCCTTCTCGCAGGCATGCGGCATCGCGGCCACCGTCATCACGATCACGGCACTGCTGATCATCTTCGTCCAGCGCCAGGTGAGCTACGGGATCGGCTCGTCCCACCTGGGCAGCCTGAAGGACGCGCAAAGCCGGCAGATGATAGTCGTCGTCGCCGCGGCGTTGGTCACCCTCGCCGCCGTGAACACCCTCACGACCACGTGGACCACGGCGCTGGAGGCCCGGCACACCATGGCCGTCGCCCGTACTCTCGGCGCCACCCCCGGACAGATCACGGCCGGGCTCTCGGCCGCACAACTCCTGCCCACCGTGCCCGGCGCCCTCGTCGGCGTCCCCCTGGGAATCGCCTTCTGCTGGCCCTTCAGCAACGCGGGGACGGTCTCCCCTCCGGCCTGGTGGCTGTTCGGCGCCGCGCTCACGGCCGTACTGACGACAGCCGTACTCACCGCCCTGCCCGCCCGCATCGCGGCCCGCCGGTCCGTCGCACAGACCCTCAGCGCCGAAACAACGTGAGCGGGTGCTTCCCCGAGGGAGTCACTTCTCGCCGAGGACGACCGCACCGCGCCGCCCGCTCTCCGCCCGTACCTCCGTCACCGACACCGCGATCGCGGCCAGGAGCAGGGGGAACGCGACCGCGTTGGCGACCTGGGGGATGTCGGCGGCTCGCAGCAGGCTGGCCGCGGTGGACAGCGCGAGAAGGCTCAGGGGGAGGAATCTGCGCCAGGTGGGCAGGTCACGCAGCTTGGTGACGCGCAGCGAGTACCACAGGGTGAGGCCCAGCAGGGAGATTCCGATGAGGGCGATGACGAACGGCATGAGGGGTCTCCGGTGCGGGTCGGCGGGGCTTCGGGGGGATGGCGGTGGCGATCCGCAGAGTGGTCCGCGGATCGCCACACTACTCAGGGTCGGTCAGCGGTCCGGTCAGCCTCGTGTGTAGACGATCCGGTACGAGGAGACGTAGGTCCGTGATGTACGGGTCCCAGAACCAGTGGTCCGCGGCGACCCGTCGAAGCCGTTGACGCTACGGGTCGGAGCGCCGGTCGCGGTGTCCTCCACGGTCCAGCGCGAGGTGTCGTCGTCGGAGCTGTAGTGATTGAGTTTGGACACACCGCCGTCGGCGTCGGTGTACGAGATCAGACGGCCGAGCTGGTCGTAGCTCTTTTTGATGGTGCCACCGAGGACTGGCGTACGGACGCCCTCGCGATCATGGCCCAGGAGACGCAGGACCCGCGCGGCTGGGTGACGCTCGACTGGGACAGCGAGAGCGATCCGGCAGAAGCCGAGCAACGGCCGCGCTCGTTCCCCTTCACCCTGTCCCCGGAAAGCGCCCTCGGTGAAGGTCTCCATGAGATCTCCCTGGACTCGGCCGCACCATTGATTGTGGCGTTGACCGATGAATGGTTCGAGGTCAAGAACATTCCGGACTTCGTCAACAGGAAAGAGCAACTACTCGCCGACGCCCGCATCCTGCTCGCACGGTTCGGGCGCGATGCCATCTGTTACACGACAGCCGGAAACGCTCGCACCACAAGGGATCCGGATTTCTTCCAGCCCATCAGAGGTGGAGTCGGAATCACGGAGCACCTGATGGACCTCGGGCTCCTCGTCGTATCGGCCTCCGAGGTCGGCGTTTTCTGGCGGTTCAACGCTTACTGAGCCGAAGGCGATGACCATGCGCAACTCGTTCTGCCACATACCCCGACCACGAGACCGCCCAGTGGGCCACCCAGCAGGCCGTGACCCGCAATCCGTCGACCGGCTCACCCCGTGCGGCCCCATGGCGACGCTCCTGCCGGAAAGCGGTCTCCTTCACGGGTAAACAGCCAACAGTCCCGCCGCGCTCAGCCGACACCGGGAGCCGGGTCCGTGCCCGTCAGGGAGACGCTGGCCGTCCACAGGTGTCGCGCCGTGGCGGTGTCGGCGAGGTGTTCCCGCGGCCGCTCGAACCGTGGTCTGCCGCGCAGGCCGAGTACCCGGGGGCCGATCAACAGGCCGCCGTGTACGGACGGGTCGAGGACGGCTCGGACCGCCGGCCACGCGCCCGCTTCCTTGCCCTGGACCAGGAGTCCCAGCGGCAGACCGCGCAGCCGCCGGCCCGTGGTGCGCACGTGCAGCGGCGGGCGGGAAGGTGTCAGGGCGTCCAGGGCGCCGCCGGGGTGGGACACCACGCTGATGGTGGTGGTGTGTGACGCCCGCAGCCGGCGGTCGAGTTCGAGGCCGAACAGCATCTGCGCCAGTTTCGAGCGCCCGTAGGTGCGCTTGGGCCGGTAGTCGCGGGTGCTCTGGAGGTCGTCGAGGTCCATCCGTTCGCTTCCGGCGGCGAAGCTGCCCGTGGTGACGACCCGGGCGGCGGGCGCGGCGTGGAGCAGCGGGGCGAGATACGCGGTCAGGGCGAAGTGTCCCAGGTGGTTGGTGGCGAACATCAGCTCATGGCCGGCGGCGGTCTCGCGGCGCGGTGGATCGTCCAGCAGGACACCGGCGTTCAGGACCACCGCGTCGAGGGCCTCGACGTCGAGCGCGTACACGCTCTTCCCGATCGAGGCGGGATCGGCGAGGTCCAGCGGTATGTGGCGCACGCGCGCGCCCGGTACGCGCGAGCGGATCGAGTCCGTCGCCGCTTCGGCTTTCGACGTGCTGCGGCCGGCGATGACGACCACGGCCCCGGTCGTGGCGAGCTGCTCCGCGACGAAGTAGCCGATCCCCGCGTTCCCGCCGGTGACCAGGAAGGTCTTGCCCTCGGCGCGCGGCAGGCGGTGTACGTCCCAGGTCATGACGGGTCTCCTTCGGAGGGAGCGAACGAGGCGGAACGAACGGTGTTCGTCAATGGCAGACTGCCCTTAGCGAACGTCGTTCGTCAAGCTAGGATGAGGGCCATGCCCGCCCGCCCCCGGACCAGGTCCGCGAAAACCACACTGAGCCTCGACGCGATCGTGGCCGCCACCCTGGCCCTCGTGGACGAGCTGGGGTGCGAGGCGGTGAGCATGCGGCGGGTCTCCCAGGCCGTACAGACGGGGCCCGCCTCTCTGTATGTGTATGTGCCCGACCGGGGCGCGCTGATGGCCCTCGCCCATGACCTGGCCGTGGCGGGTGTCGAGTTGCCCACCGAGGCGGACGGGGACTGGCGCACCCGGCTCGAACTGCTCGTGGACCGCGCCGTGACCGCGCTCGCCGCCCACAACGACATCGCCACCGTCGGTATGACAGGCGCTCTGCCCGGTCCGCACATCCTGCGTATCACCGAGGAGTTGCTGCGGCTGCTGCGGTCCGGCGGGATCAGCGACGCCGCCTGCGCCTGGGCCGCGGATCTGATCGGCCAGTACATCGCCTCGTCCGCGCTGGAGGAGGCGATGTGGTCCCGCGCCCGGCGGAGCCAGGAGCGGCCGGGTGGCTCGTCGGCCGAGGCGGAGAAGGCGTTCACCGGCCGGCTCGACGCCCTCTACCGGTCGCTGCCCGCCGAGCGCTACCCCACGATCCGCGCGCTGACCCCGCTGCTGACCGGGGGTGACGGGGCGACCCGTGCCGCGTGGAAGCTTCGCGTGCTCATCGACGGGCTGCTCGCCGGAGCGTGACCAGCGCCGCCGGTCCCTCGCTCCGGAGCGTCAGGGGCGCGCTCCCCGGCCCCGGCGCCGACTCCGGCCCCAGCGCCGGCCCCGACACCGACCCCGGCTCCAGTCCGGACACCGGCTCCGCCGGCCCCGGCGTCGCCTCCCACTCCCGGCCCGGCGCCGGCGCCCCCGTGGCCGCCCCCGAGGTCAGAAGCACCGCGTCGTACCGGGTCAGCATGACGCTCCCGAGCGTCGCCGGACCCTCCAGCGCGACGGCCACCACCGTCGCCCCCGGTGGTACGGGGACCGGGAGGCAGCCGCGTACGACCGCGACCGACGCCGAGACCCGCTCCCGGTGCCACATGACGTTGAAGTTGACGACCGGGCCCGCCAGCAGCAGGCAGTGCGTGGGGAGATCGCCCGGGAAGTCCGCCGGGACACCGCGCTCGTCGACCAGCTCGCGCCGGTCGCCGACCATGAGGTCCATGCCCGCGCCCTCGACCACGGTCAGCGTCCGGTCGACCCCGGGAAACGTGGAGAACGGGCCGTCGGCCGCGACGTCCGCGACGCTGATCCGCCAGTCGAAGTCCGCCGTACCCGCGCCCTCGGGCCAGGAGGCGATCTCGCGGGTGACTCCGCCGCCGTTCTTCCACGGCACGGCCGCCCGCCCCGCCGCGCGCAGGATCCGGGGCCTCATGTGACGATGCCCAACTCCCGTGCCCGGCTCAGCCATTGGGGGAACTCGCCGACCAGCCGGTCGTACAGGACGGAGTCCTCGACCCGGCGCGGGTCCTTGCCCGCGTGGAAGAACCCGGCGTTGTCGACGCGCCGCTTCGCCGGGACGGCGAGTTCGTCGAGCTTCCTGAGGAAGTCGAACTGTCTGCTGTCCGGGTCGCCGAAGCCGATGAACTGCCAGAACAGCGGCAGTTCGGCCGCCTTGCAGAGATACCGCTCGGCGGCCGGCTTGCTGACCGGGCCGCCGTCCGTCTGGAAGACCACCAGCGCCGGGGCGGTCGAGCCGCTGTCCAGGTAGTGGTCGATGACGGCGTCCATGGCCAGGTGGTAACTGGTCTTGCCCATGTGACCGAGCCCGGCGATGATCGCGTCGATCCGTCCGTGGTGGCCGGCCAGCGAGATGTCCGACTCCGCGTCGATGTCCGTGGAGAAGACGACGACGGGCACGGTGCCGTCGTCGTCGAGATGCGCGGAGAGTCCCAGCACCCGGTCGGCCAGGGCCTGAACGCTGCCGTCCTTGTAGTACTCCCGCATGGAGCCTGAGTAGTCGAGCACCAGATAGACGGCCGCCCGCTCTCCGCCCAGTCCGTTCTTCGCCAGCGAGACCGCCGCGCTCTTGTAGAGGCTGACCAGCGCCGGGGCCGTCTCCTCCACCTTCCGGAGGCTGATGGCCGGTCCGGAGGGCGCCGTTTCCGGGGCGGATGCGGTGACCATGCTGGATCCTCTGCGGTCGACGGGTGGCGAGTCTCGCGGAGTGGCAAGTCTCGCGAGGTGGCGAGTCTCGCGATTATGCCAGCCGTTACGCACGCCACGGCGCCTGCCATCGTCCGGTCGGGGACTGGGGGCAGGCGCCGCGTCTTGCGGGACGGCCCGGGAGACGCTCCCCGGGCCGACACCGCCCGTACGCCGTTGTACGGGAGTCTTTGAAACCGATGGCGCCGATGGCGCCGGTGACGTATCAGACCGTCAGCGCACGGTCCGTCGGACGGATCGGGGCCGGCAGATCGCTCGCGCCGGTCAGCATCCGGTCCACACCGCGCGCCGCCGAGCGGCCCTCGGCGATCGCCCACACGATCAGGGACTGACCGCGGCCCGCGTCCCCGGCGACATACACGCCGGGCACGTTGGTCGCGAAGTCCGCGTCCCGCGCGATGTTGCCGCGCTCGTCCAGCTCCAGACCGAACTGCTCGACCAGACCGTTCTCCTGGTCGGTGCCGGTGAAGCCCATGGCGAGCGTGACCAGCTGGGCCGGGATCTTCCGCTCCGTGCCCGGCTTCTGCTCCAGCTTGCCGCCCTTGAACTCCACCTCGACCAGGTGCAGGAACTGGACGTTGCCGTCCTCGTCGCCCTCGAAGTGGGTGGTGGAGACGGAGTAGACCCGCTCGCCGCCCTCCTCGTGCGCGGAGGTGACCTTGTAGAGCATCGGGAAGGTCGGCCACGGCTGGTGCGCGGCGCGCGCGTCGCCCGGCTTCGGCATGATCTCCAGCTGGGTGACGGAGGCGGCGCCCTGGCGGTGCGCCGTACCGACGCAGTCCGCGCCGGTGTCGCCGCCGCCGATGACCACGACGTGCTTGCCCTCGGCGGAGATCGGGGAGACGGTCAGGTCGCCCTCCTGCACCTTGTTGGAGAGCGGCAGGTACTCCATCGCGAAGTGGACACCGTTCAGCTCACGGCCCGGGACGGGCAGATCGCGCGAGACGGTGGCGCCCGCGGCGATGACGACGGCGTCGTACCGCTTGCGCAGCTTCGCCGCGTCGATGTCCCGGCCGATCTCGATCTCGGTGCGGAACTTCGTACCCTCCGCGCGCATCTGCTCGATACGGCGGTTGATGTGCGACTTCTCCATCTTGAACTCGGGGATGCCGTACCGCAGCAGTCCGCCGATCCGGTCGGCGCGCTCGTACACCGCGACGGTGTGACCGGCCCGGGTCAGCTGCTGGGCGGCGGCCAGTCCGGCCGGGCCCGAGCCGATGACGGCGACGGTCTTGCCGGAGAGCCGCTCCGGCGGCTGCGGGGTGACATCGCCGCTGTCCCACGCCTTGTCGATGATCGAGACTTCGACGTTCTTGATGGTGACGGCGGGCTGGTTGATCGCGAGAACACACGCCGACTCACAGGGGGCCGGGCAGAGCCGCCCGGTGAACTCCGGGAAGTTGTTGGTGGCGTGCAGCCGCTCGCTCGCGGCCGTCCAGTCCTCGCGGTACGCGTAGTCGTTCCACTCGGGGATCAGATTCCCGAGCGGACAGCCGTTGTGGCAGAACGGGATGCCGCAGTCCATGCAGCGTCCGGCCTGCTTGCTGATGATCGGGAGCAGCGAGCCCGGAACGTAGACCTCGTTCCAGTCCTTGACGCGCTCCTCGGCGGGGCGGGTCCTGGCGACCTCGCGCCCGGTGGTGAGAAAGCCCTTCGGGTCAGCCATTGGTCGCCGCCTCCATCATCTTCTCGGTGGTCTCGGTCTCCGAGAGACCGGCCAGCTCGGCGGCGTCCTTGGCGGCGAGCACTGCCTTGTACGTGGTCGGGATGATCTTGCTGAAGCGGTCCACCGCGGTGTCCCACTCGGCGAGCAGCTTCTCCGCGACGGTGGAGCCCGTCTCCTCCTGGTGGCGGCGCACCACATCGTGCAGCCACTGCTTGTCGGTGTCGTCGAGCTGTTCGACGGCGCCCAGATTGCCGGCGTTGACGTTGTCGGCGTCGAGGTCGATGACGTACGCGATGCCGCCCGACATACCGGCCGCGAAGTTACGGCCGGTCTCGCCGAGGACGACGGCGTGGCCACCGGTCATGTACTCGCAGCCGTGGTCGCCCACGCCCTCGGAGACGACGGTGGCGCCGGAGTTGCGGACGCAGAAGCGCTCGCCGGTCCGGCCGCGCAGGAACAGCTCGCCGCCGGTCGCGCCGTAGGCGATGGTGTTGCCCGCGATGGTGGAGTACTCCGCGAGGTGGTCGGCGCCGCGGTCGGGCCGTACGACGACCCGGCCGCCGGAGAGGCCCTTGCCGACGTAGTCGTTGGCGTCGCCCTCCAGGCGGAGCGTGACACCGCGCGGCAGGAACGCGCCGAAGGACTGGCCCGCGGAGCCGGTGAAGGTGATGTCGATGGTGTCGTCGGGCAGGCCCGCGCCACCGAACTTCTTCGTCACCTGGTTGCCGAGCATGGTGCCGACGGTCCGGTTGATGTTCCGGATGCCGATCTGGGCGCGTACGGGCTGGGCGGCCTCGGCGCTCTCGGCGCTCAGCGCGTCGGCGGCGAGCTTGATCAGCTCGTTGTCGAGCGCCTTCTCCAGGCCGTGGTCCTGGCCGATGACCTGGTGGCGTACGGCGTTCTCGGGCAGCGCGGGCACATGGAAGAGCGGCTTCAGGTCGAGGCCCTGCGCCTTCCAGTGGTTCACGGCCCGCTCGGTGTCGAGCAGTTCGGCGTGGCCGACGGCCTCTTCGAGCGTACGGAAGCCCAGCTCCGCGAGGAGTTCGCGGACCTCCTCGGCGACGAACTGGAAGAAGTTGACGATGTACTCGGCCTTGCCGGAGAACCGCTCGCGCAGCACCGGGTTCTGGGTGGCGATACCGACCGGGCAGGTGTCCAGATGGCAGACGCGCATCATGACGCAGCCGGAGACGACGAGCGGCGCGGTCGCGAAACCGAACTCCTCGGCGCCCAGCAGCGCGGCGATGACGACATCGCGGCCGGTCTTCAGCTGGCCGTCGGTCTGTACGACGATGCGGTCGCGCAGGCCGTTGAGCAGCAGGGTCTGCTGGGTCTCGGCGAGGCCCAGCTCCCAGGGGCCGCCCGCGTGCTTGAGCGAGGTGAGCGGCGAGGCGCCCGTACCGCCGTCGTGGCCGGAGATCAGGACGACATCGGCGTGCGCCTTGGAGACGCCCGCGGCGACGGTGCCGACGCCGACCTCGGAGACCAGCTTCACATGGATGCGGGCCTGCGGGTTGGCGTTCTTGAGGTCGTGGATCAGCTGGGCGAGATCCTCGATGGAGTAGATGTCGTGGTGCGGCGGCGGGGAGATCAGCCCGACGCCCGGGGTGGAGTGCCGGGTCTTGGCGACCCACGGGTAGACCTTGTGGCCGGGCAGCTGGCCGCCCTCGCCGGGCTTGGCGCCCTGGGCCATCTTGATCTGGATGTCGTCGGCGTTGACCAGGTACTCGCTGGTGACGCCGAAGCGGCCGGAGGCGACCTGCTTGATGGAGGAGCGGCGGGCCGGGTCGTAGAGCCGGTCCGCGTCCTCGCCGCCCTCGCCGGTGTTGGACTTGCCGCCCAGCTGGTTCATGGCGATGGCGAGGGTCTCGTGCGCCTCGCGGGAGATCGAGCCGTACGACATGGCGCCGGTGGAGAAGCGCTTGACGATCTCGGAGGCGGGCTCGACCTCGTCCAGCGGTACGGGCGTACGGCCGGAGGCGAAGTTGAACAGGCCGCGCAGCGTCATCAGCCGCTCGGACTGCTCGTTCACCCGGTTCGTGTACTGCTTGAAGATGTCGTAGCTGCGCGAGCGCGTGGCGTGCTGGAGCCGGAAGACGGTCTCCGGGTCGAAGAGATGCGGCTCGCCCTCGCGGCGCCACTGGTACTCGCCGCCGATCTCCAGCTTGCGGTGGCTCGCGGAGATCCCGGAGGCCGGGTAGCCCTTGGCGTGCCGGGCGGCGACCTCCTCGGCGACGACATCGAGACCGGCGCCGCCGATCTTGGTGGCGGTGCCGTTGAAGTACTTGTCGACGAAGGACTGGTCCAGGCCGACGGCCTCGAAGACCTGCGCGCCCCGGTAGGAGGCGACGGTGGAGATGCCCATCTTGGACATCACCTTCAGGACGCCCTTGCCGAGCGCGTGGATCAGGTTCCTGATCGCCTGCTCGGGCGCCAGCCCCTCGATGAACGTACCGGCGCGGACCAGGTCCTCGACGGACTCCATGGCGAGGTACGGGTTGACAGCGGCGGCGCCGTAGCCGATGAGCAGCGCGACATGGTGCACCTCGCGGACGTCGCCGGCCTCGACCAGCAGCCCGACCTGGGTGCGCTGCTTGGTACGGATGAGGTGGTGGTGCACGGCCGCGGTCAGCAGCAGCGAGGGGATCGGGGCGTGCTCGGCGTCGGAGTGCCGGTCGGAGAGCACGATGATCCGGGCGCCGCTCTCGATCGCGGCGTCGGTCTCGGCGCAGATCTCGTCGATACGGGTGGCGAGGGCGTCACCGCCGCCGCCGACCCGGTAGAGACCGGAGAGCGTGGCGGCCTTCATGCCGGGCATGTCGCCGTCGGCGTTTATGTGGACGAGCTTGGCCAGCTCGTCGTTGTCGATCACCGGGAAGGGCAGCGTGACGCTGCGGCACGACGCGGCGACCGGCTCCAGCAGATTGCCCTGCGGGCCGAGCGAGGAGCGCAGCGAGGTGACCAGCTCCTCGCGGATGGCGTCCAGCGGCGGGTTGGTGACCTGCGCGAAGAGCTGGGTGAAGTAGTCGAAGAGCAGCCGGGGCCGGGAGGAGAGCGCGGCGATCGGCGAGTCCGTGCCCATGGAGCCGATCGGCTCGGCGCCGGCCCGTGCCATCGGGGCGAGCAGGACGCGCAGCTCCTCCTCGGTGTAGCCGAAGGTCTGCTGGCGGCGGGTGACGGAGGCGTGGGTGTGCACGATGTGTTCGCGCTCGGGCAGATCCGACAGCTCGATCTCGCCGGACTCCAGCCACTCCTGGTAGGGCTGCTCGGCAGCGAGGGACGCCTTGATCTCGTCGTCCTCGATGATGCGGTGCTCGGCGGTGTCGACGAGGAACATCCGGCCGGGCTGGAGGCGGCCCTTGCGGACGACCTTGGCCGGGTCGATGTCGAGGACGCCGACCTCGGAGGAGAGGACGACGAGCCCTTCGTCGGTCACCCAGTAGCGGCCCGGACGCAGTCCGTTGCGGTCGAGGACCGCGCCGACCTGGGTGCCGTCGGTGAAGGTGACACAGGCGGGGCCGTCCCAGGGCTCCATCATCGTGGCGTGGAACTGGTAGAAGGCGCGCCGGGCCGGGTCCATGGAGTCATGGTTCTCCCACGCCTCGGGGACCATCATCAGCACGGAGTGCGGCAGCGACCGGCCGCCGAGGTGGATCAGTTCGAGTACCTCGTCGAAGGACGCGGAGTCGGAGGCGTCCGGCGTACAGACGGGGAAGATCCGCTCCAGCGCTTCCGTACCACCGCGTCCACTGTCGGCGGAGCCGAACGCCGTCGAAGCCAGCTGCGACTCGCGGGCGCGCATCCAGTTGCGGTTGCCCTTGACCGTGTTGATCTCGCCGTTGTGCGCGACGAAACGGTACGGGTGGGCGAGCGGCCAGCTCGGAAAGGTGTTGGTGGAGAACCGCGAGTGGACCAGCGCGATCGCGGTCGCGAAGCGGCGGTCGGAGAGGTCCGGGAAGAACGGCTCCAGCTGCCCGGTGGTGAGCATGCCCTTGTAGACGATCGTCCGGGCGGAGAGGGACGGGAAGTAGACACCGGCCTCGCGCTCGGCGCGCTTGCGCAGCAGGAACGCCTTGCGGTCCAGTGCGATACCCGCGCTCACGCCGTCCGCGACGAACAGCTGGCGGAAGGCCGGCATCGTCGAGCGGGCGGTGGAGCCGAGCAGCTCGGGGGCGACGGGGACCTCGCGCCAGCCGAGGACGGTCAGGCCCTCCTCGGCGGCGATCGTCTCGATACGTGAGACGGCGTCCGTGGCGTCGTCGGCGGGCAGGAAGCCGATGCCGACGGCGTACGAGCCGGCCTCGGGCAGCTCGAATCCGGCGACCTCGCGGAGGAAGACGTCGGGGATCTGAAGGAGGATTCCGGCGCCGTCGCCGGAGTCGGGCTCGGAGCCGGTGGCGCCGCGGTGTTCGAGATTGCGCAGTACGGTCAGCGCCTGCTCCACCAGCGCATGGCTGGCTACACCGGTGAGGGTGGCCACGAACCCGACGCCACAGGCGTCGTGCTCGTTACGGGGGTCGTACATCCCTTGCGGGGCGGGGCGACCGTCCATGGGCGACCAGGCGTCGGAACGCATCGGCTCTCCCGTCGTCGTCGTGGCATATGCGAGTACCGAGGGACGACGTTGGCCCTCCAAGAAATTTCGTGCAGGTTACATGATGGGCAGCTTCTCGGGAAGCGGATAGCGTGTTCCAACATGTGGACACCGCGCATTGCGGTGAATGGGGGAGCGGACGGACAGATCGCCGTCCGGTCGGCTGGGGGGAGACGGAGCAGGCTTCGTTGCCCGCGGCGCCTCCGGCTCATGCCCGGTGATTACCGACTCGAAACCGCCGGGTAACGGCTGTGGGTATGGCGCTGGCAAAGTGTCGCATCCCGGAGGCCGGAACGCGCGGGGACGTACGTTACAGGGCGGGCGTTTCCGCCCGCCCACCCTCGGGGGCCCTGTCCAGATTAGAGCCTCGCACCCGATTTCGGGACGGCCGGGACGAGGGGAAAAGTCCCGCCTCAGACGGCCGCGCCGAACAGCGCCCCGAGCCCGTACGTGAGCGCCGCGGCCGTTCCGCCGAGGAACAGCTGCCGCAGTCCGCTGTACCACCAGCTGCGTGCCGTCACCCGCGCCACCAGCGCACCACAGGCGAAGAGGCCGGTCAGCGCGAGCAGCACGGCGGGCCACAGGGCAGTGGCGCCGAGCAGATACGGCAGGACGGGCAGCAGCGCGCCCAGGGCGAACGAGCCGAACGACGACACGGCGGCGACCAGCGGCGACGGCAGATCGTCCGGGTCGACCCCCAGCTCCTCGCGCGCGTGGATCTCCAGCGCCTGCTCGGGGTCCTTCGAGAGCTGCCGGGCCACCTCGCGGGCGAGCTCGGGCTCCACGCCGCGTGACACATAGAGCGCGGCCAGCTCCTCCATCTCGTCGGCGGGGTGCTTCCGCAGCTCCCCGCGCTCCACCTCCAGCTCGGCCTGGACCAGCTCGCGCTGGGAGGCGACCGAGGTGTACTCGCCGGCCGCCATGGAGAACGCGCCGGCCGCCAGGCCCGCGAGGCCCGTGATCACGATCGTCTGCTGGGAGAGCGCGCCGCCCGCGACACCGGTCATCAGCGCCAGGTTGGAGACCAGCCCGTCCATCGCGCCGAACACCGCGGGGCGCAGCCAGCCGCCGTTCACATCGCGATGCGTGTGGTTGTCGCGGTGAGCCTCGTGGAGCGTTGCCTCGGTCTCGATGATGGACATGCTTCTCCCCCTTTTTCCTTTTCGCGGGGGCGGATCGATCCCGGCCCGCCGGAGACCGGTGCCACCCCTCTCAACGCTTCGAAAATACGCACGAAAAATGGCTCCCGCCAGCAAGGAAGGCCGTACTTACCGGCCTTGGAGCATGGCTCGGAGGAGACGTCACCCGGGTGACAGCGGGGTTTCCCGGACTCCCCCGGCCCTCCGTGTGGCAGAGATGCCGTGACACGGATGCGGTGTCACAGGCTCGTGCGAAAGGGCCACACCATGGAGTCACTCCCTCGCGACCCCGCCGTCGACGCGGTCGCGGTACTCCGAGACCGGGCGCGCGGTGCCCTGCTCGGGCTCGCCGTGGGCGACGCGATCGGCGCCCCGGCGGAGAACATGCGGCCCTCGGAGATCCGCCGCCGGTGGGGCCGTATCGAAGGGTTCGTGGCCGAGAGCCCGGCGGGCACGGACGACACCGAGTACGCGATCTTCTCCGGGCTGCTGCTCGCCCGGCACGGCTCGGCCCTGACCGTCGCCCATGTGGAGAACGCCTGGCACCACTGGCTCGCGGACCATGACGAGGGCCCCTTCCGCGGGGCCGGTTTCAGCGAGCGCGGCACGCTGGAGAATCTGCGGCGCGGGCTCGCCGCGCCCATCACGGCCCAGCACCGGCACGCCTGGAGCGACGGGCTCGCGATGCGCGCGGCGCCGTTCGGTGTCTTCGCCGCGGGCCGCCCCGAGGAGGCCGCGCGGCTGGTCGCCGTCGACGGCCGGGTCAGCCACGACGGCGAGGGCATCTACGGCGGCCGGGCGGTGGCGGCCGGGGTCGCCGCCGCGATGGGCGGCGCGGGGCCCGCGTCGGTGATCGCCGCCGCGCTCTCCGTGGTCCCGATGGACTCCTGGACGGCCCGCACCCTGCGCCGCGGGGTCGTCGCGGCGCAGCGCGCCTACCCCGACACGCTCACGATGGAGCGCGCCGTCCGCTCCTCGGTGGTCATCGGCGGCTACCCCTGGACGGATCTGGCCCCCGAGGCGGTGGGCCTGGCCTTCGGCGCCTTCGCGGCGGCGCGCGGGGACTTCCGTACGTCGGTCCTGACGGCGGTCAACATGGGCCGGGACGCCGACACCACGGCGGCGGTGGCGGGCGCCCTGGCGGGGGCGATGTCGGGGGCGGCGGCGATCCCGGAGGAGTGGTCCTCGGTCATCGGCCCGGTCCGGGGCAGCTGCCTGCCCTCGATGCGCGGCTACCACGTTCTGGACATCGCGGACCTGCTCATGCCGGACTACGACGAAAGGGTGGCGTCATGACAGCGATCGAGCGGGACCGGACACATAAGGACCAGACGTGCGAGGACCGGGCGCGCGAGGACCGGGCGGGGGCCGACGCGTCCCGCGCGCCGGAACCTTCCGGCACCGGCTGCCCGGCGACGACGGAGAACGTGGAGCCTGCGGAGGCCTCAGAGGCCTCAGAGGCCTCCGAGAATCCGTACGTTCCGGGCTCGGGCACGTTCCCGGGCGCCACCGAAGGACCGCCGGCGCCGCCCGAGGCCGGGGCTCCCCGCGGATCGGCCGGAACCGGCCCACGGTCCGCACCCGGCACGGACGGCTCCCGCGGCCTCCGGCAGGTGCCGGCCGTAGGCGGGCCGGTCAACGAGGCACCGCCGTCCGCCGCACCCGGCTCCCGGTACGCGGCGGCCGAAGACGGCGCCCCCGAGGCCCCCGGCGCCCCCCTCCGCCGGATCGAGGGGCTGCTCCTCGGGCTCGCCGCCGGGGACGCCGCCGGGTGGCCCGCCGCCCGCCACCGGGCCGCGCGGATGCCCGAGTGGACGCGCCGGCTCACCCGGGAGCTGGACACCTTCGCCGAGCAGAACGCGACCACCACCCTCCCCGTGCCCATCGCGCTCAACCAGCCGCCCGAGCCGCTCAGGCTCGGCCCGTCCGACGACGCCGAGTGGGCCGCCTTCGCCGCCGAGTCCGTCCTCACCGCCGCCGGTGATCTCTTCCAGCACCTGGGCGCCGACCGCCGGATGCGGGCCGCCGTCGACCGCGCGTGGAACTCCCTCGCCGGCGAGATCGCCGCCGCGGCTGCCCGCGCGCCCGAGGTGGAGTCGGCCGTACCGCCCCTGCGGGCGCGGATCTCCGTACGCGCGGGCCTCGGGAATCTCGCCACCGGGCTGCGCCCGCCCGCCACCGGCCATGACAACCCGCACTACTTCGACGACGCCGCGTGCGTACGGGCCGCCGTCCTCGCCGTCGTCCACCCCGGCGATCCGGCCGCCGCCGCCGCACTCGCCGAGTTCGACGCCCGGTACACCCAGGACGGCGACGGGGTGCACGGCGCCCGCGCCATGGCGGCGGCCGTCGCGACCGCGCTCGGCGGCGGGGACACCGAGGCCGCCGTCGAGGCCGCCCTCGACCAGCTGCCCGAGTCCACGGAGATCGGCCGCAATGCCCGCCACGCCGTCAAACTGGCCCATGACTTCGCCGGTGAACCGGCCGGCGCCTTCGCGCTCGTACCGCTGCTGGAGCATCAGATCGTCGACCACGTCTACAGCTACGGCATCGCCGCGGCCGAGACCGTCCCGGTCGCGCTCGCCCTGGCCCTCGCCGCCGGGGGCGGTGTCGCCGGAGCGGTGCCCGCCGCCGCCTGTCTCTCCAGGGTCGCCGACTCCGCGCCCGCCCTGGCCGGTGCGCTGACCGGCGCGCTCGGCGGGGGCGACGCCGTGCCGGCCGCCTGGCGGGACGCCTGCCGGACGCTGGCGGGGTGCGCGCTCCCCCGGCTCGCGGGGACCGATCTCGTCGAACTCGCCGGACTGCTCGCAGCCACGGAACTGACCACTCCGGGTGGACAATTCCGACATGACACCACAGAGCGCATCTCCGGCGACACCACCCCTCACTGACCGGATCACCGGCTGTCTGATCGGCGCGGCCGTCGGTGACGCGCTCGGCGGTCCCGTCGAGGGGTACTCCCCCGAGCAGATCGTGGAACGGCACGGCGGCCGGGTGTCCGGCATCGTCGGACCGTGGAACGAGGACTGGCGCACCGCCCGCCCGCTCGCCCCGTACCACAAGGGCGACGGGCACATCACCGATGACACCCTGATGACCCACGCGCTGATCCGGGTGTACGAGCGGGTCCGCGACCATCTCGACGCGTACGCGGTCGCCGACCACCTCGTCCCCGACCTGATCTCCACCCCGCGCTGGATCCCCGAGCTGGAGGCCGAGGCGCTGCCGCTCCAGCGGATCTTCCTCGCGGAGAAGTGGCTGGTCACCCGGTTGCACTACGGACATGCCGATCCACGCGAGGCGGGCGTCGGCAATATCGTCAACTGCGGTGCGGCGATGTACATGGCACCCGTCGGGCTGGTCAACGCGGCGCATCCGGCCGCCGCCTACGCCGAGGCGATCGAGGTGGCCGGCGCGCACCAGTCCTCGTACGGGCGGGAGGCGGCCGGGGTGTTCGCCGCCGCCGTGGCCGCCGCGTGTCTGCCGGCCGCCACGCCCGCGTCGGTCGTGGCGGCCTGTCTGGGCCTGGCGAAGGACGGCACCCGCGCGGCGATCGAGGCGGTGTGCGCGGTGGCCGCCCGGCACCGCGATACGGAGTCCGCGCTGCGCGGACTGCGCGAGGCGGTCGCACCGTTCGACACGGTCGGCCCGCACTACCGCGCCCCGTCGCTCGGCGCCCGCCGCCCCTCCCGGCTGCACTCCATCGAGGAACTCCCCATCGCGCTCGGCATGTTGCTGATCGGCGGGGGCGACTACCGCCGTACCGTCCTCGGCTCGGTCAACTACGGCCGGGACTGCGACTCGATCGCCACCATGAGCGGCGCGCTCGCCGGGGCGCTGGGCGGTGAGGCGGCCGTCCCCGCCGAGTGGGCGCGGGACGTGGCCGAGGCCAGCCGCCTCGATCTGCACGCCCCGGCGCGGGCGCTGACGAAGGTGGCGTACGAGGTGTTCGCCCGCGATACGGAACGCCGTCGCGCGCACGAGGCGGCCTTCATCGAACTGACGCCCTCGCAGGTGACGTCCCCTCATATCGCCGACGTTCAGCAACCGGCGGGCGTGCGATGACGGATCTGCGTCTCACCTGGGTACAGCCCGAGGATCTGATCGGCCACGAACTGCGGCAGGCCGCGCAGGACGGCCGCGACGCGACCCGGCTCGCCGACCGCTGGCACGCGGCGGGCGGCCTGCCCGCCCCGGACCGCGCGGGCGCCTCCCCCGCCCCTGCCACCCCTCGACTGCGCGCACTCGCCGGTGAGTTACTGGACGAACTGGCCGCGCTTCCCACCCCCCTCGCAGCGACCGAACCGACGGATCTGTCCGCGATCAGAGCCGCGTGCCCCTCCTGGCCGGACCCCCCGGCCGAGCCGTCGCCCGCCCTCCCCGTCCCCCGGCTGCACGCCGCCTGGCTCGGCCGGGCCGTGGGCTGTCTGCTGGGCAAACCCGTCGAGAAGCTGCCGCTCTCCGGCATCCGGGCTCTCGCCCGCGCCACCGGCAACTGGCCGCTGCGCACCTGGTTCACGGCCGAAGGGGTGCCGGACGAGCTGGCCGCCGCGTATCCGTGGAACCGCCGCTCGGCGCCGGTCTCGCTCGCCGAGAACATTGACGGGATGCCCGAGGACGACGACCTCAACTACCCCTTGCTCACGGTGCTTCTGCTCCAACGCCACGGCCGCGGTTTCAGCACCGCCGAGGTCGCGCGGCTCTGGCTGGACGAGCTGCCGGCCGGGCGTACGTTCACCGCCGAGCGGGTCGCGTACCGCAATCTGCTCGCCGGGATCGAGCCGCCGGAGACCGCCCGGTACCGCAATCCGTTCCGTGAGTGGATCGGGGCGGCCATCCGCGCCGACGTCCACGGCTGGACGAACCCCGGCGACCCGGCCGCCGCCGCCGCGCAGGCGCACCGGGAGGCGACCCTCACGCATACGGCGAACGGGGTGTACGGGGCGATGTTCGTCGCGGCCGTCATCGCCGCCGCGGCCCGGACCGGCGATGTGCACGGCTGTCTGCGGGCCGGGCTGTCCGTCGTACCCCCGCGCTCCCGCCTCGCCGGGGCGGTCGCCTTCGGGATCGCGTCCGCCCGCGCCCACCGGGACTTCGAGACCGTGGCCGACGCGCTCCACGCCGCGTACGGCCACTACCACTGGGTCCATGTCCTGCCCAACGCCGCGCTGCTGGCCGCCGCGCTCACCCACGCGGACGGCGACTTCAGCGGCTCCATCTGCCGTGCGGTGTCCGGAGGCTGGGACACCGACTCGAACGGGGCGACCGCCGGTTCCGTCGCCGGACTGCTGGCCGGCCATCCTGCCGGACTGCCCGAGCGCTGGACCGCCCCGCTCAAGAACCGGCTCGCCACCTCCGTCGCCGGGTTAGACGGCACCGGCTTCGACGCCCTGGCCGAGCTGACCCGCACCGTCACCGCCGGCCCGGCCGGGGAGGAGGCGCGTCGCACATGAGCGGCATCGTGGTGCTCGGCAGCGCCAATATGGATCTCGTCGTGTATGTCGAGCACGCCCCGAAGCACGGGGAGACCGTGACCGGCCGGGAGTTCCGCACGATCCCCGGCGGCAAGGGCGCCAACCAGGCCGTCGCCGCCGCCCGCGCGGGCGGTGAGGTCGCGATGATCGGCGCGGTCGGCGCGGACGAGTACGGCGAGCTGCTGCGGCACACCCTCGAAGCCTCCGGGGTCGACACGGATCTCCTGCGCACCGACGAGGGCGCCTCGGGCACCGCCCATATCGTCGTCGACGACCAGGGCCGCAACGCGATCGTCGTCATCCCGGGGGCGAACGGTACGGTCAGCGGGCTCGGCCCCGGCGACGAGACCGTGATCGCCGCCGCCGACGCCCTGCTCCTCCAGCTCGAACTTCCGCTGAACGCCGTGCTGGAGGGGGCGGAGGCGGCGCGCCGCCACTCCGTACGCACCGTCCTCACCCCGGCGCCCGCCCAGCCCCTGCCGCCGGAACTCCTCGCCACCGTCGATCTGCTGGTCCCCAACGAGCACGAGGCGGCCACCCTTACCGGGATCGCCGCTCCGCGCAAGGCCGCCGAGGCCCTGCTCCGGCAGGTCCCCGAGGTCGTGATCACCATGGGAGCGGCGGGGAGTCTGTACGCGACCCGCGACGCGGCGCCCGTCACCGTGACCGCTCCCCGGGTGCCCGCCGTGGACACCACCGGCGCCGGCGACACCTATGTGGGCGCCCTCACCGTCGCACTGTGCGAGGGCCGCCCCATGCCCGAGGCGATGCGCTGGGCGTCGGCCGCCGCCGCGCTCTGTGTGCGGCGCCCCGGGGCGTCCACCTCCATGCCGTACCGCACCGAGATCGAGATCGAGGTCCGATGACCGTGCCCGCCTTCAACGGCCCCGCCCCCAGCTCTCCCGCGTCTCAGCGGCCAGTACCCGCACCGCCGCTCACCGGGCTGCGCGTCCTGGACCTCGCGACGCTCTTCGCGGGCCCGCTCGCCGCCACCATGCTCGGTGACTTCGGCGCCGAGGTGATCAAGATCGAGCACCCCACCCGCCCCGACCCGTCGCGCGGCCATGGCCCCGCGAAGGACGGCGTGGGCCTATGGTGGAAGCTCCTCGGCCGCAACAAGCGCCCCATCACGCTCGATCTCGCCACTCCGGGCGGCCGTGATCTGCTGCTCCGGCTCGCCGCCGGGGCCGATGTGATCATCGAGAACTTCCGGCCGGGCACCCTGGAGAAATGGGGCCTGGGCTGGGACGAGCTGTCGGCCGCCAACCCCCGGCTCGTCCTGGCCCGGGTCACGGGCTTCGGACAGTTCGGCCCGTACTCCCACCGCCCGGGGTTCGGCACGCTCGCCGAGGCGATGAGCGGGTTCGCCGCGGTCACGGGCGAGCCGGACGGCCCGCCCACGCTGCCGCCCTTCGGCCTGGCCGACTCGATCGCCGCGCTGGCCACGGCGTACGCGGTGATGACGGCGCTCAGCGGCCGGTCCGTCACGGACCGTGGCCAGGTGGTGGATCTGGCGATCATCGAACCGATCCTCACCGTCCTCGGGCCGCAGCCGCTCTGGTACGACCAGCTCGGCTACGTACAGCCACGCACCGGCAACCGCTCCCGCAACAACGCCCCGCGCAACACGTACCGCACGGCCGACGGCTCCTGGCTGGCGGTCTCGACCTCCGCGCAGTCCATCGCGGAGCGCGTGATGCGCCTGGTGGGCCGCCCGGAGCTGATCGACGAGCCGTGGTTCACCACCGGCAGCGGGCGCGCGGACCACGCGGACGTGCTGGACGGCGCCGTCGGCGACTGGATGGCCCGGCACACCCGTGAGGAGGCCATGGCCGCGTTCGAGAAGGCCGAGGCGGCGGTCGCGCCCGTCTACGACATCCGCGATGTCATGGCGGACCCCCAATACCGGGCCCTGGACACCGTCACCGAGGTCCCCGACCCGGAGCTGGGGCCCCTCCGGATGCAGAACGTCCTCTTCCGGCTCTCCGAGACCCCTGGTGCCATCCGCTGGGCGGGCCGCCCGCACGGCGCGGACACCGACACCGTCCTGGCCGAGCTGGGCCTGTCCGGGCCCGAGATCGCCGCGCTCCGCTCGGCGGGCGCGCTGTGACGGCGCCGCTCACCTGGCTCTATGTGCCCGGGGACCGTCCGGAGGTGATGGCGAAGGCGCTGTCCTGCGGCGCCGACGTGGTGATCGTCGACCTGGAGGACGCGGTGGCGCCGGACCGCAAGGAGTACGCGCGCGCCGCCACCGCCGAGT
Source organism: Streptomyces scopuliridis (assembly GCF_042790125.1). Taxonomy (GTDB): domain Bacteria; phylum Actinomycetota; class Actinomycetes; order Streptomycetales; family Streptomycetaceae; genus Streptomyces; species Streptomyces scopuliridis_A. The sequence goes on from NZ_JBHTZS010000002.1 coordinate 130,421, forward strand.
TCCTGTCGTCCCCCCACGAGACCCCGGTCCATGCCGGATCGCCGATGAACGGGACCTGCCGTCGCTGGCCGGCCTCGCGGGACTCTCCGGGCTGCGCGTCCCGAAGGTCAGCCACGCCTCGGACATCCATCGCGTCGCCTCGCGGGCGCCCGATGTCGCGCTCTACGCGCTGCTCGAATCGGCGCTCGCCGTGGAACACGCCCACGCCATCGCCACTGCCCACCCGGCGGTCCATGGCATCGCCCTGGGCGAGGCGGATCTCCGCGCCGATCTGGGGGTACGGGACGACGCGGGCCTGGACTGGTCGCGCAGCCGGGCCGTGGTCGCGGCCCGCGCGGCGGGCCTGGCGCCGCCCGCCCAGTCCGTCTACCCCGACGTACGGGATCTGGACGGCCTCGCGGCGTCCTGCCGCCACGGCAGGACGCTGGGACTCGTCGGCAGGGCGGCGATCCATCCGCGCCAGCTGCCGGTCATCGAGCGGGCGTATCTGCCCACCGCCCAGGAGATCGTCGAGGCCGAGGAGATCATCGAGGCGGCGGCGGCCGACGCGGGAGCGCACGCGCTGCCGGACGGCCGCTTCGTGGACGCGGCGATCGTGGCGGCGGCCCGCAGGACACTGTCGCTGGCGAGCCGCCGGTGAGCCGGAAGGCTCAGCTGCCGTCCTCGGCCGCTCCGGACACCGGATCCTCGGCCTTCTCGGTGGTCACCGCGACCGGACCGGACTCATCCTCCGCGGATTCCCCGGCGTCGGCGTCCTTCGCCGGGACGACGGCGTCCTTGTCGGGCTCCACGATCTCCTCACGGCCGGGCCGCACCTTGCTGGAGACGACCAGATAGACCACGGCGAGGATGAAGACGATCATCGCGGTCCACAGATTGAGCCGGAGGCCCAGGATGTGGTGCGCCTCGTCGACCCGCATGTACTCGATCCAGGCGCGGCCCGCGCAGTACGCCGCGACATAGAGCGCGAAGACCCGCCCGTGTCCGAGCCTGAAGCGACGCTCGGCCCAGATGACCAGGGCGGCGACGCCGAGGCACCACAGGGACTCGTACAGGAACGTCGGGTGGTAGAGACCGGCCTCGCGGTTGGGCCCCTCGCTGATCTTCAGCGCCCACGGCAGATCGGTCGGCTTGCCGTACAGCTCCTGGTTGAACCAGTTGCCCCAGCGCCCGAAGGCCTGGGCGATGGCGAGACCGGGGGCCAGCGCGTCGGCGTACGGCGGAAGCGCGATCCCCCGGCGGCGGCAGCCGATCCAGGCGCCCACCGCGCCCAGCGCCACCGCGCCCCAGATGCCGAGGCCGCCTTCCCAGATCTTGAAGGCGTCGACCCAGTTGCGTCCCTCACCGAAGTACAGCTCGTAGTCGGTGATGACGTGGTACAGCCGGCCGCCGAGCAGACCGAACGGTACGGCCCAGACGGCGATGTCCGTGGTCGTCCCCGGCTTGCCGCCGCGAGCGACCCAACGCCGGTTGACGATCCAGAGGGCGACGAACAGCCCGACGAGAATGGCGAAGGCATAGCCGCGCAGCGGGAGCGGTCCGAGATGGAGCACTCCGGTCGACGGGCTGGGAATGTATGCAAGGTCCATGGCAGAACCGACGCTACAGTGCCGGGCGGGACCTACGGCAACCCGCCCGGCAACTTCTGCATAACGAGCTCACCCCGCGGGCGCCGAGCCGACCGGGATCGAGGAGGGCGCGGACGGCGTGGTCGTCCCCGCCTTCTTGCCCTTGTTGGCCTCCTTGACCCACTTCTTCAGGTTGTCGGGCGTGATGTTCTCGCTGCCCTTCTTCGGGAAGACCGACTCACCGTTGAGCAGCACGGTCGGCGTCCCGGAGAAGCCACCCGTCCGGAACGCCTCGGCGGACTTGTTCACCCAGTCGTCGTGCTTGCCGCCGTCCACGCACTCCCGGAAGCCGGGCGCGGACTCCAGCCCGTCGACCTTGCCCGCCAGATCCAGCAGATGGCTGTTCTTGGCGAAGGCGTCGTCCGTCTCCGCGGGCTGGTTCTGGTAGAGCACGTCGTGGTACGGGGCGAACTGTCCGGCGTCCTGCGCGCACGCCGCCGCGTTGGCCGCGCGCAGCGAGCCCGTACCGCCCATATTGCCGTCGATGATCGTGGCGAGGTGGTACTCGACCTTGAGCTCCCCCGCCTTCTCCAGCTCGTGAATGGTGCTCCGGAAGCCGTTCTCGAACTGGGCGCAGGCCGGGCAGCGGAAGTCCTCCCACACCGTGAGCGTGGACGGCGCGTCCGTCGCTCCCACGGGGATCGCCAGATCGTCCTTGCCCGTCAGCCCCGACGGCGCGCTGATCGGGCCGCCCGCGCTGTCGGCCTTGTCCTTGCCGGCGTTCGCGACGAGCACCCCGACCACCGCGACCAGGCCGAGGACCCCGACCACCGCCGCGGAGACGACCAGGGTCCGCCGGCGCTTCTCCCGCGTCCTGTCCGCCGCACGTTCCTGCTGGAGCCGCTCTCTCGCGCTCCGCTTTTCCTCACGGTTCTTCTCGCTCACGCCCACAGCAACGAACCGGGGAGGCGCCTACGCACCTCCCCGGTCCCAGGTCCACCCGTACGGGTGAGATCACCCGTCAGCGCTTGCGAACGCCCTCGGCCAGCTCACCCGCGAGCGCGCGCACCGCGGCCAGCCCCGCCACTTCGTCGGCCGCGTCCAGCATCCGCTTCACGAACGCGGACCCGACGATCACACCGTCCGCGAATCCGGCGACCTCGGCCGCCTGCTCCGCGTTGGACACCCCGAGCCCGACACAGACCGGCAGCGCGGTCGTGGCGCGCGTACGCCCCACCAGGTTCTTGGCCTCCAGACCCACCGAGGCACGCGTACCGGTGACGCCCATCAGCGACGCCGCGTACACAAAACCACTGCCCGCTGCCGTGATCTTCGCCAGCCGCTCGTCCTTGCTGCTCGGAGCCACCACGAACACGGTCGCCAGCCCGTGCTTCTCGGCGTGCTCACGCCACAGCGCGGACTCCTGTACGGGCAGATCCGGCAGAATGCACCCGGCGCCGCCCGCCTCGGCCAGCTCGGCGGTGAACCGCTCGATCCCGTACCGGTCGATCGGATTCCAGTACGTCATCACGAGCACCGGCTTACCGGTCGCCTCGTACGCCTCGCGGACCGTACGCATCACATCCGCGATCTTCACCCCGCCCCGCAGCGCGATGTCGTCGGCGGTCTGGATGACGGGCCCGTCGAGCACCGGGTCGCTGTGCGGCAGCCCCACCTCGACCACGTCCGCGCCCCCGTCGAAGACGGCCTTCACGGCCTCGATCCCGCCGTCCACGCTCGGGAACCCGGCGGGCAGATAGGCGATCAGCGCGGCGCGGTTCTCGGCCTTCGCCGCCGCCAGCGTGTCACTCAACAGCTGGATGTTCCCGCTCACTTGGTGCCCTCCCCGTCATACAGCCCGAAGTAGCGGGCGGCCGTGTCCATGTCCTTGTCGCCGCGCCCGGACAGGTTGACGATGATCAGCCCGTCCTCGCCCAGCTCCCGCCCCACCTCCAGCGCACCGGCCAGCGCGTGCGCGCTCTCGATCGCCGGGATGATGCCTTCCGTACGCGACAGCAGCAGCAGCGCCCGCATCGCGTCGTCATCGGTCACCGCCCGGTACTCCCCGCGCCCGCTGTCCTTGAGATACGCGTGCTCGGGGCCGATGCCGGGATAGTCGAGACCGGCCGAGATCGAGTACGGCTCGGTGATCTGGCCCTCCTCGTCCTGGAGGACGTACGACCGCGACCCGTGCAGGATGCCGGGCTCGCCCGCGGTCAGGGTGGCGGCGTGCTCACCCGTCCCGATCCCGTGCCCGGCCGGCTCACAGCCCACCAGCCGTACGTCCGCGTCGGGGATGAACGCGTGGAACAGACCGATCGCGTTGGAGCCGCCCCCCACACACGCCACAGCGGCATCGGGCAACCGCCCGGCCCGCTCCAGGATCTGCCGGCGCGCCTCGACGCCGATGACCCGGTGGAAGTCCCGCACCATCGCGGGGAAGGGATGCGGCCCCGCGACCGTCCCGAACAGATAGTGCGTACGGTCCACATTGGCGACCCAGTCGCGGAACGCCTCGTTGATGGCGTCCTTCAGCGTCCGGCTCCCGGACTTCACGGGCACGACCTCGGCACCGAGCATCCGCATCCGGGCCACGTTCAGAGCCTGGCGCTCGGTGTCGATCTCGCCCATGTAGATGGTGCATTCAAGCCCGAACAACGCGCAGGCGGTCGCGGTCGCGACCCCGTGCTGCCCGGCCCCGGTCTCGGCGATGACCCGGGTCTTGCCCATCCGCTTCGTCAGCAATGCCTGCCCCAGCACATTGTTGATCTTGTGGGAGCCGGTGTGGTTCAGATCTTCCCGCTTCAGGAACACCCGAGCGCCACCGGCGTGCTCGGCGAACCGCGGGACATCGGTCAGCGCGCTGGGGCGCCCGGTGTAGTGGACCAGGAGGTCTTCGAGCTCGGCGGCGAAGGCGGGGTCGCCCTTGGCCTTCTCGTACTCGACGGCGACCTCGTCGACGGCGGCGACGAGCGCCTCGGGAATGAACTTGCCGCCGAAGGCACCGAAGTACCCTTCGGCGCTGGGCACATGACCGTCAGGATCAGGAACGAAAAACTCGGACATCGACGAACGACTCCTCGGAGAGCGGCAGACGGGATTCACCGTATGCGCCAAAGCGAGGCACCCCCGGCATCCGGCAACGGACGCGAGGGGACGGGCCGCAGTGGCCGGTTTCTGGACGTAAAGCGTCGCAGCTCGCGCGAAGCGCGGTGACCACGCGGCGGAGCCGCATATGGACACTGCGCAGTCCAGGAACCGGTCACGGAGGCACGGCACCGTACGCACAACGCACAGCCACCGCACCCCGGGCACGGCACCGCACAACGCACAGCCACCGCACCCACAACGCACCCGCACACGGCGCGGCACCGCACACACATCCCGCGGACACCGCACCGCAAAGGCCACGCCTAACGCGCGGCCCCGCGCCATCGCATCCCGTTGACCTGACCGGGCTCGTCACCGATCACGTACCGCACCCGCCGTCCGTGCACCCGCCGCGCCGGCGCCCGGCAGCCACGCGGACGGCACCCGCGCGCGAGAGGCGCGTGGGTGTCCGGCGTCGCGGCTGCGGAGCGGGCGGCGGGCATGGCGGGTTCAGTCCCTCCCGTGCCGCAGCGCCGGATGCGCACCCGCCGCCACCAGATCCGCCACCGCCGACTTCGGGTCCCGCCCGGTCACCAGCGACTCACCGACGAGCACCGCGTCCGCCCCGGCGTTCGCGTACGCGATCAGGTCGTGCGGCCCGCGCACCCCCGACTCGGCGATCTTCACGATCCCGGCCGGAATCTCGGGCGCGACCCGTTCGAACGTGCTCCGGTCGACCTTCAGCGTCTTCAGATCGCGCGCGTTGACACCGATGATCTTCGCCCCGGCGTCCACGGCCCGCTCGACCTCGTCCTCGTCGTGCACCTCGACGAGCGGGGTGAGCCCGATCGACTCGGCACGCTCGATCAGCGAGACCAGGGCCGGCTGCTCCAGCGCGGAGACGATCAGCAGCGCCAGGTCGGCGCCGTACGCCCGTGCCTCCCACAGCTGGTACGAGGTGACGATGAAGTCCTTGCGCAGGACAGGGATGTCGACCTTGGCGCGTACGGCCTCCAGGTCGGCCAGCGAGCCGCCGAAGCGCCGCTGCTCGGTCAGTACGGAGATGACGGTCGCGCCGCCCGCCTCGTAGTCGGCGGCCAGGGCCGCGGGGTCGGCGATCGCGGCCAGCGCGCCCTTCGACGGGCTGGAACGCTTGACCTCGCAGATCACATGCACGCCCTCGCCGCGCAGCGCGGCGACCCCGTCCCTGGCCTGGGGCGCCTTCGCCGCGCGCTCCTTGAGTTCGTCAAGGCCCACGCGCGCCTGCCGCTCTGCGAGGTCGGCGCGTACGCCTTCGATGATCTCGTCGAGCACACTCACGCGAGCGGCCCCCTTCCGGGACTGGTTCGAATCAAGCTCGGTCGCTGATCAGATCGGCCATTGGATCAGGATCAGCCATATCGATGCTATCCGGAACTGGCCGGAGGACCCGCATCCGGTGGGCCGAGCATGACACCGCTCGGACCATCATGGCGCGAGCCACGAGCCGAAGGGCAGGTTTCTGATGACGCTGAAGGCCAGGATCACCCCGCCGAGGGCCCACCACCAGACGGGCCGCAGCGTGATCGTGACAGGGAGTGCCTTCCGGGCACGGACAGCCCACACCACCCAGAGGACGGCGAAGACCGGGTAGCCGACGGTGGCGAGGGCGTTGTCGCCGAGGGCGCCCAACCAGTCGCCGTGCGCGACGGCGTGGGCGCTGCGCAGCCCGCCGCAGCCGAAGCAGAGAATGCCGGTCAGGCCGTACAGCGGGCAGACCGGGTAGTGGCCGGTTTCGTTCGGGTCGACCAGCCCGACGTACGTGAAGGCGGCGGCCACCCCGGCGAGGGTGGCGAGCGGCGGCAGCAGCCGCCGCGCGGTCGACGGCGGCCCGGCGGAGGCCGCCGGAGGAGCCGGCTGGTCGGGCGCGGGCACAGGCAGGGCGTCATCCACCCGGTGATTGTCCCCGCTCGTACGAGAAGACGCAGCCCGGTCTGGCCGGACTGCGCCTCGGTGCGTTGCGGTATGCGCGAAAGGTCGCGGTATGCGCGAAAGTACGTGCGAAGGGGGAACGCGTCGCGCCGACCCGGTCCGTCAGACTGTCTGCGCCTGCGCCTGGCCCTTGGCCTGGGGCTCGGCCTCGGGCCGGACCTGCGTCCCGGCGGAGTTCTCGATCTGCTGCCGCACCGCCGCGGCCCTGGCCTCCGCCATCGCCGCCGACTCCTTCGGCTTGCCAAGACCCATGGCCCTCATCGCCATGCCGACGACACCACCGAGCAGGACCACGCCGACACCGCCCCAGAACCCGGGCTGGTTCGCCGCCACCATGAAGACTCCCGCGATGCAGAAGCCGATGATGGAGATGGTGACGCCGGTCCAGGCGGCCGGGGTGTGTCCGTGGCTGGTGCCCGCCATGAGTTGCTCCTCGTTGCTGTTGCGCTGGGTGAGTCGGACGCTCAACCCACATTGTCCCGCACGCGGTACCCGTACCGGCCCGTGGGGTCCACCGATGTGAGTCAGCTCTCCCCGCCGGTCTGCCCACCGGTCTCTGCGCCGGTCTCTTCGGGGTCTCTTCGCCGGTGGGTCAGCTCTCGCGCGTGGGATCCTCGCCCCGGTCCAGCGCCTTCCACAGGTCCTCGGGACGGTCGGGGTCCACCGCTGGCGCCGTACGGCCCGCGCGCCCGCGCCCGCCGGGACCGCCGCCGGACCCGCCCGCACCCGCGGACGCGCCGGGCCGCTCGTAGCGGCCGGACATCCCCGGCCAGCGCCGCCCGTACAGCAGGGCCAGCGCCCCCGCGAGCAGGATCAGCACGCCCCCGGCCGCGGTCACGTACGGCCACGCGGTATGGGTCAGGGCGTCGACGGTGGCGGCGCTGTCGCCGGTGGTCTTCGCGGCCTTCTCGTCGAGGGCCGCGCTGTCGGACGCGCCGAGGAACGCGGCGACGGCCGCGCCCGCTCCGCTCAGCGCCAGCAGCGCGGCGACGAGCACGCGCCCCGCTCCGCGTACGGCGAAGACGGCGACGAGCGCCGCGAGTCCGACGATGCCGAGCGCGGCCGGAACGCCGGTGACATCCCGGCCGTCGGCGTTCAGCGGCACGGAACCGCCGCCGACGGCCGCCGTGCCCTCGGCCCAGATCTGGCCGGAGGCGATCAGCGCGACGGCGGCGCCGGCGGCACCGAGCAGCAGCGCCGCGGCGAGAGCGCGACGGCCGCCACCGCCGCTCCTGGCGGTGGCCGCGGGTCCTGCGGTACGGGGCTGGGGTACGGGTACGGCACTCACGCACCCCACTATCCCCTACGGCTTCTCCCGCCCGTCCGCCCGGGGGTTACCCGGCGTTCAGCCGGTTCGCCGTGTGGACGGCGCGGAGCACCGCGGCGGCCTTGTTACGGCATTCCGTGTCTTCCGAGACCGGGTCGGAGTCGGCCACGACACCCGCTCCCGCCTGCACATACGCCGTCCCGTCGCGCAGCAGGGCGGTACGGATGGCGATGGCGGTGTCGGAGTCGCCGGCGAAGTCGAGATAGCCGACGCAGCCGCCGTACAGCCCCCGCCGGGTGGGCTCCAGTTCGTCGATGATCTGCATGGCGCGCGGCTTGGGGGCCCCGGAGAGGGTGCCCGCCGGGAAGCAGGCGGTCAGTACGTCGAAGGCACCGCGCCCCTCGGCGACCCGTCCGGTCACCGTCGACACGATGTGCATGACGTGCGAGTAGCGCTCGACGGACATGAAGTCGACCACCTCGACCGTACCGGGCTCGCAGACCCGGCCGAGGTCGTTGCGGCCGAGGTCCACGAGCATCAGATGCTCGGCGCGCTCCTTGGGATCGGCGAGCAGTTCGTCGGCCAGGGCCTGGTCCTCCTGCGGTGTGGCGCCGCGCGGCCGGGTGCCGGCGATGGGGTGGACCATCGCCCGGCCGTCCTCGACCTTGACCAGCGCCTCCGGGCTGGAGCCCACGACGTCGAAGCCCTCGAAGCGGAAGAGATACATGTAGGGCGACGGGTTGGTGGCCCGCAGGACCCGGTAGACATCCAGCGCGCTCGCGGTGACGGGGGTCTCGAAGCGCTGGGAGGGGACGACCTGGAAGGCCTCGCCCGCCCTGATGCGCTCCTTGATGTCCTCGACCACGGCCTGGTAGTCGGGGCCGCCCCAGAGCGCGGTGTACTCGGGCAGTTCGGAGGCGGGCAGCGCGGTGGGCGCGGACCGTACCGGCTCGGCCAGATCGGCGGCCATGGCGTCGAGCCGGGCGACGGCGTCCGCGTACGCCTCCTCCACACCGGTGTCGCGGTCGTTGTGGTTGATGGCGTTGGCGATCAGCAGGACGGTGCCGTCCCAGTGGTCCAGTACGGCGAGATCCGAGGTGAGCAGCATGGTCAGCTCGGGGATGCGCAGATCGTCACGGCCGTGCTCGCCGATCCGCTCCAGCCGCCGGACGATGTCGTAGCCGAGGTAGCCGACCATGCCGCCGGTGAACGGCGGCATGCCGGAGGAGAGGTCGCGGGGGGTGTGCAGGGCCACCACGGTGGCGCGCAGGGCCGCCAGCGGATCCCCGTCGAGGGGGACACCGACGGGCGGGGTGCCGAGCCAGTGGGTGACGCCGTCGCGTTCGGTGAGGGTGGCGGCGGACCGTACCCCGATGAAGGAGTAGCGGGACCAGGAGCGGCCGTTCTCGGCGGATTCCAGCAGGAACGTGCCGGGGCGCTCGGCGGCGAGCTTGCGGTACAGGCCGACCGGGGTGTCGCCGTCCGCGAGGAGGCGCCGGCTGACGGGGATGACGCGGCGGTCCACCGCCAGCTTGCGGAAGGTCTCAAGGTCCATGGTCGCTGACCCTACTCGTCGGACGGGAGGCGTTGGGTGCGGACGGTGGATCGTCGGCTCCGTACGGTCACCGGCGTGCGGGCACCCGCGTACGGTCACCGCCCGGACGTCAGCGGCCGAGCGGCAGTACGTCGGCGTCGAAGCAGGTGCGCGCGCCGGTGTGGCAGGCGGCGCCGACCTGGTCGACCTGGACCAGGACGGTGTCGGCGTCACAGTCCAGGGCGACGGACTTGACGTGCTGGACATGGCCCGAGGTGTCGCCCTTGACCCAGTACTCCCGCCGGCTGCGCGACCAGTAGGTGCAGCGGCCGGTGGTCAGGGTGCGGTGCAGGGCCTCGTCGTCCATCCAACCCAGCATCAGCACCTCGCCGGTGTCGTACTGCTGGGCGATGGCCGGGACGAGGCCGTCGGCGCTGCGCTTGAGCCGGTCGGCGATGGCGGGGTCGAGCCCGCCGGCCGGGCCCGCGGGTGGGGGCGTGCTGGTCATACGGCCATTGTGCCGCGCCCGCGGGGCGCGCGACCGGGACGTCCACTGGGCGGACGGGGCCGGGCCGCCGTAGGCTTGCCGGTATGTCGACCCATGCGAAGCGTGAACGACTTCTGCTCGCCGACCTGTTGGAGGCGGCGGGCCCCGATGCGCCGACGCTCTGCGAAGGCTGGCTGACCCGCGATCTCGCGGCCCATGTCGTGGTCCGCGAGCGCCGCCCCGACGCGGCGGGCGGGACGGTGCTGGCCGCCCTCAAGAACCGGCTCGACCGGGTGCAGGCGGAGTATCTCGCCAAGCCGTACGAGGAGCTGATCCAGCTGATCCGTACGGGCCCGCCGCGGATGTCCCCGTTCGGGCTCAAACAGATCGACGAGGTCGCGAACACCGTCGAGTTCTATGTCCACGCCGAGGACGTACGGCGGGCGCAGCCGGACTGGTCGCCCCGGGAGCTGGACAGCGTCTTCGCGAACACGCTGTGGTCGCGGCTGGAGAAGGGCGGCCGGATGATGGGCCGCAAGTCCCCGGTCGGCCTGGTGCTGCGCCGCCCGGACGGCCAGACGGCCGTGGCGCACCGCGGCACACCGGTGGTGACGGTCACCGGCGAGCCGGGTGAGCTGCTGCTCTTCGCGTTCGGCCGGCAGGCGGCGGCGCATGTGGAGCTGGACGGCGACAAGGACGCGATCGCCCGGCTCCAGGAAGCGCGCCTCGGTATCTAGTGCTGTGACCGGAAAGGTTCACCGGCTCGCGACGCCCGGCACGGCACCTCGCCGCGTTGTCGGACGCGCGCGAGTACGTCCAGTACGAGCGCGATCCTCCGCCTTGCGATGCACCGCACCGGACGCCGCGAGCCCCCGACAAACCTTTCCGGCCACAGCACTAGATCCTGTCCGCCTCAGGTTCTGGGCAGTTCGGCGCGGCGGAGGGCCTTGAAGCAGAGGCCGAGCACGCCCCCCGTACCGCATACGGCCGCGCTGACGACGAAGACCGGACCCGTGCCCCACAGGCCGACCGCCGCGCCGGTGACCGGATAGCAGAGCGGTGCGAGGCCGAGCGAGAAGAGTGTCGCCACGGAGGTCACCCGGCCCAGATAGGCCGGGTCGGCCGCCGTCTGGAGCAGGGCTCCGGTCAGCGCGCCGCTCAGCCCCGCCAGCAGTCCGATGAAGATGCCCGCGAGGACCGCGAGGGCGAGCGAGGGCGCGTAGGCGAGTGCGGCGACGGCGACTGCGCCGCCGCACAGGACGGCGGACTGTACGAGTCCGGCGCGCGGCATCCGTCCGCGCACGGTGAGCAGCAGGGAACTGACGCCCGCGCCGACGCCGAAGGCCGCGACGATCCATCCCATGCCGTCGGCGCCCCAGCCGCGCTCCTGGACGAGCAGGGTGAGTCCGATGTTGAGCGGGCCGACGAAGCCCAGTTCACCGACGGCGATCACCAGCATCAGCGGGGCGAGCACGCGATGGCGGCGGATGTGGCGCAGCCCGTCCCGCAGTTCGCTCCAGGCGGTGCCGGCCGCCGCGCCGTCCGCCGGGGGTTTCACCGTCCTTGTCGTCAGTCGTACGGCGAGCAGCAGCGGGAGCGACAGCGCGAACAGCGCCCCGGCGACGGCGAAGGCCATGACCGAGCCGCCGAGCGCCACCGCGAGCCCGCCGAGCGGCGCGCCGGTGACATTGGCGATACGGGCCGCGAGCCCCCGCATGCCCTGGACACGCGCCAGTTGGCCGGGCGCGGTGATCAGGGGCGGCAGGGCGCCGACGGCGGGCAGGAAGAGCGCGTCCACGGCCCCGAAGACGAGCGCGACCGTGATCAGCAGCCAGAGGGAGGGGGAGGTGAACAGCAGCGCCACCGCGATGCCCAGGATGACGACACAGCGCGCGGCGTCGCTGCCGATGACGACCCGGCGCGGCCCGAAACGGTCGGCGAGCACTCCCCCGCCGAGCATCAGCACGGCGCGCGGAACGGCACCGAGGGCGAGTACGAGACCGGCCTGCCCGGGGCTGCCGGTGCGGATCGCGGCCCAGGACAGGGCCATGTAGTAGACGCTGTCGCCGACCATGGAGGCGGTGTAGGCGGCGAGCCAGCGCAGTACGTTGCGGTCACGGTGAGCGGGTCTCTCCGGGACCGGGGCGGCGGGCGTGGGCAGGGCGGTGGCGCTCATGACGGCGCGATCCTCTCGGGGGCCGGGCAGGGCGGTGCCCTGGGCTGACGGTCCGGTCTCTGGCGCGGAACGGGAATCCGTACCTCAGGCGCGGAACGGGAATCCGTACACCTCAGGCGCGGAACGGGAATCCGTACAGGTGCAGCGCGACGTTCTTGCGCCCCTCGGTGTCCCCCGCGTCCTCGGCGGCCCGGCCGGCGGCCTCGTACTTCTTGACCAGCTGGTGCAGCTCGTCACTGAGCTCGGCCAGCTCCGAGGCGGTGAGCGGGGCCAGGTACTCATTGCTGAAGGCGGCGGAACGCCAGTCGGCGCCCAAGGCGCTCTGAGTGTCGAGATAGCCGCGGTAGAGATCGGCGCGCTGCTCGAAGGACATCCGGACCAGCGCGGCGTGGGTGGCGGCCTCCTCCGGCGCGTCGTGGAAGTCCGCGTCATGGAAGCTCAGCCCCTGCGAGGCCGGCCGCCACCATCGCTCCCGTCCGTCCTTCCCCTGCGGCTCGGCCTCCTCGATCAGTCCGTGATCGGCGAGTTTGCGCAGGTGGTAACTGACCAGTGAGACAGCCTCGTCCACCTGGTCGGCCAGCTGCGAGGCGGTGGCCGTACGCGCGATGTAGAGCGCCCGGTAGAGCTTCATGCGCAGCGGATGACCGAACGCCTTGAGCGTGCCGAGGTCCGTGATCCTGCGGGGTTCCGTGTCCGACATGCCTCCGAGGCTAGACAGGAAAGAAAAGTTGCGCAATATAAACTGCGCAATAAATCCTGCGGATCAGGACCGGTGCGGGCAGTTCCCTCGGTACTCCGCGATCGCCGGGCCCGGCTGGGGCAGCGGGCAGAGGAACTTCTCGTAGCGGGTGTCACTGTCGATGAACCGCTTCAGCCAGGAGACGCTGTACTTCGCGATGGTGGTGTTCGCGGTGTTCGGCGCGTTGTGGGTGGCTCCCTTCAGTTCCAGATACGCCTTGTCGAGCGAGCCCGGCAGCGAGGTGTAGAACGGCTCGGAGTGCGTGGCGACGGGCGCGACGGTGTCGCCGTCGGCCCCGACCACCAGGGTGGGGGTACGCACCTCGGGCCAGGTCTTGTCCAGGTTCCAGCCGGTCAGCGGGATGGCCGCCTTCAGTGAGGTGCGGGACTTGGCGGCCTCCAGCGTGCCGCCCCCGCCCATCGAGTGGCCCATGACGCCCAGCCGCGCCTTGTCGATCCGGCCGCTGACGGCCGAACGCCCCGTCAGATAGTCGAGCGCGGCGAGGAGTTGACGGCCCCGGCTCGCGGGCTGGTCGAGGACGGTGATGGTGTCGATGGTGAAGACGACGAAGCCCTGGGAGGCGAGCCGCGGCCCGAGCCAGGCGAGGCTCGACTGCGTGCCGGTGAAGCCGGGCACGATGGCCACGGCGCCGAAGGTGCCGTCCGCGGTGGACGTCGGGTAGTAGATCGTGCCGCCGCCGAATCCGCTGACGCCGACCGGGGAGACCGGCGTCTGCGAGACGGCGTACGGGCCCCGGGCGGCCTCGATGGACGCCACGGTCGGGGCCGGTCCGCGCTCGTACGGATTGTCCGCGGCCCCGGCGGGGCCGGCGGCGCGCGCGCCGGACGCGCCGGGGATCAGCGCCGCGGCCAGGGCGGCGGTCGCGAGCGCCCCCGCCCATAAACGCGGCGAGGGGGAGGTGGCGGGGCGTGCTGGGGAGTACGGATACACGGCGGGTGCCTCTCGGTCGTGACGGAGCCACACCGGAAGCCGCCTGAAGCCGCCGCGAAATGCCGGATGCCGCCGGGCGCACCGGAGTGGAACCGCGATGATGACTGGCGATTCCACTGTCGCGCCGCAACCGGCCGATGAGCACCGGCGAGTTCACCGGTCTTCACCAGTTCCCGCCGGTTCTCACCGGTTCTCGGCAGTTCTCACCGGACCTGACCGGCCTTCACGCGGGGAAGCCGGCCCACCGGACCCGCGCCGGGGGTCAACACCCCGGATCAGCGCACCGGATGGCCCGCCTCCCGCAGCGCCCCCTTGACCTCGGAGATCCGCAGATCGCCGAAGTGGAAGACGGAGGCGGCCAGTACGGCGTCGGCGCCCGACTCGATGGCCGGCGCGAAGTCCGCGAGCCTGCCCGCGCCTCCGGACGCGATGACGGGCACGGTGACCCGCGCGCGTACGGCCGCGATCATCTCCGTGTCGTAGCCGTCCTTCGTACCGTCCGCGTCCATCGAGTTGAGCAGGATCTCCCCCGCGCCCAACTCGGCCGCGCGGTGCGCCCATTCGACGGCGTCGATGCCGGTGCCCCTGCGTCCGCCGTGCGTCGTGACCTCGAAGGACCCCGACGGCGTGCGGCGCGCGTCGACCGACAGCACCAGCACCTGGCGCCCGAAGCGTTCGGCGATCTCCCGTATGAGGTCGGGGCGCGCGATGGCCGCGGTGTTGACGCCGACCTTGTCCGCGCCCGCCCGCAGCAGCCTGTCGACGTCTTCCGGAGTGCGTACGCCACCGCCGACCGTGAGCGGGATGAAGACCTGCTCGGCCGTGCGGCGCACCACGTCGTAGGTCGTCTCGCGGTCGCCGGAGGAGGCGGTGATGTCGAGGAACGTCAGCTCGTCGGCGCCCTCGGCGTCGTACAGCTTGGCCATCTCGACCGGGTCGCCCGCGTCCCGCAGGTTCTGGAAGTTGACGCCCTTCACCACCCGGCCGTTGTCCACGTCCAGGCAGGGAATGACGCGTACGGCGAGAGTCATCCGGCACCTCCTCGGTGTGCCTCGGGCCGGTGTGTCCCGGTCCGGTACGCCTCGACCTCCACCTCGACCACCAGACTCGGGTCGATGAAGCCGGAGACGACGATCATCGACGCGGCCGGACGTACGGCGTCGAACAGCTCCTTGTGGGCGCGGCCCACCTCGTCGGCATCCCGTACATGGGTGATGTACATACGTGTGCGGACCACATGTTCGGCGCCGAGCCCCAGCTCCTCCAGCGCCTTGACGGCGACCCCGAAGGCGGCCCTGGCCTGCTCGTACGGGCCGCCCGCCGCGATCCTGCCGTCGACCATCGCCGTGCAGCCGGCCACCAGGACAAGGCCGTTGGGGAGTTCCACCGCCCGGGAGTAGCCGATGGAGTCCTCCCACGGACCGCCGGACGCGATCTTCCGTACCTCTCCGGCGCGTGCGTCTTCCCGTACGCCGTCGCTCATCCGGACACCGTCGCCAACGCCTCTTCCAGGGTGAACGCCTTGGCGTACAGCGCCTTGCCGACGATCGCGCCCTCGACACCCTCGGGCACGAGCGTGGCGATCGCGCGCAGATCGTCCAGCGAGGAGACCCCGCCGGAGGCGACGACCGGCTTGTCGGTGACGGCGCAGACGTTCTTGAGCAGCTCCAGGTTGGGGCCCTGGAGGGTGCCGTCCTTGGCGATGTCGGTGACGACGTACCGCGCGCACCCCTCGGAGTCCAGCCGGGCCAGTGTCTCGTAGAGATCACCGCCGTCACGGGTCCAGCCGCGCCCGCGCAGGGTCGTCCCCCGTACGTCGAGGCCGACCGCGATCCGGTCGCCGTGCTCGGCGATGATCTTGGCGACCCACTCGGGGCTCTCCAGCGCGGCCGTACCGAGGTTGACCCGGGTGCAGCCGGTGGCGAGGGCCGCGGCGAGCGAGGCGTCGTCGCGGATGCCGCCGGACAGCTCGACCTTGATGTCCATGGCTTCGGTGACCTCGGCGATGAGCGCGCGATTGTCACCGGTGCCGAACGCCGCGTCGAGGTCGACCAGATGCAGCCATTCGGCGCCCGAGCGCTGCCAGGCGAGGGCCGCTTCGAGCGGGGAGCCGTACGACGTCTCCGTACCGGACTCGCCATGGACCAGCCGGACGGCCTGGCCGTCGCGGACGTCGACGGCGGGCAGGAGTTCGAGCTTCGGCACAGAGGGCCCCGGGGGCACAGATGGCATCAGAGGGTTCCGATCCAGTTGGTCAGCAGCTGGGCGCCGGCGTCGCCGGACTTCTCGGGGTGGAACTGGGTGGCCCACAGGGCGCCGTTCTCCACGGCGGCGACGAACCGCTCGCCGTGCGTGGCCCAGGTGACCTTGGGGGCGCGGATCTTGGGGTTGGTCACCTCAAGGCCCCACTCGTGCACGGCGTACGAGTGCACGAAGTAGAAGCGGGCCTCCGGGTCGAGCCCGGCGAACAGCTCACTGCCCTCCGGCGCCTCGACGGTGTTCCACCCCATGTGCGGGACGACCGGGGCCTTGAGCGGCGCGACCGTACCGGGCCACTCGTCGAGGCCCTCGGTCTCCACGCCGTGCTCGATCCCGCGCTCGAAGAGGATCTGCATCCCGACACAGATCCCCATGACGGGCCGGCCGCCGGCGAGCCTGCGGCCGATGATCCACTCGCCGCGGGCGGCGGTGAGCCCCCGCATACAGGCGGAGAAGGCCCCTACGCCCGGGACGAGCAGCCCGTCGGCGTTCATGGCGCGGTCGAAGTCGCGGGTGATCTCGACATCGGCGCCGGCCCTGGCGAGGGCGCGCTCCGCGGAGCGGACATTGCCGAAGCCGTAGTCGAAGACGACGACGTTCTTGCTCATTCCCAGATCCCTTGGATGCGCAGGACTCCGGCGATCAGACACAGCACGGAGGCGCTGCCCAACAGCACGATCACGCCTTTGGGCAGCTTCTGCTTGTGGAAGGAGTACACACCGCCGGCGAGGAAGAGCCCCACGACGATCAGAATGGTGGAGAGACCGGTCACAGGGCGCCCTTGGTCGAAGGAAGAATTCCCACCGCGCGCGGGTCGCGCTCGGAGGCGTACCGCAGAGCGCGGGCCAGGGCCTTGAACTGGCACTCCACGATGTGGTGCGCGTTGCGCCCGTACGGCACGTGTACGTGCAGCGCGATCTGCGCCTGGGCGACGAACGACTCCAGGATGTGCCGGGTCATGGTCGTGTCGTACTCGCCGATCATCGGCGCCATGTTCTCGGGCTCGGTGTGCACGAGATACGGCCGCCCCGACAGGTCCACCGTCACCTGGGCCAGCGACTCGTCCAGCGGGACGGTGCAGTTGCCGAAGCGGTAGATGCCGACCTTGTCGCCGAGGGCCTGCTTGAAGGCGGCGCCGAGGGCCAGCGCGGTGTCCTCGATGGTGTGGTGCGAGTCGATGTGCAGATCGCCCTCGGTCTTCACCGTGAGGTCGAACAGGCCGTGCCTGCCGAGCTGGTCGAGCATGTGGTCGTAGAAGCCGACCCCCGTCGAAACGTCCACATCGCCGTTACCGTCGAGATCGATCTCGACGACGACGGAGGTCTCCTTCGTACTGCGTTCCACGCGGCCGATGCGGCTCATGCGCGCTGCTCCTTCTTCAGGTCACGTACCGCGTCGAGGAACGCGTCGTTCTCGGACGGGGTGCCCGCGGTGACCCGCAGCCAGCCCGGTACGCCGTTGTCACGGATGAGGACACCCCGGTCGAGGATCCGCTGCCAGGCCGCGTGGGAGTCCTCGAAGCGGCCGAACTGGACGAAGTTCGCGTCGGACTCGGTGACCTCGTAACCGATCGCCCGCAACTCCCCTACCAGCCGGTCCCGCTCGGCCTTGAGCGTTTCGACGTACCCGAGCAGCGTATCGGTGTGCTCCAGCGCGGCGAGCGCGGTGGCCTGTGTGACGGCGGAGAGGTGGTACGGCAGGCGCACCAGCTGGACGGCGTCGACCACGGCGGGGTGCGCGGCGAGATAGCCCAGACGCAGCCCGGCCGCCCCGAACGCCTTGGACATCGTGCGGGACACGATGAGCAGCGGCCGGCCCTCGATGAGGGGCAGCAGGGAGTCGCGGTGGCTGAACTCGACGTACGCCTCGTCGACCACCACCAGGGACGGCCCGGCGGCCTGGGCGGCCTCGTAGAGCGCGAGGACGGTCCCGGCGTCGACCGCGGTGCCCGTGGGGTTGTTGGGTGAGGTGATGAAGACGACATCGGGGCGGTGCTCGGCGATGGCCTTCCGCGCCGCCTCCACGTCGATGGTGAAGTCCTCGTTGCGCGGGCCGGAGAGCCAGCCGGTGCCGGTGCCGCGGGCGATCAGGCCGTGCATCGAGTACGAGGGCTCGAAGCCGATGGCCGTACGGCCGGGACCGCCGAAGGTCTGCAGCAGCTGCTGGATGACCTCGTTGGAGCCATTGGCGGCCCAGACGTTCGCCGCGGTCAGCGGGTGCTTTCCGGTGCGGCTCAGATACCGGGCCAGCTCGGTGCGCAGCTCCACCGCGTCCCGGTCGGGGTAGCGGTTGAGGCTCCGGGCGGCCTCGCGGACACGCTCGGCGATCCGCTCGACCAGCGGCTCGGGCAGCGGGTACGGGTTCTCGTTGGTGTTCAGCTGTACGGGGACGTCCAGCTGGGGCGCGCCGTAGGGAGACTTGCCGCGCAGCTCGTCCCGTACGGGCAGATCGTCAATACCGAACGTCACTTTCCGGGCACCTTCCACGCGAACCTCGCCTTGATCGCCGCGCCGTGCGCGGGCAGGTCCTCGGCCTCGGCGAGCGTCACCACATGGTGGGCGACCTCGGCGAGCGCGTCCTCGCTGTAATCCACGATGTGGATACCGCGCAGGAAGGACTGGACGGAGAGTCCCGAGGAGTGACAGGCGCAACCGCCGGTCGGCAGTACGTGGTTGGAGCCCGCGCAGTAGTCGCCGAGCGAGACCGGGGCGTACGGTCCGACGAAGATCGCGCCCGCGTTGCGCACCCGCGCGGCCAGCGCGGCGGCGTCGGCGGTCTGGATCTCCAGGTGCTCGGCGCCGTACGCGTCGACGACCCGCAGGCCGTCCTCGACGGAGTCGACCAGCACGATCGCGGACTGCCGGCCGGAGAGCGCGGGGACCACCCGGTCCTCGATGTGCTTGGTCGCCGCGACCTGCGGCTCCAGCTCCTTCTCTACGGCGTCGGCCAGCTCGGCGGAGTCGGTGACCAGGACGGCGGCGGCCAGCGGGTCGTGCTCGGCCTGGCTGATCAGGTCGGCCGCGACATGGACCGGGTCGGCGGTCGCGTCCGCGAGGACCGCGATCTCGGTCGGACCCGCCTCGGCGTCGATGCCGATCCGGCCGGTGAAGTAGCGCTTGGCGGCGGCGACCCAGATATTGCCGGGGCCCGTGACCATGTTGGCGGGCGCGCAGCCGTCGGGGCCCGGGGTGCCGTACGCGAACATCGCGACGGCGGAGGCGCCACCGGCCGCGTACACCTCGTCGATCCCGAGCAGCGCGCACGCGGCCAGGATCGTCGGGTGCGGCAGCCCGCCGGCGGCGTCTCCTGGGTAACGGGGTTTCTGCGCCGGAGAGGCCAGGGCGATGGACTCGACGCCCGCCTCCTGGGCCGGCACCACGTTCATGATCACTGACGACGGGTAGACGGACCGGCCGCCGGGCGCGTAGAGCCCGACCCGCCCGACCGGCACCCACTTCTCGGTGACCGTGCCGCCGGGCACGACCTGGGTGGTGTGCGAGGAGCGCCGCTGCGCGCGGTGCACGAGCCTGGCGCGCCGGATCGACTCCTCCAACGCGGCCCGTACGGCCGGATCAAGCGCTTCCAGGGCGTCAACAAGGGCTTTCGCGGGCACCCGGACCCGCTCCAGCCTCACTCCGTCGAACGTCTCCGCGGCATCGATCAGCGCCGCCGTACCCCTATGGCGCACGTCCTCGCAGAGCGGGCGCACCTTCTCCAGTGCGGCTTCCACGTCGAACTCGGCTCGGGGCAGCAGGTCACGCAGGTCTCCACCCTCGGGGAGGGTGTCGCCGCGCAGATCGATTCGTGAGATCACGGGGTCAATTCTCGCAGACCGGATCAGGCCGCCGGTCGCGCGTATCACTGGCTGATACACGCCATGTTCACTCCGGGTCACCATTAGCGTTCAGCACGTCACTCAGCGGGAACAACGCATGTACGACCACCTTTCATCAGTCGCACGGACCATCCGTCATCAGTTGTACGGATCATCCGTACGCACAGGGGAAGCGGAGGCGCGGCAGTGACCGAGCCGCAGAACGACGAATCTCCCGACTGGCTCAGCGCGGCGGAACTCGGCATGTGGCAGTCGTTCCGCAACGGCAGCACCTACGACCTGAGCACGTCGGACGCCTTACTGAACGACCCCTTCGCGCCGCGTCCCTGGGGCACGGACCGCAGTGTCCGCGCCAGGGTCATCGCGCTGCTGCTGCTCAACGGCCCTGCCGCGCTGCCCGGCCGGGTCTCCGCGCTCAAGCTCCGCGGGGTGCAGATCACCGGCACGCTCAATCTCGCGGGCGGCACGATCGCCCCGTACGTCGAGCTGAACCAGTGCCGGTTCGAGAACGAGGTGGTGCTGCCCGAGTCGCGGTTCACCACCCTGCGGATGGTGGGCTGCGCCATTCCCCGGCTGGAGGCCGCCCGGCTGCACACCGAGGGAGATCTCCATCTGCCGCGCTGCCGGGTCGAGCGGGGCATCCGGCTGACCGACGCGCAAATCGGTACGGATCTGCTGATCAGCCAGATCGATGTACGGCCCGACCGGCTGGGCCGGGCGATCACCGCGGACGGAATGTCCGTCGCCCAGGACCTCCAGGCCGATCAGATCGAGACATATGGCGAGGTCAGTCTGCGCGGCGCCAAGATCGGTGTGTCGCTGAGCCTGCGGGGCAGCCGGCTGCGCGCGGCGGAGGAGCGGCGGGCGCTCAACGCCCCGCAGCTGACGGTGGAGCGGTCGCTGTACATGACGGGCGCGTGGGTGAGCACGGAGACGGGCGACCCCGGGATGACGCCCCCGCACGGCGTCGGCAACGTGGCCACGCCGTTCCTCGGCACGCGCTTGCAGCGCTTCGAGTGCCGGGGCGGGGTCCGGCTGGACGACGGGCGCTTCGGCGACGCGGTCGACATGGACCAGGCGCGGTTCTATCTCGCCCCCACGGAGGAGTTGTCGCTGCGCCGGATCAGCACCCCCGAGCTGCGGTTCAAGTGCGAGCGGGTGGAGGACGGCCGGGTCGTCCTGAGCGGCGCGAAGATCATCACGCTGGTCGACATGTCGACCAGCTGGCCGGGCCCCGGCGGGCTCGCCATGGGCGGCTTCGTGTACGAGAACCTCGTCCCGTTCGGTCACTTCCCGCTGATCAGGCGGCTGGAGTGGGTGGCGGCGGCGACCCCGGAGTACTCCCCGGAGCCGTATGAGCGCCTGGCCCAGGTCCTGCGCAACAGCGGCGAGGACGCGGACGCGCGCGAGGTTCTGCTCGCCAAACAGCGGCGGCGTCGCGAGACGCTGCCGCTCGCGGCGAAGCTCTGGGGCTACCTCCAGGACTGGACGGTGGCCTACGGCTACCGGCCGGGCCGGGCGGCGCTGTGGATGGCGGTGCTGTGGGGAGCGAGTACGGTCGCCTTCGCCCGCCACGCCCCGCCGGCGATCAAGGGCGACGGCCACCCGGCGTGGAACCCCGCGCTGTTCACCCTGGATCTGCTGATCCCGGTGATCAACCTGGGCCAGGACGGCTACTGGCTGCTGGAGGGCGGCTGGCAGTGGGCGGCGGCGATGCTGATCATGCTGGGCTGGATCCTGGCGACGACGGTGGCGGCGGGCGCGTCACGGCTCCTGCGGCGCGGGTGATTTTCACGGCTCCGTTCACCTCCGAAGGCCGGAGCCAGGTTTCTTTACTCTGCCTTGACTTTGGGCGCTACAACCTTTTCGCCCGATACGAAAGCTTCACAGCTGCCCTCTGGCGCGTCTGCGACCTGCGGTTTTCAATGGTCCGCACCATGTCATTGCTCCGCGCCCTGATCAGCACCGCGCGTATGGTCCGGCACACCCCGCAGCTCGCCGCCGGGCTGCCGCCGGACGACGCGGTGCTGCTCGACGCTCCCGACGAGCGGCTCGCTCCCGCGCTCGTCGCCGCCGCCCTCGGCGAGTACGAGCCCGCGGCGAAGCTGCTCGCGACGACGCGCGAGGCCGCCGAGTGGGAGAACCGCGACCGCTATGTGATGCGGCTGGCCGCCTTCGCGTACGGCCGGGACGGCTGGCTCACGGCCTGGCTGCGCGCCGCGCCCCGCGATCCCGACGCGCTGCTGGTCCGGGCCGAGCTGACCATCCGCAGGGCCTGGGAGTCACCGGCCCGCGCCGAGCGGCTCCGGGAGACGGGCCCGATGATCGACGCGGCGGCGGCCGGGGATCCGCGCGATCCGGTGCCCTGGCGCGTCGCGCTCGACCATGCCCGGGGCACGCACGCCACCCACACCGCGTTCGAGTCGCTGTGGGAGCAGGCCGTGCGCCGCGCCTCGCACCACTACGGCTGCCATGTCGCGGCCCTCCAGTACCTGTCCGCCGAGTGGTACGGCTCGCACCGCGAGTGCTTCGACTTCGCCGAACAGGCGGCGCACGACGCCCTGCCCGGCTCCCTCGTCCGCGCGCTGCCCGTGCGCGCCGCCTTCACGCTGCTGCTGAGCGGCGAGCCCACCTCCGTACAGGCGGACCGGATCGACGCGGCGGCCGATCTCGCGATCGCGGTCTCCGCCGAGTACGGGACGGGCGACCCGTGGCCGGCCGAGGTGCGCAATCTGCTGGCGTACGTGCTGGTGGAGCGGGGGCGGTGGGAGGAGGCGCTGGAGCAGTTCCGGCTGATCGGCCCGTACGCGACCTCCTTCCCGTGGACCTCGTTCACCGACGATCCGCTGGGCCAGTTCCTCGAATCGCGGCACGCCGTACGGATCCAAGTGGCTTCGGCGATGCCTTTGCGGAGCAGGACAGAACGGAGAGGGCCCCGCGGCCACTACGCTTGACCGTTGTGACCACCGCAAGCCTCCCTCTCTTCCCGCTGAACGCGGTGCTGTTCCCCGGCCTCGTCCTGCCTCTGAACGTCTTCGAGGAGCGCTACCGCGCGATGATGCGCGAGCTGCTCAAAACCGATGAGTCCGAGCCGCGCCGCTTCGCCGTGGTCGCCATCCGCGACGGGCACGAAGTCGCGCCGACAGCGCCCGGAATGCCGGACGGAACCGCCCTGACCGACCGCGGGCCCGCCGCCGGCTTCGGCCCCGATCCCCTGAAATCCTTCCACCCGGTGGGCTGCGTCGCCGACGCGGCGACCATCCGCGAACGGCCCGACGGCAGCTTCGAGGTGGTGGCCACCGGCACCACCCGCGTCCGGCTGCTCTCGGTCGACGCGAGCGGCCCGTATCTGACGGCCGAGGTGGAAGAACTCTCCGAGGAGACGGGCGACGGCGCGGGCACGCTCGCCGAGGGCGTGCTGCGCGCGTTCCGGAGCTACCAGAAGCGGCTGGCCGGGGCGCGTGAGCGCTCGCTCTCCGGCGACGAACTGCCCGACGAGCCCTCGGTGGTGTCCTATCTCGTCGCCGCGGCGGCGGTGCTCGACACCCCGGCCAAACAGCGGCTGCTGGAGGCCCCGGACATCGCGGCCCGGCTGCGCGAGGAGCTGAAGCTCCTGCGGGCCGAGACGGCGGTGATCCGCCATCTCCCCTCGCTGCCCGCCGTCACCCTGACGCACACACCGCCCAGCGCCAACTGACACGCCTCAACTCACCCCGGGAAGAACCGCCTTGGCGAAGAAGTCCAAGAAGCAGCAGTCCGGAGGCACCCCGGCGACGGTCGCCCTGACGGCCGCGGGCACGCCGTACACCCTGCACGCGTACGAGCACGACCCGGCGTCGCCCTCGTACGGCGAGGAGGCGGCCGAGGCCCTCGGGGTCTCTCCCGACCGGGTCTTCAAAACCCTGGTCGCGGAGGTCGACGGTGAACTGACCGTGGCCGTCGTGCCGGTCGCCGGTTCGCTCGATCTGAAGGCCCTCGCGGCGGCCGTCGGCGGCAAACGCGCCTCGATGGCGGACCCGGCGGCCGCGGAACGTACGACAGGTTATGTACGCGGGGGAATCTCCCCCCTGGGGCAGCGCAAGCGGCTACGCACCGTAGTGGACGCGTCGGCGGAGGCCCATGCGACGGTCTGTGTCTCGGCGGGCCGCCGGGGCCTGGAGGTCGAGCTGTCCCCGGCGGATCTGGCGGCCCTCACGTCGGCGGTCCTGGCGCCCATCGGCCGGAGCTGACGCCCGTCTAGGCCCTGTGCCGGCCGTCCGGCGCGGTGTCCTCGGGCGCCGGACCGTACGGCACCGGGCCCCAGTCGTCCCAGCGGGGCTCCGGATCGCGCGGACCGAACAGCGCCGTCAGGGCCAGATGGACCACCATCGCCGCGATCGGCCACGCCAGCAGCGCGCCCTTCGCGTTCAGCGCGAGCGGCGCGTCGAACGTGACGCCCTTGCCGACCGCCCTGGCATGCGCCACCACGTCCGACGTGGGGCCGAACCAGACGCCGACCCGCCAGGCGAGCACCGCGCCCAGCAGCCCGCCCAGCGCCAGGCCCACCACCAGCGGGATACCGCCGCGCCTGCGGAAGAGGAAGACCAGCACCGCGCTGACCACCCCGAACGCGAGCGCCAGCAGCATGAACGTACCGTCCGCCGCGATCGCCTCCTCGCCCTCGGTGTCCTTGAGGAAGACCGCCGTCTCGTCCGAGATCAACGGGACACGGGGCGACAGCCACAGCCACAGCAGCCCGAGCCCCAGACCCAGAACGGCGACCGCCACCATCACCACGACGGCCTGGCGCAGTTCGGTCCTCATATCGGGCCCCTTCTCCGCTTCGGCCCCGGGATAGGGCGATCCCCCGGCCGGCGGTGTCTGCCAGGGATCGTCGTGCGGCGGTTGGTGGGGCGGCGTCAAAGGTGCGGTCACTGTGCCATCGTGCCAGTCCTGGCCAGGGGGTGCCTCATCGGACCGCCGCCCTCCGGTACGCCCAGGTCGCCACGGCCAGCGAGCAGACACCGACAGCCGCGCACACCGCGAGGTCGAAAGCGACCACCGGCCAGTCGGGACGGGCATCGAACGAACGGGCAAGAGCCTCCACCCCGTACGTGGAGGGCAGCAGGTCACGCGCGTAACCGATCGGTGCCGGCAGCCGGTCCGCGGGCAGCACACCCAGCAGCAGCGCCGCCGACATGCCCAGCTGGCCCAGCAGCGTCGCCAGCTCCTGACGGGGCGCGAGCAGACCGAGCGCCGCGCCCAGACCGGCGAGCGCCGCGCCCGACAGCGGAATCACCGCGACCAGCACCCAGAGATGGGTGAGCGGCAGCTGGAAGAGCACACTGCCGGCGACGGCCGTGACCGCGGCGCCGGGCACCGTGAACGAGGCATAGGCACCGGCCGCGCCGAGCACCACCGCCGCGGGCGGCACGGGCAGGGTGGCGTAGTGGTCGAGCCCACCGCTCGCGCGCAACTGACCGAAGTACTGGGCGAGCAGATTGAGCGCCACGAACGCGACGACGAGCACACTCGACCCCGCGACCACCGCCCGCGCCTCGTCGCCCCCGTCCACAACGCCCCGCATCAGGATCATGATCCCGACCGACTGGAACGTCGCCACGAAAAGCAGCGGGATCCGCGCGACCCGGGCCCGGGACAACTGGGCGCGGTACACGGCGGCGAGCGAGGGCAGCAGCCGCGCCCGGGGCGCGAGCGGCGCGGGCGCGCCGTCCACCGGCCCGTTCACGGTCTCCGCCGCCGTCCTGACGCTCCCGGACACGGCCTCCGCAGGCACGATGCTCACCTGGTGCTGCTCCTGTTCGGTACGGGCGTACGTACGTCGCTCGCGAAACGGCCGCTCACGCCTTGACCAGCCCCTTCGCCCGGCCGCCGAGCGCCAGATAGACATCTTCCAGACTCGGCGTCGCCAGCGTGAAATCGTCCAGCGCCGCGAAGGCCGCGCCGCCGGTCACCGCGGCGACCGCCGCGCGCGCCTCGTCCGGCGCGAGCCGCAGCACCCAGCGGCGCCCCGACTCCTGCGCCGAATCGCGCAGCGCCGCGACCTCGGGAACGTCGAGCGGCGCGCGCTCGCGCCACACGAGCTCCACCCGCACCTCACCGGCGATCTCTTCCTTGAGCCCGGACGGGGTGTCGCAGGCGATGACCTTGCCCCGCTCCAGCACGGCGACCCGGTCGAGCACGGTCTCGGCCTCGATGACGTTATGGGTGACGAGCAGTACGGTCACGCCGTGCTCGGCCCGCCGCCGGTCCACGGCGGCCCACACCGCGCGTCGCGCGACCGGGTCCATACCGGTGGTCGGCTCGTCCAGAACCAGCACGGGCCGCTCCCCCACCAGCGCGGCGGCGAAGCAGGCCAGCCGCCGCTGGCCCCCCGACAGCTTCTTCAGCGGGCGTCCGGCGATCTCGGTGAGCCCCAACTCCGCGAGCACATCGTCCCGCTCGGCCCGAGCCACCCGCAGCGGCAGCCCACGCAGCCGGCCGGTGGTCTCCGCCGCGAGCGCGACGGTCAGCTCGTCCAGCGCGGTCGACTCCTGGCCGAGGTAACCGATGAGCCGCGAGGCGCGCTCGGGATGCCGCACCAGATCGTGCCCGAGGACCTCGACGTCACCGGAGTCGGGCCGCATCAGGCCGGTGAGCTGGCGTACGAGCGTGGACTTGCCCGCGCCGTTGGGCCCGAGCAGCCCGAAGATCTCACCGCGCCGCACGTCGAGCGAAACCCCATCGGTGGCCCGCACCGCGGACGTCCCGGGGACGCCACGCCTGCCGCGCGCGGCGGGGTACGTCTTGACCAAGTCGCGCACCACGCACACCGTACTCACGAGGAAGGACCTTACGTTGTACGGGTCCGGCCCGTTTCGGCTGGGGCCGGTTTCCGGTGCGGGTGCGCCTCCCGGCGGGGGGCCGTGGGTCCGGGGTGCGTTTCGGCTGGGGTCGGCGGTTGTGTGCGGGTTGTCGCCGGGTGGCGCTCCGGGGCTCGCGCCCGGGACGGCATGATTTACGGCGCGTACCGGGCCACAGTCAGGACACGGGCGTTCGCGCGCCACAAATCACGCTTTAGTGTCCCGGACACGACCCCTGCGCGCCCCCCTTCACCGCCCGCACAGGCGGCCCGGGTCGTGCGCGGGGGCGAGCGGGCCCGCCGGGGGGAGGGGGTCGGGGTCGGAGGAGGTGCGTGTCCGGACGTAAAGCGTCGCAGCTCGCGCGAAGCGCGGTGACCACGCGCCGGAGTCGCACATCGATCGCAGCGCAGCCCGGAACCTACGGCGAAGCCGTATCCGCCGCCGCGCGCACATCGATCTCCCGCCAGAACCCCGCCCGAATCGCATACCGGTCATGCTCATCGATCTGGTCGTCCTTGTGCGCCAGCAGACCGAACCGCGCCGCATACCGCAGCAGCTCCCCGTCGATACGGTGCGGCACCCGCGGATACATCACCGACAGCTTCTGCACATGCCCCGCCTCCGGCAGCCGCTCCATCCACCGCCGTGCGAACACCTGCCCCACCTCGAAGGGATCGCCCCCCACCGTGGTGATGTCCTCCTCCCGGTCCGCCCAGCGCTGCTCCGCGCTGGTCAGCTGGGCCAGCGTCGGCAGCGAGGCCGTCTCGGGCGGCTCGCCCGCCGTGCCGCTGCCCGGGCGCTCGATCCACCCCTTGTCGGAGGACCACCGCAGCGTCGCCCCCGCCGGATGCTGCGCGGACTGCTGCCCGGACGGGCCCGGCGTCGGGGCGCCGGGGCCGCGCAGGCCCGCCAGGTCCTTGGGGGTCGGGACGCCCTTGCCGCCCGTGCCGGCCGATGGGGGCTCCGCGCCGGCTCCCGCGGGGGCAGGCGCGGGCGATGAGCCGTTCCGCCCGGCACCCCCGGAGGCGGAGGCCGCGGCGCCCGCCGCCTCCGCCTCCGCCGCCCGCTCCGCGGACGCGGCCAGCGCCGACTCGGGCAGCGGCGCCGAGAGAATCGCCGCGATCTCGGGCCGTGGCGCGGGCGGAGGCGCGCAGACGCCGCCCAGGTCCTTGGCCCGTACCGCCTTGGTGATCCAGGCCCGGTCGAGCACCCGCCGCTCGTCGGCCTCGGCCACCAGGTCCTCGGACTGGTTGTAGTCGCCGTCGGCGGCCTGCACGGCCCAGAGATGGACGGCGACGCCATGCTCCTTCGCGGACATCAGGCCGGGCAGCAGATCCCCGTCCCCCGTCACCAGCACCACGTCCGAGCAGGCGCGATTTCTGGCCAGCTCGGTCAGCTCCGCGTGCATCGCCGCGTCCACACCCTTCTGCGCCCAGCGCCCGTCGCTGCGGGTGAGGGCGCCGAGCCGGACGGTGACGCGCGGCATGACCCGCAGCCGGCGGTGCTCGGGTTGCGGGACCCGGTCGGGGGCACCGTCGAACCAGTAGATACGGAGCAGCGGCTGTTCCGTATCGGCCTCGGCCCGTTCTCGCAGGCCCTGGATGAGGGCGGCGTGGTCGACGGTGATGCGGGAACGGGCCGGTTCTCCGGCGAGGAGACTCGCGGCGGCGCCCAGCAGATAGCCGGCGTCCACCAGGACGACGCAGCGGTCCACGTGTTCCACCTTCTTTCGGGAACCTCGGGATCGTGAGATCGGGAGTTACTGCGGGTTTCCTTCGAGTCTGCCCGACGGCAAGAGGCTTAACGTCCGGAACTCGATCATCGGCGTGGCGTATCCGCGCGACAGAACCGCTCAGGCCCCTGACGAGGGACCACTACACACGGCAATGATCCAAAATGCGCCGTTTGGCGGTGTATGTGAGGCTTGACGCGGCCTGGCATCCAACCCCCGGCAGGAGGCAGCACCATGGCCAAGAACAAGAACCGGGATCGCAGCAACAGGCAGCAGGCCCGCTCGGACGCCGAGCGCGGCAGCGAAGAATCGAAGTCCTCGCCGATGGAGGACCGGTCCGAGCAGGTGCAGTCGAGGATCACGCCGCCGGATGAAGCCCACAAGGGCAAGCAGAAGCGTTTCGGCCACAACTGACCCCACCACCGCCGTCCGTAACCGTATGAGGGGCATCCCACGAGCTGTGGGTGCCCCTCATACGCGTCTTCATCGAACCGTGGCTGTTATCCGGCCAGGCAGGACGGGCCCAGCAGGACCTTCAGGTCACCGAAGAGCGCCGGGTCGGGCTGGACGCGGTGCCGGTCGAGCCGGAGCACCGTGGTCTTCCGCGCGCCCTGGAGCTTGATCCTGACCTCGGAGTTGCCCCGGTGGTGGCTGAGGATCTCACCGAGCCTGCTGACCATGGGCGGGGTGAGCTTCACCGTCGGGATGGTGATGGTGACAGGCGCGTCGGTACCCGCCGATGACACGTCCGGGACCTGGAGCTCCATGGCGACCAGGCGGGGGACGTCCTCGCGCTTGTCGAGCCGGCCCTTGACGAAGACGACGGTGTCCTCGACCAGTTGTGTGGAGACCAGCTGATATGTCGCGGGGAAGAACATGCACTCGATGGAGCCGGCCAGATCCTCGACCGTCGCGATCGCCCACGCGTTGCCCTGCTTGGTCATCTTCCGCTGGAGACCGGAGATGATGCCGCCGATGGTGACCACCGCGCCGTCCGCGTGCTCACCGCCGGTCAGCTGGGAGATCGCGGCGTCGGACTTGTCGGACAGGACATGCTCGATACCGAACAGCGGGTGATCGGAGACATACAGACCGAGCATCTCCCGCTCCTGCGCGAGGAGATACGACTTGTCCCACTCGATGTCCGAGAACTCGACGTCGAGTCCGAAGCCGGGCTCGCTGGTCTCCTCATCGCCCATCCCGCCGAAGAGGTCGAACTGCCCCTCGGCCTCCTTGCGCTTGACCTGGACCACGTTGTCGATCATCGGCTCGTGATGGGCGACCAGCCCCTTGCGGGTATGGCCCATCTCGTCGAAGGCACCGGCCTTGATCAGCGATTCGATGGTCCGCTTGTTGCAGACGACCGCCTCGACCTTGTCGAGGAAGTCGGGGAACGTCGCGTACTTCCCCTTCGCCTTACGGCATCGGATGATCGAGTCGACCACGTTCTGGCCGACGTTGCGGACGGCCGTCAGGCCGAACAGGATCACGTCGTCGCCCTGCGCGGCGAAGTTCGACAGCGACTCGTTGACGTTGGGCGGCAGCACCTTGATGCCCATGCGCCGGCACTCGTTCAGGTAGACGGCCGACTTGTCCTTGTCGTCCTTCACGGAGGTCAGGAGCGCCGCCATGTACTCGGCGGGGTGGTTGGCCTTGAGGTACGCGGTCCAGTAGGTGACCAGTCCGTACGCGGAGGAGTGCGCCTTGTTGAACGCGTATCCGGCGAACGGCACCAGGACGTCCCACAGCGCCTTGATCGCCTCGTCCGAGAAGCCGTTCTTCTTGGCGCCCGCCTCGAAGAGGACGAAGTTCTTCGCCAGTTCGTCGGCCTTCTTCTTGCCCATCACGCGGCGCAGGATGTCGGCCTCGCCGAGCGAGTACCCCGCGACGATCTGGGCGGCCTTCTGCACCTGCTCCTGGTAGACGATCAGACCGTAGGTGAGCCCGAGCACCTCCTTGAGGGGCTCCTCCAGCTCCGGGTGGATCGGGGTGATCTCCTGGCGGGCGTTCTTGCGCTCCGCGTAGTTCGTGTGCGAGTTCATTCCCATCGGGCCCGGCCGGTAGAGGGCCGAAACGGCGGAAATGTCCTCGAAGTTGTCGGGCTGCATCTGGCGCAGCAGGGAGCGCATGGGGCCGCCGTCGAACTGGAAGACACCGAGCGTGTCGCCGCGGCAGAGCAGTTCGTAGGTCTTCGGGTCGTCGAGCGGCAGCGAGAGCAGGTCGAGGTCGATGCCCTTGTTGGACTTCACCATCTTGACGGCGTCGTCCATGATGGTCAGGTTGCGCAGGCCGAGGAAGTCCATCTTCAGCAGGCCGAGCGACTCGCACTGCGGGTAGTCCCACTGTGTGATCGTCACACCGTCGGTGTGCCGGACCCAGACGGGGACGTGGTCGGTGATCGTCTCGCTGGACATGATCACGCCGGCCGCGTGCACGCCCATCTGCCGGACCAGGCCCTCCACACCCTTCGCGGTGTCGATGACCTTCTTCACATCCGGCTCGTTCTCGTACATCCCCCGGATCTCCCCCGCCTCGCTGTAGCGGGGGTGCTTGGGGTCGGTGATGCCGTTGAGGTCGATGCCCTTGCCGAGGACGTCGGCGGGCATGGCCTTCGTGAGCCGGTCGCCCATCGCGTACGGGTAACCCAGCACCCGCGCCGAGTCCTTGATGGCGTTCTTCGCCTTGATCTTGCCGTACGTGCCGATCATGGCGACCTTGTCGGCGCCGTACTTCTCGGTCACGTAGCGGATGACCTCACCGCGCCGGCGCTCGTCGAAGTCGATGTCGACATCGGGCATGGAGATGCGCTCGGGGTTGAGGAACCGCTCGAAGATCAGGCCGTGCTCGATCGGGTCGAGGTCGGTGATGCCCATGGCGTACGACACGATCGAACCGGCGGCGGAGCCACGGCCGGGGCCGACCGCGATGCCGTTGTTCTTCGCCCACATGATGAAGTCGGCGACCACGAGGAAGTACCCCGGGAAGCCCATGTCGATGATGATGCCCATCTCGTACTCGACCTGGCGCATACGGTCTTCCGGGATGCCGTTCGGGAAGCGGCGGGCCATGCCGCGCATGGTCTCCTCGCGGAACCAGGAGACCTCGGTGAAGCCCTCGGGCACCTCGAACTTCGGCATCAGGTTCCGCTCCTGGAACCAGCCCTCGGTGTCGATCTGGTCGGCGACCAGGCGGGTGTTGGCGCACCCCTCCTGCCAGGCGTCGGACAGGTCCACCGCGTACATCTCGTCGGTCGACTTGAGGTAGTAGCCGGTGCCGTCGAAGCGGAAGCGGTCCGGGTCGGAGAGGTTCTTGCCGGTCTGGATGCAGAGCAGCGCGTCGTGGGCGGTGGCCTCGTTCGCGTACGTGTAGTGCGAGTCGTTGGTGACCAGCGGCGGGATGCCCAGCTTCTTGCCGACCTCCAGCAGCCCGTCCCGCACCCGGCGTTCGATCTCGATGCCGTGGTCCATCAGCTCCAGGAAATACCGGTCCTTGCCGAAGATGTCCTGGTACTCGGAGGCCGCCTTCAGCGCCTCGTCGAACTGGCCCAGCCGCAGCCGCGTCTGGAGCTCCCCCGACGGGCAGCCGGTCGAGGCGATCAGCCCCTCCGACCACTGCGCGATGGTCTCCTTGTCCATCCGGGGCCACTTCTGGAGCCAGCCCTCCTTGTACGCGTCCGAGGAGAGCCGGAAGAGGTTGTGCAGCCCGGTCCGGTTCGCCGCCCAGATCGTCTTGTGCGTATAACCACCGGAACCGGACACGTCGTCCCGCTTCTGGTGCGGCTGGCCCCACTGCACCTTCCGCTTCAGCCGCCGGGATTCGGGCGCCACGTACGCCTCGATCCCGATGATCGGCGTCACCCCCGCCTTCTTCGCCTGATGGAAGAAGTCATAGGCGCCATGCAAATTGCCATGGTCCGTCATCGCGATATGCGACATGCCCATCTCTTTGCAGGCGTTGAACATGTCCCCCAGCCGCGCGGCACCGTCCAGCAGCGAGTACTGGGTGTGGACATGCAGGTGCGTGAACGGCGGCTTGGTCACGGCGAGGGCCTCCAGCGAGCGGACGACACGGTGTGGTTTCCAGAGGTGAATCTGTTGTTCTCCAGGGGTGAACCCGGGGTCCCACAGCGCTGCGGACAGTCTGGGGGGACAGCCTCGAAGTCTACGTCTCGGGACTGACAGTGGCGGGCACTCGCGAGTAGCGTCACGCGTTGCCCACTCCGAGGGGCGCCGGGCCCCTCACTCCACTGTCATGCACCAGGAGGCACCCCGCGATGTCGGTCCCGCGACCCGTTGAAGCAGCTGACGAGCAGCGCGGCGAGGAGATCCTCGCCGTTTTCGACACCGCGTTCGGTGAACTCCTGGCGGCCGATCCCGCCGCGTTCCGGGTGAAGTTCCGGAAGATGGCGGCCTCCGCGTTCGCCTTCTACCGCGGCACGGCGTGCCTCTTCTACCACGACCTGGAGCGGGAGCGTGCGGCGAGCGGGGTCACCGGCCCCTTCCTCGACGAGCGCACCGGACGGGTGTGGATCCACGGCGATCTGCACGCCGAGAACTTCGGTACGTACATGGACGCCAACGGCCGGCTGATCTTCAACGTCAATGACTTCGACGAGGCGTATGTGGGCCCCTTCACCTGGGACCTGAAGCGCTTCGCCGCCTCCCTCGCCCTGATCGGCTACACCAAGGCACTCAGTGACGAGCAGATCACCGAACTGGTGGAGATCTACGCGGGCGCCTACCGCGAGCGGATCCACGCGCTGGCCACCGGTGCCAAGAACGACGAGGTCCCGCCCTTCACCCTGGACACGGCGCAGGGCCCGCTGCTCGACGCCCTGCGCTCGGCCCGCTCGCTGACCCGCTTCGGGCTGCTCGACTCGATGACCGAGATCAGGGAGTACGAGCGCCGCTTCGCGCCCGGCGGTGGCTCCATAGAGCTGGACGCCGCCACCCGCTACAAGATCCTCGCGGCCTTCGACGGCTATCTGGAGACCCTCCCCGAGTCCAGCCTGGCCCGCCCCGACTCGTACCGCGTGAAGGATGTCGTCGGGCGGCGGGGCATCGGTATCGGCTCCGCGGGGCTGCCCTCGTACAACATCCTGCTGGAGGGCAACAGCGACGCCCTGGAGAACGATGTCGTGATCTATATGAAGCAGGCGCAGACCCCGGCGGTCTCGCGGCACATCACGGACCGGGCCGTACGGGAGTACTTCCAGCACGAGGGCCACCGCACAGTGATCTCCCAGCGGGCGCTCCAGGCCCACGCCGACCCCTGGCTGGGCTGGACCGAGCTGGCCGGGACGGGGCAGCTGGTGGCGGAGGTCTCGCCGTACGCCGTGGATCTGGACTGGTCGGATCTGGACGATCCCGAGGAGATCGCGGCGGTCGTCGCCGACCTGGGCCGCGCGACGGCCACGATGCACGCGGCGGCGGACAACGAGAGCGGCCACTCGCTGGTGCCGTTCTCCACGGAGCGCTCCATCGACGCGGCGATCATGGCCGACGAGGAGGGCTTCGGCGCGCTGCTGGTGGGGTTCGCGCACGCGTACGGGGCGCGGGCCAGGGCCGACCACCAGATCTTCGTCGACCTGTTCCGCAACGGCCGGCTGGGCTGAGACCGGCGCGGGACAAGGCCGGGGCCCGGGCCCCGGCCCGCCGGACTTTTAAGGACCGCTTACAGGGACGCATGGCACACTCGGCGACGATGGACATATCAGGGACGCGGCTCAGGGCGGCGCGGGCAGCACTGTTCACGGCACTGGTCGTGACACTGTCCGCGGGCTCGCATGTGCTGCTGTCCCGGGCCCCGCTGCCCCTGACCGTCGTCGCCGCGCTCAGCGTCGTGGTGTTCCTGGTCGCCTACGCGGCGGCGGGCCGCGAGCGGGGCTTCTGGCGGATCGCGGCCCTGCTCGTCCCGCTCGAACTGGCCGCGGACACCGTCTTCACCAGCGGCCAGAGCGTCTGTTACGGCCCGGCCGGCGGCCCCGTCGCGGGGCCGCTGCGCTCGGTCGGCCTCGATGTCCTGTGCGGGGGCGCCTTCGGTACGCCGCTGCCCGGGGTGGTTTCCCCCGAGTCCACCGCGTCCACGCTGCTGAACTCTCCCGACCCGGCGCTGCCCTGGCTGCTGCTGGCCGCGCATGTCGCGATCGGGCTGCTCGCCTCGCTCTGGCTGCGGCACGGCGAGTCCGCGCTCTCCCGGCTGGTCAGGGCCGCGGGCGCGGGCGCCTTCCGCCCGCTGCTGATCGCCGTCGCGGCGGCGGGCACGGTCCGCCGGGCCGTACGGCGCGGGCCGCGCCCGGCCGCCCGCCCGCGGCCGTCCCGTACCCGCCTTCTCGTGCACTCCGTAGGACGGCGGGGGCCGCCGCGCCCCGCGCTCAGCGCTGTCTGAGCCGCGCCCCGTCCCCCAGCAGTTACGTCATCACACGGAGTGAACCATCATGAGCGCACGCAACAACCAGGCCAACAAGGCGGCAGCCCGCGAACGGCTGCGCGAGGAGCGCGAGCGGCAGGCGAAGAAGGACAGGATCCGCCGCCAACTCGTCGTCCTCGGCTCGGCCGTCGTGGTCCTCGCGATAGCCGGCGGTGTGGGCTTCGCCGTCGTCCAGGCCAACAAGCCCTCGCACTGGGAAGCGGTGAAGGACGAGACGTCCGTCGTCGCCCCCAAGAACACCGAGGGCACGGACGGTACGACCGTCGTCATCGGCAAGGCCGACGCCAAGAACACACTGGAGCTGTACGAGGACTCCCGCTGCCCGGTCTGCGCGACCTTCGAGCAGACGGTCGGCGAGACCGTCCAGAACGGTGTCGACTCCGGCAAATTCAAGATCAAGTATGTCGGCGCGACCTTCATCGACAACTCCGACAACGGCACGGGCTCCAAGAACGCCCTGTCGGCGCTCGGCGCGGCGCTCAATGTGAGCCCCGAGGCGTTCCTCCAGTACAAGACCGCGCTGTACTCGGCGAAGTTCCACCCCGAGGAGACCAACGACAAGTTCGCCAAGGACAGTTATCTGATCCAGGTGGCGGACTCGGTGAGCGCGCTCAAGGGCAACAAGGCGTTCCAGAAGGACGTCACGGACGGTACGTACGACGCCTGGGCGATGAAGATGTCCGCCACCTTCGACAAGAGCGGGGTGACCGGCACCCCGACGCTGAAGATGGACGGCAAGAAGCTCACCGCCGAGGGCACCGACAACCCGCCGATGACGGTCGCGGAGTTCAACGCGGCGGTCACCAAGGCCCTCAAGGGCTGAGGCGCCGAGACGGGGCCGCGCCCGGCGCGCGGCCCCCGGAGCGGTCGCAGAGCGGCCCTCAGAGCGAGTCGATGAAGGCGAGCGCGGTCCGCCAGGTCTCCTCGGCGGCCCGCTCGTCGTAATCCGGCAGCTCGGGGTCGGTGTAGAGGTGCCCTGCCCCCGGGTAGCGGTAGATCTCCACATCGGCCCCGGCCTGCCGCATCTTGAGGTACCAGGCGGTCAGCCAGTCGTGCGACTCGAACGGGTCCGGGTCCGCGACATGCAGTTGTACGGGCAGGTCGTCCACGGACGCGTTCTCCGCGATCTCGGACGTACCGTGCAACAGCAGCAGCCCGCGCGCCTTGGTGTCGCCGAGCGCCAGGGTCTGCGCGATCGAGCCGCCGAGCGAGAAACCCGCGTACACCAGACCGCGTTCCGAGTACGGCGCGGCGGCCAGCACCGCGCGGCGCAGCAGCTCGTCCTTTCCGATCTTCTCCTTCAAGGCCATACCCTCCTCCACAGAGGTCGCGGTTTGGCCCTCGAAGAGGTCGGGCACGCGCACCTGATGCCCGGCGGCACGCAGCCGGTCCGCCGCGGCGTGCACGGCCGGGCGCGGACCGTAAACGGAATGGAAGAGCATGATGTCCATCCGGCCATCCTGCCAGCCCGTACCGGAACCCGATGAGGGAGCCATGGAGAACGTACTGCGCCCACTTCTCGTGCTCGGCGGCTCGGTGCTGCTGACGCTCGCGCTCGGCTGGGCCGTCGATCTGGTGCTGCGCCGCGCGGACACCCGGCACTCCGAGACCCCGCTGTGGGGTCTGCTGCGGCGCTGCCGGCTGCCGCTCCAGGTGGTCCTGCTCACGGCCCTGCTGCGCGGTTCGTTCCGGGAGACCGGGTGGCGGATCATCGAGGACCACCACGACGGGATCGGCCGGGCGCTCTCGCTGGTGCTCATCGGCGCCGGTGCCTGGCTGGTGGTACGGATCGTGTGGGCGGCGGTGGAGTCCACGTACGCCCGCTACGCGGCCACGACCCGGGACGCCGCCCGGATCCGCCGGGTCCGTACGCAGGTGACGCTGATCATGCGGATCGTGACGGCGGTCGTCGTGGTGGTCGCCGCGGCGGCGATCCTGCTCACCTTCCCGGACATGCGGGCCGTCGGCACCTCGATACTCGCCTCCGCGGGCATCATCGGCATCGTCGCCGGTGTGGCCGCCCAGTCCACGCTCGGCAATCTCTTCGCGGGCTTCCAGATCGCGTTCGGGGACATGGTGCGGATCGGCGACACGGTGGTGGTGGACGGCGAGTGGGGCGTGGTCGAGGAGGTCACGCTCACCTTCCTCGCCGTACGGACCTGGGACGAGCGGCGCATCACGATGCCGGTGTCGTACTTCACCAGCAAGCCCTTCGAGAACTGGTCGCGCGGCGGGGTCCAGATGACGGGCACCGTCTTCTTCCAGCTGGATCACTCGGCGCCGATGGGGCCGATGCGCGAGAAGCTCCACGAGATCCTGCTGGCGTGCCCGGCCTGGGACGGCAGGGCCTGGAATCTGGCGGTCACCGACACCGCCACGACCACGATGGAGGTGCGCGCCGTGGTCACGGCCAAGGACGCGGACGACATCTGGACGGTGCGCTGCGCGGTACGGGAGCAGCTGATCGGCTGGCTGGTGGAGAACCATCCGTACGCGCTGCCGAGGATCTCGACGGATCTCGCGCATGGACTCCTCCCGCGCGGCCGGAGCCCGCTGCCCACCGAGCGGACCGAACGGACCGAACGCACGGAGCGGAACGAGCGGAACGAACGCGCCGAGCACGACGAGGGAGCGCGCGAGGAGGGAGCGCGCGACGAGGGCACCGGGCGGCCCCGCACGGGCCGCGGCTGAGACCCCGCACACGCCGCACACGCTCACTCAGCGCATGCTGCGCACGTCCAGGTGGCGCAGGACGCGGTCCACGATCTCGGGGTCCGAGCCCGGCTCGTTGCGGGCCGAGAGCACCTCGTGGCGGGCCGCCGACATCATCTCGCGCTGAATGCGCTGGACGGTCTTGATGCGCTCCACCCGCTTGGTGACCCACTCGCGCCGCTCGTCGTCGATCAGATCGGGGCTGATCCGCACCCCGATGTCGCTCGCGCCGCGCTGGAGCCGCTCGCTGATCTCCTCCGGCAGGTCCTCGACCTCCTCGATCTCCCTGAGCCGGCGCTTGGCGGCCTTGGCGGCGCGGATCGCGAGCGAGTGCTCCAGCTCGCGTTCCGCGTCCGTGTCCGCCCGTACGCCCAGCTTCCGCACCAGCCAGGGCAGGGTCAGGCCCTGGATGACCAGGGTGGCCATGATGACCGCGAACGCGATGAAGATGATCTCCTCGCGGCCGGGGAACGGCTCGCCGCTCTCGGTCTTCAGCGGGATCGCCAGCGCCAGGGCGACCGAGGCCACCCCGCGCATCCCGGCCCACCACATGACCACGGTCTCGCGCCAGCTGGTCGGGATCTCCTCGTCGTAGTTCCGGAGTTTGTGCATCCGCAGGGCCAGCCAGGTCGCGGGCAGCAGCCACAGCAGCCGTACGAACACGACGACCCCGATGACCGCCGCGCCCCAGCCGAGCATCTCGTACGCGTGGCCGCCGGCGGCGCCGAAGGCGTTGTGGAGCTCCAGCCCGATCAGCCCGAAGGCGACCCCGGTCACCAGGGTGTCGACGATCTGCCAGAAGGAGTTGCCGGCCAGCCGCCCCATCACGTCGTCGGCGTCCGCCGTGTGCGTGGCCAGGAACAGCGCGGTGGTCAGGACGGCGAGCACACCCGAGCCGTGCAGCTCCTCCGCCAGCACATAGCTGACGAACGGCACCAGCAGCGAGAGTCCGATCTGCAGCGTCGCGTCACCGAGCACCGACATCAGCTTGTTGGAGATCCAGCCGAGCGCCAGCCCCACCGCCACGGCGACCACCGCGGAAAGGACGAGCGAGCCGACCGCGCTCGGCCAGGAGAACGTTCCGGTGACGGCCGCGGCGATCGCCACGTGGTAGAGCACGATCGCGGTGACATCGTTGAAGAGCCCCTCGCCCTCCAGGATCGAGACCAGCCGCCGGGGCAGTCCGAGGGAGCCCGCGACAGCGGTCGCGGCCACCGGATCGGGCGGGGCGACGAGCGCGCCGAGCGCGACCGCGGCGGCGAGCGGCAGTCCGGGCACGACGGAGTTGGCCACCGCCGCGACCGCCGCCGTCGTCACGAAGACCAGCGCGACCGCGAGCAGCAGGATGGGGCGCACATTCGCCGTGAACTGCCGCCAGGAGGTGCGCTGTACGGCGGCGTACAGCAGGGGCGGCAGCAGAAGCGGAAGGATGAAGTCCGGCGGCACCTGCACGTTCGGCACGAACGGCAGCAGCGCCAGGACGATCCCCACCAGGGTCATCAGCACCGGCGAGGGCAGCCCCAGCCGCTCCCCGAGCGGCACCATGACCACCGCGCCCAGCAACAGCACGAGCAGCAGCGCCAACTGGTCCACGGCGGCCCCTCCAGTGTGATCGAAAGCGTTACGGCAGGAGCGTCCGGCGCATCGACCGGTGCGCGATGCCCGCGTCCTGGAACTCGGGGCCGTACGCCGCGTATCCCAGCCGCTCGTAGAAGCCCAGCGCGTGCGACTGCGCGTGCAGGTCCACCACCGTGAGACCGCGTTCGCGGGCGGCGTCCTCGACGGCCCGTACGAGCGCCACGCCGATACCGAGACCGCGGGCCGACGCGACGACCGCCAGCCGTCCCAGCGAGCCGACGGACGGGTCACCGCCGGTCCTGTCGGCGGCCTCGGGCCCGTACAGCAGCCGCGCGGTGCCCAGCGGCGCCCCGTCCTCGCGGATCGCGAGCAGCTGGAGCGCCTTCTCGTCACGGCCGTCGTACTCGATGTCCTCGGAGACCCGCTGCTCGACGACGAAGACCTCCTTGCGGACCGCGAAACACGCCTCGATGTCCGCCGGTCCGGCCGCGATCCGCACCTGGAAGCCGGCGCCCCGGCCGCGCGGGGTCATCCGTTGCTCTCCGCCCTGACCTTGTCCAGCGCGGCCTGGAGGTCGTCGGGGTAGTCGCTGGAGTACTCCACCCACCGCCCGTCCGAGGGGTGCTCGAAGCCGAGCCGCACGGCGTGCAGCCACTGCCGGGTCAGCCCCAGCCGCTTGGCCAGCGTCGGATCGGCGCCGTAGGTCAGATCGCCCACGCAGGGGTGGCGGTGGGCGGACATATGCACCCGGATCTGGTGCGTACGGCCCGTCTCCAGCTTGATGTCCAGCAGCGAGGCCGACCGGAACGCCTCGATCAGGTCGTAGTGCGTCACCGACGGCTTGCCGTCGGCGGTGACCGCCCACTTGTAGTCGTGGTTCGGATGGCGTCCGATGGGGGCGTCGATGGTCCCGCTCATCGGGTCCGGATGGCCCTGCACCAGCGCGTGGTAGCGCTTGTCGACGACCCGCTCCTTGAACTGCGCCTTGAGCAGCGTGTACGCGCGCTCCGACTTGGCCACCACCATCAGGCCGGAGGTCCCGACATCCAGCCGGTGCACGATGCCCTGCCGTTCGGCCGCCCCGGAGGTGGAGATGCGGTAGCCGGCGGCGGCCAGGCCGCCGATGACGGTCGTACCGCTCCAGCCGGGGCTGGGATGCGCGGCGACGCCGACCGGCTTGACGATCACCACGATGTCGTCGTCGTCGTGCACGATCTCCATGCCCTCGACGGGCTCGGCCACGATCTGCACGGGGACGGCGGCCCCCGGCATCTCGACCTCCAGCCAGGCCCCGCCGTTCACACGCTCGGACTTCCCGACCACGGAGCCGTCGACCAGGACCTTCCCGGAGGCGGCCAGCTCGGCCGCCTTCGTACGGGAGAACCCGAACATACGGGCGATGGCGGCGTCGACGCGCTCGCCCTCCAGGCCATCGGGCACGGGCAGGGTTCTGATCTCGGGAAAGCTCACCTGTCGAGTATGCCTTGTGGCGACAGGGCGCCGGACCGCGCGCCCTCGCACCCCCGGTCCCTGCGTAATGCTCAGTCCTTGTGAACGGTCCCGTCCGGGTCCAGACCACGGAACGACAGCAGCACGATGAGGATGCCGCCGCAGACGATCGCGGAGTCGGCGAGATTGAAGACCGCGAAGTGCGCGGGCGCGATGAAGTCGACCACGGCACCCTGGAAGACGCCGGGCGAACGGAAGATCCGGTCGGTGAGATTGCCCAGCGCGCCGCCGAGCAGCAGACCCAGCGCGATCGCCCAGGGCAGGCTGTAGAGCTTGCGGGCCAGCCGCGCGATCACCACGATCACGGCCGCGGCGATACACGTGAAGATCACCGTGAACGCCTCGCCGATACCGAACGCGGCGCCCGGATTCCTGATCGCCTCGAACTTCAGCAGATCGCCGATCACTTCGATCGGCTCGTGGTGCTCCAGCTTGGCCACCACGAGCATCTTGCTGCCGAGGTCCAGCAGATAAGCCACCACGGCCACGGCGAAGAGAGCGGCGATCCTGCGCTTCCCTCTGGGCTGCTCGGCGGCAGCCGCAGCCTCGTCGTCAACCTCCGGCGTACCGATGCTGCGCTCCGCCTCTGCCACGTAAGTTCCTCAACCCTAGGTGCCTGACTGAGGACGAGCGTACGGCACACGCGTACGCGTTCAGCCGCGACGTTCCTGTTTCTGCTTGTCCTCCACACAGAGTGTGGCCCGCGGAAACGCCTGCATCCTGGCCTTTCCGATCGGCTTTCCGCAGACCTCGCAGAGCCCGTACGTACCGGTGTCGAGCCGCTGGAGGGCCCGCTCGGTCTGCTCCAGCATCTCGCGGGCGTTGGCGGCGAGCGACATCTCGTGCTCGCGCGTGATGTTCTTCGTGCCGGTGTCCGCGTCGTCGTCACCGGCCCCGTCCCCGGAGTCCCGCATCAGCCCGGCCAGCGCGGTCTCCGACGAGGTGATCTCGGCGCGCAGCCGGGCCGCCTCGCTCTCCAGCACCGCGCGGGCCGCCGCGACCTCCTCCGGCGTCCAGGGATCCTCGCCCGGCCGTACGGCCAGCTCCTCCGGGGGTGTGGCGGCGGCGCGCGCGGTGGCGACCGCCGTCACGGCCCCCGATCCACGCCGGCCGGCCGCCGGACCCCCGCCGCCCGCGGTCTTCTTCGCTCCCACCGTGCTGGCTCCCGTCTGTTCCGCGGCCTGGGCCGCCCCCTCGGCCGCGGACGCGGCCTTCTTCGCGGTCTCACCGGCGGCCGCCCGGCCGGGCGCCGCCTTCCCGGCCGCGGACTTCTTCGCGGCCGCCTTCTTCGCCGGTGCCTTCTTGGCCGCTTTCCCGGCCGTCTTCCTTGCCGTCTTCTTGGCCGCTTTCCTGGCCGCGGACTTCTTCGCCGGCGCTTTCCTGACCGGTGCTTTCTTGGCCGCTGTCTTCTTCGCCGCTGTCTTCTTCGCCGCCGACTTCGCCGTGGTCCTGGCCGCGCTCCCGGTCGCCGGTTTCGCCGCGGTCGTCTTCTTCGCGGCGGTCTTCTTCGCCACCATGGCCGCGGCCCCTTCACATAGCGTGATCTTGCTCGCGAATCGTGCTGGGACGATAAATCGACCCCAGCCCCGCGGCAACGGGGCACGCCGCCGGATCGACCCTCCCCACGTCGGCGACAAGACCAGCCTGCATCGGTTGTGCCCAGCTCGCCGCCCGGTAATCCGCCGAGCGGCCACCGCCGGTCCCGCTGCCGAGCCCACCAGGGCCGGTATAACCATTCGGGTCATACGTTCGGCCGTACGGCGCTGCCGGCGTAAACCGGTCGGCCGCGCCCCGCCCGGCCCCGTACACTGGGCCGAGCGAGAGGCGTGGATGGGGACGAGTAGCGTCGTACGCGGCCATGAGCGACCCGGGGACGGTGAGAGCCCGGGGGCAGAGCGCGAGGTGAAGCATCACCCCGGAGCCGCCGGAAGAAAGCCCCGGTCCCACCGGAGCGAGTAGAACCGGCAGCGCGAACCCCAATGAGGGGGCCGCGGGCGGCGCACGCCCGGGGCCAAGGAGGGTGGTACCGCGGGAGCACTGCTCTCGTCCCTCCGACGGAGATGCCGCAGTTCCGCCGGAGGAAGCGCCCCATGACACCAGTGACCCCGCCCCAGTACCGCCAGGTGCCCGCCCAGGTCGACCTGCCCGCGCTGGAGCACGCCGTGCTCGATTTCTGGCGCGAGAGCAAGGTCTTCGACAAGAGCCTCGAACAGTCCGAGGGCCGCCCCGAGTGGGTCTTCTACGAGGGCCCGCCCACCGCCAACGGCATGCCGGGCGCGCACCACATCGAGGCCCGGGTCTTCAAGGACGTCTTCCCGCGCTTCCGCACCATGCGCGGCTACCACGTCGCCCGCAAGGCCGGCTGGGACTGCCACGGCCTGCCCGTGGAGCTGGCCGTCGAGAAAGAGCTGGGCTTCACCGGCAAGAAGGACATCGAGGCGTACGGCATCGCCGAGTTCAACGCCAAGTGCCGCGAGTCCGTCACCCGGCACACGGACGCCTTCGCCGAGCTGACGACCCGCATGGGGTACTGGGTCGATCTGGACGACGCGTACCGCACGATGGACCCGGAGTACGTCGAGTCCGTCTGGTGGTCGCTGAAGGAGATCTTCAACAAGGGCCTGCTGGTCCAGGACTACCGCGTCGCGCCCTGGTGTCCGCGCGACCAGACGGGCCTGTCCGACCATGAGCTGGCCCAGGGCTACGAGACGGTCGTCGACCCCTCGGTCTTCGTCCGCTTCCCGCTCACCTCGGGACCGCTCGCGGGCGAGGCGGCGCTGCTGGTCTGGACGACCACCCCCTGGACCCTGGTCTCGAACACCGCCGTCGCCGCGCACCCCGATGTCACCTATGTCGTCGCGACGAACGGCGAGGAGAAGCTCGTCGTCGCCCGGCCGCTGGTGGAGAAGGCGCTGGGCGAGGGATGGGAGACCACCGGCGAGTCGTTCACCGGCCGCGAGATGGAGCGCTGGACGTACGAGCGCCCCTTCGCGCTGATCGACTTCCCGGACGGGACCGAGGCGCACTACCTCGTCAACGCCGAGTACGTCACGACCGAGGACGGTACGGGCCTGGTCCACCAGTCCCCGGCCTTCGGCGAG
Source organism: Streptomyces scopuliridis (assembly GCF_042790125.1). Taxonomy (GTDB): domain Bacteria; phylum Actinomycetota; class Actinomycetes; order Streptomycetales; family Streptomycetaceae; genus Streptomyces; species Streptomyces scopuliridis_A. The sequence continues at coordinate 174,201 of NZ_JBHTZS010000002.1, forward strand.
GACGACCTCAAGGTCTGCCGCGCGTACGGCCTCCCGGTCGTGAACCCGGTCCGCCCCGACGGCACGTTCGAGGAGAGCGTCCCGCTGGTCGGCGGGGTCTTCTTCAAGAAGGCGGACGAAGCACTCACCGAGGACCTGCGCGAGCGCGGCCTGCTGCTGCGCCATGTGCCCTACGAGCACAGCTACCCGCACTGCTGGCGCTGCCACACCGCGCTGCTCTACTACGCGCAGCCGTCCTGGTACATCCGTACGACGGCCATCAAGGACCGGCTGCTGGAGGAGAACGAGAGGACCAACTGGTTCCCGGACTCGGTCAAGCACGGCCGGTACGGGGACTGGCTGAACAACAACGTCGACTGGGCGCTGTCCCGTAACCGGTACTGGGGCACCCCGCTGCCCATCTGGCGCTGCGAGGACAACCACCTGACGTGCGTGGGCTCGCGCGCGGAACTGAGCGCGCTGACGGGCACCGACCAGTCGGCGCTGGACCCGCACCGTCCGTTCATCGACGAGGTCACGTTCGGCTGCCCCACCGAGGGCTGCTCACTGGAGGCCGTCCGGGTCCCGGAGGTCATCGACGCCTGGTACGACTCGGGTTCGATGCCGTTCGCGCAGTGGGGCTACCCGTACAAGAACAAGGACCTCTTCGAGAAGCGCTACCCGGCGCAGTTCATCTCGGAGGCGATCGACCAGACGCGCGGCTGGTTCTACACGCTGATGGCCGTCGGCACGCTGGTCTTCGACAAGTCGTCGTACGAGAACGTGGTCTGCCTCGGCCATATCCTCGCCGAGGACGGCCGCAAGATGTCCAAGCACCTGGGCAATATCCTCCAGCCGATCCCGCTGATGGACCAGCACGGCGCGGACGCGGTCCGCTGGTTCATGGCGGCCGGCGGCTCCCCGTGGGCGGCCCGACGCGTCGGCAACGGCACGATCCAGGAGGTCGTCCGCAAGACGCTGCTCACGTACTGGAACACGGTCGCCTTCCAGGCCCTGTACGCGCGCACCTCCAACTGGGCGCCGAGCGAGGCCGATCCGGCGCCGGCCGACCGCCCGCTGCTCGACCGCTGGCTGCTGAGCGAGCTGCACGCGCTGGTCGACCAGACCACCCAGGCCATGGAGGCGTACGACACCCAGCGCACCGGCAAGCTGCTCTCGGCCTTCGTCGACGATCTCTCCAACTGGTACGTACGCCGCTCGCGCCGACGCTTCTGGCAGGGCGACAAGGCGGCGCTGCGCACGCTGCACGAGGTGGTCGAGACGGTCACGCGGCTGATGGCCCCGCTGACCCCGTTCATCACCGAGCGGGTCTGGCAGGACATGATCGTTCCGGTGACGGCCGAGGCGGAGGAGTCGGTCCACCTGGCCAGCTGGCCGGAGGCCGACCTCACGGCGATCGATCCGGCGCTCTCGCGGCAGATGACGCTGGTGCGCAGGCTGGTCGAGCTGGGTCGCGCGACGCGCGCCGAGTCGGGCGTGAAGACCCGCCAGCCGCTCTCCCGCGCGCTGATCGCGGCGACGGGCTTCGAGGACCTCTCCCCCGAGCTGCGCGCCCAGATCACCGAGGAACTGAACGTCTCCGCGCTGGCGACGCTCTCCGAGGTGGGCGGCTCGCTGGTCGACACCACGGCCAAGGCGAACTTCCGCGCACTGGGCAAGCGCTTCGGCAAGGGCGTCCAGGCGGTGGCCAAGGCCGTCGCCGAAGCGGACGCGGCGGCCCTCTCCGCCGCGCTGCGCGACGGTACGGCCACGGTGACCGTGGACGGCGAACCGGTCTCGCTCGCCCCCGACGAGGTGATCATCACGGAGACCCCGCGCGAGGGCTGGTCGGTCGCCTCGGACTCCGGCGCGACGGTCGCCCTGGACCTGGAGATCACCCCGGAACTGCGTCTCGCGGGCCTGGCCCGTGACGCGATCCGCCTCATCCAGGAGGCCCGCAAGAACAGCGGCCTCGACGTGGCGGACCGCATCGCGGTCCGCTGGACGGCGTCCAGCCCGTCCACCACGGAGGCCCTGACCGCGCACGCCCCGCTGATCTCCGAGGAGGTCCTCGCCACGGACTTCGCCACGGGCGAGGCGGACGACGCATACGGCACCCCCTTCACGGACGAGGGCCTGTCGCTCACGTTCCGCCTGCGCAAGATCTAACGCCCCACCCGGAACGGCCCGGCCCGGCACCCCCGGTCCGGGCCGTTCCGGGTGCCCGCGGCGGGGCTCGGCCCCAGCCGCGGGTGCGCCCAGGGGCCAGGGAGCCGGCGCACCGAAGCCGGGCCGCACCGGCGCCGCGAAGCCGGCGCACCCGGGGGCGCGGGCCCGGCCCCGCCGTCCGCACCCCCACCGGAACGGTGAGGGGCCGGGGCCCAGGGCAGCGCCCCACGCCGCGAAGCCAGCACACCCCGGCCGCACCGGAACGGAACAGCCCAACGCATCAGCGCCGCGAAGCCGGCGCACCCGGGGCGCGGGGCCCGGCCCCGCCGCCGCCGCATCCACCCCACCGGAACGGTGAGGGGCCGGGGTCCGGGGCAGCGCCCCGGTTTCGGGAAGGGGCGGGTCAGGGGAGAGCCCCGCGCAGCGGCCCACCCACGCGCCCGCGCCAGCCACCGCACCCGCACCCGCACCCGCACCCGCCCACAAAAAGGGCTGGACCCGAGGTAAAAACCCCGGGCCCAGCCCCTCAGCCTGCCGACGGCTACGCGCTGCTCACGCGCACCCCGCCCCTCAGTTGTCGTCCTCGTCGATCAGAAAGCCCCGCATCGGCGACGGCGCCTGCTGCATCGGCTGCGGCGCCTGCGGCCGCACCGGTGCCATCGGCTGGGTCATCGCCGGCGACATCTGCTGCTGACCGCCGTACGACGGACCGGGCGAGGGCGTGTGGCCACCCATGGAGCCGCCCATGGACGGGTTGCCGCCCATGCTGTGCCCCATCGCGCCCGCACCGGCCGGAGCCATGGACGGCGACGGCGGCAGCGACGCGGTCGCCGGGGTCCGCGGCGGGGCCAGCGAGTCGTCGGCCTGGGTCTCCAGCTGGCGCAGCTGGCTCTCCAGGTAGGACTTCAGCCGCGTACGGTACTCGCGCTCGAAGCCGCGCAGGTCCTCGACCTTGCGCTCCAGCGTCGCGCGCGCGGACTCCAGGGAGCCCATCGCCACGCGGTGCTTCTCCTGCGCGTCCCGCTCCAGCGCGTCCGCCTTGGCACGTGCGTCCCGCTCCAGACCCTCGGCCCGGCTGCGCGCCTCGCCGACGATCTTGTTGGCTTCGGAGCGCGCCTCGGCGATCGCCTGGTCGGCGGTCTGCTGGGCGAGCGAGAGAACCCGCGCGGCGCTGTCGCCGCCGGGGCCCTGACCGGGCTGCGGCATCCCCGGGCCGTGGCCGCCCATGGGGCCGCCCATCGGACCACCCATGGGGCCGCCCTGCTGCATGGGACCGCCCTGGCCCATCGGACCGCCCTGCTGCATGGGACCGCCCTGCTGCATGGGGCCGCCCTGCATCGGGCCGCCCTGCTGCATGGGGCCGCCCTGGCCCATCGGGCCGGGGCCGTGCTGGCCGCGCGGGTCGTGACCCTGCGGACCGGGGCCGTGGCCGTGCGCACTCGGACCCGCGGGCAGCTGCGGAGCACCACCGGGCAGCTGGGGCGGACCCATCTGCGGGGGCTGCTGCTGCTGCGGCGGTCCGGATATGGCGGCGGGTACCGGAGCACCCGGCCGTTCCTGCTGTTCAGGAGGCTTCCGCATACCCTGCTGCTGTTGGTTCTGCGCGGCGGCACGCGTGGCGGCGGCCAGCTTGGCGCGCAGGTCCTCGTTCTCGCGGAGCAGGCGGGTCAGTTCGGCCTCGACCTCGTCGAGAAAGGCATCGACCTCGTCCTCGTCGTAGCCTTCTCGGAGGCGGACGGTCGTGAACTGCTTGTTCCGCACGTCCTCAGGGGTCAACGGCATCTCTACTTCACCTCTACGTAGTCGTCGGCAGTCGGCAAGACCGTATCGTTCACATTCCCCTCGCCAGGTTGCTCACAAGCGAGATCAGGATGTAAACGATGATCATCAGAACGAAGAAGGACAGGTCGAGTGCCACGCCCCCGAGACGCAGCGGCGGAATGAACCGCCGCAGAAGCTTGAGCGGTGGATCGGTGACAGTGTAGGTGGCCTCCAGAACGACCACCATCGCCTTGCCGGGCTGCCATGAGCGGGCGAACTGGAAGACGTAGTCCATGACCAACCGGAAAATAAGCACGATGAGGAAGCACATCAGAGCGATGTAAACCACCTGTAGTGCGACGCCCATCCCGCTGCTTCCCTCTCCCCTGGCTCACTCTGGTCCGGCCGCCCGCCGGGACTTTCCCGCCGTGCGACCGGGTCGTTCCCGGTGCTGCTTCCTAGCTCTGGTTGAAGAACCCGCCCTCTGCGATGCGGGCCTTGTCCTCCGCCGTGACATCGACGTTAGCAGGAGACAGCAGGAACACCTTCTGGGTCACTCGCTCAATGCTGCCATGGAGACCGAAGACAAGTCCCGCGGCAAAGTCGACAAGTCGCTTCGCATCGGTGTCGTCCATCTCGGTCAGATTCATGATCACGGGAGTGCCCTCACGGAAGTGTTCCCCGATAGTACGGGCCTCGTTGTAGGTCCTCGGGTGCAGTGTGGTGATGCGGTAGGGCTCCCGCTCGGACACAACCTTGGGCATGATCACCGGTGCGTTCTTCTCCAGGCTCGGACGTTCAGGTGTGATGGACGCCACGGGGGCGATTCGGGCGGGACGTCCGCTTTCTGCCGCTAGCGACACCGGCTCGCGTTCACGCTGCGCGGGTGGCTGGGGCACCCGTACCGGCTCCTCCCGCTCCTGCTGGCGCACGGGCTGGTGACGCCGGTGTTCCCGCTCGGGCTCCGGCTCGGGTTCGAAATCATCGTCGGGGTCGAAGCCCCGGCCGTCGTACCCATCGTCCTCCACGAGGCCGAGGTAGACCGCCATCTTGCGCATCGCGCCGGCCATGCTCTGAGTCCTCCGCTCTGTGGTGGATCGGCCTCGTCACCAAGTGCCCGCGATCCACGAGGTCTGTCCGCTTTTTGGCGAAATGACCATATTTTCTGCTGTGGTCCGACTTGCTTCGCGACGTTACCCGAGGCTGGGTCGGACTCCGAGTACCGCCGTACCGACGCGTACATGTGTCGCACCGGCCTTCACAGCGTCCTCAAGGTCCGCACTCATCCCTGCTGAGACCATGTTCGCAGCCGGATGGTCCGCGCGCAGGCGGGATGAGAATTCCAGCAGCCGCTCGAACGCCGCCTGTTGCCGTCCCGCGTACGGTCCGGCGAGCGGCGCCACGGTCATCAGACCGCCGAGCCGCAGTCCTGGTGCACCGGCCACCGCTGTGGCCAACTCCTCAATTCCGTCGGGTGCCGTGCCGCCCCGCGCACCGCGTTCGCCGGACTCGGCGTCGAGGGCGACCTGAATCAGACAGGTCAGCTCGCGCTCCGCGCGCACCGCCGCGGCGGAGAGTGCGGAAACGAGCTTGATCCGGTCGACAGACTGCACGACTTCGGCGTAACTGGCTACGGAACGGGCCTTGTTCGTCTGCAATTGACCAACGAAGTGCCAGGTCAGCGACAAATCCGCACACGCGGCGGCCTTGGGCGCGGCATCCTGGTCACGGTTCTCGGCGACGTGCCGCACGCCGAGTTCATGCAGCAGCCGGACATCGCTCGCGGGGTAGGTCTTGGTGACCACGATCAGGGTCACCTCGTCCCGCGCGCGCCCGGCGGCGGCGCAGGCGGCGGAGATACGTTCCTCCACCGCCGCCAGATTCGCGGCGAGTTCGGTCTTCCGGTCCTTCATGTGCTTATCAGTCCAGCCAGACATAGCCGGCGAGCCGTCCGGTGGTGCGGTCGCGGCGGTACGAATAGTGGTCGTCCGACTCCAGTGTGCAGACGACCGAGCGCTGCCGGTCCCGGACCCCGAGCGTGTCGAGCTGTGCGTGGACCCCGGCGACGACATCCACGGCCGGGGTGTCCCAACTGGTCTCGGAACGGGCCTCCGGCACGGCGGCGGCGACCTCGTCCCGCATCCGCGCCGGGACTTCGTAGCAACGGCCGCAGACGGCCGGTCCGGTACGGGCGGTGATCCGGGACGGTTCCGCGCCGAGTGTGATCATCGCCTCGACGGCGGCCGGTACGACCCCCGCGACCAGACCGGGACGGCCGGCATGGGCGGCGGCCACGATCCCGGCGGCCGGATCGGCCAGCAGCAGGGGGACGCAGTCCGCGGTGAGTACGGCGAGTGCCAGTCCGCGCCGCCGCGTGACGATCGCGTCGACGGCCGGGATGTCCGAGCTCGTCCACGGTCCGTCGACGACGGCCACCTCGCGGCCGTGCACCTGGTTCATCCAGACGACCCGCGCGGGGTCGATCGCCAGGGACTTCGCGGCGAGTTCGCGGTTGGTGCGGACGGCGCCGGGGTCGTCGCCGACCGCGCCGCCGAGATTGAGCTGATCGTACGGAGCGGCGCTCACCCCGCCCCACCGGTCGGTGAAGGCGAAGTGCGCGCCGCTCCGTGTTTCGTGCTGTCGTATCACTTCAAGAAGTCCGGGACGTCCAGTTCCTCGGCCTGGCTGTCCTGGTAGGGACGGGCCGGGGGAACCTGCGGCGGGTTCACCGGGGAGAGCGGCTTCTCGTTGACCGTCGGAACGGGCTCGGGCCTGGCCGGAACGTCCTCGCGCGGGGGTACGGTGCCGAGCCCGGAGGAGCGGCCGGTGTCCGAGGACCGGGAGGGCGCCGGCTGCTCGTCGCGCTTCGCGGAGCCCGCGCCGAGAACCGTCTCGCGCCGGGTCGGCGGCTGTCCGCCGTCGAAGCCGGCCGCGATCACGGTGACCCGTACCTCGTCGCCCAGGGCGTCGTCGATGACGGCGCCGAAGATGATGTTGGCCTCGGGGTGGGCGGCCTCGCTGACCAGTTGCGCCGCCTCGTTGATCTCGAAGAGACCGAGGTCGGAACCGCCGGAGATGGAGAGCAGGACACCGCGGGCGCCGTCGATGGACGCTTCGAGGAGCGGCGAGGAGATCGCCATCTCGGCGGCGGCCACCGCGCGGTCGTCGCCGCGGGCCGAGCCGATGCCCATGAGCGCGGAGCCCGCCTCGGACATCACGGACTTGACGTCGGCGAAGTCGAGGTTGATCAGGCCCGGGGTGGTGATCAGGTCCGTGATGCCCTGGACACCCGACAGCAGCACCTGGTCCGCGGACTTGAACGCGTCGAGGACGCTGACCTGGCGGTCCGAGATGGACAGCAGCCGGTCGTTGGGGATGACGATGAGGGTGTCGACCTCTTCGCGGAGTTCGGCGATGCCGTCCTCCGCCTGGTTCGCGCGACGGCGGCCCTCGAAGGTGAACGGGCGGGTGACCACACCGATCGTGAGGGCGCCCAGCGAGCGGGCGATATTGGCGACGACGGGCGCGCCGCCGGTGCCGGTGCCGCCGCCCTCGCCGGCGGTGACGAAGACCATGTCGGCCCCCTTGAGGACCTCTTCGATCTCCTCGCGGTGGTCCTCCGCCGCCTTGCGGCCGACTGCCGGGTTGGCTCCGGCGCCAAGGCCGCGGGTGAGTTCGCGGCCGACGTCGAGCTTGACGTCGGCGTCGCTCATCAACAGGGCTTGCGCGTCGGTGTTGATCGCGATGAACTCGACGCCCTTGAGGCCGACCTCGATCATTCGGTTGATGGCATTGACACCACCGCCGCCGACACCGATGACCTTGATGACTGCGAGGTAGTTCTGCGGTGCTGCCACGTCGAAGGCCTCTCGCCTCGAGTTACGTGTCGTCGCTTCGCTGATGTGGCGCCGCGACGACTGATGCCGATGGGACGGTCCGAAACGCCGACCCAAACCCTCACGTTGAAGTTCAGGGTTACCAGTGTGTCCGCTTCTTGGACTCTTCCGGACAGGACACTAAGTCGACAAGTGGCGCACGTTCAACGAACACGCCGAACCTCCCGTTTTTCTTTTCACCCTATGTGATCACCCATAGCGCTGACCAACCAGGGTGCTGGCCAGCACATATGCGCGTCAACTCCCTGACGCCGCAGGCGCGGTGGGTGCGCTCACATCGAAGTGCCCCGCCCTGGGGACGGCTTTCATGAGAGCGGTGAGCGCACGCGCCTTGGCCGTGCCGTCCTCTCCGCTTCCCCACATCACCGTACGGCCGCCGGTCAGCTCCAGGGAGATCGAGTCGTACGAACGGACCCGTACGACCCTGATGTCCCTGGCCACTTTCTCCGGCACTTCGGCCCGGACCCGTACCGCTTCACGCATCAGCCGCTCCGTTCCGAAGCGTTGCGTCCCGGCTGACCTGGCCACCGTCAATTCGAGGAGGGGGACACTCTTGGGTGCCTTCTCGACCGTGGCGAAACGTACACCCCCGGCGTCCACTTCGATGAACTTTGCTCCCTTTTCGAGAAGCAGCGCGGGCTTTCGCTCGATCACTTTCAGCCCGATGCCGTTCGGCCATGAACGGACCACCTCGACCGAATCGATACGCGGCAGCTTCCGGCGCAGCCGGGCCTCAATCCGGTCCGTGTCGACGGAAATCAGCGGAGCCCCGACCGGCACGGCGGCGGCGGTCTCGACCTCGGCGCGGGTGAGCACGTCGGTGCCCGAGGCGTTCACCTTCTCCACCCGCAGCCACGAGGAGCCGTACAGCGCCCAGATCCCGCCGCCGACCAGCAGGGCGGCGGCGATGAGCGCGATCAGCACACGGGGAGAGAGACGGAGGCGGCGGAGGCCGAACCGGCGGGCCGGCGGCCCCTCGTCGGGGCGGCCGGACTCCGACCGCGGTCGGGCGCCACGCTCTGCGGTCGTCGGTCCGGCCACGCTCCCCTGCCTCCCTGCGCCGCTACGCCTGGCGGCGTGCGGCGATCGCCTCGTACACCATTCCTACGAGCAGATCATCGGCGTCCCGACGGCCGAACTCGGAGGCCGCGCGGGACATCTCGTACAGCCGGTGCGGATCGGCGAGCACCGGGAGCACATGGCCCTGGACCCACTCGGGGGTCAGTTCGGCGTCGTCAACCAGCAGTCCACCGCCGGCCTTCACCACCGGCTGGGCGTTGAGCCGCTGTTCACCGTTGCCGATGGGCAGCGGTACATAGGCGGCCGGCAGTCCGACGGCGGAGAGTTCGGCGACGGTCATCGCGCCCGCGCGGCAGAGCATCATGTCGGCCGCGGCGTACGCGAGGTCCATCCGGTCCACATACGGTACCGGGATATAAGGCGGCATTCCGGGCATGTTGTCCACGCGCGGCATTTCATTCTTCGGACCGACCGCGTGCAGGATCTGAATTCCCGAGCGCTGGAGCACCGGAGCGGTCTGCTGGATCACCTCGTTGAGCCGGCGCGCGCCCTGCGAGCCGCCGGAGACGAGCAGCGTCGGCAGATTGGGGTCGAGGCCGAACGCCGCGCGCGCCTCGGGGCGTACGCGAGCGCGGTCGAGGGTGGCGATGGTGCGGCGCAGCGGGATGCCGATGTAGCGGGCGCCGCGCAGCTTGCTGTCCGGGGTGGAGACGGCCACACCGGCCGCGTACCGAGAGCCGATCTTGTTGGCCAGTCCCGGCCTCGCGTTGGCCTCATGGACGATGATCGGCACCCCGAGCCGTTTGGCGGCCAGATAGCCGGGCAGCGCGACATAGCCGCCGAAGCCCACCACGCAGTCCGCCTTGGTGCGCTCCAGGATCTGCTCGGCGGCCTTGATCGTGCCGCGCAGCCGCCCGGGGACGGTGATCAGTTCGGGCGTGGGTTTGCGCGGCAGCGGCACGGCGGGGATCAGCCCCAGCTCGTACCCCCGCTCCGGTACGAGCCTGGTCTCCAGTCCGCGCTCCGTGCCGAGGGCCGTGATCCCCACGGTGGGGTCCTGCCTGCGCAGGGCGTCCGCGAGGGCGAGCGCGGGCTCGATGTGGCCGGCGGTCCCCCCACCGGCGAGTACGACATGCACCGAAATTCACCGCTCTCCGGACGGACGCTTCTTGACGCGCCGTCTCATCGTCTTCCATCTCACCCCGGGCCGTCGCATGGCCAGGGCCGCTTTCGCGGCGGGATCCTCTCGCGCGAACGCGATCAGCAGCCCGATAGCGAACATGGTCGGCAGCAGGGCCGACCCTCCGTAGGAGAACAGCGGGAGCGGGACTCCGGCGATCGGCAGCAGGCCGAGCACCGCACCAATGTTGATCACGGCCTGCACCGTGATCCAGGTGGTCACACCTCCCGCGGCGTACCTCACGAAGGGATCCTCCGTGCGTCCGGCCACGCGGATACCCGCATAGCCTAGAGCCGCGAACAGCGCGAGTACCGACAGCGTCCCCGCCAGACCCAGTTCCTCCCCAGTGATGGCGAAAATGAAGTCGGTGTGCGGTTCAGGCAGTTGACCCCACTTTTCCACACTCGCGCCGAGGCCGGAACCGAACCATCCGCCGGAGGCCAGCGCATAGATCCCGTGGACCGCCTGCCAGCACTCCCCGTCCGGGCCCAGATCGATCGCGCCGACGCAGGAGAACCGGGACAGCCTGTTCTCGCTGGTCTTGATCAGCGCGAAGCCGATCAGCCCGGCGACGGCCAGCACCCCGGCGAAGAGCCGGGTGGGCGCCCCGGCCAGCCAGAGCAGTCCGAAGAGGATCGCCGCGAGAATGATCGCGGTCCCCATGTCGCCGCCGAGCATGATCAGTCCGAGCAGCAGCAGCGCGACCGGGACGAACGGCACCAGCAGATGTTTCCACTGGGTCAGCAGCCGCTTGTCCTGTTTACGGGCGAGCAGATCGGCGCCCCAGAGGATCAGCGCCAGTTTGCCGAACTCGCTGGGCTGGAGCTGGAACGGGCCGCCCAGATAGATCCAGTTCTGGTTGCCGTTGACGGAACGCCCTATCCCCGGGATCTGGACGAGCGCCATCAGGAAGACCGTACCGACCAGCAGCGGATACGAGAGCGCGCGGTTGAGCTTGACCGGCATCCGGGAGGCGAGCAGCAACAGGCCGGTGCCGAGGACCACGGCGAGGAACTGCTTGCGGAAGAAGTACGTGGAGGGCAGCGACAGCTGGAGCGCGTAGATCATCGACGCGGAGTAGACCATCACCAGACCGAGCACGGTGATCAGCAGTCCGCTGCCGAGGATCAGGTAGTACGCGGTGAGCGGCCGGTCCCAGGCGCGCCGCATCCGCTCGTAGAAGCGCCGGGGGCCGCCGCGGGGGCGGCGGGGGGCGCCGCTCCTGCCGCCCCGGCGCCCGGCGGCGGGCGGCCGGCGTACGGCGGCTCCGGCGGCCCGGCCGTGCAGCAGGAGCCCTGCCAGGCGCCCCACGCGGGCGCCCGCACCGGCGTGTGCGCTCTCCTCGGGGGTCTTCGCACCACCCGGCGCCCCCACGAGCGCGGGAGCGCCCGGAAGCGCGCCCAGGTAGCCCCAGCCGCGCCGGACAGGCCCCGGCGCGGGCCACGGATCTCGGTCCGTGGTGTCGTCGGCCGGCATCGTCGCTGTCCCCTCCAGTCGTGCCTGGCGCGGCTGGCGCGGGTGGTCAGTGGGCTGCGGCCTGCTGCTGCGACACCGGGTCAGGCGTGCTCGGCGGCGAGGGCGTGTACCGCGTCCGCGAACGCCTCGCCCCGCTTGTTGTAGTTGACGAACATGTCCATCGAGGCACAGGCCGGGGCCATCAGCACCGTGTCCCCCGGCTGCGCGAGCCGTGCCGCTTCGCGGACCGCGGCCGACATCGCCCCAGTGTCGGTCCGGTCGAGGTCCACGACCGGGACTTCGGGGGCGTGTCGCGCGAGGGCTTCCCGGATGAGCGCGCGGTCCTTGCCGATCAGGACCGCACCGCGCAGCCGCTTCGCGGACGCCCCGACGAGTTCGTCGAAGGTCGCGCCCTTGGCGAGACCGCCCGCGATCCAGACGATCGGGTCGTACGCCGCGAGCGACGCCTCCGCGGCATGGGTGTTGGTGGCCTTGGAGTCGTCGATGTACGTGACGCCGGCGATCTCCGCGACGCGCTCGATCCGGTGCGGGTCGGGGCGGAAGGCGCGCAGCCCGTCACGTACGGCGGCCGGTTCGACACCGTACGCGCGTGCCAGCGCCGCGGCGGCGAGCGCGTTGGCGATGTTGTGCGGCACGGGCGGGTTGACGTCGGAGACGTGGGCGAGCTCCTGGGCCCGCTCGCGGCGGTTCTCGACGAAGGCGCGGTCGACCAGGATGCCGTCCACGACGCCGAGTTGGGACGGTCCGGGGGTGCCGAGGGTGAAGCCGATCGCGCGGCAGCCCTCCTCGACGTCGGCCGCGCGCACCAGGTCCTCGGTGGCCGGGTCGGCCACGTTGTAGACGCAGGCGACGCTGTTGCCCTCGTAGATCCGGCCCTTGTCGGCCGCGTACGCCGCCATGGAGCCGTGCCAGTCCAGATGGTCGGGCGCGAGGTTGAGCACGGCGCCGGAGTGGGCGCGCAGGCTCGGCGCCCTGTGCAGCTGGTAGCTGGACAGCTCGACGGCGAGTACGTCGTACGTCTCCTCGCCGGTGACCGCGTCCAGCAGCGAGACGCCGATATTGCCGACGGCGGCCGTACGCAGGCCCGCGGCGGCCAGGATCGAGGCGAGCATCCTGACGGTCGTCGTCTTGCCGTTGGTGCCGGTGACGGCGAGCCAGGGGGGCGCGCCGGGTTCGCGCAGCCGCCAGGCCAGCTCGACGTCGCCCCAGATCTCCACCCCGGCCGCCTCGGCGGCCAGGAAGAGCGGCTTGTCCGGCTTCCAGCCGGGGGCCGTGACGATGAGTTCGGTGCCGTCGGGGAGCGTCGCCCCGTCGCCGAGGCGGACGGTGACGCCCAGCTTCTCCAGCTCGGCGGCCTGGGCGCGGGCCCGCTCGTCGTCGCCGTCGTTGACGACGGTGACCTCCGCGCCCAGTCCGCGCAGCACCCGGGCCGCCGGGATCCCGGAGACCCCGAGACCCGCGACGGTGACCCGCTTGCCCTGCCAGTTCACTTCTCGGCCGCCCAGCCCGCGTAGAAGAGCCCCAGACCCACGATGACGCACATGCCCTGGATGATCCAGAAGCGGACCACCACAAGGACTTCGGACCACCCCTTGAGTTCGAAGTGGTGCTGGAGTGGCGCCATCCGGAAGACGCGCTTGCCGGTCATCTTGAACGAACCGACCTGGATGACCACGGACATGGTGATCATCACGAAGAGGCCGCCGAGGATGGCCAGCAGGAACTCCGTACGGGAGCAGATCGCCAGACCGGCGAGAGCGCCGCCGAGTGCGAGCGAGCCGGTGTCCCCCATGAAGATCTTGGCCGGTGAGGTGTTCCACCACAGGAAGCCGAAGCAGGAGCCCATCAGCGCCGAGGCGACGACCGCGAGGTCCAGCGGATCTCGTACCTCGAAACAGGCGTTGGGGTTGGTCAGGGTCGTCGCGTTGGCGCAGGACTCCTGGAACTGCCACAGACCGATGAAGGTGTACGCGCCGAAGACCATCACCGAGGCTCCGGTGGCGAGACCGTCGAGACCGTCCGTCAGGTTCACACCGTTGGACATCGCGAGAATCATGAACAGCGCCCAGACCACGAACAGCACGGGGCCGATCGACCAGCCGAAGTCCGTGACGAACGACAGCCTGGTGGAGGCGGGGGTGTTGCCGCGGTAGTCGGCGAACTGGAGCGACAGCACCGCGAAGGCGATACCGACGATCAGCTGCCCGGCCATCTTCGCCTTGGCCCGCAGGCCGAGCGACCGCTGCTTCACGATCTTGATGTAGTCGTCGAGGAACCCGACGAGCCCCATCCCCGCCATCAGGAACAGCACCAGCACACCCGAGAAGGTCGGGTCCTCACCGGTGATCACCTTCGCCAGGGCGTACGCGATGAGCGTGGCCAGGATGAAGGCGATGCCGCCCATGGTGGGCGTGCCCTTCTTGCTGCCGTGCGTGCGCGGGCCGTCGTCCCGGATGAACTGCCCGTATCCCTTGCGGGCCAGGAGCTTGATCAGCAGCGGGGTGCCGATCAGGGTCAGGAAGAGCCCGATGGCTCCCGCGAAGAGGATCTGCCTCATCGGCCGGCGACCTCGCCCTCGGTGGCGTTCTCGACCAGTGCCTCGGCGACTCGCTCAAGACCGGCTGACCTCGAAGCCTTCACCAGCACGACGTCTCCCGGACGCAGTTCACTGCGCAACAGGTCGATCGCCGCCTGCGCGTCGGACACGTGCACCGACTCCTCACCCCACGAACCCTCGTTGTAAGCGCCCAGTCGCAGCCAGGACGCTTCCCTGCCCCCGACTGCCACGAGCTTGCTGACGTTGAGCCGGACGGCGAGCCGTCCGACCGCGTCGTGCTCGGCGAGCGATTCGTCACCCAGCTCGGCCATCGGGCCGAGCACCGCCCACGTACGGCCCCCCGTGGCCCGTGAGGCACCACCCATGGCGACCAGCGCGCGGAGCGCCGCTCTCATGGATTCTGGGTTCGCGTTGTAGGCGTCGTTGACGATCGTCACGCCGTCCGAGCGCTCGGTGACCTCCATACGCCAGCGGGAGAGGGTTCCCGCCTCGGAGAGCGCCACGGCGATCTCGTCGACGGACATGCCCAACTCATGGGCGACGGCGGCCGCGGCGAGCGCGTTCGACACGTGGTGCTCACCGTACAGCCGCAGCGTCACGTCGCTGCACCCGGAGGGTGTTCGAAGCCGGAAAGCGGGCTGTCCGGTCTCGGTGAGGCGGACGTTCTCTGCCCGTACGTCTGCTTCGTCTGACTCTCCGAACAGGACGGTACGGGCCTTGGTGCGGGTGACCATCGCGCGCACCAGCGGGTCGTCGGCGTTGAGCACCGCCACCCCGCCCTCGGCCGCGGACGGCAGGGACTCGACCATCTCCCCCTTGGCCTGGGCGATCTGCTCCCGGCCGCCGAACTCGCCGATGTGGGCGGTGCCGACGTTGAGTACGAGGCCGATCCGGGGCGGGACGAGTCCGGTGAGGTAGCGGATGTCGCCGATATAGCGCGCGCCCATTTCGAGGACGAGATAGCGGGTGTCCTCGACGGCCCGCAGGGCGGTCACCGGCAGGCCGATCTCGTTGTTGAGATTGCCCTCCGGCCAGATCGTGGGCCCGCTGCGCTGGAGCAGCTGGGCGATGAGGTCCTTGGTGCTGGTCTTGCCGGCCGAGCCGGTCAGCGCGACAGCGGTGGCGCCGAGGCGCTCCACGACGGTACGGGCGAGGGCGCCGAGGGCGCGTACGACATCGTCCACGACGATCGCGGGCACCCCGACGGGGCGGGTGGCCAGTACGGCCACCGCGCCCGCCTCGACGGCACGCCGCGCGTAGTCGTGGCCGTCCACGCGCTCTCCGGCGAAGGCGGCGAACAGGCTGCCGGTCTCCACCGCGCGGGAGTCGTAGACGACGGATCCGGTGACACGGACGGCCGGATCCGGTATGTCGTGCGGCTGCCCGCCGACGATGGCGGCGATCTCGGCGAGAGAGAGGGCGATCACTGGGTCATCCCTGACTGTTGTTCTCGTGACGGTGCTCGTGGCCGGGCTCATGGCCCGGCTTCTGGCGGAGGGAGCGCTCGATGGCCTCGCGCAGGACCTGGCGGTCGTCGAAGGCGCGTACCACCCCGGCGATGTCCTGGCCCTGCTCATGGCCCTTGCCGGCGACCAGTACGGTGTCGTCGTCCTGGGCCAGGGCCACCGCGGCGGCGATGGCGGAGGCCCGGTCGGCGTCGACCAGGACCTCCCCGCGCTCATGGACCGGCACCTCCGCGGCGCCCGCGAGCATCGTGGCGAGGATCGCGAGGGGGTCCTCGCCGCGCGGGTTGTCGGAGGTCAGTACGGCGGTGTCGGCGAGCCGGGCCGCCGCCGCGCCCATCGGGCCGCGCTTGGTCTTGTCGCGGTCGCCGCCGCAGCCGAGGACGATGTGCACCTTGCCCTTGGTGACCTTGCGCAGGGAGCGCAGGACCGATTCGACGGCGTCCGTCTTGTGCGCGTAGTCGACGACCGCGAGATACGGCTGGCCGGCCTCCACCCGCTCCAGCCGGCCCGGCACCCCGGGGACGGCGGCGATGCCGTCGGCGGCGGTGTGCGGGTCGATCCCGGCGACGGCGAGGGTGACGATGGCCGCCAGGGTGTTGGCGACGTTGAACGGTCCCGGCAGCGGCGCCTCGGCCCGGACCCGCTCCCCCTGGGGGCCGATCGCGGTGAAGGTGGAGCCGCCCGAGCCGACCTCGACGTCCTCGGCGCGCCAGTCGGCGTCCGGGTGGCCCTCCGCGGAGAAGGTGGTGACCGGTACGGTCGCCTCCGCGACGAGCCGGCGGCCGTACTCGTCGTCGAAGTTCACCACGCCGGTCTTGCTGCGCTCCGGGGTGAAGAGCCGCGCCTTCGCCTGGAAGTAGTCCTCCATGCCGGAGTGGAACTCCATGTGCTCCGGGCTGAGGTTGCTGAAGACGGCGACATCGAACACACAGCCGTCGACGCGGCCGAGCACCAGCGCGTGGCTGGAGACCTCCATCGCGACCGATTCGACGCCCCGCTCGCGCATGACGGCGAAGAGCGCCTGGAGGTCGGTGGCCTCGGGGGTGGTGCGCTCCGACTTGATGCGCTCGTCGTCGATGCGCATCTCCACGGTGCCGATGAGGCCGGTGCGGTGGCCGGCGCCGCGCAGTCCGCCCTCGATGAGATACGCCGTGGTGGTCTTGCCGGAGGTGCCGGTGATCCCGATCTGGAGCAGATCCCTGCCGGGGTGCCCGTAGATCTCGGCGGCCAGCTGCCCCATGCGGCCCCGCGGGTCCGGGACGACCAGGACCGGCAGGCCGGTGGCCTCGGCCCGCTCGGCGCCCGCCGGGTCCGTCAGGATCGCGGCGGCCCCGAGGTCGGCGGCCTGGGCGGCGAAGTCGGCGCCGTGGAAGCGCGCGCCGGGGAGGGCGGCGTACACGTCCCCGGGGCGTACGGCCCGCGAGTCGTGGGTGATGCCGGTCGCTTCCCCGGGGCCCCTCACCTCCTCCCGGTCCGGTGCCGCGGCGCCCAGCCGGGCCGCCAGCTCCGCGAGGGAGGTCGGGCGTACCCGGTCCGGACGGGGCGCTCCCGGATGGTTCACAGGGGCGTCCTTCGGGGTGGTTCGGTACTGATCAGCTTGTGGCACGGCGGTGAGCGTACCGGGCTCCGCGGGCCCTGAGCCACGTGAGGGGGAGTGGTGCGCGGGGGGTTCCGGGTGGTTCCCGGAATCGGGGGTGATGGTTGTCACTGGGGCTTTCCCTGGGGTCACTCGCCGGGTTTGAAGGTGACCGGCAGCCGGGCGGGTTTACTGCCGGTCGGTTCGACCTGCAGGGTCTTGAGAGCGAACTCCATGACCTTTTTGTAGATGGGGCCGCAGATCTGTCCGCCGAAGTAGCTGCCCTTGGTGGGGTTCTGGATGGCGCAGTAGACGGTGATCTGCGGGTCGTCGGCGGGCGCGAAACCGGCGAAGGAGGCGGTGTAGCCCTTGTAGACGCCGAGCTTCGGGTCGACCCGGTTGGCCGTACCCGTCTTGCCCGCGACGCGGTAGCCGGGGATGGCGGCCTTGGTGCCGGTCCCCTCCTCGTTGCCGACGACCGACTCCAGCATGGTGGCGAGCGTCCTGGCGGTCTGCTCGCTCACCACACGGGTCTTCTTGGGCGCGGGGGCGGCGGTGAAGCGGCCGTCGGGGCCCTGCGTGCCGCGGACCAGGGTGGGTTCGATCCGTACGCCGCCGTTGGCGATGGTCGAGTAGACCGAGGCGGCCTGCATCGCGTTGAGGGAGAGGCCCTGGCCGAAGGGGATCGTGTACTGCTGTGAGGTGGACCAGTCCTGCGGCTCGGCCAGGATGCCCTGGGTCTCGCCGGGATAGCCGAGACCGGTGGGCCGGCCGATGCCGAACTTGGTCAGATACGAGTGGAGGACCTTGTTGGCCTCGGGCTGCGTCTTGCCGAGCTGGCCGGTCGCCAGGATGGTGCCGATGTTGCTGGACTTGGCGAGAACGCCGTTGAGGGTCAGGTTCCAGGTGGGATGGTCGATGTCGTCCTTGAAGAGCCGGTCACCGCGGTGCAGCCGGTTCGGGACGACCACATGGGTGCCGGGGGTGGCGGCCTTCTCCTCCAGTACGGCGGCCATCGACATGACCTTGCTGGTGGAGCCGGGCTCGTACACGTCCTGGAGGGCCGCGTTGCCCATGGCGGCGGAGTTGGCCGCGGAGACGTCGTTGGGGTCGAAGCCGGGCGCGTTGGCCATGGCGAGCACCTCGCCCGTCCTGGTGTTCTGGACCACCACATAGCCGCGGTCCGCCCTGGACTCCGTCACCTGCTCGCTGATGGCCTGCTGGGCGGCCCACTGGATGTCACGGTCGATGGTCAGCTCGATGTCGGAGCCGGGCACGGCGGGGGTTTCGTGGGAGCTGGCGGTGGGGACGCGGCGGCCACCCGACTGGGCGTAGGTGACCTTTCCGTCCTCGCCCGCCAGCTGCTTGTCCAGCATGGATTCGACACCGCCCGCGCCGCGGCCCGCGGCGTTGACGTATCCCAGTATCCCGGCGGCGAGGTCGCCGTTGGGGTACACGCGCTTGCTGCTGGTCTCCTGGAGGACGCCCGACAGCACGCTGACGGTGCCGCCGGCGGCCTTCCCCCTGGCGGCCCTGCTCGCCTTGCTCGCCTTCTCGGCGAGCACGCGCTTGAGGTCCTTGATCTGGTTCCAGACCTGCGGGGTCTGGCGGCGTGACAGCACGGTGTAGCGGGGGGAGTCGGGGGTCCTGAGCTTCTTCACGATGACCTCGGTGTCCACCCCCAGGATCGGGGCGAGCAGCGCGGCGGCCTGTTCCGGGGCGTCCGGGACCTTGGTGAAGTCGGCGGTGAACATCGACGGGTCGGCGGTGATGTCGTACGCGTCGACGCTGGTGGCGAGGGCGATCCCGGAGCGGTCGGTGATCTTCCCGCGCTCGGCCGCGATGGTGTGGCTGAGGTAGCGGCTCTTCTCCGCCTTGGCCGCGTACGCGCTGGCGTCGACCGCCTGCACCTGGAGGAGCCTGACGACGAACACCAGCATGACGAGGGTCAGTCCGAGGCTGACCAGCCGCAGCCGGGGGCGGGGGCTGCCGAGCCTGATCTGCCGCGGGCCCCGGGGCCCTGGGCGGCGGGCGGCGGGCCGGGACGCGGGGCGGGACCGTCCGTCGTTCCCGGACCGCGCGGGCTTGGGCACCCGGCGGCGCGGGGGTTCCTGGGAGGGCACTGGGTCACCTGCCGGGGGTCGTCGGGGCCGGCGTGCCGGTTGCCGGTGCGGGGGCCTGCCCGGGGATCTCACGGGCGGCGGTGGCGGAAGGGGACGCAAGAGGGGAGGTGAAGGGGGAGGAGGAGACCGGGGCGGAAGGCGCGGGAGACGGCGACGAGACCGCCGAGGGCGGGATCTCCTCCATGGGGGAGGCCCCGTCGGCCGACTGGGCCGACGGCTGGGCGGAGGGCGACGCCCCCGCGCCGGGCACACCGCGGACCGTACCGTCCGGGTTGAGGAAGGCGGGGCTGCCGCCGGGCACCATGCCGAGCTGACGGGCCCGGCGCTCCAGGGCGTACGGCGCGGAGCGGTCGTCCACGTCCCGTTGCAGGGCCTGCTCCTCGTCGGTGAGGTCGGTCGTCCGTTTCTTGAGCTCGCTCAGCTGGAACGAGCCCTCGTTGAGGGAGGAGTTCAGCAGCAGCAGGGTGATCAGACCGCCGCCGAGGAGCAGCACGACCAGCAGGACGAAGGGGGTGCGCGCCGCCGAACTGGCTCCGGAGGGCATCAGCTGGGCGAGCCGCGCGGCCCGCCCCCTCAACTGCTTGGCCGGTCCGCTCACAGAGCGTCCTCCCGGATCCGCTGCGCCCCCCGCAGCCGCGCCGGGGCCGCGCGGCGGTTCTCCTCGATCTCTTCCTCGGTGGGCAGTTCGGCGCCGCGGGTGAGGAGTTTCAGCCGGGGCTGATAGCGCTCGGGGACGACCGGCAGACCGGGCGGCGCGGTGTTGGCGGCCCCGGCGGCGAAGACCTGCTTGACGAGACGGTCCTCCAGCGAGTGGTACGAGAGGACGGCGATCCGGCCGCCGACGGCGAGGGAGGCCACGGCGGCCGGGACGGCCCGCTCCAGGACGGACAGCTCGCCGTTGACCTCGATGCGCAGGGCCTGGAAGGTGCGCTTGGCGGGGTTGCCGCCGGTGCGCTTGGCGGCCTGCGGGAGGGCGTCGCGGATCAGCTCGACCAGCCGGGCGCTGTGCGAGAAGGGCTCCTTCTCGCGCTCCCTGACGACCGCGGAGACGATGCGCTTGGCCTGCTTCTCCTCGCCGTAGGCGCGCAGGATCCGGACCAGTTCGCCGGGCGGGTAGGTATTGAGGACCTCGGCGGCGCTGACGCCGGAGGACTGGTCCATGCGCATGTCGAGGGGGGAGTCCTGGGCGTAGGCGAAGCCGCGCTCCGCCTCGTCCAGTTGCATCGAGGAGACGCCGAGGTCGAAGAGCACGCCCTGGACGCGGGGGATCTCCAGCCGGGCGAGCACGTCGGGCAGTTCGTCGTAGACCGCGTGGACGAGGGTGGCGCGGTCGCCGAACGGGGCGAGCCGCTCGCCGGAGAGCCGCAGCGCCTCCTGGTCGCGGTCGAGCGCGACGAGCCGTGCCTCGGGGAAGGTGGAGAGCAGGGCCTCGCTGTGTCCGCCGAGACCGAGGGTGCAGTCGACGACGACCGCGCCGGGCTCGGCGAGGGCGGGGGCCAGCAGGTCGAGACACCGCTGGAGCATCACGGGAACGTGCCGGACCTGATTCATGCGCGCCCCTCACGGTCCGCGGGCGCGCGGCTGCCCGTGATTCGCTCGCTGCGCTCGCTCATGCGCCCTCTCAGATCCGGCGCGGCCGTACGTACCGCCGGGTCCCCGCCCGCTCAGAAGGGGAGGTGGTCCGCCGGCGCCGGAAGAGGCGTCGGCCGACCGCCGAGCGGGAGGAGGCCGAGCCGCACGTACGCCGCGACATGCGGGAATATTGTGGTGGGTTCGGAATGTGTTCGGGATGTGTCCGTGAACTTCGCGTCACTTTAGTCCACTCGCTCTTCCGGTCAATCAACCGGTCAGCGCGTCGCAAGGGTCACTCACCACAAGACCATAAACCGCACAATTCACTCACTCGGCCTCGCCGGACTCACCCGTGTGGGTTAGGTCACACCAAGGTACGTTGACGTTCTTTGTCCGCTCTCGCAGCAGGCTGAACGGCGCGGCGACGACTACCGTCATAGGTATGTCGACTTCCGCACACCTCCCCGCAGAGCCCGTCCAGGCTCCCACCGGCGCGGCCCGCACCGGCGGGACGGTCACCGACCGGCTCATCGACGCCAATCTCCTCTACGCCGCCGGGTTCGGCGATCCCGGCATGGACGCGCGCCCCGTACTGCGGGTCGCCGTGGTCGCCTGCATGGACGCCAGGCTCGACCTGCACGGCGCGCTCGGGCTCTCCCTGGGCGACTGCCACACCATCCGCAACGCGGGCGGCGTCGTCACGGACGACGTCATCCGCTCCCTCACCATCAGCCAGCGGGCGCTGGGCACACGCAGCGTTGTCCTGATCCATCACACCGGCTGCGGCCTGGAGAGCCTGACCGAGGAGTTCCGGCACGAGCTGGAAATGGAGGTCGGGCAGCGTCCGGCCTGGGCCGTGGAGGCGTTCCGCGATGTCGATCAGGACGTACGGCAGTCGATGCAGCGAGTAAGGACGTCGCCCTTCCTGCCGCACACCGACGACATCCGGGGTTTCGTCTTCGACGTGAAGACGGGGCTGCTGCGGGAGATCGACCCCGACGCCGGCGCCGGCGCGGGCGCCTGAGCACCGTCACCGGACAGGCCGTCACGAGATAAACAGCAAAGCCGACATATCACACCCACTTATCCACAGGCGGATGACACGAAGCGGTAACGGCAACAAGAATGCGTGTGTGACACCGCTCCGGAACCATCCGGAGACGGTGTCCGTGTTTCGGGGAGGGCCGGGCCGTCTGATGAGCGTCGGCCCGAGGAAAGGGCCGAGGAGGGCCGGGTGACGACCTATGACGATCGAGCGAGCCTCACAGATCTGACCACCACAGCGGAGCGGGTGCGCGCGTCGGTGGAGGGTGTGATCGAGGGCAAGCCGGAGGTCGTACGGCTTTCGCTGACCGTGCTGCTCGCCGAGGGACATCTTCTGATCGAGGATGTCCCCGGCGTGGGCAAGACGATGCTGGCCAAAGCGCTCGCGCGCTCCATCGACTGTTCGGTGCGGCGCATTCAGTTCACCCCCGACCTGCTGCCCTCGGACATCACCGGGGTGTCGATCTACGACCAGCAGCGGCGGGACTTCGAGTTCAAGCCGGGCGCGATCTTCGCTCAGCTCGTGATCGGCGACGAGATCAACCGCGCCTCGCCCAAGACCCAGTCGGCGCTGCTGGAGTCCATGGAGGAGCGCCAGGTCACGATCGACGGGCAGACCTATGAACTGCCCAGCCCCTTCATGGTGGTGGCCACGCAGAACCCGGTGGAGATGGAGGGGACGTACCCCCTGCCCGAGGCACAGCGCGACCGCTTCATGGCCAGGGTCTCGATCGGCTACCCGAGCGCGGAGGCCGAGTTGCAGATGCTGGACGTGCACGGCGGGATATCGCCGCTGGACGACCTCCAGCCGGTGGCCCACGCGCACGACATCGTGAAGCTGATCGACGCGGTGCGTACGGTCCATGTCGCCGAGTCCGTGCGGCGGTACGCGGTCGAGCTGGTCGCGGCGACCCGTAACCACCCCGACCTCAGACTCGGCGCCTCGCCCCGCGCGACGCTCCATCTGCTGCGCGCCGCGAAGGCCGCGGCGGCGCTGAGCGGACGGGACTACGCGCTGCCGGACGATGTGCAGTCCCTGGCGACGGCGGTGCTCGCGCACCGGCTGCTGCCCACGGCCCAGGCACAGCTGAACCGCCGTACCGCCGAGCAGGTCGTGCTGGAGATCCTGCGGCGCGTTCCGGTGCCGACGGCGGGCGGCGGCCAGGGCCCCGGGCGCCAGGCGCCGGGCGGCGGACCGCTCTACGGCCAGCAGCCCGGCGTACGGCGGCTGTGATGACGGCCGGGGGGCCGGTGGCCGAGGGCGGCGAGGAGAAGGACGGGATGCGGGCCGCGCTGTCCGGACTGACCACGCGCGGCCGGTCGTTCCTCGCGGCCGGGGTCGCGGCGGCCGTCTGCGCCTATGTCCTGGGCCAGTCCGATCTGCTGCGCGTGGGACTCCTGCTCGCCGTGCTGCCGCTGATCTGCGTGGCGGTCCTCTACCGCACCCGCTACCGGGTCGCGGGCAGCCGGCGGCTGTCGCCCTCCCGGGTCCCCGCGGGCTCCGAGGCGCGGGTGCAGCTGCGGATGGACAACGTCACGCGGATGCCCACCGGGCTGCTGATGCTCCAGGACCATGTGCCGTACGTGCTCGGGCCGCGCCCCCGGTTCGTGCTGGACCGGGTCGAGCCGGGCGGCCGGCGCGAGGTGTCCTACCGGGTGCGCTCGGACCTGCGCGGGCGGTATCCGCTCGGACCGCTCCAGCTGCGGCTGAGCGACCCCTTCGGGATGTGCGAGCTGACCCGCTCGTTCAGCGCGTACGACACCCTGACCGTCGTCCCGCGCACCGAACCGCTGCCACCGGTACGGCTCGGGGGCGAGGCGTCGGGGTACGGCGAGGGGCGGCAGCGCTCGCTGTCGCTGGCCGGCGAGGACGATGTGATCCCCCGCGGCTACCGGCACGGCGACGATCTGCGCCGGGTGCACTGGCGCTCCACGGCCCGCTACGGCGAGCTGATGGTGCGCCGCGAGGAGCAGCCGCAGCGGGCCAGATGCACGGTCCTGCTGGACACCCGGCGAAGCGCCTACCAGGGCGCGGGCCCCGACTCCGCCTTCGAATGGGCGGTGTCGGGCGCGGCCTCCGCCGTGGTGCATCTGCTGGAACGCGGCTTCGCGGTACGGCTGTTGACCGACACCGGCAGCTCGATGCCCGGCGAGAGCGCCGACGGCTTCACCGGGGCGACGCAGGACTCCGCCGACTCCGCCGGACTGATGATGGACGCGCTCGCGGTCGTGGAGCACTCCGACGGCATGGACCTCTCCCCCGCGTACGCGGTCCTGCGCGGCGGCACCGAAGGACTGCTGGTCGCGTTCCTCGGCGATCTGGACGAGGAGCAGACGGCGGTGGCGGCCCGGATGCGGCAGCGCAGCGGCGTGGCCGTCGCCTTCGTCCTGGACAGCACCGGCTGGACGCAGGGCGACGGACCCGCGGGGCCCGTCGAGGACCGGCTGCGGCAGCTGCGCGAGGCCGGCTGGACGGCGCTCGCCGTGCCTTCGGGGGCCGCGCTGCCCGAGCTGTGGCAGCGGGCCGCGCGGCAGCGATCGGAATCGGCCGTCACGGGCGGTACGACAGGCTTCTCCGGAGGATGGTCATGAGCGGTAGCGGAAGGCTGGCGCTGTGCGCTTTCGCCGCCACGCTGATGGCGGCGGGCGCACTGCTGCCGCTGGTCGAACCGGCCCTCTGGCTGCTGCACGCCGGGATCATGACGGCGGTCGTCGGCGGGGTCGGCGCGCTGACCCGCCGGGTGCCGCTGGCCAGGACCCTGACCGTGGCGCTCCAGGGCCTCGCCGCCCTGCTGATGCTCACGGTGGTCTTCGCCCGGGACCAGGCGCTGCTCGGCTTCGTACCGACCCCCGAGGTCTTCGCGCAGTTCGGCCGGCTGCTCACCGAGGGCGGCGAGGACGTCGGGCGGTACGCGATACCGGCGCCCGCGACCGACGGCATCAGGCTGATGCTGATCGGCGGCGTGCTGGTCATCGGGCTGGCGGTGGACGCGATCGCGGTGACCTTCCGCAGCGCGGCCCCGGCCGGGCTGCCGCTGCTCGCGCTCTACTCGGTCGCGGCGGGGCTCTCCGGCGGCGCCGGGGGCTGGCTGTGGTTCCTGCTCGCGGCCGCCGGATATCTGCTGCTGCTCCTGGCGGAGGGCCGGGACCGCCTGTCGCAGTGGGGCCGGGTGTTCGGCGGCGCGCCGCGTACGGGCCGGTTCCCGTCCGGCCCCGACGCCTCGGACGGGCGCGCCCCGGTCCGTACGGGACGCCGTATCGGTGTGGTGGCGCTGGGTGTCGCGCTGGTGGTCCCGGCCGCCCTGCCCGCGCTGGACGGCGGTCTGCTGGCCGGCACCGGCGGCGGAAGCGGCTCGGGGGTGGGCGGCGGGGGCACGATCTCCGCGGTCAACCCGCTGATCTCGCTCCAGGACAATCTGAACCAGCCGGAGGACCGCGAGGCGCTGCGGTACCGGACGAACGCGCCGGACACCCAGGACATGTATCTGCGGATCATGGCGCTGGACAGGTTCGACGGCACGTCCTGGCGGTTCTCGCAGCGCAAGGTCGAGGACGTGCCCGACCGGCTGCCCGGCTCCCCCGGGCTGGGCCCCGGGGTCAGCACGACCGAGATCAGGACCAATATCACCGCCGCCGGCTGGTACCGGCAGAACTATCTGCCGATGCCCTATCCGGCGACCCAGGTGGACATCGAGGGGCGCTGGCGCTTCGAGCCCGCGGGCCGGACGCTGGTGGGCGACCGCGGGCAGTCGACGCGCGGCGCGCGGTACGAGGTCAGCAGCCTGCTGGTGAACCCGACCCGGGAACAGCTCGCCTCGGCGCCCCCGGCGCCGTCGGCCCTGCGCCGTGAGTACACGGAGGTACCGGCGGTCCTGCCGGACATGGTGAAGTCGACCGCGCTCGATGTCACCCGGGGCGCGGCCAACGACTACGAGAAGGCCGTCAGGCTCCAGGACTGGTTCGCGCGGGACGGCGGCTTCACCTACAACACCGAGGTCGACTCGGGCACCGGCGTCACGGCGATCACACGGTTCCTCAGGAACAAGGAAGGCTTCTGCGTCCACTTCTCCTTCGCGATGGCGGCGATGTCCCGCACGCTGGGCATCCCGGCCCGGGTCGCGGTGGGCTTCACACCGGGCACCCCGCAGCCGGACGGCAGCATGTCCGTCGGGCTGCGTGACGCGCACGCCTGGCCCGAGCTGTATTTCGAGGGCGTCGGGTGGACCCGGTTCGAGCCGACGCCGAGCCGGGGCAGCGCGCCCGACTACACCCGCCAGGACGTGCCGTCCGACGGGCCGAGCGACGCGGCCAGTCCCGACACGAGCGACACGGCCGCCCCGTCCGTCGAGCCGTCCGCCTCGGACAGCTGCCCCGCGCCGTCGCGGCAGCTGGGCGAGTGCGGCACGGTCGCTCCCGGCGCCGCCCTGCCGCCTACGGACTCGGGTTTCCCGCTGGGGACCGTGATGTGGATCGTCCTGGGCGGGCTGGCGGTGGTGGCGCTGCCACTGCTGCCTCTGCTCTGGCGGACCAGGATCCGGGCCCGGCGGCTGGGCTCCGGGGGGCGCACCTCCGCGGACGCGACGGCGCGCACGCTGGCGGCCTGGCGCGAGATCACCGATACGGCCTGGGACCACGGCGTCCCGCCCGATGAATCACGGACGCCGCGGAAGGCGGCGGAGCGCATCGTGCGTCTGGGCCGGCTGGAGGGGGCGGCGGCCGACGCGGTGCACCGCGTGGCCGGATCCGTGGAGCAGGTGCTGTACGCGCCGGAGCCACGGCCGGGTACGGGCCTCGCCGACGACGCCCGGCGGGTCCGGGAGGGGCTGGGCGCCTCGGCCGGCCGCTGGACCCGGCTGCGCGCACTCCTCGCGCCCCGATCGTCCGTACGGGTGGTCTGGGCCGCCTCGGAGCAGTGGACGTCCCTCACGGCCCGCTGGGGCCCTCAGCGGCTCTCTCAGGCCACCAGGGCGGCCACTGTGCGCTGGCGCCCCTCGCGTCAGCGCGGCTGAGCGCGCCGGGGCCGGAAGCGCCGCTCAGGCGCCCCCGGCCCCGGGAAACAGCCCCGGGAAACAGCTTCGGCGAACGGCCTGGAGAAACACGTAGCGAAACCTGGAGAAACGGCCTCGCGGAAACGACCGAGGGGCGAACGCCTGACGCGTTCGCCCCTCGGTCGTACCGTTCGTCGTCCGGGTCACTGACCCTGTTCGTCGCGGCGGCGCTGCCACCGCTGCTCGATGCGGTTCATCATCGAGCGGCGCTGTCTCGATGGTGCGGCCGCGGGGCCGCCGGATGGGCCGCCCGCCGCCTGCTGCTGACCTGGTTTGGGCGCTTTGCGCCAGCCGGTGACCGCCAGGACCGCACAGCCCAGCATGACGAGGAACCCCACCACGCTGATCCAGATCTGCTGGGCGACCATTCCGGCCATGAGGAGCGCGATACCCACCAGGAAGCCTGCGACCGCCTGGTAGACCCGTCGCCGGGTGTACGTACGCAGCCCGCTTCCCTCAAGCGCTGTCGCGAACTTGGGATCTTCGGCGTACAGCGCTCGCTCCATTTGCTCGAGCATTCGCTGCTCGTGCTCCGAGAGCGGCACGGAGTCCTCCTAGTCGTCGGTCGCGGGGGGCGACCGGTATGCGGCTCCTTCAAGGATAGGCAGGGAATCGCCCCCGTGAAACCCGCCCTCAACGCCAATTCGCCATTCCGGGCCGCCATGTCGGCTCGGCCGCTGAGGCGTTGATTCCCCAACCATCGATCCGTCATGCCGGATGGTGTACCCCGATCATACGGCGCCCAACGCCCCACCGGGGGGCCTGTGGCGTACTCCATGTACGGCTGCGTGGCTGATCAGCCACGTGACCAGCGTCCCGGACGTGCTCCGGACGGCCCAGGACGGCTCCCCGACGGCTCCCGGACAGCCCCGGGATCGCTTCGCTCCGGCTCATCGGCGGCTCATCGGCGGGGGAAAACGCGTCAGTCCCGCTTCTCGCCCAGGACGTGCAGCTGGGTGGCGATGGAGTGGAAGGCGGGCAGCTCCGCCGCCGCGGCTTCCAGCTGGAGCAGCGCGTCCAGGGCGCCCGGCTGAGTGTCCACGAGACCGCCCGGGACCAGGTCCGCGAAGACCCGTACGCCGTGCACGGCGCTGACCCGGAGGCCGGCTCCGGAGGCAAGTTCCGTGAGCTGCTCGGCCGTGAAGCGCCGGGGCACCGGGTCGCCCGCGCCCCAGCGGCCCGCCGGGTCGGTGAGCGCCTGCCGGGCATCGGTGAAATGCCCGGCGAGCGCCCTGGCGAGCACGGCGCCGCCCAGCCCCGCCGCGAGCAGGCTGAGCGCCCCGGCCGGGCGCAGGGCCTCCACGGCGTTCCGTACGCCCTCGGCCGGATCGTCCACGTACTCCAGGACGCCGTGGCAGAGCACCGCGTCACAGCCGCCGCGCTCGACCACGTCGAAGAGACCGTGGATGTCCCCCTGCACCCCGCGCACGCGATCGGCGACCCCGGCCTCGGCCGCCCGGCGCTCCAGCGCGAAGAGCGCGTTCGGGCTGGGGTCCACCACGGTCACGCGATGCCCCAGACGGGCGACGGGCACCGCGAAGCTGCCCGTCCCCCCTCCGGTGTCGAGCACGTCCAGAACGTCGCTGCCCGCCGCCTTGGCGCGGCGGCCGAGGGCGTCTTTGAGGACCTCCCAGACCACGGCGGTACGCAGGGAGCCGCGAGGGCGGGAGGGCGTCTCCCCACCGGCAACAGGGGAACGGTCCGACACGGCAGTTGACTCCTCGGCGCGGTGCCGCCCCTGGTGGCGGGGCGTGAACGGTGCAGGCTCCGCCCACCCTATTGCCTTGGCCGCGCCTCCCGGTCACCCAGCGGCATCGCCCTGCCGGGGATGTTCGGCGCCCGGCCGGGGCAGGACCGGTTCGAGCACGAGCAGCCGCTCGACCAGGCGCAGGAACATGCCGGCGTCGCGCAGCAGATCGTCCGCGTCACGGCCGGAGGCCGCGCCGGGTATGCCCGCCTCGGCGCGCGCCCTGCGCGGGGCGCCCGAGGCGAAGAGCGCGCTCCATTCGGACAGCTCGGGCGCGATCTCGGTGAGGACCTCCCAGGCGCTCCTGATACGCCGCCGCCGCTGCGGGGTGGTCTCCGGGCGGCCACGGGCGGCGAGCACCGCGGCGGCAGTGCGCAGGGCGGCGAGATGGGCGGTGGCGTAGCGCTCGTTCGGAACGTCCAGCGCGGCGGCCTCGTCCAGGCCCGCGTGTGCCTGGGCGAGGAGAGCGAGGGCCGCGGGCGGGGCCGTGGCCCGGCGCAGGACGGGGTGGACATCGCCCGGCGGACCGGTCGGGGCAGGGGCAGGGCCGTCTGTACGGCGCCGACGTGCGGCACCGGCGTAGGAGCTGGCCATGACGGAACCTCCTGTCGTCGTGTGACGGTGCTGTAGCCGTATGTGTCCATGGTGCGGGGCACCACTGACAATCAGCCCTGACCTGCGACTTTGCCTCGCACGTGGGTTCGGAGTAGCTTTTGAACTGACCAGTCAGTACAAAAGGTGGGGGCGGCCCGTGGACAGCCGGGAACGCGCGGACAGCGACGAACGCGAGGGCGGCGGGGAACGCGCGGACAGCCGACGGGACGGTCCGCACGGCGCGGCCGTCGTCGCCGAGGACTTCGGGCTCAAGGGCGCGCGTGGCTGGGCGTTCCGCCATGTCCACGTCGACGCCGCGCCCGGCACGGTCATCGTGATCGAGGGCCCCTCGGGCTCGGGGCGCACCTGTCTGCTGCTCGCGCTCACCGGCCGCATGCGCCCCACCGAGGGCCGCGCCGAGATCGCCGGTCTGCCCCTGCCCCGCGCCATGGCGGGCGTACGCCGGATCAGCGGCCTCGGCCACGTCCCGGGCGTCAGCGATCTCGATCCGGCGCTGACCGTCGCCGAGCATCTGCGCGAACGCGCGCTGCTGCAAAGCCGGTTCGGCGGATCGCCGCGCGCCCTGCTGCGGCCACGCGCCCGGCGGACGGCCGAGGCCCGGGACCGTATCGACGCCGCGCTGACGGCCGCCGGGCTCCACACGTCCGCGCTGCCCAAGGGCGAGCGCACAGCGGTGCGCGATCTGGAGCGGCTGGAGGCGCTGCGCCTCTCGGTCGCCCTCGCGCTGATCGGCCGGCCCCGGCTGCTCGCGGTGGACGATCTGGACCTCAAGCTCTCCGACGCCGACCGCGCGGAGGCCTGGCGGCTGCTGGGGTCGGTCGCCAAGGCCGGCACGACCGTGCTCGCCGTGTGCGGCCAGGCCCCCGAGGGCGCGGACGCCGCCGTCCGGGACACCGTCATCCGTACGAACGAGGAGGGGGCGGCCGATGCGCTCGCCGAAACTGGCCGCGCTTGAGCTGAGGCGGTTCGGCAGGGGGAAGCTGCCGCGCGCCGCGCTCGTCGCGATCCTGCTGCTGCCGCTGCTGTACGGCGCGCTGTATCTGTGGTCGTTCTGGGATCCGTACGGACGGCTCGACCGGATCCCCGTCGCGCTCGTCAACGACGACAAGGGCGCCACCGCGGCGGGCCGCACGATCGCGGCCGGTGACGAGATCACCCGGGGCCTGCGCGAGAGCAAGGTCTTCGCCTGGCACGAGGTGAGCGCGGCCGAGGCGCGCGAGGGCGTGGAGGACGGTTCGTACTACCTCTCCCTGACCATGCCGGCCGATCTCAGCGAGCGGATCGCCTCCAGCTCCGGCGACGCCCCCGAGACAGGCGCGCTCCAGGTGCGGACGAACGACGCGAACAACTACATCGTCGGGCAGATCTCCAGGACCGTGTTCTCCGAAGTACGGACCGCCGCCTCGACCAACGCCTCCCGCTCCTTCCTCGACCGGATCTTCATCTCCTTCTCGGACATCCATGACGCCACCGCGAAGGCCGCCGAGGGCGCCGACGAGCTCAAGGGCGGTATCGGAAGGGCCCAGAAGGGTTCGAAGGACCTCGTCGACGGGCTGAAGACCGCCAAGGAGGGCAGCGGTGAACTGGCCGGCGGACTGAAGAGGCTCGGCACCGGCGCCAGTGATCTGGACACCGGTGCCCACCAGGTCGCCGCCGGCACCCAGTCGCTCGCCGACAAGATCAACTCAATGGCCGGGAACGTCCGTCCGTACCTCAAGGACAACGGGAAGACGATCGGCGACGCGGCGCGGCTCGTGGCGGACTCCTCCCGGTCGATACGGGACGACCTCGGGCTGCTCGTGAAGGCCGCGCCCGGCGCCGCGTCGAAGGCCCGCCTGGCCTCCGACGAGCTGAACTCCCTCTATGCGGAGCGCTGCGAGAACGTCCCCGCCGCCCCCGATCCCGCCGCCGGCGGCGACGCCGGCACCGCCTCCGCGGGTCCGGACACCGGCGCCTGCCCGTCCCTCAAGCGCGCCAGGACCGCCGCCGCGGACGTGGCCGCCGTCGCCGATGACGTCAACACCCTGGTGACGAACAGCCACGGCGATCTGAGGGCGCTGGACGGCCGGCTCGCCACGCTCCAGAAGCAGGCGAAGGCGCTCGCCGAGCACGCGCCGAAGCTGGACGAGGATCTGGAGACCGCCGTCACGAAGATCAACGCCCTCAACACCGGTGCTCAGAAGGTCGCCGAAGGGGCGGGCCGACTGCACACCGGACTGACCGACGCCAAGAAGGGCTCCGCCACCCTCAACACCGGTGTCGGCAAGCTCAGTACCGGCGCGGACACCCTCGACGGCGGGCTGTTCAAGCTGGCCGACGGGTCGGCCGAGCTGGCCGGAGGGCTCAGCGACGGCGTCGGAAAGATCCCCGACTACGACAAGACCGACCGGGACCGGCGGACGGAAGTGATGGCCGACCCCGTCCAGCTCGCCTCACGCTCGCTGCACGCCGCGCCCAACTACGGCACCGGCTTCGCCCCGTACTTCATCCCGCTCTCCCTCTGGGTCGGCGCGATGGTGGCGTACATGCTGATCCAGCCGCTGAACCGGCGCGCGCTCGCCGCCGGTGCCCCGGCCTGGCGGATCGCCCTCGCCGGCTGGCTGCCGGTCGCGGCGATCGGAGTGCTCCAGGTCGGCGCGCTGATCTCCGTACTGCACTGGGCCATCGGCCTGGAGATGGCGCGCGCCGCCGGAACGGTCGGCTTCCTGGCGCTGGTCACCTGCTGTTTCACCGCGATCGTCCAGTGGCTCAACGCCCGCTTCGGACCCGCGGGCCGGATCCTCGTACTGGCCCTGCTGATGCTCCAGCTGACCTCGGCGGGCGGCACCTACCCCGTCCAGACCAGTCCGGGCTTCTTCGGCGCCATCCACCCCTTCCTGCCGATGAGTTACGTGGTCGACGCGCTGCGCAGGCTCATCTCGGGCGGCGGACTCGGCCCCGTATGGCAGGCCTGTGCCGTGCTCGCCGCCTTCACCGCGGGCGCGCTGGCGCTGACCGCCCTGTCCGCGCGGCGCAGGCAGGTGTGGACGCTCGACCGGCTCCACCCCGAGCTGAGCCTGTGAACACGGAGGACCTGTGACAGCGGAGGACCGGTGGCAGCGAGGCACCTGTGGCAGCGAAGGACCTGTGACAATCGTCGCCATGGACAGCAGTAGCACCCGCCGTCAGGCCACCCGGCAGAAGCTCTACGAGGCCGCGGTGACCCTCATCGCCGAACAGGGCTTCTCGGCGACGACGGTGGACGAGATCGCCGAGCGCGCCGGAGTCGCCAAGGGCACGGTCTACTACAACTTCAAGAGCAAGACGGAGCTGTTCGAAGAGCTGCTGCGGCACGGCGTCGGGCTGCTCGCCTCGTCCCTGCGTACCGCGGCCGACACGACGGCGGAGCGCGGCGGCAGCAGGATCGAGGCGCTGGACGCGATGATCGGGGCCGGTCTGGTCTTCATCGACCGCTATCCCGCCTTCACGCAGTTGTACGTCGCCGAGCTGTGGCGGACCAACCGGGCCTGGCAGTCCACGCTGCTGGTGGTACGGCAGGAAGCCGTCGCGGTGGTCGAGCGCGTGCTCCGGGAGGCCGTCGAGGGCGGTGAGCTGAGCGACGAGATCGACGTTCCGCTGACGGCGGCGGCGCTGGTCGGGATGGTGCTCGTGGCGGCGCTCGACTGGCAGGCGTTCCAGCCGGAGCGGTCGATGGACGACGTGCACGCGGCGCTCTCGCGGCTGCTGCACGGCCGGGTCGGCGGACGCTGAAACCGGCCCGTACAGCGGGGACAGCGCGGACATACGTGCGCCGGTCCGGTGAGGCTCCATCCCTCTGAGCCTCACCGGACCGGCGCGTTCCCCCGTACCCCGTTATTCCCCGTACCCCCCTGCCCCCGTACCCCCGTTCCCCGTTCCCCGTTCCCCCGTGATGCCGGAGAGCCCGCTCCCCCGTGATCCCCCGTGATCCCCCGTGGTCGCTGGGCTCCCCGTCTGCACCCCCGTTACGTCAGGGGAGCCGCGCCGTTCCGCCACCCCGTGTCGGCGGTACCGGCGCCGCGCCCCTTCCGTGGTCCCCACTCTTCCGTCCGAGCAGGTCGGAGCCCATCCGCGTGCCTACTCATCTCCCCCACTAGGTACCGGTACTCAGTCCTGCGTACTCCCGCCTAAAATCGCTGCCATGGCACGGATTGCGGTGATCGGCGCCGGGATGGGCGCCATGGCGGCGGCCGCCCGGCTCGCGGTGGCGGGTCAGCGGGTGACGGTGTACGAACGCGCGGCGACGTACGGCGGATCGGTGGGCCGGTTCGAGCGGGACGGGTTCGTCTTCGACACCGGGCCCGGTCTGCTGCATCTGCCTGCCGTCTACCGCGATCTGTTCGTCAAGACCGGCAAGGAGCCCCTGGAGAGCCGCGTCCGGCTCGGCCAGGTGGATCCGGCGAGCCGGCACGTCTTCGCCGACGGCACCGACGTACGGCTGCCCAACGCGTCGCGCGGCGGGGTGGTCTCCGCCCTGGACGCGGCGCTGGGCGCGGGCGCCGGGGAGCGCTGGGGGGAGTTCCTCGGCCGGGCCCGGGACGCCTGGGACCGCTCGCGCCGTCCGTTGCTGGAGGAGCCGCTGTGGCCGGACTGGCGGGTGCTCGGCCGGGATCCGTATCCGGCCGTACGGCAGCGACGGCTGCTCCGCGGCGCCCGGCAGGCCACGACGGTCGCGGAGATCGGCGCCTGGGAGCTGGCCGACCCGCGGCTGGCGGCCCTGTTGGACGGTTACGCCCTGTCGTACGGGCTCGACCCGCGGCACGCCCCGGCGAGCGCCGCCCTGCTGCCGTATCTGGAGCAGACCTTCGGCAGCTGGTATGTCGGGGGCGGCATGCGGGAGTTGGCCCGCGCGGTGTACGAACGGTGCCTGGCCCGCCGGGTGGAGTTCGTCTTCGGCGCCGAGGTCACCCGGATCGTGGAGAAGGACGGCGCGGCGACGGGCATCGAGCTCGCGGACGGTACGGTCGCGGAGGCCGACCACGTGGTGGCGGGGATCGCGCCCGGCCCTCTCGTGGAAGGGCGGCTCGACGCGGACGGTGACGTACGGCCGGCGGCCGTCGCCGCCCTGCCGCCCGGCCGGTTCACGGTGCTGCTGGCGCTGCGCGGCGCCCGCGAACCCGGCGCCGCGCACCGGACGGTGGTGCACTCCCCCGACGGAAGCGCCGAGGCGGCCGAGGTCTTCGCGGGCCGGACCGCCGCGCGGCCCACGGTCACGGTGCTACGGCCCGACGACGCGGAGACGCGCCCCGACGACGGCCACGAGGCGGTCACGCTCACCGCGACAGTGGCCGCGCACGGCCAGGTCGACTGGTCCGACGCGGCGCTGCGCGAGCGGTTCGCCGAGGTGCTGGTGGCGGCTGCCGGGGCGGCCGTGCCGGAGATCGCGGAGCGGCTCATGTGGCGCGAGGTGCGTACCCCGGCCGATACGGCGGCGCTGACGGGGGCCGCGGGCGGTTCCGTACCGGCGCCCGCACTGGCCGGGGCCGGGGGCCGGCTGCTGCTTCCGGCGAACTCGACCCGGTTGTCCGGGCTGTACCGCGCGGGAGGCTGGGCGCATCCGGGCGGCGGGCTCGCCCACTCCGGGATGTCGGGGGCGCTGGTCGCCGGACTGATCGTCGAGGGGGCGGACTTCCGCGGCTCCCAGTGAGCCACGCCCACCGCCACCGCGCCCGCTCAGTCAACAGGCGCCCCGCCGAAGACTTCTGACGTTCCGCCACACCATCCCGCCATCGATCAGTAGCGGTACTGCTGCTCGTTGTAGTCGGGGTCCGGATAGCCCTGCCGTCGCGGCTCTTCGTGGGGCATCGGCGGAAACTGCTCCCCGTCGCGCTCGCGCTGCTGCGGGACCCAGACGCCGCCGGGCGGGGTGTCGCCCGCGTACTGCTGCTGGCCGCCGTACGGGTCGGCGTACTGCTGCTGGCCGCCGAAGCTGTCGTACGAGCCGTACTGCTGGCCGCCGTTGGCCGAGCCGGCGTACGGATCGCTGTACGCGGCGTACTGCTGCTGGCCGGCGTCGTAGCCGTACTGCTGCGCGTAGGCGTCCTGGCCCCGATACATGTCCTGGCCGGAGTGGTAGGCGTCCTGGGGTACGTAGCCCTCCTGGCCCGCCGGCTGCTGCTGCCCGTACCCCGGATACGCGTCGTATCCGCCGCCGTACTCATGCGCGCCGACGCCGGCCGTCGCGCCCGCGCCCCCATGAGGCTGCTGGGGCTGATGTGCCGCACGGGCCGCGTCGTCGTATATCCCGTACTGCCCGGTGTCATCGGGCAGCGGCTCCGGCTCGTACACCGCGGTGGCCGGCGCGGGCGGCTGCTCCGGCTCGTACGCGGCCGGTTCGTACGCCACCGGCTCGTACTCCAGGTCCGAGACCTCGAGCGCGGGCTCGCGCTCCTCCGCCTGCTGCTGCCCGGCCTTGCGGCGACGGCTCGCGCCCGGACTGCCGCCTATCGCCCAGCCCGTCGAGAAACCGCGGCGGAAGGACAGCGTCACATACGTCTGGCCGACCGCGAACGCGATCGCGCCCAGCGCGATGACGAATATGGAGGGGATCAGTACGCCGAGGACGACGCCCATGAACCCGGTGAAGGCGAGCAGTCGCCAGCGCAGCCGCGCCTTGTACTGGAGCAGCACCTCACCGAGCAGCCACAGGGCCACGATGCCGAATGCGATGTAGAGGACCGTCCAGCCCATGCCCGCCCCTCTCCTGGGCCCACCACCCCGGGACAGGGCGGGTACGACCGGTCACGACTGCTCGTGCAGTCCGAGATTCTCGTAGATTTCGAGCGTCGCCGTGGAGTTGTTGAGCGTGATGAAGTGCAAGCCGGGGACACCCTCGGAGAGCAGCTCGGCACAGAACTCCGTCGCGAACTCGATGCCAATGGAGCGTACAGCGGCGGGATCCTCCTTGACCGAGAGGATCCGCTCTTTCAGCTCGGCCGGGAAGACCGCGGTGGAGAGCTGCGGCAATCGCTCCAGCATCTTCACACTGGTGACCGGCATGATTTCCGGAATGATCGGCGTCGCGCAACCTGCCGCGGCGACCTGGTCGCGCAACCGCAGATAGCCCTCGGGGTCGAAGAACATCTGCGTGATCGCGTAATCGGCGCCCGCGCGGCACTTGTCCACGAAGTGCCTGATGTCGGTGTCCCAGTCGGTGGAGCGCGGATGCATCTCCGGGAAGGCCGCCACTCCGACGCAGAAGTCCCCTGACTCCTTGATCAGCCTGACCAGTTCGGCGGCGTAGCGCACACCGTCGGGGTGCTTGATCCACTCACCCATGGGGTCACCGGGCGGATCGCCGCGTACGGCGAGGATGTTGCGGATGCCGGCGTCGGCGTACTGCCCGACCATGTTGCGCAGTTCGGCGACGGACTGGCCGACGGCCGTGAGGTGCGCGACCGGTGTGAGTGTGGTGTCGGCGGCGATCCGCTCGGTGGCCCTGACCGTGCCCGCCCGGGTGGAACCGCCCGCGCCATAGGTCACCGAGACGAAGCTCGGGGCGACCGCTTCGATCCGGCGCAGCGCGTTCCAGAGGTTCCGCTCGCCCTTCTCCGTCTTAGGCGCCCAGAACTCGAACGAGAACGAAGTTTTGCCGGTCGCGAGCAGATCACGCACGGTCAGCGCGTGATCCGATCTGGTCGAAGCTGTGCCTAGGGCCATATGTGCAGGCTATCGAGGGTGCGGCGGTCTCCCAACTGGACGAGGGGCTTTTGCCCGGATTGCCGGTTAAGTGGCCGCGCTCCCGTACGGGGCACTCCGGTACGCCGCACGGCCGTCATCTGTACGCCGCACAGCCGTCATACGGCCCGGTCGCGCACACGCTTCGCCAGGGCCGCGGTCGCCGCCGCCGGGTCGTCGGCCTCGGTGATCGCCCGCACGACCACGACCCTGCGCGCCCCGGCGTCCAGCACCTCGTCGAGATTGCCCGCGTCGATCCCGCCGATCGCGAACCACGGCCGCTCCGTGGCACGGGACGCGGCGTACCGCACCAGACCGAGCCCCGGCGCGTGCCGGCCCGGCTTGGTGGGGGTGGGCCAGCAGGGGCCCGTACAGAAGTAGTCCACACCGGGCTCGGCGACCGCCACGTCCACCTCGGCCTCGGCGTGGGTGGAACGGCCGATCAGCGGCCCGTCCCCGAGGATCGCGCGCGCGGCGGGGACGGGCAGATCGCCCTGTCCCAGATGCAGCACGTCGGAGCCGATGGCATGGGCCACATCGGCGCGGTCGTTCACGGCGAGCAGCCGGCCGTGCCGACGGCAGGCGTCGGCGAAGACCCGCAGATGGTCCAGCTCCTCGGCCGCCTCCATGCCCTTGTCGCGCAGCTGCACGATGTCCACACCCGACGCGAGCACGGCGTCGAGGAACTCGGGGAGATCCCCCTGCCGCTTACGGGCGTCCGTGCACAGATAGAGCCGGGCGTCGGACAGCGACGCGGAAGCCGCGGACTCGGAAGCCGTGGACATGGAAGGTCCCCCCGTGGTGTTGGGTCGGCGGCGCACGGCGGCCTGCGCACGACCGGAGGGTCGTACGGGGCCGCCGCACACCGCGGATGGTGATGTCAGACGGCGAGCGCCTGGGCCCGGCGCTTCACCTCCGTGCCGCGATTCTCACTGAGCGCCTGCGCGGGCGTGCCCGGCAGGCTGGGGTCGGGGGTGAAGAGCCACTCAAGCATCTCTTCGACGGTGAAGCTGTCGTCCCTCAGGAGCGTCAGGGTGCCGGCGAGGCCCTTGACCACCTTGCTGCCGTCGATGAAGGCGGCGGGCACCTGGAGCGTCCTGTCCTCGCCGCGGCGCACCGCGATCAGCTGGCCTTCCTTCACCAGCTGCCGCACACGCGTCACCTCGACATCGAGCATTTCCGCGATGTCGGGCAGGTGAAGCCACGCGGGGACGAGAGCATCGATCTTTGCGTCAATCTCGGTCACAAGGACAAGCGTGCCATCCCGGACTGACAGACGGTAGCCGAGGAGCCCCAATCGGGAGCCCGCCCCGGCGTCCCCGCGGTCCCGGCCCGGATCAGAGCACGGCCTTGCGCAGCGGTACGGACGGGTCCGCGGTCCGCTCCGGGTCCAGCCGCGCGCCCGCCTCGATCAGCTTGCGCCCCTGCGCCAGATCCCGGGGCCTGCCGACGGCCAGCAGCGCGGTCGGCGCCCCGTCCCGCAGCCACACCACCGACCAGGCGCTCTCGGCCGGATCCCCGCGCCACACCAGGGTGTCGCCGTCCGCGTGATGGCCCGCGTACTGCACGAAGCGGCCGAACTGCTCGGACCAGAAGTACGGCACGGGATCGTAGACCTCGTCGGTCTCGCCGGTCACCTGCGCGGCGACCGTGCGCGGCCCCTGGAGCGCGTTGTCCCAGTGATGTACGAGCAGTCGCTCTCCGTAACGGGCCGAGGGGAACGAGGCGCAGTCACCGACCGCGTACACCCCCGGCAGCGAGGTCCGCAGCCGCTCGTCCGCCACGATGGCGCCGTCCGGGCCCAGCTCGATCCCCGATCCGGCCAGCCAGCCCGTCGCGGGCCGCGCGCCGATACCCACGACCACCGCGTCGGCGGCCAGCCGGCGGCCGTCCGCGAGGATCACCGCGCCCGGTTCGACCCCGGCCACCCGGGCGTCCGTCAGCAGGTCGGCCCCGCACTCCGCGTACCAGCCGGTCATGGGCGCGGCGACCTCGGCGGGCAGCGCGCCCGCGAGCGGCCGGCCGGCCGCCTCGACGACCGTGACGGCGCAGCCCGCCTCCCGGGCGGCCGTGGTGAACTCCGCGCCGATCCACCCGGCGCCGACGACCACGACCCGCTGCCGGCGGCCGAGCACGGGACGCAGCCGCTCCGCGTCGTCCAGCGTGCGCAGCAGATGGATCCCGGGCAGCGACTCGGTGCCCGGCAGCGTGATCGGCTCCGCGCCGGTCGCGATGACCAGCACGTCGTACGGGACGGGTCCGCGCGCGGTGTCCACTTCCCGTGCGCCGGGGCGCAGTCCGGTCACGTCCAGGCCGAGCCGGAGCCGGACGCACAACGCCGCGAAGTCGATGTCGAAGGCCGAACTCTCCGCCGTACCCAGCAGGACCGCCTTGGAGAGCGGGGGCCGGTCGTACGGCGGATGCGGCTCGGCGCCGAGCACGGTGACGGGGCCGCCGAAGCCCCTCTCCCGCAGGGCCACCGCGGTCTGCACCCCCGCCATGCCCGCGCCGACGACGACCACCCGCGGCTGCCCGGCCGGTTCGGGCTCCCGCTGTCCCTGCTCTTGCTCGCTCACCCGATCACCTTAGAGGCCGGACAGCTGACGGAACGTCGGCCGGGACCTGTTCCACCACGCTCGTGCCGCTGCCCTCCTGGGACTCCCACTCCCAGGTCTCCTCCAGCCGCACCCGGCCGTCGGGCAGGTCGGTCACGGTGGAGACGCAGTGCCCGGACGAGGTCGCGCCGTCCCGTTTCAGCTGTACGTACCGGAAGTCCAGCCGGTCGCCCTCGCGCGTCCCGACGAGATATCCGCGGACCACGTCACCGCCCTCGTACTCGGCGCGGATCAGACCGTCCTCCTCGTGGTAGACGAAGCGGGTGCTGGTGCCCACCTGCCCCGGTGCCTGGTCGGCGACCGGCGAAAGGACGAGTCCGTCCAGTGAACGGGCCACGGTGATCGCTCCCTTACAGCGCGGGGGACAGAGCGTTAGTCTGGCTTTCGACACTACCTCGCGGGAGTCCGGACGCACCGGGCTGAGAGGGAGGCTGAGGCGGCCTCCGACCGTACGAACCTGATCCGGGTCATGCCGGCGAAGGGAGGGGCTGGATGCCCATGCAGTCACCCCATGAAGGAACCGGTACGGGCTTCGACGTCCTCGTCATCGGGGGCGGGATCATCGGCCTGGTCACCGCCTGGCGGGCCGCGCAGCGCGGGCTGCGTACCGCCGTCGCCGACCCCGATCCGGGCGGCGGCGCGGCGCGGGTCGCGGCGGGGATGCTCGCCGCCGTCACCGAACTCCACTACGGCGAGGAGACGTTGCTCGCCCTCAACCTCGCCTCCGCCGCCCGCTACCCCGGCTTCGTCGCCGAACTGGAGGCGGCGAGCGGGCAGGACACCGGCTATCGCACCTGCGGCACCCTCGCCGTCGCCCTCGACACCGACGACCGCGCCCAGTTGCGCGAACTGCACGCCTTCCAGCAGCGCTCGGGGCTGACGTCCCAGTGGCTCACGGGCCGTGAGTGCCGGCGCCTGGAGCCCATGCTCGCGCCAGGCGTGCGCGGCGGTCTGCGCGTCGACGACGACCACCAGATCGATCCGCGCCGGCTGGCGGCGGCCCTGCTGACCGCGTGCGAACGGGCCGGAGTGGTCTTCCACCGCGCCCACGCCGACCGGCTCTCCGTCGTACGCGACCGGGCCACGGGCGCCGTCCTGGCCGACGGCCGCGCGCTCACCGCGGACCAGGTGGTACTGGCGGGCGGCAGCCTCAGCGGCCGGCTCGGCGGCCTGCCGGCCGATGTCCTGCCGCCCGTACGGCCCGTCAAGGGCCAGGTCCTGCGGCTGACCGTGCCCCGTACGTACGCGCCGTTCCTCTCCAGGACGGTACGGGCCGTCGTGCGCGGCAGCCATGTCTATCTGGTGCCGCGCGAGAACGGCGACCTGATCGTCGGCGCCACCAGCGAGGAACTCGGCTGGGACACCACGGTCACGGCGGGCGGGGTGTACGAACTGCTGCGGGACGCGCACGAACTCGTCCCCGGCATCACGGAACTCCCGCTCACCGAAACCCTCGCCGGGCTGCGCCCCGGCTCACCGGACAACGCGCCGCTGCTCGGGCCCACCGCGCTGCCGGGACTGTCCCTG
The DNA here is from genome assembly GCF_042790125.1 of Streptomyces scopuliridis. Taxonomy (GTDB): domain Bacteria; phylum Actinomycetota; class Actinomycetes; order Streptomycetales; family Streptomycetaceae; genus Streptomyces; species Streptomyces scopuliridis_A. The sequence continues at coordinate 215,267 of NZ_JBHTZS010000002.1, forward strand.
GCCACCGGCCACTACCGCAACGGGGTGCTGCTCACGCCCGTCACCGGCGACGTGATGGCCGCGGTGCTGACGACCGGTGAACTGCCCCCGGAGGCCCGCGCCTTCTCCCCGTCGCGTTTCCCTTCGCGCCCCGCGGCCGTCGCGCCCATCCGTCAGGAGCAGACCGCATGAACATCTCCGTGAACGGCGAGCCCCGCGAGCTCGCCCCCGCCACCACCCTCGACGCCGTCGTCGCCACGCTCACCGCCGCGCCCTCGGGGGTCGCCGCGGCCGTCAACGAGACGGTGGTCCCGCGCACCCGCTGGTCCGGCACACCGCTCAGCGACGGCGACCGCGTCGAAATCCTCACCGCGGTCCAGGGGGGCTGAACCATGGACGATCCGCTGACCATCGGCTCCACCACGTTCGCCTCCCGGCTGATCATGGGCACGGGCGGCGCGCCCAGCCTCGACATACTGGAACGGTCCCTGATCGCCTCCGGCACCGAACTCACCACGGTCGCGATGCGCCGCCTCGACCCCGCGGTGCATGGCTCCGTCCTGTCCGTACTCGACGCGCTCGGCATCCGCGCGCTGCCCAACACGGCGGGCTGCTTCACCGCCGGCGAGGCGGTGCTCACGGCGCGTCTCGCCCGCGAGGCGCTCGGTACGGACTGGATCAAGCTGGAGGTGGTCGCCGACGAGCGCACGCTGCTGCCCGACCCCGTCGAGCTGCTGGACGCGGCGGAGACCCTGGTCGACGACGGCTTCACGGTCCTGCCGTACACCAACGACGATCCCGTGCTCGCCGCGAAGCTGGAGGACGTGGGGTGCGCCGCGATCATGCCCCTGGGCTCGCCGATCGGCTCCGGGCTCGGTATCCGCAACCCGCACAACTTCGAGCTGATCGTGGAGCGGGCGGGGGTGCCGGTGATCCTGGACGCGGGCGCGGGTACGGCGTCGGACGCGGCGCTGGCGATGGAGCTGGGGTGCGCGGCGGTGATGCTGGCGTCGGCGGTGACGCGGGCGCGGGAGCCGGTGCTGATGGCGGAGGCGATGCGGTACGCGGTGTCGGCGGGGCGGCTGGCGTGGCGGGCGGGACGGATGCCGCGGCGGCGGTTCGCCCGGGCGTCGTCGCCGGCGGAGGGGGTGGCGTGGCTGGACCCGGAACGCCCGGCGTTCCCCTAGAGCGGGGGGCGGCGGGTCGGGGTGCGTTTCGGTCGCGGTTTCGTACGGCAGGTGCCGGAGGCGGTGCGCCGTCCGGCGGGGTACGGGTGCGTGCGTCGTCGGCCGGGGGCCGGGGGCTCCGGAGGTACATGTCCGGACGGCATGCTGTGCTTTCCCGGGGGACACCCCCGGACCCCCGTACGGCGCACCTGGCCACAGTCGGAAGACGGGCGTCCACGCGCCACAAATCACGCTTTAGTGTCCGGACACGCACCTCCTACACCCCCGGCCCCCGGCACCAGCGACAGCCCGCACCACGCCCCCGCCGGACGGCGCACCGCACCCGGCACCCCACGGACCAGCACACGAACACCGGCACCAGCCGAAACGAACCGGACCCCGGACAACGGCCCCCGGCCGACTCGTAGACTCGGGCGCGTGGATACGACCCTCAAGGACCCCATCGTCGGGCACGTGCTCGACGGCCGCTACCGCGTAGACGCGCGGATCGCCGTCGGCGGTATGGCCACGGTCTACCGGGCCGTCGACACCCGGCTCGACCGGGTCCTCGCGCTCAAGGTGATGCACCCCGCCCTCGCCGCCGACGCCACCTTCGTGGAGCGCTTCATCCGTGAGGCCAAGTCCGTGGCCCGGCTGTCGCATCCCAATGTCGTCGCGGTCTTCGACCAGGGCGCCGAGGGCGCGTACGTCTATCTGGCGATGGAGTACGTCGCGGGGTGCACGCTGCGCGATGTCGTGCGGGAGCGCGGGGCGCTGCGGCCGCGGGCCGCGCTGGACATTCTGGAGCCGGTGCTCGCCGCGCTGGGGGCGGCGCACCGCGCGGGGTTCGTGCACCGGGACATGAAGCCGGAGAACGTGCTGATAGGGGACGACGGCCGGGTCAAGGTCGCCGACTTCGGACTCGTGCGGGCGGTGGACGATGTCACGAACACCACCGGGACCGTCCTCGGCACGGTGTCGTATCTGGCTCCCGAGCAGATCGAGCACGGCACGTCCGACCCCCGCGTCGATGTGTACGCCTGCGGGGTCGTCCTCCACGAGATGCTGACCGGCGCGAAGCCGCACGGCGGGGAGACCCCCGCGCAGGTGCTGTACCGGCATCTGAACGAGGACGTGCCCGCGCCGTCGGCCGCCGTGCCCGGGCTCGCCGTGGAGCTGGACGAGCTGGTCGCGGCGGCGACCGCCCGTAACCCCGAAGTGCGCCCCGCCGACGCGGTGGCGCTGCTCGCGCTGGTCCGGGAGGCGCGGGCCGCGCTGACGGACGCGCAGCTGGACGCCGTACCGCCGGGGGCCAGGCCCGAGCCGGAGGCAGGGGCCGGGGCCGACAACCGTACGGCGGTGATTCCGCGCGTCCGGCCGGTCGAGCCGTTGGAGGACGAGGCGCAGAACCGCACCAGCCGGCTCGACATGGCGCCTCCGTCCGACCGCCCGTCGGGCGGCCGCCCGGCCATGCCCCGTCGCGGCGTCGTCGCGGCGGTGGTCGCCGTACTGCTGGTGCTCGGTATCGGTACCGGCGTCTGGTACATCAACTCCGGGCAGTTTACGCGCGTCCCCTCGCTGCTCGGCCAGAGCGAGCAGGAGGCCAGGAAGCGACTCTCCGACGCGGGGCTGGAGGTGAAGGTCACCAGGGACTTCAGCGACTCCTTCGACCGCGGCACGGTCATGGGCAGCGACCCCGAACCGCGCGCCCGTATCCGCGGCAACGGCTCGGTGACGGTCGTGATCTCGCGCGGCCCGGAGATCGTCAAGGTCCCGGATCTGGAGAGCATGCCGCTGGGCGAGGCCAGGCGGGCGCTGCAGAAGGCGGGACTCGCGGCCGGGGTCGTCACGCGGGAGTTCAACGACAGCATCCCGCAGGGCACCGTGATCGGTTCGACCCCGGCGTCCGGGAGCGAGGTACGGCCCGATTCCGGGGTCGCGCTCGTGGTGAGCAAGGGCAGCCCGGTCGACGTTCCGGATGTGACCGGTCAGTCCGTGCGGGATGCCACGGCGGAGCTGGCGGACAAGGGTCTGAAGGCCAAGGTCGCGGCCGAGCGCGTGAACGCCCCCGAGGACGCGGGGTCGGTCGCCCGGCAGTCCGCGGCCGGGGGCGACCGGCTGGCCCGGGGCGATACGGTCACGCTGACGGTCTCCAAGGGGCCGCGGATGATCTCCGTACCCGATGTGACCGGCAAGAAGACCGGCGAGGCCAGGCAGCTGCTGGAGGACGCCGGCTTCGAGGTCACCGTGGACCGGGGCTTCCCGTTCCTGGGGGACACCGTGAACAAGCAGTCGGTCGAGGGCGGTCAGGAGGCCCCCGAGGGCAGCACCATCACCATCACGACCAAGGGGCTCTAGGAGCTATGCGCAACCCTGTCGGCGGCCATGTCCCCGTGGCCGGCGGCCTCGCCTCGACCGGCCTGGCCTACGCACGGGAGCTGGGCGCCGAGACCGTCCAGGTCTTCGCGGCCAATCCGCGCGGCTGGGCGACGCCTCCGGGCAATCCGGCGCAGGACGAGGAGTTCCGCGCGCGGTGCGCGGCGGAGGAGATCCCGGCGTATGTGCACGCGCCGTATCTGATCAACTTCGGTTCGCATACGGAGGCGACCGCCGAGAAGTCGGTGGAGTCGCTGCGGCACAGCCTGCGCCGGGGCCGGGAGATCGGCGCGCGGGGCGTCGTGGTGCATACGGGCTCGGCGACCGGCGGACGGCCCCGCGAGGTGGCGCTCGCGCAGGTACGGGAGCGGATGCTGCCGCTTCTCGACGAGCTGACCCATGACGACGATCCGTTCCTGCTGCTGGAGTCGACCGCCGGACAGGGCTTCTCGCTCTGCTCCAGGACCTGGGACTTCGGCCCGTACTTCGAGGCGCTCGACGCCCACCCCAAGCTGGGCATCTGTCTGGACACCTGCCATATCTTCGCGGCCGGGCACGATCTGGCGGGCCCGCACGGGATGCGGCAGACGCTGGATCTGCTGGTGGACACGGTCGGCGAGGGGCGGCTCAAGCTGATCCACGCCAATGACTCCAAGGACGTGGCGGGCGCGCACAAGGACCGTCACGAGAACATTGGCGCGGGACACATCGGCGAGGAGCCGTTCCGTGAGCTGTTCGCGCATCCGGCGACCGAGAACGTTCCGCTGGTGATCGAGACCCCGGGTGGCAAGGAGGGGCACGCGGCGGATGTGGCGCTGCTGAAGAAGCTGCGCGACGGCTGACGCCGGGTCACGGACGGCTTACAACTCCGGGCCTTCGCCCGGGAGTTCCTGGTAGGAGTAGCGCTGCTCGGCCCAGGGGTCGCCGATGTTGTGATAGCCGCGCTCCTCCCAGAAACCGCGACGGTCGGCGGTCATGTATTCCACGCCCCGGACCCACTTGGGCCCCTTCCAGGCATACAGATGCGGTACGACGAGCCGTACGGGGAAGCCGTGCTCGGCGGTGAGCAGTTCACCGTCCTTGTGGGTGGCGAATATCGTGCGGTCCGAGAGAAAGTCGGCGAGGCGCAGATTCGAGCTGAAGCCGTACTCGGCCCAGACCATGACATGGGTGACGCCCGGCGCGGGCGGCGCGAGTTCCACGACCGTACGGGCCGGGACGCCGCCCCATTCGGCCCCCACCATGCTGAACTTCGTGACGCAGTGAAGATCACCCACGACCGTGGAGAACGGCAGCGCCGAGAACTCCTCGTGGTTCCAGCAGTGCTTGTCGCCGTCGGCGGTGGCTCCGAAGACCCGGAACTCCCAGCGTTCCTGCCGGAATTTCGGTACGGGCCCATAGTGGGTCACCGGCCAGCCGCGCTGTAGACGCTGCCCCGGTGGTAGCTCGGACTGTTCCGGCTCGTGACGTTCCCGGCTTTCCGGCTGACCCATGCCTTCCATGGTGACAGACCGCGAGGGGTGGTCATGACCAGGTGCGGGACATAATCGGGCAACTCACACTAAGCATGCACTTACTGGACGGTGCTCGGTGACGGTGCGAGGATGCGCGCATTCTGCCCCGTCACTCGCCTGGAAGGAGCCTCTGCGATGCAGGGCGACCCCGAGGTCATCGAATTCCTCAATGAGCAGCTGACCGCCGAATTGACCGCCATCAATCAATATTTCCTGCACAGCAAAATGCAGGAGAACAACGGGTGGACCAAGCTCGCGAAATACACCCGGGCCGAGTCGTTCGACGAGATGAGGCACGCGGAGCTGCTCACCGACCGGCTCCTTTTTCTGGAGGGGCTGCCGAACTACCAGCGGCTTTTCCATGTGCGGGTCGGACAGACGGTGACCGAGATGTTCGAGGCGGACCGGGAGGTCGAGGTCGAGGCCATCGACCGGCTGAAGCGCGGAATCGAAGTCATGCGGAGCAAGGCCGACCACACCTCGAAGGGGATTTTCGAATCGATCCTCAAGGACGAGGAGCACCACATCGACTATCTCGAAACGCAACTGGAGCTGATCGAGAAGCTCGGTGAGCCGCTCTATATCGCCCAGCAGATCGAGCAGCCCGACAGCTAGGCCGCTAGGCCGCTTTTCGAAGGGCCGGCGGGGCCGCGCTCTCCGGTACGTCGAGCTCCGCGAGCGCGGGGACGCCGCGGTCGAGCAGCTCGCGGCGGGGGCAGCCGCCACGGCCGAGAAGGGACTGGATACGGCGTACACACGAACCGCAGTCGGTGCCGGCCTTGCTGGCCGACGCTATCTGGCGGGGGGTGCAGGCGCCGGCGGCCGCGTGTTCCTTCACCTGTGCTTCGGTGATGCCGAAGCAGGAGCAGACGTACACGCGGTTCACCTCCCGGAGGGTTCGCTGGTTCAGGCCACCCCGTATTCCCGGTGAGGCTAACCTAACCTTACCTGCCACCCCCGCCGGACAAAAGCCCGGGAAACACCGATGGGGCACGGATCACATCGATCCGTGCCCCATCGTGGCGTTCCGGCCCGCCCGGGCGTTCCTACTGGTCGCGGTACATCTCGGCGACCAGGAAGGCCAGGTCGAGCGACTGGCTGCGGTTGAGCCGCGGGTCGCAGGCCGTCTCGTAGCGCTGGTGCAGATCGTCGACGAAGATCTCGTCGCCGCCGCCCACGCACTCGGTGACATCGTCGCCGGTCAGCTCCACATGGATACCGCCCGGGTGGGTGCCGAGGCCCTTGTGGACCTCGAAGAAGCCCTTGACCTCGTCGAGCACATCGTCGAAGCGGCGGGTCTTGTGGCCGGAGGCCGCCTCGAAGGTGTTGCCGTGCATCGGGTCGGTCACCCACGCCACCGTGGCCCCGGAGGCCGTGACCTTCTCGACCAGCTCGGGGAGCTTGTCCCTGACCTTGTCGGCGCCCATGCGGACGATGAAGGTCAGCCGGCCCGGCTCGCGGTCGGGGTCGAGGCGGTCGATGTAGGTCAGCGCCTCGTCGACCGTCGTCGTCGGGCCGAGCTTGATCCCGATCGGGTTGTTGATCTTCGAAGCGAACTCGATGTGCGCGCCGTCCAGCTGGCGGGTGCGCTCACCGATCCAGACCATGTGACCGGAGACGTCGTACAGCCGGCCGGTACGGGAGTCGATCCGGGTCAGCGCCGACTCGTAGTCCAGCAGCAGCGCCTCGTGCGAGGAGAAGAACTCGACCGTGCGGAACTCCGCCGGGTCGGTGCCCGCGGCCTTCATGAAGTTCAGCGCGTTGTCGATCTCGCGGGCGAGCTGCTCGTAACGCTGGCCCGACGGGGACGACTTCACGAAGTCCTGGTTCCAGGCGTGCACCTGACGCAGATCGGCGTAGCCGCCGGTGGTGAAGGCGCGGACCAGATTGAGCGTGGCGGCGGACGCGTGGTACATCCGCTTGAGCCGCTCGGGGTCCGGGATCCGGGCCTTCTCGTTGAAGTCAAAACCGTTGACGGAGTCACCGCGGTACGTCGGCAGCGTCACACCGTCACGGGTCTCGGTGCCCTTGGAGCGCGGCTTCGAGTACTGCCCGGCGATCCGGCCGACCTTCACCACCGGCACGGACGCCGCGTAGGTGAGGACGGCACCCATCTGAAGGAGCGTCTTCAGCTTGCTGCGGATGTGATCCGCGGAGACGGCGTCGAACGCCTCCGCGCAGTCGCCGCCCTGGAGCAGGAACGCCTCGCCCCTGGCGACGGCTCCCATCCGGGCGCGCAGCTGGTCGCACTCCCCCGCGAAGACGAGCGGAGGATAGCTCTCCAGCTCGGCCACGACCCCGCGCAGGGCTTCCTGGTCCGGATACTCCGGCTGCTGGGCAGCGGGAAGATCTTGCCAGGAGGGCACATGGGCCGCGGGGTTCTCAGCGTTGACTGTCACGCGCTCCAGATTACGTGGTCGCGGGCAGTGGTACAGGCGGCGCTCACAGTGTGGAACGGCGGATGCGCTAGGGTGCCGCTCATGTTCGCGCTTTCGCATCAGACCTGGTGGTGGACCGCTCGCTCGGCGGCCCACTGATTCACGCGCGCACCACGCATCGCGAAGGCCGCCCGAGGGGCGGCCTTCAGTGTTTTCCGGGTCCGGGCTTCGGACCGGAGAAGCGGGCCGTTCCTCCCCCTCCACCCGGAAGGAACACCCCCGATGACCGACGGAACACCGCGGACGCTCGTCGCACGACTCCTGGACGACGACGGCCCGCCCTTCGCCCTCCTCCGCCGCCGCACGCCCGGCCGGGACCACGATGTCGTCGAGCTGCTGATCGGATCCGTACACGAGGCCGGCCGGCTCGCCGAGCTGCCGGACGGCGCCGGGCCCTCGCTCGCGCTCGTACCGTTCCGGCAGATCAGGGAGCGCGGCTTCGACGTACGGGACGACGGGACCCCGCTGGCCGTGCTGGTCGCGGACGAGTCGTACGAACTGCCGCTCGGTGAGCTCCTCGCCCGGCTGCCCGGCCATGCCGTACGGGTCGAGGACGGCGCGTTCGACATCGACGACGAGCGGTACGCGGAGATCGTGCGGCGGGTGATCGAGGACGAGATCGGCCGGGGCGAAGGCGCGAACTTCGTCATCCGGCGGACCTTCGAGGGCCGGGTCCCCGGCTTCGCACGGGCCGACGCCCTCGCCCTCTTCCGGCGGCTGCTCACCGGCGAGCGCGGCGCGTACTGGACGTTCCTCGTCCACACCGGCGACCGCACCCTGGTCGGCGCCAGCCCCGAGGTCCATGTCCGGATGAGCGGCGGGACCGTCGTGATGAACCCGATCAGCGGGACCTTCCGCTATCCGCCGGAGGGCCCGGCCCCGGAAGCGCTGCTGGAGTTCCTGAGCGACCGCAAGGAGACGGAGGAGCTCTCCATGGTCGTCGACGAGGAGCTGAAGATGATGTGCACCGTCGGCGACCGGGGCGGGGTGGTGATCGGCCCCCGGCTCAAGGAAATGGCCCATCTCGCGCACACGGAGTACGAGTTGCGGGGCCGTTCGTCGCTCGATGTGCGCGAGGTGCTGAAGGAGACGATGTTCGCGGCGACGGTCACCGGCTCGCCGGTGCAGAACGCCTGCCGGGTCATCGAGCGCCATGAGGCCGGCGGGCGCGGCTACTACGGGGGCGCGCTCGCGCTCATCGGGCGCGACGCCGGCGGGGCGCAGACCCTCGACTCCCCCATCCTGATCCGTACCGCCGACATCGACCCCGGCGGCGGGCTGCGGGTGTCGGTCGGGGCGACGCTCGTACGTCATTCGCGCCCGGCGAGCGAGGTCGCCGAGACCCACGCCAAGGCTGCGGGCGTGCTGGCGGCGCTGGGCGTACGGCCGGGCCGGCCGCGCGACGAGTCCGCCCGCCCGCGGCTCGCCGACGACCCGAGGATCCGGGCCGCACTCGACGCGCGGCGCGCGGACCTCGCGCCGTTCTGGCTGAAGATGCGGACGGCGTCCGCGACGCTCACCGGGCACGCGCTGGTCGTCGACGGCGAGGACACGTTCACCGCGATGCTGGCGCATGTGCTGCGGTCGTCGGGCCTGGAGGTGACGGTGCGGCGCTACGACGAACCGGGTCTGCGCGCGGCCGTGTACGGACACGAGGGTCCGGTCGTCCTGGGCCCCGGCCCCGGCGACCCGGCGGACACGACCGACCCGAAGATGCGGCTGCTGCGCGGGCTGGCGGCGGGACTGCTCGGTGACCGGCGGCACGGGCTGCTCGGGGTCTGCCTCGGACATGAGCTGATCGCGGCAGAGCTGGGCCTGGAGACGGTACGCAAGCGGGAGCCGTACCAGGGCGCGCAGACCAGGATCGATCTGTTCGGGCGGGAGGAGACGGTCGGCTTCTACAACAGCTTCACCGCGCGGTGCGATGACGCGACGGCGGGGGAGCTGGCGGCGCGGGGGGTGGAGGTGAGCCGGGACGCGGGCAGTGGGGAGGTGTACGGGCTGCGGGGCGACGGGTTCGCGTCGGTGCAGTTCCATCCGGAGTCGGTGCTGACGCTGAACGGGGCGGGGCTGGTGGCGTCGCTGCTGGCGATGGCGTGCGGCGGGGGTGCGGTTCGGCTGGGGCCGGTTTCCGGGTGCGGGTAGTTCGGTACGGGTGGCGCGGTGCGCCTCCGGCGGGGGGCGTTGTCCCGGGTACGTTTCGGCTCGGGCCGGTGGTGCGGTGCGGGTTGTCGCCGGGGTGCGCTCCGGGGCTCGCGCCCGGGACGGCATGATTTACGGCGCAACTGGCCACAGTTGGAAGACGGGCGGTCGCGCGCCACAAATCACGCTTTAGTGTCCCGGACACGACCCCTGCGCGCCCCCCTTCACCGCCCGCACAGGCGGCCCGGGTCGTGCGCGGGGGCGAGCGGGTCGGGGTCGGAGGAGGTGCGTGTCCGGACGTAAAGCGTCGCAGCTCGCGCGAAGCGCGGTGACCACGCGACGGAGTCGCATATCGATCGCAGCGCAGTCCGGACACGCACCTCCGGAGGCCCCGGCCCCCGGCACCACCCACCGCGCCCCGCACCACGGCCCCCGCCGGACGGCGCACCGCACCACGACCCCCCGCCGGACGGCGTTCAGCCGAAGAAGACCCCCGCCTCCTCGTACAACTCCGGCCGCACCGTCTTCAGTTGCGCCGTCGCCTCCGAGATCGGGACGCGCACGATGTCCGTACCCCGCAGCGCGACCATCTTGCCGTAGTCGCCGTCGCGCACCGCCTCGATCGCGTGCAGGCCGAAGCGCGTGGCCAGCCAGCGGTCGAAGGCGCTCGGGGTGCCGCCCCGCTGGACGTGGCCGAGGACCGTCGTCCTGGCCTCCTTGCCCGTGCGGCGCTCGATCTCCTTGGCCAGCCATTCGCCGACGCCCGACAGCCGGACATGGCCGAAGGAGTCCAGCGTGCCGTCCTTCAGGACCAGGTCGCCGTCCTTCGGCATCGCACCCTCGGCGATGACCACGATCGGGGCGTACGACGCCTTGAACCGGGAGGTCACCCAGGCGCAGACCTGGTCGACGTCGAAGCGCTGCTCCGGTATGAGGATGACGTTCGCGCCGCCGGCCAGGCCGGAGTGAAGGGCGATCCAGCCCGCATGACGGCCCATCACCTCGCAGACCAGAACGCGCATATGGGATTCGGCGGTGGTGTGCAGCCGGTCGATCGCCTCGGTGGCGATGCCGACCGCGGTGTCGAAGCCGAAGGTGTAGTCCGTGGCCGAGAGGTCGTTGTCGATGGTCTTGGGTACGCCGACGCAGGGGATGCCGTGCGTGTCGGAGAGCTGGGCCGCCACCCCGAGGGTGTCCTCGCCGCCTATCACGATCAGCGCGTCGACGCCCTGCGCGGCGAGGGTCTCCCTGATGCGGCGGACACCGTCCTCGGCCTTGAGGGGGTTGGTCCGCGAGGAGCCGAGGATGGTGCCGCCGCGGGGCAGGATGCCGCGTACCGCGGGGATGTCGAGCCGTAGGGTGTCGCCGTCCAGCGGTCCTCGCCAGCCGTCCCTGAACCCGGTGAATTCGTAGCCGTACTCCTGGACACCCTTGCGTACGATGCCGCGGATGACCGCGTTGAGCCCGGGACAGTCGCCGCCCCCGGTCAGTACTCCGACGCGCATGGAAAACACTCCCCTTCGCCATCGATCGGGTACCCGGGCCACAGGAAGGGTGACTCAGGTCACTCCGGCATGGTGCGCAGGGTCAATTGCGTTGCACCAGAGGGCGGATGGAGGCTTGTGAGGATTCTCCGGGCGCGGGCCGGCTCAGACGTCGTCGAGGCCGCGTTCGATGGCGTACCGCACCAGCTCGACGCGGTTGTGGAGCTGGAGCTTGCCGAGGGTGTTCTGCACATGGTTCTGCACGGTGCGGTGCGAGATGACCAGACGTTCGGCGATCTGTTTGTACGAGAGGCCCTTGGCGACCAGCCGCAGCACTTCGGTCTCGCGCTCGGTCAGTTCCGGGGCCTTCGGTTCGTCGGGGGCGGCGGGCGCGGGCTCGGAGGCGAGTCTGCGGTATTCCCCGAGCACCAGGCCGGCGAGGCCGGGGGTGAAGACCGGGTCGCCGACGGCGGTGCGGCGTACGGCGTCGGTCAGGTCTTCCGTACGGGCCGACTTGAGCAGATAGCCGGTCGCGCCGGACTTCACCGCCTCCAGGACATCGGCGTGCTCGCCGCTGGCGGAGAGCACCAGGACGCGGAGTCCGGGAAGGGAGCCGACCAGCTCCTTGCAGACCTGAACGCCCGGCATACCGGGCAGATTGAGGTCGAGGACGAGCACCCGCGGGGTGGTGGCCTTCGCGCGGCGCACCGCCTGCGGACCGTCCTCGGCGGTCGCGACCACCTCGAAGCCGGCGGCCTCCAGATCGCGGGCGACTGCGTCGCGCCACATCGGGTGGTCGTCGACCACCATCACCCTGATCGGGTCGGTCTGTTCGCTCATCGCCGTGTCTCCCCCCGTGGAACCTTCAACTCGACTTCCGTGCCCTGCCCCGGCACCGAGATCAGCTCGGCCGTGCCGCCCAGGTCCCGCAGCCGGCCGCGGATCGAGAGGGCGACGCCGAGCCGGCCCTCGCCCTCGGCCTGGGCGAGCCGGCCCTCCGGGATGCCGGGGCCGTCGTCCCGTACGGTCACGATCACTTCGTCCGGCCATTCCTCGACCAGGATCCAGGCGCGGGCGTCGGTGCCCGCGTGTCTGCGGACATTGTCCAGGGCGGCACTGACAGCGGCCGCCAGTTCCTGGGCGGCGGCCGGCGGCAGGAGGACCGGAGCGCCCGGTTCCGAGAAGGTGATCCGGGAACCGGCGTACGGCGCGAGGAGCGTGCGCAGGTCGCACGGTTCGTCGTTCCGGCCGGCCGCGGGGACCGCCGTGTCCTCGGTCGCGCGGGAGGCGGGCACCAGTCCGCTGGAGACCAGGGTGCGCAGGGCGATCTCCTGTTCCCCCGCCAGCCTGCCCAGTTCGGCGGCCTCGCCGCCCAGCGCCGTACCGCGCCGCTGCACCATCGCGAGCACCTGGAGCACGCTGTCGTGGATGTCACGGGCCAGCCGCTCGCGCTCCCGGGTCGCGGCCTCGATCTCCAGGGCGCGGGCGAGGGTGCGTTCGGAGGCGCGGGCGACCTCGACGACGTATCCGATGGCGATGGAGGCGACCCAGACGAGCAGGACGTTGTGGAGAGTGTCCCGGCTGGGGTGCGCGCGCTCGATGAGGTTGGCGACGGCGACGACGGAGGAGGCGACCGCTGCCCAGCGCCAGCCGCCCTTGATGGCGAAGGCGAGGACCGAGCCCGCGGCCCATATCGACGGCAGGGTGGGGCCGTCGATCTGCTGGGCGTGGGTGTCGGCGAGCGGCGTGAGCAGGATGCCGGTGACCGCGACGGTCAGATCGGCGACGAGGAAGCGCTTGGTGCAGCTGACGGCGTTGGCGACTCTGGGGAGCGTGGCGAGGGTCCATACGGCCAGGAACGCGAGGAACCAGGCGGCGATCCAGGGGCGTTCGAACCGCTCCCGCTCATAGACGAAGATCAGGACCGCGTAGACCATCGTCAGCACGCGGTACGCGGTCAGCGCCCGCCACAGCGGCTGCTCCACGGACATCCGTACGACGCGCTCGCGCCTGGCCACTCGCCCCCCCTGTCCCACCGCGGCCGGTTCGCCCCGGGCTCACTCCCCGGCGGAGCCCGCCGACTTCGCCGCTTCCGCGAGTTGGCGCTTGGCCGCCGTCGCGTAGATGTCGACATACTCCTGGCCCGAGAGCTTCATGATCTCGTACATCACCTGGTCGGTGACCGAACGCAGGATGAACCGGTCGCCCTCCATGCCCTGGTAGCGCGTGAAGTCCAGCGGCTTGCCGATCCTGATCCCCGGGCGCATCAGCTTCGGGACGACCTTGCCGGGCGGCTGGATCTTCTCCGTGTCGATCATGGCGATCGGGATGACCGGCGCACCGGAGGCGAGCGCCACGCGTGCGAGGCCGCCGGGCTTGCCGCGGTAGAGACGGCCGTCGGGCGAGCGGGTGCCTTCCGGGTAGATACCGAAGAGTTCACCGTTCGCCAGGACCTTGATGCCGCTCTGGATCGCGGCCTCGCCCGCGCCCCGGGCGCCCGAGCGGTCCACCGGAAGCTGTCCCACGCCCTTGAAGAAGGCGGCGGTGAGCTTGCCCTTCACGCCGGGCGAGGTGAAGTACTCGGCCTTGGCGATAAAGGTGACCTTGCGGTCGAGCACGGCCGGGAGGAAGAACGAGTCCGAGAACGAGAGATGGTTGCTCGCGAGGATCGCCGGACCGTCGGCGGGAATGTTCTCCAGGCCCTCCACCCAGGGCCTGAAGGCAAGCTTCAGCGACCCTCCGATGGAGAACTTCATGGCGCCGTAGATCAACTCGAATGCCTCCTGTGTGCTGTCGCACTGACCTTAACCCGTGGGGCTCGCGCGCTCTCCTTCATGGGTACCCGACGGATCTGGTCGGTGTCGGTCCGGTCGCGTACGGTGAAGGACATCGTCCGATCCCCACGAACAGGAGACCCCGGTGCCGGTCCTTCCCGGAGCCGAGCCGTACCGCCATGAGGGCGGCGAGGTCGGCGTCCTTCTCTGTCACGGATTCACCGGTTCCCCGCAGTCGCTGCGCCCCTGGGCCGAGTACCTGGCCGAGCGCGGGCTGACCGTATCGCTGCCGCTGCTCCCCGGGCACGGCACGCGCTGGCAGGACATGCAGGTCACCGGCTGGCAGGACTGGTACGCGGAGGTCGACCGGGCGCTGCGGGAGTTGCTGGAGCGGTGTGCGCGGGTCTTCGTCCTGGGGCTCTCGATGGGCGGGGCGCTGGCGCTGCGGCTGGCGGCCAGGCACGGCGAGGAGGTCGGCGGGGTCGTGGTGGTCAACCCCGGGATCAAGGTGCACGGAGCGGCGGCGTACGCGCTGCCGGTGATCCGTCATCTGGTTCCGACGACCAGGGGCCTGACGAGCGATATCGCCAAGGAGGGCGCGCGGGAGGTGGGTTACGACCGGGTGCCGCTGCACGCCGCGTACTCACTGCGGAATTTCTTCCGGCTGGTGGACACGGATCTGCCGCAGGTCACCCAGCCGTTGCTGCTGCTGCACAGCTCCCGGGACCATGTGGTGCCGCCGGCCGACTCGGCCAGGATCCTGTCCCGGGTCTCGTCGGTGGATGTCCGTGAGGTCCTGCTGGAACAGAGCTACCACGTGGCGACGTTGGACCATGACGCGGAGCGGATTTTCGAGGAGAGTCACGCGTTCATCGGCCGGCTCGCTCCGAGTGTCGGGAAGAAGGGGAGCACCACCGGTGGCTGAGCATGACGCGGACCGTGAGCCGCAGCCGATCGACGAGGACGCGGCCTGGGCCGCGATCGTGGCCGGGTACGGGGAGGAGCCGGCGGATCCGCCGGGCACCAAGCCGTTCAAGTCGGTGGACGATCAGGCCCTGCTGGAGAGCGAGCGGAACAGTACAAGCCCGGGGGCCGGGCCGGAGGCGGCGGCTCCGGACAAGAAGCTGAGCAAGCCCCCCGAGAAGGACCCGGAGAAGAAGGCCGCGAAGGAGCCGGATCCGGACGCCGAGGACGGGAAGCCCGCGCTGGGCGGTTCGGTGATCTTCGCGCCCGGCGTCGGCGGGCCGCGTGACTACCAGCTGGCGGAGGCGCGGGAGGACGACCTCGACGAGAGCGACGAGGGCCATTTCGTCCCGCCGGAGCCGCCGCCGCTGCCGGAGTCCGACGCGACGGCCCGATTCGCCTGGCTCGCGGTGATCGGCGGTCCGGTGCTGATGCTGATCGCCGTTCTGCTGCGCTGGGACATGACGTGGTGGCTGAGCACGCTCTGCATCGGCGGCTTCCTGGGCGGTTTCGCCACGTTGGTGGCGCGGATGAAGCACGATGACGACGACAGCGACGACCCGGGGCGCGGCGCGGTGGTCTGACGGGCTCGGGGAGATTCAGAAGGCTCGGGGAGATTCAGAAGGCCGGTACGCGGAGGGCGGCCAGCACCGGAAGGTGATCCGTCGCCGCCCTCAGATCGGCCTCGTCGAGGCCCGGCAGACCGTGCGGCACCCCGCAGCCGAGCACCTCGATGCCGCGCGTGGCGAAGATCGCGTCGATGCGCCGGCGCGGGTGCTCGGCGGGCGAGGTGTACTCGCCGCCCCAGGGCGCGACGGCCCGGCAGTCCTGGAGTTCCCCGGCCAGCAGCCGGAAACTCCGGCCGGTGGGGCGGTCGTTGAGGTCCCCGGCGACGATGGTGTGCGGCACGTCCATGGCCTTGAGCCGGTCGAGCGCCATCCCCGCCTGCGCGTGGCGCTCGGCGGACTGGAGGCTCAGATGGCAGCTGAGCAGCCCGATCCGGGCGCCCCCGATCCGTACCACCGCCGTCGCGAATCCCCGCCGGTGGAGGCCCGGGGTGAGCGGCAGCAGGATGTCCTCCGTCCGTTCGACCGTGGCGCGCAGCGAGCAGAGCAGCAGCGGTCCCGCCGCGGTGGCGCCGCCGCCGAGCACCACGAGATCGGTGTGCGCCGCCAGCCAGGCCGCTCGTTTGCGCCAGCGGAAGAAGCGCGGCGCTTCCTGGACGAGGACCAGATCGGGCGCACAGGCCCTGATCACCCGGGCCAGAGCCTCGTTGTCGTCGCGCATCGACCGGATGTTGTAGCTGAGCACCCGGATCACCGCCGAACCATCCGGCTCGGTACGGGAGTCGGGCAGCGTGGGCATCGCCATGCGGCCAAGATATCGGCAGGCGGGGACGGCCGTACACGCCGACACCAGGGGCCCCGGACATGACGGCGCCCGCCGCACCGATGACACGGTGGCGGCGGGCGCGATCGCGTCGCGTCAGCCCGCGGTCAGCCCTGCCGGGCCAGGTCCGCGGCTCCCACGAGCCCTGCCTCGCCGCCCAGTTGGGCCGCGAGCACCTGGGCGTGCGGGCGCCACTCGCCGCCGATCAGCCAGCGCCGGAAGGACTTGCGGATCGGGTCGAGGACCAGTTCGCCCTCGTCCGACACCCCGCCGCCGACGATGAACGCGGACGGGTCGAAGAGCGAGGCCAGATCGGCGAGACCGGCACCCGCCCAACGGGCCAGCTCACGGAAGGAGTCGATGGCGACGGGGTCACCGGCGCGGGCCGCCGCGCTGATGTGCCGGCCCTCGATGCCCTCCGGGGTGCCGTCGCCGAGACCGAGCAGCGTCGCGGCGTTCTCGGGCGTCGCGTTGGCGCGCTGCCTGGCGTACCGGACGAGAGCACGCCCTGACGCGTACTGCTCCCAGCAGCCCTGGCTGCCGCAACCGCACAGCAGTCCGTCGGGCACGACCCGGATGTGCCCGAACTCGGCGGCCACACCGAAGCGTCCGCGGCGCAGCTTGTTGCCGATGATGATGCCGCCGCCGAGCCCCGTGCCGAGCGTGATGCAGATGACGTCGTCATGGCCCTGCCCGGCGCCGAACCGGTACTCGCCCCAGGCGGCGGCGTTGGCGTCGTTCTCCACGACGACCGGCAGTCCGACCCGCTGCTCGACCTTGTCCTTGAGCGGTTCGTGACGCCAGTTGATGTTCGGCGCGAAGAGGACGGTCGCGCGCTTGTCGTCCACATAACCGGCGGCGCCGATGCCGACGGCCTCGATCTGGTGCCCCTCGCCGGCACCGGAGACCGCGGCGCAGATCGCGTCCACGATGCCTTCGGCGGTCGGCGGTGTGGGTACCTTGTGCGTTTCCAGGATGGTGCCCTCTTCGTCGACCACGCCGGCCGCGATCTTCGTGCCGCCGATGTCGACGCCGATGGTGAGTCCCATGTGTCCCTCAGTTTTCGGTCGAGCCCCGCTAGGCCGGACAGGGCCTAGGGCCAACCGTACCCGAGGGCGGGCACCGCCCCGGCCGCTCCGGCCAGGGACATCGCTGTCCGCCCGGTGGTCAGTCCAGGTCGATCCGGCCGTCCGGACCAGGTCCTTCGTCCCTCGGGTCGGTGGGATCGCCGGCCTTCTCCGTCTCCCGTGCGGGGCCGGCCGGCGGCGGCGTCCCCTGGGTCCAGCGGGCTTCCTGGGACTCGACGGCGGAGCGGTAGGCGGCGAGCAGTTCATTGCCCGCGGCGGCGAGATGGTCGAAGACTCCGGGGTTGCGCTCGATGACCGGCTCGACGGCGGCCTTGGCCTGGTTGATGAACTGCTGAACGGCGCCCTGCGCGGCCACGCCGAACAGCGGGCCGGGCAGCGAGGACACCTTGTCGGCGACGGCGTCGACCAGCTTGCGCAGTTCCTCGGTGGCGGAGCCTGGCTGCGGTCCGTAGGTGGCGCGGCGGCGCGCCTTCTCGGCCTCCAGATCCTCGGCGCATGCCGTGGCCCAGGCGTCCGAGTCGGCGGCGGGGCGCTCGGTGGCATCGCTCATGCGGCACTCCTGCGTCAGAGACAGGGTCTTCCGCCATGGGCAGCGGAAGGGTTCGTACCTTCGACCGTACCCGAACGGAGGTACGTCGTTCAGTGCGCGCGCGGCCACAGATCGGGGTCCGGGGTGAATCTCACCCGCAGCACACCGTCCGTGAGGGCCGCCCCGGTGACGGTGCAGCGGCGGAGCGCGGACGGCAGCGGAACGATCCGGCGGAACGGGCCGACGGTGAGCAGGAGTTCGTCGTCCCTGCGTACCAGCGCCAGTTCGCTCTTGACCGCGCCGGGCAGCGGCAGGCACCAGACGAGCAGATTCTCCTCGGCGAGCCGGTCCTCGACCGGCCAGGGGTCCGCGACGGGGGTCCCGGCGGCGCCCTCGGGCGCGCTGTCGAGCAGGGCGAGGTCGTCGAGACCGCGCGGGTCCCGGCCCAGATGACCCACCACATGGACGGGCGTCCCGGCCGGCCATGCCTCGTGCCACTCGTCGAGGCACTTGCGCTGCTGGGCGACGAGCGTCGCGAGCCAGGGGTCCGCGGCGTCGCCGGGCAGTATGCGGTTGGGTACGAGCGCGTCGACGCGCAGTCCGTGCAGCGCGATCCCGGCGCGGGCGGCGCGCAGGGCCTCGGCCGCCGCGGGACCGGGCTCGGCGACCAGCCGCAGGGTCGTCGCGGGGTCCTCGACGAGCGACTGGACGGCGGCCAGTTCGGCGTCCCACCGGGCGGCCGTCTCGTACAGCCACTGCGCGGGCATGGGTATCCCGGCGAGCTGGGCCATCACCGGGCGCAGCGCGCGGGCGGCCTGCCGCTCCTGGGGCAGCAGCCGGCGCAGATAGCGGCGCAGTTGCGCGGGCAGGGCGAGCAGGGCCAGGGCGTCCCGCAGCGGCGGCAGGTCGACGACGAGGACGTCCCAGTCGCCGGCCGCGGCCCGGCGCAGGGCGTGCAGCAGGGCGGACTGTTCGCTGCCCGGCAGCTCGGTGAGTTCCTCACCGGCCAGCTTGCGGGCGCCGAGGAGGTCGAGCACGGTGGCGGCCCGTTCCTGGAAGGCGAGCGTCTCCGTACGGAAGTGCACGCCCGGGTCGACGCGCGCGGCCCACAGGCCGTCCCGTACCGGAGCGGGGTCGTCCGGCGGGCCGGCCGGGGTTCCGAGGACATCGCCGAGCGGGTCGGCGGAGAGCAGCAGGACACGTCCGCCGCGCCGGGCGGCGGCGAGCGCGGTGGCGGCGGCGATGGTCGTACGACCCGCCCCGCCGGGGCCGGTGACGAGGACCGTACGCATCGGCGTCAGGCTCCGGGGACGGATTCGACGCGCTTCTTGAGGCCCGCGAGGGCCCGGTCGATGATGACCTTCTCGGCCTTGCGCTTGATCATGCCGAGCATCGGGATCTTGACGTCGACGGTCAGCCGGTAGGTGACCTCGGTGCCGGAGCCGGCCGGCGTCAGCAGGTACGAGCCGTCGAGGGCGCGCAGCATCTGGGACTTCACCAGTGTCCAGCTGACCTCGTTGTCGCCGGTCCAGGTGTAGGCGAGGGTGTGGTCGTCCTTGATCGCTCCGGCGTCCAGCACCAGCCTGACCTGCTCGGCACGGCCCCGGCTGTCGGTGGCCAGCACCTCGGCCTCCTTCACCTCGCCGGTCCACTCGGGGTAGCGGTCGAAGTCGGCGATCACGCCCATGACGTCGGCCGGTGCCGCCTCGATCGTGATGCTCGAACTGGTGTGTTCCGCCATCGCCGTGCTCCTCCGGTGCTGGGGCTGTCCCGGCTTCTGGATATGTGTGGTGCAGGCTATCGCGAGTGCGCCGGTCACCATTCCATGGCCCACGGCCGCCCGGTCGACGCGAAGTGCCCCACGTTCACGCACTCCGTGGCGCCGATACGCATCCGGCGGGCCAGCGGCTGATGGACATGCCCGAACAGGGAGTACCGCGGCTTCGTACGGCGGATCGCGTCCAGCAGCGCGGTGCTGCCGCGCTCGAAGCGGCGGGCGACCGTGTCGTACGTCAGCTCGGGCACGTCGGGCGGAATGTGCGAGCACAGCACATCCACCTCGCCGAGTGCCTCGACCTTGGCCGCGTACTCCTCGTCGGAGATCTCGTACGGGGTGCTCATGGGGGTACGCAGGCCGCCGCCGACGAAGCCGAAGACCCGGCCGCCCAGCTCCACCCGGTCACCGTCCAGCACGGTGGTGCCCGGCCGCGCGTACTCCGGCCAGAGGTCCGGGATATCGACATTGCCGTATGTCGCGTACGTCGGGGTGGGGAACGCCGCGAACAACTCGGCGTACTGGCGCCGTACGCCCTGCTCGATGGCGGTCCTCGGATCGAGCCCGGACTCCGCCCACAGCTCCCGGCCGAACCGCCGGGCCTCGTCGAAACGGCGGGCGGTGCGCAGCGCCACGATCCGGTCGGCGTTCCCGACGCCGAAGAGATCGGGGAAGATGCCGCGCGAGTGGTCCGCGTAGTCCAGAAAGAGAACGAGGTCACCGAGACAGATCAGGGCGTCGGCGCCGTCGCCCGCCTTCGCGAGATCCCGCGCGTTCCCATGGACATCACTGATCACATTGACTCGCATACCTCGCATGGCGATCACCCTAGAACCCCGATTGCGGCCCTGGTAGAGGGGCCGGACCTGCGGTTCCTTCCGCCCTGACCGCGGTGTCGGACGGGTTGGACTACTCTGCGCGAAGTACCGCACAGTACGTGTGACGCACGGAACATCTGGCCGGGACCCTCTATCGGTACGTCAGTACCGATGGGTAACGTCCGGGCAGTCCAGTCGTGCTCGCCCCACCGAGCACCTGCCCGATCTTGGACCGCAGCCGGCGCGCACAAAGCCGTGGCGCCGGCGCCCGATGAGGAGCAGCAGTCTTGCGCGAGTTCAGCCTTCCGGCCCTGTACGAGGTCCCCTCGGACGGCAACCTGACGGATCTCATCCGCCGCAATGCCGCGCAGCACCCCGATGTCGCGGTCCTCGGCCGCAAGGTGGCGGGCGCCTGGACGGACGTCACCGCCACCCAGTTCCTCGCCGAGGTACGGGCCGCCGCCAAGGGCCTGATCGCGGCCGGCATCCAGCCCGGCGACCGGGTCGCACTGATGTCCCGTACCCGCTTCGAATGGGTACAGCTCGACTTCGCGATCTGGAGCGCCGGCGGGGTCACCGTCCCGGTGTACGAGACCAGCTCGGCCGAGCAGGTGCAGTGGATCCTCGGCGACTCGGGCGCGGTCGCGGCGATCGTGGAGAGCCCGGAGCACACCGCGAAGGTGGAATCGGTACGGGACGGCCTCCCCGGTCTGCGCGACGTCTGGCAGATCGACAACGGCGCGATCGCGGAACTGACCGCCGCCGGCGCCGGGATCACGGACGCGACGGTCGACGAACGCGCCGCGACCGCGAAGGCCGACGACCCGGCGACCATCGTCTACACCTCGGGCACCACCGGCCGCCCCAAGGGCTGTGTGCTGACGCACCGCAGCTTCTTCGCGGAGTGCGGCAACGCGGTGGAACGCCTCAAACCCCTCTTCCGCACGGGCGAGTGCTCCGTACTGCTCTTCCTGCCCGCCGCGCATGTCTTCGGGCGGCTGGTCGAGGTGGCGGCCGTGATGGCACCGATCAAGCTCGGCTGCCTGCCCGACATCAAGAACCTCACCGACGACCTGGCGACCTTCCGGCCGACGCTGATCCTCGGCGTCCCGCGCGTCTTCGAGAAGGTCTACAACTCGGCCCGCGCCAAAGCGCGGGCGGACGGCAAGGGCCGGATCTTCGACAAGGCCGCGCACACGGCGATCGCGTACAGCCGCGCGCTGTCCACCCCGCAGGGCCCGTCCCTCGGGCTGAGGATCCGGCACAAGATCTTCGACAAACTCGTCTACGGCAAACTCCGGGCGGTCCTCGGCGGACGCGGCGAGTACGCGATCTCGGGCGGCGCCCCGCTGGGCGAGCGGCTGGGCCACTTCTACCGGGGCATCGGCTTCACGGTGCTGGAGGGCTACGGCCTCACCGAATCCTGCGCGGCGACGGCCTTCAACCCGTGGGACCGGCAGAAGATCGGCACGGTCGGCCAGCCCCTGCCGGGCTCCGTCATCCGCATCGCCGACGACGGAGAGGTCCTGCTCCACGGCGAGCACCTGTTCACGGGCTACTGGAACAACCCCGAGGCGACCTCCGAGGCCCTCGCGGACGGCTGGTTCCACACCGGCGACATCGGCACGCTCGACGAGGACGGCTACCTCGCGATCACCGGCCGCAAGAAGGAGATCCTGGTCACCGCGGGCGGCAAGAACGTCGCCCCGGCCGTCATCGAGGACCGCATCCGGGCGCACGCGCTGATCGCCGAGTGCATGGTCGTCGGCGACGGGCGCCCGTTCGTGGGCGCGCTGATCACCCTGGACGAGGAGTTCCTGACCCGCTGGGCCAAGGACCACGGCAAACCCTCCGACGCGACGGCGGCGACGCTGCGCCTGGACCCGGAGCTGCTGGCGGAGGTGCAGCGGGCGGTGGACGAGGGGAACGCGGCGGTGTCGAAGGCGGAGTCGGTACGGAAGTTCCGGGTGCTGACGCGGCAGTTCACGGAGGAGGCGGGGCATATCACGCCGTCGCTGAAGCTGAAGAGGAACGTGGTGGCCAAGGACTTCGCCGACGAAATCGAAGCGATTTATCAGGGCTGAGGGGGGTTCGTTTCGGCTGGGGCCGGTGGGTGTGTGCGGGTTGTCGCCGGGGTGCGCTCCGGGGCTCGCGCCCGGGACGGCATGATTTACGGCGCGCAGCTGGCCAGCGTTTAGACACTGGCGTTCGCGCGCCACAAATCACGCTTTAGTGTCCCGGACACGACCCCTGCGCGCCCCCCTTCACCGCCCGCACAGGCGGCCCGGGTCGGGCGCGGAGGCGAGCGGGCCCACCGGCGGGAGGGGGCCGGGGGTGTAGGAGGTGCGTGTCCGGACACTAAAGCGTGATTTGTGGCGCGCGGACGCCCGTCTTCCGACTGTGGCCAGGTGCGCCGTACGGGGGTCCGGGGGTGTCCCCCGGGAAAGCACAGCATGCCGTCCGGACATGTACCTCCGGAGCCCCCGGCCCCCGGCCGACGACGCACGCACCCGTACCCCGCACAGCGCAGCGCAGCGCACCGCCGGACGGCTAAAGCAACGACCTGAGCCGCGACGCCAGCAAGTCCCAGCGCCACTTCTCCTCCACCCAGTCCCGCCCCCGCTCCCCCATCCGCCGTCTCAGCTCCGGGTCCAGCAGCAGTGCCACCACCCGCTCCGCCGTCTCCGCCGAGGCGACCCCCGGCGGCCCCCCACGCACCACCCACCCCGTCTCGCCCTCCAGCACCGCGTCCGGCGCCCCGCCCGAGTCGCCCGCGATCACCGGGAGCCCCGTCGCCGACGCCTCCAGGTAGACGATCCCCAGGCCCTCGACGTCGAGGCCGCCGCGACGGGTGCGGCATGGCATCGCGAAGACGTCTCCCGCGCCGAAGTGGGCGGGCAGTTCCGACCAGGGGACGGCGCCGGTGAAGCGTACGGAGTCGGCCACGCCCGTGTCGGCCGCCAGCTTCCGCAGCGCCGCCTCGTACGGTCCGCCGCCCACGATCAGCAGCACCGTGTCCGGCACCCGCGCCAGGATCGCGGGCAGCGCGAGGATCAGCGTGTCCTGGCCCTTGCGCGGGACCAGCCGGGAGACGCAGACCACGACGGGCCGGTCCGCGAGGCCGAGCCGTTCGCGGACGGCCTGGCCGCCCGAGCCCGGGTGGAAGGTCTTGTCGTCGACGCCGGGCGGCAGTTGGACCATGCGCGCCGCCGCCTCCGGGGTGAGCGCGGCGGCGATGCGCGAGCGCGTGTACTCGCCGAGGTAGGTGATCGTGTCCGTACCTTCGCCGATACGGCGCAGCAGTTGCCGGGAGGCGGGCAGCTGGGCCCAGCCGGCCTCGTGGCCGTGTGTGGTGGCGACCAGACGCCGTGCGCCGGCCGCGCGCAGGGCGGGGGCCATCAGGCCGAGCGGGGCCGCCGCGCCGAACCAGACCGACTCGCAGCCGTGCTCGCGCAGCAGCCGGGTGGCTCTGCGGGTGACGCGCGGGGTCGGCAGCAGCATCGTCGTACGGTCGCGCACGACGGTGAACGGCTGCTCCGCGTCGAACGCCGCCGTCGCCTCCGCGCCCTCGCGCCCGCGCTTCCACGTGGACGCGTAGACGACGACCCGCTCGGGGTCCAGCCGGAGCGCCATGTTGTGCAGGAACGCCTGGATGCCACCGGGCCTGGGCGGAAAGTCATTGGTCACGATCAATGTCTTGTGCATCGCCGCAGACAGTACCCAACGCACCGGCGGCCCCGCCTCGTGGCTCCCGCACAGCCCCGCCCGGCATCATGACTCCCGCGAGCACGTACGAGTCGGACGAGGATGAGGCGGTCATGACGGGCGCGCACGGCACACGGTTCCCGGTCGCGGTGTGGGCCCTCACCAGGGCGGCGCTGCTGCTCTGCGTCTTCAAGGTCATCACGCTGCCGGGGCCAGACGTCACCGGGGACGTCGCGGTGATCTACCACGGCTGGTACGAGGTGCTGAAGACCGGCACGTACCCGCTGGACGATGTGACCTGGCAGTATCCGCCGGCCGCGGCGCTGGCGATCGTCTCGCCCGCGGTGCTGCCGTTCCTCGGCTACGCCTCCGCCTTCTTCGTGCTGGCGCTGCTCTGTGACGCGCTGGCGTTCGGTCTGCTGCTGTACGCGGGCAGGCGGACGGGCCGGTCCATACGTGGTGCGTGGGTATGGGTGGTGGGGGTGCCGCTGCTGGGTCCGACGGCGTACGCGCGCTATGACCTGATGGTGACGGCGGTGGCGGTCGCGGCCCTGCTCGCCGGGGTGCGCCGGCCGCGGCTGCTGGGGGCGCTCGCCGGGTTCGGCGCGCTGCTGAAGGTGTGGCCGGTCCTGCTGCTGGTGGGCACCCCGCGCGGCCGGGCCACCCGGCGGTCCTGGGCGACGGCCGCGGCGGTGGCGGCCCTGCTGGTGGTGGTCTGTTCCCTCGCGATGCCCGGGGCGCTGGCGTTCCTCACCTTCCAGCGTGACCGGGGCACGGAGATCGAGTCGCTGGGCGCGCTGGTCTTCCAGGTGGCGAGGCATTACGGCTGGAACGGGAGCGTGCTGCTCAACTACGGCTCCGTGGAGTTCGTCGGGCCGTATGTCGCGCTGGTCAGCAACGCCGCGCTGGCGCTGACCGTGCTGGCCTTCGGCTGGCTGCTGGTGTGGCGGCTGAGGGCGCGCGAGTTCAGCGCGGGCACGCCGTACGACGCGGCGTTCGCGGCCGTGCTGCTGTTCACCACCACGAGCCGGGTGATCAGTCCGCAGTACATGCTCTGGCTGGTCGGTCTGGCGGCCGTCTGTCTGACGCTACGGGCGAGCCGGATGGCCCTGCCCGCGCGGCTGGTGGTGGCCGCGACCGGCGTGACGCTGCTCGAATTCCCGCTGCTGTTCTCGCATGTGGTGGCCGGTGACCCCTTGGGGATCCTGCTGCTGGCCGTACGGAACGGGCTGCTGGTCGCGGCGACCCTGACCGCGTGTGTGCGGCTGTGGCGGGACACGGTCTCCGGGCCCCGGCGCGACAGGGACGCGCTCGCGGTCAGGCCAGACGCTGACGCAGAAAGTCGCGCCAGCGCGCGGTGAGGTTCTCCGGCGTGGTGGAGAGCACGTCGTGCGCCGCCTTCTCCACCGCCCCCGCGCGCCCCGGGTGCGCGCCGACCGCCCGGTAGAAGTCGGTCAGCCGCCGCTCGCCCCAGTCCCGGGCGATCAGTTCGCAGGCCAGCCAGCCGCCCTCGTAGGAGCGGGCCAGCCGGTCGGCGTCGCCGCCGAAGGCGAAGTCCTGGTCGGTCGGCAGCCCGGCGGGCGTCTCCCCTCGGCGTACGGCGCGCTGGAGTTCGGGGGCGATCTCGCCGGCCGTCCGGTCCGTACGCCGGTACGCGACCCAGTCGGCGAAGCCCTCCGAGAGCCAGGCCGGGGTGGCGGCCGAGGTGGCGGCGCGGGTCGCGACATGGGTGGTCTCGTGGGTGAGGACGATCCGCTGTCCGTAGGCGCTCAGGGCGCCGTACGCCTCGGGATTCACCACGATCCGGTCGGCGGGCGCCGCGCCGGGGGAGCCGACCTCGCCGGTGGTGACCGCCGCGATGCCGCGGTATCCGGCGGCGGGCGCCCCCAGCAGTCCGGCCATGGATTCCAGGGAGTCCGGTACGAGCAGCACCACCCGGCGCGCCCACGGGCCCGGCCAGGCGCCGTCCACGGCGGGTACGGCCCGGTCGGCGGCGGCCGCGATCCCCCGCAGCCGCGCGGCGGCGGCTTCTCCGGCCCCGACGCCGAGGACGAGGCTGTGGGCGCCGCGTACGGCTCGTACCTCGCCCTGCTGCCAGAGCTGTGGGGAGCCGCCCGCGCCCGGCCGGTCCCCGGTCACGTACCAGCGTCCCCCGCTCTCCTCCAGCGTCAGCGTGCGCGGGGTGGAGACGGGCGCGGTGTCGTAGCCGGCGAGGCGGTAGCGCAGTTCGGTCTGGACGGTGGCCCGGCCGCCGGTCCGGTCGATGCCGGTGAGGTGGTACGTCCAGGAGCCGAGCGGCACGTCCGCGAGGTTCTCGAACTCCTCGCGCGCGGTGGCGCGCAGGGTGCGCGCGGAGGGGGCGAGGACGGCGAGATACGCGTCCTCGTCCCGGTCCAGCACGGCCGCGGCCCGGCGCTCCAGGGTCCGCCCGATCGCGTCGGTGGCGGTGTCCGTGGTCTTCTCGGGGGCGGTGCAGCCCGCCGCCAGCAGCAGCGCGACGAGCCACGGCACGGCCGTACGTCCCCACGCGCCGTGCCGTCCTGCCGCGGTACGCGCCCGACCTGCCACGCCGCCGATCGTACGGGGTGGCGGGTCCGGATCAGACGCGTGTGACCGACGAGACCGGCATCATGCCGACGGGGTCGTAGCGCACCGAGGCTCCCGGGTACGGGGCGTGGATCACCTGGCCGTTGCCCACGTACATGCCGATGTGGCTGGCGTCGTCGCGGTACGCCACGAGGTCACCGGGGCGCGCGGCGGAGAGCGGGACCTGCCGGCCCGCGTAGCGCTGCGCCTGGGAGGTGCGCGGGAGTCCGACGCCCGCCTGCGCGTACGACCACTGGGTGAGCCCGGAACAGTCGAAGCCCGAGGGCCCGTTGGCGCCCCAGACGTAGGGCCGGCCCACCGCGTTCTGGGCGGCGCGTACCGCCGCGGCGGCGCGTGCCGAGGCCGGCGCGCCGCCCAGGAGCGCGGAGCCCTCGCCGCGGTCGGAGCGGGAGGCCCGGTCGTAGGAGTCGCGGTCGGCGGTGGGCAGCGAGTCGAGCAGCCGCCGCGCCTCGGCGAGTTTGCGCTCGACGGTGCGCTTGTGCCGGGATACGGCGGCCCGGCTGCGCTCCAGCTCGGTGAGGTCGTGGGCGGCTTCCATACGCACCTGTCCCAGCCTCCGCTGGGCCTGCTGGAGTTCTCTCAGGGTGCCGGACTGGCGGGCGCCGACCCGGTCCAGGACGGAGGCCTTGTCGAGATAGCTGTCGGGGTCGGAGGAGAGCAGCAGGGCGAGGGCGGGATCGATACCGCCCGAGCGGTACTGGGCGCCGGCGAGCGAACCGAGCGCCCCGCGCATCGTGTTGACGCGCTCCTGGCCACGGGCGGCGCTGTCCTGGGCCCGGTCGACCAGGCCGCGCAGCCGTCCCGCCTGTTCGTTGGCCTTGTTGTACAACTCGGTGGCCTTCTCGGCCTGTTCAAACAGCCGGTCGACCTTGGCGCGGGTGGCCTCCGGCGTCTGCTGCGGGTCGGCGCCCGCGGGGGCGGCTCCGAGCGCAGCCGCTGCCGTGGCCGCCGCGGCGGACACTGCGATGGCGCTGCCGCGGGCGCCGAGGCCCAGGCCGGGCTGTGAGGGGCGGCGATGGGACACCACAGGAAGCCGCACTTCCTTCCGCTGTACGCACTGACGCAGCCCCTGCCGCCCGACGGGCGGACCGCTGGCCGGAGCTGCGCGCAGCAGACAGTAGCCGTGCGACCACGGAGCGACCAACGACCGCCCCGGGCACACAAAGCGGCGCCCCGCCGGAGACCACAAGGTCATCGGCGGGGCGCGGCGTCAGCGTACGTAGCGTGAATTCGCCCGAATGGGCGGGTGTCAGCGCCCGTCAGACCATCCGGACACCGAACTGGAAGGGCATGTTGTTGATGGACTCGTAGCGGACGTTGGCACCGGGCTTGGGGGCGTGCAGCACTTGGCCGTTGCCCGCGTAGAAGCCGACGTGGTGCAGGTCGCCGTAGAAGATGACCAGGTCGCCCTGCTTGAGCTGGCTCATGCCGATGCGCGTACCGGCGCTGGCCTGGGCCTGGGAGGTACGGGGTATGGCGGCGCCGGCCTGCGCGTACGCCCAGGAGGTCAGTCCGGAGCAGTCGAACGAGCTGGGGCCGCTGGCGCCGTAGACGTACGGGGTGCCGATCTTGCTCTGGGCGGCGGCGAACGCGGCGGCGGCGACCTGCGAAGAGGGCACGGAGTTGCCGAGGTCGGCGCGCGAGGAGGTGCCGCCGTCGCGGCTGGCGCGGGACTCCTCCTCCTTGGCGAGCGCGGCGCGCTCCTGCGCGGTGAGCGTGTTGAGCAGCTTCTGCGCCTCGGCGAGCTTGGCCCGGACCTCGTCCTTCTTCTCGCCGAGCTGCTTACGGGTGTCCGCGAGGTCCTTGACCTTGGTCTGGGCCTCCTGGCGCTGCTGCGCGAGGTTCCGCTGCTTGGACTGGATCTGCTGGAGCGTGTCGGCCTGCTTGGCGCTGACCTGGTCGAGCGTGGACGCCTTCTCCAGGTAGCTGTCCGGGTCCGAGGAGAGGAACAGCTGGACGGCGGGGTCGATGCCGCCGGTGCGGTACTGGGCGCTGGCCATCGAACCGAGGCCGTCGCGCAGGTCGTTGAGCTCGTCCTGGCCGCGGGCGACCTTGTCCTGGAGGGCTTCGACCTGCTTTTCGAGCTTGCCCTGCGTCTCCTTGGCCCCGTTGTACTTCTCGGTGGCCTTCTCCGCGTCCTCGTAGAGCTTGTCGACCTTCTCCTTGACGTCTTCCTTGCTCGGCTTCGGCTCGGCGGCCTGTGCGGCCTGGGAGCTGAGAGCAACCGCGGCGGCGGCGGTAGCGGTGAGCACGGTCACACGGGCGCGGCTCGGCTGCTTGGGTCGACGGTGGGACGCCACGGAGGCGAGCTCCTTCTTCCTCAGCCGCCTACCGGGCCATGGGGACGTGACGTCCCGGCTTCCTGCGTCCATCCCTCCAGCGAACTGGACCGAAACGGGCTGAACTGCATGAAATCGGCGGTCCCTTCGCTGCCACCCCGGATGGATGATCAACCGCGCGAAGGTTCGAGGCCTGACCTTAGTGACCTCCTCGTGATCAGTTCAAATCCTTCCAAGGAAAAACTCCGTCGGGACGCACATAATTTACAGACACCGCACAGGCAGTCATGGACATTTGACGCTGCGCTCCGACAATGAGCGATCAATTCGGTCATTGTTCGCATGACTTGACCAGTGCCGCGATCGGCGCGCGATCGGTATCAGACGCGCGAAAGCCGCTTCAGCAGCAAGGCGGACGCGACCGGCCTGGCACCGGCCTTGGCGACCCCGTCCGCGACCTCCCGGTCGGTGGAGACGACCACCACGGGCCGGCCCGGCGGCTCGGCCCTGACGAGCTGGCGGATCAACTCGTCCGCCGTCACGCCCGGTTTGGAGAACAGCACCCGCACCCCGCGCGGCGGGGCGAGCAGCACCGGCGCCGCCAGCTCCGCGCCGTCGAAGACACAGGTCATCTCGGCGCCCGTCTGCGCCGCGAGCATGGCGAGCCCGCCCAGCAGCCGCAGCCGCTGCTTCTCCAGCGGCATCGTCGGATAGCCGGTCTTGGTGACGTTGTAGCCGTCCACGATCAGATGCGCCTGCGGCAGCGCGAGCAACTGGTCGAGCAGCGCCGGATCCGTCTCGGAGAGCGCGCGGGCCGCCACGTCCTTGGGCGACATCCGGCCGGGCTCCACCGCGTCGACCGTGTCCGCGGGACGGGCGGCGGCGGGCGGCAGCGCCAGTTCGCGCCGTAGCCCCTGCGCCGACTCCAGCACCGTGTCCAGCAGCAGCCGCAGCCGCATGTCCTCCACCGAGCGGCCCTCACGGGCGGCCCGGCGGCTCGCCTCGACGGACGCCTCCGCCTCGGCGAGACGCGCCCTGATCCGGCGCGTCTCGCTCTCCGCGGCCGAGACCTGCGCCGCCGACTCGGCCCGGAACGCCTCGGACTCCGCGTGCGCGCGGCGCAGCGCGGCCTCGCCCCGCTTCACATCGCTCTGGGCGCTGCGCAGCTTGCGATGGAGCGATTCGGCCTCCTTGCGGGCCGCCTCCAGCTCCGTACGCAGCCGTTCGGTCTCGCTCTTCGTCAGCGCCCGTGCGACGGCCAGCTCCTCACGGAGCCGCTCCAGCTCCCGCCGGGTCTCCGCGCCGGCCCGCTCGGCGTCCGCCCGCTGGGCCTCCTCGCCCGCGGCGGCCACCAGCTTCACCCACCCCGGCGGTCTGAGGACATACGCGGCGGCGGCGACATCGACGGGATCGGCCGCGGCGGGGGGCGAGCCCGCTTCCAGGGCCGAGGCCAGCTCGGGCTGGGAGTGACTGATCCGCTCCCCGATCCGCTGCCGGAACACCGGATCGCTCTCCAGGGCGGCGGCCATCGCGTTCCCCGCGAACTTCGCCCGTCTGTTCGGGGTGAACCGGGCGTACTGCCGCAATTGCGCGGGGAGTTCGGTGACGGTCAGCCCGCCGAAGGCGTCGGAGACCAGCGCGACGACCCGGCGCCGTACCCCGTCCGGGAGCGGGCGGTCGAGCGCCTCCGCGGCGTCACCGCCGGCCGCGCCGGCCGGCTCAGCACCGCTCGCGGGCTGCTCCACGATCCGTCACCCCATCTACCCCTTTCGGGCGGCTCCCTCAGGAACCGGTCCCCGGCCTGTCCACCAGCTCGATCTGGTCCACGGCGTTGCACCAGCGGCACCGCACCGACTCGATGGTCTCACTGACCACCTCGCGCTCCTCGACCTTCGGCTCCCCGGCCAGGTCCAGATGGACGTACTCCACGGTCTTCGACGAGCGGGTCACATCGAAGCGCGTGAGATTGCCGCACAGCGTGCAGCGCCATCGGGTAGCGGCCGTCGGCTGGGGAACCGTCGTCATCGTCGCCGTCCTCTTTTCGCAGTTTCCGTCGTCCCTCGTGCGGTGTCCCGCGGTGTTCCGTCGGAGCGCGGATATGCCGGAACACGTTGTGATGCCAGCAACCCTACGGCCTGGCGGCCACTCCAGGGGGCGGCGAGGCGCTCTGTACCAGTCGGTCCCGGTAGGCGATGCTCTGTCCATGATCAAGTGGCGGACGGCGGCCGACGGCCCGGTCGTGACGTATGGACTGATCGGCCTCTGCTGTCTGGCCTTCCTGGTCAGCCCGCTGTCGGGGTTCAATCCGGGGTACGGGAAGGGGGACACGCTCCTCGCGACCCAGAGCGCGTATTTCGAACGGTGGGGCGTCATCCCGGTCAATCTGATGCACGGCACCGCGCACGCCCTGCTCACCCCGCTGACCGCGCTCTTCGTCCACGGCAGCTGGCTGCATCTGCTGGGGAACATGCTCTTTCTGTATGTCTTCGGGGCGATGGCCGAAGAGCGGATGGGCCGGGCGCGGTTCGCGCTCTTCTATCTCGCCACCGGCTACTTCGCGCTGTTCGTGTACGCGGCGGCCAACGCCGACTCGGACCAGACGCTGGTGGGGGCCTCGGGCGCGATCTCGGGGGTGCTCGGCGCGTTCCTCTATCTCTTCCCCAGAGCCCGGGTCACCAGCCTCTTCCCGTTCCTTCTCTTCCTGCCGCTGCGCTTCCCCGCCTGGATCGTGCTGATCTTCTGGTTCGTGCTCCAGTGGGTGGCGGCGCACGGCGCGGACGCCGGCCCCGGGGTCGCCTATCTCGCGCACCTGGTGGGGTTCGGCGCGGGCTTCCTCTACGCCTGGGTGCGGTACTGGCGTACCGATAGAGTGAAAGACCAAACCGCGGCCACCGAGGGAGAACGCCAACCGTGATCACCGCGATCGTGCTCATCAAGACCAGCGTCGACCGGATCCCCGAGATCGCGGAGTCGATCGCGGCCCTCGACAGCGTCAGCGAGGTCTTCTCGGTCACCGGTACGTACGACCTGATCGCCATGGTCCGGGTCCCCAAGCACGACGATCTGGCCGATGTGATCCCCGGCCGGATCAGCAAGATCGAGGGCGTCGAGGCCACGGACACGCATGTGGCGTTCCGTACCTACTCGCAGCACGACCTCGAAGCCGCCTTCGCCATCGGGCTCGACGCGTAGGGCCTGTCCGGCCGCCGTCAGTGCACGGCGTCGGCGGCAGAGGGTGCGCGGCGTGCGCGGATGAAGAAATCCTCATCCGGCCCTCATCCCCGCCTCTCCCCCGCTCGGCACGATGACGGACATGGCCTTCTCTCCTCGCCTGGCGGCCCTGGCGGCAGTCGTCGCCATCCCGCTCGGTATCGCCGCGACCAGCTACGCGATGACGGACAGTCCCGACGCGCCCAGGGTGCCGCCCAAGGTGGAGCTGACGCCGAGCCCCTCGGGGAGCGGCAGCCCCGGCGGCACCCCGGGCGACGCCGTCGTACCGGGGCCCTCGGCCACCGACGGTGACGACGATGACGACCGCGGTGACGACACCGGTGAAGACGGCTGACTCCCGCCGTATCTCCGCCCGGGTACGGATCCTCCTCTGGCTGCTGGTGGTGATGGCGGTCGCGCTGGCCGCCGTGGCCGCCACCACCCGCTCGATCCTGCTCCGGGACGTCGACCAGCGGATCAGCCAGCTGCTCACCCAGGAGACCGGCGAGTTCGCGAACTTCGTCAGCCAGGGTGTCGATCCGGAGACCGGCCGGCCGTTCAGCGATCCGCGCCGGCTGCTCCGGGTGTTTCTGCAGCGCCAGTACTCCGACCCGGACGAGGAACTGCTCGGCCTGACCCGGGCCTCCGTACCCGAACCGCATGTGATCCGGCAGCGCCGCGATCTGCCCGACCGGACCGCCCTGTGGCGGGACGACGCGGCGCTGACCCGGATCTTCGCCTCCGAGGCGGCCTCCGGCACGCTGCACCGCCCGCAGGGTGAGCTGCGCTGGGCGAAGGTCGTCATCGACCCCGCCGGAGACGCGGCGCCCGGCGCGTTCGTCGTCGCCTTCCACGCGGACCAGGAGCGGGCCGTCGCGAACGAGACGTTCCGTACGCTGCTGGCCATC
The DNA here is from genome assembly GCF_042790125.1 of Streptomyces scopuliridis. Taxonomy (GTDB): domain Bacteria; phylum Actinomycetota; class Actinomycetes; order Streptomycetales; family Streptomycetaceae; genus Streptomyces; species Streptomyces scopuliridis_A. Next base: position 248,410 of record NZ_JBHTZS010000002.1, read on the forward strand.
TCGGGGGTCGCGCTGCTGATGACGACCGGCATCGGCTGGGCGGTCGCGGGCCGCATACTCGCGCCGGTACGGGTCGTACGGATGACCGCGGCGCAACTCACCGAGCAGGACCTCACCCGCCGTATCCCGGTCGAGGGCCGGGACGACATCGCCGCGCTCGCCGAGACCTTCAACGGGATGCTCGACCGGCTGGAGCGGGCGTTCGCCGCGCAGCGGGAGTTCGTCGACGACGCCGGGCACGAGCTGCGTACGCCCATCACGATCGTGCGCGGCCATCTGGAGGTGATGGGCGACGACCCGGCCGACCGGGAGGAGACCGTACGTCTGGTCACCGACGAGCTGGACCGGATGAGCCGCATCGTGGAGGATCTGCTGCTGCTCGCCAAGGCCGAACGGCCCGACTTCATCAGCCAGGAGCCGGTCCAGCTCGCCGAGCTGACCGCCGACGTCTTCGTGAAGGCGCGGACACTGGGCGACCGGGAATGGCTGCTGGACGGGGTCGCGGACCGCGAGGCGCGGCTCGATCCGCAGCGGATCACCCAGGCGATGGTGCAGCTCGCGCAGAACGCCGTGCAGCACACCGTGCCGGGGCAGCGCATCCGGATCGGCTCGCGCGCGCACGGCGACCGGATCGAGCTCCATGTCACCGACAACGGCCCCGGCGTCCAGCCGCAGGACGCGGAGGTGATCTTCGAACGGTTCCGGCGCGGTACGGCCCGCCGCGGCGCCCGCACCAGCGGCGCCGGCCTCGGCCTGGCGATCGTCAGGGCGATCGCCGAAGGCCACCGGGGCCGGGTCGAACTGCGCCCCACCGAAGGCGGCGGCGCCACCTTCGTACTCATCCTGGAGACGAGTTCATGAACCGCATCCTGATCGCCGAGGACGAGGAGCGCATCGCCTCCTTCGTGGAGAAGGGGCTGCGCGCCAACGGCTTCACCACCACCGTGGCCGCCGACGGCGACGCCGCCCTGGAGTACGCCGTCACCGGCGGCTTCGATCTGGTCCTGCTCGACATCGGGCTGCCGGGACGCGACGGCTTCACCGTGCTGCGGGAGCTGCGCGAGGCGCGGGTGACCCTGCCGGTGATCGTGCTGACGGCGCGCGATTCCGTACGGGACACCGTGGCCGGACTGGAGGGCGGCGCCGACGACTGGATGACGAAGCCGTTCCGCTTCGAGGAGCTGCTGGCGCGGATACGGCTGCGGCTGCGCACGGCGGCCCGCGCGCCCGAGGTGACGATGTTGCGCAGCGGCGACCTCAGCCTGGATCTGCGTACCCGCAGGGCGCGTTCGGGCGAGGAGACCGTCGATCTGACGGCCCGTGAGTTCGTGCTGCTCGAACTGTTCCTGCGCCATCCGGGCCAGGTGCTCTCACGCGAACAGATCCTCTCCCATGTCTGGGGCTACGACTTCGACCCGGGCTCCAACATCGTGGACGTATACGTACGCGCCCTGCGCAAGAAGCTGGGCGCGCAGCGGCTGGAGACCGTACGGGGCATGGGCTACCGGATGCCGTGACGGCGCCGGCCGCGTCTCGGCGGCCAGATGAACTTCCTTTCACAAAGCGCTCATTCGGGGCTCACCGCGCGGTCCGAGACTGATCGTCGTGACCCTCTCGTTCCGGCAGGCCAGCTGGCTCTGCGCCGTACTCAGCCTCTGCGCGCTGCTCGCCGTGCCCGGTTCCCTCCCGGGCCTGAGCGGCGACGCGCGGCTCACCCTGGGCGTCTTCGCCCTCGCCACCTGCGCCTGGATCGCCACCCCGGTGGACGACACGTATATCGCCCTGGGCGCCGGGCTCGCGCTGACCGCGACGGGGGTGATCAGCAGCGAGACGCTGTTCGCGACGCTCGGCGACGAGACGGTGTGGCTGCTGATCTGCGCGTTCGTCCTGGCGGCCGCGGTCACCGGAACCGGGCTCGCGGGACGGGCCGCGGCCTTCCTGGTCGGCGGGGCCCGTACCGTACGGCAGTTGACGCATCTGACCACGGCGGCGCTGGTGGTCACCGCCTTCGCCGTCCCGGCCACCTCGGGGCGCGCGGCCCTCGCCCTGCCGGTCTTCCTGGCGCTCGCCAAGGCGCTCGCCGACCGCAGGCGCCTCGTGGTGATGCTCGCGCTGCTCTTCCCGACCGTCATCCTGCTCTCCGCCGTCGCCACGCTGATCGGCGCGGGCGCGCATCTGATCACCGTCAGCGTGCTCTGGGAACAGACCGGACAGCGGCTGGGGTTCGTCGAATGGCTGCTGCTCGGGCTGCCGCTCGCCGTCGTCTGCTCCCATCTCGCCGCCGAGGCGGTGCTTCTGACGACCACGACACGCGCCGACCGGCGCGGACCCGTCCGGATCACCGCCGCGCAGATCCAGGAGCACTCGGACACCCCGGTCGACGGCCCGCTGACCTCGTCCGAGGCGCGCTGCGCGCTGCTGCTCGGGACCGTGGTCGTGCTGTGGTGCAGCGAGCCGCTGCACGGAGTGTCCCCCGCGGTGGTCGCTTTGATCGGCGCGGTCGTCGCCGCGTCCCCCGCGCTCGGGACCGTCGGGCTCAGGGACGGGCTGCGGACCGTGCCCTGGCCGCTGCTGCTCTTCATGGCGGCGACCATGGCGATGGGGGTCGCGCTCGCCGAATCGGGAGCCGCCGCGTGGCTGGTCAGCTGGGTGCCCGGCGGCTCCGCCATCCCGCCGTGGGCGTTCCTCACCGGGGTGGTGCTGATCAGTACGGCGGCCCATCTGGCCCTCCAGTCCCGCTCCGCCAGATCCTCCGTACTGGTCCCGCTGGTGGTCGTCGCGGCCATCGGCGCGGGCGTCAACCCGATGGCCGCCGCGCTCGCCTCGACCGCCGCGGCCGGGTTCTGCCACACCCTGCCCGCCTCCGCGAAACCCGTCGCGCTCTTCGCCGACCTGCCCGGCACCCCCACCTACACCCCGCGTGATCTGCTCCGGCTCTCCGCCGTCCTCGCGCCGCTCACAGCAGCCCTCGTCCTGCTCTTCGCCCTCGCCGTCTGGCCGCTGCTCGGCGTGCCCGTTCGTCTGGAGACCCAGCCATGAGCTATCGCATCGCCATCGCCCCCAGCGGTTTCAAGGAGTCCCTCTCCGCCCGCCAGGTCGCCGAGTCCATCGCCGAGGGCCTGCTCAGGGTGGTCCCCGACGCGGAGGTCGATCTGATCCCACTGGTGGACGGGGGCGAGGGCACCGCCGAGGCGCTGGCCGCCGCGACGGGCGGCAGGCTCGTCCCGTACACCGCGACCGGCCCGGTCGGTGACCCCGTCAGCAGCCACTTCGCGCTCCTCGGGGAGACCAGGCCCGGTACGGCGACCGCCGTCGTCGAGATGGCCGCCGTCGCGGGCCTCTCGCTCGTACCGGCCGGCCGCCGCGACCCGGGCGCCACCACGACCCATGGCGTGGGGCAACTCATCGGCGCCGCACTGGACCTGGGCGTCCGGCGCGTCCTCGTCGGCTGCGGCGACTCCGGTACATCGGACGGCGGCGCCGGGGCGCTGCGCGCACTGGGCGCCCGGCTCCTGGACGTCCACGGCCGGGAACTTCCCCCGGGCGGCGCGGCGCTGCGCGGACTGGACCGTATCGATACGAGCGGACTCGACCCGCGGCTGTCCGGCACCGAACTGCTGGTCGCCTGCAATCCGTTCAACGTGCTGTGCGGCCCGCGCGGGGTGGCCCGGGTGTTCGGCCCGCAGAAGGGCGCGGGCCCGGCCCGGGTGGAGGAACTGTCCCTGGCGCTGGAGCGCTGGGCGGCCGTCCTCACCCGGGACCTCGCTCCCGGAACCGACCTGCGCACCGCCCCCGGCACCGGCGCCTCCGGCGGACTGGGAGCCGGTCTGGCCGCCCTCGGCGCGCGCCTGCTGCCCCGCTTCGACGTACTGCTCGACCGGCTCGACCTCGACGCCCGGCTGGCCCGCGCCGATCTGGTGATCACCGCCGAGGGCGCGCTCGACCACCAGACCGTACGCGGCAAGATCCCGGCCGAAGTGGCCCGCCGCGCCCACGCGTCGGGAGTGCCCGTCCTGGTGCTGGCCGGCACCATCGGACAGGGCGCGCACGAGGTGCGGGCCGTGGGGGTCGACGCGTACAGCTCGATCCTGCCCGCGCCGGTGGCGCTGCCCGAAGCCCTGGACCGCGGGGGCGAGTTCCTCGCCGACGCGACCGAACGCGCCCTGCGGATGGTGCTGTTGGGCACCCGTCTCGCACCCGCCGCGGCCTGAGGCTCAGCCCCGGTCGGGGACGCAGCGGCCGTCCTCCGTACGGTAGTTCCACCGCGCGCCGTCGGTCACCAGCTCCCGCACGGCCCGGACGAACCGGTCGACATGCTCGTCCGGCGTCCCGGCGCCGAAGCTGACCCGGATCGCGTTGAGCGACCGCTCGCCCGGCTCGGCCTCCGGGGCTCCGCACTCCCCAGGGTCCTGCGGGTCGCTGCCCAGCAGCGTCCGTACGAGCGGGTGGGCGCAGAAGAGCCCGTCCCGTACACCGATGCCGTACTCCGCGGAGAGCGCGGCGGCGAAGTGCGAGCTGTTCCACCCCTCGACCACGAACGAGAGCACGCCGACCCGCGGCGCGTCCTCGCCGAACAGCGAGAGCACCTTCACCTCCGGCACCCCGGCCAGCCCGTCCCGCACCCGGGCCACCAGCCGCTGCTCGCGCGCGACCAGCGTGTTGAACCCGGCGTCGGTGAGCGCCTTGCACGCCGAGGCGATCGCGTACACCCCGATGACATTGGGCGAACCGGCCTCATGACGGGCCGCCGTGGTGTGCCAGTCGACATCCACCCCGCCGTCGGCCCGGCGCGCCACCTTACGGCTGGCGCCCCCGCCCGCGAGATACGGCTCCGCGCCCTGGAGCCAGTCGGCCCGCCCCGCGAGCACCCCGGACCCGAACGGCGCGTACAGCTTGTGCCCGGAGAACGCTACCCAGTCGACATCCAGCCCGGCGATGTCCACGGGGTGGTGCGGCGCGAGCTGAGCGGCGTCCAGCACGATCCGGGCACCCCCGGCGTGCGCGGCGGCGGCCAACTCCCGTACGGGCCACAGCTCACCGGTCACATTGGACGCACCGGTCACACAGACCAGCGCCGGCCCCTCGGCCCCCCGCCCGGCGAGCGCCCGCTCCAGCGTGGCGACGGCCTCGCCCGGCGTCCGGGGAGCGTTCAGATACGTCACCCGCGCGTCCCGCCAGGGCAGCAGGGAAGCGTGGTGCTCGGCCTCGAACACGAACACCTCGCACTCCGCGGGGACCACGGCCGCCAGCAGATTGAGCGAGTCGGTGGTCGAGCGCGTGAAGACGACCTGGTCATCGGGGCGGCAGCCGAGGAACTCCGCGACCGTGCGGCGGCTGTTCTCGAACAGGTCGGTCGAGAGCTGCGAGAGATAACCGGCGCCCCGGTGGACACTGCCGTAGTACGGGGCGTACGCGGCGACGTCGTCCCACACGCGCTGAAGGGCGGGGGCGCTGGCCGCGTAGTCGAGCGCGGCGTAGGTCACCTCGCCACCGGTGACAAGCGGAACGGTCACCTCACGCCCGAGCACGGGCAGCGGGGCGGCGCAGGCGGGGTCGTCGGACGGGGTCGTGGTGGCGGCGGCGTTCGGGCGTGCGGACATGGCGATATCTCCCGGCGGGACAAGTCGGAACGGCTTCAAGTCCCCCGCGGCGCGCGGCTGGCGCCGCGGTGGTGGCAGGGGTGTGCCTCGACACACGGGGCTTCCGTGCGGAGGGTGTTGAAGAGGGGGCGCGACCGCCCTAACGCATTCGCTTGCTCACGAGACTGCTCCCTTGAGGACCAGGACCCCAAAGGTGGCAGGGGTCCGCGCTTGCCGCAGACCTCGCTGCCTACGGCCTGGTCTTCACCCGGGGCACCCCGCCACGGACGGAGGGTTGCCGGACAGCGAGCCGGGGCCGTAATCGCTGTCACTCATGACCTTGCCGACGATTATGCCATATGGGGTAGGCGGGTTCGTGGCTGGGGTGCGGTGTCATGGCGCCGGGGGCCGCTACCAGCCGCCGCCTCGGCTGAGCGCCTGGGGCCGCGCACGGCCACGTGGGCCGTGGCGGGAGGGGGCCGGGGTCGGAGGAGGTGCGTGTCCGGACGTAAAGCGTCGCAGCTCGCGCGAAGCGCGGTGAGGAAAGCAGTCCGGACACGCACCTCCGGAGACCCCGGCCCCCGGCACCAGCGACGCACCGCACCACGACCCCCCGCCGGACGGCGCACCGCACCACGGCCCCCGCCGGACGGCGCACCGCACCACGGCCCCCGCCGGACGGCGCACCGCACCCCGGCCCCCGCCGGACGGCGCACCGCACCCCGGCCCCCGCGGGACGGCGCACCGCACCCCGGCCCCCGCGGGACGGCGCACCGCACCACGGCCCCCGCCGGACGGCGCACCGCACCACGACCCCCCGCCGGACGGCGCACCGCACCACGACCCCCCGCCGGGAGGCGCACCGCACCGCTACCCTCAGGTCCCATGACGCACCAGCACACCAGCGAGCACCACTTCGAGACCCGCGCCATCCATGCGGGCAACACCGCGGACCCCCTCACCGGCGCCGTCGTCCCGCCCATCTACCAGGTGTCCACCTACAAGCAGGACGGCGTCGGCGGCCTCCGCGGCGGTTACGAGTACAGCCGCAGCGCCAACCCCACCCGTACGGCGCTGGAGGAGAACCTCGCGGCCCTTGAGGGCGGCCGGCGTGGGCTCGCCTTCGCGTCCGGGCTCGCCGCCGAGGACTGCCTGCTGCGTACGCTGCTGGCGCCCGGCGACCACGTCGTGATCCCGAACGACGCCTACGGCGGCACCTTCCGGCTCTTCGCCAAGGTCGTCTCCCGCTGGGGTGTGGACTTCTCGGTCGTGGACACCTCGGACCCGGCGGCCGTACAGGCCGCGCTCACCCCGCGTACGAAGGCGATCTGGGTCGAGACCCCCTCGAACCCGCTCCTCAACATCACCGACATCGCCCAGCTCGCCGGGATCGCGCGCTCGGCCGGGGTGCGGCTCGTCGTCGACAACACCTTCGCCAGCCCCTACCTCCAGCAGCCGCTGGCGCTCGGCGCCGACGTCGTCGTCCACTCGACGACCAAGTACATGGGCGGTCACTCCGACGTCGTCGGCGGCGCCCTGATCGTCGACGACGCGGAGCTGGCCGACGAGCTGGCCTACCACCAGAACGCGATGGGCGCCGTCGCCGGTCCCTTCGACGCCTGGCTGGTGCTGCGCGGCATCAAGACCCTCGCCGTACGGATGGACCGGCACAGCGAGAACGCCACGCGCATCACCGAGATGCTCACCTCGCACCCCCGTGTCTCCAAGGTCCTCTACCCGGGGCTGCCCGAGCACCCGGGGCACGAGGTCGCCGCCAAGCAGATGAAGGCGTTCGGCGGGATGATCTCCTTCCAGGTCAAGGACGGCGAGGAGGCGGCGGTCGCGGTCTGCGACCGCGCGAAGCTGTTCACGCTCGGTGAGTCCCTCGGCGGCGTCGAGTCCCTGATCGAGCACCCCGGCCGGATGACGCACGCCTCGGCGGCGGGCTCGGCGCTGGAGGTGCCTTCCGACCTGGTCAGGCTCTCGGTGGGGATCGAGTCCGCCGACGATCTGCTGGCGGACCTTCAGCAGGCGCTGGGCTGAGCGGCCCTTCACCGCTGACCGCTCACCGCCGCTGGAGGCCGACCGGCCGGACCGTCACCCGGTCCCGGACCGTCACCCGGTACGGGCCCCCGGTCCCGGACCGTCACCCGGTCCCGGTCCCGGACCCGTCACCGGTCCGGACCCTCACCAGTCCTCCAGCGGCGGTGTCGTCTCCGTCGGCGGCACCGACCACGGATGCGCGGCCGACGCCCAGACGCCGAACACGATCACCGCGACGATCAGCAGCGTCCAGAACACCCGCCGCGCGGCCCGGCGTCTGCGCAGCAGCCGGGCGCCGCGCCGGGTGGCGCGGCGGACCATATCGGCGGGTACGTCGGGGCGTGCCGAATCCAGCATCATCCGCAGCACCTCGGCGCGCTTCCGGTCGACGCCTCTCATGGGCCCGCCCCGGTGCGCCGCCGCCGCGACGGCTCCCGCATCTCCGCGACCGCCCGCGCGCACACCACGCGGACCCGCTCCTCCGTGAGCCCGATCAGCGCCGCCGTCTGCTCCTCGGCCAGCCCTTCGTACAGGCGCAGCACCAGGACGATACGTTCCTGCGGACCGAGCCGGCCGAGCACGCCACCCGCCCGGCCGTCCCGCCGGGCCGGGTCGCGCCAGGCGGCCTCGCGGGCGAAGCGCAGCACCAGCTCCCGGCGGGCCCGGTCGTACGGATCCTCGCCGTCGGCGCCGCTGAGCCGGTCCCACTCCGCGTACGTACGGGACAGTGCGGTGATCAGCAGGCGCTGGGCCCGGGGGGTGGCGTCGGGCGGCTCGCCCGTGAGCAGTACGGCCGCATGCAGCAGCCGGCCGGCCGCGCCCGCTGCGAACGCCTCGAACTCCCGGGCGCGGCGGCGATCCAGGGCAGCCCGTCGCTCTCGCACGACCTCATATGAGGCCAGTCAGGGGTGCAGGGTCAAGAGGGCGTACCCGCGCGGGCGCCCGCGCCCACGTCCGCGCCCACGCCCGGCTCATCCGTTCCGCCCGTACCGCCCATACCGTCCGTGCCGCCTTCATCACCCGTACCGCCGTCACCGGAGGGCAGTCCGGCCGCCCGCGCCGAGAGCGCGCCGTTGAACCGGGTGAGCAAGGTGGTGAAGGAGTTCCGCTCCTCCTCCGTCCAGCCGCCCGTGACCTGCGCCATCAGCTCGCGCCGTGACGAGCGGACCTCTTCGAGTCTGGCCAGTCCGCGCGGCGACAGTTCGAGCACGACCGCGCGGCCGTCCTCCGGGTGCGAGGTGCGCTTGACCAGGCCGCTGTCGACCAGCGGCGCGACCTGCCGGGTGACCGTCGAGGAGTCGATGCCCATCCCGGCGGCCAGCGCCTTGACGCCCATCGGGCCTTCCTGGTCGAGCCGGTTGAGCAGCAGATACGCGGCGCGGTCCATCGAGTTGCGGACCTGGCCCACACCGCCGAGCCGGGTCTGTTCGGCCCGCCGGGCGAAGACGGCCACCTGGTGCTGGAGGGCATCGAGGAGGGCGGCGTCGTCCGTGGGTTCGGAGGCCGTCTCCCTGGAGACCGACGCAGCGGAAGTCATGTCCTGAATGGGGGGCATGGCTGGGGGCTCTCTCGTGCGGGGGTCGGTTGGTGGGGGACAGAGTACGCGGGGATGGCTTGGACCGTACCTGTCCTGCGTAAACCTAACGCCGTACCCGAACCTGTATCCGATCCTTCCCCACCCCGGACCTGCCCCGGGCCGGAGTCCGTGCCCGCTCCGTACCCACCCCCGGCCGGCGCCCGTCCGTGAACGTCGACGGCCGTGCGGCCCATGAGCTGCGAGACTGGCACTCATGAGCTTCGGTACGTCCCGCCCGGTGCCGCGCCGCCAGGCGCGCCACCACGCACACCGTCCTCCGTACCCCCTGATGCTCGATGACATCCGGGGGGCCCAGAAGATGCTGTCCGGCGTGGCGCGGATGACCGCGATGGAGGGGAGCAGATATCTGACGCAGCTGGTCGGCGCACCGGTCCTCTTCAAGTGCGAGAACCTCCAGCGGACCGGCTCGTTCAAGCTGCGCGGCGCGTACGTACGGATCGCCGGCCTCTCCCCGGAGGAGCGCGCGGCGGGCGTCGTCGCGGCCAGCGCCGGCAACCACGCCCAGGGTGTCGCGCTCGCCTCCACCCTCCTGGGCGTCCGGTCGACCGTGTTCATGCCGGTCGGAGCGCCCCTGCCGAAGGTCGCGGCGACCCGTGACTACGGCGCGGAGGTGCGGCTGCACGGACAGGTCGTGGACGAGACGCTGGCCGCCGCCGAGGAGTACGCCAGGAACACCGGCGCGGTCTTCATCCACCCCTTCGACCACCCGGACATCATCGCCGGACAGGGCACGGTCGGCCTGGAGATCCTGGAGCAGTGCCCGGAGGTACGGACGATCGTCGTCGGGATCGGCGGCGGCGGGCTGGCCGGGGGCATCGCCCTCGCGGTGAAGTCGCTGCGGCCCGACGTCCGGGTGATCGGCGTCCAGGCGGCGGGCGCCGCCGCGTATCCGCCCTCGCTCGCGGCGGGCCGGCCGATGGTGGTCGAGTCACCGCAGACGATGGCGGACGGCATCATGGTGGGCCGCCCCGGCGACATACCGTTCCAGCTGGTCCAGGAGCTGGTCGACGAGGTGCGTACGGTCTCCGAGGACGAGCTGTCCAGCGCCCTGCTGCTCTGTCTGGAGCGGGCGAAGCTGGTGGTGGAACCGGCCGGGGCGAGCCCGGTGGCAGCGCTCCTCAGCGATCCCGGCTCCTTCCGCGGCCCGGTGGTCGCGGTGCTCTCGGGCGGCAACGTCGATCCCGTACTGATGCAGCGGATCCTGCGTCATGGCATGGCGGCGGCCGGGCGCTATCTGAGCCTGCGGCTGCGGGTGACGGACCGGCCGGGCGCGCTGGCGACGATGCTCGGTGTGCTGTCGGTGGCCGACGCCAATGTGCTCGATGTGAGCCATGTACGGACCGATCCGCGGCTCGGGCTGACCGAGGCGGACGTGGAAGTGCATCTGGAGACGAAGGGGCCCGCGCACTGCACGCAGGTGGCGGCGGCGCTGCGGGAGGCGGGCTACACGATCCTGGGCTGAGAGCCGAGAACACATGAAGGCCGGTACACCCGTGGGTGTACCGGCCTTGCCTCAGCCCTGGTAGGGCTTGGCGTTGAGGATCTTCACGGAGGCGGTCCTGCCGTTCGGCAGCTCGTACTCCGCGTCCTCGCCGACCTTCTTGCCGTTGACACCGCTGCCCAGCGGGGACTGCGGCGAATAGGTCTCGATGTCCGAGCTGGCGTACTCACGCGAGGCCAGCAGGAAGTCCAGGGTGTCGTCCGGGTCCCCGTCGAAGGCGATCGTCACGACCATGCCGGGCTCGACGATCCCGTCGTCCGCCGGGGCCTCGCCGACCTTCGCGTTCTGCAGGAGCTGGGTCAGCTGGCGCACTCGGAGCTCCTGCTTGCCCTGCTCCTCCTTGGCCGCGTGGTACCCGCCGTTCTCCCGCAGATCGCCCTCCTCACGGGCCGCCGCGATCTTCATAGAGATCTCCGTGCGCGCGGGACCAGACAGGTACTCCAGCTCGGCCTTCAGCTGGTTGTACGCCTCCTGGGTGAGCCAGGTGACGTTCTCACTGGTCTGGGTCACAGGTGCTCCTCGTAGGTACCGGGAATACAAAGCAACGCCCTACCCAGAAGAATGTGCCTTCTCGGGTGGGCGAAACCACGAGCCTAACAATTTCGTGGCGCAAGGGGGAGGACGAAAGCCATCAGAATTACATCGGCGCAGGTCAGCGTGGGCCATCGGGGGCACTGGCGGCGGGTCCCCACGCCGTTTCCGTCCGCTTGACGCCGGGAAACCCGCGTCGCCCGGGGCAGGGGCTCAGTCCGACGTACAGCCCAGCAGCTCGGTACTGGTCGCGCTGCCCGTGGTACGCACCGTGACGACCCGGTCGATCCGCGTCTCGCCCGCGCCGAAGCGCATGTCCAGCCGGCCGACCTCCGCGCCGTTCTCCGCGAGGGAGCGCAACGTACAGCTGCCGGCGGCGTCCCGGTCCTTGCGGACCTCCAGATGCGCCTCGACCTCGGTGGCGGAAACCCGCTTGAACTTGATGAGCTCGCCGGAGACACTCCGTTCGACCACGTAGTGATAGCCGAACCAGCCGATCAGGCCGAGCAGCGCGACGCCGAGCACCGCGCCGACGATCTTCAGCCCGCGGTCCGCGCGCTGGTCCGCCGAGCGGCCGTAGCGGCTCCGAAGAGGCTCCTCGCGCACCACGGACATGATCGTTTCCCTTCGGAGTCGGGCAACCCGGAATTTCCGCCCCCCGATATCCGTCACTATAGAAGCCGTCCGATGCGACACATCACTGAGGATCGAGTCTTGACTGAGCAGCTGCGACTGATGGCCGTTCACGCCCACCCCGACGACGAGTCGAGCAAGGGCGCGGCCACCATGGCCAAGTACGTGTCCGAGGGGGTGGACGTGCTGGTCGTGACCTGCACGGGAGGCGAGCGCGGCTCCATCCTCAACCCGAAGCTCCAGGGTGACGCCTATATCGAGGAGCACATCCACGAGGTACGCAAGAAGGAGATGGACGAGGCGCGGGAGATCCTCGGCGTCAAGCAGGAGTGGCTGGGGTACGTCGACTCGGGTCTGCCCGAGGGCGACCCGCTGCCGCCGCTGCCCGAGGGCTGCTTCGCGCTGGAGGACGTGGACGAGGCGGCGGGCCGTCTCGTACGCCTGATCCGGTCGTTCCGGCCGCAGGTCATCACCACGTACGACGAGAACGGCGGGTATCCGCACCCGGACCACATCATGACCCACAAGATCTCGATGGTGGCGTTCGAGGCCGCGGCGGACAAGGAGAAGTACCCGGAGGACGACTTCGGTCCCGTCTGGCAGCCGGAGAAGCTCTACTACAACCAGGGCTTCAACCGGCCGCGTACGGTCGCGCTCCACGAGGCGCTGCTCGCCCGGGGACTTGAGTCCCCGTACGGCGAGTGGCTGGAGCGCTGGAAGGAGTTCGAGCGCGTGGAGCGGACGCTGACCACGCATGTTCCGTGTGCCGACTTCTTCGAGATCCGCGACAAGGCGCTGATCGCGCACGCCACCCAGATCGACCCCGACGGCGGCTGGTTCCGTATCCCGATGGACATCCAGCGGGAGGTCTGGCCGACGGAGGAGTACGAGCTCGCGAAGTCGCTCGTCGATACATCCCTCCCCGAGAGCGACCTGTTCGCGGGCATCCGCGACAATGGCTGATATGTATGCGACTCAGGCGATGGCGTTCGCGGCTCCTCTCGCCAAGGAGCTCGACGAGAACAAGGTGACGCCCGGTGTGCTCGGGTTCATCGTGTTCGCGGTGATGGCGGGGGGCGTGTGGATGCTGATGAAGTCGATGAACCGGCACATGAGCATGGTCAACTTCGAGGAGACCCCGGCGCAGACGCCCGCCGCGTCCGCGCAGTCCCCGGAGCAGCCCGCGGCGCAGTCCGCGAAGAGCGAGCCGAAGCCGGCCGCCTCGCAGGGCGAGTAGCGGGGCCTTCGCTTCCCGCGCCCGGCCCCATGACACCCGCGGGTGTCATGGGGCCACAGGCGATGGTCATGTGACGGCCGTCACCGGTACGCCCATCACCTCCCGTGCGTGGCGGTTCGGGACCATCCCCAGGTGCCAGGCCTGCCAGCCGTCCTCCAGCCGTACGCCCCGGCCCAGCATGACCCCGAGCGTTGCCACGGACTCCGCGAGTTTGCCGTCGCGGAAGGCGTGGCCCGCGGCCGAGAGCTCGGAGAGTTCCTGTTCGGCGACGACCGAGCCGACCTCGATGCCGCCCGCCGAGGCGTACGGCAGGAGCGTGCAGCGCAGGAAGCGGGACCAGTCGGCGCCGCGGTGGTCGTCGTACGAGGCGAAGAGGGCCGCCGCCTCGTCGCAGAGCTGGAGCGCCTGGCCCGGACGGTTGTTGCCGGCGTCGATGATGGCCAGCTCCAGACAGGTCCACGCCTCGCCGTGGGCGACGCCGATGCGGCGGAAGTCCGCGCGGGCGTCGGTGAGCAGCTGGCGGGCGAAGCCCGAGTTGCGGAGGTTGCCGGTCTGGGCGGCGCGCTGGTCGCGGGTGACCCGGCCCGAGTGGTGCCGGGCGCAGGCCAGTCCGTACACGTCGCGCATCCGGGAGAACATCGTGCGCGCCCGCTCCAGTTCGCGTACCGCCTGGTCGCGGTCGCCGGTCTCCTCCAGCGCCTGGCCCAGGTAGTAGAGCGTCCACGCCTCGCCGCGCGCGTCCTCGTTGTCGCGGTGGCGGGCGAGGGCGTCGCGCAGTTCGCCGACCGCCGGGGCCGGGTCGCCGTCCACCAGGCGGGTACGGGCGAGCTGGGTCATCGCCCATGCCTCGCCGCGGCCGTCACGGGTCCTGCCGTACAGATCGAGGGCCGCGCGCAGCTCCGCCTCCGCCCGCGCCACCTCGCCCAGCCGCAGGTACAGCTGGCCCAGCTGGAAGTGCGTCCACGCCTCGCCGTGCAGGGACTCGTTCTCACGGTGCAGGACGAGCGCGCGGGAGAGGAGCGTGAGCGCCTCGGCCACCGAACCCCGGTCGCGTTCGACGGCCGCCAGGGCGTGCAGCGTCCAGCCCCGGTCACCGGCCAGCGGTTCAGGGGACTGGAGTGCCAGTGCCTCGCGCAGCTTCGCCGACGCCTCGGTCAGATTGCCCTGGTGGTGCAGGGTGATGCCGAGCGAGCAGAGCGCGCGGGCGGCGCCCGCGTCGTGGTCCGCCTCCCGGTAGAGACCGACGACCGTGGTCAGAGTCGTACGCGCCTTGTCCAGCTCGCCGAGCTGGCGGGCCGCGATGCCCGTGCGCCACTGGACCGAGCGGAGCAGCAGCCCCTGGCCCACCGCCTGCGTCAGCTCGTTGATCTCGCCCAGCCGGTAGAGGTCGCCGCGCAGCAGGCAGTAGTCGCAGAGCGCGCCCAGCAGGTTCAGTACGGCCTGCTGGTCGACGCCCTCGGCGTGCCGCAGCGCGGCCGTGATGAAGCTCGACTCGTCGTCCAGCCAGCGCAGCGCGGACTCCAGCGAGGAGAAGCCGTGCGCGCCCGCGGCGGTCTTGAAGAGGTCCGCGCGGGTGGAGGTCTTGCCGTCGACCAGCCGGATCACGGAGTCGGCCAGCTCGCCGTAGTTCCGGATCAGCCGCTCCTGGGCGGCCGTTCGGTCCTCGGCGCCCTCCTCGTCCCGCAGCCGTGAGTGCGCGAAGATCCTGACGACGTCGTGCAGCCGGTAGCGGCTGGCCCGTACGTGGTCGATCAGCCCCGCCCGGGACAGCTCGGCCAGCAGTCGGCTCGCCTCCTGCTCGTCCGTCGCGAGCAGCGCCGCCGCCGCTGCCGCGCCCAGGGAGGCGCGGCCGGCCAGCGCGAGGCGGCGCAGCAGTCTGCGGGCCTGGTCGCTCTGGTCGGTGTAGCGCACCCACAGGGCCCGTTCGACCGGGTCGACCGGGCCGTACGCGTCGAGGTCCGTGGCCAGCTGCTGGGCCGTGCGCTCCCCGAGCGAGGACCCGGCGATCCGCAGGGCGAGCGGCAGACCGCCGCACAACTCGCCGACGCGGTCGGTGGACTGCGCGTCGTACGGTCCCTCCGCCGACGCGGCGGACGGTCCGGCCACGGCCCGCAGCAGCTCTTCCGCGCCCGCCGTGTCCAGCGGCTCGACGGGCAGCTGGTGCACCCAGGCCGGTACGTCGTCCGGCAGAGCGAGCCGTTCGCGCGCCGTCACCAGCACCAGGCTGTCGGACCGTTCGGGCACCAGCGTCCGCACCTGCTCAGGATCGGAGGCGTCGTCCAGGACGACCGTCACCGGAAGGCCCGTCAGATGCTGGTGGTACAGCTCGTTCAGCCGGCGCAGCTGCTGCTCCGGGGAGGACCCCTCGCGGAACAGCAGCTGTTCGCGCGGCGCGCCCAGCCGGTTGAGCAGATGCAGCAGCGCGTCACGGGTCGACAGCGGCGCCTCGAAGGAGCCGCCGCCGCGCAGGTCGACCACGCAGGCGCCCCTGAACTGGTCCTTGAGCTGATGCGCGGCCCGTACGGCGAGTTCGGTACGGCCGGAGCCCGGGGCGCCGTACAGCACCACGACCGTCGGCTTCGTCTCCGTCGACACGCGGGCCGCGTGCACCCACTGCGCGATCTGCGCCATCGCCGCGCGCCGTCCGGCGAACGGCCCGTCCGGCTCGGGCAGATGACCGAAGGACTGCTCCAGCACGCTGCGCCGGCGGGCGGCCGCGCTGCGGTCCCCGCCGCGCAGCTGCGGGACGACGGTGGGCTTCTTGGCGGTGCGCCGGGTCGCGGACGTCAGCACCCGCTGCTGGTCGAGGAACGGGCGGATGCCCCGTACCTCCAGCGCCGTCAGCCACTGGAGCCGCAACTGCTCGGTGCCGCCCGGCTGGCCGGCGGCCCCGGCCCTGCGGTGCGCGGCCGGCCAGTGCGAGGCGGTCACCTTGGCGACGGTGGTCGCGGCCCCGGCGACCGCGACGACGGCTCCGGCGCTGAGCGCGATGCCCGTGGCGGTGCCCAGCGCGACATCCGCGCCGACGGCGGCGACGGCGGCGACGGACGTGACCAGTGCGGGCGTTCCGAGGGACTGCCTGCTGAACCGCTCCGACAGCGGAGGCCGCTCGGCGCGCTCCGCGTCCAGCGCCCGTACGTACGCGGCGTACTCCTCGTCCGCACCCGCGGCCATGGCATCCAGGGCGCCGCGCCCGCGGGCCAGCAGTGTGTTCCCCTCGGTCCGCCCGCCGGAGCGCCGTACCTCTTCCTCCACGGCACGTACCAACAGCCTTTCGGCTTCGGCCCGGTGGCTTTCCCGCATATGCGTCCCCCTCCGAGAGCATGGGTGAGAACCGACATTGTCCTGCGTGCGCGGCGCGAGCGCGAGGGGCGCCCGCCGGTGCGTGTGTCTTCCGCGGTCGCCCGCGGGCTGCGGCAGGATGGGACGCATGGCGAACCGACTGGCCCATGAGACCTCCCCGTACCTCCTCCAGCACGCCGACAACCCCGTCGACTGGTGGCCGTGGTCGCCCGCGGCGTTCGAGGAGGCGCGGCGGCGGGATGTGCCGGTGCTGCTGAGTGTCGGGTACAGCAGCTGTCACTGGTGCCATGTGATGGCGGGCGAGAGCTTCGAGGACCCGACGACGGCCAGGTACATGAACGCCCACTTCGTCAACGTCAAGGTCGACCGCGAGGAGCGGCCCGATGTGGACGCCGTGTACATGGAGGCCGTCCAGGCGGCCACCGGGCAGGGCGGGTGGCCGATGACGGTGTTTCTGACGGCGGACGGGGAGCCGTTCTACTTCGGTACGTACTTCCCGCCCGCGCCCCGCCACGGCATGGCGTCCTTCCCGCAGGTCCTGGAGGGGGTCAGTGCCGCGTGGCGGGACCGGCGCGGGGAGATCGCGGAGGTCGCGGCGCGGATCGTGGGGGAGCTGGCCGGGCGGTCGCTCGCGTACCGGGGGGAGGGGGTGCCCGGTGAGGAGGATCTGGCGCAGGCGCTGCTGGCGCTGACCCGGGAGTACGACGCGGTACGGGGCGGGTTCGGCGGGGCGCCGAAGTTCCCGCCGTCGATGGTGGTCGAGTTCCTGCTGCGCCACTACGCCCGTACCGGCGCGCAGGGCGCGCTCCAGATGGCGGCCGACACCTGTGAGGCGATGGCCAGGGGCGGGATCTACGACCAGCTGGGCGGCGGGTTCGCCCGGTATTCGGTGGACCGTGAGTGGACGGTGCCGCACTTCGAGAAAATGCTGTACGACAACGCGCTGCTGTGCCGGGTGTACGCGCATCTGTGGCGGGCCACCGGATCCGATCTGGCGCGGCGGGTGGCGCTGGAGACGGCCGACTTCATGGTGCGTGAACTGCGCACGGCCGAGGGCGGGTTCGCCTCCGCGCTGGACGCGGACAGCGACGACGGCAGCGGCGCGCATGTGGAGGGCGCCTTCTACGTGTGGACGCCGGACCAGCTGCGCGAGGTGCTGGGGGAGCCGGACGCGGCCTTCGCGGCGCGGTACTTCGGGGTGACGGAGGAGGGCACGTTCGAGGAGGGCGCGTCCGTGCTGCAACTGCCGCTGGACGGCGGGGTGGTGGACGCCGAGCGGGTCGACTCCGTACGGCGGCGGCTGCTCGCGGCGCGCGACGGGCGGCCGAGGCCGGGGCGGGACGACAAGGTCGTGGCCGCCTGGAACGGGCTCGCGATCGCCGCGCTGGCCGAGACCGGCGCCTACTTCGACCGGCCGGATCTGGTGGAACGCGCCACCGAGGCCGCCGATCTGCTGGTGCGGGTGCATCTGGACGACGCGGCGCGGCTCGCCCGTACGTCGAAGGACGGCCGCGCCGGCGCCAACGCGGGGGTGCTGGAGGACTACGGCGATGTCGCCGAGGGTTTTCTGACGCTCGCGGGGGTCACCGGCGAGGGGGCGTGGCTGGAATTCGCCGGGTTCTTGCTGGACATTGTGCTCGACCAGTTCGTGGCCGAGAGCGGGACGCTGTACGACACCGCGCACGACGCCGAACACTTGATCAGGCGGCCCCAGGACCCCACGGACAACGCCACACCGTCCGGCTGGACGGCCGCCGCCGGGGCGCTCCTCTCGTATGCCGCGCACACCGGCTCCGAGCCCCATCGCACGGCCGCCGAAGGGGCGTTGGGCGTGGTGAAGGCGCTCGGGCCGCGGGCGCCGCGCTTCATCGGCTGGGGGCTCGCGGTGGCCGAGGCGCTGCTCGACGGGCCGCGCGAGATCGCGGTCGTGGAGACGCCGGGGACAGCGGCTGAGGGTGCGGCGGCTGCGGCGGGCGGGAACGGGCCGGAGTGGAGCGCGCTGCACCGTACGGCCCTGCTGGGCACCGCGCCCGGCGCCGTCGTCGCGGCGGGAGTGGCCGGAAGCGATGAGTTCCCGCTGCTGGCGGACCGTCCGCTGGTCGGCGGGGAGGCCGCCGCGTATGTGTGCCGCAGGTTCGTCTGTGCCGCGCCGATGACGGAAGTAAGCGCACTAAAGGGAGAGTTGGGCGTTTTCGAGTAACGTATGGCCGATTTCCGACGGGTGGTGAATCGGCCTGAAACGCAGAATTCACCCAATCGGCCCCCCGGCGGTCACAGGTCCCCCTTATTGTCTCCACAAGAGTCACAACAGGTGCGCACGGGGGGACTGTGCGCACGAGGGGGATGCAGGGGTCTGCCGACGGCCAGGGGGGCCTGCCGCGGCGGGCCCTGGCCGAGGGGGGCCATGTGTTCACGTCCTTATTCATCGCTGCCATTTCACTGGCGCTGTTCTGGATGGCCGCGTTCACGCTCTGGTGGCAGATGCATGCCTGGCGTACGCCGGAAACGCTGGCGGCGACCAGGTTCGACCGGCCCGACGGGGGTCGCGAGAGTTCGTTCTCGCTGCTCCTGCCGGCCCGTCATGAACAGGCCGTACTGGAGCACACCATCGAGCGGCTGCTGGAGTCCGGCCACAGCGCGTTCGAGATCATCGTCATTGTCGGGCACGACGACCCGGAGACCGCGGCGGTCGCCGAACGGGCCGCCGCCCGCGCCCCGCACCGGGTCAGGGTCGTCGTCGACACTCATGAGGCCAAGAACAAACCCAAGGCGCTCAACACGGCGCTGCCGTACTGCACCGGCGAGGTCGTCGGGGTCTTCGACGCCGAGGACCAGGTCCATCCGGAGCTGCTGACCCATGTCGACCACGCCTTCCGCACCACCGGCGCCGATGTCGTCCAGGGCGGCGTCCAGCTGATCAACTTCCACTCCAGCTGGTACAGCCTGCGCAACTGCCTGGAGTACTTCTTCTGGTTCCGCAGCCGGCTCCATCTGCACGCCCAGAAGGGCTTCATCCCGCTCGGCGGCAACACCGTCTTCGTCCGGACCGACGTGCTGCGCGAGGCGGGCGGCTGGGACCAGAACTGCCTGGCGGAGGACTGCGATCTGGGCGTACGGCTCTCCAGCGCCGGCAAGAAGGTCGTCGTCGCGTACGACTCCGACATGGTGACCCGCGAGGAGACCCCGGGCTCGCTCCTGGCCCTGCTCAAACAGCGCACCCGCTGGAACCAGGGCTTCCTCCAGGTGTACCGCAAGAGGGACTGGCGCCAACTGCCCACGCGCGGGCAGCGGATGCTCGCCCGCTACACGCTGATGACACCCTTCCTCCAGGCGTTCACCGGTCTGATCATCCCGCTCAACGTGGCGGTCGCGCTCCTCCTCGACGTACCGGTGACGGTCGCGTTCGTGACGTTCCTGCCGCTGGTCACCGCCATGGTGACGTTCGTCTTCGAGGTCGTCGGGCTCCATGACTTCGGCAGGCAGTACGGACTGCGCGTCCGGCTCACGCACTATCTGAAGCTCATCATCGGCGGCCCCTTCTACCAGGTGCTCCTGGCGGGCGCGGCGATCCGCGCCGTCTGGCGCGAGCAACGGGGGCGCGGCGACTGGGAGCTGACCAGTCATGTCGGCGCGCATCTCATCCGAGAGGACGTCCACGCGTGACCTCCACCCTCCCCGCGGTGACGACGGAGCAGCCGGCCACCGTCCCCGCGCAGCCGGGACATGCCCGCGGCGGCAGCGGGACCCGGCTCACCGTCCGCCCGGTCGTACGCTTCCGCCGCTCCCGCGCCGATCTGCTCCTGTGCGGGGTGCTCCTCGTCGCGATCCTGCTCGTCCAGGGCTGGAACATCCAGCACTATCCGGCGCTCAGCGACGACGAGGGCACCTATCTCGCCCAGGCGTGGGCCGTCCAGGAGGGCAGGGGCCTCGCCCACTACACCTACTGGTACGACCATCCGCCGCTCGGCTGGATGCAGATCGCCCTTCTGACCTGGCTGCCCTCGCTCCTCTCACCCGAGACGATGACGGTCGCCCCGATGCGCCTCGCGATGCTGCTGGTCAGCGCGGCGAGCGCGGTCTTCCTCTACGTACTGGCCCGGCGGCTCCGGCTGCCGCGCTGGGCCGCCGGACTGGCGATGGTCCTGTTCGGGCTCTCGCCGCTCTCCGTGGTGCTCCAGCGGGAGATCTTCCTCGACAACATCGCCGTGATGTGGATGCTGCTCGCGTTCTGTCTCGCGGCCTCGCCCAGCAGGCATCTGTGGCACCACTTCGCGGCCGGACTCGCCGCCGCCGTCGGGGTGCTCACGAAGGAGACCATGCTGGTCGTCCTGCCCGCGCTGCTCGTGACGTTATGGCGGCACAGCCATCGCGACACCCGGAAGTTCGCGGTGACCGGCGCGGTCACCGCGTGCGCGCTGGTCGGGCTCTGCTATCCGCTGATGGCCCTGCTCAAGGGGGAGTTGCTGCCCGGCGACGGCCATGTCTCGCTCTGGGACGGCATCACGTACCAGATGAGCAGGCCCGGATCCGGCTTCGTCCTCGACCCGGGCAGCGGTTCGTACGAGGTGCTCCAGTCCTGGCTGTACTACGACCGGGTGCTGCCGCTCGGCGGGATCGCGGGCGCCGTCCTGCTGACGCTCACCCTGCGCTGGTCGGTCACCGCGCGGGCGCTCGCGGGGCCCGCGCTGGCCGTGCTGATCCTCACCGCCGTCGCCCTGCGCCCGTCCGGCTATCTGCCCGCGATGTATGTCATCCAGGGGCTGCCGTTCCTGGCGCTGGTGCTGGCGGGCGGCGCCGCGTCCGTCACCCACGCGATCCTGCGCAGACGGCGCGGCCCGCGGGAGGGCCGTACGCTCACCACCCTCCGCTGGACGGCGCTGGCGGCGCTCGCCGTGACCGCGCTGGCCGTCGTCGTACCCCGGTGGTACGACGGCGCTCGCACCGCGCTGACGGCCGACGCCAACGCCCCCTATCAGCAGGCCGCTTCCTGGATGGCGACGGAGGTGCCCGACCCGTCGCGGGCGCGGGTGCTGGTCGATGACGCGCTCTGGCTGGACCTGGTGCACGCCGGGTACGAGCCGGGGCTCGGCGCGATCTGGTTCTACAAGGCCGACCTCGACCCGGCCGTCACCAGGACCATGCCGGACGGCTGGCGCGATCTGGACTATGTGGTCGCGTCCCCGACCGTACGGCGCGACGCGCGCGATCTGCCCATGGTGCGGGACGCGCTGGAGCACTCGACCGCCGTCGCCGTCTTCGGCGACGGCGAGGACCGGATCGAGATCCGACAGATCGCGGGAGGCGACGCGCGATGAGCATTCTTCCCCCCATCGGTGCCGGGGAGCGCGGTGAACCGGAGCTGGAGGCGACCGTCGTCGCCGAGCCGGGCGCCGTCACCGTCATCATCCCGACCTTCAACGAGTCGGCGAACGTACGGGAGTTGCTGCGGCAGCTCACCGACGCCGTACCGGCCAGGCTGCCCTGCGAGGTGCTCTTCGTCGACGACTCGACCGACGACACCCCCGAGGTCATCGCATCCGCCGCACAGGACTGCCCGTTCCCGGTGAGTGTCATCCACCGCGAGAGGCCCGAGGGCGGTCTCGGCGGAGCGGTCGTCGAAGGGCTCAAGGCCGCCGGGTCCGACTGGATCGTCGTCATGGACGCCGATCTCCAGCATCCGCCCGCGCTCGTACCCGATCTGGTCGCGGCCGGGGAGCGGGCCTCCGCCGATCTCGTCGTCGCCAGCCGCTATGCCGACGGCGGCAGCCGGGCCGGACTGGCCGGCGGCTACCGCGTCGCCGTCTCCCGCGCGGCGACCTGGCTGACCAAGGGGATCTTCCCGGCCGGGCTGCGCGGGATCAGCGACCCGATGAGCGGGTTCTTCGCGATCCGGCGCTCCGCCGTCACCCCCGAGGCGCTGCGTCCGCTCGGCTACAAGATCCTGCTGGAGCTGGCCGTACGCTGCCGGCCCGAGCGGCCGGCCGAGGTGCCGTTCGTCTTCCGCGACCGGTTCGCGGGCGAGTCGAAGTCCACCGCGAAGGAGGGACTGCGCTTCCTGCGCCACCTCGTGGAGCTGCGTACGGCCGCGCCTCTGCCCCGGATGATCGCCTTCGGACTGATCGGGCTCACCGGCTTCGTACCGAACCTGCTCGCGCTGCACGGGCTGACGGCGGCCGGGGTGCACTATCTGCCGGCCGAGGTGGTGGCCAACCAGTTCGGTGTCCTGTGGAACTTCCTGCTGATCGAGGTGCTGCTGTTCCGCGACCGGCGGGCGCACCGGCACTGGGCGGACCGGATCGGCCGGTTCGCGCTGCTCGCCAACGCCGATCTGCTGCTCCGTATCCCGCTGATCGCGCTGTTCGTCGGGCGGCTCGGGATGGGCGTGCTGACGGCGACCGCGTGCGCGCTGCTGGCGACGTTCGTGCTCCGGTTCGTGGGGACGGAGGCGCTGGTCTATCTGCCGAAGCGGAAGCGGAAGCGGCAGCGGCAGCGGCCGGGCGGGCGCGCGGGGCGCGCTCAGGCCCATGTCACGAGTGACGCGCCGGCCGCGCGTACCGAGGGGAGCGTGCGCCGATGAGCCCCGTCCTCGCCCGTGTCTCACCGCGCCGGTTCCGTACGTCGCGCCGTACCGCCCTTCTCGCCCTCCTCGCCATGACCGGCGGCCTGTTGTTCGCCACCCAGCAGCCCGCGGCGGCCGGGGCGAACCTCGTCAGGAACCCCGGGTTCGAGACGCCCGGCACGGACGGCATGCCGTACTGCTGGGAGCGGTCCGGCTGGGGCGACAACGACTTCTCCTTCGACACCGTCGCCGACGCCCACTCCGGAACCGCCGCGCTGCGGGTCACGCTGACCCGCCGGACCGACGGCGACCGCAAGGCGCTGATCACGGAGTCCGCGCAGTGCGCGCCCGCGGTGGTGCCGGAGCGGCAGTACGACCTGTCCCTCTGGTACAAGTCGACGACCCCCGACGCCGCGATCACGCTCTTCCGGCATGACACCACGGCCGGCTGGCAGTACTGGACCGACCTCAAAACCCTTGAGCCGAGCGCCGGTTACCAGCGGGCCGAGGTCCGTACCCCCGTCATCCCGCCCGGCACCGACCGGATCAGCTGGGGCGTGTCGGTGTACGGCACGGGCAGTGTGACCACCGATGACTATGTGATGGAGGAGGTCGCCCCGCCGCCCGTCGAACCGGAGTGCACCGGCACCGCCGAGGAGTGCGCCAACGGCCGCTGGCAGGTGCTGCCGACGGAGAACCCGGTGCGTTCGATGCACTCGGTCGTGCTGCACAACGGCAAGGTGCTGCTGATCGCGGGCTCCGGCAACGACCCGGAGATGTTCGAGGCCGGTACGTTCACCTCCGCGGTCTACGACCCGGCCGACGGCTCGTACCGTACGGTCCCCACCCCCGACGACATGTTCTGCTCCGGCCATGTCCAGCTCTCCGACGGCCGGGTGCTGGTGATGAGCGGCAACAAGGGCTATCCGTCGGCGGACGGCACGGTCGGCTACCAGGGCTTCAAGGACTCGTACGTCTTCGACCCCGCCACCGAGACGTACACCAGGACCAACGACATGAACGACGGGCACTGGTATCCGTCGGCCACGATCATGGGCAACGGCGATGTGATGTCCTTCGGCGGGCTGCGTGAGGACTCCAGCGGTTCGGTGACCGCCGAGCGCTGGTCGGCGGCGCAGGACAAGTGGCTGCCGACCGGACAGGTCAACCAGACCTGGTCGTACTGGGGGCTGTACCCGTCGATGATCCTGATGCAGGACGGACGGCTCTTCTACTCCGGCAGCCATGTCTTCGGCAACGGCACGCCCGGCACCGGCTCGTCGGTCTACGACTACGACGCCAACACGGTGACCGACATCCCGGGGCTCCAGAACAAGGACGAGCGCGACCAGTCGGCCAGCGTGCTGCTGCCGCCCGCGCAGGACCAGCGGGTGCTGACCATCGGCGGCGGCAATATCGACTCCAACCCGGAGGCGAACCGGCTGACGGACCTGATCGACCTCAAGCAGCCCAACCCCCGTTACACACCGGGCCCGTCGCTGCCGCAGGGCACGGTCGACCTCGGCAACGGACCCCAGCCGCAGACGGGGGCGCAGGGCAAGATGTACGGCTCCGCCGTGCTGCTGCCCGACGGCAAGGTCCTGGAGACGGGCGGCGCGCTGCACAACCGCGCCAACCCCGTCTACGAGTCCTCGCTGTTCGACCCGGTGACGGACACCTTCGATCCGGTGGCGGCCGACCCGGAGGCGCGCGGCTACCACTCGTCGGCGTTCCTGCTGCCCGACGGCCGGGTGATGACGACCGGCGACAACCCGGGCAACGGCTCCTGGAACCACCGGGTGTCGCTCTACACCCCGCCGTATCTCCTCAAGGGGCCCCGTCCGCGGATCACATCACTGCCCGACAACCAGTGGCTGTACGGAGACACGCAGCGGATCACGGTCGACCGGCCGATCGCCAAGGCCGAGCTGATCCGGCCGGCCGCGGTCACCCACTCCTCCGACCCCAATCAGCGGTTCGTGGATCTGCCGCTCTCGGTGGACGGGAACACCGTCGATCTCAATGTCACGAGCAACCCGAATCTGGCGCCTCCCGGCTGGTACATGCTCTTCGCGGTCGACGCCAACGGCGTTCCCTCGGTGGCCGAGTGGGTCCAGCTGGGCGGGCCGCCGGCGCTCGCGGCCGAGGCGGCGGAGTCGGCGCACGTCCACGACTTCGCGGGCGAACTCGCCAAGAGCCCCGAGAAGCCGCGGAAGAAACGGACCTCGGCGCCGGTGAGCCCGCGGGTAGCGGGGTGCGACCGGCACTACGGCACGGCGGACGTCTGCGTACCGACGGTCTTCCCCGAGACGGTGCGCGGGAGCACGAAGGCGGCGACGACGAAGGCGCGCTGCGACTGGCTCGCGGCGAACGACTACGGGCGGCTGAGGGTCAACGGCGGGGACGATCCGCTCCGGCTGGACCCGGACGGGGACGGGACGGCGTGCGGGAAGGGGGACGTGGGGACGCGGCGCTGAGGCAACGCGTACGCGGCGCCCGGCACTTCACCGCGTACGCGCCCTTTCGCACTTCATTGCGATGTCAGTGCTCCGCCATATCATCTGTTCCAGCTGTTCCCGGTCGCGGTCCTACGATGCGATCGTGGTCGACAACGCGAGGGGGGCGTTGATGTCCGACGTGGAATCCGGTTCCGGCACACCCGGGCTGCGAGGCATGGAACGGCTGTCGCGCGACCTGCCCCACGGGGTGGAGCTGTTCCATCTCAAACCCGAGGGCAGCGTGTTGTTCGCCGACCGGGACGGGGCGCGCGAGCTGGGCCCGAGCGAGGAGTTCCTGCGCTTCATCGACGACGGGCAGTTCGCCCACTATCTCGTCGGTGACGCGCGGACCTCGCCCGAGCGCCCGTCCAACGCCACGTTCAAGCTCGGGGTCGTCGGCCCGCGCAGCGCGTTCACGCCGCACGCGCACGGCGGCGAGCACATCGTGCTGAGCCTCGGTCACGCCGCCTGCGGTCTCTACGACGCGCCGCGCGGCCGGGTCACCGAGATCCGGCTGTTCCCCGGGGCCATGATCCGGATCCCCGAGATGATGCCCCACTCCTTCGCCAACCGCGGCTCGAAACCGCTCAACATCCTCGCCGCCAACACCGGTTTCGGTATCGACCACGAGGACTACGCGATCACCGCCGACGAGGCCGAGCGCCGCGCCGTGGACGAGGCCAGTGACGACGGCGTACGGCACGGCCACGGCACGCTCGGCACCGTCACGCGCGTGGGCACCGACTACGGGCTGCTGGCCGCCGCGCTGCGCGACATCGAACGAATCCAGCGCGTCAGGGGCATCGGCGCCACCACCGTGCGGGAGCGGCTCGCCGCCGGGCTCCGGCGCGCCGCGTCCGCGCTGGAGGGCCCACGATGATCTGCCCGTTCTGCTCGGCGAACCTGCTCTACAAGGAGCGGCCCAACCGCACGTGCTCCCGGTGCGACCGGCGCTTCGCCCTGGAGCCCAGGACCAACTCGCTGCGGATGAGCGACCTGCGGCTGCGCCGCCTGCTGGAGAAGCGCACCGACGGCGGCCGGCTGAAGATCTCCGTCAACCAGCTCGGGGCCGCGGCGCTGCCCAGGACGGCGGGCAAGAGCCAGAGCCCGGTCGTGGAGGCCCTGGGATGTCTGTGGGTCCCGCTGCTGGTCGGCACCATCCTGCTGGTCGCCGGACTGGGCCCCGCGGACATGGACGGCTTCGTCATCGCCGGCGGAATCCTCGTCCTGATCTTCGTCATCGGTATGCTCGCGGCCCTGATAGGCGGCCGGAAGCAGCAGACGACGGATCCGCTCAGCGGATTCCGCTCGCTCATACGCAACGACTGGACGGATGTGTACGGTTCGCTGCCGTCCGGGGTCGTGGACGACTTCCCGTACCGGACCGTCCATGTGCCGGAGGGCGCGCGGATCGCGCTGCTCTGTCCCGACCGGGCCGTCGCCGCCTTCGTGGTCGCCAACGGGATACCGGAGCGGTACGGAGTCGTCGTCGCCACCGAGATCGAGCGGCTGCCCGAGGGGATGCCCGTCGTCGTCCTGCACGACGCGAGCGCGCCGGGCTGCCGGCTCGTCATGCGGGCGCGTGAGGAGCTGCCCGGCCGTACGGTGATCGACGCGGGGCTGCCGCCGCGCGCCGTCATGAGTACGCCGGGCGTGCCGGCGCGGCGCGGCGACAAGCCGGCCCGGGACCTCGTCCAGTGGCTGGGCGGGAGCGGCACGCTCACCAAGGCCGAACTGGAGTGGCTGGCCAGGGGCTGGACCGTCTCCCTGGTCGCCGTCCGGCCCGCCAGGCTGTACGCGGCCGTCACCAGGACCGTCGAACGCGTGGCCGCCACGACGCGTACGGACCCCGAGCGGCGCGAGGCGGAGGCCGTCGGATTCCTCACCTGGCCCGGCGAGGCCGGCCGATGACCCCACGCGTCGCCGCGGGCATCGGCGACCGGCTGCTCGACCGCGCCCTCGCCACCGCCGTCGAGCGCGCGGGCGCGCCCGGCCGGATCCGGTTCACCGAGCGTCAGCTGTACTACGAGATGTGCCGCGTCCTGCGCCCGCTGCGCGCGGTCCCGCGCAGGCTCCCGCTGACGCCCGCGCCGCCCGTACGGTACGAGCGGTACGAGGAGGCCCTGCGGCGGTACGGGGCGGTGCCGGGACTGCTGGCGTCCGGGCCTGCCGCCGCTCCGGCCCCCGCGCGTCGCGAGCCCTCGGAGCGCGCAGAGCCCTCCGAGCCCTCCGAGCCCGATCTCTATGACTACGGACTGCCCCGGCTGCTCGTGTGCCAGAGCCGCCAGGTGGCCCGGATGCTCCTCGCCAACGATGTGCATCTGGAGGCCGCCTGCCCGGTGTTCGCCGCCGACGATCTGCCCCTCGACCCCCGGCTGGTGACCGGGCTCGGCAGGGTGGACGGCGCGACCGTGCACGTACTGCACGACGCGAGCGCGGACGGCATCGCGCTCACCGCGCGGGTGCGTGACGCGGTCCCCGGCGTACGGGTCTCCTCGATGGGCCTCGTGCCCCGGCACGCGACCGCGCTGCATCTGATCGCGCCGCGCGGCCCGGCACCGGACCCCGGCGCGCCCGCACTGCCCGCCGCGCTCGAACCCCGCGAGCGCGACTGGCTCGCCGAAGGGCGCTACGCCGAGGTGGAGTCCGTCCCACCGGCCCGGCTGCTGCGTACCGTGCTGCGGCTCGTACGCGGACCGAGGACGCCCGGCCCCTCGGTGTGGACCGGGCTGCGTGAGCTGCGTACGGCCGGATTCATGACATGGCCGACGAACCGACCAGGGGATACGAGGACTACAGGCGATGAACCGGCCCCGCGAGACCCCGTACAGGGATGAGCTGCTCGCCGACAGCAGCGTCCACCGCCGCTACGAGGACGGACGTGAGGAGTGGCGGCGGCGCGACGGCGGCACGCGCGTGCGCTGGCACGACAACCAGGGCGCTGCCGGCACCGACGAACTGCTGGGCGGGCGCGTCATCAAGCGCAGTTACTCCGACGGCAGGGTGACCTACGGCCGGGACATCGGCTACGGCCGTACGGTCTGGGACCGGGGCGGCACGGTCCTGGTCAACAGGACCTCGTTCGGCGGGCGCATGGGCGTGCTGCTGGGCGGGCTCGGGCTGGTCACCCTCGCCCTCACGGCCGCCCAGCTCCCGCCGGAGCAGCTCACGCCCGAAGAGGAGGAGGAACTGCGCCAGCAGCAGCAACAGCAGGCGGCGGCCCAGAACTCCTCCGGCGGGGGCGACGCGGGCGGCGACAGCGGCGACTGGGACGCGGGCGACGGCTGGAACTCCGACGACGACGGCGGCTGGAGCGACGACGACTTCGGGTGATCCGGCGTCCGGCCGGCCGTGCCCGCCGGTGGGAGAGACCGTAGGGATTCGTGCATCGAGGGGAACTGAGAGGAGGGGCGACCGTGGCGCGCTTCTGTGCCTGCCTGGCGGCGACAC
This sequence comes from Streptomyces scopuliridis, assembly GCF_042790125.1. Classification (GTDB taxonomy): domain Bacteria; phylum Actinomycetota; class Actinomycetes; order Streptomycetales; family Streptomycetaceae; genus Streptomyces; species Streptomyces scopuliridis_A. Next base: position 277,341 of record NZ_JBHTZS010000002.1, read on the forward strand.
CCGAACGGGCGGCGGGACATCTCGCGGCGATGGGCTCCGCCGTGGGCGCCGGTGCGCCGGGCGCGGCGCTGATCGAGGACGAACCGGGCCCCGCCACCGGCCCGTTCACCGCGTACGGCCGTACCGCCGTCGGCGAGGTCACCCTCCACAACCGGCCCGAGCTGTTCGCCGCGCTCGCCGGTGCCGGTGCCCCCGCCCCGCCCGGCTGCCCGGACGGCGAGCTGCTGCTGCGCTGCTGGGTACGGCTCGGCGCGGCCGGGATCCGGGCGGCGGAAGGCATGTTCGCGCTCGCCGTCCACGACGCCGGTGAACTGGTCCTGATCCGCGACCATATGGGCGCCCGTACGCTCTTCTACGCCCGTGCCGACGGCTGCTGGGCCGCGTCGACCTCGCTGCGCGCCCTGCGCCGCTGGCCCGCGCTCGGCACCGGCCTCGAACTGGCCGCCGTACGCTCCTTCCTGACCTTCGCCTACCTCCCCGGGGAGGAGACGCTGCTGCGCGGCGTACGCGAAGTGCTCCCCGGGCGCTGTCTGCGGCTCGCGGCGGACGGGGCCGTCACGGAGGAGCACTACTGGGAGCCCCGGGAGCTGATCGAGGACGACGGCGCGCCGCCCGAGAGCTACGCCCTGCGCCTGCGCGAGCTGCTGGAGGACGCCACGGCATGCCGGCTGCCGGAGGCCGAGGCCGTGGGGGTGCTGCTCTCCGGCGGGGTCGACAGCTCGCTGGTGACCGCGCTCGCCGCCAAGCTGCACGCCCATCCCGTGCACACGTACTCCATCAGCTTCGGGGACGAACTCCCCAACGAGCTGGGGTACTCGGGCCTGGTCGCCCAGCACTGCCACACCCGCCACCGGGTGCTCACCGTGTCCGGCGACGCGGTGGCCGCGCGGCTCGCGGAGGCCGCCGCGCTGCTCGACAGCCCGGTGGGCGACCCGCTGACCGTGCCCAATCTGATGCTCGCCGAGGCCGTGGCGGGCGACGGGCTCGGGGTCGTGCTCAACGGCGAGGGCGGCGACCCGGTGTTCGGCGGGCCGAAGAACCTGCCCATGCTGGTGTACGAGATGCACCGCGGCGAGGTGGCGGGCGGTGACGCCGAGGACGCGCGCGAGACGGCGTATCTGCGCTCGTACCGCAAATGCTTCACCGATCTGCCCGAACTGCTCACCGCCGACGCGCTGGACGCCCTGGCCACCGCGCCGGGGCCCGAGCGGTTCGTCGCCCCGTATCTGCGGCCCGCGGCCCGGGACGGCAGGATGGACCATCTGCTCAACCAGCTGCTGCACTGCAATCTGCGTACCAAGGGCGCCCACCACATCCTCACCAAGGTCGAACGGCTCACCGCCTCCCAGGGGATCCAGGGCCGCGCCCCGCTCTTCGACCGCCGGGTGGTGGACCACGCCTTCGCCACGCCGCCCCGGTGGAAGCTGCACGGCGCGGCCGAGAAGTGGGTGCTGAAGGAGGCCGTACGGGACCTGCTGCCCGACACGGTCGTGGACCGGCCGAAGAGCGGTATGCGGGTGCCGGTCCAGCAGTGGCTCGGCGGGCCGCTGCGGGAGCTGGCGGGCGATCTGCTGCTGGGCCGCGAGGCGCGCGCCCGGGGGCTGTTCCGGCCGGACACGGTGCGCTCGTGGATGCGGGGGGAGGGCACGCTGCTGCCCAGGCAGGGCGGCAAACTGTGGCTCGTGCTCACCCTCGAACTGTGGCTGCGCGCCTACGACGTCAGCTGATGGAGGCTTCCTTGAACACCGTGCCGCTCGTCGATCCCCGTACCGGCCGGATACGCGGCAGCTCGCCCGTCGCGCGAGGCCCGCAGGTCACCGCCGCCATCGGCGCGGCCCGCCGGGCCTTCGACGGCTGGCGGGCGCGCACCCCGAGGGAGCGGTCCCGGGCGCTCGACCGGCTGGCCGGGCTGATCGAGGAGCACGCCGGAGAGTACGCAGCTCTGGAGCGGGCGGGCACCGGCAAGCCGGCGCACGAGGCGGCCGGCGAGGTGGCGAACGCGGCGGACCTGTTCCGGTTCTACGCCTGGGCGGCGCGCACCCAGCCCGCGCCCGCCGCCGGAGGCTTTGTCGCCGGACACGAGAGCTGGGTTCGCTGGGAACCGCTCGGTGTGGCCGGGGTCGTCGTCCCCTGGAACTATCCGCTGATGATGGCCACATGGCGCTGCGCGCCCGCGCTCGCCGCCGGGAACACCGTCGTCGTCAAGCCCGCCGAGACCACCCCCGACTCCCTGCTGCTGCTCGCCGAACACGCGAGGGAGGCGCTGGGCGAGGCGGTCGTGCGGACGCTGCCCGGCGACCGGGAGACCGGGCGGCTGCTGGTGGGCGGCGCGATCGACATGGTGGCGTTCACCGGGAGCGCGGCGGCCGGGGCCGATGTGGCGGCGCGCGCGGGCACCCGGCGCGTCAGCCTGGAACTGGGCGGCAACAGCCCGGTCGTCGTCCTGCCGGACGCCCCGGAGGACACCTGGACGGAGCTGGCGCTCGCGACCACGTACAACGCGGGCCAGAGCTGCGCCGTCCCGGCGCGGGTGATCACGCTCCGCGAGAACTACGAGGCGGCCGTTTCCCTGCTCGGCGACGCGATGCGGGAGCGCCGGGCGGGCCGGGACTTCGGCCCGCTCAACAGCGCGGACCAGGCGGCGCGTTACGACCGGATCGTCGCCGCCTCGGCGGCGAAGGTGACGGCCACGGCCGAGAGCGCGCTCGACCCGGGCGAGGAGGGCGGCTTCTGGCGGCCCGCGTGCGTGCTCGCCGACCTGCCGGACGACGATCCGGCGGTGGTGGACGAGGTGTTCGGCCCGCTGCTGACGGTGCAGGCGGCGGAGAGCGTGGAAGACGCGGTGGCGCTGGCGAACGGCGTTCCGCAGGCACTGGCCGCCAGCGTATGGACCCGGGACGTGGCGGCGGGGCTCGACCTGGCCGGCCGGCTGAACGCGGGCGAGGTCTGGCTCAACTGCCATCTGGTCCAGACGGCGGAACTGCCGCACGGCGGCCGGGGTTCGTCGGGGCACGGCACGGACCTGAGCACGCTGGCCCTGCACGAGTACCAGCGCCCGAAGACGATCACGGCGCGTCTGACGCTGACGCCCCGCTTCCGCTGAGGGGGAGGTGGGCGAGGCCCTGGGTTTCCCAGCGGCAAGCCCCCGGCGGCCGGGGCCGATGGACCCGGACAAGACCTAGAGACGCAGACCGTCGGCGACGCTGTCCAGGGCGTCGTGGACCAGGACGCGCAGATCGTCCTGGTTACCGCGCTCGCCCCAGTAGAGAGTGACCTCGCGCACCACACTCAGCATGGCCGCGATGAAGATCCGCAGCTCCAGATCGTCCGGCGCGCGGCCGGTGCGCTCCGCGAGCACATCGCCGAGCAGCTTCGCCGACACCGACATGGTCTCGGTCATCCGGGCACGCACGGCCGGGACTTCGACCATCAGCTTCGTGCGCTGTATCGCCTCGTCGTACTCGCTCGTCAGCATGGACTGAAGCGTCTGGTCGAAGAGGAAGCGAATGGATTCGAGGGGGGATTCACCGGCCGGTCGGGAGCGCAGGACGGACGCCATCACCGGGTCGTACTCGTCGGTGAGGACGATGTCCTCCTTGGTCGGGAAGTAGCGGAAGACGGTGGACGGGGAGACCTCCGACGCCTCCGCGATCTGCTCGACGGTCGTCGCCTCGTACCCCTGCTCCGCGATCAGTCCGTAGGCGGCTCTGCGGATCGCGGCCCTGGTCTTGCGCTTCTTGCGTTCACGCAGGCCGGGCTGGGGCTGCTGCGTGGTGAGGGGAGTGTGAGAGAGGGCGGCCATGCTCCTCATTGTCGGGCATCCCGGGGCGCCGGGGCCATGAGCGGACCGGGATCCCCGTGCGTCAGGAGTGCTGGTACGCCACGAGCGAGATACCGACGAAGTGCGTGACGAACGCGGCGAGGGTGAAGGAGTGGAACACCTCGTGGAAGCCGAACCAGCGCGGTGACGGGTTGGGGCGCTTGAGTCCGTAGATCACGCCGCCCGCGCTGTAGAGCAGCCCGCCGACGACCACGAGCACGAGCACGGCGATCCCGCCCGCGCGCATGAAGTCGGGCAGGAAGAACACGGCGGCCCAGCCCATCGCGATATAGCACGGGGTGTAGAGCCAGCGCGGCGCCCCGACCCAGAAGACCCGGAAGGCGATGCCCGCGGCGGCGGCGGCCCACACCGCCCAGAGCAGGGTCCGGCCCGTCGAGTCGGGCAGCAGCAGCATGGTCAGCGGGGTGTAGGTGCCCGCGATGATCAGGAAGATATTGGCGTGATCGAGGCGGCGCAGGACGGCCTCGCCGCGCGGGCCCCAGGTGCCGCGGTGATATATCGCGCTGACGCCGAAGAGCAGGCACGCTGTGAGTACGTAGATCCCGCACGCGATCCGCGCGCGGGTCGAGTCGGTCAGGGCGATCAGGGCCAGCCCCGCGATCAGGACGGCGGGGAACATCCCCGCGTGCAGCCAGCCGCGCAGTTTCGGCTTGACCGGGCTCGGCAGCTGGATCTCGACGGGCCCCCCTTCCGCGTGCTGGGGGACGGTCCGCGAGGGGTTGTCGAGCGGATCGGGAGCGGCGTTAGTCATGACTTCATGCTACCTACGGGCCCGTAGGTTACGACCTGGTACGGAAGATCCTTACGGACTGGCCGGAAGATCCGGGGTGCCATGTATGTGCCGTCGAGATGACGTGTGCGTGCCGCGCGAGTGGCGATGCTCACGTGTGAGGCCCTCTGGACAGATGGGCGGATGAGTCGGATGATCAAATGAGTGCGGTCGGCACCGGATGAGCGGCTACGAAGCATCCGGGTCGCAGCCCCCAAGGGGCACAACCTCAAACACCCTCATCAAGGAGCAATCGTGGCGCGCGACATCGCGGCTCCCACTACCGTCCCCACCAACCACCAGGAGCTGATCTCCTGGGTGGACGAGATCGCAGCACTCACGCAGCCGGACAGGGTGGTCTGGTGCGACGGGTCCGAGAGCGAGTACGAGCGCCTGTGCGAGGAGCTCGTCGCCAAGGGCACCTTCACGAAACTCGACCCGGTCAAGCGGCCGAACTCCTACTACGCCGCCTCCGACCCCACCGATGTGGCGCGCGTCGAGGACCGCACCTTCATCTGCTCCGAGAAGGAGGAGGACGCGGGCCCGACCAACCACTGGAAGGCGCCGGCGGAGATGCGGGAGATCTTCACGGGGGACGAGGGTGTCTTCCGCGGCTCGATGCGCGGCCGGACGATGTACGTCGTCCCGTTCTGCATGGGCCCGCTGGGCTCATCGCTCTCCGCGATCGGCGTCGAGATCACCGACTCCGCGTATGTCGCGGCCTCCATGCGCACCATGACCCGCATGGGACAGCCGGTCCTCGACGAACTGGGCTCCGACGGCTTCTTCGTGAAGGCGGTCCACACGCTGGGCGCGCCGCTCGCCGAGGGCGAGGCGGACGTGCCGTGGCCGTGCAACTCGACCAAGTACATCTCGCACTTCCCCGAGTCCCGCGAGATCTGGTCGTACGGCTCCGGCTACGGCGGCAACGCCCTGCTGGGCAAGAAGTGCTACGCGCTGCGTATCGCCTCCGTCATGGCGCGTGACGAGGGCTGGCTCGCCGAGCACATGCTGATCCTCAAGCTCACGCCCCCGCAGGGCGAGTCGAAGTACGTCGCCGCGGCCTTCCCCTCCGCGTGCGGCAAGACCAACCTCGCCATGCTGGAGCCCACCATCTCCGGCTGGACCGTGGAGACCATCGGCGACGACATCGCCTGGATGCGGTTCGGTGAGGACGGCCGGCTCTACGCGATCAACCCCGAGGCGGGCTTCTTCGGTGTCGCGCCCGGCACCGGCGAGCACACCAACGCCAACGCGATGAAGACGATGTGGGGCAACTCGGTCTTCACCAATGTGGCGCTCACCGACGACGGCGACGTCTGGTGGGAGGGCATGACGGAGGAACCGCCCGCCCATCTCACCGACTGGAAGGGCAACGACTGGACACCGGAGTCCGGCACGCCCGCCGCCCACCCCAACGCCCGCTTCACCGTCCCGGCCGGGCAGTGCCCGATCATCGCGCCCGAGTGGGAGGACCCCAAGGGGGTCCCGATCTCGGCCATCCTCTTCGGCGGCCGCCGCGCCTCCGCCGTACCGCTGGTCACCGAGTCCTTCGACTGGCAGCACGGCGTCTTCCTCGGAGCCAATGTCGCCTCCGAGAAGACGGCGGCCGCCGAGGGCAAGGTCGGCGAGCTGCGCCGCGACCCGTTCGCCATGCTGCCGTTCTGCGGCTACAACATGGGGGATTACATGGGTCACTGGGTCAAGGTCGGTGCCGGCAAAGACCAGTCGAAGCTGCCGAAGATCTACTACGTGAACTGGTTCCGCAAGAACGAGGCGGGCAAGTTCGTCTGGCCCGGCTTCGGTGAGAACAGCCGCGTCCTGAAGTGGATCGTGGAGCGGCTGGAGGGCAAGGCCGAGGGCGTCGAGACCCCGATCGGCATCCTGCCGACCAAGGAGGCCCTGGACACCGCGGGCCTGGCGCTGTCGGACCCCGAGCTGGACTTCCTGCTCTCGGTCGACAAGGAGGTCTGGCGCGAGGAGGCGGCGCTCGTCCCCGAGCACCTCAACACCTTCGGCGACCACGCGCCCAAGGAGCTGTGGGACGAGTACCACGCCCTGGTCGAGCGCCTGAGCTGACCCGCCGCCCCACCGGCACCCGCTGACCCGCACCCCCGGAGCCCCCGCACGGCTCCGGGGGTGCGGCGGTCCCGGGGCACCGTCCCGGCCGTGACCGTATGCGTCGAGTGCGGCAGGGGACGACATGACTCCGTCGCCTGAGTCGTCGCCTAAGTTGGCGTCCATGCGGTGGCGTTCCGGTCGGCCAGTAGGAGGGCCAGTGGCCCGGCGGGCAGCAGGAAACGGCCTTCTTCCGCGGCTGTGAGGGCATCGCCGACGCGCCACCACGTGAGCTTGAAGTCGGCTTCGGTGGGGGTGAGTTCCTGGGGTCCGCAGGTGAGTTCACGCGCCTCGAACAGGTGGACGCGGGCGGTGGAGCCCAGCGTCATGGCGTACGAGCCGAGCGGGCGCCATGATTCGGCGGTGACGCCTGCTTCCTCGCGCAGTTCCCGGCGTGCGCATTCCCAGGAGGTTTCGCCGTCTTCGCGGCGTCCGCCGGGCAGGAAGAGGTATTCGCCTCCGTGGGCAGGAAAGTGGGCGCTCAGCAGGGCGACCAGGCCATCCGCGTCGCGCGCCACGACCACGGAGGCATCGCGCGTTACTCCCTCGCTCATGGGGCCCGAGCGTAGCGGTCAGCCGTGCACCCAGGCCGCGTACGGCACGTTCCACACCGTGGGGTGAGCGATGCCGCGCCCGTGGTAGCCGTCGTCTCCGTACGCGTCGCCGTGGTCGGCGCACAGGATGACCAGCCACTGTTTCTTTGCGGTGAGTCCGTCGAGCAGCCGCCCCAGGTGTGCGTCGGCATACGCGAGGGCCGCGGTCTGCGAAGCCGTGGTGTCCGCGCTGCTGTTGAGGTAGTGCCCGTGCGGTACATGCGTGGCGGAGATGTTGACGAACAGGAACAGTGGGCGTCGTCCGTCGTATGTGTCGGCGAGTTCGAGGGCAAGGTCGACCTGATGGCGGGTGGAATCGATCTCCGGGGAGCAGAACTCGGGCCGCCAGTGGGCTTCATGAAACATGGCGGGCAGGACTGATCCGAGGGGAGTTTCAGCAGAGAAGTACGTGACGCCGCCGACGCACACGGTGCGGTAGCCGTGCAGGGTCAGGCCGTCGAGCAGATTGGGGGCGTCGAACTGGAACGTCTGGGGCGGGACGGTCTTGAAGGCCGGCGGGCGGCATTCCCACAGCCGAGGCGGTTGGTGGGGCTGTGGGAGCTTGGGCAGGAAGCCGGAGAAGAACGCCATGTGGGCGGGCAGGGTGAAGGTGCCGGGGGTCTGCCGGCGCTCCCACTTTCCGCCGGGCAGAAGACCGGCGAGGCGTGGGGTGCGACCTTCGCCGAGGGCGCTGTGGGCGACGTCGTGGCGCAGTGAGTCGAGGGTGACGAACAGGATGTCGGTCCCGGATTCGATGATCTGGGCTGCGTCGATCACAGGCGGTCTCCGTCGGTGAGCAGGGGATGCCAGGGCTCGATGGTTCCTTTGGCCTGCGTGTTCACGGGGAGCGGGACGCGGTCTTCGGCGATCAGGCGTCGAATGTCCGCCAGACCGTTGGAGTCGTCGAGGAGGCGGCCCTGCTGGCTGTAGAGCCGGATGTGCACGGTGACGTCGTTCCCGGGGCCGTCCACGGACAGCCATGCGCCGGGAACTCCTCGTAAGTCCTTCAGCGTGAGGAGCAGCCGGTCTTCGGTCTGGTGGCCGAGGTAGCGGACGTTGCAGGCGTAGTGCTGGGCGTTGATCGCGCCGCGGCAGAAGGAGTCGGCGAACGCGGTGGTGGCAGGGTGTCCGTCGTGCGCCACGGCGATGCGTGTCGCCTTCTGGGTGACGACCAGGCAGGCAGCAAGCCACCAGGCAACACCCTCGTGGATCTGACCAGGGAACCGGCCGACCGCGCCGCCGTTGCGGATGACAGCGTCAGAGTCGATGGGGTTGAGCATGCTCGTTCTCCAGGTAGGTGGTGATCCAGTCGGCGAGGGTCTCGGGGGTCTTGCCGTCGGTATCGACCCAGATCGCACTACGGTCAGTGGCGGCCACCGTCGCGAAGTTCTTCAGGAGTTGGGGCAGACGACCCGGAACGGCGAGGAGGTCGGTGTCGTCCCTTTTCACGTCCGCCTTGCCGGCCAGCCGCTCGCGCAGCGTGGCCTCGGAGCAGCGCAGGTAGAAGGTGTGGGTAGGAGTCTCCAGGTAGGCGCGGAACGGCTCCAGGAGACGGGTGACGTGGTCGACGTCCACGCGGTGTACGGCCGCGTGGCAGGCGATCACGGAGGAGACGTAGCGGTCGGCGAGGACCGGGCCGAGGGCGCGAGTCAGACGCATCGAGTCGGAGGCGTGAAGTACGCCGGACAGGTAGAACGCGAACTGGGGCAGGGGCCGCAGTTCGGTGTTCACCGCTGAGGACCAGTCGGTGTGCGGTCGCGGCAGCGTGTGCACACTGGTTGCCCCCATGCGCTTCGTCAGCAGACGGGTCAGTGTGGTCTTCCCGATGCCTGAGACGCCTTCGAGCACGATGAACGGACTGCGCGGACTCTCGTCGTACAGGGGCTGGTAGGCGGGCGGCAGGCTCACAGGGTCCCCTCGGTGAAATGAGTGATGTGCCGGGCAACGGCCTCGACGAGGCGCTCCGGGTTCGCCAAGAGGTTGTTGACGTTCATGCGCAGGTCGTCGCGGAGCAGGCAGGGCTGTACGCCTCCGTTGTGGTCGACGCGCAGGGCCCAGAAGCCCTCGACGCACTGCGCGCGCAGCGGGCAGGTGCCGCACTGGCCAACGTGGTGGCGGCCCAGATTCCGATGGATCACATCGATCTCGACTCCGTCGACGCGGAAGACGCGGCGGCCCTGCCCGACACCGACGACTTCGGCGTGCTCGTCCGAGGTGAGCGTGCGCAGGTAGGTCACGATCGCGTCGGCGGACACAGCGGAGGCGGCTCGCGCTTCGTTGAAGTCGGTGCTGACCAACTCGATGAACTGCACCGGCAGGCGCCGCTCAAGTGCGAAGTCGACAATGTGCTCGACTTCGTGGGCGTTCTCCTTCTGGAGCAGAGTGTTCAGCTCCACCCGCTCAAAGGTCTCGCGGGCTGCCTCGATGCCGTCGATCACGGTGTCGATGCCGACGCGGGTGCCGGCGATGGCGCGCAGGGTGTCGTCGGAGAGGTAATGCAGCGACACCTTCACCTTGTCCAGACGGGTGCGGGCCAGCCAGGACTGGTGAGTGCGGATGCGGGTGCCGTTGGTGATCAGGGTGTACGAGGCGTCCAAGGCGTGTTCAGGCAGTCGCTCCAGAACAGTGCGGGCCATCGGGGAGGTCAGGGGCTCTCCGCCCGTGAAGTAGACGCGTTTGAGCCCCGCGTTCATCAGGGCATCGATCAGTGTCAGGTAGCCGTCCGGGGTGAGCGTGCGGCTGCGCGGCTGCTGCGAGCGGTCGTGTCGGGTCAACGGGGGCGGCACATCGCCTTCGTTGTGGCAGAACCAGCAGGCGATGTTGCACCGCGGGGTGAAGGAGACACGGAGCTGGCCACGCAGGGCCGCGAAGTTCTGTAAGGCTGTGCGGTCGACGTCGGCGACGGCAACAGGATCGGGCAGTGGGTACATCCTGACCTCCAGACAAAGTGCACGCGCCGCGGCGGATACCGCTCGCGTTCTACAGATCCACGCTTTGGCAGGTTGTGCCTTGCATCCCGGTACGGGGCGCCATGCTCTGCGGTTGGGTGAGCACGTCACGCGTCGTCTCCCATCAGGTCAAGGACGGCGAGGATGGCGAACGCGAACCTGCGGAGGTGGGCTACGGCCCGGTCCGGGTCCGGACGCTCGTCGCTCAGGGCGATGAGAAGCCGCAGTTCCTCGGCGGGGTACATCGCGACACGGTGCGGCACAACCTGCATGAGGTGACTCGTCGCACGGCGGAAACGGTTGGTGATCCGCCCGGCTTCCTCTGGAAGCAGAAGGGTGGCCTTCCCCTGGTGGCGACGCTTCGGCAGAGGCAAGCCGAGGCGGACCAGGAGGTCGTCCGTCCTGCGGGCTCGCCCTGCCGGCGCGGGCAGGGCCCGATCCCCGAGGACGTCCTCCAGCGTGTCGAACAGATCGTCGCTGATCTCCTCGTCCGCCAGAGAACGGGACAGTGAGAAGGCGAGCCTTCGCAGCGTCTCGTCTTCGGAGGAGAATGAACGGAAAAGCAGGTTGCCTGTGGCGTTGTCCACGGCGACCATCACGACCTTCCCTCAGGGGCGCGGAGGATGGCCCAGGTCGTGGTGCCGTCGTTGCTGACACCCCAGGTCCAGGCGAGCTCGGCGACGAGGAACAGGCCGCGGCCCGACTCGTCATCGTGGCCGGCCGGGCGCATCCGGGCCGGAGTTGGGCTGCTGTCGGTGACCTCGATGCGGACTTCTTCGTCGCGGTGGCGGACTCGCAGCCGGCCGTCTCCCTTTCCGTGTTCGACGGCGTTGGTGACCAACTCGGAGACGACGAGCACGACGTTCTCGGTGAGTGGCCCGTGGACGTTCCACTGCCGTAGGAAGGCCCTGGTGATCCGGCGCATGTGGCCGACGCGAACAGGGTCCGGGGTGAATGCCACGTCGAAGACACGCGAGGTCCGCTGCAGCCGCTTCGCAGCGGGCGACGGGAAGGAAGTGGCAGGCCTCATCGGCGGTCTCCAAAGAGGGTGGAGCGGGGGAGCACGCGGCAGGCGGCGTCGATCCGCCCTGGCGGACGTTCCGCCTCGTGTTCGGTGGCCTCGGCTCTTCAGGGGCTGTTGGGTGGACGACCTGACTGACTCACAGAGAGTCACGGGAATGGAGCCGTCTGTGAGAATCCTCCCGATTGGGCAACGGACGGAGCTACCCCCAGACCGCCCTCGGATCGCTATCCCCGGAGTGAAGGCAGTCCTCGGATCCTCCTCGGAATGGGTAACTACCTTTGGAACGGCTCCTGTTCGGGAATTCATTGTTCTATCGTCGCCAGTGGTGACGTGCTGGGCTTACCTCGCCAAGGAGGGACGATGAAGACGGTCTTCCGGCATCTGCTCGAGGCCCAGGGGATCAAGGGGTATGAGGCGTTTCTGCCGTTCTACCGGGCTGCGGCAAAGACTCTTCCCGGGGGGCCGTACGACGAACCCGCGGATAAGACGTTCCAGGGGTGGGTGTACGAGGGCAGACGACCCCAGAACGCCTTCCGACCCCCGATCGTCGCGATGTTCGGCCGCGGCATCGAAGACCTTTGGCAACAGGTTCCAGACGGAGCCCAACCTCAGTCGATGCCGCGGCTTCCCAGTGGATCACTTTCTGAGTGCCACATCGACTCCGGTATGGCACTGGGCGAAATGAAAAGGACGGGCGCAATGGCCGTACGACGCGCAAGAAAGTTCCTCATGGACGCAGACCGGGCACGTGTGGGTGAGAACTCGCTTCCTCTCCTGGAAAGCGAAGTGGCGCGATTGGTCACCAAATACCCGCGTGTACCGCTGGGCGACATCTGGGAGGACTTGCTCGATGCGCATGACCGCGTCCTTCACCTCATTGAGACGGCGCGATTCAGCCCGTCGCAACTCCGGGATGCCAACTTCCTGGCCGGCGTCCTGAGCTTCGTCGTTGCGAAGGGCTGTAACGACCTCGAAGACCGCGACCAGGCCCGGACGATGACGCTTGTGGCGGCGGCCTTCGCCAAGGACGCACAGCACGCCGGGCTGATGGCTCTCGTCAACGGCCTCCAGTCGCTCATCGAGTACTGGGCTGACCGACCCACGGACGCCTTCTTCTACGCGCAGAGGGGAGCGGCCCTTGCGGCCGATCTGCGAGGCACTGTCGCCCCTTGGCTGCTCGGTCTCAAGGCCCGTGCCGCGGCCAGTCTGGGCAATGACGATGCGGTGCGTGCAGCCAATGAGACAGCGGCTGCCATGCGCGAGCGGATCGTTCCGGACGAACTCGACCAACTGGGTGGCCTGCTCACCTACTCCGACACCAAGCAGCTCTACTACACGGTGGAGGCCGAAACTTTCCTTCGTCATGGCGACGACGGTCTGGCCCGCCAGGCGGAGCAGGCCGTGGTGGGATTCAGCGACCGGGAATCCCCCGACTGGGCCTTCGGTGATCTCGCCGGCGCACAGTGCAACCTGGCGCTTGTCCGATTGTTCACCGGAGACGTGGACGGTGCTCGTGAAGCCATGAACTCTGTTCTGTCCCTGCCTCCGGCCTACCGCAACAACGGCATCGTGGTTTCGGCCGTGCGCGTGCGTGAAGCCCTTGGCCACGGCCCAGTACGAACAGCGGTTGCCGCGAGGGACCTTCGCGAGGAGATCGCGGCCTTCCCGCCTCGGCGAGCAGCCCTCCTGCCGGGTGGCCGGTCCTAGACGAGTAGGGTGCGCTCCGTGTACCCGATCACGCGCTCCAGCCGCCGCCTCGCACTCCGTGAGTTGTGCCTCAACGACGTGGACGCCGTGTTCGCGATCTATGGCAGCAGCGAGGCGACGCAACACCTCTCGTTTGAGCCCCGCAGCAAGGCTGAGGTGGAGAACATAGCGGTTCGGGCCATCGCGTCTGCCCAAGCTACGCCGCGCAGCGAATACGCGCTCGCCGTGACCGATACGCATACAGGCGAGATGATCGGGTTCGGTCGGCTGGCTGTCGACCCGCATCAGCAACGTGCCGCAACCATGGGCTTCGCCCTGCGCCCCGCGTCCTGGGGCGTGGGGTACGGCCTGGAAACGGTGCGACTTCTCTGCGGCCTCGCCTTCGAGGAACTGAATCTGCACCGAGTATGGGGCGCCCGATCTCCGGAGAACCTAGCCTCCGACCGCACCATGACCGCGGCGGGCATGGTGCGCGAGGGCATCATCCGCGAGCACATCCGGAAGAACGGCGAATGGCGGGACTCCGTGGTGCACGCGATCCTCGACCGGGAGTGGTCTCCCGGCGAGCACTGATCGCACGCAGCGTCCCGTGACAACCCGCAACTACTCGTACTGACAAGGGGATGCACTGGAGGGTTCGCTGCGTACACGTGCTGATTCCGGTCAGTGCTTGCCGCGGTCCTCCAAGTACCGCGTATGCGTCTCCTGTCTGCGGGACTCCGCCTCCCGCAGCGCCGTCGCCACCGCGTGCGCCTCGTCGTACAGCACCGTCAGCTGGCGCTCCAGATGGCGTTCCGGCGGCTCGGTGCCCGGTTGGAGGCGGGTCCACCAGCGGGTGCGTACGAAGGTGTCCACCGACTCCGGGATGTCCTGGCGGACCGCCCTGGACAGGGTGTGGACCGCCTCCGGGTCCAGGGCCAGGGCGTCCGTGACCCAGCCGGGTTCCAGCAGGGCGGCCAGCGTTTCGGTCAGCTCGGTGAGCCGGCCGGCCGCCGCGGGAGGCAGGTCCACCTCGTCCAGATAGGTCATGAGCTGTGTGAAGTCGCCGCGCAGCTCGTCCAGTTGCTCCGAAGGATCGGTGAAGGGCGGCGCCTCGGGGCGCTCGGGCGGGGCGAGCAGCGCGCCCGCGCCGTACAGCCCGGCGACGACCACCGGCCAGTACGCGCCCGCGAGTCCGGTGAAGGTGAGGGCCAGTCCCGCCAGCCCCGCCGCGCTGCCCGTGAGGTTCTTGCGGGACTCCAGGTATCCGAGAAATCTACTGGTAGCCACGGATCTCCTCGAAGGCCCCGTCGAGCGAGCCGCGCGTCGCGTCGAACAGCCGCCCGCCCGTCAGTTCCGCGATCCGCGTCAGCTCCGCGCGGTCCGAGTCGCCGAAGAGGACCGGGAAGACGGGCGTGGCCCGCTGGGCGGCCGGCAGCTTCGCGTAGAAGGCGTCGAAGTCGCCGGGCCCGCTCCCCGCCGTGTTCTCGCCGTCCGTCATCAGCACGATCGAGGTGAAGGCGTCGGCCCCGCCCGTGCCCAGCCGCTCGTACGCCTCCCGCAGGCTGCTGTAGACGGCCGTGTCGCCGGACGCGGTCAGCGCCCCGGCGTCCCGGCGGATCCCGTCCAGCGCGGCGGCCGGGTCGCGCGGGTCCACCGTATGCGTACGGACCCGCTTCACCGACGAGCCGAACGGCATCAGCGTCACCTCCTCGCGGTCCCGGAAGCGCTCCCCGGTCGCGGAGTCGTCCGTGCCGGTGAGCCCGGCCAGCGCCGCCTTCAGCCGGGACAGCCGTTCGCCCTCCATCGAGCCCGAGGTGTCCAGTACGTACACGGTGCGCGAGGGCCTGCGCAGCTGGTTCTCGTACGAGTCGAGCAGCCCGTCCGCGACCGAACGCGAGCCGGGGAAGGGCAGTTCGCGCCGCTTCTCGGTGTCCAGTCCCGCCGCGGGCTTCACCGACGGGACGACCGGGCGGCGGAAGGTCTGCTCGGCCAGCGCCCGCTGCGCCTGCTCACCGCGCAGATACGCGGTGAGCGCCTGGCCGGACTCCCGGGCCTCCTGGGAAGCCGAAGTCAGCAGTGTCAGTGGGTAGTCGGCGGTCACCACCCCGTCCTTCGGGCGGATCACGGTGAGCCCGGTGTGGCTGTCGCGGTTCATGGAGAGCAGCACCGACTCGTAGTTGACCAGCGCGTCCACGCTGCCGCGCCGGGTGTACGCCGTCGCGAGCCAGCCGGAGGAACCGGACGTCAGCTGCTGCCCGGTGAAGAACTCCTTCAGCTTCGGCGCCGCCCGGCGCACATCCGCGTCCGTCAGCGCGGACTGCGCGCCCGACAGCCCGGAGGCGACCGAGATCAGCGCGGAGAAGCCGGAGTTGGAGCGTACGGGGTCGGTCATCCCGTACGTCAGCTTCCCGGCCAGCACCGCCTGGTGGACCTGGGACCAGGTGACCTCGTCCGGCCGCCAGCCGAGCCGGGCGACGGTGGCCGCCTTGACGCCGAGGGCGACGGGGGAGGACATGACGGGTGTCTCGTTGGTCAGGCGCTCGGCCGCGCCCGGACGCAGCCGCAGATAGTCGTTGGACGACAGCCACACCGCGTCGTACCTCCCGTCGGCCTTGCCGGACGCGATCAGCTCGGCGGCGTCCAGCGTGCCGGTCCAGGTGGGGCGCACCTTCACGCCGGTCTTCTGCTCGGCCTCGTCCAGCACGCCTTGCATATCGGCGAGTTCGCTGGAGGCGAGCACCCGCAGCGTGCCCGGGTGGTACGCGGTGTCGGCGCCTTTCCCGGACCCCTCGGAACCGCCGCCCGACGAGCAGGCGGTGGCGGTGAGCAGGGCCGCGATCAGCGCGGCCGTCAGCCTCAGCCGTCGTCTCACTGGTCTCACTGATCTCACTGATCTCGCCGATCTCACCGGTCTCACTGGAGGCCGCCTTCCAGCGCGCCCGCGGACCGGGTCCGCTCCAGATGCGTGCTCGCGATCTTGAGCTCCGCCGTCAGAGATTCCACGGTCGACGCCATCGACTCCGTCGCCTGGATCTTGTACGTGTCGATCGCGTCCAGCGTCCGGTAGATCTGCTGGAACGCCGACCGCAGCGTCTCCGCCCCGACCGCCGGGTCCGCCGCGATGCGCTGGATCTCACCGCTCTGGGTGGCGAGCATTTCCGCGTTGCCCCGGATCAGGTCCTCGGTGGTCGAGCGCAACACGTTCACCTGCTCGGTCACCTTGCGCTGGTTGTCCAGGGCCGAGGCCAGCATCACGGCGATCCGCAGCGCGGAGACCGTGGTGGTCGCGGCCCGGTCGACGCCCTTGATCAGCTCCTCGTTGTTGCGCCGTACGACATCCATCGCCAGATAGCCCTGCGCGCACACCGCGAGCTGGGTCAGCAGGTCCTGGTGCTTCTGCCGGACCGGGAAGAGGACATCGGCGCGCAGCGCGTCGGCCTGCGCGGGGTCCGTCGCGTCGACGGCCGCGATGCGCTCCCCGACCGCGGTGTCGAGCGCGTCGGTGAGGACCGCGTACTCCTGGAGCTTGCCCATGGTCTCCCACAGGCGGGTGCGCTCGGTGTGCAGCGCGGCGTTGTCGCGCCGCAGTTCGTCCTGGCCGCCCCTGAGCGAGCTGACGATCCGGTTCAACGTGGCCTGCGAGGAGGCGTACTTGGCGGCGTGGTCGCGCAGCTTGTTGCCGCCGGGCAGCCGGGAGAGGAGCCGGCGGGCGCCCTTGCCCGGGGTGTCGCGCGGGTCCAGGTCCTCGACCGTACGGCGCAGTTCGACGAGCGAGGACGACACCCGGGCCTGGGCGTCCTCGCCGCCGGACGCGAGCGAGCGGACCGTACGGTCCAGCATCCGGTTGGACTGCTGGGCGGCGCCGCGGATCTCGCCGGAGCCGAGGGCCGCGATCTCCCCGATGCGCGTGGTGAATTCGGGCGAGCGCGCGTCGAGGCCGGCGAGCGAGCCGACATAGTCCGTGGCGCGCCGGGTCATCTCCTCGCGTACGGAGGCGTCGAGCGGTACGAGCCCCGCCGCCTGTTCGGTACGGACCGGGGCGACGGGCTCGGGCGGCGTGAGAATCAGCTCGCTCGGCGCGCCCGCCGTGTTCTCCGTGGTCATCTGGTCCCCCTGGGTGTGTGCCGATGCCGGGAAGGCATCAGGACCGGCTCCGCCGCGCCATCGCCTGAAGCCACTGGGTGGTGGGCACGGGCGCCTGGTGGACGCTGGTCAGTGTCTGGTCGAGATGGGCCGTGTAGGCGGCGGTCGCGGCGGTGAACTCGGCCGGGACGCCCTGCGGGCGGAAGCCGTGGCGTACCGCCAGCTCGCGCAGCCGCTTGTCGGTGGTGAGCAGCTCGCCAAGCGCGCGGCCGTCGTCGGTGAGCGGGACGAGGGTGTGGTCGCTGGTGACCGTGGTGTCCGGATAGAGCACCACCAGATCGCCGACGTCCTGCTTCTGGAGCAGCATCGACGCCACCTGCGACTCGTACACCAGCACCAGCGGATTGCCCGCGCCGCTGATGAAGTCGCGGAACGGCGCGTCGGAGCTGGTCTTCTGGGCGCCCTGCGGCGCGATCAGTTTCCTGAGCAGCGGCGCGGTACGGTCGACGCCGCCCGCGTCGCTGACGAGTCCGCCGTTGGCGACGAAGGACGCGGCGGCGAGATAGAGCGCCCCGGAGTTGGAGGTCTCGGGGTCGGTGCTGCTGATGAAGACCGTCCCGTTCAGCTCGGCGTGCGCCGAGGCGCCCTTGAGCTGCTGCCAGGTGCGGTCCGCGCGGACCGCGTCCAGGAACGGGCCCATCCGGAACGTGCCACGCCCTTCCGCGCCCGGCTTCCCGGTGAGAGCGGCCAGCCCGTTGCGCGCCAGCACCTCGGCGACCGGGCGGTGCGCGACGACGACCAGCGGCGAGTAGAAGGGCCGCAGCACGCCGCCCTGTACGCCCTGCTTCGTGGCCAGCTCCTTGCCCGGGGCCTCGGACGCGGGAAAGGCGAAGTCATAGCCGGTGAGCGGCAGTTCCTCCATGGCCCAGGAGCCCGAGGCCTCCGTCCTGACGGCGAAGCCCTTGTCCGCCAGGGCCTTCACCACATCGGGGTCCGCGAAGAACTCGCTCTTCTCCGAACCGATCACACCCCGCACGGTCTTCGTTGCCGTGCCCGAGCCCTGGTCTTCCCGTCCTGCTACGACGGCCGCTGCCACGCCGCCGATCAGCAGCACCGCCAGAACGATTCCTACGATGCGTTTCACGAGGGAAGCGTGCTCCCAGAAGCCAATGTTCTGGGGGGAGTTGGGTGTACGGAAGGTGAAGGGCCGATCCCGGTGCGGAACCGGAGGGGCGCGTTCACGTGCGGCGCGCCCGCACCTGGACGCGACCTGGCTCACGTCATGTGTGGCACCCGGTCCGCGCGCCTCCGCGGCCCGTGGACCGGGGCCGTCAGGGGGCGCCGACGAGACGCGGTTCGCGCAGCGCGGCGGTATGCGCGTCCATCCGCTCGGCGGAGAGGATCGCCGCCGCCGTGTCGGCGCGCGAGGCGGCGACGACCAGGGCGCGGCCCGCGAGGGCGAGGGCACGGCGGTGCAGCGCGGCCGGATCGGCGCCGGTGAGCCCCGCGTGCCGGGCCGGCGGGGCCCCGCGCAGCCTGGCGATCTGTCCGGCGATGGACTCGGCGGCCTCGTCGAGCCCCAGCTCGTCCGTGACGGCGAGCAGCGCGGAGAGATGCCCGGCGAGCTGGATGTTCAGCTCTTCCTCGCGGCTGCGGTGCGGAAAGTCGGCGGTGTCGGCCAGCGCGTGGACCGACTTGGTACGGATCGGCTCGTACATGGGAGGGCCTCCTGGCATCGTCAGGAGACCATCCTACCTTGGATTCAGTCTAAAGTTGAGTGCGGTCCGGCAACTGGGTGCGGTCCGGCAGCTGTCGGCGGGTGATCACGTGATCGAGCCCTACGGCTGCGCGTATCCGCCCAGGAAGGTCCCGATCCTGGTCACCGCGTCGGCCAGATCCTGCGCCGCCGGCAGCGTCACGATCCGGAAGTGGTCCGGCTCCGGCCAGTTGAACCCCGTACCGTGCACGACCATGATCTTCTCGGCCCGCAGCAGATCGAGCACCATCTGCCGGTCGTCCTTGATCTTGTAGACCTTGGGGTCCAGCCGGGGGAAGAGGTACAGCGCGCCCTTGGGCTTGACGCAGGTCACGCCCGGGATCGAGGTGAGCAGTTCGTACGCGGTGTTCCGCTGCTCCAGTATCCGGCCGCCCGGCAGCACCAGATCCTGGATCGACTGCCGGCCGTTCAGCGCCGTGGCCACCGCGTGCTGCGACGGCATATTGGCGCACAGCCGCATATTGGCCAGAATCGTCAGCCCCTCGATGTACGAGCCGGCGTGCCCCTTGGGCCCGCAGACCGCCAGCCAGCCGGAGCGGAACCCGGCCACCCGGTAGTTCTTGGAGAGCCCGTTGAAGGTGAGGGTGAGCAGATCGGGCGCGACGGCGGCGGTCGGGGTGTGCGTGGCCCCGTCGTAGAGGATCCGGTCGTAGATCTCGTCGGAGCAGACGACCAGATCGTGGCGCCGGGCGATCTCGGTGAGCGCGCCGAGCATCTCCTCGCCGTATACGGCGCCGGTCGGATTGTTCGGGTTGATGATCACGATCGCCTTGGTCCGGTCGGTGATCTTCCGCTCGATGTCGGCGAGGTCCGGCATCCACTCCGCCTGCTCGTCGCAGCGGTAGTGCACGGCCGTCCCGCCCGCGAGGGAGACCGACGCGGTCCACAGCGGATAGTCCGGGGCGGGGACGAGCACCTCGTCGCCGTCGTCCAGCAGCGCCTGCATCGACATCTGGATCAGCTCGGAGACGCCGTTGCCGAGGTAGATGTCCTCGACGCCCAGCTCGATGCCCTTGGTCTGGTAGTGCTGCATCACCGCGCGCCGCGCGGACAGCAGCCCCTTCGCGTCGCCGTAGCCGTGTGCCCCGGACAGATTGCGGAGCATGTCCTCAAGGATCTCCGGCGGGCACTCGAAGCCGAAGGCCGCGGGGTTGCCGGTGTTGAGCTTGAGGATGCGGTGGCCCGCTGCTTCCAGCGCCATCGCCTCATCGAGGACCGGGCCCCGGATCTCGTAACAGACGTTGGCGAGCTTCGTCGACTGGATGACCTGCATGGCGGCCACCTTACGGCGCTGTGGGCGGGGGTGCTCGGTGGTTTTGGCCACGTCCGGGCGGGTTCGCCCCCCGCCGCGCCGTCGCGCGGGCCGGGTCGCACCGGGTAACGAGTGGATTTCTCCGGTTAATTTCCGCGGTCGGGGGGTTGGCGCGGTCGTGGCGGCTGGCTATCGTTCACGCACTTCACCCAATCGTTCGACTGAACGAATAACGCGAAGGGTGCCCGGTACATGTCCGACACCTCCCAGCGAACACCGCCCGGGACACCCCGGCAGACAGCCGAGCAGTCGATACCCCGGCGGTCCCTCCTCGCCGCCGCGGCGGCGGGCGGCGCCGCACTCGGCGCCTCCTGGCTGCTCACCGGCTGCTCCGGCGCGGGCTCCGGGCCGGGCGCGGGCCCCGCCGCCGGCGCCGTGCCCGCCGCCGCCCCGTCCGGCCGGCCCGCCCCCGGCGGCACCCTGCGCATCGCCCGGCCGCCCGCCTCCGAGGCCGAGACCCTGGACCCGGCGAGCGCGCTGTCCGCGTACGAATACCTGGGCGCCCTCTACAACCGGCTCGTCCGCATCGGCCCCGACGGTCATCTCGCCCCCGACCTCGCCGAGTCCTGGGAGCCCGACGACCGGGCCAGGACCTGGACCTTCCGGCTCCGCCGGGGCGTCGCCTTCCACGACGGCCGCCCCTTCACCGCCGCCGACGCCGCCTACACCCTGCGCCATATCCTCGACGCCGCGACCGCCTCCCCGCAGGCCGCCGTCCTCGCCCCGCTCGTCGACCCGAAGACGCTGCGCACCCCCGACCCGCACACGCTTGTCGTACCGCTGAAGACCGCCAACGCCGAGTTCCCCAGCCTGCTCACGCACTACAACTGCTACGTCGTCCCCGACGGCAGCGCCCGCTCCATCGGCCGCACCGGCATCGGCACCGGCCCCTTCAAGCTGTCCTCCTTCACCTCCGCGGGACCCGGCCGCGTCACCGCGTACGAGGACCACTGGGCCGGCCGCCCGGTCCTGGACGCCATCGACTTCTCCTCCGTCGCCGATATGCAGGCCCGCTCCAACGCCCTGCTCGCCGGACAGGTCGATCTGCTCTCCCAGACCAATCTGGACTTCGCCACCGCCCGGGTCGTCGCCGCCTCCGACCGCGCCACCATCGCCCGCGCCAAGGCCGCCCAGTGGTACGTCCTGCCGATGCTCACCACCGAGAAGCCCTTCACGGACGTACGGGTACGGCAGGCGATGAAGCTCGCGTACGACCCCGAGCACATCCTCAAGGTCGCTCTCCAGGGCGCGGGCACCGCCGGCTGGGACAACCCCGTACCGCCCATCGACCCCCATCACATCGCCGCGCACCCGGTCCACGACCCCGAGCAGGCCCGCCATCTGCTCAAGCGGGCCGGTCACGAACGGCTCGCGGTCGACCTCTACACCTCCTCCTACGACCCGATCTTCACGCCCATGGCCCTCGCCTATCAGGAGTCCGCCGCGCGCGCCGGGATCCGGATCCGGGTGAAGACGGCCGCCGCGGACTCCTACTACACCCAGATCTGGATGAAGAAGCCGCTGATGGCCACGTACTGGTTCACCGGCAGGCCCGTCGACCAGCTCCTCAACCAGGTCTTCCGCGGCGGCTCCGGCTACAACGAGACGGCCTGGTCCGACCCGGCGTTCGACGCGCTCCTCGACCGGGCGCGGGCCGAGACCGACGACGCCCGCCGACGCGAGCTGTACGGCGAGGCGCAGACCTTCGTCATCGAGAAGGGCGGGGCGATCACCCCGATGTTCGCCGACCGGCTCGTCGGGATCTCCCGGCAGGTGCGCGGCTACGCGGAGTACGGCTTCGAGTTCGACTATCTCGGCATCGGCCTGAAGGGGGCGTGAGGAGCGTGTTCACCTTCATCGCCCGCCGGGTCGTCTCCGCGCTCGGCACGCTGCTGCTCTCGTCCGTCCTGGTCTTCCTCGCCGTCCAGGCGCTGCCCGGCGATGTCGCCACGCAGGTGCTCGGCAAGGACGCCACCCCCTCCGCCGTCGCCGCGCTCCGCGAGAAACTCAGCCTCGACCAGCCCGCCTGGGAGCGTTACACCGAGTGGGTGAAGGGCGCGCTGCACGGCGACTTCGGCGTCTCGCTCGTCTCGGGCAAGGCCGTGGGCGGCGAGGTCGCGCAGTATCTCGGCAACTCGCTGCTGATCGCCCTCGTCACCGTCCTCTTCGCGGTCACCGGCTCGCTCGTGCTCGGCGTCGTCGCGGGGCTGTACCGGGACCGCTGGCCCGACCACCTCATCTCCACCGTCAGCCTGGTCGGGATGAGCGTCCCGGAGTTCGTCGTGGCGACCGTGCTGGTGCTCGCCTTCTCCGTCGCCCTGCCGCTGTTCCCCGCCGTGGTGCTCTACGGCCCCGGCGCCACCACCGGACAGCTGCTGCCGGCGGTCTGGCTGCCCGCCGCCTCGCTCGCGGTCGTGATGGCCGCGTACATCGTGCGCATGGCCCGTACCTCGGTCATCGACGTGATGGCGAGCGAGTACGTCACCACCGCCCGGCTCAAGGGCCTGTCCTCCTGGCGCGTGGTCACCCGCCACGCGCTGCCCAGTGCCCTGCTGCCCACCCTGCATGTGATCGCGCTGAACGTGGCCTGGCTGATCGGCGGCGTCGCCGTCGTCGAGAACGTCTTCAACTACCCGGGCATCGGCAAGCTGATGCTCTCCTCCGTACAGAACCGCGATCTGCCCGTCATCCAGGCCATCGCCCTGATCAGCGCGGTCGTGTACGTCCTGTGCAATCTCGCCGCCGACCTCGGCGCGATGGCCCTGAACCCCAAGCTCCGTACCCGAGGAGGCAGGGCCCGATGAGCACCGCAGTCATCAGAACCTGGCGGACCGTACGCTCCTCCCGCGCCGCCACCATCGGACTCGCGATCGTCGCCGTCCATGTGGCCGTCGCGCTGCTCGCACCGCTGCTGACGTCCTACGCGCCGACCGTGGGCGACTCCTCCCGGGCGCTGCTCGGACCGGGCGCGGACCACTGGGCGGGCACCGACCAGTACGGGCGCGACGTACTGACCCGGGTGCTGTACGGCGGGCGGTACGCGCTCGGCGTCTCGGCCGCCGCGACCGTCCTGACCGTCGCGCTCGGTACCGTGCTCGGCTGCGCCGCCGCCCTGCGCGGGGGCCGGCTGGACGACGCGCTGATGCGGGTGCTCGACGCGGTGCTGTCCGTGCCGTCGATCCTCGCCCTGCTGGTCATCGTCACGGCGCTCGGCTCGGGGCCGTGGGTGATCGTGCCGGCCATCGCCGTCGTCTACGTACCCCAGGTGGTACGGGTCGTACGCGGCGCCGCGCTCGCCGTCGTCCCCGCCGACTACGTCACCGCCGCCCGCGCCCGGGGCGAGGGGATCTGGCCGGTCCTGCGCCGCGAGGTGCTCCCCAACATCACCGACGTGGTGTGTGTCGAGTTCGCGATGCGCGCCTCCTGGGTGGTGCTGCTGATCAGCTCCCTGTCGTTCCTCGGCTTCGGCGCCAATCCGCCCACCCCCGACTGGGGGCTGATGGTCGCCGAGAACCGCACCGCCATCACCGTCGTACCGATGGCGAGCCTCGCGCCGATCATCGCCCTGGCCACGCTCGTGGTCGGGCTCAACCTCGCCGCCGACGGCCTCTCCAAGGCGTGGGGCGTCGACCGGACAAGGGAGGGATCCTGATGGACCCCATCGTTTCCGTGACCGGACTGGGTGTCGCCTACCGCTCGGGCGGCGCGGACATCCCCGTCGTCGCCGATGTCTCCGCCGAGGTCCACCCGGGGCAGACCCTGGCCCTGGTGGGCGAGTCGGGCAGCGGGAAGTCGACCGTCGCCGCCACGCTCCTCGGCCATCTGCGGCATGGCTCGCGGATCACGGCGGGCACGGTACGGGTCGACGGCAAGGACGTATTCGCCCTGCCCGCACGGGAGTTGAGACGGCTGCGCGGCGGTACGGTCGCGATGGTCGCGCAGAACGCCGGACACGCGCTGACCCCGTCCATGCGGATCGGCAAGCAGATCGGGGAAGCGCTGCGGGACAAGGCCGCCGGACGGGCCGCCACTTCCGCCGCCGTGCTGGAACTCCTCGAACAGGTCCGTCTGCCACGCCCCGCCGAACTCGCCCGCCGCTACCCGCACGAACTCTCCGGCGGCCAGCAGCAGCGCGTGGCCATCGCCATGGCCATCGCGGCACGTCCCCGGATCCTCGTCCTCGACGAACCCACCACCGGCCTCGATGTCGTCACCCAGCGCGGCGTCCTGGACCTCATCGGCGCGCTGCGCGCCGAACTCGGCCTCGCCGCCGTCCTGGTCAGCCATGACCTCGGGGTGGTCGCGCACATGGCGGACCAGGTGACCGTGCTGCGCGCGGGCCGCGTCGTGGAGTCCGCGCCCACGCGCCGGCTCTTCGCCGCCCCCGCCGAGCCGTACACCCGGCGCCTGCTGGCCAGCGTCCCGCGCCTGACGGACGAGGGGCTGGCGCTGGTCGGGGAGGACGGCAGCCGGGAGATCCGGCCGAGGGCCGTCCTGCCCGCCGACGCGCCGGAGGCCGTGGCCGTAAGGGATGTGACCATCGACTACGGCTCCACCCGCGCCGTCCACGGCGTCTCCTTCCAGGTACGGCGCGGCGAGATCCTGGCGCTGGTGGGGGAGTCGGGCAGCGGAAAGTCCACGCTCGCCTGGTCGCTGGCGGGCCTGCGGGCGCCGTCCGGCGGCACGATGACCCACGAGGCGGGCGACCTCACCCGCCCTTCACGCCGGCGTCCGCCGTCGCTGCGGCGGAAGATCCAGCTCGTCTTCCAGAACGCCGACACCTCGCTGAACCCCCGGCGCTCGGTGGGCGACGCGGTACGGCGCCCGCTGCGCTTCTTCGGCACGACGGCCACCCGCCCCGAAACCGCCGCCCGCGCCCGCCGACTCATCGCCGACGTACGCCTCGACCCGGCCCTCGCCGACCGGCTGCCCGCACAGCTCTCCGGCGGCCAGCGCCAGCGCATCGGCATCGCCCGTGCGCTGGCCGGCGAACCGGACGTGCTGATCGCCGACGAGATCACCACCGCGCTCGATGTCTCCGTCCAGGCGGAGGTGCTGCGGCTGCTCGACGATCTGCGCAGGGAGCGGCAGCTGGCCTGCCTCTTCATCAGCCATGACCTCGCGGTGGTACGCGGGATCGCCGACCGGGTGATCGTGCTGCGCGACGGGGTGGTGGTGGAGGAGGGGCCCACGGAGGAGGTGTTCGGGGCGCCGAAGCACGCGTATACGCGGGGCTTGATGGCGGCGACGCTGAATGGCAGCCCGTCCGGCGATTGAGGACCGGGGTCCGGGGCGGAGCCCCGGTTACGGGAAGGGGCGGGTTGGGGAACAGCCCGCCGCAGGCGCATCGCACCCGCACAAGAGGAGCAACGTGAAGTACCGGCACCACTTCGACCACGAGGTCCACGTAGAGGACCTCCACATCCCCACCCGCGACGGCACCCGCCTCCACGCCCGCGTCTGGCGCCCTGCCGGCGCCGGCACCGCCCCCGTCCCCGCCCTCCTCGAATACCTCCCGTACCGCAAGAGCGACTGGACCGCCCCCCGCGACGCCCAGCGCCATCCCTGGTACGCCGGGCACGGCTACGCCTCCGTGCGGGTCGATCTGCGCGGCAGCGGGGACTCCGAGGGCGTGATGCTCGACGAGTACACGGAGACCGAGCTGGCCGACGGCGTCGATGTCGTCAACTGGCTCGCCGCGCAGCCCTGGTGCTCGGGCAAGGTCGGCATGTTCGGGATCTCCTGGGGCGGCTTCAACGCCCTCCAGATCGCCGCCCTGCGCCCCGAACCGCTCAAGGCGATCGTCACCGTCTGCTCCACGGACGACCGTTACGACAACGACGTGCACTACACCGGCGGCGCCGTCCTCGGGATCGACATGCTCGCCTGGGCCGGCACGATGCTCGCCTTCACCGGCCGGCCGCCGGACCCGGCGCACGTCGGCGCGGACCGGTGGCTGCCCATGTGGCGGGAGCGGCTCGACGCGATCGAACCGTATCTGCACACCTGGCTCGCCCATCAGGAACGCGACGACTACTGGCGGCACGGCAGTGTCTGCGAGGACTACACGGCCCTCGACGCGGCCGTCCTCGCGGTGGGCGGCTGGGCCGATCCGTACCGGGACACCGTGCTGCGGCTGGTCGAGCATCTGGACCCGGCGCGGGTACGGGGGCTGATCGGGCCCTGGTCGCACCAGTACCCGGACCGGGGGCTGCCGCCGGGCCCGGCGATCGGCTTCCTCCAGGAGACCCTGCGCTGGTGGGACCACTGGCTGAAGGACGAGGAGACCGGGGTGATGTCCGAGCCGCTGCTGCGCTCCTGGCTCAACGACCCCGTCCCGCCCGCCCCTTCGTACGCGACGATGCCGGGCCGCTGGGTCGGCGACGACAACTGGCCGTCGCCGTCCGTGAGCTGGGACGCGCGTCCGCTGGGCGACAGGGGCGCGGCTCCCGTGGTCGTTCGGTCGCCGCAGCACACCGGGGTCGACGCGGGCCGCTTCTTCCCCTTCGGCAACCCCGCCGATCTGCCGCCCGACCAGCGCGAGGAGGACGGCCGTTCCGTCTGCTTCGACTCGGCGCCACTGACGGGGCGGGTGGAGATCCTGGGCCGTCCGCGTGTCCGGCTGCGGCTCGACAGCGCCACCCCGCGCGCCCATGTCATCGCCCGGATCTGCGATGTCGCGCCCGACGGCTCGTCCACGCTCGTCACCCGGGGCGTGCTCAACCTGATGTCGCGGCACGGCCGGGAGCGGGCGGACGCGTGGGTGCCGGGGACGTACGAGGACGTCGAGTGGGAACTGACCGCCACCGGCTACGCGTTCCCGCCGGGACACCGCGTCCGTGTCGCCGTCTCCGACGCGTACTGGCCCTGGGTCTGGCCGCACGGCGAGCGCGGCCGGCTGACGGTGCTCCCCGGTGAGAGCGCGGTGCTGCTGCCCGTACGGGACCCGGCGTACGACAGGGGCCGCGCCCCCCTCCGCTTCGAGGAGCCGGAGCAGGCCCCGCCGCTGCCGGTGACGGCCGGCCCGCCCGCCGGGCCGCGTACCCCCGAGCGAGTCGTACGGCACGAGGTCGCGACCGGGGAATGGACCCTGGAGGTGGACCCGAACTACGGCGGCTCGCGCACCTATCCGGACGGCCTGCGGTACGAGGAGAGCGCGCGCGAGACGTACCGTATCCGTGCGGACGATCCCCTGTCGGCCGTGGCGGAGTCCCGGTGGACGATCCGGCTGCGGCGCCCGGACGGCTGGGACGCCGAGATCACCACCCGTACGGAACTGAGCGCCACGGCAACGGAGTTCGTCATGGACAGCGGGCTCGAAGCACGGGCGAACGGAGAGACAGTGGCCAAGCGCGGCTGGCACAGGACGACCCCCAGGACATCCGGATGACGGCGCGGACACCGCGGCGCGCGGTCGACGCCTCCCGGCGCACCCGCCAGCCCACCGAGGTCCGCCGCCGGCTCATCGCGGAGGCCGCGGTGCCGCTGATAGCGGAGCGCGGCTCGGCGGCGGTCGGGGTACGCGATGTCGCGGCGGCGGCGGGGGTGTCGGTCGGCACGGTCACGTACCACTTCGAGAGCGTGCAGGAAGTCCTCTCCGAGGCGATGGTGCTGCACATCGAGCGCTACTACGGCGCGCTCAGCGAGGCCGCGGACCGGGCGACCCGCGCGGCGGAGGGGCTGCGGCTGCTCATCGACGCGCTCTTCACGGACGACACCGACCGGCACTGGCGGATGTGGTTCGACTACTGGAACGCGGGCGACCGCGACCAGGCGTTCGCCCGCGGCCAGGCCGCCCGCTACGAGAGCTGGCACGGCGAGATCCGCGCCCTGGTCGAACGCGGCCGTGCCGAGGGCGACTTCCACTGCGACGACCCGGCCGACTTCGCCGTACGCTTCGCCGCGCTGGCCGACGGCCTGGCCCTCCAACGCCTCCGCCAGTCCCCACCCCTCACGACGACGGACGCGCGCCGGCATCTCCGCCGGCTGGTCGAGGTGGAACTGGAGGGATAGCGGAACGCGGGTGTGCGCGGGCCTGGCCTTCGTAACTTACTTAAAGTAAGGTGCTGAGGAATTCGGCCATGCCTGGCCGATGGCGGCCCTGTCCAGCCGGGCCCGCCCGTGTCTTCCGAGAGGTCATCGTGTTCATCGCCTATGCCGTCGTCGGCATCCTGCTCGCCGCCGTCCTGACCGGCTCCGCCGTCGGTACCTTCACCCGGCAGGAGAAGATCGTCGGCTCGATGACCGGGCTCGGCGTGCCCGAGAGCTGGCTCCCGCGCCTTGCCACGCTGAAGACGGCGGGCGCCGTCGGGCTGATCGTCGGACTCTGGGTGCCGCCGCTCGGCGTCGCCGCCGCGATCGGCGTGGTCCTCTACTTCATCGGCGCCGCCGTCGCGCATCTGCGGGCCAAGGACTACGCGATCGCGCCGGTTGTCGTCATCTTCCTGCTCGCTGTCGCGGCGCTGGTGCTGCGTCTGGCCTCGGTCTGAGGGCAATCCCGGTTCGGGCCACCGCGTCGGCCGGGTCCGGATCACCCATCAAATCGCTGGTTGAATTCGCGTTCATGATGGACGAACAAACAGGACCAGGAATCGGTGAAGGGCGTAATCAGGCGGCACTGGCGTATCTGGAGGGGTACGAGCGGGAGCACGGCGCCTTTACTTCTGCGGAGAAGCAGGAAGCCGCAGACGTCTGGGCGCGGGCCGAGGAGCGGGAGCGGCAGCGGTGCGACCCTCATCTACGCGATGGTCGATCAACCTGATCGATCTGGTGGTGATGCTCACCGTCCCGTCCGGCGCACCGACCTTCCCGCCAGGGCGCTTGTCCGGCGGCCGTCCTCGATCACGAAGCGGCCGTCGATCAGCACATGCGGAATGCCCACCGGCAGCGTGCGCGGTTTCTCGAAGGTGGAGCCCGCCGCGACGGTGTCCGGGTCGAAGAGGACCAGGTCCGCGCGGTAGCCCTCGCGGACCAGGCCACGGTCGGGGAGGCGGAGGCGGGCGGCCGGGCGGGCGGTGAGGTGGGCCACGCACTCCTCCAGGGTCAGGACGCCCAGCTCCCGCGCGTACCGGCCCAGATACTGCGGGAACGTGCCGTACGCGCGCGGATGCGGCTTCGCGCCCTGGAGGATGCCGTCGCTGCCGCCCGTGTGGACGCGGTGGCGCATGATCTGCCGGACGTTCTCCTCGTGGCCCACATGCTGGAGGATCGTCGAGCCGAGCCGGTCCTCGATCAGCAGCCGGCGCGCCGTGGTCCACGGCGCCTCGCCCGCCCGCGCCGCCGAGTCCGCGACCGTCCTGCCGACATGGTCCGCGAGAGCGGGGGCCGTGACCCCGGAGATCTCGATGGTGTCCCACTCGATGGGCACGCCATGACAGCCGTCCGCGCCGATGACCTCCATGTGATGGCGGATCCTCTCGGCGGTCGCCTCGTCGCGCAGCCGCTCCAGGATCGCGTCGGGACCGCCCTCGCTCGCCCAGCTCGGCAGCATCGCGACGAGCGTCGTACACCCCGGCGTGTACGGATACGTGTCGAGCGAGATGTCCGCGCCCGCGGCCAGCGCCTCGTCGAGGAGCGTGAGCAGTTCGGGCGCCCTGCCCTTGTTCACGCCGAAGTTCATGGTGGCGTGGGCGAGGTGGAGGGCGCAGCCCGCGTCCCGGGTCAGCGTCACCATCTCCTCGTACGCCTGGAGCGCCCCGGCGCCGTACGAGCGGTGATGCGGGCAGTAGTAGCCGTCGTAGCCCGCCACCACCCGGCACAGCTCGGTGAGTTCGGCGTCGGCCGCGTACATGCCCGGCGTGTAGGTCAGCCCCGAGGACATCCCGACCGCGCCCTGCTCCATCGACTCGGCCACCAGCCGCTTCATACGGGCGAGTTCGGCGTCCGTCGCGGGCCGGTCGTCCCAGCCGACCGCGTACATACGGACCGTGCCCTGCGGGATCAGATACGCCGCGTTGACCGCGATGCCGCGATCCAGCCGGTCGAGATATTCGCCGACCGTGCGCCAGTCGAAGTCGACGGTCGTATCCCCGGGCGCACCGCCGTTCCAGCCGGTGATCGTCTGCCGGACCTGCGTGAGCGTCGCGTCGTCCACCGGCGCGTACGACAGCCCGTCCTGGCCGATCACTTCGAGCGTGACGCCCTGCGCGGCCTTCGCGGTGTGCTCGGGGTCGCGCAGCAGGGCGAGATCGCTGTGCGCGTGCATGTCGATGAAGCCGGGGGAGAGGGCCAGCCCGGCCGCGTCGAGGACGCGGGCGCCGGACGGGCGCGGCTCGCCCTCGCGCCGTATCGCCGCGATCCGGCCGTCCTCGATGCCGACATCGGCGCGGTACGACGGGCCGCCCGTGCCGTCGATGACCCGTGCGTCGCGAATGACGAGATCCATGTGCGAAGGCCCCCCGGAGGTCAGAAGAATGTACGGATGAGATCGGTGACCGTGCCGTCCGCCTCCACCAGCGGGATCAGCTGCCACTTGTCGAACGACGTACAGGGGTGGGACAGCCCCATCCCGACCCAGTCACCGACCTCCAGAGCGGCGTCGGATGTCGTGGTCAGCCAGCCGTGCTGGTCGGACAGGCGCGCCACGGTGATCCCCGTCGCGGGGCGGATCTCGCCGGTGCGGCCGTCCCGTACGACCTGTGCCACCGGCATGTCGAGGTCGTACGCCGCGTCCCGCTTACCGGCGTTGACGAACGCCTGCTCCGGCGACGGGCGGGAGACGACCTGCGCCCAGAGCCGGAAGGCGGGCTGGAGGGAGCCCTCCTCGGGGACCCGGTTGAAGGGGGTGAGATGGCGGTAGTGGACGTCGTCGTGCGAGACGTACGCGCCGGAGCGCAGCAGCTTCAGCACGGGCCGGGAGAGGGCGGGGACGTCCGCGAACACGTCGGCGACCGCGTCGAACCAGGCGCTGCCGCCCGCGCTGAGCACGATCTCGTCCGTGCCGTCGAACCGCCCCGCCGCGTCGAACTCCGCCGCCAGCGCGACCAGTCGGCGCAGCCAGGCGCGGACGCTCTCGCCGTCCGCCCCGGGCACCTCGCCCTCGTAACCGGCGACGCCGGTCAGCCGCAGGGTCGGTACGGCCGCCACCGCGTCGGCGACCGCCGCGCACTCCGCCTCCGTACGCGCGCCGGTACGCGCCCCCTCGCCCGCGCCCAGCTCGACCACGACCTCCACCGGACGGCCGGCTCCGGCGGCCCGCAGGGCCTCGTCCATCAGCTCGACGCCGCGTACGGAGTCGACGTAGCAGACGAAGCGGAAGCCGGGGTCGCTGTCCAGCTCGGCGGCGAGCCAGCGCAGCGCCGCCGCGTCGACCACTTCATTGGCGAGAAAGATCCGCTGGACGCCGAACGCGCGGTAGACGCGGGCCTGGTGGGGTACGGCGGCGGTGATGCCCCAGGCGCCGTGCTCCAGCTGGCGCGCGAAGAGCCGAGGGGACATGGAGGTCTTGCCGTGCGGGGCGAAGGCGAGGCCGTGGCGCTCGGAGTAGGTCTCCAGGAGCGCGAGGTTGTGCTCGACCGACTCGGCGGAGAGGGCGAGGACCGGGGTGGTGAAGCCGCCGGTGAACAGGGAGCGGCGCTCGGCGGCGAGAGCGCCGACGGTCAGGCCGTCCGCGTCCGGAGGGAGGGACTTGAAGCGGTGGTCGACGCGTTCGCCGCTGAGTGCGTCGAGCGCCTTGAGCACGCTCGGACTGCTCGCCTCCTTCGCCTCCTTCGCCTCCTTCGGCCCGTCCAGTCCGTCCGGCCCGTGCAGCCCGTTCAGCTCGTCCGTTCGTCGGCCGGCGGCCATGGAGCCTCCCCACTATCGATCTCGTTGCACTACATGCAATGGCCATTGCGCATATCGCTGAGGGCTGTCTAACATCCGAGCCGACAGCGGGTCAATGGTGACCCCTCCACGGTGACCGACCCAGGGTCGGCCGAGCGGCGAGGAGCCTCAGAGTGACCGGAACCGTAGACACGGACCTCCACCCCGGCGTGGAGGTCGTCTGCCTCGGTGAATCCATGGTCACCTTCCTGCCCTCGCTCCCGGGCCGCCTCGCCGACGTCCCCTCCTTCGCCCGTACGATCGGCGGCGCCGAATCCAATGTCGCCTGCGCGCTGGCCGCCGCCGGGCACACCGTGAAGTGGGTCAGCCGGGTCGGCGCCGACGGCTTCGGCGACCATCTCGTCGACGCGATCGCCGCGTACGGGGTCGACACCTCGGGCGTACTCCGCGACCCGGACCGGCCCACCGGCATCTACTTCCGTACCGCGACGGACCGCGCCACCGACGCGCACGAGGTCGCCTACTACCGGGCCGGCTCCGCCGCCTCCGCGATGGCGCCCGGGACCCTGCCGTACGACGACCTGTGGGCCGGGCGCGTGCTGCATGTATCGGGCATCACGGCCGCGCTCTCGGACGACTGCCTCGCCCTGATGCGCGAGCTGACCGGCCGCGCGCCGGGCCGCCCGCTGGTCTCCTTCGACGTCAACCACCGGCCGGGACTCTGGCGCGACGGCTCGGGCGCCCGCGTCCTGCTGGACCTCGCGCGGGGCGCCGATCTGGTCTTCGTCGGCGAGGACGAGGCGGCCGAGGCGTGGGGCCTGCACGGCGGGGACGCGATCCGGGCGGCGCTCCCGGAGCCGGCGACGCTGGTGGTGAAGCGGGGGAGCGCGGGGGCGACGGTGTACGAACGCGAGGTGGGCGGCACGGTCCGTACGGGCCTGGCTCCCGTGCCGGGCGCCGACACGGGCCCGGCCTTCGTGAGGGGCGCCGACACGGGCCCGGCCTCCGTGAGGGGCGCCGACGCCGTCACCTCCGTGCCCGCCCTGCGCGTCGATGTCGTCGCGCCCGTCGGCGCCGGGGACGCCTTCGCCGCCGGATTCCTCTCCGCGACCCTCCGCGGCCTGCCCGCCGCCGCCCGCCTCCGGCACGGCCACCTGATGGCCGCCGCGACCCTCACCGTCCCCGGAGACCTCGGCACACCACCCTCCCGGGCCGACGCCGACCGGCTCGTGGACCTCGACGACACCGCCTGGGGCACACTTCGTCTCGGCCCCGGCTGGACGGCGGCCACGGAGCGAGAGGTACGTACCCCATGAGCCAGACCGTCGACCGGGCGCTGAGCATTCTGCCGCTGCTCGCCCAGGGCCCCGCCGATCTCGGGCAGGTCGCCGACCGGCTCGGCGTGCACAAGTCCACCGCGCTCCGGCTCCTCCGTACGCTCCATGAACACGGGCTCGTCTACCGCCAGCAGGACAACCGCTACCGCCTGGGCGCGCGGCTCTTCGCGCTCGCGCAAGAGGCCGTCGAGAACCTCGACATGCGCGACATCGCCCACTCCCATCTGGTCGCTCTCAACAGCCAGTGCGGTCACACCGTCCACCTAGCCGTGCACGAGGACGGTGAAGTCCTCTATATCGACAAGGTCGAGAGCCGCTACCCGGTCCGGATGTACTCGCGGATCGGCAAACCGGTCGCGATCACCGTGGCCGCCGTCGCCAAGCTGCTGCTCGCCGACCTCCCCGAGGCCGAGCGCCGCGTGCTCGCGGAACGCCTCGACTACCCCATGTACACGCCCCGTTCGAGCCCCAATGCGGCCGCCTTCCTCAAGGAGCTGGCGACCGTGCGCGAACAGGGCTGGGCCACCGATCTCGGCGGCCACGAGGAATCCATCAACTGCGTCGGCGCGCCCATCCGCGGCGCGGACGGCCGGGTCGTCGCCGCCATGTCGGTCTCCGCGCCGAATGTCGTCGTCACCGCGGAGGAACTCCTCACCCTGCTCCCGCTGGTGCGCCGTACCGCCGACGCGATCAGCAGGGAGTACTCCGGCAACACCCACCCCAGCAAGGACGCTTCATGACCGAGAAGACCGAGAAGACCGAGAAGACCGCGCCGACCTCCAAGACCGCGCTCACCCCGGCGACCCACACCACCCCGCCCGCGAAGTTCTCGCACGGCGTCCGCAAGGGCAACATCCTCCAGGTCGCGGGCCAGGTCGGCTTCCTCCCGGCCGTCGAGGGGCAGCCGCCCACCGTCGCGGGCCCGACGCTGCGCGAGCAGACCCTCCAGACCTTCGCCAACGTCAAGGCGATCCTGGAGGAGGGCGGCGCGAGCTGGGACGACGTGATGATGATGCGCGTCTACCTCACCGACGTCGACCACTTCGCCGAGATGAACGAGATCTACAACACCTACTTCGGTGAGCAGGGTCTGAAGGAGGCGCCCGCCGCGCGCACGACGGTGTACGTGGGCCTGCCCAAGGGGCTGTTGATCGAGATCGACGCGCTGGCCGTCCTCGGCTGAGCCGCGTCTCCGTACCGCCATACGGCACGACACCGTACGGCACGGCGCCCCGGCCACCTGCCCGCCCGCCCGGGTGCCGTGCCGTGACCCCCCCTGCCCACGAACCAGAGGCTCCCCATGCTGCTCGCCGCTGACGCACCACCGGAGACCCCGCCCCACACGGGGGGTCTGCTGCTCCTGATCGACGGTACCGCCGGTCTGCTGACCGTCGCCGCCCTCGGCATCGTCCTGCTCCTCTTCCTGATCATCAAGGTCAGGCTCCAGCCCTTCGTGGCGCTGCTCGGTGTCTCCATAGCCGTCGGTCTCGCGGCCGGCCTGTCCGTCACCGAACTCTTCGGTACGGTCCAGAAGTCCGCCGCCGTCTCGATGATCGAGACCGGGATGGGCGGCATCCTCGGCCATGTCGCGATCATCATCGGACTCGGCACCATGCTCGGCGCGATCCTCGAAGTGTCCGGCGGCGCCGAGGTGCTGAGCGCCCGCCTGCTGAACCTCTTCGGCGAGAAGCGCGCCCCGCTCGCCATGGGCGTCACCGGTGTCGTCTTCGGTATCCCGGTCTTCTTCGACGTCGGCATCTTCGTCCTCGCGCCGATCGTGTACGCCGCCGCCAAGCGGTCCGGCAAATCGATCCTGCTGTACGCGATGCCGCTGCTCGCCGGTCTCTCGATGACCCACGCCTTCCTGCCCCCGCACCCGGGCCCCGTCGCCGCGGCCGGACTCTTCAAGGTGGATCTCGGCTGGGTCATCCTGATGGGCGTCATCGTCGGCGTCCCGGCCGTCCTCGCCGCGTGGGCCTACGCCGCCTGGATCGGGCGGCGCATCTTCGTCGAGGTCCCGCAGGACATGGTCGAGGCGGCGGAGGAGTCCAAGGCCGCGGTCGCCGCCGAGCAGCGCGCCTCGGGTATCACGCCCCGGGAGACGCCGGTCGCGCTCGGCACGGTCCTCGCGATCATCGGCACCCCGTTGATCCTGATCCTGCTCGCGACCTTCTCGTCCATCGCCCTCGACCCGTCGACGGGCCGCTCGGTCATCGAGTTCTTCGGCCACCCCTTCGTGGCGCTGACGATCGCGCTGCTGCTCGCGTACTACCTGCTGGGCATCAGGCGCGGCTGGTCCCGCAAGTCCCTGGAGACGGTCTCCACCGCCTCGCTCAAGCCGGTCGGCAACATCCTGCTCGTGGTCGGCGCCGGCGGTGTCTTCGGCGCGGTCCTCAAGGGCAGCGGGATCGCGGACGCCCTCGCCGACACCTTCAACGACGTCGGCCTGCCGGTCATCCTGCTGGCCTGGCTGATCTCGGTCGTCCTGCGCGTCGCCCAGGGCTCGGCCACGGTCGCGATCGTCACCACGGCCGGGATCGTCGTCCCGCTGGTCGAGGGCCAGGGGCTCTCGCAGGCGCATCTCGCCCTGATCATCATGGCGATCTCGGCGGGCTCGATCTTCGCCTCGCACGTCAACGACGGCGGGTTCTGGATGGTCGCGAAGTACTTCGGCATCTCGGAGCGCGACACCCTGAAGTCCTGGACGGTCCTGGAGACCGTGCTGTCGGTGGCGGGCTTCGTGGTGGCGGCGCTGCTGAGTCTGATCATCTAGGTCCGGCAGGTCTCGTACGTCCTGTAGGTCTCGTAGGTCCCGTAGGTCGTTCAGGTCATGCAGGGCATGTAGGTCAGGTCGGGATGGGCTTGGTCTGCGTGCAGTTCTTCCACTCGACCCAGGGGCGGGCGCCGCCGCTCTTGGGGCCGGTGGCATAGGTGGGGTTGCCGGTGATGGTCTGTTCCTTGCCTTCGTGGGTGATCTCGATGCCGAAGAGTTTGAAGCCGAGGGTGAACTGCCCGGCGGAGATACCGAAGCCGACGCCGAGCGACGCGTTCCACCAGTCGGTGTTGGCCTTGTAGTCGAGTCTGCTGAGCTTTCCCTTGTCGTGGAGGAGCCGTTCGAGAGGGCTCGCGTCGGAGCCCGGGACTTCGGCGGCGTCGGAGGGGGAGGGCAGTGGGTTGCTGGCGGGGGCGTCGCCGCGCCCGCGCAGCCAGTCCTCGACGAGGGTGCTGTCGGTGTCGTTGTCGAGGATGAGTTCGGCCGACTCGGTGTGGATCTGTGACTGGGTGCTTCCGCCACCGCCGCCGACGTCGATCGTCACGGGACCGGCGTTGGCGCCTCCTTCGACCTTGATGCCGGTGCCGTCCCCGGCTTCCTGGCTGGTGGTGATGACCAGCTTCTCCGGGCGGTGTTCGGCGCCGTCCTTCTCCTCCTGGTCGTAGGCGGCGGCGTCGTAGGTGACCGCGACCTGCTGCATCCGCTCGCCCGTGGCGACCCCGCCCAGACCGGCCGAACCCTTGACGGTGAAGGTGTAGATGAAGGTGATCTTCCCCGCGTTGGCGCCGGTGTTGGTGCGCATGACCACGACGTCCTCGGTCATGGTGCCGTTGAGGACCTCGCCGGAGATCTTGCCGAGGTCCTTGGGACCGTCGCTCTTCCCGGAGTCCTTGCCGCTCTTGCCGTTGCTCTTGAACTTTCCGCCGAAGCTGACATTGCCGGAGGCTTCGATGGAGGTCTTGGTGATGTCGACGTCCGGCGCCAGCTCCGGTTCGAGATCGGGTTTCTTGGAGGCCGCGTCCTGGGTGCAAGCTCCCATCGCGGCCCCGGGGTTGTAGCCGCTCTGGTATTTGCAACCGTCGTTCGCCTTGAGGTACGCGGCGAACTTCTGCGCGTCCTCCAGGTTGGCCGCCAGGTCCGCCTGGGGATCGCCGGACTTGTTCCCGTTGAAGAGCCACTGCCCGCCATTGCCGCTGCCCGCCAGGAAGGTGCCGCTCAGCTTGGCGCTGCCGCCCCAGTCCTTGAGGCCCGGGATGCCGGCGGAGATGCTCGCTGTCACCCCGCCGCCGGTCTCGGTCACCCGCTCCAGGGTGACGGTGCCGTCGGACCACTGCTGGAGCTTGACCGTCTCCGAGGTGCTGATCTTGATGAAGGCCACCTGGATGACGACGGTGTCCTTGGTCTGGTCCTGGGACAGCAGACATCTCGCGGGCTCGAACGGATCGCCGTTGGGCACGAAGGGATCCCCGGGACCCCCGCCTCCGTTTCCGCCATCCCCGTTTCCGCCGTCACCGTCGTCGCCCGCGTAGTCGCCGGTGGAGCATGCCTCGGCCCCGCTGAGCGGGTGAAGTATTCGGCACACCGCGCTCTTCAGCCCGGTCGCCTCGTCGGCAGGCACGCTCAGACCGACGATGGCCGCCACGACCAGGGACACGACGCCGACCATCGCGGCGTACTCGGCGCCGCTCTGCCCCCGGTCGCTCCGTCCCCGGCCATGTCCGTGCCTCTGCCCATGCCTCTGCCCATGCCAACTGTGGAACCCGCCGGCGTCCTTCACTTGTTCTCCCAGCTCACGCCATTGTCGTGACCCCCCGAGCGGGCAGCAGCCTAAGGACGGGGCAGGGCCCATACGCAGGCCCACGGGCCCACACAGGGGCCCAGCCGGGGCCGTCCTGGCAGGAGTTCACCTATCGGTTGATCAAAGGTCCCCACAGGGCCGCCTGTTGGCTTCCGTACGAGCCCCGGGTCCCATTTCCCGGCGATCGGCCGCCCGCCACCGAACCCTCACCGCAGGCCCTCTTGCGCGATCACCCTCACCCCGCTTTGGTGACTCGGGTTACGTAGAGAGACAAGTGGGAGGCGACGACACGCATGGCAGACACCACGGACACCGGCACGGATGAGGCCGTCTCCCGTCCCCGCAAGTCGAGTTGGACGTATATCGGCCCCGGCATCGTCGTCGCGGCGACCGGTGTGGGCGCGGGCGATCTCGTCGCCACGCTCATCGCGGGCAGCAAGTTCGGCTACACCCTGATGTGGGCGGCGGTCATCGGGTGCGTCGTGAAGATCTCGCTCGCCGAGGCCACCGGCCGCTGGCATCTCGCCACCGGCCGCACCCTCTTCGAGGGCTGGCGCAGCCTGGGCCGCTGGACGACGGTGTATTTCGCGGTGTACGTGCTCGTCTGGGGCTTCGTGTACGGCGCCACGGCGATGTCCTCCAGCGCACTGCCGATCGTCGCGCTCTTCCCGGACGGGCCGGGGCTCAAGACCTGGGCGGTCATCACGGGGCTGATCGGGCTCGTCTTCGTCTGGTTCAACCAGTACGCCGTCTTCGAGCGGGTCATGACGGTCCTGATCGGTGTGATGTTCGTGGTCGTCATGTACGTCGCGATCCGTGTCGCGCCCGACCTCGGCGCGAGCTTCGCGGGCCTGGCGCCGGTCCTGCCGGACGGCTCACTGCTCTACACACTCGGCCTGATCGGCGGGGTGGGCGGCACGATCACCATGGCCGCGTACGGCTACTGGGTCAACGCCAAGGGCTGGACCAACACCGGCTGGATGAAGGTGATGCGCCTCGACAACCGGGTCGCGTACATCACCACCGGCCTCTTCGTCGTCGCCATGCTCATCATCGGCGCCGAGCTGCTGCACTCCTCGCACATCGCCCTGACGAAGGGCGACCGCGGCCTGATCGACCTCGGCACGATCCTGGAGGACCGCTTCGGCGGGACCACGGCGAAGCTGTTCCTGGTCGGTTTCTTCGCGACGTCGTTCTCGTCGCTGATCGGGGTGTGGCACGGGGTGAGCCTGATGTTCGCGGACTTCGTGGAGCGGATCCGCAAGGACCGCGTGGGGGTGGCGGCCGACGAGACGAGGAAGACGACGGAGGAGGTCGCCTCCGGCGAGCGCGAACGCTCGGTGCCGTTCCGCGCGTATCTGCTCTGGCTGACCTTCCCGCCGATCTCGCTGCTGTTCCTGGACGAGCCGTTCGGCCTGGTGGTCGTGTACGGGGTGCTGGGGGCGTTCTTCATGCCGTTCCTGGCGCTGACGCTGGTGTGGCTGCTCAACTCGTCGCGTACGCCGAAGGAATGGCGGAACGGGATTCTGAGCAATGTGATGCTGTCGGCGGCGGGGTTGTTGTTCGTGGTGCTGTGTGTGCAGCAGGTGCGGGACATTCCCTGGTAGGGCCTATGGCTCGGCTCGGGGGGCGTTGAAAGTATCGAGCCACCCCTGCGTGGAGAGCGTGTATGGGTGCTCGGGACCGAGTACGCGCCGTCGTGCGGAGAGTACGGCGGCCATTTCCACCGCCGCGAGGTCGTGGTGGCCTTGGTCGTGGAGGACGCAGGCCAAGTTGTGGCGGATGGTGAGGGTGGTGGGGTGGTTTTCGCCGAGGGTGTTGCGTTGGGTGGTGAGGATGTCTTCGTAGATGGTGCGTGCTTGGTCGAAGTGTCCTTGCTCGTGCAGCAAGCCGGCGAGGTTGTTGCGGGTGCTGAGGGTGGTGGGGTGGTTTTCGCCGAGGGTGCCGCGTCGGGTGGTGAGGATGTCTTCGTAGATGGTGCGTGCTTGGTCGAAGTGTCCTTGGCCCGTCAGGACGCCGGCGAGGTTGTGGCGGACGATGAGGGTGTCAGGGTGGTTTTCGCCGAAGGTGCCGCGTCGGGTGGTGAGGATGTCTTCGTAGAGGGCGCGTGCTTGGTCGAGGTGGCCTTGGTCCTCCAGGACGCTGGCGAGGTTGTTGCGGGACACCAGAGTGCGGGAGTGGTCGTCGCCCAGGACGCTGCCCAGCTGGCGCACGAGCTCTTCGAGTAGCGTTCTGGCCTGGCTCAGCTGTCCCTGGGCATGCAGGCTTCGGGCCACCAGATCGGCCGCCGACGAGCTGTCCAGGAACAGTCCGTTGTCGTCCGAGTCACCCTCGAAGGTCAGGATGTGCACGGCATGCGGCGTCAGCGCCGACCACAGCGGCCATCGCTCCACATCCTCCGGCATGCCTGCCTCGTCGCTCTCGGCGGCCTTGTCCAGCAGCCGCGCATTCAGCGCGTACCGCCCCGGACTGCCGTGCGCGTCCCGGACCAGCGGGTGCAGCGCGACCGTGTCCACCCCGCTCGCCGCAGCCAGATCCACCAGCCCCAGCCCCGCCAGCGCCTGCAACGTGTTCCAGATCTCGGCCCCGCTCACCCCCGCGAACGCCTCGTCCTCGCCCAGCACCGCCGGGTCGGCCAGGATCAACGGCACCGGCGCGTCCGCGAAGTTGGCCAGTACCTCCAGCAGCGGCCGTACGCAGCGGTGACCGCGCTCGGTCAGCAGGTCCAGGGACATCCGCCAGATGCCCGCCAGCGCGGTGGCCGTGCCGGCGTGCGGGAAGGCGCCGCCGTCGTCCAGTGACGCGCGGAACTCCGCGAAGGTCGCCGTCTCCCCGGCGTCCCGGAAGCGTGCCGGACGGTGCCCCACGGCCTCCAGATAGCGGCCCACGGTGTTGAGCGCGAGCGGCAGCCCGCCCAGCCGGCGGGCCAGTTCCGCCGCTTCCTCGCGGGAACCGGCGGTGGGGCCCGCCAGGCCCAGCAGGACGTCCGCGCCATGCTCGTCGCCGAGAGGCGTCAGCCGGTGCAGGACCGCGTGAGCGCCCCAGGTGCCCGGCTGCCCGTCGCGGCTGGTGACCAGGACCAGCCCGCCCGGCGACCGGTGCGGGCGTATGAGACCCGTGCCCCGCGCGAGCTGCCCCGGGCCGTCCAGCAGCCGCGCGTCGTCCGCGTTGTCGACCACCAGCAGCCAGGGGTCGGTCAGCGCCGACAGCCGTCGCCAGAGCTGGTCGACCAGTTGGCCCCCGGTGATCTCCGCGTCCGGTACGCCGAGTTGGCGGGCGAGTGCGGTCAGGCCGCCCATGAAGCGGGACGCGTCCTGGGCGCCGATCCACCAGACCTGGTCGGTCTCGCGTTGGAAGCGGTGGGCGAGGGACACGGCGACGCTCGTCTTGCCGACCCCGCCCAGCCCCTGTACGACATGGACCCGCCCGGCGTCCACGCCGCGTACCGAGTTCTGGAGGCGGTCCAGCAACGCGTCCCGGCCCCTCAGCGTGCGCTGGGACGCCGAGCCGTGCGGGACCGCGAGCGTGATCTGGTCGCTCTCCCGCGTCGAGAAGCCGGAACCGGTCAGGGCTGGCCCGGCTCCGGCGCGGGAGGGTTTACGGGTGCCGGTGCCGATCCGGTCGTGCCGTAGTAGTGGTTCGTGTTGTTGATGACGGCCGCCGTGCTGCCGCTGCCCTTCACGTCCACCTTGTCGGTGGCGATCAAGGAGCCCGCGCCGCTGCTGGTGATGGTCGTCCCGCCCCCGGACTTCAGTTCGGCCCGCAGTTCTTCGCTGAACGTCGCCAGCTCCCGGGCCAGTTCGGCCCTCAGCTCCTCCGGCGCGGCCTCCAGGACGTCCACGAAGCGGTCTTCCCACCTGTCGGCCTGGCGTGTCTGCCCCGCCTCGTCCGCCCCGTCCAGCTCCGCCGCCGTACGGTCCAGCCGCTCCAGCGTCACCCGTTCCAGCTCCGCGTTCCCGGAGCCCCGCCCGAACCAGCCCGCGACGCGCGTACGGAACGACTCCCACGCCTGCGTACCGGCGGCCGACGCCGCGCCCTCGACCACCGCGATCCCACCGGCCGCCGCTGCCGCCGTCACTGCCTCCGCCAACATGAATCCCCCCGAATCCCGCATCCCGGATCCCGGATCGCGCATCCCGGATCTCCGAACTCCGTTGCATCTGAGGGTCCTTCTTATCGCAATTCCTCCGGCCCCGGACACACGGCAGCGCCGTCGGGTGGGGTACGACGGCGCTGCCGGCCCTGTGGGGGCTCGGGGTGGTATCGCGGACTACGGGAGGCTGTGGACGTGCGGGCCGACCGCGTTGGACCAGGCGTTGCCGGCCGTCGCGTCCCAGTTGGTGGACCAGGTCATGGCGCCACGGATACCGGGGTAGGTCCTGGACGGCTTGAACGAGCCGCAGTTCGTGCCCCGGGCCAGGCAGTCCAGCGCGTTCTTCACGATGGACGGATCCACGTAGCCGCTGCCCGCGCCGCGCGTGGAGGCGGGGACGCCGAGGCCGACCTGGGAGGCGTCGAGGCCGCCTTCGAGCTGGATGCAGGCGAGGGCGGTGAGGAAGTCGACGGAGCCCTGGGAGTAGACCTTGCCGTCGCAGCCGAGCATCGAACCGCTGTTGTAATACTGCATGTTGACGACGGTGAGGATGTCCTTCACGTTCAGCGCGGTCTTGAAGTACT
Organism: Streptomyces scopuliridis; assembly: GCF_042790125.1. Classification (GTDB taxonomy): domain Bacteria; phylum Actinomycetota; class Actinomycetes; order Streptomycetales; family Streptomycetaceae; genus Streptomyces; species Streptomyces scopuliridis_A. The sequence goes on from NZ_JBHTZS010000002.1 coordinate 319,843, forward strand.
CACCGGACGTGGACTGCATGTCGATCGTCTGCGGCGCCATCGTCAGCACCATGCCCGCGCCCGCCTTCGCGGACAGCTGGCGCAGAGCCTTTGTCATATAGGTGGAGTTGAGGCCGTTCTCCAGGTCGATGTCGACGCCGTTGAAGCCGTACTCCTGCATCAGGGCGTACGCGCTGTTGGCGAAGGCGGTCGCGGAGGCGTCGCTGTTGACGGAGATGGTGCCCTTCTCGCCGCCGACCGAGATGATCACCGACTTGCCCGCGGCCTTCTTCGCGGCGATGTCCGCCTTGAAGTCGGCGACCGAGGCGTAACCGACCGCCGGGTCGAGGTTGAAGGTGATCTGACCGGGCGTGGTCGTCGCGTCGGCGAACGAGACGGCGATGATGTCGTACTGCGACTGCACGTCACGGAGCTTCTGGACGGCCGCGCCGTTGTTGAAGTTCTGCCAGTAGCCGGTCACCGCGTGCTTCGGAACGCCGGGGCCCGGGTTGCCGCCGCCGCTCTGGGCGGTCCTGGCGGTGACGGTCGCGGACTTCGCGGACTCACCGGCCGCGTTGGTGGCGGTCACCTGGAAGTCGTACGAGGTGTCCGCGGCCAGCCCTGTCACGGTCGAGGACGTGCCGCTCGCCGACTGGACCTTCGTGCCGGACCGGTAGACGTTGTAGCCGGTCGCGCCGGACACCGCGCCCCAGTTGAGGGTCACGGACGACGAGGTCACCGACCCGGCCGCCAGCCCGGAGGGCGCGCCGGGCACCTGGGGCCCGGGGTCGCCGCCCCCGCCGCCGTCGGGGCCGAAGACGGACACGTCGTCGGCGTAGTAGGCGCTCTGGCCGTACCACCCGTGGGTGTAGACGGTGACGGACCTGGTCGAGGCGCCGGTCCTGAAGGTGGTGGTGAGCTGCTTCCAGCCGGAGCTGTCCGGGGTCCAGGTCGACACATCGGTGGTGCCGGTCCCCTCGGCCCCGAGGTACGCGTATCCGCCCTGGACCCAGGCGCTCAGTGTGTACGTCGAGTTGGGCTGTACGGCGACGGCCTGGACGCACTTGGCGTTGTCCTGGCCGGCGGGGGTGGCCCGGAGCGCGGCGGCGCCTCCGTGCACGGGAGATCCGACCGTGACACCGCTGCCCGCGGAGCAGGTCCAGTTGGTGAGCCCGGACTCGAAGCCCGCGTTCTTGGCCACATTGACGTCGGCGGCCTGCGCGGTGCCGGTGAGCCCGGTCAGGCTCAGCGCGCCGGCGGCCAGTACGGCCACCGTCCCGCCGATCCAGGTTCTGATACGTCCTCTGCCGCCTGGTGCACGTTCCACTTGCTGCCTCCGGCTGGGGTTCGGGGATGGAGGTACCTGAGAGGGGGAACGGTGGCCACCGTCGGGCGTAAAACTGGTCCAGACCAATCAAGTTGTCAAGACCTGTGGCAGGAGGTCGTATACGAAGGGAGGGGGCGGAGGGGATGGGTACGGGGGCCGGGTGCGCTACGTGGCGTCCCCCGGCGCTCCGCCGGCCGCGAAGGTGACCACGAGATCGGCGGCGGACCGGCCGGGGGCGACCAGGCGGGCGTTGGCCTCGTCGGACTCCAGGACGAAGCGTTCGGCCTCGGCGGGCTCCTTGCCGAAGCGCTCGTGGCGGGCGATCAGCCTCCGTACCCGCTCCTCGTCCGCCAGATCGACCCACCAGGTCTCGTCGAGCAGCCCGCGCACCTCGCTCCAGGGGCCGCCCGGCCCGTCGTCCAGCAGGAGATAGTTCCCCTCCGTGATCACGAGCGGCACTTCGGGCGGGACCGGGATGGTCCCCGCGACCGGCTGCTCCAGCTCCCGGTCGAAGCCGGGCGCGTACACCGTCTCGCCCGCCCGCGCGGCCCGCAGCCGGCGCAGCAGGGCGGTGTAGCCGTACGGGTCGAAGGTCTCCGGAGCGCCCTTGCGGCCCAGCAGCCCCAGCCGGCGCAGCTCGGTGTCGGCCAGGTGGAAGCCGTCCATCGGGACCAGGACCGCGCGGTCCGCGCCGAGTTCACCGGCCACATGGGCGGCGAGCGTGGTCTTGCCGGCGCCGGGCGGCCCGGCGATTCCGAGGATGCGGCGGTGGCCGGGGCCGTCCGCGCCGCCCGCGCCCGCGCCCGCGCCTGCGGCGGCCAGGCGCCGCGCGCGCTCAAGGAGTTGGCGGAGCTGCTGTGGTTGCCGGAGCTGCTGGGGTTGCCCGGGTCGCTGCGGAGTCATGCGCAGAGCGTATTTCGGGGACGCGGCCCAGGCGTCAGTCCTCCTGGAGCCGCTCCGTCGCGTACCCCGTCACGCACCCGACCACCAGCACCGCGTTCGACATCAGCAGCCCTTCGGCCGCCAGGTCCTGCCACTGGAGCGACATGTTCAGCGCCTGCGCGGCCACCGGCACGGCGAGGACCGCCGTCAGATGCTGCGCCGGGGCGTCGCGGTACGGCTCCCGGTGGACACGGCCCGCCGCCCACGCGGCGACGGCGATGCAGGTGGCGTTCGGCAGATGGATCAGCAGCAGGCGGCCGACGAACGTCTCCAGCTTCTCCTCCGAGGCCAGGTGGTCGTAGACCAGCGTGGCCTGGAGGTACTCCGTGATGAGCAGCATGACGATGCCGGCCGCCCAGGCGCGCATGAGCGCGAACACCGGCGCTCCGCCTCCGTCGTCCCGGCGTGCGGGCGCTCTCGGGTAGTCGTACCGCGTCATCGCCTCTCGCCTCCGAACGGATGGCTGAACAGATCGCCGTGCATCAATTCCTCGTACTTCAGATCGTTCGTCAGATCGTTTTCAGATCGCCGTGAACACCAGCACCGCCGCGAAGCAGGCCGCCGCCAGCCCGCACCCCGTCACCAGCAGTACGTACTGCGCCACCGGCGACCAGTTGCCGCGCCCCGCGACCGTCGCGGTGCGCTCGGGGGCCGCCGGATCGTACGCCACCGTGACCTGCGAGCCCACCCGCACGGCGCCCGTCGCCAGATCCTCGAACTCGACGCTCCGCCCGTCCGGGGTGCGGAAGGAGAAGACGTACCGGCGCGCCTCCGAGCGGTTGTACGGCTCGCTCTCGATCCGTACGCACACACCGGCCGCCCGGCCGCCCGGCCGCCCGCCCGCAGCGCGCGCGCAACCGCCGCCAGCCGCCGCGCGTAGTGCGCCGCCAGCCAGCCGAACAGCAGGGTCATGCCCCCGAAGAAGACGTAGTCACCGCCCGGGATGTCCATGCCGGCCGCCTACGTGAGCGTGATCGAGTCGATGATCTTCGTCAGATCGCCGTCGCCGAGTCTCCCCTTGGCCGCGTCGACCCGTACCGCGTACGACGTCTGCGCGGAGTCCAGCCCCGCGACGATCACGCCCTTGATCCGGGAGCCCTTCTCGGTGAACTCGAAGTCGATGCGCCGGGCCTCCGTCCTGCCCTCGGGGCCCGCCACCTCGATCTTCCGCTGCTTGCCCAGCGTCGAGCCGAGGGCGATGCCCGCCTCGGCGCCGATCGCCGCCTCCTCCACCGAGTCGGCGTTGGTGAAGTCCAGCTGGACGGTGATCATTCCGATGTCCTTGCCGCCCTCGGAGAGCGTCGCCGCCGCCGCGTTGTACTTACTGCGTTCACCGGCGCTCTGCGGGGCGAAGGCGGGCGGGTGGGCGACCGTGAGCGCGGAGGTCCTGAGCGTGCCCCAGCCCTCGGGCACCACGCCGGCCGTCGTGTCCGTACCGCACCCGGCCACCAGCGCGACGGCGGCGGCGCAGGCGGCTGCCGCGGCCGGCCACCGGACTGTCCTCGCGCTGCTCGGGCTGGTCGGGGTGGTCATGGCGGGTGTCCTCATGGCGGGTGTGCTCCTGTCGCCGGCCGGGTCAGTTCGCACAGTAGCTGTACGGGAGGTAGGTGCGGCTGTCCCCATGGGGTGCCCCCAGGAACTGCGCCTTGTCGAGCGTCTCCTCCTTCTTCTCGGTGGAAACCGAGAAGCCGAGGCTCAGCCCCAGATTGAGTTCGAAGCCGTACTCCGCGGCCTCCGTCTTTCCGGTGTAGTCCGTCCGGCTGGAGAGCCCCTCGTCGAAGAGCAGTTGCCCGAACGGATCGTCCGCGCCGGGGCGCTTCGTCGGCGCGTGGTCGTCGAACATGTAGGTGAAGGGCGCGGCGTTGTCGCCATGGCCGTCCAGCCACTCCTGGGCGATCCGGCGCTGCTTGTCGCCGTCGGAGCCCGGCGGGATGACCACCGAGTTGGTGACGACCTCGATACCGGTGGACCCGTCGGTGCCCTTCGCCCCGCCGCTGCCGCCGCGCTTGTCGTCGCCGTCCTTGCCGTTGTCGCCACCGGCCTTCACACCGTCCTTCGTGGCGCCGTTCTCGACCGTGCGGGTCATGTCGATACGCAGCAGCTCGCCGGTCTTCTTGTCGTGCGTGACCGTGATCGTGCCGGTCCGGGTGGTGGACGCGGAGGCGTCCCCGCTGATGGGCCCGGCCTCGTAGCCGACCTTGCCGCCGTACTCGACGGCCGCGCTGTACGTGTACGCCTTCGTGCCCTTGAAGTCGTTGTCGGTCCAGGTCACCTCGGGCGAGAACTTGAAGTTGCCGCCGAGGGTGGCGCTCAGCTTCTTCTCGTCGCCCGCCGACAGCTTGAGCCCGCCCGCCGCGCTCGCTTCCAGGCCGACCTTGCCGTAGCTGATGTGGCGGTTGCCGAGCTTCTCCTCGATCCGCTCGCGCAGCTCCTCCTCCTTGGCCATCGGGCCCTTGCCGAAGAGGTAGAGGATGCTGTTGCCGAGGCCGCCGCCGCGCGCGTTGGTGTTGCGGTTGGCCAGCTCGTACGTCTTGAGCTCCTCGATGTCGTCACGGAACGACGCGGCCTGCTCCTCGCTGTCGAAGACCCAGGTGTCGCCGTTGGTGACCTTGATGCCGGCGCCGAGTTCGACCTTGTCCGCGCCGAACTTGCCTATCATCGCGCCCGGTTTCCAGTCCTTCTTGGCGGCGACGGAGGCGGCGTCCGTGAACGTCATCATGACCTGCTGGTCGTTGGCGTCGACCTTGCCGTCCTTGTTGAGGTCCTTGTTCGACTGGAACGTCGTCTGCTGGAAGCCGTACTCCTCGCCCCACTCGATGAAGAGGACCTTGGCCTTGGCGCCGGCCTTGTCGGTGACCGAGGAGATCTGGCAGAGCGGCGGTTCGTAGTCGGCGTCGGTCCGGGGCGCGGACCGGTCCTTGCCTCCGCCGCCGCCCGCGTCGCAGGGGCCGCTGAAGGTGACGAGACAGCGCAGACCGGCGGCGAGGGTCTGGTCGACCCCGGTACCGACCAGTGCCCCGACGACCGCCGCCACGACCACGATGACCCCCGCGTACTCGGTGGCCGTGGCCCCTCGGTCGGGCGCGTGGCCCGGCGGTGTCTGTCGTCGTATCCGGCGTCTCATCCGGCCCGTCCCCCTCCGTGACCGAGTGCCTTTCGCACGCGGAATCGGAATGGGAGCGTACGGGCGCGGTCCATGCCCGTTCGTGGGCCCGTGGGCCCAACTCGGGCCCAAACTGGAGCGATTGGATGCGGAATTCGACCAAATGGAATATTAATTGAAACGGCAGTGAACAACTGACTGCTTCGCCCGCTTTGCCGGAGGTTGAGGCCCGTACGCCTGGCATCGTCATCTGATAGGTGTTCTCTGCACGGTACGAGGTGGATAAAGTGCTGAAGCAGAAGCACGGAGCAGCAGAGAACTGCTGGCCGTCGGGACTCCGGCGGCCGGAGCCGAACGGGGAACCAGCGTGCCGACCGCGATTGCTGTCACCAGCCCTGATCTGGTGCTACCACCGACGGACCAGCAGACGCCGACCGCGGCGCTGCTCCAGTCACCCGACGCCCAGCCACTGGACGCCGCGCTCGCCGACATGCAGGTCCTCGTGGAGCAGCACGGCTATGTCGTGGCGCTCTACCCGGCGTCGATCTCCGCTGCTCATGAACGACGTCTGCACACCGTCCGGTCGGTCCTGGAGACCGACCGGATCGCGCTGCTCAAGCTCGATCTGCCGCCGCTCGGCGTGGCCGTACTCGTACGCCAGCTCAGACAGTTGTCCATCTGTGATTTCAGTGCCGGTATCGTCGCCTCCGCGGCCCGGCTGCTCTCGCACTACATCTACGCCGGGGCGCTGCTCAACACCGTGACCAGGCTCGACCGGGTGCCCGTGAGCCTCAAGACCCACGCGAAGTCCTGGGTGCCCGGCTCCCAGTTCGGGGTGCTCGCCAACCCCACGCCCCAACTGATCAAGATCGGCGGTTCCGGTGAGCTCGCGGGACCCGAGTTCGGGACCCAACTGATCGTCGGGAAGGGGCAGTCGCAATCCGACTGGGTGACCAAGACCCTCGCCCCCGCCTGGCGCGTCCAGGGAATCCAGGAAAGCGCTCTCCCGGCGGATTCGCCGCGCTGGTGGGGCACTTCCAAGATGATCGAGTTCGCCGCGTTCCTGCCTGACATCTCCGTGCTCTATCAGCTGGTCTCGTCCGTACGAAGAGAGGTGTGTTCCTGGTGCGGTATCGAACTCATAGGTGACCGCTGCGGATTCTGCTCGGCGCCGCTCGCCGCGCCGGAGAACCACCTGGGCGCCCCGGGTGTCCTGAACCACGGAACGTCCACCTAGCTCCATCCGGACGGCGGCGCCGCGCGCAGCGCCGTACGTGGCCGGAAGCGCTCTCTCGCACGGGAACCTCCGGCCTCCCGGTTCCGTCTCCTCCCCCGACTTCCCCTACCCCCGCCCGCGCGTCAGACTCCCCACCCCGGCCTCACGCACCGACCTCACACTCCGACTTCACACCCCGCCCTCACACTCACGTCACCGAACGAGGTTGTCCCGCTCATGAATTCACGGCAACGCCGCGGCGTCATACTCCTTCTTCTCTCGGTCCTCTGCGCCTTCGCCGCGTTCGCCGGTGTCCTCTCCGTGATCAGCGATGTGAATTCGAAGGTCGGACCCGAGGTGGCCGCGTACCGGCTGAAGGCGGATGTCGCGCCGTACACCCCGCTCACCGAGGGCCAGTTCGAGAAGATCAGCATGCCCAAGCGCTGGCTCTCCGAGAACGCGGTGACCGATCTGTCCGTCGTCAACGGAAAGATCGCCGTCACCCAGCTCAAGCAGGGCTCGCTGCTCCAGGACGACATGATCGTCAAGCGGCCCGCGCTCGCCAATGACGAGCAGGAGATCGCCATCATGATCGACGCGTCGACCGGTGTCGCCGGGAAGATCCTCCCCGGCGACCTCGTCAATATCTTCGCGACCTTCGCCGCCGAGAACCAGGGGACCGAGGCCCAGTCCCGGATCATCGTCCCCAACGCCAAGGTCCTCGACGTCGGCAAGCTCACCGCGCTGCAGCCCGACGAGAGCAACAACAGCCGCAGCGCGGCGACGAAAGCGGTGCCGATCACCTTCGCGCTGAAGACCAAGGACGCCCAGCGCGTCGCGTACGCCGAGTCCTTCGCGAAGCACGTACGCCTCGCGCTCCTCGCCGACGGCAGCCCCACCACGCTGCGCCCGGGGGAGAACACCTACACCCTCGAAGGGGACAAGTGAGGGACGCATGAGCACCAGAATCCTGCCGGTCGTCGGGGACGCCGACGCCGCCCGGTCCATCACGACTCTGCTCAGCCAGCTCCCCGACGCCGAGCCGGCCGGACCCGTCGGTGACTCGACCTCGCTGATCGACACCCTGGCCAGGCTGGCCGCCGAGTCGATCGACGAGCTGCCGGAAGTGGTTCTGGTCCATGAACGGATCGGTCCGGTACCGGCGCTCGAACTGATCCGGGAAGTGGCCCTGCGCTTCCCGGCCGTCGGGGTCATCCTCGTCACCACGGACGCCGGTCCCGGGCTCTTCGCCGCCGCGATGGACTCCGGTGCCCGCGGTCTGGTCGGACTGCCGCTCTCGTACGAGGAACTCGCCCAGCGCGTACAGGCGGCGGCTGCCTGGTCGGTGGGCGTACGGCGCCATCTCGGCCAGGGCGCCGATGTGTTCACCGGCCCCGGCGGTACGGTCATCACGGTCAGCGGCGCCAAGGGCGGCGTCGGTACGACCATGGTCGCCGTCCAACTGGCGCTGGCGGCCCGGACGTCCGGCATGAACACCGCGCTCGCGGACCTCGACCTCCAGGCCGGCGACATCGCCTCGTACCTCGATGTCCAGTTCCGGCGGTCGATCGTGGACCTCGCCTCCATCCAGGACATATCTCCCCGGGTTCTCCAGGACGCGGTCTACATCCACCCGAGCGGCATAGGAATGCTGCTGGCGCCGGGGGAGGGGGAGCGCGGCGAAGAGGTCAACGAACGGTCCGTACGGCAGATCGTCAGCGCCCTGCGCAACCGCTACGAGGTCGTGGTCATCGACTGCGGCACGCAGATGAACAGCGCCAACGCCGCCGCGATCGAGATGGCCGACACGACCTTGCTGCTGACGACCCCCGACGTGGTGTCGGTCCGGGCGGCCAAGCGCATGGTGCGGCTGTGGGACCGGCTCCAGATCCGCAAGGCGGAGGAGACCGTGATCGTCGTCAACCGCCATACGCGTAACACCGAGATCCAGCCGCCGCTGATCGAACGGATCACCAGCACCCAGGTCGCGCGCGTGACCATCCCGGCCAACTTCAAGGAACTCCAGGCCGCGGTCGACGCGGGCCGGATGCAGGACCTGGAGTCCAAGTCCACGGTGAAGCAGGCGATGTGGGGGCTGGCCGGGGAGCTGGGGCTGGTGAAGACGACCGAAGGCGGGGAGAAGAACAGCAAGTTCAAGGGAGACCGCGGATCGGTCGGGGTCCTGCGCGGACGACCGAGGCAGCACGACTGATGAGGCCAGCCCACCAGCCGGAGGGGGAGCGTTGAAACATGAGTGTCCCAGGAACAGACGCACGACGATACGGAGAGGGCCCGGCCACGCGGCCGGGCCGCGGCGACCGCCGGCGCGCTGAGCGGTCGCGACTCCGGGAGGACCGGCCGCGCGGTGCGTGGTCGCGCGGTGCGTGGCTCCGTGACGACCGGGGGCAGCTCGCCGTCGAGTTCGTCGGCATGGCCCCGGTCATCCTGGCCACGGTGATCCTGCTCTGGCAGGCCGCCCTGGTCGGCTACACCTTCTCGCTCGCGGGCAACGCGGCGGACGAGGCGGCGCGCGCGGGCACGGTCGCCGAGACGGAGACACGGAACGCGGCCTGCGAACGGGCCGGGGCCGAGGATCTTCCCGAGGCCTGGAGCGCCACGATCAGGTGCACGGACGACGGCGAGGACCTGGTGAAGGCCGAGGTCGATCTCGAAGTGCCGGTGCTCTTCCCCGGCTTCAACATCCCGGTCACGGTCCCGGGCCGGGCCTCGGCCATAAGGGAGAGCTGACCCATGGCGAAGCGCACAGCGCGCGACGCGCGCGAACGCGGACAGATCGCCCTCGAATACGTCGGCGTCGTCACCATCCTGCTCTTCCTCGCCCTCGCGGCGATCCAGCTGGGGCTGGCCGGGTACGCCGTACAGCAGGCGAGTACGGCGGCGCGGGCGGCGGCCCGCGCGGAGACGTACAACGATGTCACCCTGACGGCACAAGCGGCCGGGGAGGCCGCGACGAGTGACTGGCTGACGGTCGAGATCGACGGTCCGGACGTGAGCGGTGACGAGGTGACGATGACCGCGAGGGTCAAGATCCCCGCCATCCTGCCCATCTTCGACAATCTCGGCGAGGCCCGCAGGAGCGCCACCATGCCCCTCGACTGACCCGGCCGTCCGGCCGCACCCTGGCCGTAGACGTACCACCGCACCACCGCACCACCCGAGCACACCAGCAGAACCTGGGAGTTGAGGACATGAGCCTGCGGGCGCGCATCAACAGCCCCGAGCCGACGAACGGGCAGAGCGAGGAGAGCCTCCTCGTCGGGGTCTACCGCGCCAAGCTCCTGGAGGAGATCGACCTCGCCGAGATGTCCGCGCTCGCCGCGGCCGAGCGCCGGGCCCGCCTGGAGCGGGTCCTGAGCCACATCATCAGCAGGGAGGGCCCGGTCCTCTCCACCATGGAGCGGTCCCAGCTCATCCGCCGGGTCGTCGACGAGGCCCTCGGCCTCGGCATCCTGGAGCCCCTGCTCGAAGACGCCTCCATCAGCGAGATCATGGTGAACGGCGCGGACCAGGTCTTCGTCGAGCGCGGCGGCCGGCTGGAGCAGCTGCCGATGCGGTTCACCTCCAACGAGCAGCTGATGCAGACCATCGAGCGCATCGTCTCCACGGTCAACCGCCGCGTGGACGAGGCGAATCCGATGGTCGACGCGCGGCTGCCGTCCGGTGAGCGTGTCAACGTGATCATTCCGCCGCTCTCGCTGACCGGGCCGATCCTCACCATCCGGCGCTTCCCGAGGGCCTTCACCCTCCAGGAGATGATCGGCCTCGGCTCGCTGGACGAGCAGATGATGATCCTGCTGGCCGGGCTGGTGCGCGCGAAGTTCAATGTGATCGTCTCCGGGGCCACCGGTACGGGGAAGACGACGCTGCTCAACGCCCTCTCCGGACTCATCCCCGACGGCGAACGCATCGTCACCATCGAGGACTCCGCCGAGCTCCAGCTCCAGCAGTCCCATGTGATCACGCTGGAGAGCCGCCCCTCGAACGTGGAGGGCAAGGGCCAGGTCACCATCCGCGACCTCGTCCGCAACTCCCTGCGTATGCGCCCCGACCGCATCATCGTCGGTGAGGTCCGCGGCGGCGAGACGCTCGACATGCTCCAGGCGATGTCCACCGGTCACGACGGATCGCTCGCCACCGTCCACGCCAACAGCGCCGAGGACGCGCTGATGCGACTCCAGACCCTGGCCTCCATGTCGGAGGTCGAGATCCCGTTCGTGGCGATCAAGGACCAGATCAACAGCGCCGTCGATGTCATCGTGCAGCTCACCCGGCACGCCGACGGCTCCCGCCGGGTCACCGAGATCGCCATCGTGGACTCGCACGGCCGCGAGGAGTACCGGATCGTCTCCGTCTGCCGCTATATCGCCCAGCCCGTCTCCCCGGACGGGCGGGTGCACGGGAAGTTCGAGTACTACCCGCTGCCGCGCCGGATCGCCGACCGGCTCTACCTCAAGAGCGAACCCGTCCCGCCGGCCTTCGGGGTCGCGCACGCGGAGGAGGAGCTGGCCGTACGCAGAACGGCGGCCTGAACCAGTCCGACTCCGTCCCGCCCCGACACCGTCCCCTCTCCCCTCTCCACTCCCCACCTCGTCCACCGAGAAGGTCCCGCACGACATGGATAATCTTCCGCTCCTGACGATCGGCGTCACGCTGCTCACCTGTGTGCTCGCCGTCATCGGTGTGCACGTCTACTCGTCGGGGAAGGCCCAGCGGCAGGTACTCGTCGCGCGCATGTCCCAGACAGGACAGATCAACACGGCGTCCGGCCGCCGCCGGCGCTTCGTCGGCATCGACCAGTGGCTGCGTACGACGAAGCTCGGCAAGCGCATCGAGCGCAAGATCGCGGTGACGGGCCTCGATCTGACCCCCGGCGAGTACTTCGTGTACGTGGTGGCCGGGCTGCTGGCGCTGTACTTCACCATCGGCGCGATCTTCGCCCAGTTCTTCGGCATCCTGGCCGCGCTGATCGGCGTCTGGGGCGGAAACGCCTTCCTCAACTGGCAGCGCGCCAAGCGCACGGAAGCCTTCATCAACCAGCTGCCCGAGCTGACCCGCGTACTCGCCAACGCCACCCAGGCCGGACTGGCGCTGCGTACCGCCCTGGCGATGGCCGCCGAGGAACTCGACGATCCGGCGGGCGAGGAGCTGCGCAGGGTCGCCGACCAGCTCGCCGTCGGCCACTCCATGGACGACGCGCTCGGCGAGCTGGCCGACCGGCTGCCCTCGCGCGAGCTGGTCGTCCTCGTCACCACGCTGGTGCTCTCCAGCCGGGCCGGCGGCCAGGTGGTGAGCTCGCTGCGCAACCTCACGGAGACGCTGGACGAGCGCAAGGAAACCCGCCGAGAGGTCAAGACCATGCTCTCCCAGATCAGGGTCACCGCCGTGGCGGTGCCGATGCTCGGACTCGGCTTCCTGCTGGTGATCAACTCCATGTCCGCGGGAGCGCTGGACAAGATGACGGGATCGGTGCTCGGCCAGGCCGCGGTCGTCGTGGCCTTCGCGATGTACGGCGTGGGCTTCTTCCTGATTCAGCGTATGTCCCGGGTCCAGGTCTGAGTCCGGGTCCGAGGAAGGAGGAGAGAACATGATGGGTCTGCTGCTCGCGGTCGTCGTCGGACTGTCCGTCTACGGAGCGTTCCAGGGCGTCCGCCTCTATCGCGCCGACGCCAAACTGCCCGGTGACCTCGCCATCGCGCTGGAGGTCGGCGCCACCCGTACCACCGCCGTCGGCTCCGGGATAGACCGGCTCGGCATGCGTTACGCCCCGTCCGTGCTCCGCATGATGGGCCCCAAGCGCGTCGACGCGCTGCGCCGACGGCTCGACATGGCCGGTAACCCCGGCGGTATGACGGTGGACCGCTACGCCGCCCGGCGCGCGGTCTACGGATTCCTCGGCGTGTTCGCCGCGCTGGCGCTCGTCGTGCGCGGCCAGCCGATCATCGCGATACTGGCCCTCGCGTACGGCCTGGTGTGGACGGACGTCATCATCCGCTCGCACATCGCCCGCCGGAAAGAGGACATCGAGCGCACCCTGCCCGACTTCCTCGACGTCCTCGCCGTCGTCGTCTCCGCCGGTCTCGGCTTCCGGCAGGCGCTGGAGCGCGTTGCGGAGAAGTACAAGGGGCCCTGGTCCGACGAACTCCGGATCACCCTGCGGCAGATGGACATGGGCGTCAGCAGGCGCGAGGCGTTCGACCAGCTGCGCCGGCGCAACGCCTCCGAGCAGGTGTCGATGTTCGTCACCGCGCTCCAGCAGGGCGAGGAGCTGGGTGCCCCGATCGTGGACACGCTGATACAGATCGCCAATGACATGCGGCGCACCGACGCGCAGAACGCACGGCGCCGGGCCGCCCAGGCCGTACCGAAGACCACGCTCGTCGTGACGATGGTCATGCTCCCGGCCACCATGCTGCTGATCGTCCTCAGCTTCTACTACGGCTCCGGTGTCGACTTCGGGGACATCCTCGGCCAGTGACCCCACCACGGTGGCGGTGGCCCGGCACAGGGGCCCGGCACCGGCGACCACATGACGCGTGAGCCCGATCCCCAGTACGGGAGGTGACCCCCATGGCCCAGAAGACCCTCATCCTCACGGGCGGCAACAACAGTGAGGTGCCGCGTTCTGCCACCGCCGACCCGAAGCACGTGCCGGCGCTGCCGATCCAGGTGAACGCCCTTCAGGCGCTGTGCCGGCAGGTCTTCGGTTTCCGGCTCGCGATGATCGCCCTCGCCGCGCCCTTCGCCCTCAGGAGTACCGCGTCGGGCGTGGGGATCTGGCTCGTCGGCTCGGCCGTGCTCGTCACCTTCATGGTCTCCTACGTCCTGCTGCGCGACTGGGAACGCTTCGGACCGTTTCTGCTGCGCCACCCGCTGCTGCTCGCCGCCGACATGTTCTTCGGCGCGCTGCTGCTGGCCACGGCCTCCCCGGACTCGACGCTCGCGTATGTCACCATCTGCACCCCGCTGCTCGCCGGGCTGGTGTACGGCTGGCGCGGCGCCGCGCTCTTCGCCGTACTCCAGTCACTGATCGTCGCCGGGGCGTACGCCGTCAACAGCGAGGCGGAGGCGGGCTTCAACGCGCTGCTGCTGCCGGGGCTGTGCGTCATGGCGGGCGCGATCGGCAGCACGCTGCGCAACCTCATGCTGGGCTTCGGCACCGCGAGCCAGGCGCTGACCGAGGCCCGCGCCCGGCTCGCGGTCAGCGGCGCGGTCGAGGAGGAACGCGCCAGGCTCGCCCGCGAGATGCACGACTCGGTGGCCAAGACGCTGCACGGTCTGGCCATGGCGGCGGACGGGCTGGCCGGCTCGGCGGACCGGATGGAACCGCGCACCGTCAAGCACCAGGCCGAACTGGTGGCCCGCTCGGCGCGCCGGGCCGCCGCCGAGTCGCGGGAGCTGCTGTCGGACCTGCGGCGGCAGTCCGGACTGGACGGCGGAATCGACGTCCTGGGCGAACTCCACTCCCGTACCGACGACTTCGGCCGCCGCCACAGCGTGTCCGCCACCTTCCGGCGGCTCGGTGACCTCCCCGTACCGCCGATCCCGCACGCCGTGGCCCGGCACGCGCTGACCATCGCCACCGAGGCGATGGAGAACGCCCAGCGCCACGCGAAGGCCGAATCCGTCCATGTCTCGGCGGGCGTCGCCGGGGACCTGCTGCGTATCAGCGTGTACGACGACGGACAGGGCCTGCCGCCCGGCACCACCCTCGACGATCTGCGCCGGGCCGGGCACTTCGGGCTGGTCGGCATGGTCGAGCGGGCCGCCTCCATCGGCGCCCGTATCCGCATCGGCAGGGGCCGGGCGGCGAAGGGGACGGAGGTACGGCTGGAACTGCCGCTGAACGCCCTGCGACCTACAGAGGGGGGACAGTGGCCGCCGAGCCCCGTCCCCCAGCTCAACTGAACCCGAACGAACCATTCATTCGTCCCCACACCTGAGAGGAGGCCGCAGCCATGCCGGACGACATCTCCAGCACTTCCGGGCAGCACTGGACGCAACAGGCCCATGCCTCGCAGCACACGTCCTCGCACACCACACCGCTCAGCTCGGAACAGACCGCCGGAGTCCCCACATCCGCACCGCCGGCGGCATCCGGAGAACTCCCCGACTTCCCCCGGACGATGCCGGCCGCGCCGCCCCTGCGCGTCGTGGTCGCCGACGACAACCCGGTGGTACGGGCGGGCCTTACCGTCCTGCTGTCCGGACGCGACGACATCGAGGTCGCCGCGGAGGCCCAGGACGGCCGCCAGGCGTACGAACAGGCCGTACAGCACCGGCCGGACGTGATCCTGCTCGATGTGCGTATGCCGGGCGTGGACGGGATCTCCGCCCTGCCTCATCTGGTGCGGCTGGCCCCGGTCCTGATGATGACGTACAGCCGTGAGAGCGAGATCGTCCACGAGGCGCTGCGACTGGGCGCGGGCGGCTATCTCGTCCACGGCGAGTTCACGGCGGACCAACTGGTCGAGGCCGTACGGGACATCAAGCAGGGCAGGGCCCACTTCACCTACTCCGCGTCCAGCGCGCTGCTGGCGACGGTACGGGGCGGCGCCGGCGGGCGGCCGGAGGGCGGGCAGCTGCCGGAGGGACTGGGCACGGCGTTCACCGGCCCCGGATATTTGCCCAGCGTTCCCGAGCAAACGTCCGCGTCTGCACATGCAACCCCTGCTGGGCATTCGCCGTACTTTCCGTCAACCGACGCCCAGGTCGGTGCGGTTGACCCAGAGTTGAGCACGCAACAATTTGCTCAAGACCCTTCGCTTTCGCAAGCGAATGTGGGACATTCTCTTCAGGGGCGGCAATCGTCCGGGGCGGCCTCGGCGGCCCTGTACTCCGAACTGAGCCAGCGGGAGGTGGAGATCATGGACCTGATCGGGTCGGGAATGACCAATCAGCAGATCGCCGCGGCCTGCTTCATCAGTCAGAAGACCGTCAAGAACCACATCAACCGCATCTTCGCCAAGCTCAACGCGGGCAGCCGCGGGGAGGCCATCGCCCTGTGGCACGGCATCGCGCGCGGGGGGTCGGCGAACCATGGCTGAACGCGCGCGAGACGACCGGACGTCCGGGACGGCGGCGGGCTCCCGCATGCCGGGCTCCGGGATACCGGGGTCCGCGATACCCGGCGGGGCCCAATCCCCGCGTTGGGCCCTGAGTTGGGCCCGCAGGCCCATGCTGAGGGGGGCGTCCCCGGCGTACGTTTCTCATGTCGCCAGCGAGACCGGCCAGGAGGAAGCCGGAAACGCGAGTGACACCAAAGACTCGTACGAGTCGGCCGGTACACGGCCGGCCGACACCGGAGGAGAACACCATGTCGAACATCACGCTGAAGGCCGCCACCAACGCCAAGCTCTACGTCGGCACCTGGGCGAACACGGCCGTCACGGCGATGAAGCGCCGCAGCGACAAGGGTCAGGGCGCCGTCGAGTACGTGGGCGTGATCGTTCTGGTGGCGCTGATCATCGTGGCCATCGTGGGCACCGGTGTCGCGGACGACATCGCGAACGGCCTGTCGGACAAGGTCAGCGAGATTCTGGACGCCAGCTGACCGTGAAGCGTTCCGGTGAGGCAGGGCAGGCCGCTCCCATCTACATCACGATGGTGGCGGGCCTGCTCTTTCTCGCGCTCGCGCTCTTCACGGTCGGTCAGGCCGGTGCGAAGCACAGTGGTGCGCAGTCCGCGGCGGACGCCGCGGCCTTGGCGGCGGCCCAGGAGTCCCGCGACGATTTCGTCAGCGTGAAGGTCCTGGAGAATCTGCTGAACCCCGCATTTTTGGACGACATCTTCAACGGCGACCCCATGGGCACCGCGGTCGGATGCGACGCCGCGGAACGTTTCGCCGACCGGAACGAGGCCGTTCTGGTGACGGACGAACGCGGCGAAGGCTGCCGCGCCATGGAGGACAGGTGGGGCTTCACGGTCCACGTCGAGACCAAGAAGCCGATGGGTGCCACCATCCTGCCGGGAACCGCGGACAAGAAGGCCGAGGCGTTCGCCACGGCGGTCGTGGAACCCCGGTGCACCTTCAAGCCCGCTGAGGATGAGGAGAATCCGCCCACAGACGGCGAGGAACCGCCGCCGGACGGGGAAAACCCGGACGACACCGAGCAGGCATCACCGGGCTCGCTCGAATGTGGCGGCACTATGTGGCCCATCGATCCGGAGCATCTCGACCTGCTCCCGGACTCGGCCGATCTATTCTCCGTCCGACTGGCCCAGGACTGACCACCGCGAGCGAACGCAAAGGAACAGGATTAATGAGTCTGTGGCATGGGGCGAAGGCCCGTAGGGCGGCCGGGGCCGCTCTCGCTGTCGTGGCGTTGAGCGTCTCCCTGACAGCCTGTGGGGGCGGCGACGCGGACAACAAGGAGCAGAACACCGGCGCGTCGTCCTCCGCTCCTGGCGACGAGAAGCCCAAGGAGAGTGAGGGGAGCGGCGGCACCACCGTCCCCGACACCAGCAAGACCTTGGCAACGATCAACGGCAGCAACGGGTTCCAGTTCGTCATCCACACCGCGACCCGCGACGACGGTGGCTTCCTCACGGTGACGGGGACGATCAAGAACACCAGCGGCAGTGACCAGTCGGCCCCGGTCCAGTGGAACGGCTCCGAGTCGCAAGTGAAGCGGACGGGCCGTTCCCTGGCGGGTATGACGCTGGTGGACAAAGCGGAGAAGAAGCGTTACTACGTCCTGCGCGACACGGATGGCTACCCGCTGACCACGACCGGCATCAGCCGTATCGACGGCGGTGGGAGCGAAGCCTTCTTCGCTCAGTTCCCGGCTCCGCCGTCATCCACGAACCAGGTCGACCTCCAACTGCCGCTGATGCCCTCCGCGACGATTGAGATCTCCTGATGCGTGCCACGACGCCCCGCGCACGCAGGGCATCCAGGCGCCCGGCGGCGACGGCGCTCGCCGCCGTCGTGCTCCTCGCCGGTGTGCAGTTCACCATGGCACCCGGCGCGCGCGCCGACGAGACCCCCAGTACGCCACCCGGCACCGAGTCGACCTCGCCACCACCCCAGGTCGACGGCAACGCCCCCGGCCTCAAGCTCCGGGCGGGCGCCACCCTCGCGCCGGCCAAGGTGCTCGACATCATCTCCGTCGTCGAGTCCGAGGGCGGTGAAGAGCGCCGCGAGGACACGAACGAGAACGTCAAGTTCGCGCTCCAGGCCGAGGTCCTCTTCGGCAAGGACAGCGCCAGGCTGTCGTCCGCCGCGAACTCCCGTATCGCCGCCATCGCCGAGGAGATCAAGAAGCAGGGCGCGACGAAGGTCCGGGTCTTCGGCTTCACGGACGACCTCGGCTCGGCCGCGCACGGCGACGTGCTCTCCAAGCAGCGCGCCGAAGCCGTGCACGGTGTGCTGCAGGGGCAACTGACCTCCGCCGGGGTCACGTTCGAGATCCGTGGCTACGGCGAGCAGTACCCGATTGCGGACAACAGCACCGAAGAAGGCCGCAAGAAGAACCGTCGCGTGGAGGTCTCCTTCCCGCGCGGGGAGAGCTCGTAGGCTTCCGAGTCACCAGTCACCAGTCACCAGTCACCAGTCAGCTGCCGAGGGGGCGGGTCCACAGCCGGTTTGTGGACCCGCCCCCTCGGCGCGTGCGCGGTCAGAGCAGGTGGTCGGCCTTGCCGGCCTTGATCTCGCGGATCAGATTGCGCAGGGCGTCGCGGCTGTCGGTGAGGTAGTGGTCCTCTTGGCCGCGTACGGAGATGTAGCCGTTGCCGTCGTCGTCCGTGCCTATGCGGAAGCAGTTGTTGCCCTCGCCACAGAAGGCGTCTTCCCAGTGGATCTCTGACATGTCGGCCTCTCTCAGAGCTCGTGTGCGATCCCGTGGATGAAGTCACGCGACTGTTCGGTGCTCAGAGCGTGCTCCTCCATCCAAGCGAAGTGCGCCCGGTATTTCATGAGTTCGCCCTCGGCATGGCTGAACACGGGGCCGTGGGCCGAATCGAGCTGAACGGTGTCCAACTGCGGCACAGGTCCCTCGGCATAGAGAACGGCATGACCCGCGCCCGGGAAGGCCCCGGCCCGAACCGGCAGTATGCGCAGTTCGATGTGGTCGCGCTCGGACATGGTGCACAGATGACGAAGCTGCTCGCGGGTGGCCCGGCGTCCCCCGAACTGCATACGGAGCGCCGCTTCGTGGACGTACCCGGCGTACCGCAGCGGGTCGGGCCGGTCGAGCACTTGCTGACGCTCAAGACGGTGGGCCACACGCAGTTCGACCTCGGACGCGGAGAGCGGAGGGAGGACGGCGGTGAACACGGCGCGTGCGTAATCGCTCAGGTGCAGAAGCCCCGGAAGGTGAACTGTCTGGAGCGTGCTCAAACGCGTGGCGTGCCACTCCAACTCGGCGATGTCCAGCAGCCCTTGAGGCAGGGCGCCGCGGTACGTCTCCCACCACCCCTTGCCTCTGGCCACCGCCATCGAGGCGAGGGCGTCGACCAGCGCCTTGTCCTCGCACCCGTAATTGCCGGACAGCGTACGTACGCGCTCGACGCTGAGCCCGGAGCGGCCGGACTCCATGTTGGGCACGTTGGTGCGGGGAACGTCCAGCAGTCCGGCGGCGAACTCCGTGGTCATGCCCGCCGCCAGGCGCATCTTCCGCAACTCGGCGCCGAGCCGGCGCTGTCGCTCCGTGGGTGAACTCCTCGGCGGCATTCCGACCCTCCCGCTCATTCCTGCCTGAGAGACCTCAGTCTGCCGATGGAGCGCATACCCGGTCCACCGACCGGCGACATCCACGAAGAGTAGTACACGTACTCCCGAATGCCCTACAGTCGGTAACGCATCGCTCACGCAGCTGAGTTGAAGTGCATCACGCGGTCCTGCCCGCAGCTCCTCCCCTGGGAGGGCCGGTCCCGCGTCAGGGAGACAAGCCACTGCTCAGCCGCGACGCGGAACATGACCCAACTCGCCCCGTCCGAGGGAGACATCCATGCCGCTCATGCGCGCCACGCACTGCCCGGTGGCCCAACCCGTCCTCGCCCACGCGGGCCTCGCCGGCCGCCGCCGCAACCGGTTGCCCCGTCTTGAGAGCCTGGCCTACAGCTTCACCCTTCCCGGTGAACCCCATTGCGCGGCCGCCGCGCGTGCCGCGATCCGGTCCGCGCTGGAGGTGCATGGACTCGCCCCGTACGCGGACCTGGCTGTACTCGTCGCCACAGAACTGATCGCCACAGCGGTCAGACTGACGCCGGACCGGGAGCTCTACCTCTCCCTCCGCCACCGCACGGACGCCCTCCGCCTCGTCCTCTGGGACCAGCATCCGCGCCACGCCGACCCCGACGACGTGAGCCTCTGCGCGGAACGTCGCCGGGGCGCGCTCTGGCTGCTCGCGGCCAGTGTCGATGAGTGCGGTGGCGAATGGGGCACGGCCGAGGCGGAGCCGCCGCAGCGAGGGGTCAAGTCGTGGGCGGTACTGCCGTGTCGACGCCTCGACGCGGGCGGGAAGCGTCCCTGAACCGGCGTTCGTCGGGTCGGGGCCCGGGGGCCCGGGACCTATTCGTGGGTCCCGGGCCCGTGGGATCACTGCCCGCGCGGTGCTGCTTTCAGGGGGATGGGGACGGGATCGGGCTATTAGCTGACCAGAAGTCGGAATGGACGGACGGATCAGGGACCTTCGACCCTTCGAAGGGGGTCCCGTTGGCACTCGTCCTGGGTGGGGCGACCTCCGACTCGATGAAACACGGAGTGACGACGCTGAAGAAGAACTGGCCCTTGCCGCCGACAAGGACACTCATGCGGAAGTCCTCGGGGGTCCGAGCGTTGATGGCCGGGAATTCCTTGCTGGCGTTCATGCTGGTGATCGTGTAACCCTGTTTCTTCCAGTGGCGCTCGACCACGCCGAGCAGACTTCCGCGTCTGGCCTCCGAGACGATGGTCATGACCGCAACGCGCCGAGTCACAGAGCTGGTGGTCTTGCCGTCGATGGTGTAGTCGCCACATCCGCCGTCCGTGGACCCGTCATGCACCCAGTTCAACGTCGGCTGGACTGACGACATGGTGCTCAGCAGGATCGCGTCGGCCTTCTCGGCTGCCTCCTGAAGACTGATCTTGCTGACCACGCGCTTTTCCATTCCTTGCTCCCCTGGCGTTTCCAGAATTGAACATCCGGTTGCACTGATCGCGAGAGCCGTGACCAGAGCAATGCGTAGCACCTTCACCGAGGCTCCTGGGTCGTGATCTGGTCGCTGCGACCCGCGACGATCAGAGCAATGTTCTGGGCGGACATGGGGTCCTTTTCGGGGTCGAAGTAGTTCGAGTGGGCCGGCGTGGGCCCCTGACCGTCGATGAACGGGCGCGGTCCGTCATCTACCTTGAAGCGCTTCGCGCCGAAGTCATCGTGGGCCGGATCCGTCCCGAACCAGAGTTGACTCTCGTCCTCCGACGACATGTATCCGGCTGTGCCACCGGCAACGCCGCCCACCACGCCGCCGGCAATGCCACTGATCGGGCCTCCTACGAGCCCCAAGGAGGCTCCGGCGGAGGCGCCGCCTGCCACACCGGCGCCGAGAGCACTCGACTCGTCCTCGCTCGGCAGCATGGTCACGGGGTCGTTGTCCGCGGCGCCGACGTACACATGGCCCTTGCCCACCCCGAGGTCCTCGGCGGAACTCGCACCGGTGCCGGGGCTGCCGAGCAGGACGATGTCATCCGCTCCTGGGATTCCGCCGTCCCGCTGCGCCGCCTGTCCCACGGTGAATGAACCGTACGAATGGCCGATGGCGGTCACATGCGGATCAGGGTTCTGGTTCGTCGCCGAGATCCCCGCCATGAACTCGTTGTACGCAACGGCCCCGACCTTGCCATCTCGCTCGAACATCACGCCCGCGTTGTCGATCAGCTTCTCTGCGGGCAACTGCGGTGCGTCATATCCGAGCCACACGATCGCGGCGCTGGAATCGTCGATGTCACTTGCGGCCTTGGCGGTGTCGCGTGCGCGCTGCACATCGTTACGGGCGAATGCCTCGTCCAAGGATGTCCCGAGACCCGGAACGTACGCGGACACATTCCTCGACGCGTCCGGGTTGCCGAACGACACGATCGCGCGGCCGTTGCCCTCGTCCCCGATACCCAGCAGATACATCGGCGGCACGCCCTTCTCCGGCTCCGCCCGTAACTGCTCGTCGATCGACCTCAGCCCCGCCAACTGGGCCCGCGCCTGTTCCCCGTCCTGCCCCTCCAGCTTGCCGATCAGCAGCTGCAAGTTGTCTCTGTTGGCCGTGTCGCGCACGTCGGAGGGGATTCCGTCCAAGTTGCCGATCTCATTCGGGTACACCGCCAGATACTCCTCGCGCTGCTCCCGCGTGAGGGACGTCCACCAGGCCTTGCGCTCCGCCGGGGACTTGTCGCCGGGGATGTCCTTCTTCAAGTAGTCGTCCGCCGCGCCCCGAACGGCCGCGGCGTCGGCGGCGGCGTCCGTCCAGGTCTTCGTATCGACGGTGAGGCCCGGGGCCGCCTTGAGTCTGCCGAGCGTCTTGCTGAAGCGGCTGTCGATGTCCTGGGCCTCGTTGACCGCACGCAGGATGCGGTCGGCGATGGCCTGTGCCTTGGCGTGGTTGGGGTTGGGATTGGTCAGCGGTGGTGCGCCCGAGGGGGCTCCCAGCGAGGGGCCGTACGGCGTGCCCGCCGGAGACCCGTTCGTGCTGCCGCCCGGGAGTTCCTTGCCGTCGATGATGTTCTCGCCACCGGCCGGGTAACTGACGGACCCGTCCGCTCGCACCGCGAACTTCAGATTCGCCGCGTCCTCCAGAGCGTCCTTCAACCTCCGCTGCGCTCCGCTGCGCTCCGCTGCGCTCCGCTGCGCTCCGCTGCGCTCCGCTGCGCTCCGCTGCGCTCCGCTGCGCTCCGCTGCGCTCCGCTCAGTTCGAACGCGAGGCTGTTCAGCGTCGTACGGACCAGTCCGCACTCCGTGTAGATGTACTCGAAGTTCCGGTCGAGCCGCTTCAGCCGCCCCAGTGCGGCCGTCGCCGCCTCGCCCTTCTGCGACTTCGAGAGCTGGTTGGCCATCTCATTGCTCACCCGGTCGCGAGCCGCGTCGGCTCGGTTACTGGCCTCGCCCCAGCCGTCCGCCGCGTCCTGGAACTCCGACCACTTCAGGTCGCGTAATCGCTGCCACGTCAGCACAGCGGTCACTTCTCCCTCGGGTCACTCGGCGTGTCGATCCCCTGCAGCGACGATTTCACCTTCACGTCCTGCTCTCCCAGGTCCTTGCCGACCAAGCGCAGCTTCGGGGCGAGGGATCCGCATTCGTCCCGCACGGACCCCAGCCGGTCCTCCCACGAGGTGAGCACCGACGTCAGCACGCTCGCACTCGCCAGTCCTTCATTGCGCGCGGCGACACCCGTATGCGCGGATGACAGCCTGCTCTTGGCGGTCGCGGTGCTCGTCCGTAAGGATTCGGCGACTCCGGCCGCGGTCGTCCACGGCCGGCCGGTGTGTTTCAGGTCGCCGTCGGAGGCCGCGTTGCTCGATCCGCCTGCCGACGCCGACGCCGACGCCAACGACATCCGCGCGTTCGCGGCATTCCCTCTTTCCTGACCAGCCAGGTCGATCAGCTGTCTCCAGGATTCCGAGTACGCCTCGGTTGTCATGTTCGCCCTTCCCCAATTATCCGTGTTGCGGCTCGTGCCGGATCAAGCTATCCAATGCGCTCTGCTGCACCGTCGTGAAAATCGCGCACTTCGATTGCCGTGCGGGAGCCGTGAGTTGGGTCCTGGGGCCCAAGACCGGCCAGGTATACGCGGATATCCTGGCTGGATGTCGCCATCGGGGGTTGTGCGTCAATTGCGTTGTGTGCGTCGTCGCGCGCGGAGGGCCTTACGGAGGTCCATGCCGCGTACCGGCACCAGGTTGCTCGGGCTGCGTCGGGCGCAGCGGGGGCAGGGGGCCGTGGAGTATGTCGGTCTCGTGGCGGTCGTCGCCGCGATCGTCGGCACGCTGGTGCTGACCGGTGTGGGTCCGACCATCGCCGAAGGGCTCAGCACGCAGGTGTGCCGGATCACCAGCGGCGACAACTGCGGGGGCGGCGGTGGAGGCGGGGACAACACCGAAGCCGCGGACGACCAGGGGGACCAGGGAGACCAGGAGGATCCCGCCTCCGACTCCGCCGACTCCGCTGATTCGGGCGGTGGCGAGAAGCCGCAGACCCAGATCGACTACGAGGCCGCCCTCAAGGAACTCCACGACGCCCAGGCCGCCGAGAAGTCCGACTCCGACAAGGCCAAGGAGGCCGCGAAGGAGCTGGCGAAGATCCTGGCCGACGAGCTGGGGATCACCGACGCCCTGGACTGCGTCACCAAGGGCGACATGGGCGCCTGTACGGAGACGCTCGTCAACGTGCTGCTCAGCCTCATCGGCGGGGCCGTGGGCAAGCTCGCCGCGAAGTACGGCGCGCCGTGGAAGTGGAAGAAGGCCGTCGAGCTGATCAGAAAGCTGAAGAAGCACGGCGGTGATCTGTACGACGGCATCAAGGGCCTGATCAAGAACCGCAAACGCGTCAGCGAGGCCGAGGACAAACTCGCCGACGCGAAGCGGAAACTCGACGCCGAGAACAAGGGCAAACCCAAAGACGGCGACAAGGAGACACCGGACAAGAAACCCACCACATGCCCCGTCCGGCACAGCTTCCTGCCCGGTACGCCGGTGCTGCTCGCCGACGGCACACGACGCGCCATCGACCGTATCCCGGTGGGCACCCGCGTCCTCGCCACCGACCCGGTGACGGGCGTGACGGAGCCCCGTGCCGTGCAGCGGACCATCGTCACGTACGACGACAAGCACTTCACCCGGCTCACGGTGCTGGGCGGCGGCGTACCGGCCCGCCTCACGGCCACGGACACGCACCCGTTCTGGCTGAGCGACGAGCGCCGCTGGGCCGAGGCCGGCGAGCTGTCCCCGGGTGACGAACTGCGTACCCCGACGGGCTCGACGCGTACGGTCACCGCCGTCTCCCGCTACACACAGCGGCAGACCACATACGACCTGACCGTCGCCGGCATCCACACCTACTACGTAGGGATCGGCTCCGCCGCCGCACTCGTCCACAACAACGACTGCGACATGTCCCCGGAGGACGTCGAGGCGGCCAGGAAGCCGGACGTCGGCGAGGGCGACGCCAAGAAGTTCAAGGACCACTTCCTCCGGCACAAGAAGCTCATCGAGGACGCCCTCGGCACGAAGTACAAGAAGCTGAAGGAGGACGGTCCCCGGTTCCGTGAGGACATCGGAAAAGCCATCAAGGACGGCACATTCGAGCTGGTCGGGAAGGGTACGTTGAAGAAGGGCGAGCCGGAGGGGCTGATCTATCGTGGCAAGGGCGTGACGGTCGTCCTGCGGGAGAACGGCGACTTCTGGACGGCGCTCAAGAGCGGCGAAGGACTCGACACCTCGATCGAGATCACCCAGAAGGTCCCCAAGAAGAAGTAGCCGAAGCGGAAACGGCCCGAGCGGAAACACGCGAAGAAGGGGTAGCCGGGATGAGCAGCCAGTGGCGGCCGGTCGAAGGGGCGCTCCGCGCCCACCATGTCCGCGATGTGCTCGTCCCCGGCTGGATCGACCGGGACGGCGACGTACCGGAGTTCCGGCCGCAGCCGATGGCCGTATGGCTGCGGCTGGACGACGGCTTCCTGCGTTTCGAGTCCACCGGCCAGTACGACCGGCTGGCCTCCGCCCAGGTGCCGACGGTCAGTTGGGCGGACATCGGGGTACTGGCCGACGCCGAGGACGAGGTGATCGTCGCCTCGTACGGCGAGCAGCTCTTCGGCGACGGCAGGAGCGAATGGCGCTGTACGCGGATCCGGGTCTATCCGGGCGGCGGCGCGGAATGCCGGTGCCTCGCCCTGGACTTCGAGGGCGGCCATACGCTCTTCCTCGACCCCACCTGGACGTTCGGCATCCGGCTCGGCAACGAGGCGCAGGAGAAGTGCTGGGTGGAGCTGTACGGGGACGGCGCCTGCGGAGTCGAGACCACGCTCGTGCCGGGCGGATAAGCAGGACAAGGCGCGGACCGGGAACGGACCGGGCCCCCGGTTTGGGCCCGGACCCACGCGTGTACGGGGCCCCAGGGCCCATGACCCGGCGCCCCGGAGCGCATAGCGTCCGCCTCGCTGGAGTCGCGTACGTCCGGAACACAGAACCCGGACGCCCACGCGCGAGCCGCCGGAGACATCGACGGGGGAACGTGCACATGCTCTGCAACTTCTTGATCAGCCAACGGCTTGAACCGTCCGAGCTCATCGCCGCACTGGCGTACGCGACGAGGGTGCGGCCCGGCCAGGTGGACATCTGCGCCGAGGTGGACAGCCAGGACGCGCGCGACTGGGAGGCGTTCGTCCTCTGTACACACCACCGGGTGCGGGGCGATGTGGCGATGAGCCTGGACATACAGGTGCAGCCCGCGACCGTCGCGTACGGCGCGCCCGAGACCGAGGCGGAGCTGGCCGTGGCCTTCGCCGCCCGTACGGGGGTCGCGGTGCTCTATCCGGACGACCGCGTCGACTCGGAGACGTACTGGCTGGCGGCCCCGGCAGGCGGATCGTCCGCCACGCTGGTGACCCGGGCGCGGCTGGTGGCCTCGGATGTCGCCTCGGCCGACGAGCGGCCGGTGTACACCGTGAGCGCCGTGGAGGCAGCGGTGGCCGCCTTCCCCGGTGCCGAGGTGACACGGCTCGCCGAGCCGGCCGGCCTGAACGTGCCGAGCGACACGAGCCAGTTGGGGGTGTCCGGATGAGCACACGCGGCGAAGACACGCGGGCGCCGGCCACACCCGGGCTTCACACACCCGCGCTTCACACACAGGGGCCGGACACACGGAGCCGGGTCACACGGAGCCCGCACACAAAGAGCCCGCACACACGGAGCCGGCTCACACAGAGCCCGGACACACGGTGCCCGGACACCCCCGGAACGGCACGGCGGGTGGGCCTGGCCGCCGTGACCGCCGCGCTCGCGCTCGGCCTCATCGGCGCCTGCGGGGGCGGGGAGCAGAGCGACGCGAAGGAAGCCGGCAGCGAGGCCCCGGCCACCCCGCCCCCTGCCACCTCGTCGGCCACCCCGTCGCCCGCCGCACCCTCGCTCGCGGCCACCCCCCGCCCGGATCTCACCGGTATCGGAGCGAGCGGCGGAAAGGTCCTCACACAGGGCGAGTTGGACCGGGCGGTCCTCGCCGACGGCGATGTGTCCGGCTTCACGTCCGGCCCGATGGACGCCCCGCCGCCCGGGGGCGAGACCGCCGACAGGAGCGAGTGCCTGCCCCTCACCGCCGTGCTCAACGGCAAACCGGAACCTCTCGCGAAAGCCGTCGCGTACCGCCAGCTCGTCGGCCCCGAGAACGACCGCCCCGCCGTCTCCGAATTCCTCACCACCCACGGCACACGGGACGCGAGCACCCTGTTCAACCGGCTGCGGGCCGCCGTCACGGCGTGTGCGGACGGCTTTACGGCCTCCGGAGGTGACAGCCCCTCGAAGTACCCGGGCGTGAAGCCGCTGAGCCCGGTCAAGGCCGGGGACGACGCGCTCGCCTATCAGCTGACGGGGGACTTCGAGGGCGATCCGGTCCCGCTCGTCTTCCATCTCGTACGGGTGGGCGGCACGGTCGCCACGTTCTACACCGCGAACTTCGAGAACGGCGCGACCCCGCAGCTGCCGCCCGCCCTGCTCACCGCCCAGGCCACCAAGCTCATGTAGCTCGCCCCTCGACCTACGCGGAGGGCTCCCCGTCCACGCTCACACTCAGCCGCACCCCGCGCCGCAGCCCCCACCGCTCCATCGCCCCGCCCTCCGCCTCCAGCACATGGCGGGCCCGCCAGCGCGGCAGGGGGAGCCGGCCCGGCTTCAGCGTGTGGACGTCGATGACCTTCAACTCCTTGTCCAGGTACGCCACATCGATGGTGAAGCGCATCCTGAAGGTGTGCACGCTGTTGCACGGAGTGATCAGCAGCGCGCCCGCCATCCCGTCGCGCCCGAGCAGCCCGCGCCGCCGTGTCCCGTACGACGCGGCGATCTCCAGCGCCACCGGTACGTCCTGCCCCGCCACCGTCAACTGCCCTGTGCCGTTACGCCAAGTGCCCATGGCCGTAGACCGTAGCGCCCGGAGTCCGGCCGGGCGGCCCCGGAGGGGTGAAGACGGGCCCTGGGACGCCGGGAGTGGGCCCCTGGACCCATGACCGGGCCCGGCGGGGCGCCCTAGGGTCGGTGGTGTGTACGCCACGTTGATCGTCGTCGCCGCGCTCTGGGGTACGGCCACCGGACTGCTCCTGCCGCGTGCCGCCTACCGGCTCTCCGTCGATCCGGAGGACGCGTGGCGGGACAGCTGCCCGGCCGGACACCCGATCACGGGGCCCGCCGGCGGATGGCTCGGCGTCGCGAGGTGTACGGGGTGCGCGGTGGCCGCGTCCTCCGGTACGGCGGAGAGCACCGGTGCCGACGTCAAAAACCCTGGCGTCGGCACCGGCCACTCCGCCGCGACCGCCCCCGCCGGTACAGCGAGCGATACGGCGACGGGTCCCGAAGCCGACAGCGAGTCGGGCTCCCACACCGGCTCAGGCTCAGGCCCAGGCACAGGCGCAGGCTCCGCGGGCGCTTCCACGAGCACGGCGGTCGGCGAATCCAGTGCCCGCGCCCGCTACGCGCCCTCCCTCCCCATACCTCTCCTCACCGCCCTCGTCTGCGCGGTCCTCGCCGCCGCCACCGGCCCCCGCCCCGAACTCGCCGTATGGCTGCTGCTCACGCCCTTCGCCGTACTGCTGGCCCTCGTCGACCGCGCCGTCCACCGGCTGCCGGACCGGCTGACCCTGCCGCTCGCGGCGGCGGCCGTCGTACTGCTGGGCGTGGCCGCACTGCTCCCCGACGGCGGAGGCGGCGGCAACGACGGCACGGGCCCCGGCGGCTCGTGGCCGACCGCGCTGCTCGGCGGACTCGTCCTCGGCGCCTGCTACTTCGTGCTGTTCCTGATCAACCCGAACGGCCTGGGCTTCGGCGATGTCAAGCTCGCCCTCTCGCTCGGCGTCGTGCTCGGCTGGTACGGCTGGCTCGTCCTGTTCGTCGGGGCCTTCGCCGGTTTCCTGCTGGGCTCGCTCTACGGGTTCGGGCTCATCCTGCTGCGCCGGGCCGGGCGCAAGTCCGCGTTTCCCTTCGGCCCCTTCATGATCGTCGGCGCGCTGGCCGGCATCGTCCTCGGCGCCCTCGCCGCCGCGTAACGGACCCCCGCGTAACCGACCGCCGCCCGACGGTCCGTACGGCCCGACAGACCGTACGGACCGTACGGCCCGAAAAGCGTTCGCGGGCCCGGCGGCGCCACTGCCACGATCACCCCATGCCGCATACCCACACCCGCACCTTCGAAGAGCTGATCGCCGAGGCTGAGGCGGTCTCCGTCGACGGCTGGGATTTCTCCTGGCTGGACGGCCGGGCCACCGAGGAGCGCCCCGCCTGGGGTTACGCCCGGTCGATGGCGGACCGGATGTCGCGCGCCACCGCCGCCCTGGACATCCAGACCGGCGGCGGCGAGGTCCTCGCGTCCGTACCGACGCTTCCGCCGCTCACCGTGGCCACCGAGTCCTGGCCGCCGAACGTGGCCCGTGCCACCGCCCTGCTGCACCCGCTCGGCGTCGCGGTCGTCGCCGACCCGGACGAGCCGCCGCTGCCCTTCGCGGACGGCGCCTTCGATCTGGTCGTCAGCCGCCACCCCGTACACGCCTGGTGGGAGGAGATCGCGCGGGTGCTGCGCCCCGGCGGCCGGTACTTCTCCCAGGAGGTCGGCCCGGCCAGCGTCTTCGAACTCGTCGAGTACTTCCTGGGGCCGCAGCCGCCCGAGGCACGGGCCGCCCGCGACCCCGAGCGGGCCAGGGAGACGGCCACGGCGGCGGGCCTGGAGGTGGTCGATCTGCGCTCGGCCTCCCTCCGTACGGAGTTCCGCGACATCGGGGCCGTCGTCTACTTCCTGCGCAAGGTGATCTGGATGGTGCCGGGCTTCACCGTCGAGGAGCACCGCGACCGGCTCGCGGCGCTGCATCGCCGTATCGAGGCCGAGGGGCCCTTCGTGGCGACCACGACACGCTTTCTCATCGAGGCGGTCAAGCCCGTACGCGGTCACTGAGGCCCCGTACGCGGTCACCGGGGTTCCCGTACGCAGCCGCTGAGGCCCCCGCGTCAAGCCGGCACCCTCGCGGAGCTCGCTCCCGAGGGTCACGGCGCGGGGTGGCAACTACTCGCCATCGCGCGCGCCGGGAGCCCTGAAATGCCTGGTGCCACGGGCCTCACTCCACCGACCACCGTTTTCGGAGCGCCGGCACGGCCCGTCGCGGCGCCCACCATCAGTTATGAAGGGTTATGGTGGAAACCCCCCCTCGGGCCGGTCCGTATCCCCCCCACGGACCGGCCCGTTTTCTGTGTCAGCTTCTGTGTCAGCCCCGTCCGGCCCAGATGTTCGTGCCCGCCGTGTCCACCGCGAAGCCGTCGATCTCCTTCAGCTCCTCGGCGGAGAGCTCCGGCCCGGCCAGCGCCGCGACGTTCTCCTCCAGCTGCTTCGTACTCGACGCCCCGATCAGCGCGGATGTCATCCGCGGGTCGCGCAGCACCCACGTCAGCGCCAGCTGCGCCAGCGACTGACCGCGCCGCCGCGCGATCTCGTTCAGCCCGGTCAGCCGCCGCACGACCTCGTCCGACAGCAGACCGGGGTCCAGGGACTTGCCCTGGGTGGCCCGCGACCCCTCCGGGATGCCCTTCAGATACTTGTCCGTCAGCAGCCCCTGGGCGAGCGGCACGAAGGAGATACAGCCCATCCCGGCCGCCTCCAGGGTGTCCAGCAGCCCGTCGTCCTCGGTCCAGCGGTTGATCATCGAGTACGAGGGCTGGTGGATGAGCGCGGGCACGCCCATCTCCTTCAGCAGCCCGGCCGCCTCCGCGGTCTGCTCCGCGGTGTACGAGGACACCCCGACGTACAGCGCCTTGCCCTGCCGCACGGCGGACGCCAGCGCCCCCATCGTCTCTTCCAGCGGGGTGTTCGGGTCGAATCGGTGGGAGTAGAAGATATCGACGTGGTCGAGCCCCATCCGCTTCAGGGACGCGTCCAGCGACGACAGCAGATACTTACGGGAACCCCATTCACCGTAAGGACCGGGATGCATCAAATAACCGGCCTTGGTCGAAATGATGAGTTCATCCCGATAGGCCGAGAAGTCCTGCGCGAAGATCTTGCCGAAATTCAGCTCGGCGGATCCCGGCGGCGGACCGTAGTTGTTCGCCAGATCGAAGTGCGTGATGCCGAGATCGAAGGCGCGGCGCAGGATCGCGCGCTGTGAATCGAGGGTGCGGTCGTCGCCGAAGTTGTGCCAGAGGCCGAGCGAGATCGCGGGCAGTTTCAGGCCACTGCGTCCGCTGCGCCGGTACTCCATGGAGTCGTACCGGTCGTCGGCTGCGAGGTATGAGGGAAAATCAGTCACGCTTCTCTCCTTATCACGTACTTGTGACAGCCCGGGTTGGGTTCCCGTGGGGCCCGCGCAGTAATGTGACGGCTTCGGGGTCCCCGGGCCGGCCCCAGGATCCCGTCAGTGGACGCGCCGGTCCCCATGGAATCGAGAGGGTGGACTCAGTGAACCTGCGCGACCTGGTGTATCGGCTCTACGCACGCCGGGTGGAAGGCCGCCTCGACCACACCCAGGTGCCCAAGCACATCGGAGTCATCCTCGATGGCAACCGTCGCTGGGCGCGGGCGGCCGGTGGCACGGCCGAGCAAGGACACAAGGCCGGCGCCAACAAGATCCAGGAGCTGCTGGGCTGGTGCTCGGAGACCAAGGTCGAGGTGGTCACGCTGTGGCTGCTCTCCACGGACAATCTCGACCGTCCCGAGAACGAACTGACTCCGCTCGTCGCCATCGTCGAGAACGCGGTCCGCGATCTGGCGGCCGACGGCCGCTGGCGCGTGCACCACGTCGGCACGCTCGATCTGCTGCCCGCCCATACGCAGACCGTTCTCAAGGAGGCCGAACAGGCCACCGTCGACAATGAGGGAATACTCGTCAATGTCGCCGTGGGTTACGGCGGCCGGCAGGAGATCGCGGACGCGGTCAGCTCTCTTCTGCTCGACCACGCGAGCAAGGGAACCTCTTTCGAGGAGCTCGCCGAGATCGTCGACGTCGACCTGATCTCCTCCCATCTCTACACGCGCGGCCAGCCGGATCCGGATCTGGTCATCCGCACCAGCGGAGAGCAGCGTCTCTCGGGCTTCATGCTCTGGCAGAGCGCCCATTCGGAGTACTACTTCTGCGAAGTCTTCTGGCCGGCCTTCCGTAAAGTCGACTTTCTGCGCGCGCTGCGCGACTACGCCGCACGTCACCGGCGTTACGGGACCTGACCTCCCCCTTCTTCCGCCAGGACGCCACGAGGCGACCGCTCGGCGCCGCCCGGTGCCCGGCCGATTCCGCCGGGCCGGCCCGCTCGCTTCACCCACGGTTCATCCACCGTCCGCCCTACGCCCTGGCATGGCGGCGCGTGTTCGAGGGAATACCTCCCCCAGGTCGACGTCCAGAACAAGTCAGCGGGCGTCGCATCTCAGCGGACGGCATGGGGCCGTCCGCCCGGGAGGCCCTTTGCACCAGGACGACCGTGCGCCGAGTCGTACGGGCGACATGGAGGGCCGGAGTCCGGCCCGCGCATGGGGTCAGGACCCGGCCCACCCGCCCGCGACGCCGTCGCACCCCGACCTCATCCGAGGGGGTACGTCCTTCCGTGGTGACCAGCACAAAGCGCCGCATGCCCGACAGGCGCACCTACGTTCTCGACACCAGCGTCCTGCTGGCCGATCCGAACGCCATGTCCCGCTTCGACGAGCACGAAGTGGTGCTCCCGATCGTGGTGATCACGGAGTTGGAGGCCAAGAGACACCATCCGGAGCTCGGCTACTTCGCCCGGCAGGCGCTGCGCCTGCTCGACGACTTCCGAATCCGGTACGGCCGTCTCGATGCCCCCATCCCCCTGGGCGACCTGGGAGGCACGCTGCGCGTCGAGCTCAACCACTCTGATCCCGGCATCCTGCCCGCCGGCTTCCGCTTGGGGGACAACGACTCACGGATTCTCGCGGTGGCCCGCAATCTGCAGGCCGAGGGGTATGACGTCACGGTGGTCTCCAAGGACCTGCCGCTGCGTATCAAGGCGTCATCGGTCGGGCTTCTCGCCGAGGAGTACCGCGCCGAACTCGCCATCACCGAGTCGTCCAGCTCCTCCGGCTGGACGGGGATGAGCGAGCTGGCCCTCGCCGCGGATCAGGTGGACCTTCTGTTCACCGAGGACTCCCTCTATGTGCCCGAGGTGAGCGACCTGCCCGTGCACACGGGTCTGGTGCTCCAGTCCGAGCGCGGCAAGGCGCTCGGCCGGATCACCGCGGAGGGCCAGGTCCGGCTCGTCCGCGGGGACCGCGAGGCCTTCGGGATCCACGGCCGCAGCGCCGAGCAGCGCATCGCGCTCGATCTCCTTCTCGACCAGGAGATCGGCATCGTGTCGATGGGCGGCCGGGCGGGGACCGGCAAGTCGGCGCTGGCTCTCTGCGCGGGGCTGGAGGCGGTCCTGGAGCGCAGGCAGCATCAGAAGGTGATGGTCTTCCGGCCGTTGTACGCGGTCGGCGGACAGGAGCTGGGCTATCTGCCCGGCACCGAGGCCGAGAAGATGAGCCCGTGGGCGCAGGCCGTCTTCGACACCCTCTCCGCCGTCGCCGGCCGTGAGGTCATCGAGGAGGTGCTGGGGCGCGGCATGCTCGAAGTGCTGCCGCTCACGCATATCCGGGGCCGGTCCCTGCATGACGCTTTCGTCATCGTCGACGAGGCCCAGTCCCTGGAACGGAACGTACTGCTGACCGTTCTGTCCCGTATCGGGGCGAACTCCCGGGTGGTGCTCACGCATGATGTCGCCCAGCGCGACAATCTCCGGGTGGGGCGTTACGACGGAATTGTCGCCGTCGTCGAGAAGCTCAAGGGACATCCGCTCTTCGCGCATGTCACGCTCACCCGCTCCGAGCGTTCACCGATCGCGGCGCTGGTGACCGAAATGCTGGAGGACGGTCAGATCTAACCCCGTATCACCCCACTTGGCGCCGCCCGGCGAAAGCGCAGCAGCTTAGCCGGGCGGCGCTGTGTCGCGCCGCAATTTCCGTGATTCTCCTGGGACAAACAGGATGTGAGCTTTCCCACGCAACGAAGAATTGCCTCCCGCCGTTACCTTCCGGCAGAGTCTTGCTTCCGTCAGGCCCCGCATGCGGCACACGCGCATCTCCAGAGATGCGGCACCACACAACTCAACAACTGCCGCCGTATGCCGCCCGTGCACCACGCGGCAGTCCCCGTAGGGGGGTTGCCCACCGGGCCCGTGTCTCCCGTGACCCCGCAGTACGGAGACCAGTGCCAGGGGCACGATTGCGTCCGCGAGGTCACGTGTGCGGATGATGCTGGAAGGACACCGTGTGAGCCGGATCTCGGTCCGGGGATTCGCCGTGGCATCTGCCACTGCGGTCACCACCGTCGGCGCTGTCGTGGGTGTCGCCTCGGGCGACCCCCAGGTCTCGGACGACAATTTCGAGGCGACCGCAGCCGACATGACGCTCCTCGCTGACATCCCCGCGGGCCAGCAGGCCCAGGTGCAGACCGCGTCGCTGACGCAGCAGGCCGATGTACAGGCCGCCGCCGCCGACGCGACCGCCAAGAAGTCGGCGGAGGAAGCGGCCCGTATCCAGGCTGCCAAGGACGCCAAGGCGAAGAAGCAGGCCGCGGACGACGCGGCCGAGCGCGAGCGCAAGGAGGCCGAGGAGCGCGCGAGCCGTGAAGAGGCCCGCTCCAAGGCGACGTCCGGCTCCTTCCCCCAGCAGGCCTCGTACACCGTCGCCGAGGTCAAGGCGATGGCGCGGCAGATGGTCCCCGCGGACCAGTTCCAGTGCTTCAGCAACATCGTGAACCACGAGTCCACCTGGAACTACCGGGCGCAGAACCCGTCTTCCGGTGCCTACGGTCTCGTGCAGGCGCTGCCCGGCTCCAAGATGTCCTCGGCCGGCGCCGACTGGCAGACCAACCCGGCCACGCAGATCAAGTGGGGTCTGAACTACATGGACGGCCGTTACGGCAGCCCCTGCGGCGCCTGGTCGTTCTGGCAGGCCAACAACTGGTACTAGACGACGTGACCGGCTGAACCAGGTCCCGCCGACGCTCAACCTCACGAGGCCCCCCGCCGTCCTACGGCGGGGGGCCTCGCACGTGTACGGTCGATTCGAACGTGCTCCGGGGGGAGTGAGTTGGGGACAGCGCAGGGGGGAAGAGGAAGCTTCATGTCGAAAGTGCCCGCATGGCTCGGTCAGGTCGGTGCCGAACTGACCCGTATGGGAGAGCGGCTGGACCAGCGCAGGGCCGAGGCCGAGGAGGCCGACCGGCCGGTCCCCAGGACCGCGCCCGAGAACGTCCCCCCGCCCCCGGCGTACGCCCCCTCCGTCGCCACCAAGCCCGACCCCGTCTCCGCCATCCCCTGGGGGATGCGGGTCGCGGGCGAGGCGGCCTGGCGGCTGCTCGTCCTCGCCGGGCTCCTCTGGGTGCTGATGCGGGTCATCGGCGCCGTACAGCTGGTCGTCATGGCCTTCGCCGCCGGTCTGCTGATCACGGCGCTCCTCCAGCCCACGGTCGCCTGGCTCAAGCGGCACGGCATGCCGCGCGGGCTGGCCACGGCCCTCACCGCGGTCGCCGGCTTCGTCCTCATGGGACTGGTCGGCTGGTTCGTGGTGTGGCAGGTCATGGAGAACATCGACGATCTCTCCAACCGCGTCACGGACGGCATCAACGAGCTGAAGCGCTGGCTGCTGGACAGCCCGTTCCATGTGACCGAGGCCCAGATCAATGACATCGCGAAGACCCTGAGCGATGCCGTCGGTTCCAACACCGAGAAGATCACGTCCGCCGGGCTCCAGGGCCTGACCGTGATCGTCGAGCTGCTGACCGGCATCGTCCTCGCGATGTTCTCGACGCTCTTCCTGCTGTACGACGGCAGGAAGATCTGGCACTGGACGCTCAAGCTCGTCCCGGCCCAGGCCCGTGAGGGCGTCGCCGGAGCCGGGCCGCGCGCCTGGCGCACCCTGACCGCGTATGTGCGCGGCACGGTCCTGGTGGCGCTGATCGACGCGCTCTTCATCGGCCTGGGGCTCTACTTCCTCAATGTCCCGCTGGCCGTGCCGCTCGCGGTCTTCATCTTCCTCGGCGCCTTCATCCCGCTGGTGGGCGCGCTGGTGTCGGGCGCGCTGGCGGTGGTCGTCGCGCTGGTGACCCAGGACGTGTTCACGGCGCTGATGGTGCTGTGCGTCGTCCTCGGGGTCCAGCAGATCGAGGGGCATGTGCTGCAGCCCTTCATCCTGGGCCGCGCGGTACGGGTGCATCCGCTCGCCGTCGTGCTCTCCGTGGCGATCGGCAGTCTGGTCGCGGGCATCGGTGGGGCGGTGGTGGCGGTGCCGCTGGTGGCGGTGACCAATACGGTCGTCGGCTATCTCCGGGCGTACAGCGCGGGCCAGACCCTGCCTGCCGCGCCGGTGCGGGAACCGGCCCCGTCTCCGTCCTCCCCGGCCCCGTCCCCCTCCGAGGAGACTCCGGAAGCCCCGGCCGCGGCTCCGGCGGCCGGGCCCGTCACCGCCGAGGCGGGGGACGGCCGGGAGTGATCTCCGAGCCGGAACTGGAAGGCGAGGACGGCGGGCGGGACCGTACGCGACCGCCGGCCCCGGAGGCTCCCGGACCGCCCGACGGGTCCGGGCCGCCTGACGGGTCCGGGGCGTACCGGTCCGGGACGGACGGGTTCGGGACGGTCGTCGGCGACGGACTGCCGACGCTGCCGCCGCACCGCGTCCGGTGGCTCTGGGCCCTCGGCGGCGCGGTGGTCGCCTCCGCCGTCTGGGCGGGCGGACTGTACGCGTACGACAGGACCGGGCCGGATCTGCGCGGCTACCGGATCAGCGAGGACGTCTGCCAGGACGCCGATC
The DNA here is from genome assembly GCF_042790125.1 of Streptomyces scopuliridis. Classification (GTDB taxonomy): domain Bacteria; phylum Actinomycetota; class Actinomycetes; order Streptomycetales; family Streptomycetaceae; genus Streptomyces; species Streptomyces scopuliridis_A. The sequence continues at coordinate 356,433 of NZ_JBHTZS010000002.1, forward strand.
TGTCCGCGCTCTCCGAGATCCTCGGTGCGCGGCGGGAGTCGCGGCACGCGGTGGAGGAACAGCGCGCCATCGACCGGTCCTTCTGCGATGTCACGATGATGCCGGGACGGCCGGGCGAGGCGAAGGACGACGCCCTGCCGACGTCGTACTCGTCCGTCACCGTCAACTACAGCCTGCACAAGGAGACCGATCCGGCACCGGAGTTCGAGGCGACGCTGACGCCGCTCGCGCTCTCTCATGTCATCGAGCGCAAGACCAAGCGGATCCCGGAACTGGGCGAGCGCGCCTATCTGATGACGGACTCGGGCGGCTACACGCCGGAGCTGAAGGTCCTCGACGGCCGGGCCGTGTTCTCGATCGGGATCGTGAGCCAGTCCGTCGTCCAGGGCCCGCCCGGCGACGGAGAGCCCGCGGATCCGGAACCGATCGATCCCGCGGTCCTCGAACCCGCCATGGTCGAGGACATGAAGGCGCTGATGGCCGCCGTCAAGGAATAACGAGGAAAGACGAGGCATGACGCGGCGGACAGGCTGACGGGACCGGCCCCCGTGCTCCACCCGGAGGCCGGAGCGCGGGGGCCGGTCCCGTACGGGCCCTACTCGGCGGGTACGGCCTCCGCGAGCACGGCCTCGGCGTCGAGCGTTGTACCGACCGCCTGGATCACCGAGGCGATCTTGAAGGCTTCCTGGATCGTCTCCCGGTCCACACCGGCCGTGCGGAGCACCTGCTCGTGCGAGTCGAGGCACTGGCCACAGCCGTTGACGGCCGAGACGGCGAGCGACCACAGCTCGAAGTCGACCTTCTCCACACCGGGGTTGCCGATGACGTTCATCCGCAGACCGGCCCGCAGCGTCCCGTACTCGGGGTCCGACAGCAGATGCCGGGTCCGGTAGAAGACATTGTTCATCGCCATGATCGCGGCGGCCGACTTGGCGGCGGTGTACGCCTCGGCGCTCAGGTTCGCCTTCGCCTCCGGCTCCAGCTCGCGCAGCACCCGCGCCGAGCGCGAGGCGATCGCGCAGGCCAGCACGGTGCCCCAGAGCTGCTGGGCCGGCAGCCCGCTGTTGCCGATGACCGAACCGAGGTTCAGCCGCAGGTCCTTGGCGTAGTCGGGCAGGGCCGACTTCAGTTCATCGAGGGCCATCGGAGATCACTCGCCCGACAGGAGCTTGACGGGGTCGAGGGTGTTCTCGCCCTTGTTCCAGTTGCACGGGCACAGCTCGTCGGTCTGCAGGGCGTCGAGCACCCGCAGGACCTCCTTGGGGTTACGGCCCACGGAACCGGCGGTCACCATCGTGAACTGGATCTCGTTGTTCGGGTCGACGATGAAGACGGCACGCTGCGCGAAGCCGTCCGCGCCCTCGATGCCGAGGTCGCGCATCAGCTCGTGCTTGGAGTCGGCGAGCATCGGGAAGGGCAGGTCGCGCAGGTCCGGGTGGTCCTTGCGCCAGGCGTGGTGCACGAACTCGGAGTCGCCGGAGAAGCCGAGGATCTGGGCGTCACGGTCGGCGAACTCGTCGTTCAGCCGGCCGAAGGCCGCGATCTCGGTCGGGCACACGAAGGTGAAGTCCTTGGGCCAGGCGAAGATGACCTTCCACTTGCCCTCGTAGGTCTTGTGGTTGATCTCCTCGAACTCCTTGCCCTTCTCCAGCGAGACACAGGCAGTCAGTTCGAACGAGGGGAACTTGTCACCAACGGTGAGCACGGGCGCTCCTTGCGGGGGCGGGAAGTCCCTTTTGGGGGCTTCCGGGTGGTCGGACGGCTCACTGATGGTGGCACAGTCGGCATTGATCACAGAAATAGCTAGACTCGGTCGCCGTGATCGGAGGTGCCTATCAGTGAGGTCGGTTCAGTGGGGTCGGGGTCGGGGTCGGGGTCGGTGAGGTCGGAGCCGGTGGGGTCGGGGTCGGTCGCGCAGCATGTCAGGCAGTCCGGCCCGCGGGGCAAACAGCCCAGCCTGTCCCAGCTGCGCGCCTTCGCGGCGGTGGCCGAGCATCTGCACTTCCGGGACGCGGCCGCCGCGATCGGGATGAGCCAGCCCGCGCTCTCCGGCGCTCTCTCGGCGCTGGAGGAGGTCCTCGGCGTCCAGCTCGTGGAGCGTACGACCCGTAAGGTGCTGCTCTCCCCGGCCGGTGAGCGGCTGGCCTCCCGGGCGATGGCCGTACTGGACGCGGTGGGCGCGCTGGTGGACGAGGCCGAGGCGGTACGCGCGCCCTTCACCGGCGTTCTCAGGCTCGGCGTGATCCCGACCGTCGCGCCGTATCTGCTGCCGACGGTGCTCCGGCTGGTCCACGAGCGTTACCCGGAGCTGGACCTCCAGGTGCACGAGGAGCAGACCTCCTCCCTGCTGGACGGTCTGGCGGCGGGCCGGCTGGATCTGCTGCTGCTCGCCGTGCCGCTCGGCCAGCCCTCGGTCACCGAACTGCCGCTCTTCGACGAGGACTTCGTTCTGGTCACCCCCGACGGTCACCCCCTCGGCGGCTGTCACGGCCTGCCGCGCGAGGCGCTGCGCGAGCTGCCGCTGCTGCTCCTGGACGAGGGACACTGCCTGCGCGACCAGGCGCTGGACATCTGCCGGGAGGCGGGCCGCACCGACGGGGTGCCCGTGACGACCACGGCGGCCGGTCTGTCCACGCTGGTACAACTCGTCGCGGGCGGCCTCGGGGTCACGCTGCTGCCGCGTACGGCCGTACAGGTCGAGACCGGCCGCAACGACCGGCTCGCCACGGGATACTTCGCGGACCCCGCCCCGGCGCGCAGGATCGCGCTGGCGATGCGCACGGGGGCGGCGCGCGGCGGGGAGTTCGAGACCTTCGCGGACGCGCTGCGGGAGTCCCTGCGAGCCCTCCCGGTGCGCCTGGCCGCTCCGGCTCCGGGGCCCGCGCGCGCGCCGGGGCAGGGCTGACACCGCACGCGCCGTACGGTCACTCCGACCGCAGGCCGTCCGGTCGCGTCATCCGCCACAGCGCCGGCAGCCCGGCCAGCGTCACCAGCAGGATCATCGCGATGCCCGCGCCCGCGAAGGGGACGAAGACCCACCAGTCGGCGACCGGTTTGGCGACCATGTCCAGCAGTACGGCACCGAGGGTCAGGCCGCCCGCGATGGCCAGCAGCGTGCCGAGCGCGACCGGGATCGCGGTCTGCCAGAGCACCGACCAGGCGAGTGTCGAGCGGCGGGTGCCGAAGGCCACCAGGACCGACAGCAGGCGTCGGCGCTCGCGCAGTTGCTCGATCTGGGCGACCAGCATGCTCGCGGCGATCAGGGCCATCGTGGCGGTGCCGCCGGCCAGCAGGCCGGTCTGTACGCTCGCGTACTGTTTGTCGCGTTCGATGGCCTTGGGGGTGAACACCTGCATCGTCGGGTCGAGCGCGGCCGCCGTGTTGCGTACGTACTCCTCGGCGTCCGCGACCCGTTCGTCGATCCGGATCGTGGCGGTGGTCAGCGCGTCGGGCATGCGGCCCGGGTCGAGGGCGCCCGGGGTGGCGAGGATGCCGTCGGTCTTCCTGCCCACCGGGTCGGTCCTGGCCTCGACCGTACGGGCCGACGCGGGCAGCGTCCACAGCGAGGGCGCCGGAGCGCCGTTCACGGTTCGGGTGCCGAGGCTGACCGGTTTGCCCGGCCTGGCCGTCTCGTCGACCCAGTCGTTCTGCTCCTGCTGCCCCGGGACATGGGACACGAAGGCGTCTCCGTCCTCGCAGGACGGCAGCTCGGCCAGCTCCCGCAGGGTGGCGCAGGCGCCGACGGTCAGGGTGGTGGTGGGCTGGATCTCGTGCCGGGCCACGGGCCCCGGCCTGACCGCATAGCTCTCGGCCACGGCGACGGCCGCCGTGACGCCCTCGGTGCCGCGGAAGCCGTCGGTCATCTCCTGGGCCAGCCGCCCGCTGCCGTACGACGCCTGGACGGTGATGTTCGCGCGGGTCGGGTCCTGGCCGGTGGGCCTGACGAACTCCTCGTGCATCGCGGCGAACATCATCTGGACGGCGATGGCGCCCGCCACCGCCGCGGTGATGCCGATGACCGCCCGGGACGCCGAGCCGCCGCTCAGCTGGAGCCGGCGGGCGGCGAGCTGCCAAGGCACCGGTCCGCCGGTCAGTCCCGCCACCACGGCCTCGACGAGCCAGGGCAGCAGGGTGGTCAGCCCGGCCAGCACCAGGACCGCACCCGCCGCGATGGGGTACGGGTCGACGGCGGTGCCCTCGCCGACCGTTCCGACCGTACTCAGGACGGTGACACCGGCGACCGGCATCAGCAGCCGCCACCACAGCCGCCGGCGCCGGGGGCGGGCCTCGCGTACGACACCCAGCGGTTCGATGGTGACCGAGCGCAGCGCGACCAGCGTCACCACGACCGCCGTCACCGGTACGGCCGCCACGATCAGCGCGGCGAGCGCCGGAGCCGGAGCCAGATCGGCGGGGAAGGCGCTGAGGTTCCACAGCCGCACCCCGCCCGCCAGCGGCCGCAGCGCCATGAAGAGCCCGAATCCGGCGAGCAGACCGAGCGCCGCGCCGAACAGCGCCTCCCCGGCCGCGATGCGCCGGGTCATCGCGATGTCGGCGCCCACCAGCCGCAGCGCGGCGAGTCTGCGGTCCCTGCGCTCGCCGCCGAAGCGGACGGCGGTGGCGATGAAGATGACCACCGGCATCAGCAGCACCACGGAGATCAGGACGATCAGCACGATCAGGTACGGGTCGAGCGGCGAGGGCTGGACGACGGAGCCGTAACCGGCCGTCCGATGGCCGCCCTTGGCCTGGGTGAGGGTGTCGCTGCCCGCGTAGAAGCGCAGTTCCTCCGGGTCGAGCAGACCGGCGTCGGTGATGGTGCCGGTGACGCGGTGGCCCAGCCGCTCCTTGAGCAGCGCGCCGCCGGGCGAGTCCAGCAGCTCCCGCAGCGCGGGGGAGACCACCATCTCGCCGGGCCCCGGGATCTCCGCGACACCGGGCGGCAGTGGCGGGCGGGCGCCGTCCGGGCGCAGCAGCCGGCCGCCTACGGTGGAACCGCGGTACTCGGTCCCGGCGTTGATCCACACCAGCGTCGTGTCCGAGCGCGGTACCGGCGCCGCGTCCGCCGCCTCCGCGACGGCGCGGGCGCCCTCGCGCTCGGCGCGCGCGTCGATCATCCGCGGTACGGACGCGGCGAAGAAGAGCAGCGTGACACCGAGCCCGACCCCCACGGCGGTCAGGAGGGTACGGATCCAGCCCTCGCGTCCGCCCGCGGCGGCGAACCGTATACCGAGCCCGAGATCACGGGGCCAGGTGCGGAGCCGGCCGGGCGCCCGCTTCGGGACCGGGGGAGCGTATGCGGTGGACGGGGGGCGGTCGAGGAGCGTCATACGGTGAACTCCGACTCGCGGACCCTTCCGTCCCGCACGATCACCTCTCGGTCCGAGTAGGCGGCGACCCGCGCCTCATGGGTGACCAGGACGACGGCGGCGCTGGTGGACCTGGCCGCCTCGGTCAGCAGCTCCATCACCCGCTCGCCGTTGAAGGAGTCGAGCGCGCCGGTCGGTTCGTCGGCGAAGATCACGCGCGGTGAGCCGGCCAGGGAACGGGCGACCGCGACGCGCTGGCCCTGTCCGCCGGAGACCTCGCCGGGGCGCTTGGCCCCGATGTCGGCGACCTCCAGCCGCTCCAGCCACTCCCGCGCGGCGCGTTGGGCGTCCTTGCGCCGGACGCCGGTGAGCCGCAGGGGCAGCGCCACGTTCTCCAGGCAGGTCAGTTCGGGTACGAGCTGGCCGAACTGGAAGACGAAGCCGAACTCGGAACGGCGCAGGGCGCTGCGCTCCGCGTCCGGCATATCGGTCAGCACCCGGCCCCGATAGGTGATCGTGCCCGAGTCGGGGGACACGATCCCGGCGAGGCAGTGCAGCAGCGTCGACTTGCCGGAGCCCGACGGACCCATGAGGGCGACGACTTCGCCCGGGTGGATCGAGAACGTCACTCCGTCGAGCGCGGGGGTCGGTCCGTACGACTTGCGCAGTCCGTCGGCGATGAGCAGGGAGCCGGCGGGGGTCATCGGCGTACCGCGGTGGCGAGCCGGTCCAGCCGGGCCGCGGTCAGCTCCAGCCAGCGCAGATCGGCCTCCAGATGGAACAGCGCGTGATCGCAGATCAGCTGGTCGGCGAGGTCGCCCTCGCGCTTGCGCGCGGTGAGTTCGCGCATCTTCCGCAGATGCTCGGCGCGCTGCGTGTCGAGCAGATCGGCGGCGCTGCGGCCGGTGAGCAGCGCGATGACGACCTTGGTGTAGAGGGTCGACTGGAGGTACGGCTCCGGGCTCTCCGGCTGTGCGAGCCATGTGGTGACATCGGTGACACCGGCCTCGGTGATCGCGTATCTCTTGCGCTCGGGACCGCCGCCGCTCTCGACGCCGTCGACCGCGACGAGCCCGTTCTTCAGCAGCCGGGACATGGTCGAGTAGACCTGTCCGTAGTGCAGGGGGCGGTCGCGGCCGAATTGATCGTCGAAGGACCGCTTGAGGTCGTATCCGTGGCGCGGTCCCGACTCCAGGAGTCCGAGAAGAGTGTGACCGATTGACATGTGAAGCACTCTACACCGTGTGTATACATCACTTGCATAGCGTGTGTCCGGCGGGCTTGTCCGGCGGCCGTACGAGAGTAGGTCACTCCGGCTCGGGTGTCACCGGAGTAGCTGATTCCGCACCCGTCGGCGGGCGCGACTTCGGCGGCCGGCCCCGGCGCGGGATCGGCGCCGTGTCGGTGGGGAGGCGGCCCGCCTCGCCCAGGGCCCGGCGGAGCAGGAACTCGATCTGCGCGTTGGCGCTGCGCAGCTCGTCGGACGCCCACCGCGCGAGGGCGTCGTACACCGCCGGGTCCAGTCGCAGGAGAACCTGCTTGCGTTCGGTCACTGGTAGAGCGTGCCCGTGTTCACGACCGGCTGGGCGGCCCGGTCCCCGCAGAGCACGACCAGCAGATTGCTCACCATCGCCGCCTTGCGCTCCGAGTCCAGCTCCACGATGTCCTGCTCGGTGAGCCGGGTGAGCGCCGCCTCGACCATGCCGACCGCGCCGTCCACGATCAGCCGGCGGGCCGCGACGACCGCGCCCGCCTGCTGGCGCTGGAGCATCGCCGAGGCGATCTCGGGCGCGTAGGCGAGATGCGTGAAGCGGGACTCGATGATGTGGACACCGGCCGCCTCCACCCGTGCGTGCAGTTCGACGGCCAGCTTCTCGGTGATCTCCTCGGCGTTGCCGCGCAGCGAGAGACCGGACTCCTCGTGGGCGTCGTACGGGTACTCGATGGCGATGTGCCGTACGGCCGCCTCGGTCTGCGTGGAGACGAACTCCAGGAAGTCGTCCACCTCGAACATCGCCTGCGCGGTGTCCTCGACCTTCCAGACCACGACCGCGGCCAGCTCGATCGGGTTGCCGTAGGCGTCATTGACCTTGAGGACGGCCGTCTCGTGGTTCCGTACCCGCGTCGAGATCTTGGTGCGGGAGGTGAGCGGGTTCACCCAGCGCAGTCCGTCGGTACGGATCGTGCCGCGGTAGCGGCCGAAGAGCTGGACGACCCGGGCCTCGCCCGGCGCCACCATGTTCAGCCCGCACATCGCGAAGAACGCGGCGATCCCGACGAGTACGCCGATCACGATCAGCGCCGCGCTCAGCCCGGCAGGGCCGACCGTCGCGCCCAGGACGACCAGGGCGACGCCGGCCACGAGGCCGAGCAGTCCGAGCAGCAGGGCGAGCCCGCCGCCGATGCTGTGGGCGGGATTCTCCCGGACCCGTGGTGCGGGCATCTCGGGTATGTCGTCCGTCGCCGATGACGTAGGTGTGCTGGTGGAGGCCATGTTCCATCCCCGTTTCCGGTCCGCTGCCGCCGATGGGCGGTAGCTAGCATTGTGATTACACATTATGCCCTGACGCAACCCTCCGGCGCTCCCAGGAGTCGGTTCACGTAGGTAGGTGCTGATTGTCACGTCCCAAAAGCCATGATCAGCGCCCTTTTGTCACAGCGAGCGGTGTTAGCTTTCTGAGCTGATTCCGGTGGGTGAGCAGCTACGGACACGTTCAGACGGAGCGGACAAGAGAGCGGAGCGAGACGGCGATGAGCCGAGCGGAAGCCAGACGGGGGAGCCGGCGCGGAGCGCGCCGCGCCGCGAAACCGGGCGGCATACGCCGCTTCTTCACGCTGAGAAGACTGCTCGGTACGTTCTTCGGGCTCTGTCTGCTCGCCATGGGCGGGCTGCTCGTGCTCTATTGGCTGGTCCCCGTGCCGAGCGCCAACGCGCAGGCCGAGATGCAGAGCAACGTCTACAAGTACAGCGACGGCACGATCCTCACCCGCACCGGCGAGATCAACCGCGAGATCGTCGGGCTGGAGAAGATCCCCAAGGATGTCCAGCACACCTTCGTCGCCGCCGAGAACAAGTCCTTCTACCGGGACTCCGGCGTCGACATCAAGGGCACGACCCGCGGCCTGATCAACACCCTCTCCGGCAAGGGCAAGCAGGGCGGCTCGACCATCACCCAGCAGTACGTCAAGAACTACTACCTGAACCAGGACCAGACGGTCACCCGCAAGCTCAAGGAGCTGGTGATCTCCCTGAAGGTGGACCGGAACACGAGCAAGAGCGAGATCCTCGCCGGGTACATCAACACCAGCTACTACGGCCGCGGGGCGTACGGCATCCAGGCCGCTGCCCAGGCGTACTACGGGATCGACGCCTCCGCGCTGAACGTCTCGCAGGGCGCGTATCTCGCCGCGCTGCTCCAGGCCCCCAGCCAGTACGACTGGGCGGCGGCCACCGCCACCGGCAAGAAGCTGGTCACCGAGCGCTGGAACTATGTCCTCGACAACATGGTCGAGCAGAAATGGCTCGATTCCACCACCCGCTCGGGGCTGAAGTTCCCGGTGCCGCAAGCGCCGAAGGCCGCCCCCGGGATGGAGGGCCAGGCCGGCTATCTCGTCGAGGCCGCCAATGACGAACTGGCCCGCGAGGGCGTCGACAAGGCGGAGATCGCCAAGGGCGGCTGGACGATCACCCTCAATATCGACGCGAAGCGGCAGCGGGAACTCGTCCAGTCCGTCGACAAGCAGTTGGAGAGCAAGCTCGACCGCAAGAACAACAAGACGGACGCGACGGTGCAGGCCGGCGCCACCTCCGTCGACCCGAAGACCGGCCGGGTGGTCGCGCTCTACGGCGGTACGGGCGCCACCGAGCACTGGATATCCAACGCCACCCGCACCGACTACCAGCCCGCCTCGACCTTCAAGCCGATCGTGCTCGCCTCCGCGCTGGAGAACGGCGCCGAGACCCAGGACGGCCGGAAGATCGGCGTCGACACGAGATACGACGGCACCAGCAAGCGGCCGGTCGAGGGCAGCGACACCCCGTTCGCCCCGGAGAACGAGGACAATCGCGACTACGGCCGGGTCAGCGTCCAGACCGCGATGAACAAGTCCATCAACTCCGTCTTCGCGCAGATGGTCGTGGACGTCGGCCCGCCCGAGGTCAAGAAGACCGCCCTGGACCTGGGGATGCGGGACAGGGGCTTCCCCGAGCGGCCCGCGATCACCCTCGGCACGATGAACGCCTCCACGTGGGACATGGCGGGGGTGTACGCGACGCTCGACAACCACGGCAGGAAGATCACGCCGACGATCGTGAAGTCCGCCGAGCACAAGGACCGTACGGTCGAGCTCCCCGACCCGGTCGGGGATCAGGTGATCAGCCGGGAGACGGCCGACACCGTGACCCATGTCCTCCAGGGCGTCGTCGACAACGGCTCGGGCTTCGAGGCCAGCACCCCCGCCTACGACGCGGCGGGCAAGACCGGTACCTCCGAGAACAACAAGTCCGCGTGGTTCGCCGGCTACACCCCGCAGCTCACCACCGTCGTCGCGCTGTTCGGCGAGTCCACGAAGGAGGGCGGCGGACAGGTCACGCTCACCGGCACGGCCAACTCCGGCCGGGCCAACGGCGGCGGCTTCCCCGCCAGGATCTGGGCCGGCTACACCCTGGACGCGCTCAACGGCGGCTCCGACGCGACGTTCGACCTGGACATCGCGACGCCCGTGCCGGAGACGCCGTCGACGCCGGCGGCCCCGAGCACCCCGGAAGAGACCCCGTCCACGGATCCCTCGCCGTCGGCGCCCCCGGAGCCCGCCCCGTCCGACCCGACCCCGAGCCCGCCGCCCTCCGAGCCACCGGTGGAGAGCTCACCGGGCACCGAGCCCGGCGGAGGAGGCCCGAGCAGCCCGGGGAACAGCGAGTCGCCCGGGGTCCCGCCGGGCGCGGACAGCCGCCCCGACGACTGGTCCTTGCCCGGCCGCCCGTAGGCCCTGTCCGACGCCGTCGCGGGAGGCGGTCGCCGTGCGGGGCGTGGTCGCCGTGCGGGACGCGGGGGGCCGCCGCGCGGGGGGGGGCGCCGCCCGCCGGCCCCGCGCCCCCGCAGCCCCCCGGCCGCGAGCTGGCGATCCCGGGGGGGGGGGGGTGGGGGCGGGGGGGGCGGGGGTGGCGGGACGCGCTGTGATCAGCGCCTCCGGCGACCGCGTCCGCACGTCAGCCGCCGTTCGCCTTCTTGGCGATCCGGTCGCCGATCTTCTTGTCGATGTTGCGCCAGTACTGGAGCGCCCGGTCCAGAACGGGACGGGACACCCCCTGCTTCAGATGCCCGGAGACATTCGACACCAGCCGGTCACGCTGCGCGTCGTCCAGCACCTGGCGGACCTGGGTGCCCGCCTGGCCCCAGTCGTCGTCCTCGCGGTGCAGCTTGTACGCCTCGCGCACCATCTCACCGGCCGCCGCCCAGCCCGCCGGGTCGCCGAACCGGTCCACATCGGCCGCGGGACCGCCGTACGAGTTCGGCGCGTACGGCCTCGCCGCGTTCGCCGCCTCGTACCGCATCGGGCCGTCCTTGGCGTACGAATTGACCTGCGAGCGCGCCCTGTTGGGCGGCAGCTGCGCGTAGTTCGGGCCGATCCGGTAGCGGTGCGTGTCCGGGTACGAGAAGAGCCGGCCGAGCAGCATCTTGTCCGGGGACGGGCCGATGCCCGGCACCAGATTCGAGGGCTCGAACGCGGCCTGCTCGATATGGATGAAGAAGTTGTCCGGATTCTTGTTGAGCGTCATCCGGCCGACATCGATCAGCGGGTAGTCGCCGTGCGGCCACACCTTGGTCAGATCGAACGGATTGAAGCGGTAGTCGGCCGCGTCCTCGAACGGCATGATCTGGACCTTCAGGCTCCAGGTCGGCGCGTTCCCGGACTCGATCGACTCGTACAGATCACGGCGGTGGTGGTCACCGTCCGAGCCCGCCATCTCGTCGGCGTCGGACTGGCTCAGGTAATCGATGCCCTGATCCGTCTTGAAGTGGTACTTCACCCAGAACCGCTCACCGGCGCGGTTCACCCACATATAGGTGTGCGAGCTGTAGCCGTTCATGTGCCGGAAGGACTTCGGGATGCCCCGGTCGCCCATCAGCCAGGTGACCATGTGCGCGGACTCGGGGGAGAGCGTCCAGAAGTCCCACTGCATGTCGTTGTTGCGCAGCCCGGTGGCCGGGTGGCGCTTCTGCGAGCGGATGAAGTCCTGGAACTTCATCGGGTCGCGGACGAAGAAGATCGGCGTGTTGTTGCCGACCATGTCGTAATTGCCGTGTTCGGTGTAGAACTTCAGCGCGAAGCCACGGGGGTCGCGCCAGGTGTCGGGCGAGCCGAGCTCACCCGCGACCGTCGAGAACCGGGCCAGCATGTCGGTGCGCCTGCCCGGCTGGAAGAGGTCGGCCTTGGTGAACTGGCTGACATCATGGGTCACTTCGAAGAATCCGTAGGCACCCGCGCCCTTCGCGTGGACCACTCGCTCAGGGACCCGTTCCCGGTTGAACTGGGCCATTTTCTCGATGAGGTAGTGGTCCTGCATCAGGATGGGGCCGTCGGGGCTGATGGAGAGCGAGTGCTCGTCGCTCTCCACCGGAATGCCGGCGTTGTTGGTCGTGTAGGGAGTCTTGGGGGATGACGCGGACACGTGCGGGCCTCCCGTCGCTAGCGGGCCCGGGAGCTGAGGGGGCCAGGGGACCAGGGAGTGATCCCAGGCCCTGTCCCGGGCTGGGACAGCGGTCACTACGGCCGCCTGCCCCAGCTAACCTCTACGACACCTTGTCGGCAACATGTGCCTTTGGGGTGGTTTCACCCGCTGCGTGCTTCAGACCTGTCCCGACGTACTCGCCTAGGCCCGTGTGGGGATCTCGAACCAGACCACCTTGCCGGTGGAGAGCCGGGTCGCCCCCCAGCGCCGCGCCAGCCGGTTGACCAGGAACAGCCCCCGGCCGCCCTCGTCGGTGTCACGGGCCCGCCGCTGCCGGGGCAGCTGCGGGGAGTCGTCCCCGACCTCACAGCGCAGTACGTCCGTACGGAGCAGCCGCAGCGTCACCGGCCGCTCCGCGTACCGCACGGCATTGGTCACGACCTCGCTGATCAGCAGCTCGACCGAGTCGCTCAGCTCCTCCAGGTCCCAGCGGGCCAGCGCCCGCCGGGCCAGCCGCCGTGCCCGGCCCGGAGCCGCGTCCTCCGGTTCCAGGAACCAGTACGCGACATCACTGGGCGCGATCCCGTCGAAACGGGCCGCGAGCAGCGCGATGTCATCGTCCCGGTCACCGGGGCCCAGTACGTCGAGGACGTCGTCGCAGAGCGCCTCCAGCGGCGGCGAATGGTCGGGCCCGGTCAGCTGCGCGGTGGCCGCGAGCCGCTCCCGGAGCTGCTCGATCCCCGTCCACACGTCACGCAGCCGGGACTCGACGAGCCCGTCCGTGTAGAGGAGCAGGGTCGCTCCGGCGGGCGCGTCCAGCTCGACGGCCTCGAAGTCCACCCCGCCGACCCCGATCGGCGCGCCGGGCGGCACCCGGAGCACCTCCGCCCGGCCGCCCAGGTGCAGCAGTATGGGCGGCGGATGACCGGCGTTGGCGATGGTGATCCGGTGCGAGACCGGGTCGTACACCGCGTAGAGGCAGGTCGCCATCCGGTCCGTGCCGAGCCGCTGCGCCTGCTCGTCCAGATGGTGCAGCACCTCCTGGGGCGGCAGGTCGAGACCGGCGAGCGTCTGCGCCGTCGTCCGCAGCTGGCCCATGATCGCCGCGGAGGTCATGGAGTGGCCCATGACATCGCCGACGACCAGCGCGACCCGGCTGCCGGGCAGCGGGATCGCGTCGTACCAGTCGCCGCCGACCCGCGCGGTCTCGGCGGCCGGCAGATAGCGGGAGGCCAGCCGTACGCCGGTGGGCTGGGGCAGATTCTCCGGCAGCATCGTGCGCTGGAGCTCGTCGGCGATATACGCCTCGCGGCCGTACAGCACCGCCTTGTCGATGCCCAGCGCCGTGTGCGTCGCCAGCTGCGCCGCGACCAGCAGATCGTTCGGCTCGAAGGCGGCGCGGTCCGGCCTGCGCAGGAAGACCGCGGCGCCGATGACCCGCCGCCGGCCGCGCAGCGGCGCGAGGATCGCGCGGTGCCCGGACGGTACGGTCCGGTCGGCACCGAGCAGCTCGGGCAGCGCGGCGCGGGCCGCGGCCGAGTCGCCGAAGACCGGGCGTACGCCCCGCAGCACCTCGGAGAGCGCGCCGCCCGAGCGCACCTCGCACAGCTCGGCGGCCGGCATCACATCCGACTGCGGGTCGAGGATCGGCAGCCGCAGACCCTCGCTGATCTGGAGCGGGATACCGCCGCTGCCCTCCGTGTCGTCGTCGGTCAGCCGCAGCCGGTCCGTACGCCGCAGCCGCAGCACGAACGGCGACACCGGGCGCTCGTCACCGACGGGCAGCGGATCGCGCAGATAGACCAGTATGGCGTCGGAGAACGTCGGCACGGTCGCCCGGCAGAGCCCGAGCACGATCTCGTCCAGGTCTATGCCGCGTGCGATACGCCGGGTCGCGGCCCCCACGAAGCGCAGCCGGTCGCCTTCGCGCCGCGCCGTCGCGACGGGGTCCGGCGCCGGGGCCGGCACCGCGGGCTGCGGCACGGCGGAGGCACCGGCCTCCTGCCGCGGCCGGGTGCGTTCCTGCGGCCGGGCAACCAGGGGCTGCCGGCCTTCGTGGGAGGGGGGATGCTCCGTCACGCGTGGGATTCCGTCCGTCCGGGCCGGGGGTGCGATGCGATCGTTTCGACTGGCGAAACTACCGCTCGGCAGGCGGCGTCGACAGGGCGGCAGCCCTTGCGCACGGCTCCACCCCCTCGTAGTGGCTCACGGTCGTAGTTGTGCGGTCGTCGCGGGCGAACAGTGTGACGTGCGGTGTCGTGTCATGTGCGGGGTGACCAACAGTCAGTTGGCTTTCCGCACCGGTCTGTTGCCCCGCTCCGGTCTTCCGGAGGACGATCCTACGTTTCAACCCCGGGGGCGTATCAAGGATCTCACGAGGTCGTATGCGTCCGAGCGCGTTCCCGGACGTGAATCAGTCACTTCACCCGCCCGTTCTCCGCGTTTCCCTCAGGGCATCAGCCGTGCCGCTGTACGGCCCCAGTCCGCGGGCAGTTCCGGCACCGGCCAGTGCGGCTCGGGCCGCCAGTGCTCCCAGCCGTCGCTGAACGGGGCGCCCCATGCGTTGATCACCTCGACCGCCGCGCGGCCGGCCTCCCTGACGCGGCGGGCCTGCGCCGGTGCCATCAGGCCGTCGTGCTGTGCCTGCGCGAACTCGTCCTCGTCGCGCCAGCGCCAACTGCGGTCCGGGTAGACGTCGATGTCGAGGAAGTGGTCCTCGGAGTCGATACCGCCGGCCCAACGGGTGTGCGGCTCCTCCAGGTTGACGTACCAGTTCTGGAACCGCCAGCCGCGCTCCCACCACAGCCACACCGACCAGGGCTCGCCGGGTCTGGCCAGCTTCAGCACGCCCATCCCGTACCACCGGTCGCGCACCACCGTGCGCGGCTTGGTGTAGCGGGAGGCCAGCGGCTCGCGGTGGACCGGGGTGCCGTCCGCGAGGGCCGGCCGCACACACGGGGTGTCCGGCGCGAGCCAGGCCGCGAGCAGGTCGTCGGTGTCCCGCACGACCGTGACGGGACGGCAGATGTGCACGCGGTCCCCGGCGTTCTCCCGGTACCGCCACAGGATCTGTGTGCCGGGCGCCCAGTGCTGCCCGTTCGTCGCCCTCACCGTCGCTGTCATGCGCAGATCTTAGGCGGTGTCGTACGGGGTGCCACGGCACTCCTCACGTATTCACGCCCGCGTCATCCGAGGCTTCACGGGCGCGTCATCCGCAGCACATCCAGCGCCTCGTCGAGCTGCTCCAGTGTGAGATCCCCGCGCTCCACATAGCCGCCCGCCAGCACCGCCTCGCGGATCGTCATGTCCTCGGCGAGGGACCTCTTGGCGACCTTCGCGGCCTCCTCGTACCCGAGGTACTTGTTCAGCGGGGTGACCACGGACGGCGACGACTCGGCGTACTGGCGGGCCCGCCCGGCATGGGCCGTGATGCCGTCGACCGTACGGTCCGCGAGCAGCCGGGAGGCGTTCGTGAGCAGCCGTACGGACTCCAGAAGGTTCTTGGCGATCACCGGGAGCATCACGTTCAGCTCGAAGTTCCCGGCGGCGCCGGCCGTCGCGACCGTGGCGTCATTGCCGATGACCTGCGCGGCGACCATCAGCACGGCCTCCGGGATCACCGGATTGACCTTGCCGGGCATGATCGAGGAGCCGGGCTGGAGATCGGGGAGGCTGATTTCGGCCAGTCCGGTGCGCGGGCCCGAGGCCATCCAGCGCAGATCGTTGGCGATCTTGGTGAGGGAGACGGCGAGCGTACGGAGCTGGCCCGAGGTCTCCACGAGTCCGTCGCGGGCGCCCTGCGCCTCGAAGTGGTTACGGGCCTCCGTCAGCGGCAGCCCGGTCGCGCGGGCGACTTCCGCGATGACGGCCGCGGCGAATCCCGGCGGCGTGTTGATGCCGGTGCCCACCGCCGTACCGCCGAGGGGAAGCTCGGCGAGCCGGGGCAGCGAGGCGGTCAGCCGCTCGCCCGCGTACCGGATCTGCGCGGCGTAGCCGCCGAACTCCTGGCCCAGGGTGACGGGCGTGGCGTCCATCAGATGCGTACGGCCCGACTTCACGACGTCCCGGAACTCCTCGGCCTTGCGCTCCAGGGAGGCGGCGAGATGGTCCAGCGCCGGCATCAGTTCGCCGGTGACGGCGGCGGTCGCGGCGATATGGATGCTCGACGGGAAGACGTCGTTGGAGCTCTGCGAGGCGTTCACATGGTCGTTCGGATGGACCTCACGGCCGAGGCGCTCCGTGGCGAGCGTGGCGATCACCTCGTTGGTGTTCATGTTCGAGGAGGTACCGGAACCCGTCTGGAAGACATCCACCGGGAAGTGCTCGTCCCAGCGGCCCTCCGCGACCTCGGCCGCCGCGTCCTGGACGGCGTTCGCGATGTCCTTGTCGATCACGCCGAGACCGGCGTTGACCTTGGCGGCGGCGGACTTGATCCGGGCCAGGGCCTCGATATGGGCGCGTTCCAGCCGCTGTCCCGAGACGGGGAAGTTCTCCACCGCGCGCTGCGTCTGGGCACGCCACTTCGCGTGCGCGGGGACCCGTACCTCGCCCATGGAGTCGTGCTCGGTCCGGTACTGGTGCTCGTCGGTCGTCATCGTCGTCGTACCTCCTGCAAGGGTGAGCGTCCGGCTGATCCGATGTGTTCCCCGTACGTTCCCGGGGACGTTCCCCCGGGACGTTCCTCCGGGAGTGTCGTGGAGACGGGAACGCCCTCCCCGGAGGAAGGCCGGGGAGGGCGCGTCGAAGAGGCCGTGCGGGGCCTGTGCGGGAGAGCGTCAGGCGAGACCGGGGCCGCGGACCGGGATGCTGGTGAACGTCGGCGCCGGGGCCGGCTCGGTGAAGAAGTCGTTGCCCTTGTCGTCCACGACGATGAACGCGGGGAAGTCCTCCACCTCGATCTTCCAGACCGCCTCCATGCCCAGCTCCTCGTACTCGACGACCTCGACCTTCTTGATGCAGTCCTGGGCGAGCCGGGCGGCCGGGCCGCCGATCGAGCCGAGATAGAAGCCGCCGTGCGCCCCGCAGGCTTCGGTGACCTGCCGGGAGCGGTTGCCCTTGGCGAGCATGACCTTCGAGCCGCCCGCCGCCTGGAACTGCTCCACGTACGAGTCCATCCGGCCGGCGGTCGTCGGGCCGAACGAGCCGGAGGCGTACCCCTCGGGCGTCTTCGCCGGGCCCGCGTAGTAGACCGGGTGGTCCTTCAGATACCGCGGCATCTCCTCGCCCGCGTCCAGCCGCTCCTTGATCTTGGCGTGCGCGATGTCGCGGGCCACGACGAGCGGGCCGGTGAGCGAGAGCCGCGTCTTGACCGGATACTTCGTCAACTCGGCGAGGATGTCGTCCATCGGACGGTTGAGGTCGACCCGCACCACCTGTCCTTCGTCGAGGTGCTCGTCGGTGGTCTCCGGGAGGAAGCGCGCCGGGTCCGTCTCCAGCTGCTCCAGGAAGACGCCCTCTGCGGTGATCTTCGCGACGGCCTGCCGGTCGGCCGAGCAGGAGACGGCGATGGCGACCGGCAGCGAGGCGCCGTGCCGCGGCAGCCGCACCACCCGGACGTCATGGCAGAAGTACTTGCCGCCGAACTGGGCGCCGATACCGATCTTCTGCGTCAGCTCGAAGACCTTCTCCTCCAGCTCCTTGTCACGGAAGCCGTGGCCGGTCGGTGAGCCCTCGGACGGCAGCTCGTCCAGGTAGTGCGCGGAAGCGTACTTCGCGGTCTTGAGCGCGAACTCGGCGGAGGTACCGCCCACCACGATCGCCAGATGGTACGGCGGGCACGCGGCCGTACCGAGCGAACGGATCTTCTCCTCCAGGAACTTCATCATGGAGGACTCGTTGAGGACGGCCTTGGTCTCCTGGTAGAGGAACGACTTGTTGGCGGAGCCGCCGCCCTTCGCCATGAAAAGGAACTTGTACGCGCCGCCGTCGGTCGCGTACAGCTCGATCTGCGCGGGCAGGTTCGAGCCGGTGTTCTTCTCCTCCCACATGGTGAGCGGAGCCATCTGCGAATAGCGCAGATTCAGCTTCGTGTACGCGTCGTAGATACCGTGCGAAAGGGCTTCCTCGTCGCCGCCGCTGGTCAGTACGTTCTGCCCGCGCTTGCCCATCACGATCGCCGTGCCGGTGTCCTGGCACATGGGTAGCACGCCGGCCGCCGCGATGTTCGCGTTCTTGAGGAGGTCGAGCGCGACGAACTTGTCGTTCGAGGACGCCTCGGGGTCGTCCACGATCCTGCGCAGCTGGGCGAGATGGGCCGGGCGCAGATAGTGCGAGATGTCATGCATCGCCTCCGCGGCGAGCGTACGCAGCGCCTCCGGCTCGACCTTGAGGAACGTACGGCCGTCGGCCTCGAAGGTGGAGACACCTTCGGCGGTCACCAGCCGGTACGGGGTGGTGTCCTCTCCCAGCGGAAGCAGATCCGAGTACGCAAACTCCGGCATTACGGCCATTCCTCACTCGACAGACAGCGGCGTGGCCTCCATTGGCGACGCGCGACGCGTCCTCCAGCGTAGGGCGCGGCACCGACAGTGACGCTGTGAGGTAAGGCTCAGTCGCGACGCCACGCCGGGGCCTGGCGGTTCTGCTACTAGTCGCGATCTATCGCGTTTCGCTACCCTGGGGCCGTGGACCTCGAAAAGCACCCTCAGAAGCCGGTCGCGCAGCAGCCGGTCGCGCCGGCGGAGCCCCCGGCCATCCGGGCCTCCGACGCCGACCGTGACCGGATCGCGGACATCCTCCGCGAGGCCCTGGCGGAGGGCCGGCTGGACGCCGAGGAGCATGCCGAGCGGATCGACTCCGTCTACCGGGCCAAGACCCTGGCCGAACTGGAGCCGCTGGTACGTGACTTGCCGGCCACCGGCGCCGACGGACGCCGTGCCGTGCCGGGCGCGTCCTCGTCGGCCTCGTACGGATACGGCCCGGAGGACCCCACGGCCCCTGCCGAGAACCTGGTCGCCGTCTTCAGCAGCACGACCCGCAAGGGCCGCTGGCGCATCGGCAGCAAGACCAACGCCTTCTCGCTCTTCGGCAATATCGAGATCGATCTGACCGAGGCGCTCTTCGGGCAGCGCACCACCGTGATCAACGCGACGTCCATCTTCGGCAATGTCGAGATCACGGTCCCCCAGAACATCTCGCTGCGCGGCAACGGCACCGGTATTTTCGGCAATTTCGAGGTGCTCACGCTGGAGGCGGAGGAGCAGGACGCGCCGACCGTGGTCGTGAACGGATACTCGGTGTTCGGCAATGTCGAGGCCAAACCGAAGCGCGGCAAGTTCATCGCCGATCTCCGCCATCAGCTCCGCAAGCACCTCGGCCACTGACCCACCTCGGCCACTGACCACTGACCGGCCCGTTGTGGGGGCGCGTCCGTAATTCCGTACCGCGTTCCGGACTCCGAACTGGCTGCCACTCAGTGCATAGGCGTGCGTACAGCGGGTAGGGAAAGCCTCATCGTCTCTCGCTCGCGAAGCCGTCGTCAGGAGTAGACCGTGCTGCAACTGCCGCATCAGCCCCTGCAGGTCGCCGCCGTACCGCCCCAGCGGAGTCCCGCTCGGGAGGATCAGGCCGGGCCCTGGCATTCGGAGGCGGTATGCCGCCGGGACGAAGCCGGATTGTTCTTCGCCCCTTCCAAGGAGCCGACAGCCGCGAGACTGGCGCGGGAGGAGGCCGCGAAGCGGGTCTGCGCCCGCTGTCCGGTCATGGTCGACTGCCGGGAGCATGCCCTGCTCCAGCCCGAGCCGTACGGGGTGTGGGGCGGGCTGACCGCGGCCGAGCGCCGGGTGGTGCTGGCCCGTCGCCGGCGCCGCGAGGTGGAGCTGCGCAAGGCCGCCGCGGCGGGCGAGCGGATCGCCGCCGCCGGTTGAGGCGTGGCGGTACGGGCAGGCCGACGCGTATGCCGTCGGCACATAGTCGGTCCAGGTCGGCACATGGTCGGTACGCAGGGGGCCGGTACGCACCACGTGGACGCGTGTCCGGAGGGGGCGCCCCGCCGCACAGCTGGGGCGCCCCTCCGCTGACTACTTGGCCCGGTCGAAGTCGATCGTGCTGTAGGCCCGCAGCTTCGAGAGCCGATGGGTCGAGTCGATCTGCCGGATCGTGCCCGACTTCGAGCGCATGACCAGGGACTGGGTGGTCGCGGTCTCCGAGCGGTAGCGCACTCCGCGCAGCAGCTCGCCGTCCGTGATGCCGGTGGCGACGAAGAAGACATTGTCGCCACTGACCAGATCGTCGGTGGACAGGACGCGGTCCAGATCGTGCCCGGCGTCGATCGCGCGCTGCCGCTCGACGTCGTCCTTGGGCCACAGCTTGCCCTGGATGACACCGCCGAGGCACTTTATGGCGCACGCCGAGATGATGCCCTCGGGCGTGCCGCCGATGCCCATCAGCAGGTCGATGCCGGTGCCTTCGCGCGCGGCCATGATCGAACCGGCCACATCGCCGTCGGAGATGAACTTGATCCGGGCGCCCGTCTCCCTGATCTCCTTGACGATGCCCTCGTGGCGGGGGCGGTCGAGGATGACGACGGTGACATCGTCCGGCGAGGAGTGCTTGGCCTTGGCGACCCGGCGGATATTGACCGCGACGGGCGCGTTGATGTCGACGAAGTCGGCCGCCTCGGGGCCGGTGACCAGCTTGTCCATGTAGAAGACCGCGGACGGGTCGAACATGGCCCCGCGGTCGGCGGCGGCCAGGACGGCGATCGCGTTCGGCATGCCCTTGGCGTTCAGGGTGGTGCCGTCGATCGGGTCCACGGCGATGTCGACCTCGGCGCCGGTGCCGTCACCGACATGCTCGCCGTTGAACAGCATCGGGGCTTCGTCCTTCTCGCCCTCGCCGATGACGACCACGCCGTTCATCGACACGGTGGAGACGAGCGTGCGCATGGCGTTCACCGCCGCGCCGTCCGCGCCGTTCTTGTCGCCGCGTCCGACCCACCGGCCGGCCGCCATCGCGGCTGCTTCGGTGACCCGGACCAGCTCCAGGGCCAGGTTGCGGTCGGGTGCCTCGGGAGACACCTCAAGGGGAGGCGGAAGTTGATGCTCGGTCATCGGAGCGCACCTTTCTGTACGGCGACGGCCGGAAAAGAGGGTGATACGACTCTATCCGTACATCGACAAATTGAGCAGAGGGCCCCACGTATGAGCGCCGTGCCGTGATGCGACGATGGTGCGGTGGCGAGTAAGCGAGGCAAACAGACGGTGCGGGACCTGGTCCTGTCGATGGCGGTCATCGGACTCGTCGTCGCCGGGATGTATGTGTTCATCCCGCATGACGAGAAGGCGACCCCGGTCAAGGCGGTCGACTACCGGGTCGAGCTGCTGACCGCGCGGCGCGCGGCGCCGTACCCGGTGCTGGCGCCGGCGGGCCTGGCGGAGACCTGGAAGCCGACGTCCGTCTCGTACAAGCGTGAGAGCGACAACGCCTGGCACCTCGGGTATCTGGCCCCGGACGGCGAGTACGTCGCGGTCGAGCAGTCGACGGGGGCCCCGGAGAGGTATGCCGCCAAGGTCAGCCAGCAGGCCGCGGACACCGGTAGGACGCAGCAGGTGGCGGGCGAGACCTGGCAGCGCTGGGAGGGGCCGAAGTACGACGCCCTGGTCCGCACGGACGGGGACGCGACGACGGTGGTGACGGGTACGGCGTCCTACGAGCGGCTGGCCGAGATGGCCGCCGCGCTGGAGGCCGAGGCCCCCGAGTCCGGGAAGGCCGAGTCCGGGAAGGTCTGAGGTCGCGGAGTCCTGACGGACGAGGCCGCCGTCTCTCGTACGGGTTGTACGGGACGGCGGCCTCGTTCGTGTGCCGGGCTCGGGCGCCGGGCCGCCCGGCTCGGCTCAGACGGTGGTGATGGCCTCGTCGAAGGAGAGGCGCGGGGAGCGCGGGTACCAGGCGTTGTCGCCGGGCTTGCCGATGTTGATGATCATCAGCGGGGTGTGGTCGCCGTCCAGGAACTCCTTCTGGACACCGGCGGCGTCGAAGCCGGTCATGGGGCCGGCGGCGAGACCGGCGGCGCGGACGCCGACGATGAAGTAACCGGCCTGGAGGGCGGCGTTCAGCGAGGCGGCCCGCTCACGGGCTGGGCGCTCGCTGAAGAACGCGTCCTTGGCCTGCGGGAAGGCGGGGAAGAGGTGGGGAAGCTCCTCGTGGAACTCGTTGTCGGCGGCCAGGATCGCGACCAGCGGGGCGGTGGCGGTCTTGGCCTGGTTGCCCTCGGCCATGAGCGGTACGAGGCGCTCGCGGGCCTCGGCGGAGCGGACGAGGACGACGCGCAGCGGTGACTGGTTGAAGGCGGTCGGGCCGTACTTGACCAGGTCGTAGATGGCCTGCACCTGCTCCTCGGTCACCGGCTCGTCGGAGAACGTATTGGCCGTGCGTGCCTCACGGAAGAGGAGGTCCTGAGCGGCGGGGTCGAGAACGAGGGACATCTGGAAAACCTTCCGGGGGCGATGGATCAGGCAAACAGCATTCACCGTACAAGTGGATGTGTGAACCTTCAACTAAAACCTGGGTGACTCGACTCACAGCCGCCCGGCAGCCCCCGGACGTCAGATCACCGCATGTCAGCGCCGTCCTGTTCCGGGGACTCGTCCGCCAGCGACGCGTCGAGCCGCGCCCTGGCTCCGTCCAGCCAGCGGCGGCACACCTTCGCCAGCTCTTCGCCCCGCTCCCACAGCGCCAGCGAGTCCTCCAGTGACGTACCGCCCGCCTCCAGCCGCCGTACGACCTCGATCAATTCGTCCCGCGCCTGCTCGTAACCGAGCGTCGTGCCCTCGTCCGTCCTGGCCATATGGTCCACCCTCGTTACGCGTAGTTACGCGCGCGTGCGCGCGGTCCGACAACGATTTCTTCAGTGATCACGTCAGCGATCACGTCTGCGATTCCGTCAGCGCTCACATCTGCGCTCACGTCTCGCTCACTCGGCGACCCGCACCGTGAACTCGCCCTCCGCCACCCTGGCCCGCAGCTCCTCGGCCGCGGTGACCTCCTCCGGGGAGCGTACGACCGTCCCGTCCGGCCGCTGGAGCACCGCGTACCCCCGCTCCAGCGTCGCCGCCGGAGACAGCGCGACCACCCGGGCGCGGGTGTGCGACAGCTCCGAGTCCGCGCGGTCCAGCAGATGGCGCAGCACCCGCCGGCTCCGGTCGGCGAGCGCGTCCACCTCGGCCGCCCGCTCGTCCACCATCCGGTGCGGGCGCTCCATCACAGGCCTGGCCAGCGCGTGGGCGAGACCGCGCTCCTCGCGATCGAGCAGCCCCCGCACCGTTCGCAGCGCCCGGTCCCGCAGGGCCTGTACGCGCTCCTGCTCCTCCCCGACGTCCGGCACGATCCGCTTCGCGGCGTCGGTCGGCGTCGACGCCCGTACGTCCGCCACCAGGTCGAGCAGCGGCGCGTCCGGCTCATGGCCGATCGCGGAGACCACGGGCGTACGGCACGCGGCCACCGCCCGTACCAGCTGCTCGTCCGAGAACGGCAGCAGATCCTCCACGCTGCCGCCGCCGCGCGCCACGACGATCACATCCACCTCCGGCAGCGTGTCCAGCTCCTTGACCGCCTGGACGACCTGCGCCACCGCGTTGACCCCCTGCACCGCGGTGTTACGGACCTCGAAGCGCACCGCGGGCCACCGCCGCCGCGCGTTCTCCAGCACATCGCGCTCGGCCGCCGAGGCCCGCCCGCACACCAGCCCGATCAGCTGAGGCAGAAACGGCAGCGGCTTCTTGCGGTCGGCGGCGAACAGCCCCTCGGCGCTCAGGGACTTCCTCAACAGCTCCAGCCGCACGAGCAGTTCACCGATCCCGACGGGCCGTATCTCCGTCGCCCGCAGCGACAGCTGCCCACGCGGCGCGTACCACTCGGGCTTGGCCAGCACCACGACCCGCGCGCCCTCGGAGACCACATCCGCGATCGCGTCGAAGACCTGCCGGTAGCAGGTCACGCTCACCGAGATGTCGTACGACGGATCGCGCAGCGTCAGAAAGACGACGCCCGCCCCCGGTCTGCGCGAGAGCTGGGTGATCTGTCCCTCGACCCAGACCGCACCGAGCCGGTCGATCCACCCGCCGATGAGCCGCGACACCTCGCCGACGGGCAGCGGAGCCTCCGCGGATGTATTGAGAGCCATATACGGGAGCGTATCGGCCGCCTCTGACATCGTTCCGGAATCGGCCCCGCGGGCACGGATCCGCCGGTACGGCCTTCCCCGGCCCCGGCTACGGCGTACCGGAGCGCCCCGCCTGCGGCGTATCGGTGAGCCCCGGCTACGGCGCGCCGGAGAGCGGGGCGGGCCTGCCGCGTCCCCGCTGCACCAGCAGCACCACCAGACCCACCGCCAGCCAGATCGCGCCCACCAGCCGCGCCGAGCCCGCCGCCTCCACGATCACCGCGATCAGGATCCCCGCGCCGATCACCGGCAGGACCACATGGGCGAACCAGCGCACCGGCCTCTCCCGGCGCCGTACCGCGAACCACCCCACCACCGACGCGTGCAGCAGCACGAACGCCGTCAGCGCCCCGACGTCCACCACCGAGACCAGCCGGTCGAGACCGTCGGCGCGGCGGGCCGCCCACACGGCCGCCAGCAGCGTCACCACCGCGGCCAGCAGCAGCGCCACCCGGGGTACGCCCGAGTCCGTACGCGCGAGCGCACGCGGCAGCCGGCGCTCGCGGCCCATGGCGAAGAGCAGCCGGCCGGCCGCCGCCTGCGCGGCCAGCGCCGCGAACGCCGCGCCGATCGCCTTGCTCACCGCCACCAGATCGTGCAGCCAGGTGCCGACCGAGGTGTCCACCGCGTCATAGAACGCGGAGCCCTGCGCGGCCGGATCCGCGGCCAGTTCCGCCGAGGTCATCGGTTCGAGCAGCGCCACCAGATAGGTCTGCGCGATGAACAGCGCGCCCGCCAGCACCAGACAGAACAGCACGGCGCGCGCCACCTGCCGCGATCCGCCCGTCACCTCTTCCGCGAACGACGCGATCGCGTCGAAGCCCAGATAGGACAGCACGGCCACGGACACCCCGCTGAGCACGGCGGCCGGGGAGAAGCCCACATCGCTCGTGAACGGCGTGGACCAGCCGCGCGTCCCGCCGTCCTGCACGAGCACCGCGACGGCCGACACGACGAACACCAGCAGGACGAGAATCTCCAGGGCGAGCACCGCCATCCCGACCCGGGCCGCCGCCCGTACCCCCCAGAGGTTGAGCAGGGTGGTGATCACGACCGCGATCGCGGTCCACACCCAGCGGTCCACGGACGGAATCAGCGCCTCCATCGCGATCCCGGCGAAGAGATAGGCGACCGCCGGGATCAGCAGATAGTCGAGCATCGCCATCCAGCCGGCGATGAATCCGGCCTCTTCGCCGAGACCCTTGCGCGCGTACGCGAAGACGGAGCCGGCCTGCGGGGCGACCCGCACCATCTGCGCGTAACTGAAGGCGGTGAAGGCCATCGCGACGGTCGCCACGACGTAGACCAGAGCCACGGCGCCATGGGACTTGGCGTCGAGCGTGCCGAAGACGCCGACGGGCGCCATGGGGGCGATGAAGAGGAGCCCGTAGACGACGAGGTCGCGGAAGCCCAGCGTCCGCCGCAGTTGGCCGCTCCCGGATTGCCGGGGCGCGGCCCCTGGAGGGGCGTCGGGCGAGGCGTCCGGCCGGTCCTGTGGCGACCCGTCCGGCGGCCGGTCCGACGACCCGTCCGGTGACCTGCCCGACGGCCTGTCCGGTGACCTGTCTGACGGCCTGTCCGACGGCCTGTCCGGTGGCTGGTCCGACGACCGGTCCGATGACCTGTTCGACGACCCGCCCGACGGCCCGTCCGTACCGGCGCCGGTGTCGGCCATCGCGTCCCTCCGTCGATCGCGTAGGCCCAGTCTCGGGCCGCCGCCCGCCGTCCCGCCTCTTCTGGGCGGCCTTACGATGGGACACATGACTGCCACGTCCCGCCCGTCGCCCGCCGCCACCCCCAGTGGAGACGCCGCGCGCCGCGCCGGCAAACGCGTCCTGCTCGCCGCTCCCCGTGGTTACTGCGCCGGTGTCGACCGCGCCGTGATCGCCGTGGAGAAAGCCCTGGAGCAGTACGGGGCTCCGATCTACGTCCGTCACGAGATCGTCCACAACAAGTACGTCGTCAGGACCCTGGAGAAGAAGGGCGCGATCTTCGTCGAGGAGACGGCGGAGGTCCCCGAGGGCTCGATCGTCATGTTCTCGGCCCACGGCGTCGCGCCCGTCGTCCACCAGGAGGCGGCCGACCGCAGGCTCGCCACGATCGACGCGACCTGCCCGCTGGTCACCAAGGTGCACAAGGAAGCCGTCCGGTTCGCGCAGGAGGATTACGACATCCTGCTCATCGGCCACGACGGTCACGAAGAGGTCATCGGCACGTCGGGCGAGGCCCCGGACCACATCACGCTGGTCGACGGCCCGGACGATGTCGCCCGGGTCGAGGTGCGCGACGAGTCGAAGGTCGTCTGGCTCTCCCAGACCACGCTGTCGGTGGACGAGACGATGGAGACGGTCGGGGCGCTCAAGGAGAAGTTCCCGCTGCTGATCTCGCCGCCGAGCGACGACATCTGCTACGCCACCCAGAACCGTCAGATCGCGGTCAAGCAGATGGGCGCCGACGCCGATCTCGTGATCGTCGTCGGTTCCAAGAACTCCTCCAACTCGGTCCGGCTGGTCGAGGTCGCCCTCGGCGCGGGCGCGGGCGCCTCGCACCTGGTGGACGGCGCCGACGAGATCGACGAGGCATGGCTCGACGGCGTCTCCACGGTCGGTCTCACCTCGGGCGCGTCCGTCCCGGAGGTCCTGGTCGAAGGCGTGCTGGAGTGGCTCTCGCAGCGCGGCTTCGAGGATGTCGAGATCGTCAAGGCGGCCGAGGAGTCGATCACGTTCTCACTGCCGAAGGAGCTGCGCCGCGACCTGCGCGCCGAGGCGGCGGCCCTCTCGGAGAAGTAGGGCGCGGGCGGTATCCGACGGGTCGGCGGGACCAAAGAGGCCGTCCGGGAAGTCGCTGTCAGCATCTGCCCGTAACGTTGTGTCCATGAACGTCTTCGGAGTGGACATCGGTGGCTCGGGCATCAAGGGTGCGCCCGTGGACCTGGAGCGCGGCGATCTGGTCGAACCTCGCCACAAGGTGCTGACCCCGCACCCGGCGACGCCCGAGAGCGTCGCCGACGGTGTGGTGGAGGTCGTGCGGCATTTCGGCTGGTCGGGCCCGGTCGGCATCACCTTCCCCGGGGTGGTCACGGGCTCGGTGATCCGTACGGCCGCCAATGTCGACAAGGCCTGGATCGACACGGACGCGGGGCAGGTGCTCGGTGAGCGGCTGGGCCTGCGGACGACCGTCCTCAACGACGCCGACGCGGCGGGGGTGGCCGAGATGGCCTTCGGCGCGGGCAGGGGCCGGAAGGGCACGGTATTCCTGCTGACCTTCGGCACGGGCATCGGCAGCGCGCTCTTCATGGACGGCAAGCTGGTGCCCAACACCGAGCTGGGCCATCTGGAGCTGGACGGCCACGAGGCGGAGAAGCGTGCCTCCACGAAGGCCAAGGAAGACGCGGACATGAGCTGGCACCACTGGGCGCACCGCGTCCAGAAGTATCTGGCCCATATGGAGATGCTGTTCTCGCCGGAGCTGTTCATCATCGGCGGCGGGGTGAGCCGCAAGGCCGACAAGTTCATCCCCCTCATCGAGGGGATCAGGGCGGAGATCCTCCCGGCGGAGCTCCAGAACAACGCGGGGATCGTGGGCGCGGCGATGTCGGCGGCGGGCAGGTAAGGCAGCGGACAGGCCCCTAGGACCGGTCCGCCGGGCAGGGCCTAGCCGCGCCGTACGGCGCGGGGGACGGTGGCTCTGGGCGCCCTGTTCCCGGGTCCGGGGCCGGGACCGGCCGCTCGGTACGCCGTGGCCCCGGCCCGGGTCGCGCCTGCCCTGGCCGCCGCGTCCCGGGCGCGCTGGCGCCGCCCCATCTGCCGTACCTTCCGTACGGAGGCGATGAGCCCGGCGATGAGCGTGCCGCCGTACAGCCAGCCCGCGTGAACGGCGAGGGTGGTGACGAGCGCCATCGTCTGCGCGCCGAAGCCGCCGCTGCCGTCGGCGATCGGATACGCGCCGACCGCGAAGGCGATCGGCACGCTGATCGGAGCCGTGACCAGGTCGGCCGTCCGTACCCAGAGCGCGGTCACCGCGCTGACCAGCAAGAACAGCACCCCGTACACCAGCGGCGCGCCGTCGAGGAGCAGCCGGTCCAGAAACGCGATGGCCAGCATCGTGGCGGCGGCGAACAGGCCCGCGCCGAGCCCGGTGAACCGCGGATTGGGCAGTCCGCGCAGCCGCTGCGCCAACGGCGACACCCGAGGCCGGGGCGGCCGGGACGGGCGGGGCGGCCGTGGCGTCATCGGAGCCCGGTAGACACCGGTGGCCCCGGTACCGGTCGCGGTACGGGGCCCCGGGGGGCGCTGTCGACGCTGCTGCGGCTGACGTGTCCTGTGCTGCTCCACCGGACCAACGTAGGTGGCCCGGGGCGACGAAGCGGGCGTTGGACACGCCCTTTGGGCGAGCTTGGCGTTGAGTTCGACGTCAGGGGGCGGGGCCGAGGCACCCGGCGCCCGTCGCTCGCGGCTTCGGCCGCCCGTAAACTGGGAGATCGGCCCGTCCAGGGTCACCCAGGCCATCAGCCGGTCCTCACTTCAGGAAGTCGCCAACGTGTCGCTCACGATCGGAATCGTCGGCCTGCCGAATGTCGGCAAGTCGACCCTGTTCAACGCCCTGACCAAGAACGACGTGCTGGCGGCCAACTACCCGTTCGCCACCATCGAGCCCAACGTCGGCGTGGTCGGCGTGCCGGACCCGCGTCTGGACAAGCTCGCGGAGGTCTTCGGCTCGCAGAAGATCCTTCCGGCCACGGTCGACTTCGTCGACATCGCCGGCATCGTGCGCGGCGCCTCCGAGGGCGAGGGCCTGGGCAACAAGTTCCTGGCGAACATCCGCGAATCGGACGCGATCTGCCAGGTCATCCGGGCCTTCAAGGACGAGAACGTCGTCCATGTCGACGGCAAGGTCTCGCCCAAGAACGACATCGAGA
Source organism: Streptomyces scopuliridis (assembly GCF_042790125.1). Taxonomy (GTDB): domain Bacteria; phylum Actinomycetota; class Actinomycetes; order Streptomycetales; family Streptomycetaceae; genus Streptomyces; species Streptomyces scopuliridis_A. Next base: position 385,493 of record NZ_JBHTZS010000002.1, read on the forward strand.
CGATCAACACCGAGCTGATCCTCGCCGACCTCCAGACGATCGAGAAGGTCCTCCCGCGCCTCCAGCGCGAGTCGCGCATCAAGAAAGAGGTTGTGGGCCAGGTCAAGGCCATCGAGGAGGCCCAGGCCATCCTGGAGACCGGCGAGACCCTCTTCTCGGCCGGCATCGTCCAGGGCACCGAGAAGGCCGAGCCGCTGCGCGAGCTGCACCTGCTCACCACGAAGCCGTTCCTCTACGTCTTCAACGTCGACGAGGACGAGCTGACGGACGACACCTTCAAGGACGAACAGCGCGCCCTGGTCGCCCCCGCCGAGGCGATCTTCCTCAACGCCAAGCTGGAGTCCGACCTCGCGGAACTGGACGACGACGAGGCCCTCGAACTCCTCCAGTCGGTAGGCCAGCAAGAGCCGGGCCTCGCCACCCTCGCCCACGTCGGCTTCCGCACCCTGGGCCTCCAGACCTACCTCACGGCGGGCCCCAAGGAATCCCGAGCCTGGACGATCAAAAAGGGCGCGACGGCCCCCGAGGCGGCCGGCGTGATCCACACCGACTTCCAGAAGGGCTTCATCAAGGCCGAGGTCATCTCCTTCGCCGACCTGATCGAAACGGGCTCGGTGGCGGACGCCCGCGCGGCGGGCAAGGCCCGCATGGAGGGCAAGGAATACGTGATGCAGGACGGCGACGTGGTCGAGTTCCGCTTCAACGTGTGAGCGGTTCGCTCCTGCGGGCCAGGTCCCGGGACTGGCCGCATTCGAGCATGGAGGCGGTGCGCCACTCAGCTCACCGTCAGTTCGCTGATGCCCGACCGCCGTTCGCCCGCCGGCGCGTGCACCGTCACCCGGACGTGGCGCGCCGGGGTTCCCGGTTGTAGTGGCTGCCAGGTCGTTCCGTCCGTCGAGGTGTGCACCTCGTACGACGCCGGGCGCGGGGGCGTCCAGTGTGGGGTGACCGAGGTGACCGGGAGCGGGTGGCTCAGGTCCACCGTGAGTGCGGCCGTGGCGTCCGTGGGTACCCAGGAGGTGGCTGGGCTGCCGTCGACGGCGGCCGGGGCGTAGAGGCCGGGTTCTTCCGAGGTGGCGGTCGTCGGGTGGCAGCGGGCCGCGTTCGGTGTCGGGGCGAGGTCCGGGCGGCGGGTGGGCAGCGTGAGGGTCGAGCTCAGCCGTCGGTCGCCGGCCGGGGTGTGCACGGTGAACGGGGTGCCGGAGGTCAGCCGGACCGTCGTCTCGCGGGTGCCGATGGCCAGGTCGTACGTACGTCCCTGCCAGCGCAGCCCGCGCAGGTGCACGCCGTTCGGCAGTTGCGGCGGCAGCGTGGGGTCCAGCCGTACGCCGTCGGCGCGCAGCCGCAGCCCCGTCAGTCCGTGCGTGAAAACCTGGAGGAAACCACCCTTTCCGGTGAGGAAGTCCTGCGCGGGTGAGCCGGAGTGCGGATCGTCCGCCCCCGCCTTGGTGCCGCGCGCCTCCGAGAAGAGCGCGAACGGCCCCCGGACGAAGGGCCGGACCGCCCGCTGGAGGTATGTGTACACCGCGCACCCCGGCTCCCCGATGGCGGCGGCGTCGATCGCGTGGACCGAGTCCGTCATCGCGGGTCCGTCCGGGTCGGTGCGCTCGGCGTAGTAGTCGAGGGTGGCCGCGGCGGCCCCGGCGGGCATCGGCCACTCCAGCGGATAGGTCAGCAGGACCGTGTCCGCCTGTTTGATCCGCGAGCCGTCGTACCCCGCGTACTGGAGATAGATCGTGCGCCGCGCGTCGTACGGGATCCGGATCCGGTCGGCGATGTCCGTCCACCGCGCGGGGGCGCGCTCACCGACGAGCGCGGCGGTACGGGTGGCGTCGCGCAATACGGTGGCGGCGCCCGCGTTCGTGAAGACCCCGTCGGTGACGCCGTTGCTGTACTCGTCGGGGCCCGCCACCTCCCTGACCGAGTAACTGCCGTCGTCGTTGGCCGTGACCCGGGAGGCCCAGAACTCCGCGATCCCCTTCAGCAGCGGCCAGCCGCGCTCCCGCAGCCAGGCCCGGTCGCCGGTCGCTTCGTAGTACTGGCGGACGGCGAGCGCGATATCGCTCTGGAGGTGGTTCTGCGTGACGCAGTGCGGCGGGTTCCAGCTCTGGCACTCGTTCCAGAGCTCGCCCCGGCCTCCGCTGGTCCATGGATAGAACAGTCCCCTGAAGCCGAGCTTCCCGGCGTTCTCGGCCGCCGCGGCGCGGGTGCGGTAGCGGTACTCGACGACGGAGCGCGCCAGTTCGGGGCGAGTGACCAGCAGACCCGGGAACATCCAGGTCTCGGCGTCCCAGAAGACCAGGCCCGCGTAGTTGTCGCTGCTCAGCCCGGTCGGCGCGAGGCTGTCGGCGGAGCCCTCGCGGGTACCGGTCAGCAGCCCGTACTGGGCCGCGCGCAGCCACGCCTGGAGTTCCGGCTGCCCCGGTACGTCGATATCGGCGGCCCACAGGGGCGACCAGGCGGCCTCGTTGGCGGCGAACAGCGCGGGCCAGCCGCGCCCGGCCGCCCGCCGGGACGCCTCCACGGCGGCGGCGCGCGGGTCGCGCGAGGTGAGGGCCGTGTCGATGCCGACGTACTTCACGAAGTCGTACGTACGGTCCGCCCGGACCGTGACCGGGCCCCGGACGGCGGGCCGCAGCGCCGAGGCGACGGCGCCCGCCGTCCCCGTACCGTTCGCCCGGAAGGTGTCGACCCGTGAACCGTCCCAGGAACGGGAACGGGAACGGGACCCGTCCTGCGGTCCGGTACGGGTGACGCGCCGCGCGCCGCGCCAGTCGAGACCCCCGTCGAGGTCCACCGCCCCGGTCCAGCGCGGGGTCAGGCGCAGCCGTACGGCGCCGGTGTGCGGGTCGGAGCGGTCGGTGAGGATCTCGTACGTCAGGTCGGTGGCGCGGCCGTCGGCCGTCGTCCAGCGCAGGCTGGTGCGGACCACTCCGCAGCGCAGCAGAACGCTCTGGCGGTAGCGCGAGATCCGGCTGTCCGTCCCGAACGTCTCGCCGCCCACCCGTACGTTGAGGGTCGTCCAGGCGGGAAGCGCGGCGATGACCTGCCGCCCGGCGGTGACGGTCGGTTCATGGGCGTACAGCCCGGCCGCGAAGGCGCCGTCGTAGCGCGGAGTGTAGAGCGGCCAGCCGGTCGTGGTGCCGGTCTCGGCGTAACCGGCGCCCGTGGGCGGGACGCGCGTCCCGAGATAGCCGTTTCCGGTGTACGCGTGGTGGCTGTCGGCGGGGTCGATCCGGGTGGCGGTGGGCGACCAGCCGGGGTCGGCCTCCTCCCCGCAGCGCGTGCCGCCCGTCCCGTCGTCGGCGTACGAGACCGGAGGGACGGCGACCACGAGCGCGCCCGCGAGAAGGGGCGCGACAAGGGGCGTGAAGAGGGGCGCGAGGGCGTGTGTACGCGAGAAACTCACGGGGACGACCGTAGGAACGCCGGTACGGTGCGGGTGCGCACGGCGCGCGTGGTGAACGGCTGAACGGCCGGACCGGCTGATGGGAGCAGAGGACATGTCATATCCGGAGCCCCGCTACACCGGCGACCAGGGCGAGATCAACGTGACCCACCGGCCCGCCGGCACCCCCGCCGACGTGCGGTCACCGTCTGGCGGCCGGACGCATTTCGTGGCGTCCTCGCAGTCCACCGGGGGCGAGTTCGGGCTGTACCGGATGGACATGGTCCCGCACGGCGGCGGGCCGGGACCGCACTTCCACAAGACGATCTCGGAGTCCTTCTACGTACTCGACGGGACGGTACGGCTCTACACCGGGGAGGGCTGGATCGACGCGGAGAAGGGCGACTTCCTGTACGTGCCGCCGGGCGGGCTGCACGGATTCCGCAACGACGCGGACGAACCGGCGTCGCTCCTGATCCTGTTCGCGCCGGGGGCGCCCCGCGAGGAGTACTTCGAAAAGGTCTCCACGGTCGGCGGGATGACGGAGGAGGAACGGTCCGCCTTCTACATCAGGCACGACACCTACTGGGCGGACTGACCGTCTGCCCTGACCGCTTGCGCCGACCGCCTGCGCCGACCGCCTGCCCCGACCGCCTGATCTACGACCCGGCGCGCGCGGCGCGGTCGCGCGGTGGTGCGCCCGGTGCGGCAGCGGGGCGCGATGGGGCGTACCTGCGGTAAGTGCCTGCTTAAACGCAAGTCATCACTTCGGGTGAAACTCTGGCCCATGCTTGCGGTGATCAACCGACGGTTGCCACGCTGTTGCTGTCTGTCAACCTGATGGGAGTGGCCCGTGGCCTTCGGTGAGCAGCCCGCCTATCTCCGCGTTGCGAGCGATCTACGCGAGAAGATCGCCAATGGCGCCCTGCCGCCGCATACCCGGCTGCCCTCGCAGGCCCGTATCCGCGAGGAGTACGGCGTCTCCGACACGGTCGCGCTGGAGGCGCGCAAGGTGCTGATGGCCGAGGGACTGGTCGAGGGCCGCTCCGGGTCGGGTACGTACGTCCGCGAGCGCCCCGTCCCCCGCCGGATCGCCCGGTCCGGGTACCGGCCGCCGTCCGGCTCCAGCCCGTTCCGCCAGGAGCAGGCGGCGACGGGCGCGCGGGGCACCTGGGAGTCCCGCAGCGAGCAGGACCAGGCCGGGCCGGAGGTCGCCGCCCGGCTGGGGATCGAGCCGGGCGACCGTGTGATGCGTACGCGCTATGTCTTCCGGGAAGGGGGCGAGCCGATGATGCTCTCCACCTCCTGGGAGCCCCTGGCGGTCACGGGGCGTACGCCGGTGATGCTGCCCGAGGAGGGGCCGCTCGGCGGCTGCGGGGTGGTCGAGCGGATGGCCGCCATCGACATCGTCGTGGACAACGTGCTGGAGGAGGTCGGCGCGCGCCCCGGGCTGGCGGAGGAGCTGATGGCCCTCGGCGGGGTGCCCGGCCATGTCGTGATGGTCCTGGAGCGGACGTACTACGCGTCGGGGCGGGCCGTGGAGACCGCGGAGGTCGTCGTTCCCGCGGACCGGTACCGCATCGCGTACCACCTCTCCGTGAAGTGAAGTGCAGTGCAGTGAACTGAAGTCACGGCAGGTCAGGTCGAGTGACGGGCGGTCCGGCCGCCCGGCCTACGGCCCGGCGCGCGCGGGGAGTTGACGGCGCGTACGGCCCGACGTGTGCGGGTGTATGCCGGCCGCCGTCCATGGGCCGAACGGGCATGCCCGCGTCCCGCCGTACGGGCCGATCGGGCGCGCCCTGGGAGCCCGATCGGGCGTGCGGGACGGCCAGGGGGCGCGCGGGGTCCGTCGCCGCCCCGGTTTTCGGCGTTTTCTTGGCCGGATGCGTATCTCTTTGTACAAACACGTATCCGCTCTGTGAAGGTCAGGCGTAGGCTCCGGCATATGCGGATTGCGGTTTCCTGGAGATCTTCGGAGAGATGCAGGTCGGCGGCGGGAGGAGCGCGATGAACGACGGCGGAGCCATGCTCCCGTGGCTCGTCATACGGGAGGACGACAACGGCAACCGCTATCGCGTCGGCAGATATGCCACCCAGGACGAGGCGCAGAAGATAGTCGAGAGCCTCGACGGCCGCGGAGCGCAGCGGATCTACTGGGTGGAGCGCGTCAGCCAGACCACCGGCTAGCGTCTCCCCGTGCGCCGTACGGCACGCCCCTGGTCGAGCCCGCGTTACGCTCCGGCGCATGAGTGATCGTGTGGTGGTGGCGGGAGCGGTGTACGACCGGGGGCGGTTGCTGGCCGCCCGGCGCAGCGCGCCCCCCGATGTGGCCGGCCGCTGGGAGCTTCCCGGCGGCAAGCTGGAGCCGGGGGAGACGCCCGAACAGGCGCTGGTGCGTGAGCTGCGGGAAGAACTCGGCGTGGAGACGGAGCCGGTGGAGCGGATCCCCGGTGAGTGGCCGCTCAAGCCCGGCTATGTGCTCCAGGTCTGGACGGCCCGGCTGCTCTCCGGCGAGCCCCTGCCGCTGGAGGACCACGACGAACTCCGCTGGCTGGGGCCGGACGAGATCCATACGGTGGACTGGCTCGACCAGGACCGGCCGGCCGTGGCCGAGGCGGCCCGCCGGCTGCCCGCCGCCTCCACGCCGACCCGTCGGATCCCCTGAACTGGGCGTCGCCCGGGGCGCGGAGAGTACGCGAGAAGCGCGCGACGCACGCGCGGGCGATGCGCGGCGCGCGAGGAATGGCCGGCGCGCGAGCAATGCGTGGCGAGTGCGCGGCGAGTGCGCGGCGGTGTGACCACCGGTACGTCATGTGCGCGGGGGGCGTAGTCCGTTTGTCCCGGTGGACATCCCCTGTGGCGACGGCTGCGACGGTAGCCGCGATGGATATCGGGTATGTGCTGATTAACCCCCGTAAAAGGGACGCGGGTCTGCCGTCGGTCTGGGGATGTGATCGGCTTGATCGACACAGAGGGTGACGCATGTGCCGAATGGACCTTCCCTGCCGAACTCGATGCCGTACGCTCCGCCCGCCACGCCGTCCGTGACACGCTCCACGCCTGGCGTCTGCCACCGTCGGTCGGCGATATGGCAGTCCTGCTGGTGAGCGAGCTGGTGACCAATGCCCTGCGCTACACCTCGGGGCCGATCGGTGTCCGGCTCGCCGTACGCCCCGTCGAGCCGGGGCCTGGCGACCCGGGCGGTCCCGACGGCGCCGAGGGCACCGCCGTCACGGAGCGTGCCGCGCTGCTGGTGGAAGTCTCCGACCCGCTGCCCGAACCCCCCACCGAACGTCCCGCCGGTCCCGACGACGAGGGAGGCCGGGGGCTCCAGCTTCTGGCGGTTTCCGCCCGGCGTTGGGGCACGCGCCGGGGGAAGACTGGTAAGACCGTGTGGTTCGAGCTGCCCCTCCCTGGTTAGAAGTCTGGAAGGGAGAACGATCACAGCGGACTCGGCTCAAAAAGAACGAGACCGTGCTGTGATCGTGAACGCCGTGTCGGCTGGGGCCGTAGTGCTGAATACTGCGGGCATGGCCGGTCCGGTGCGTGAGCTGGAGGGGACGGTCGCGTGAGCGAGATATCTGGGGCGGCGGGCGACGTCGTATGGCAGAGCAGTCCGCCGGGCTCGATCTATGACTACATCAAGGTCGCTTCGTTCTCGATCGGCCCCGACGGGCTGGTCGACCAGTGGAGCGAGCGGGCCGCAGAGCTGTTCGGGGTAGGTGCCGACGAGGTCAGGGGCCGGGACCCGGTCGAGGTGTTCATGCCCGCCGACCAGCGCCCGCGAGGCCATCGCAGGGTCAAGGAGATCCTCGACGGCAAGGAGTGGACCGGCCTCGTCCCGTTCCGTACGAACGGCGTCGGCGGGCAGTACGGGCTCGCCGAGGTCTATGTGATGCCGAGCGAGACGGAGCGTGGTGAACGCGCCGCGCTCTGTGTCGTTGTCGACGTCAGAGCCCTGCGCCGGATCGAAACCGACCTCGCCGCCTCGCAGGCCATTTTCGGCCAATCTCCCTTTGGCTTCCTGCTGTTCGACACCCGGCTCCGGGTGCAGCGGGCCAACCAGCGCTTCGCGACCGTCTTCGGCGGCCGGGCCGACGACCATCAGGGCCGTACGGTCCACGACTATCTCTCCCGCCCCGAGGCCGAGCGGATGACCGCCGCGCTGGAACGCGTCCTGAAGACCGGAGAGTCCGTCACCGACCTCCAGATCGTGGGCACCCGGCCGGGCGACGCGGAGCGCCGGCACTGGTCGGTCAACCTCTACCGCGTGCACAGCGGCTCCGGGCGTTCCATCGGGGTCGCCGGGGTCGGCACCGATGTCACACGCCGTCACATAGCGGCCAGGGAGGCCGCGAGCGCCCGCCGCAACCTCGCCCTGCTCAACGAGGCCAGTGCCCGCATCGGCAACTCCCTGGATCTGGAGACCACCGCGCGCGAACTGCTCGGCGTGGCCGTCCCCGGCTTCTGCGACCTCGCCTCCGTCGACCTCTACCAGAGCCTGCTCACCGGCGAGGAGGCGCCGCCCGGACGCTGGGGCTCCTCGGGGGCCGATTCCGGCGGCGGCAGTGCCCGGCTGCGCCGGGTCGCCTTCGCCAGCGCCGTCTCCGACGTACCGCTGACCGGGCCGGGCGGCGAGGGCGACGGATATGTCCCGCCGGAGGTCGGCGCCGTCCACCGGTTCCCGTTCAGCTCGCTCAGCGCGGGCGCCCTGCGCACCGGCCGGGTGCAGACCATCCCCGGCGAGGCCGGCAGCCTCGTACAGTCCACCTTCGCCGTACCGATGGTCGCTCACGACAGCGTCATCGGGCTCGTCCAGTTCTCCCGTACGAAGGGCAGCGAGCCGTTCGGCGAGCGCGACCGGGCGCTCGCCGTCGAACTCGCCGCGCGCGCCGCGGTCTGTATCGACAACGCCCGCCTCTACCGGCGCGAGCACGAACGCGCCCTGATCCTGCAACGGAGCCTGCTCCCGCCCGGCGACCCGGAGGCCGCCGGGCTGGACATCGCCTGCCGTTATCTGCCCGGCAACACGGCCACGGAAGTGGGCGGCGACTGGTTCGACGTCATCGAACTGCCGGGCCACCGCACGGCGCTGGTCGTCGGCGACGTCATGGGGCGCGGTCTGCGGGCCGCCGTCGCCATGGGCGAGCTGCGCACGGCCGTACGTACGCTGGCGCTGCTCGACCTGGAGCCCGCGGAAGTGCTCTCGGCGCTGGACGAGATCGCAGCGGGACTGGGCTCGCCCAGCGGCGCCCAGCAGGCCTCGCGTGTCGCCCACAAGTCGCGCGACGCGGACCTCGCGGAGGTCTATCTCGCCACCTGCGTGTACGCCGTCTACGACCCGGTCACCCGGCGCTGCACGTTCGCCAACGCCGGTCATCTGCCGCCCGTCCTCGTCGAACCGGGCGAGGAGGCGCTGATGCTCGACGTGCCGCCCGGCATGCCCCTCGGCGTGGGCGGTGAGCCGTTCGAGCAGGTGGAGGTCGATGTGACGGAGGGCGCGCTCCTCGCGCTCTACACGGACGGGCTGGTCGAGTCCAGGGACCAGCCGCTGGACGAGGGCCTGGGCGCCTTCCGCGCGGCTCTCGCCCATCCGTCCCGTCCGCTGGAGGACGTCTGCGACCACGTACTGAACACGCTCGACACCCGGCACGGCGAGGACGACATCGCCCTTCTGATGGCCCGTATCCAGGGGCTGCCGGCCGAGGCGGTCGGGGACTGGCGGCTGCCCCGCGAGCCGCGCTCGGTGGGCCGGGCCAGGGAGCTCGCCCGTACGCAGCTGCTCGCCTGGGATCTCGAACCGCTGGTGGACACGGTGGAGCTGCTGGTGAGCGAGCTGGTCACCAACGCCATGCGCTACGGCGAGGGTGAGATCCGGCTGCGGCTGCTGCTCGACCGTACGCTCGTCTGCGAGGTGTGGGACGCGGGGCTGGTGCAGCCGAGGCGGCGGCGGGCCCGCGACACCGACGAGGGCGGCCGGGGTCTCCAGCTGGTCGGGCTGCTGAGCGCGGCGTGGGGTTCGCGCCGGACGCCGCGCGGCAAGACCGTCTGGTTCGAACTGGCCCTGCCCGACGGCGACTCGTCGGCCGAGCCGACCGTCGAGCAGCTGCTGAGCATGTTCTGACGCGGGGCCCGGGACGGTCGTCGGCCCGCGCCCCGGGCCCGTTCCGTCAGCCGCTCTTCAGCGCCGCCAGCCGCGCTTCGACCTCCGCGCTGTCGCCGAGACTGTCCAGGTGCTCGAACTGGGCGTCCAGCGACGAGGCCGCCAGCTCCTGCTTGCCCATCGCCCTCGCCTCCTCGCGCCGCACCTTGTCCTCGAACCGGCCGAGGTCGCTGGTCGGGTCCAGGACGTTGATGTTCTTGACCGCGTCCATCATCCGGTTCTGCGCAGCGGCGGACTTGGACCGCGCCACCAGCTCGTCGCGCTTCGCCTTCAACTCGTTCAGCTTCACCTTCATCCGTTCCAGACCGGTCTTGAGCTTGTCCACGACCTCCGTCTGGGAGGCGATGGTCGGCTCCGCGGTCTTCGCCTCCTTCTCGGACTGGAGCTGGCGCTCCAGCGCGACCTTGGCGAGGTTGTCGAACGTGTCCGCCTCCTCGGTCCGCCCCGCCGCGCGCAGTTCGTCCGCCTTCTTGCTGGCGGCCAGCGCCTTCTCGCCCCACTCACGGCCCGCGGCCACATCCTCCGTGTGGTCCTGCTCCAGCAGGCGCAGATTGCCGATGGTGCCGGCCACCGCCTCCTCCGCCTCGGCGATGTTGTTGGTGTAGTCGCGGATCAGCTGGTCCAGCAGCTTCTGCGGGTCCTCCGCCTGGTCCAGCAGGGCGTTGATATTGGCCTTCGCCAGCTGGCTGACCCGGCCGAGGATGGTCTGCTTGGTCATGGCTCTTCTCTCCTTGTGGGGAAAGTCCTTGTGGGGAAAGGTGATTCGTCGGCGAAAGGTGATTCGCCGGAGAAACGTGGTTCGTCGGGGACACGTGATGCGTCAGAACCGGCCGCCGCCGCCCATCCGGCCGCGCGTCCCCCCGCCGCCGAAGCTGCCGGGGCCGCCGCCCCGATAGCCCCCGCCCCGGTAACCCCCGCCGAACCCCCCGCCGCCGAGGCCGCCCCTGCCGCCCAGCAGGCCGCCGAGGAGGATCCCGCCGAGCACGGCGCCACCGAGCCCGGCGCCCGCTCCCTGGACACCGCCGCCGCCGTACCGGCTCCCGAACGACCGCACGTCCTGCTCGGCGAGGTCCTGCGCCGTCCTGGCCAGCGCGTCCGCCCGCTGCGCCTCGGCCAGCGCGCCCTGCGCGTCGCCCGACACCGAGGTGGCGTGCGCCAGCTCCAGCCGTCGCTGTGCCTCCATCAGGCGGGTACGTGCCTGACTGCCGACCGCCCCGCGATGCGTGCCGATGTAGTCGGCGGCGGCGCCGATCGCCGAGCGCGCGGTGAGCATCGCCTGATCGAGGAGCGTGCCGGCCCGGCGGCTGCCCTGCTCGCGCTCCCGCGCGCCGGTCAGCGCCTCGTCGAGGACCGCGTCCGCCTCCTCGACCCGGCGCAGCGCGTCGATCGGGTCGTACCGTCCGGAGTCCAGCTCGCGCCGTACGCCCGAGACCACCGCCTCGGCGCGGCCGATCCGGCCCTGGAGGTCGGCCGTGGACATCCCCTGCGTCGTGCCCTTCAGCAGCCCGCGCGCGTCGGCGAGATCCGTCTCGGTCTCGGTCAGCGCGCCGGGCAGCTTTCCGGCCGCCTCGGTCAGCTCCTGCGCACGCCGTTCGACCGTCTCGACGAGCGTGGCCGTCTGTCCGACGGCCGCCTCCGCCGCCCGCACATGCACGGCCGCCTTGCCGTTGTCGCCCGCGGCGGTGAAGCCGCGGGCCTCGTCCAGCGCGGTGGACGCGAAGACGAGCCGGTCCTCCGCCTGGGAGACGCTGTCCGCGACGGGCGCGGCGGCGGAGTCGGCGTACTGCTCGCGCATCGCCGCGAGCGTGTCCCGCGCCGTCGCGACCCGCCCGGTCAGCTCGCGGAAGGTGGCCCCGACGGTCTCGACGGCCTGCGGCGCGTTCCGTTCCAGCGCCCGGAGCCGGTCGAAGCCCTCGGACTCGGCGTCCAGCCGGCTGTTGGCCTCCGCGCAGCGGGCGAGGATCTCGTCCAGCATCCGGCGGCGGGTCGGGTCGTCCTCCGGGAAGGCGTCGTCCAGTTGCTGGCGCAGCCGGAAGGCGAGCGTCAGCTGCCCCTTCGCGAACGCCACGGCATCGGTGAACGGCGCCGCCGCCTCCTCGCCGAACTGCGCCGTGGCGAAGCCCAGTTCCTCCTGGCTGGTGCGCAGCGCGTCGTCCGTCTCGACGAGGACCTGCTTCGCCCGGCTGTCGAGCTCGGGCAGCGGAGTGGACGCGGGCCCTTCCGTACCGCCGGGGGAGCCCCAGCCCTGCCGCCGCCCGCCCTGCGGTGTCGTACGGGCCGTCATGCGCCGCTTGCGTTTGGCGAAGGAGTACGCCCCGATGGCCGCCGCCCCGAGCACCACGACGACGGGCAGCACCAGATTGGTCGCCGCGCCTCCGTCGGCCGCCGGACCGCCCGGGTCCGCCACGCCGGGTGTGATGGCGGGCGTGGGCACCGGCCGGCCCGCGAGCACCGCGCCGAATCCGTCCGCGGCGCCGATCGCCGCCGCGGACCAGTCGTTCTGCCGCAGCGCGGGCTCGACGGCGGTGCGCGCGACCGTGGCGAGCTGGTCGTGGGTGAGGGGCGAGTCGATGTCCGCGGAGTAGGCGTACTGCCGGTCGTGGGTCGCGACCGCCAGCAGGAGGTCGTCACGGCCCAGGCCGTTGCGGGTGGCCGTGGCGTCGGCCCAGCTCTGCGGCGAGCGCCCGGAGAAGTCGCGTACGTACACGACGAAGAGCTGCACCCGCCGGTCGTTGTAGAGCCGGTCGAGAGCCCGGCTCACCGCGGTCCGCTGAGCGCCGAGCGCCCCCACCTTGTCGGTGATCTGCCCCTGCCGGTCGAGCGGGATCGGCTGCTCGGCGGCGGCCCGCTGAGCCGTGGGTACGACGAGCCACCACGCCATGACCAGCGCGGCCAGGAGGGTTCTGGCTATACGCGTCCTACGGCGGCGGGGCGCGGGGAGGCTCACGGGTGGCGTCACATTTCGGAGGTTATGTCCGCTCAAGGGCGGGCGCGACCGGACGTAGAGCCTCCTGGAACGGGTGCCGCGCCGTCATCGGACGGCGCCCGCGCATAGCCTGAGCGTCCCCGTGACCGGCCGGTCACGGGCACACGGGGGAGGGTCGGCCTTGCGGGCACAACTGCGCGGATTCGGACGGACACTGATACGGGCCTGGCGCGCTCCCCGCGCGCGGTGGCCCAAGCGGGTCGCGCTGGCGCTCGCCCTTCTGCTCGTCGTACCGGCCGTCACCGGCGCGGTCGCCCTGCGCCTCAGCTACGCGGGCGACCTCCAGGACGGCACCCGCACCCGCGGCAAGGACGCCATCTGGCTGGGCCACGCCTGGGTGGACGGCCGGAAGAAGGACGCGGATCTCGCCGCCTTCGCACAGCGGATCCGCGGCACCGGGATACGCGACCTGTACGTCCACGCCGGGCCGCTGGAACACGACGGCACGCTCCCCACGGCCCGTTACCCGCGCGCCCGGTGGCTGATCGACGCCGTCCACCGCGAGATCCCCGGCGTACGCGTACACGCCTGGCTGGGGGACAAGCTCGGGACCGAGACCCCCGACGGACTGCGACTGGAACGGGCCGCGTCCCGCGCCGCCGTGGTGGGCTCCGCCCGGCAGATCCTGGACGCGGGCTTCGACGGCGTCCACTTCGATCTGGAGCCGCTGCACTCCGGCGACCGCGACTATCTCTCGCTCCTGGACGATCTGCGCGCGCTCACCCGGGCCCGGGAGGCGCCGCTCTCCGTCGCCGCCCACCAGATCGATCCGCTGCCCGCGCTGCACTCCGTCGCCGACGCGCTCACCGGACACCCCAAGTGGTGGTCGCAGGCGTTCTTCGCGCAGGTCGCCCGGCGGGTCGACCAGATCGCCGTCATGTCGTACGACACGGCGATGCCGCTGGAGAGCCTGTACGGCGGCTATGTCGCGCAGCAGACCTCGCTCGCCCTCGAAGTCACGCCGGAGGACACCGATCTGCTGATGGGGCTGCCCTTCTACTACGAGGACGACCTCAGCCACCACGGCCACGCGGAGACCGTCGCGGCCGCGGTCCGCGGCGTCAGGCTGGGCCTGGGGCGCACGGACCGCGACCGGGACCGCTTCGGGGTCGCGATCTATGTCGACTTCGCGGCGACGGAGCAGGACTGGACGTCCTACCGCGAGGGCTGGGGCCGCCCGGACGAGGCGTAAAGCCTGTCCGGACGGGGGTCCGAGCCGTGGCCTCAGATGCTGAACCGCTCCTTCGCCAGCAGCGGCCGGACCCGCGAGGTGAATCCGCCCGTACGGAACGGCCGCTGGAGCAGTCCGGGACGCAGCTCCTGGGCGAGCGCGGCGGCGATCATGCCCTGGTCGAGCGCGAGGACGAAGTCGCTGACCCGGCCCGTCCCGACATTGACGGAGTCACGGAAGCCGTAGCGGTCGTCGTACGCGCCGAAGTCGGCCGCGATCGCCTTCAGATTGGCGATGGCCTCCCCGCGCGCCTGCGGCAGCGCGAGGAACGACGCGTGCGGGGTGACGACCCCGTTGGTGTACGCGGACGCCGGCGGCAGCGGCTCGCCGTGGGTGACGAAGGTGCGGTCGGTGTTGGAGGCGTAGCCGTCGATCTGCATCCCGATCGCGTCGACGCCGTACTCCTGATACCCGCCCTCGGGCACATTGGAGGGCGAGAAGCCCCAGTACCCGTACCCCGTCTCCGCCAGCCCGTGTTCGATCTGGGAGCGCACATAACGGTCGTGCGTGGTGCCCCAGGAGCGCGGCGACCACTCGGTCTCGGGCACGAAGAGCGGCACCATCAGCGCCTCGAACATCGAGCCGCCCCAGGTGGGGACGAGCTTGCGGCCCCGGTAGGTGTAGTGGCCCTGGAAGAGCCGGACACCGTCGATGGTCTCGTACGCGCCGCCCGGCGGCTGCTCCTGGCCGTGCTCCGGGATCATCGTGCGCAGCATGTGCCAGTAGTGCTCGCCGGGGAGCGAGCCGTCGGCGATGCCCAGGTAACTGGCCATGCGGGGCTCGGTGTTGAGGGCTCCGTAGTGGTGCCCGGTGGGTTCGCCGTTGTCGGTCCAGAAGCCGCCGCGGAGCTGGCCGGGGTACTTCACCGGGTCGGCCGGGTCGTACGGCGTGTAGTAGTACGACCAGTCCGCGGTGGCGAGGATCGCGGCGACCCGGCCGCGCAGCCGCGGCTCCGCGTCGGCGGCGATCCGCAGGCCGGTGACGAGCCAGGCGTTGTCGACGGAGGAGAGGAAGGGACGGACCGGATCGCCGGTCTCGGGCCAGCTGGTGAGGACCGAACCGTCGTACGCGTCGTACCAGTTGAGCCAGAAACCGTGGTGGCGTTCGAGCCGCTCGATCGCCGAGACGGTGTGCGCCAGTCTGCGGTACATGGTGTCCCGGCCGATGAAGCCGAGCCCGGCGGCGGCGACGGTGGACCACAGACCGCAGCCGATATTGGTGGGTGAGGTGTTGCGCGAGGGGACGGGGGTACCGGGCCGGGAGATGTCGATCTTGTCGGCGGTGAGACCGAAGTCGGTCGTCATCGCCTCGATCGAGCGGTAGGTGTCCTGGAACCAGCGGCGCAGCAGGGGTATGTCGGAGGAAGGCCCGGCGGCCGGCCGGGAGGGGGCGGGTGCGGCGAGGGCGGGTGTGGATACGGCTCCGAGGGACAGGGCGGCGGCCCCGGTTCCCGCTGCGGCGAGAAACGTGCGACGGTCCATAAGAGTCCAGCTCCTGTTGACGGGTGTGGAGTTGTGGCGGGTGGTACGTACGGGGGCCGACGACGGTCAGGTGCCGTCGGCCCCCGGGTCTGGGGCGGCGGGGTGGATCGGCCGTGGGGCTCAGCTGTGAGGCTCAGCCACGGGGTTCAGCCGCGCGGTTCAGCCGTGGAGTTCGGCCGTGAGGCTCAGCCACGGGGTTCAGCCGCACGGTTCAGTCGTGAGGCTCAGCCGTGGGCCAGGCGCAGGAAGCGGATGCCCGGGTTGGGCAGTTCGACGGTCAGCTCGGCGGTGCCTTCGGCGTCCGCCGTGACGGGCGCCAGCACCTCGGCGGGCAGCTCGTCGGCGGCGCGCAGCTTCTGCCACTGCTGGTCGTCGGGCCAGTCACCGCCGTCGAGGCCCTTCCAGACGGCCTGGATATTGGCGTGGTGCTCATCGACCCTGCGCGACTCGACGGTGTAGCCGGCGCCCGGTACGAGCCCGCTGACGCGGACGGTCGCGGCGCGGTCGAGCACGGCCGCCCCGTCGATCTTGGACTGGTCGAGGGTGCCGTTCCAGAGCAGGACGTCCACGGTCGATCCGTCCTCCGCGCGGGTGGCGAGGGACTCGACGAGCGCGCCCGCTCCGTCGCCGCTGACGGCGGCGGGGATCCGGCCGCCGGTGAGCTGGGAGAGGAGATACAGCGCCCAGAAGCGCGGCTTGCGCAGATTGCCCACCGTCAGGAGCCCGAAACCGCCGTGGAAGAGCCGGGGCGGCCAGCCCAGTTCCTCGAACTGGTCGGAGGCCACCCAGTAGGAGAGGCAGTCCGTGGACGACAGCGCGCTCTTCATCCCGCGCAGCACGAACGGCGCGGCGAAGACGGAGTCGCTGACGCGGTGGAAGTGCGTGGGCGTGACGCCCCACTCCGTCCACAGGATCTCCGGCTCGGGCCTGCCGGTCACCTCGGCGAAGGCGCGGGTCATCGGACGGAAGTCCAGCGGTGCGTTGCCGTAGGTGTGGGTGGAGACGAAGTCGACGGGGACGTCGTGCTCCTGGCAGTACTCCAGCAGCGCGCCGACCCAGCCGGCCGCGGCGGAGGAGGGCCCGCCGACCCTGATCCGCTCGTCCACGCCCTTCACGGCGCGTACGGCGACCTCGTAGAGCCGGTGGTAGTCGTCCTGGGTGCCGTTCCAGAACACCTCAAGATTGGCCTCGTTCCAGACCTCGAACTCCCAGCCGGCGACGGTGTCGCGGCCGTACCGCTCCTGGAGGTGGACCGTCAGCTCGCGGCAGAGGTCGCCCCAGCGCTCCCACTGGGCGGGGGTGGAGACCAGGGCCTTGTAGTCGAAGACCGTGTAGTGCGGGTCGGAGGCGAGTTCCTTCGGCATGAAGGAGAGCTCGACGACGGGCTTGAGGCCGGTGGCCAGGAAGCGGTCGTAGACGGTGTCGAGGCCGGAGAAGTCGAACGAGCCGTCGGCGCGTACGGCCACGGTCTCGGGCAGGAAGGTGCCGTGCGCGCGGACGGAGCGTACGCCGATCTCGTCGCGGACGATGGCCAGCGCCTCGCCGTACTCCTTCGCGACATCGGAGCCGCCCGCGCCCGGCTTGTCCCAGGCCAGCAGCGAGAAGTGCTCGGCGCCGATCATCCGGTTCCAGACGCCGGGGAGTTCGGTGGCGGGGGCCCCCGCGTCCACGGCCACGGTGACCCCGGCGGGGCGCGAACCCGCGGCCCTGGCGGAGCCGGGCACGGCCTCGGAGAGCGCGCCGGCGCCGGTGTCCGACCAGGTGGCGACCTTGTAGAAGTAGCCACGGCCGGGCTGGGCCAGCGTGTCCGCGTACGGCGGGTGCGGTACGGCGAGCACATCGCCGCCGAGGTGGTCGAGCGGCTCGAAGGGGCCCTCGGCGGAGTCGGCGCGGTGCACCAGATAGCCGAGCGCGCCCGGCACCGGCCGCCAGGTCAGCAGCACATGGCCGGTGCCGTCCTCGGCGGACAGACCGGTGGGAGCGGGAAGCTCACCGATACCGGTGAGTCGCCCGTCACTGGGCTTCCCGATGCGCGACTCCCAGTCGGCGCGAGCGGCGGACTTTTCGGTCATGAAAGTACAAACCTTTGCTTGGAGGGGGGTGCGGAGCTACAGAAGCGCGCGGAGACAGAGGGAGGGAGGGACGGGCGTGGCGGGGCCGGCGTGGAGCTGCCGGCGTGGAGCGGCCCGCCGCTATTTGATGCCGGCCGTGGCGATGCCCTGAGTGAAGTACCGCTGCAGCACGATGAAGACGAGCAGCACCGGCAGCACCACGAGCAGGGAGCCCGCCATCAGCATCCCGTTGGAGCCCTCGGACTGATTGGGGTCGGTGGCAAAGGTCGCCAGCGCCACCGGAAGGGTGTATTTCCCCGGGTCGTTGGTGGCGATCAGCGGCCAGACGAAGTTGTTCCAGGAGCTGAGGAAGGTGAGGATCGCGAGCGTCGCCAGGGCGGGTTTGACCAGCGGCATCACGATCCGCCAGAAGATGTACCACTCACCGGCGCCGTCCATCCGGGCCGCTTCCAGCAGCTCGTCCGGGATCGACTGCATGAACTGCCGCATCAGGAAGACGCCGAAGGCCCCGGCGGCGAACGGCAGCACCAGACCCGCGTACGAGTCGATCAGTTGCAGCTTGCTCATCAGGACGAAGAGCGGAAGCAGCATCAGATTGCCGGGCACCATGAGCGCGCCGAGCACCAGCGCGAACAGCTTGTTCCGGCCGGCGAACCGCAGCTTGGCCAGGGCGTATCCCAGCATCGAGCAGAACACCAGATTGGAGACGGTCACCAGCACCGCGACCAGCGTGGAGTTGAAGAAGTAGAGCGGCAGGTCGAGCCGGTCGAGCAGGCGCGAGAAGTGCTCCAGGGTCCACTCGGTGGGGAGCCACACCGGTGGGCTGGCCGCCAGCTCGCGGTCGGTCTTGAAGGCGGACAGCGCCATCCAGAGGAACGGCGCCGACATGACCAGCAGCCCGAGCGACAGCAGCACGTACACGCCGGGTTTCCCGCGCCGTCCGGTGCGCCCGTTCCCGCGCGGTGCGGCCTGCCGGGTCGAAGTCTCTGCGGCACTCATTTCGTGTTGTCCTTCAGCAGACGGAGCTGGAGCACGGTGATGCCCATGATCACGACGAAGAGCACATACGCCATGGCGCTCGCGTAGCCCATGTGGAAGAAGTTGAAGCCTTCGCGGTACATGTTCAGCGAGACGGTGAGGGTGCTGTTCGAGGGGCCGCCCTCGGTCATCACGAACGGCTCCTCGAAGACGTTGAGATAGCCGATCGTGGTGATGACCGTGGCGTACAGCATCGTGGGCCGCACCAGCGGCACGGTGATCCGGCGGAACTCCTGCCAGGCACTGGCGCCGTCCAGCCGCGCCGCTTCCCGTACATCGGTGGGAATGGCCTGGAGCCCCGCGATGAAGAGCACCATGACCGTGCCGAGATTGCGCCACACCGCCATCAGGATCAGCGACGGCATGGCCAGCGCCTCGGAGCCGAGGAAGTCGGGTGTGGTGAGGCCGACTTCGGAGGCCAGGCCCGATATCAGCCCCTCGGACGGATCGAGGACGAAGGTCCAGACGACGGCCACGGCGACGATGCTGGTCACCACCGGGGCGTAGAAACCGACCCGGAAGAAGGTCCGCGCCCGGTCGATCCCGCTGTTCAGCAGGACGGCGGCCACCAGCCCCGCACCAACGGTGAGCGGCACCCCGACGACCACGAAGTACGCCGTGTTGAAGAGGGCCTTGAGGAACTTCTCGTCACCGAAGAGCTTGGTGTAGTTCTCGAAACCGATGAACTCCGCGGAGAGCGGGTCGGTCACGTTGCGCAGCCCGAAGTCGGTGAAGCTCATGGCGAGCGTGGCGATGATCGGGA
Source organism: Streptomyces scopuliridis (assembly GCF_042790125.1). Taxonomy (GTDB): domain Bacteria; phylum Actinomycetota; class Actinomycetes; order Streptomycetales; family Streptomycetaceae; genus Streptomyces; species Streptomyces scopuliridis_A. The sequence goes on from NZ_JBHTZS010000002.1 coordinate 404,615, forward strand.
AGGCCATGAAGACGGTGAACAGCACCAGGAAGGGGGTGGAGAACAGCCACCCGGCCAGATTCTGCACCCCCAGGGAGCGCGGCTCACGGCCCTTCGCGCCGCTCGTCGGTGGACTGGCCCCGGCCGGGGCCGGGGTGGCGTCCGCGGCGGATTCGGTCGTGGTGCTCATGACGGTTACTCCACGAGCCCTTCGATCTCGGACTGCGCCTTGTCGGCGGCGTCCTTGGCCGAGGACTTGTTCTGGGTCACCGCGCCGAGGGCCTCGTCGACCTTCGAGGTGATCTCGCTCCACTTGGCCAGGACCGGCGTGCCCTTGGCGGACTCCATCTGCTCACGGAAGACCTGGAGCCCCGGGTCGTCGGAGAGCTTGCCGGAGTCCCAGGCGCTGGTGTTGGCGGGCAGATCGCTGGTGCGGGTGAACCAGTCCTTCTGGCCCTCGGTGCCGGTGAGGTACTTGATGAACTCCGTGGCCGCGGCCTTGCGCGTGCTGTCCTTGGAGACGACCAGACTGGAGCCGCCCGCCATGGAGACGGACGCCTTGTCACCGGGGACCTTCGCGACGCCCCACTTGCCCTTGAGGTCGGGGTAGTCGTCATTGATCAGGGTCATGATCCAGGGGCCGGAGAAGAACATCGGCACATCACCGGAGTTGAAGTCCTTCAGCACCTCGTAGCCGGGCGGGGTGCTCTTCTTGGTGAGCCCCTTGTCGAAGTACGAGGCGTACTCCGTCATGGCCCTGATGGATTCGGGGCTGTTGATGACCGCCTTGCCGTCCTCGGACACGATCTCGCCGCCGGCCGAGTACAGGAAGGGGTACCAGCTCTGTACGGTGTCCAGACCGCTGGGCTGGAGGTAGAGGCCCCACTTCGTACCGGCCTTGTCCTGGTAGGCGGAGGCGAGCTGCCCCAACTCCTGCCAGTTGGCCGGTGCCTTGTCGATGCCGGTCTTCTTCGCGAGGTCGGTGCGGTAGTAGAGGACGCGCGTGTCGACGTACCAGGGGACGCCGTACACCTTGCCGTCCACCTCTCCCTGCTTCCAGGCGGCGGGGAAGAAGTCGTCCTTCTTGAAGGTGGCGGTGTCGACGGGCTCCAGCACGCCGAGTTCGGCGAACTCGCCCATGTACGTGCCGCCCATCTGCGTCACATCGGGCAGGGTGCCGGCGGCGGCCGCGGAGACCAGCTTCTGGTGCGCGACCTCCCAGCTGATGGGGGTGACCTTGACGGTGATGTGGGGGTTGGCCTTCTCGTACACCTTGGCGACGTCCGCGAGCTTCTCGCCCTCGGCGCCCATGGCCCAGACGGTGAGGGTCTGCTTCTTGTCGGCGGCGACTCCCTCTCCCCCCGAGCTTCCGCACGCGGTGATTCCGAATGCCACCGCGAGTGCGGTGACGGCAGAGGCGGTTCTGGCGGTGCGGTACATGGACGGCTCCTCCTTGAGCTTTCCGGTGTATGCGCTGCCTGTAAGCGCATACATCACTCTGTCGTCGTGCTTCGGAAAACCGCAAGGGGTGCCTTGGTCACACTCGTGCAACATGTGCGACATGTGTGCATGGCATCTATGTGCGGGCCACCCGTGTGTGCGGCTTCCGTAAGGTAAGCCGGGCTGATGGTGCTTCAAAAGCGGATGTGATGGATTCCGCTTATCGCTGGTGGGCCGCGGCGGGTGGGCTACTGTCGCGACCATGCCCGCGTTCGTGCATGGCCTTCCCTTCGACCACGGCTTTCCCTTCGACCCGGCCTACGGCAGGACCCTCGATCAGCTGCTCACCATCGCCGCGCCTGCCCCGCCGGAGGGATTCGACACGTTCTGGCGGGACCGTTACGAGGCGGCGCTACGGGTGGCGACGGCGCCGGCGGTGGGCCCCCAGGAGGACGAGCGCGACGGATTCCGGATCTTCGGGGTGTCCTTCACGTCGGTCGGCGGGCTGCGCCTCGGCGGCTGGCTCGTACTGCCCGCCGAAGGGCCGGTGCGGTACGGATTCGTCATCGGCCACGGGTACGGCGGACGCCAGGAGCCGGGGCGGGACGTGCCGCTTCCGCTGCCGGGCGGCGCGGCGATCCTGCCGTGCGTACGGGGGATGGGTTCCCGCAGCCGCAGACCGGGTATCCCGGGCGACGCCGACCGTCATGTCCTGCACGGCATCGAGTCCCGTGACACGTATGTCATCGGCGACTGCGTGGCCGACCTGTGGTGCGCGGCGTCCGCGCTGCTGGATCTGGTGCCGGAACTGGTGCCGGAACTGGGGGCGGATCCGGGCGCGGATCCGGTGGCGCGTGGCGGTGTCCGGCTCGGCTACGCGGGCGAGAGCTTCGGCGGCGGCCTCGGCGCGCTGGCCCTGCCCTGGGACGACCGGTTCGCCTGCGGCCGGCTGACGGTACCGACCTTCGGCAACCATCCGCTGCGGCTGACCCTGCCGTGCGCCGGGAGCGGCGAGGCGGTACGGGCCCACTACCGCGATCACCCCGAGGTCATGGACGTACTCCCGTACTTCGACGCCGCCACGGCCGCGAGCCGAATCCGCGTTCCGATGCTGGTCGCACCGGCCCTGTTCGACCCTTCGGTCCCGCCACCGGGCCAGTTCGCCGTCTACAACGCACTCGCCGGCCCGCGCGAACTCCACGTCCTGACGGCGGGCCACTTCGACCACGCGGGGAACGAGCGGGAGGAACGTGAGCTGCGGGCGGCGGACCGGCGCTTCTTCGCGGAACGGCTGGGCTGAGACGTTCGCGGGTGGCTGGGTTGAGGCGTTCGGGGAGCGGCTGGGTTGAGGTGTTCGGGGAGCGGCTGGACTGCGACCGCGCGGACCGTTGGAGAGGCCCGGCCGGTGACGGGGAGAACCCGCCACCGGCCAGGCGTCCGGGTCAGGACTTGCGGAGAGTGACCTCGGTGGTCTGGTATCCGGTGTTGACGGTCACCGGATAGTCACGGTCGTCCGCCTTGCCGATGCCGCGGAGCGTCGCCGTGCCGGGCTGGAATGTCGTGCCGGGCTCCATGCTGGCGAAGGAGACCGTCCAGGGGGCCGGGGTTCCGGGGGTGCACACGACGGTCTGTTCCTCGTACCAGCCGATGGGCTCCACTCGCTTCTGCGTCTGCGAGACATTGCCGGAGAGTGTGAAGCGCGTCGGCTTGTTGCAGGTCAACGAACCCCCGACGGTGATCTGGCCGCTCCGGGTGTCGATCTGGCCCTCGGGGTCGAGGCTGAGGCCGACGGCCAGTTCCGCCGGCGGCTCGGCGGTCCGGGCGTGGACCTCGCCGCGTACGGGCTGCGTGGAGCCGTTGCAGTACTGCTCGAACTCGGCGTCGAACTCGCGTATGTAGCCATAGGGGCCGAAGGCGATGTGGGAGATGGTGAAGGACCCGGTGCTGGTGTTGCACCACCGGTCGTCCGCGCCGAACTCCACCTCGGGATCCTCCGGTTGGGCATAGGGCCAGCGCGATGCCCCGGTGTAGGTGGCGCCGGAGGTCAGCCGCTGGCCGTCCGGGGCGGCCAGGTGAAGACTCCAGCGTTTGCCTTCGGCCGTAACGACCGTGAGGCCCGCGGAGTTCTCGTCGGTGGATCCCTGGATGTCGAACATCTCGACCGCCCCGGCCGTGTACTGGTGGGACTGCCCGTCCGAGACGAACTCGCCCGGCTCGCCGCCGAAGCTGAGCGTTCCCGTCACTGCCGCGTGGGCCTGCGCGGTGCCTGCCAGCGGGGCCGCCGACACCGCCAGGGTCACGGCCGCGGTGAGGACGGCCGCCGCACGGGCCAGGATGTGTCCCAGCACGCTGCTCTTCATTACGTTCTTCCTCCAGATGGGAGCGATTCCGGTCCTGGTGGACCGGGATGGTGGCTCACGCACGCATCACTGATGTCAGGTACCGGTCAAACTGGACCTGGGGGGGCGGCCGTGATGCTCCTCAGTGACGCACCGGAACGCTAACAGCCACCACTGACATCGCCGGGTGGGTGCGGGTGGGTGCGGGTGGGTGCGGGTGGGTGCGGGTGGGGCGCGGGGGTGGAGTGGGGTGGTGCGGCACCGGCTCAGCGGGCTGATGGGGGTGGGTGGTTGGGACTCATGCCCCGCTGGTGGCGGTTCGACCTCGACTGCGGGTCAGGACCGAGAGGTATCCGGGGTGACCCGGAGGGTTTGATGACGGGTGGGGGCCGCCCCTCAAGGCTTCAGTTTCGCGGTTGCGGGTTGAGCGTCAAGGGCGCTCCTTCGTCGCGTCGGCAAGCCGATGACCTTCGGTCCCCCTTGACTCCCAGCCCTCCACCGCAAGTGCTGCTTTGAGGGGGGCGGCCCCGGGGGGAGGGGTCCCCGGAGGGGATCCGTGCAGGGGGACGGTCCTTTGCCGACTGCTGGCCGGTGGGTGGGGGCGCGGGAGTGGAGTGGGGCGGCCCGGCACCGGCTCAGCGGGCAGGTGTGAGTGGGTAGTTGGGCCTCATGCCCCGCTGATGACCCACCATTGCCGGGCACACCTGCCATCTGACCTGTATGTCCCACTTTGGTGGGCTCTCTTGGGGCTCCTCCGGCCGGTGATGCGTCCCGCTGCCAGGAAACCTGGCTCCACCGCACATCACGGCCCTTCAGGGGTCCTCTGGCCGTCCCATCAGTCACACCCGCCCCACCACCCACGCACCCCCACCAGCGGGGCATGAATCCCAGCCATCCACGGGGGCAAGGCGCTGAGGCGGGGCCGGGCCGCCCCATTCCACTGGTGCGCACCCACCCACCGGGTCGCAGGCCGGGAACGGACCGGCCCCATGAACCCAGCCCTCCGGGGACCCCTCCCCCCGGGGCCGCCCCCCTCAAAGCAGCACTTGCGGTGGAGGGCTGGGAGTCAAGGGGGACCGAAGGTCATCGGCTTGCCGACGCGACGAAGGAGCGCCCTTGACGCTCAACCCGCAACCGCGAAACTGAAGCCTTGAGGGGCGGCCCCCACCCGTCATCAAACCCTCCGGGTCACCCCGGATACCCCTCGGTCCGCACCCGCAGCCCGCACCGGTCCGCCACCCGTACTCGCTACCCGCACCCGCAGCTCGCCCTGCGGGTCACCGAGACCGGGAGCATCAGGGAGACCGGTTCGCGGGTGGGTTCCGCGAGTCGTTGTACGAGCAGTTCCACCGCCTCCTCGCCGAGGCGGCGGATCGGCTGGCGTACGGTCGTCAGTGCCGGTCGCACCATGCGGCTCAGCGGGATGCCGTCGAAGCCCGCGACCGCGATGTCCTCGGGTACCCGTACCCCGCGCCGTTCCAGTGCGTGGAGCGCGCCGATCGCCATCTGGTCGTTGGCGAAGAGCATCGCCTGCGGGCGGCCACCCTCCCGGTCGGCGCGGTCGAGCAGGGTTTCGGCGGCCCGTTCCCCCTCGGCCTGGGTCATCATCGCGGCGCGCAGATCGGGTTCGTCCGGGACCGGCAGCCCGGCCTCGGCGCAGGCGTCCCTGAACCCCCGGAACCGTGCCTCCGCGTCCGGTGAGTCCTTCTCGCCGCCGACGAAGACGAGCCCGCGCAGGCCGTGGTCGCGGATCAGGTGGCGGGTCAGTTCCCGTTCGCCGTCGGAGTTGGCCACTTCGATGTGGTCGAGATGGTCGATCTCGCGCGGTCCGGCCAGCATCACCACCGGCAGTCGGCGCGAAATCACCTCAAGGTCCTCGGTGGGGACCGTCCGCGCCAGTACCGCGAAGCCGTCGACCCGCCCCGCGACCTTCGCCACCAGCGACTCGGGCCCGCCCTTCAGGGACGCCGCGATCAGCAGCGCGTAGCCGTGCCGCCGCGCGGCCCGCTCCATGCCGCGGATGATCTGGTCCGAGTAGAGCATCACCGCGGAGTCGTCGTATGTGTCGTCCGCCTCGGCCTCGGCGTCCGGATCGGAGTAGTCGGGGAAGCAGAGCCCGAGCACGCCGGTGGTCCTGCTGGCCAGACCGCGCGCGTTCTCGCTGGGCACGTAACCGAGCACGCGCGCCGCTTCCAGTACCCGGTCCCGGGTCTGGGCGCGTACGGAATCAGGGTTCCGGTAGACCCGCGAGACCGTCGCAATGGAGACGCCCGACCGCTCGGCGACGTCGTACACCGTGGGGGCACTCACCCGACCGACCCGTCCCCTTCTTCTTCGCTCATTCTCCGCCGACATTCACGTGTGTCATGAAAGCGCATTCACCCTAGGCGCCCCGTCGGCCGGGGAGCAAGGCGGCCCCCCGGCCACACACGTGAGGGGCCCGCACCGTTCGCGCGGGCCCCTCACGTATCTCCCTTATCTCCCGTATCTACGTCACTCGCCGCTACGTCACTCGCCGCGCCGCCGGATCTTGTTGCCCAGCCACACCAGTGGGTCGTACTTCCGGTCCACGGCCCGTTCCTTGAGCGGAATCAGCGCGTTGTCGGTGATCTTGATGTGTTCCGGGCACACTTCCGTACAGCATTTGGTGATGTTGCAGTAGCCGAGGCCATGCTCGTCCTGAGCGGTCTTCTTACGGTCGAGCCCCGATTCCCCGGCCGCGTCCAGCGGATGCATGTCCAGCTCGGCCACCCGCATCAGGAAGCGCGGCCCGGCGAACGCGGTCTTGTTCTCCTCGTGGTCCCGCACCACATGGCAGGTGTCCTGGCACAGGAAGCACTCGATGCATTTACGGAACTCCTGCGAGCGGTCCACATCCACCTGCTGCATCCGGTACTCCCCGGCGGCCACCCCCGGCGGTGGTACGAACGACGGCACCTCCCGCGCCTTCGCGTAATTGAAGGAGACGTCCGTCACCAGATCGCGGATCACCGGGAAGGCGCGCAGCGGGGTGACCGTGATCGTCTCCTCGCGCGAGAAGACGGACATCCGGGTCATGCACATCAGCCGCGGCCGGCCATTGATCTCCGCGCTGCACGAACCGCACTTGCCCGCCTTGCAGTTCCAGCGCACCGCCAGATCCGCCGCCTGCGTCGCCTGGAGCCGGTGGATGATGTCGAGGACCACCTCCCCGTCGTTCACCTCGACGGCGAAGTCCTTCAGCTCACCGCCCTCCGCGTCGCCCCGCCAGACCCGGAACTTCGCGTCGTATGACGTCGACGCGCTCGCGCTCGTACCCGTACTCGCACTCACTCGTGAAGCTCCTCTTCGGCGAGGTACTTGACCAGCTCTTCCTTGTCGAACAGGGCGAGCAGGTCGGGACGTATGGGCTCGGTCGTCCGGCGCGTGAGCGCGATCCGGCCGGCCGTGGGACCGGTGGCCGTGGGACCGGTGGCCGGGACCTCCTCCGTGCCGGTGAGCCGGCAGTACAGATTGATCCGGCGCCAGTCGGAATCCATGCCGGGCCAGTCCTCCCGGGTGTGGCCGCCGCGGCTCTCGGTACGTTCCAGGGCCGCCCGCGCGACGCACTCGCTGACCAGCAGCATGTTCCGCAGATCGAGCGCGAGGTGCCAGCCGGGGTTGAACTGGCGGTGCCCCTCGACCCCGGCCCGGCCCGCCCGTACCCGCAGCTCGGCCAGCTTCTCCAGCGCCTGCTCCATCTCCTGCTCCCGCCGGATGATGCCGACCAGGTCGTTCATCGTCTGCTGGAGCTCCTGATGGAGGGTGTACGGATTCTCGGCGGGCCGGTCGCCCGGACCGTCGGAGCCGCCCGCGCCGAACGGGCGCAGCGCCTCGGCCGCCGCCGCGTCGATCTGCCCCTCGTCCGGGGCCGGGCGTACGGGGAGCCCGGCGGCGTACGCGGCGGCGTGCAGCCCCGCCCGCCGGCCGAAGACCAGCAGATCGGAGAGGGAGTTCCCGCCGAGCCGGTTGGAGCCGTGCATTCCGCCCGCGACCTCGCCCGCCGCGTACAGCCCGGCGACCCCGGGCGTGGCGGCGGTCTCCGAGTCGACGGCGATCCCGCCCATCACGTAGTGGCAGGTGGGGCCGACCTCCATCGCCTCCGCCGTGATGTCGACATCCGCCAGCTCCTTGAACTGGTGGTACATCGACGGCAGCCGGCGCCGGACCACCTCGGCGGGCATCCGCGTCGAGACATCGAGGAAGACACCGCCGTGCGGAGAGCCGCGGCCTGCCTTGACCTCGGAGTTGATGGCGCGGGCCACCTCGTCGCGGGGGAGCAGTTCGGGGGGACGCCGGTTGTGGTCCGGGTCGTCGTACCAGCGGTCGCCCTCGTCCTCGGACTCCGCGTACTTCTCCTTGAAGACATCCGGGATGTAGTCGAACATGAACCGCTTGCCCTCGGAATTGCGCAGCACCCCGCCGTCGCCGCGCACCGATTCCGTGACCAGGATGCCCTTGACCGAGGGCGGCCAGACCATGCCGGTCGGGTGGAACTGCACGAACTCCATGTTGAGCAGGGGAGCGCCCGCGAGCAGCGCCAGCGCATGGCCGTCGCCGGTGTACTCCCAGGAGTTCGAGGTCACCTTGAAGGACTTGCCGATGCCGCCCGTGGCGAGCACGACGGACGGGGCCTCCAGCACGAAGAAGCGGCCGGACTCCCGCTCGTAACAGAAGGCGCCCGCGACCCGGCCGCCGCCCCCGGCGCCCTCGGCCCCGCCGCCGTCCGCCGAGCCGCCGTCCTCCGGGCCGTCCTCCTTCAGGATCCGGGTGACCGTGCACTCCTGGTAGACCTTGAGCCGCGCCTCGTAGTCCCCGTACTCGCGGAAGTCCTCCTGCTGCAACGCGACGATCTTCTGCTGGAGCGTGCGGATCAGCTCCAGCCCCGTACGGTCGCCGACATGGGCGAGCCGCGGGTACTCGTGCCCGCCGAAGTTGCGCTGGGAGATCTTTCCGTCGGGCGTACGGTCGAACAGCGCGCCCCAGGTCTCCAGCTCCCAGACGCGGTCCGGCGCCTCCTGGGCGTGCAGCTCCGCCATCCGCCACTGGTTGAGGAACTTCCCGCCGCGCAGGGTGTCGCGGAAGTGCACCCGCCAGTTGTCGCCGGAGTTCACATTGCCCATGGAGGCGGCGATCCCGCCCTCGGCCATCACCGTATGGGCCTTGCCGAAGAGGGACTTGCAGATGACGGCGGTACGAGCGCCCCGCTCGCGCGCCTCGATGGCGGCGCGCAGGCCCGCACCTCCCGCACCCACCACCACGACGTCCCACTGCCGGCGTTCGAGTTGCGTCATATCGGAAGGCTCTCCCTACAAAGAGGCGCGGATCGTCAGAAGAGGCGCGGGTCGGCGAAGGCTCCGGTGGCGAGCAGGTACACGTAGAAGTCGCAGAGGGCGACGCTGATCAACGAGGCCCACGCGAGCTGCATATGGCGGTTGTTGAGCTTCCCGGCCCAGCCCCACAGCCGGTAGCGCACCGGATGCTTCGAGAAGTGCCGCAGCCGGCCGCCGATGATGTGCCGGCAGGAGTGGCAGGAGAGCGTGTACGCCCAGATCAGCACGATATTGACGAGGAAGATCAGCGAGCCGAGCCCCATATGGCCCCAGGCGTACTCCTCGTCCCGGAAGGTCAGCACGGTGTCGTACGTGAGGATGCAGGCGACCGGCACGGCCGCGTAGAAGAAGTACCGGTGGATGTTCTGCAGGATCAGCGGGAAGCGGGTCTCACCGGTGTACTTCGCGTGGGGCTCGGCGACGGCGCAGGCGGGCGGCGAGGCCCAGAAGCCGCGGTAATACGCCTTGCGGTAGTAGTAGCAGGTCAGCCGGAAGCCCAGCGGGAAGATCAGGATCAGCAGCGCCGGGGACAGGCCCCACCAGCTGCCGAAGATCTCCCAGTTGGGGCCGTCGCGCATGGGCGCGCAGTTCTCCGCCAGACAGGGCGAGTAGAACGGCGAGACATACGGCGCCGCGTAGTAGTCGCTGTTCGCGAACGCCCGCCAGGTCGAGTACACGATGAAGGCGAACAGTCCGGCGGCGGTCAGAGCGGGCGCCAGCCACCAGCGGTCCGTCCGCAGATGGCGCGGCGCGATGGCGGCGCGCGAGGCGCCGTGCACGCCCGTACCGCCGCGCCCGTCAGTACCGCCGGGTACGCCCGTACTGACGGCTGGTGGTTCTGTACCGGTGGCCAACGAGGACTCCTGACGTCTAGGGAGCCCGCCGGTCGCGTACGCCTAAGCCCTCGTCGTCCGAGTCCGTCCACAGCGCGCTGTTGTACGGGGTGTCGGGGATGGTCACCAGGTCTTCGACGCGGCCGGCCGGCTGGGGTCGGGACTCGTTCTCACGCAGGAGCGCGAGACTCCGCTCCAGCCGTCCGACCGTGCGGACCAGGTCGTCCAGGCTTCGCCTGACCGCTGTCACATCGTCCTGCAGGGACATGAGTTGCCCTCACTTCCACGGTCTCGTGGCGGCATGCGGCCATCGCGAGGGTTCCCCCTCGGACAGCTCTCTCTCGGCTCTCTGCGTGCGCCTGAGAGTGTTCCGCGTCACATCCCCGCTTGTGAAGCCGTAAGTCACTAGTTTTCGGCGAGCCGGTCCGTCCCGGGGTGCGCTTTGAGCCAAGCGCCGCGGCGGGGCGGGTTCGGCCGCACGGGTGGGTTTGATCGCACGTCACGACGTGTCTGCGCCGCCGCTGACTCGCGGTCCCCTTCAGTGAGTGGGCAAATAGGTGTGATCATCTCTAAATTCCACAAACAGGACGAAGAGGTACAAGCCATGTCCCACGTCGGCGCCCCACGCGGGAGGACATGCTCCCGAACGCTCCGCTCCCGAACACTCCGCTCCGTCGCGCTTCTCACCACCGCTGTGCTCGCCCTGTCCGCGTGCACCTCGGAGGAGGACGGAAGCGAGCCCTCGGCCGCCGCCGCCCCGGACATCTCGGCCGTGAAGCGTGACGGGGTCGCCCAGGGCGGCACCATGCACTGGGCGGTCGACACCATGCCCGCGACGCTCAACGCCTACCAGGCCGACGCGGACGCGGCCACGGGCCGGATCGCCGGTGCCGTACTGCCCGCCCTTTTCACGCTCGACAAGAGCGGCCGGCCCCAGCGGAACCCCGACTATCTGGAATCCGCCAAGATCGTCGAGCGCGAGCCCAAGCAGGTCGTGCTCTACAAGCTCAATCAGCAGGCGGTGTGGAGCAACGGCCGGGAGATCGGGGCGCCGGATTTCGTGGCGCAGTGGCGTGCGCTGCGCGGCAAGGACTCCGCGTACTGGACGGCACGCAACGCCGGGTACGAGCGGATCGAGAAGATCGAGCGCGGTGCCAACAACCTTGAGGTCAGGGTCACCTTCAACAAGCCGTACGCCGACTGGGAATCGCTGTTCAGCCCGCTCTACCCCAAGGACGTGACGGGGACGCCCAACGCGTTCAACGACGGTGCCCGGAAGGGCCTGAAGGTGACGGCCGGTCCCTTCACCGTCAAGAAGGTGGACAGGAAGGCCAAGGAGACCACGCTCGCCCGTAACCCCCACTGGTGGGGAGAGCCGGCCAAGCTCGACCAGCTGGTCATGCGCACGGTCCCCAGGGGAGAGAGCGCGGGGGCGCTCGCGGCCCGCAAGGTCGACATCGTCGAGATCGACACCACCGTGGTCAAGCGCATGGCCCTGGCGGAGAAGGACGCCGAGTCCGGCGGCGGGCAGCCGCTCACCCACGGTCCTGGCACCACCATCACCCCCGGCTCCGCGCTCCGGTCCTGGGCGCTGGCCAACGGCTCCGACGAGGAGAAGGCCGAGGAGGCGCAGGAGGCGCGCAAGCGGACCGTCGAGTCCATCGCGCGGTACGCGCGGGAGCAGAAGGGACTGCGGGGTTACGAGATCCGCAAGTCGCTGGAGCCCGCGTTCACACAGCTCGCGCTGAACGGCGAGTCCGGGCCGCTCGCGGATGAGCGGGTACGGCGGGCGGTGGCCCGCGCGATCAACCGCCAGGAGCTGGCCGACACGGTGCTCAAGCCGCTCGGACTGCCCGCGAAGCCGCCCGGCAGCCATCTGGCGCTGATGGGCCAGAAGGCGTACGCGGACAGCAGCGAGGCGCTCGGGAAGCAGGACACCGTCGAGGCGCAGGCCCTGCTGGCCGACGCCGGCTGGACGCCGGAGGGGTTCAAGAAGAAGGAGACCGGCGCCAAGGCGGGCAGCAAGGCCCAGAAGAAGCGGGCCGCGGAGGGCGAGGAGGGCGACGAGGAGCTGACCGAGGAGGAGGCGGAGGCGGCGGCCGAGGCGGCGGCCCAGGCCAAGCGCCCCGACGCCAAGACGGAAGAGGCCGAGAAGAAGAGGGCCGAGGAGCAGAAGCGCAAGTACGAGGAGAAGGCCGCGGCCGAGGAGAAGAAGAAGGGCGAGAAGGACGACAAGGGCGACAAGGGCGACGACAAGGACGCGGGCGCCGACGTCCCCTCCGACGAGGGCCTGTACATCGTCGGCGACAACAAGCCCGGCCAGACGGCCCCCCGCGCCGAGTCCGCCACGCATGTCCTCGCCCCCGCGTCCGCCGCCCGCTTCCAGGGCGCCGCGCTGCTCCGGCAGGCCGAGGCCGTGGACGACTCCGACAAGAAGCCGGGCGGTGTGGCGGGCGCCTACGCCCCGCGCGGCACGGCCGCCGCCTCTCCCAGCCCCTCCGCCTCGACCGTCCCGAGCGGCCCGCTCGGCAAGGACGGGAAGCCGCTCAGCCTGCGCTTCGTACTGCCCTCCGGGGCGGGCGCCGAGTCGCTGCGCGCGGTCGGCGAGCGGATCTCGCGGATGCTCGACCGCATCGGCGTCGGTACGGAGATCAGCAAGGTCTCGGACGACGAGTACTTCAAGGACCACATCGCCTCGGGCCAGTACGACCTGGCCCTCTACTCCTGGCCCGCCAGCGCCTTCCCGGCGACCGACGGCCGGCCGATCTACGCCAAGCCCGTACCCGCCAGCGACGGTTCGCTGCTGGTGGAGCAGAACTACACCCGCGTCGGTACGGATCACATCGACCAGCTCTTCGCCAGCGCCGCCGCCGAGCTGAACGAGGGCAAGTCCCGCGATCTGGTCCGGCAGGCCGACGCCCGTATCTGGGCCGCGGCCGGATCCATCCCCCTCTACCAGCGTCCGCAGCTGGTCGCGGTGAAGCCGACGGTGGTGAACGCGGGAGCCTTCGGCTTCCAGACCCCTCGCTACCAGGACATCGGATTCAGGGAGGGCGGGGCCGCCGGCCCGGACGCGAAGAAGAAGAAGTAGCGAAGAACCGGCGACAGAACCGGCAGGGGAAGCGTACGTACGGCGAAGACCGAGCGAAGAAATAACCGGGCCGCTTTCCAAAACCGCAGGTCACAGCATTTTCATAACCTCAGAACCCCATCAATTCGCTTGCCCGCCGGCCTGTCCGGCGGGCAAGCTCGTTGTTGTCCCTGACCCGGGCAGCTCCACACCCTCCCGCGCCGTCCCCGGCGCGGTCTCCCGCGCATCCCCAGGCGCCCCCGCACAGCCCCCGCACCGTGATTTCGGCCTCTCCGATCGGGCTGGGAAGCCCGCGACGCCTCGGCCCCGTACCATGGGAACCAGCCGTGGCGTGTCCGCCCGGCGGGCGTACGAGGAAAAACAACGCCGCATCCCACGATCGAGAGAAGCGCCAGCCAGCATGCCCACGCGCCACGACATCCGTAACGTCGCCATCGTCGCCCACGTCGACCATGGCAAGACCACTCTGGTCGACGCCATGCTGAAGCAGGCCGGCGCCTTCGCCGCGCACGCCGCCGAGCACCTCGACGACCGGATGATGGACTCGAACGACCTGGAGCGTGAGAAGGGCATCACGATCCTGGCCAAGAACACGGCCGTGAAGTACCACCCCAAGACGGGTGGCGACCCCATCACGATCAACATCATCGACACCCCCGGCCACGCCGACTTCGGCGGCGAGGTCGAGCGCGGTCTGTCGATGGTGGACGCCGTCGTGCTTCTCGTCGACGCCTCGGAGGGCCCGCTTCCGCAGACCCGCTTCGTGCTCCGCAAGGCGCTCGCGGCGAAGATGCCGGTCATTCTCTGCATCAACAAGACGGACCGCCCCGACTCCCGGATCGCCGAGGTCGTCGACGAGACGTACGACCTCTTCCTGGACCTGGACGCGACCGAGGAGCAGATCGAGTTCCCGATCGTCTACGCCTGCGCGCGGGACGGCGTCGCCTCGCTGACCAAGCCGGAGGACGGCACGGTCCCGGCCGACAGCGACAGCCTGGAGCCGTTCTTCACCACGATCCTGGCGCATGTCCCGGCGCCGGAGTTCGACGAGTCCGCCCCGCTCCAGGCGCATGTCACCAACCTGGACGCCGACAACTTCCTCGGCCGTATCGCGCTGTGCCGCGTCGAGCAGGGCGAGCTGAAGAAGGGCCAGACCGTCACCTGGATCAAGCGTGACGGCACGATGTCCAACGTCCGTATCACCGAGCTGCTGATGACCGAGGCGCTCACCCGCAAGCCGGCCGAGAAGGCGGGCCCCGGTGACATCTGCGCCATCGCCGGTATCCCGGACATCATGATCGGCGAGACCCTGGCCGACCCGGAGAACCCGATCGCGCTGCCGCTGATCACGGTCGACGAGCCCGCGATCTCGATGACGATCGGTACGAACACCTCGCCGCTGGTCGGCAAGGGCGGCAAGGGCCACAAGGTCACCGCCCGCCAGGTCAAGGACCGTCTCGACCGCGAGCTGATCGGTAACGTCTCGCTGCGCGTCCTGGACACCGAGCGCCCCGACGCCTGGGAGGTGCAGGGCCGCGGTGAGCTGGCGCTGGCCATCCTCGTCGAGACCATGCGCCGGGAGGGCTTCGAACTGACCGTCGGCAAGCCCGAGGTGGTCACCAAGCAGGTCGACGGCAAGACGTACGAGCCGATCGAGCGCATGACGATCGACTCCCCCGAGGAGCACCTCGGCGCCATCACGCAGCTGATGGCGACCCGCAAGGGCCGGATGGAGACGATGACCAACCACGGCTCGGGCTGGATCCGCATGGAGTGGATCGTTCCGTCGCGCGGGCTCATCGGCTTCCGTACGGAGTTCCTGACGCAGACGCGCGGTACGGGCATCGCCCACTCGATCTTCGAGGGCCACGAGCCGTGGTTCGGCGATCTGCGTACCCGTAACAACGGCTCGCTCGTCGCGGACCGCGCGGGTTCGGTGACCCCCTTCGCGATGATCAACCTCCAGGAGCGCGGTGTCATCTTCACCGAGCCGGGCACCGAGGTCTACGAGGGCATGATCATCGGTGAGAACTCGCGCTCCGACGACATGGACGTGAACATCACCAAGGAGAAGAAGCTCACCAACATGCGGGCCGCCTCCGCGGACACCACCGAGAACGTGGTGCCGCCGCGGAAGCTCTCGCTGGAGCAGTCCCTGGAGTTCTGCCGCGACGACGAGTGCATCGAGGTCACGCCGGAGACGGTCCGCATCCGCAAGGTCGTCCTGGACCAGAAGCAGCGCGGCCGTACCGCCTCGCGCGCCAAGCACGCCTGACGCGACCGGGGCGGGCGTACCTTGCCTGCCGTCCGGACGGTACGTCGGCCCGGCCACCGCGAACGCGCGGCGGCCGGGCCGTTCGTCAACCGCATTCCTCGGCCACCTGTCCGGATTCCGAACATCGCTCTCCGGAACATGTGTTAACAGTCCGTTTCGCGTGTGTCTGTCTGCGCTAATTTTGTCCGGATTTCGGGCCTGCAGGGTACTTCGATGTTGTCAAAACGAGACCCTTTAAGTGTGGTTTACAGCTCTGCCGTACTCAATAGTTGCTTCCATTGAGCTCGGGTCAATGGGTCAAGCGCCATGGGGGGCGCCGACTCACGAGCACACTCAGGGCATTTGATGAGCCCGCTGTCAGGGGTGTCAGCGCGCGTAGATAATGCCCTTCTCGTTTGTGACTAGTGGACTCATGAGGAGGAACCCATGCGTGGTGCCAGGAGCGCCAAGTGGGTAGTCGGCGCGATAGTCGTGGCTCTGGCGGCGACGGCCTGTGGTGGCGGCGGAGACGACAGCGGCGAGTCGGCTTCGAAGGAGAAGGGCAAGCCCGCGGGCTACGTCTCCATCGACGTCGGTGAGCCTCAGAAGCCGCTGATCCCGGCCGACACGAACGAGTCGCTCGGCAGCTACGTGATTCAGTCGATCTTCACCCAGCTGCTCGACTTCGACTCGCAGGGCAAGATCGTTTACACGAACGCCGAGTCGGTGAAGTCGACCGACAACAAGACCTGGACGGTCAAGCTCAAGCCCGGCTGGAAGTTCCACGACGGCACCCCCGTCACGGCCGAGTCGTACGTCAAGGCGTGGAACTGGTACGCCAACATCAAGAACAACCAGCAGAACGCCTTCTGGTTCGAGGACATCGCCGGCTACGCCGACGTCCACCCGGAGAAGGGTGACCCGAAGGCCGACGCCATGTCCGGTCTGAAGGTCGTCGACGACACCACCTTCACCATCGAGCTCTCCGCGCCGGTGCCGTACTACGAGTACAAGCTCGGCTACGCGACCTTCGCGCCGCTGCCGGAGGTCTTCTACAAGGACACCAAGGCGTTCGGCCAGGCCCCGGTCGGCAACGGTCCCTACATCTTCGAGAAGTGGGACCACAAGAAGCTCATCCAGGTCAAGGCCAACCCTGACTACCAGGGCCCGAACAAGGCCAAGAACAAGGGTGTCCTGTTCAAGAACTACGCGACCGTCGAGGCCGCGTACCAGGACCTCCTCTCCGGCAACCTGGACATGATCCGCCAGGTCGGCCCGAAGGACCTGCCGAAGTACAAGCAGGACCTCGGCGACCGCGCGATCGACCAGCCGTACGCGGCCATCCAGAGCATCGTGCCGGCGTTCTACTCGAAGACCTTCAAGGGCATCGACCCGAAGGTCCTCCAGGGCCTGTCGATGGCGATCGACCGCGACACGATCACCAAGACGGTCCTCAACGGCACCCGCAAGCCGGCCACCAGCTTCACCCCGCCGGGTGTCGCCGGTAACCAGGACCTGGGCACCGACGTCTTCAAGTTCAACCCCGCGGAGGCCAAGAAGCTGGTCACCGAGGGCGGCGGCGTTCCGGACAACAAGATGTGGATCCAGTACAACGCCGACGGTGGCCACAAGGAGTGGGTGACCGCGGTCTGCGAGTCGATCCGCAACTCCACCGGTGTGGAGTGCATCCCGGACGCCAAGCCGGACTTCCAGACCGACCTGGAGGCCCGTGACAACGACCAGGTCAAGGCCGCCTACCGTGGTGGCTGGGTCGCCGACTACCCGCTGAACGTCAACTTCATGCGGGAGCTGTACGGCACCACCGCCGAGGCGAACAACGGCCGGTTCTCCGACAAGGAGGTCGACGCGGCCTTCAAGAAGGGCGACAACGCCAAGTCCCTGGAGGAGTCGATCAAGGCTTACCAGGACGCGGAGAAGCTCGTTCTCTCCAAGATGCCGGCGATCCCGCTGTGGGAGTACAAGACCAACGGCGGCTACTCCAAGGCTGTGGACAACGTAACGGTCGACTTCCACGGTGACTACAACATCACCGAAGTCACGGTCGTCAAGTAACCAGCCCGAGGGTTATCCCCCCACTCGGCCATCAGCCGCCGACGCAACGGCGGTAGGCCCCCCGGGCTGCAGTTATCCATTCGGAGGCAAACATGGGGCGTTATGTCGCGCGGCGACTGCTCCAGATGATCCCGGTCTTCCTCGGGTCAACCTTGCTGGTTTTCTCCATGATGTACGCCCTGCCCGGTGACCCCGTGCGCGCGCTCGCCGGAGAGCAGACAGTCGATCCGACGCAGATCGCGGCGATGAAGAAGGACCTCGGTCTCGATCTTCCGCTCTGGCACCAGTACTGGAACTATCTTGTCGGCCTGTTCCAGGGCGACTTCGGCACACAGATCGCCAGCGGGCGACCCGTCGCCGACATCATCTCGGAGGCATTCCCGATCACGGTCAGACTGACCCTGTTCGCCTTCACCTTCACCGTGCTGGTCGGCATCTCCATCGGCGTCTTCGCCGGGATGAAGGCCGACACGCTCCGCGACCGCGGCCTGCTGATCCTGACGCTTCTGCTGATCTCCGTTCCCTCGTTCGTACTCGGCTTCCTCGGCCAGTACTTCTTCGCCTTCCAGCTCGGCTGGGTGGACCCGAACGTGAGCGGCGAGGCGAACTGGAACGAGCTGTTCCTACCGGCCGTGGTACTCGGCTCCCTCTCACTGGCGTACGTGGCACGTCTGACGCGTACCTCCATCGCCGAGAACCTGCGCTCCGACTACATGCGCACCGCCGTGGCCAAGGGACTGCCGCGCCGGCGCATCATCGGCGTACACCTGATGCGCAACTCCATGATTCCGGTGGTGACCTTCCTCGGTACCGACCTCGGCGCCCTGCTGGGCGGCGCGGTCGTGACGGAAGGCATCTTCAACGTCAAGGGTGTCGGCTACAACATCTTCGACGCCCTCAGGCACCGCGAGGGCGCGACGGTCGTGGGCATCGTGACCCTGATCGTCGTCGTGTATCTGGTCACCAGCCTGCTCGTCGACCTGCTCTACGCGGTCCTGGACCCGAGGATCCGTTATGCCTGAGGCACTCAAGGACACCGTCAAGGACGAGGCCGCGGCGGCTCCGGTCGCCCCGCGGGCCGACGGCAAGGTGGGCAAGCCCCGCAGCCTCTGGTCGGACGCCTGGCACGATCTGCGGCGCAACCCGCTGTTCGTCGTCTCCGCCGTGCTGATCCTGTTCCTGCTGACGATGGCGGCCTTCCCGCAGCTGTTCACCAGCGCCGATCCGCGCTACGCGGACCTCGCCAAGCACTATCTGCAGAAGCCCAACTGGGGCCACTTCTTCTCCGAGGACTGGTTCGGGTACGACATCCAGGGCCGGTCGATCTACGCGCGCGTCGTCTACGGCGCCCGTGCCTCGATCATGGTCGCCGTTGTCGTCACCGGACTCGTCACCGTCCTCGGCACCCTGGTCGGCATGCTCGCCGGCTACTTCGGCGGCTTGATCGACTCCCTGCTGTCGCGGGTCACCGACATCTTCTTCGCCGTGCCCTTCATGCTCGGCGCGATGGTGGTGCTGACCTCCTTCACCGAGCGTTCCATCTGGGTCGTGATCCTGTCCCTCGCCTTCCTGGGCTGGACACAGATCGCCCGTGTCGCGCGCGGCTCGGTCCTCACCATCAAGCAGGCGGACTACGTGATGGCGGCCAAGGCGCTCGGCGCCTCCACCAGCCGTATCCTGCTCCGGCACATCATGCCCAACGCGATCGCCCCGGTGATCGTGGTCGCGACCATCGCGCTCGGCGGCTATATCTCCGCCGAGGCCACGCTGTCGTTCCTGGGTATCGGTCTCGCCGAGCCGTCCGTCTCCTGGGGTGTCGACATCTCGTCGGGCCAGGAGCAGCTGCGCAACGCCGCGTTCGTCCTGATCATCCCGTCGGTCATGGTGTCGATCACTGTTCTGGCCTTCATCATGCTCGGCGATGCGGTACGCAACGCCCTCGACCCCAAGCTGCGCTGAGGGAGGCGTACATGACCATCATCGATGACACGACGGCGGACGTTCCTTCTCCGCACGGCTCGCCCGAGGACGGCGGCCCGCTGCTCGAAGTCCGCGACCTGCACGTGGAGTTCCACACCCGCGACGGTGTGGCCAAGGCGGTCAACGGAGTCAACTACAGCGTCAGCTCGGGCGAGACGCTCGCCGTGCTGGGCGAGTCCGGATCCGGCAAGTCCGTGACCGCGCAGGCGATCATGGGCATCCTCGACATGCCGCCGGGGCGCATCCCGCAGGG
This sequence comes from Streptomyces scopuliridis, assembly GCF_042790125.1. Taxonomy (GTDB): domain Bacteria; phylum Actinomycetota; class Actinomycetes; order Streptomycetales; family Streptomycetaceae; genus Streptomyces; species Streptomyces scopuliridis_A. The sequence goes on from NZ_JBHTZS010000002.1 coordinate 424,208, forward strand.
AGAGATCCTCTTCCGCGGCCGGGACATGCTCACGATGAGCAACGAGGAGCGCCGGCAGATCCGTGGCCAGAAGATCGCGATGATCTTCCAGGACGCGCTGTCCTCGCTCAACCCCGTGCTCTCCGTGGGCTACCAGCTCGGCGAGATGTTCCGCGTCCACCAGGGCCTCTCCAAGAAGGAGGCCAAGGCCAAATCCATCGAGCTGATGGACCGGGTACGCATCCCCGCGGCCAAGGACCGGGTCAACGACTACCCGCACCAGTTCTCCGGCGGGATGCGCCAGCGCATCATGATCGCCATGGCGCTGGCGCTGGAGCCCGACCTGATCATCGCGGACGAGCCGACCACCGCGCTGGACGTGACCGTCCAGGCCCAGGTCATGGACCTGCTGGCGGAGTTGCAGCGCGAGTACAACATGGGGCTGATCCTGATCACCCACGACCTCGGCGTCGTCGCCGATGTCGCGGACAAGATCGCGGTCATGTACGCGGGCCGGATCGTGGAGACCGCCCCCGTGCACGAGCTCTACAAGCGCCCCGCGCACCCGTACACCCGGGGCCTGCTCGACTCGATCCCGCGCCTGGACCAGAAGGGCCAGGAGCTGTACGCGATCAAGGGGCTGCCGCCCAACCTCACGCGGATTCCGGCCGGCTGCGCCTTCAACCCGCGCTGCCCCTCGGCGCAGGACATCTGCCGTACGGACATCCCGGCCCTGCTCTCCGTCACCGAGCGGGACGGCACGGAACTGCCCGGCCGCGGCAGCGCGTGCCACTTCTGGAAGGAGACGATCCATGGCTGAGCCGAAGAGGAATGACGACTCCATGGACGCGACCCCGAACGTCACCGAGGTCGAGACGGCCGACGCCGCCACGGTCGACGAGTCCGTCGCCGCCATCGAGGCGCCGGCGCAGCGGGGCGAGCCGATCCTTCAGGTGCGCAACCTGGTCAAGCACTTCCCGCTGACCCAGGGCATCCTGTTCAAGAAGCAGGTCGGCGCCGTCAAGGCCGTGGACGGTGTCTCGTTCGACCTCTACCAGGGCGAGACGCTGGGCATCGTCGGCGAGTCAGGCTGTGGCAAGTCCACCGTGGCCAAGCTGCTGATGACGCTGGAGCAGGCGACCGCCGGCGAGGTCTTCTTCAAGGGCCAGGACATCACCCGGCTGTCGGGCCGCGCGCTGAAGGCGGTCCGCAGGAACATCCAGATGGTGTTCCAGGACCCGTACACCTCGCTCAACCCCCGGATGACCGTCGGTGACATCATCGGCGAGCCCTTCGACATCCATCCGGAGGTGGCGCCGAAGGGCGACCGGCGCCGCAAGGTCCAGGAACTGCTGGATGTCGTGGGTCTCAACCCGGAGTACATCAACCGCTATCCGCACCAGTTCTCCGGCGGCCAGCGCCAGCGCATCGGCATCGCCCGCGGTCTCGCGCTCAACCCCGAGATCATCATCTGCGACGAGCCGGTCTCGGCCCTGGACGTCTCGGTCCAGGCCCAGGTCATCAACCTGATGGAGAAGCTCCAGGACGAGTTCAACCTCTCCTACATCTTCATCGCGCACGACCTGTCGATCGTCCGGCACATCTCCGACCGGGTCGGTGTGATGTACCTCGGCAAGATGGCCGAGATCGGTACGGACACCCAGATCTACGACCACCCGACGCACCCCTACACCCAGGCGCTGCTGTCGGCGGTCCCGGTCCCCGACCCGGACGCCCGTGAGGGCCGCGACCGGATCATCCTCAGCGGTGACGTCCCGTCACCGGCGAACCCGCCCTCGGGCTGCCGCTTCCGGACCCGTTGCTGGAAGGCGCAGGACAAGTGCGCCACGGAGGTCCCGCTGCTGGCGATTCCCGAGCGCTTCAAGGGCACGGACGGCCACACCGCCCACGAGTCGGCGTGCCACTTCGCGGAGGAGAGGGACGTCGTCCACGCGGCGTGATCCGTAGCCGTACGGGAACGTACGGAGACGAGCGGGAGAGCGGCGCCCCGGAACGCAAATTTTCGGGGGCCGGGCCCCGGGGTGGGGAAACCCAACAGATGGTGGTGTTTTTTAAGGTGACC
>NZ_JBHTZS010000002.1:426279-482233 GCF_042790125.1 Streptomyces scopuliridis
GGGTGCTGCTGGGGGGGGTTGGGTGGGCCGCGCCCCGGGGGGGTCTTTGCCTACCCGCTCGTCCCCGCCCGGCGGGGGCGGGGGCCCCGCCCCCCCCCCCCCCCCGCGCCCCCCCCCCCGCTCCGCGTGGTGGCGAACCCTCACTGAGGCTGGTGATTTTTCCGTTCTCCTTCGCCCATATGGGTGGGCCGGGTGTGCGGACCGTCCCGTGATGGTCCGATCTTGGTCTGAGCAATGCCACAGACCCCGAGGAGGCGCGTCCATGCGAGGAGCGGCACACGCGGGACGGGCCGCCTGCGCGGCGGCTGTCGTCCTCGCCGCGTCGGGCTGTGGCGGGGCGTCAGATGTCATCGGCGGGCCCAACGGCGTGGTGCGTTCCTCCTGGGGTGATCCGCAGAATCCGCTGGAGCCCGCGAACACCAATGAGGTCCAGGGCGGCAAGGTCCTCGACATGATCTTCCGGGGGCTCAAGCGGTACAACCCGAAGACCGGCAAGGCCGAGAACGCGCTCGCCGAGAAGATCGACACGTCGGACTCGACCCGCTTCACCGTCACCGTCAAGGACGGCTGGACCTTCAGCGACGGCGAGCAGGTGACCGCGAAGTCCTTCGTGGACGCCTGGAACTACGGGGCGTACCTCGACAACAACCAGAAGAACGCCTACTTCTTCCAGTACATCGACGGATACGACAAGGTCCACCCGGAGTCGGGACACCCCACCGCGCGGACGCTGTCGGGGCTGAAGGTCACCGGGCCCCGGACGTTCACCGTCACGCTCTCGCAGCGCTTCTCCACCTGGCCGGACACCCTCGGGTACGCGGCGTTCGCCCCGCTGCCCAGGGCGTTCTACGACCAGCACGCCGCCTGGCTCGCCAAGCCGGTCGGCAACGGCCCGTACACGGTGGAGAACTACACCAAGGGCTCCCAGATGTCCCTGCGTACGTGGAAGGGGTACCCGGGCGCCGACCGGCCGCGCAACGGCGGTGTGGATCTCGTGGTCTACACCGACAACAACACCGCCTATACCGATCTGGTCGCGGGAAACCTCGATCTGGTCGACGACGTGCCCGCCTCACAGCTCAAGAACGTGCGCTCCGATCTCAGCGGCCGGTACATCAACAGCCCGGCCGGCATCATCCAGACCCTCGCCTTCCCGTACTACGACAAGGAATGGAACACCCCGGGGGCCGCCAAGGTACGCACCGGGCTCTCCATGGCGATCAACCGCAAGCAGATCACCGACACCATCTTCCGCAACACCCGCACCCCGGCGACCGACTGGACCTCCCCGGTCCTCGGCGCGGACGGCGGCTATCGGGCGGGGCTCTGCGGCAGGGCCTGCGACTACGACGCCGCCGCGGCGAAACAGCTGATCCGGCGGGGCGGAGGCATCCCGCACGGCCGGCTGACGATCACGTACAACGCGGACACCGGCTCCCACAAGGAGTGGGTCGACGCGGTCTGCAACAGCATCAACAACGCGCTGGGCAACGACAAGGCGTGCGTCGGCAGTCCGGTCGGGACCTTCGCGGACTTCCGCAACCGGCTCGGCCAGCGCAAGCTGCGGGGGCCGTTCCGGGCGGGCTGGCAGATGGACTACCCGCTGATCCAGAACTTCCTCCAGCCGCTCTACTACACCAACGCCTCGTCCAACGACGGCAAATGGAGCGACCCCCGGTTCGACCGGCTCATCAACGAGGCCAACGCCGACCCCGACACGAAGTCGGCGATCCGTACGTTCCAGCGGGCGGAGGGCGTCGTACGGGACCGGATGGCGGCCATCCCGCTCTGGTACCAGAACGGCAGCGCCGGCTACTCGGACCGGGTCTCCCATGTCGCCCTGAACCCCTTCAGCGTCCCGGTCTACAACGAGATCAGGGTCAGCTGACGCCCGGGGCCGCCCCACGCCCCTCCCACGAACCCGGAGCCCTCCATGGGACGTTATGTGATCCGGCGTCTGCTGCAGATGATCCCCGTCTTCATCGGCGCCACCCTGCTGATCTTCCTGATGGTCAATGTGATGGGCGACCCCATCGCGGGCCTCTGCGGGGAGCGGCAGTGCGATCCGGCCACCGAGGCCCGGCTGCGCCAGGAGTTCGGCCTCGATCAGCCGGTGTGGCAGCAGTACCTCACCTATATGGGACATGTCTTCTCCGGCGACTTCGGCACCGCCTTCAACGGCCAGAAGGTCATCGACCTGATGGCCTCGGCGTTCCCGGTCACCATCCGGCTGACGATCGTGGCCATCGTCTTCGAGATCATCATCGGGATCATCTTCGGTGTGGTCACCGGGCTGCGCCGGGGCCGCCCGGTCGACACCTCCGTACTGCTGCTGACGCTGGTGGTCATCGCCGTACCGACCTTCGTCACCGGGCTGCTGGCGCAGCTGGTGTTCGGCGTGAACTGGCAGCTCATCAGGCCGTCGGTGTCGCCCGCGGCCCCGTTCGACGAGCTGATCCTGCCGGGGCTGGTGCTCGCGTCCGTCTCCCTGGCGTACGTCACCCGGCTGACCCGGACCTCGATCGCCGAGAACGCCCGCTCCGACTATGTCCGTACCGCCGTCGCCAAGGGCCTGCCCCGACACCGGGTGATCACCCGGCATCTGCTGCGCAACTCACTGATCCCGGTGGTCACGTTCATCGGTACGGACATCGGCGCGCTGATGGGCGGCGCGATCGTCACCGAGCGGATCTTCAATATCCATGGCGTCGGATTCCAGCTCTACCAGGGCATCCTGCGCCAGAACACCCAGACCGTCGTCGGCTTCGTGACCGTGCTGGTCATCGTCTTCCTGGTGGCGAATCTGCTGGTCGACCTTCTGTACGCCGTTCTCGACCCGAGGATCCGCTATGCCTGAGCCGCAGTCCCGACGCCCCGACGACAACGGCGGAGCCATCGCGGCGACCGGGGCCGGTGCCGGGATGGACCTCGCCACCAGCGAGGGAGGCACCCTGGAGCAGCGCCCGGGAGAACCCGGCGGACCCGGCGGCGGACTCGACGGCGGATCAGGCGGATCCGGCGGCACCGGCGGCGAGGCCAGGGGCCGGCCGCGCAGCCTCTGGTCGGACGCGTGGCGCGATCTGCGCCGTAACCCCGTCTTCGTCCTCTCGGGGCTCGTCATCGTCTTTCTGGTGATCATCTCGATCTGGCCGTCGCTGATCACCAGCGGCAACCCGCTCTCCTGCGATCTGGCCAGGGCCCAGGACGGCTCCCGGCCCGGCCACCCCTTCGGCTTCAACGGGCAGGGCTGCGACGTCTACACCCGTACCGTCTACGGCGCCAGGACCTCGGTGGTCGTCGGCGTCCTCGCCAGCCTCGGGGTCGCGGTCGTCGGCTCGGTCCTCGGCGGACTGGCCGGCTTCTTCGGCGGATCCTGGGACGCGATCCTCTCCCGGATCACCGATATCTTCTTCGGTATCCCGGTGGTCCTCGGCGGTCTGGTGCTGCTGTCCGTGGTGACCAGCTCCACCGTCTGGCCGGTGATCGGCTTCATGGTGCTGCTCGGCTGGCCGCAGATCTCCCGGATCGCGCGCGGCTCCGTCATCACCGTCAAACAGAACGACTTCGTGCAGGCGGCGCGGGCGCTCGGCGCCTCCAGCTCCCGGATGATGCTGCGGCACATCCTGCCCAACGCCGTCGCGCCGGTGATCGTCGTGGCGACCATCGCGCTCGGTACGTTCATCGCGCTGGAGGCGACCCTCTCGTATCTCGGCGTGGGCCTCAAACCGCCGACCGTCTCGTGGGGCATCGACATCTCCGACGCCTCGCCGTACATCCGCAACTCCCCGCACATGCTGCTCTGGCCGGCCGGCGCGCTGGCGATCACCGTGCTCGCGTTCATCATGCTCGGCGACGCGGTACGCGACGCCCTCGACCCCAAGCTGCGCTGAGGAGCCCGCCCCATGTTGCTCGAAGTGCGCGATCTGCGCGTGGAGTTCCACACCCGGGACGGGGTCGCCAGGGCCGTCAACGGCGTCAGCTACGCGGTCGACGCCGGCGAGACCCTGGCCGTACTGGGCGAGTCGGGCTCCGGGAAGTCCGTCACCGCGCAGGCGGTCATGGGAATCCTCGACATGCCGCCCGGCCGGATCACCGGCGGTCAGGTGCTCTTCCGGGGGCGGGATCTGCTACGGCTCAAGGAGGAGCAGCGGCGCAGGATCCGGGGCGCCGAGATGGCGATGATCTTCCAGGACGCGCTCTCCTCGCTCAACCCCGTGCTCACCGTCGGCGCCCAGCTCGGCGAGATGTTCGTCGTGCACCGGGGGATGTCCCGCACACAGGCACGGGCGAAGGCCGTCGAGCTGATGGACCGGGTCAGGATCCCGGCGGCGAGGGAACGCGTCGACGACTATCCGCACCAGTTCTCCGGCGGGATGCGCCAGCGCATCATGATCGCGATGGCGCTCGCGCTGGAGCCCTCGCTGATCATCGCGGACGAGCCGACCACCGCGCTGGATGTGACCGTCCAGGCCCAGGTCATGGACCTGCTGGCGGAGTTGCAGCGCGAGTACAACATGGGGCTGATCCTGATCACCCACGACCTCGGGGTCGTCGCCGATGTCGCCGACCGGATCGCGGTGATGTACGCGGGCCGGATCGTGGAGACCGCCCCGGTGCACGAGATCTACCGGGCGCCCGCCCACCCGTACACCCATGGTCTGCTCCGGTCGATCCCGCGGCTGGACCGGAAGGGCCGGGAGCTGTACGCGATCAGGGGCCTGCCGCCGAATCTGCTGCGTATCCCGCCGGGCTGCGCCTTCAACCCCCGCTGTCCGATGGCCCAGGACGTGTGCCGTACGGAGGTGCCGCCGCTCTTCGAGGTCGCGGCGGCCGACGGACCGGGCGAGGGGCGCCGCAGCGCCTGCTACTTCTGGGAGGAGACGCTCCATGGCTGAACCCGTCCTGGACGTACGTGATCTGGTCAAGCACTATCCGCTGACCCGCGGCATCCTGTTCAAGAAGCAGATCGGGGCGGTACGGGCGGTCGACGGGGTCTCCTTCGCGCTGGCCCGCGGCGAGACCCTCGGCATCGTCGGGGAATCGGGCTGCGGCAAGTCGACCGTCGCGAAGCTGGTGGTGAACCTGGAGCGGCCGACATCCGGCGCGATCCGGTACAAGGGCGAGGACATCACCCGGCTGTCGGGCCGCGCGCTGAAGGCGGTGCGCCGCAACATCCAGATGGTGTTCCAGGACCCGTACACCTCGCTCAACCCCCGGATGACCGTGGGCGACATCATCGGGGAGCCGTACGAGATCCACCCCGAGGTGGCGCCGAAGGGCGACCGGCGGCGCAGGGTCCGGGAGCTGCTGGACGTGGTCGGCCTCAATCCGGAGTACATCAACCGCTATCCGCACCAGTTCTCGGGCGGCCAGCGCCAGCGCATCGGCATCGCCCGGGGGCTGGCGCTCCGGCCCGAGATCATCGTCGCCGACGAGCCGGTCTCGGCCCTCGACGTCTCGGTCCAGGCGCAGGTCATCAATCTGATGGAACGGCTCCAGGACGAGTTCGGCCTCTCGTACATCTTCATCGCGCACGATCTGTCGATCGTCCGGCACATCTCCGACCGGGTCGGCGTGATGTACCTGGGGCGGCTGGCCGAGATCGGCTCGGACGAGGAGATCTACGAGCACCCCACGCATCCGTACACCCAGGCGCTGCTCTCGGCCGTGCCGCTGCCCGACCCCACGGCGCGCGAGCACCGCGACCGGATCATCCTGACCGGTGAGGTGCCGTCCCCGGCGAATCCCCCGTCCGGCTGCCGATTCCGTACGCGCTGCTGGAAGGCGCGGGAGCGGTGCGAGGTGGAAGTACCCGAACTGGCGGTCCCGGAGGTCTTCCGGGGGCGGCAGGGGCCCGCCGCGCACCCTTCCGCCTGCCACTTCGCGGAGGAGCGGCGGATCGTGCCCGTCGGAGGCGGGCGCGTGGAGGACGGAACGTAATAAAGCACATCAATTTCGTTAACACGCAGGCAACTTGGCGGACCCGTCACCGATATACGAACGCGTCACGCTGGACAGCGTACGGCCGTGCGGGTGCCGTAGACCGGCCGGGACTCCCAGGGTCCCGGCCGGTCGCCCGTGCTCGGGGCGTGCCCGGCTCAGGGCGTGCCCGGCTCGGGACGTGCGCGCGTCAGCTCATGCCCAGGGACCTCTTGAGGAAGTCGACCTGGAGCAGCAGCAGATTCTCGGCCACTTCTTCCTGCGGTGTCATATGGGTCACGCCAGTGAGCGGCAGCACTTCATGGGGCCGTCCCGCCGCGAGCAGGGCCGCGGAGAGCCTGAGGGTGTGTGCCACGACCACATTGTCGTCCGCGAGCCCATGGATGATCATCAGAGGCCGCGCCGGACTCTCCGGCGCCGAGAGCCCGTCGTCCGTGACCAGTGAGTGCCTGGCGTAGACCTCGGGCACCTCCTGCGGGCCGCCGCCGAAGTACCGCTCCTGGTAGTGGGTGTCGTAGAGCCGCAGATCGGTGACCGGAGCGCCGGAGACCGCCGCGTGGAAGACATCCGGGCGGCGCAGGACCGCGAGCCCGGCGAGATAGCCGCCGAAGGACCAGCCGCGCATCGCCACCCGCCCCAGATCGAGCGGGAACCGCTCGGCGAGGGCGTGCAGCGCCTCGATCTGGTCGTCCAGGCTGAGCAGCAGATTCTGCTTGACCGCCTTCTCCCAGGCCGGCGAACGGCCCGGAGTGCCACGGCCGTCGGCGACGATCACGGCGAACCCCTGGTCGGCGAACCACTGCGAGGTGAGATACGCGTTCTGCGCGGCCACCACGCGCTGCCCGTGCGGGCCCCCGTAGGGGTCCAGCAGGACCGGGAGCGGGCCGTCGGACTCCTGGTAGCCGGCCGGGAGCAGCACGGCGCACGGAATCCGGTGCGCGCCCGCCTCGGTCAGCACCGGCCGCGCGGTGAGCACCGGCCGCTCGGCGTACGAGGCGACCGCGGCGACGCGCTTGCCGTCCCTGAGCACCTGCGCGGACGCTCCTGAGGTGTCGGGCCCGGCCGAGACCAGTACGGTCACCTCGCCGGTGCGGACGGCGGAGTGCACCCCGGCGCCCTCCGAGAGCCGCTCGACGCCCAGCTCGCTGACCCGGTACACATGGATCTCGCCGGTCTCGGGACCGGCCGCCGCCTCGCCGGCCGACGCCGAGACGAGGACATCGTGCTCGCCGATGTCCAGCACGGCCCGGACGTGCAACTGCGGCCCGGTCAGCGGCCGGTCGCCGACCATCAGGACCCGCGCGCCGCCCTCGTCGGCGATCCGTACCAGCCGTCCGTCCGGCGCCCAGGCGGGCAGCTCGGCGAAGAGCTCCAGCCAGGCGGGATCCTCGTCCCGGTGCACGGTCCTGGTCGCGCCGGTCGCCGTGTCCACCGCCAGATACAGCTGGCCGCGCTGGTCACGGCTCTGGACGAGCAGCAGGGGCGCGCCCGCGGCCGACCAGTGCACCCGCGCCAGATACGGGTAGCGGGCGCGGTCCCAGACGACCTCCGTACGCGCCCCGGCGGGCCTCTCCGCCGCGTCCGCGCCCTCGGTACCGCCCGGCCCCTCCAGGCCGACGAGGAACAGCCGTACGTCCGCGTTGGGCGTGCCGGCCGCCGGATAGGCGACCTTCACGGGCTCCCGCTCCGGGTGCGCGGGATCCGAGATCCACCAGCGCCGCACCTGGGCCGTATCGACGCGCGCGACCAGCAGCCGGTCGGACTCGGGGGACCACCAGTAACCGCGGGTGCGGCTCATCTCCTCGGCGGCGATGAACTCCGCCAGTCCGTAGCCGATGTCCTCGCCCTCGGCCGCCGAGCGCCCCGCCAGCTCGCGGTCGCGCTCCCCGTCCGCGCCGATCACGCGGAGGGCGCCGTCGGCCACGTACGCGACATGGCGTCCGTCCGGCGAGGGCCGCGGGTCGATCACCGGTCCCTGTACGGGCAGTTCGCGGGTCGTCCCGGCGAGCAGCTCGGCCGCGAACAGCCGCCCGGAGAGCGCGAACGCGGCCAACTGCCCCGCGCCGTCGAGCGCGTAGCCGACGATGCCGCCCGAGCCCTCACGGCTCCGCTCGCGCCGGGCCCGCTCCTCGGGGGAGAGCCGCTCGGCGGCGCCGCCGAGGAGTACGGCCGGATCCGCGGCGATGCGCTCGCGCGCCTCACCGGAACCGGCGGCGGAACCGGCGGCGGGCCCGGTGGCGGGCCCGGTGGCGGAGTCCTCAAGATCCAGTACCCAGAGGCTGTTCACCCGGTCCGTGCCCGAGGCGGACCGCAGGAAGGCCACCCGCGTGCCGTCGGGAGACACCGTGAACGCGCGTGGGGCGCCGAGGGTGAAGCGCTGAGTCCTGGCGTGCTGGCGCGGGAACGAGAGCTGCTGCCTCAAGGTCATGGAACGAACCTACTGGGCGAGGGGCGTGCGCCCCCAGTGTGCTGCCGTGCACCGATCAATGCGTCCGCACGGATAGTTATGATCCGTAGCGTTTGGTGGGTATGAATCTGCCGGGCACATGCATGCTGCGATTTTCCGACTGAATATTTATGGAGGTGAACCGCCGTGGCACTCTCGATTTCGGCGGTGGTGCTGCTGGCGATCGTCGTCTTCCTGCTGGTCCGGAAATCCGGACTGAAGGCCGGACACGCGGTGGTCTGCATGTTGCTCGGCTTCTACATCGCCAGTTCATCCATCGCTCCCACCATCAGCGAACTGACCACGAATGTGGCAGGGATGATCGGCGGGATCAAATTCTAGCCATCTTCCGCTCCCTTTCGGTCAACCTCACCAAGCCCTGAAGTCCGGGCATATCCGGCACCGCCCCCTTCCCGTCGCCCCTCGGCCGCCGTCTTCGCCCACTGGCCGAGGGGTTCCGGGGGCCTGCTCGTAGGCTGTCCCCATGACCGATCTACCCGCCCGCCGTCTGCTGCTGGTGCACGCGCACCCGGACGACGAGTCGATCAACAACGGCGCCACCATGGCCAAGTACGCGGCCGAGGGCGCCCTGGTCACGCTGGTGACCTGCACCCTCGGTGAGGAGGGAGAGGTCATCCCGCCCGAGCTCGCCCATCTCGCGGCCGACCGCGAGGACCGCCTCGGGGCTCATCGCATCGGTGAACTCGCCGCGGCGATGAGGGAACTGGACGTCACCGACCACCGCTTCCTCGGCGGCCCCGGCAGGTTCCGGGACTCCGGGATGATGGGCCTGGCGCAGAACGACCGCGAGGGCGCCTTCTGGCGCACCCCCGTCGACGGCGCCGCCGCGTACCTCGTCGAGGTGATCCGGGAGGTGCGTCCGCAGGTGCTCGTCACCTACGACCCGTACGGCGGTTACGGCCACCCCGACCACATCAAGGCCCATCGCGTCGCGATGCGCGGCGCCGCCCTGGCCGCCGAGCCCGGTTTCCGGCCCGGCCTCGGTGCCCCGCACGCCATCGACAAGATCTACTGGAACCGCGTACCGCGCTCGGTCGCCGAAGAGGGTTTCGCCCGGCTGCGGGCGGCCGGGGCCGACTTCCCCGGTGTCGCCGCGATCGACGACATTCCGGGCGTGGTCGACGACGCGGAGATCACCGCCGCGATCGACGGCGCCCCGTACAGGGAGCGCAAGGCGGCGGCGATGCGCGCCCATGTCACCCAAATCGCCGTGGACGGGCCCTTCTTCGCGCTCTCCAACGATCTGGGGCAGCCGATCTTCGCCGCCGAGTACTACCAGTTGGTGCACGGCGCGTCCGGGGCGCCCGCCGGTGAACGTGAGAACGATCTCTTCGCGGGAGTCGCGGGGGTTGTCCAGGTTGACGGCGCGAACGGTGTGAACGGCGCGAACGGTGTGAACGGGGCGAACGGATGAGCGGGCAAGGGCAGTTCGGCGGAATGTTCGCGAGTCGCCCCAGACCCGGGCGTATCGCCACATATCTCTCGCTGTTCGTTCTCGGTGTGCTCGTCGGTACGGCGGGCTCGCTCGTCCAGGGCGGCTGGCCTCCCGGCGGACTGCTGCTCGCCCTGCTCGCCACGGCCGGGCTCTTCTTCGGCGGGCTGTATCTCACCCGCACCCAACTCGGCGTGGGGGCGCCCGCGGCAGGCTGGCTGCTCGCGGCCATCTTCCTCAGCCTGGGCCGCCCCGAGGGTGACGCGATCTTCGCCGCGGGCATCGGACCGCTGGTCTATCTGCTGGGCGGCATGTTGGTGGCTGTGATGTGTGCCACGATGTCGCGGTTGCCGCAACCGGGCCCGAAGTCCGCCCGACTTGAGAAGTGACGCGCCCGGCTGCTGCTGAATTGACCGTGTCCGTACGGTCGGCGGAGCATCGCTTCGTACGGCCGTCGGGTGTCTGTCTGCCGAGGCCAGTATGGTGGTGCGCGCTCCGGGCCTTCCCCCCGCCTCCGGCATGGGGAACCTGAACAGTTTCGTACCAGTAAGAACGGGCGGCGGAGCCAACCGGGAGAACCTGCTTTGAGTCGTGAAACTGACAGTTCGTCCTCCGGGCCCCAGGGGCGCGGCGGAGCCGCGTACCCCTCGGGGACACCGCCGTACGGATCCCGCCAGTATCCGTCGCTGCACCCCCAGCAGAACGCTCCGGAGGAGACGGAAACCGCGCCCGCTCCGCAGCCGGACGAGCCCAGAACCGAGACCACGCTGACCACGCGTATCCGGATCAACATCCCCGGCTCGCGACCGATCCCGCCCGTCGTGATGCGTACCCCCATGGGTGACGCCGACAGCACCGACGGCCGGGGTGTCCCCGTCGCCGAACGTACGGGCGGCATCCCCAGGCCCGACGCGTCCCAGGACCCCGCCGACGCCGGAGAGGCCGAGGCGGCGGAGGAGCCGCAGGCCGAGGACAGATCCACGAGCGACTGGTTCGCGCCACGCAAGTCGGCGACATCGGGCACCGGCACGGCCGCGGGGATGACCGCGGGTCTCGGCGCCGGCGCCGCCGCCGGCTCGGGCACCACCGTTCCGCGGCCGTCCGAGAGCGGCTCCTCGGAGTCGCCGTACTACCCGGGCGGCGGGCAGTCGCAGAACGGCGGCGCTCCGCGCAGCGCGCTCAGCGATCTCGCGTCCGGCGCCGGTTCCCAGAGCTCCGGGTCCCAGGCTTCCGGTCCGCAGGGTTCCGGTCTTCCGGGCATCGGTCCGCAGAGTTCCGGCCCGCAAGGGCCGGGCTCTCACGGTCCGGGGTCCAACGGCTTCGCGCCCGGCGGTTCCGGTACGGACTTCACGTCGGGCGGCCCCACCACTCCGGCGCTCGGTATCCGGCCGCCCGGAGGCGGGCCCAGCGGCCCGACCAGCGGTCCGGCCACCGGCGGCGCGTCGCTCGGCACCCCGCCGTCGTCCCTGAGCACCCCGCCGGGCGGGGGCCAGGCCGGTCCGCCGCGGATGTCCGACGACACCGCCGAACTGACACCGCAGCAGCCGGCACCCGGGCCCGGACCCGCCGGTCATGTCTCGGGGGACACGCTGACCAGCGGAATCCCCGTGGTGCCGGCGGAGCACCGCTCGCCGTTCCCCGGCCCGGGCCCGCAGGGCGGTCCGCACTCCGGCCTCGGCCCCAGGCCCGACGGCCCCGGCGCACACGCCCCTGGTGCGCACGGCCCCGGCGCGCTCGGCCAGGACGACTTCTCGGCCCCGGACTTCCCCGGCCCGGTCGGCTCCTCTCAGGGCGGCCCGCCCTCGGGCACGGCCCCGGCTCCCGCGCGTACCGCCACGCCGTCGGCCCCGCCCGCCAAGAAGGGCCGCTCCAAGCTCACGCTCCTCGGCGTCCTGGTCGTCGTGGCCGCGGGCGGCCTCTACGGCGCCGGCCTGCTGATGAACCGCTCCGATGTGCCCAAGGGCACCACGGTCCTCGGCGTCGACATCGGCGGCACCCGTGACGAAGCGGTCAACAAGCTCGACGCCACCCTCGGCGAGCGGGCCTCGGCGCCACTGCGGCTCAGCATCGGCGGCAAGACGGAGGAGCTCACCCCGGACAAGGCGGGACTCAGCTTCGACAGCCAGGCCACCGTCCGCAACGCGGCCGGCAGCGACTACAACCCGGTGTCGGTGATCGGCTCGCTCTTCGGCCGGGCCCGGGTCGCCCAGCCGGTGATCCCCGTCGACGACGAGAAGCTGACCGCCGCGCTCACCGATCTGGCGGGCACCGCGGGTTCGGCGAGCGAGGGCACGATCACGTTCGAGCCGGGCAAGGCCGTCGCCGTACCCGGCAAGGCCGGCGAGGCGCTGGACGTCAACCACTCGATCATCTCGACCCGGGACGCCTACCGCGCCCAGGTCCAGACGGGCAAGACCAACAACGTGGAGCTGCCTGTCGTCACCCGTGAGCCGACCGTCGGTCAGGCCGAGCTGGACCGGGCGATGAACGAGTTCGCCAAGCCCGCGATGTCCGACCTCGTCACCATCAAGGCGGGCGGCAAGCAGATCCAGTTCGGTCCCGCGAAGTCGCTGCCCAAGATCCTCTCCATGAAGGCCGTCGACGGAAAGCTCGTCGAGGTCTACGACAGGAACGCCATCGACCAGCTGCTGGAAGGCGTCTTCGACGGCATCACGATCACGAAGGGCGACGGCAAGCAGTACCCCGTCTCCTCCGCCGATGTGGCGCAGGCCATGCAGACGGCGCTGCGCGGCAAGACCGTCGAGGAGCGCACCCAGACGATCAATCTGAACCCGAGCTAGGGCGTGTTGCGAAAGTAGCGCCGTCCGCCCGCAGGCCAGGCGGGACTTTCGCAACACGCCCTAGGCCGCTCAGCCGGCCTCTCTCGGGTCCCGGGGATGAGGGATGTCATCCCCGGGACGGCCGTCAGTTCAGCATCGCCCGCGCCGCCCGAGCCTTGCGCCGGATCGCCTCCGCCGTCGACGGCTCCACCGCGTCCACCACCCGCGCGTACTCGTCCATCTCCGCCGCTCCCCGGCTGAACTCCCCGCGCTGTACGAGCAGTTGAGCGCGGTCGTAGCGGAGCCTGGCCGGATGCGAGGGCAGCAGCAGGGACAGCTCGACCGCCCACAGCGACACATCGGTGCGCTCCGGGCGGGGCGCGGCCCAGGCGCGGATGTTGTTCAGGACGCGCAGGACGATGTCGAGCGGGTCGGCGGGCGCGAGCATGGCCGGTACGAGCGCCTCGCCCGTCGTGCCGGTCACCAGCAGCTCCGCGTCCGCGCCCGTCAGCAGCCGGCCACCGCCGAAGGGATCGGCGAGGACGCGCTCCCCGGGATCGCCGAAGCCGACCACGAAATGGCCGGGCAGGGCCACGCCGTACACCGGCGCGCCCGCCCGGCGCGCGACCTCGATCCACACCACGGAGAGCAGGATGGGCAGCCCGCGCCTGCGCCGCAGCACCACGGGCAGCAGCGAGGAGTCCAGCCGGTGGTACTCCGCCGGGGAGCCCTCGAAACCGCACCGCTCGCCCAGCAGCTCCGCCAGCGCGACCGCCCAGGCGCGGGCGCCGAGAACCCCGAAGGGCAGCAGCCCGGCCAGCCGGTCCAGCTCGGCCTGGGCCGCGTCGACACCGGCCTCGCCCAGGGCGGGATCGGCTTCCGCCCCCACCAGCAGACAGAGCGTGGCCAGGTCGGGACGGTCCGCGCGGGCTTCCTCGGCGAACCGCTTGCGCACGTCCTCGGATTCCGGTCCCATATCGGCCTCGTACCCGCTCAGGGCGATCGGAAGTGGTGGTAGCGGTGGTGAATGGCGAAGCCCATCGCGTCGTACAGCGCCCGCGCGCCCTCGTTGTCCGACTCGACCTGGAGCCAGCCGGCGGACGCGCCCTCCTCCAGGGCGCGCCGGGCGAGCGCGGTCATCACGGCGGTGGCCAGCCCCTGGCGGCGGCGGGCGGGGTCGACCTCCACCGCCATGAACCCCGCCCAGCGTCCGTCCACCACACACCGGCCGATCGCCGCCGGTACGCCCGGCTGCCCGTTCTCGCCGGGTTCCCCGGGCACGGTGGCGAACCACACGGAAGGCCCGCTGTTCAGTACGTGGAGCACATGGGGCCCCGGCACACCGGACCGCTGGTAACGCCGTAGCCAGGTCTCGTCGACGCCCCGGCCGAGCACCACCCCGGAGACATCGGCGTCACGGTCCCCGAGCGGCGCGAGCGCGGCGATCCGTACCTCCGCCGTCACCTCCGGCCGCCAGCCGCGCCGCTCCAGCTCCGCGCACAGCCGCTCCTGGGTGCCCTCCGCGCCGGTCGCGGCCTGTACGTACGGGGGCAGCCCCCGCTCCTCGTACCACCGGCGTACGCGTGTCAGCGCCTCGTCCAGCTCCATCCCGGGATCGCCCAGCGGCAGCACGGAATTGGCCCGCCGGGTGAAGCCCGAGGCCGCTCTGAGCCGCCACTCGCCCAGCGGCTCGCTCTCCACCGGCTGCCAGGACCGGGCGCAGACCCCGGCCAGCTCCTCGAAGGAGGCCGCGGGCCCCCGTCGTCTGGCCGGGGCCGCCGGTACGACCTTGCCCGCGACCAGCGCCGCTTCGGGGACGCGGACGCTCTCGCCCGTGCGCCGTGTGATCAGCAGCACACCCGCGTCCCAGGATGTGAGAACGCCCACCGTGTCGGTGAACTTCTCACCGCCGGTCCCGCTGCCGGTCAACTGTCTGACTGATACACGTTTGCCCACGTCAGCCCGTGTCAGACGGACCTCGAACCGTCCGCCCGCAGTGAATTCCACAGCTCTCTACGCCCCTCCTGTTCGGATCGCGCTCAAGAACGGAGATACTAGATGCGGGCATCGACGACGCCGCGCTCCCGCGCGCCCGTGGACGGAGCCGCAGATCGGCCCGCCGCGCCCTATCGAGGAGGAACGACAGCGTGACCTACGTCATCGCGCAGCCTTGTGTCGACGTCAAGGACAAGGCGTGCATCGAGGAGTGCCCGGTCGACTGCATCTACGAGGGCTCCAGGTCCTTGTACATCCACCCGGACGAATGCGTCGACTGTGGAGCCTGTGAGCCGGTCTGCCCGGTCGAGGCCATCTTCTACGAGGACGACACCCCGGAGGAGTGGAAGGACTACTACAAGGCGAACGTCGAGTTCTTCGACGAGCTCGGTTCGCCCGGTGGCGCTTCCAAGCTCGGTCTGATCGAGCGGGACCATCCCTTCATCGCCGCGCTGCCGCCCCAGAACGGCTGACAGCGCGCCCCCGGTCCCGTACGGCATCCCGCCGTACGGGACCGCGGCGTTTGGCACACGAGAAAGAGTGAGCACGTGTCCGCAGTCTCATCGCGTCTTCCCGTCTTTCCCTGGGACCGGCTGGAGCCCTACAAGGCCACGGCGGCGGCCCATCCGGACGGCATCGTGGACCTGTCCGTCGGTACCCCCGTCGATCCCGTCCCGGCACTGATCCAGCGGGCCCTGGTCGAGGCCGCCGACTCACCCGGGTATCCGACGGTGTGGGGGACGCCCGCGCTGCGGGACGCGCTGACCGGATGGGTGGAGCGGCGGCTCGGCGCGCGCGGCGTGACGCACGCGAACGTCCTGCCGGTGGTCGGCTCCAAGGAACTGGTCGCCTGGCTGCCGACGCAGCTCGGCCTCGGCGCGGGTGATCGCGTCGCCTTCCCGCGGCTCGCGTACCCGACGTACGAGGTGGGCGCGCGGCTCTGCGGCGCCGAGCCCGTCCCGTACGACGACCCGACGGATCTCGACCCCGCCGGGCTGAGGCTCCTCTGGCTCAACTCGCCGTCGAACCCGACCGGAGCCGTCCTGGCCCCGGACGAGCTGACCAGGATCGTCGCCTGGGCGCGCGAGCACGGCGTGCCGCTGTTCAGCGACGAGTGCTACCTGGAGCTGGGCTGGGAGGCCGAGCCCGTGTCGGTGCTGCACCCGGACGTCTGCGGCGGTTCGTACGAGGGGATCGTCGCCGTCCACTCGCTCTCCAAGCGCTCCAACCTCGCCGGCTACCGCGCGGCCTTCCTGGCGGGTGACCAGGCCGTGCTGGGCGAGCTGCTGAAGATCCGTAAGCACGGCGGGATGATGACCCCCGCGCCGGTGCAGGCGGCCACGGTCGCGGCGCTCGGCGACGACACGCACGTACGGGAACAGCGGGAGCGGTACGCGGCCCGCCGTACCGCGCTGCGTGCCGCGCTGGAGGCGCACGGCTTCCGTATCGACCACAGCGAGGCGAGCCTCTACCTGTGGTCGACGCGCGACGAGCCGTGCTGGGACACCGTGGCGCACCTCGCGGAGCTGGGCATCCTGGTCGCGCCCGGCGACTTCTACGGGCCCGCGGGGGAGCGGCATGTACGGGTGGCGCTGACGGCGACCGACGAGCGCGTCGAGGCGGCGGTCAAGCGGCTGGGCTGAGCCGCCCGTACCGCACATGGCAGGCGAGGGGGCCCGGGAAGCGACTGCTTCCCGGGCCCCCTCGTTCTTGTCGCGACGCGCGTGCGCGCGTGCGCGTGGGTCAGCCGAGCGGCAGCGACACCGGCAGCTTGCCGGTGGGCAGCCCGCCACCGAGCCCGCCGGCCGGCGCGGCGCCCTCCGCGGCGGAGCCGGCGGAGGCGGCGGTGTCGCCCAGAAGCCGGCCGGCGCTGCCCGCGGTGTCACCGGCCGCCTTCTGCACGGCGGGCGTCGCCGTCTTGCCGACCTTGCCGACGGTCTTGCCCGCGGCCGGGACGCCCTTCTGGACGGCCTTGCTGCCGGCGTCGCCCACCACACCGGTCGCCTTCTGGGCGCCGCCGTCGACGGTGTCGCCCACGGCGGCGCCGTCCAGCGCGCTCACCGCACCCAGGTCGGTGGCCTGCGGGACCGCGGCCGCGTTCGCCGCGCCGGCCGCACCGATCACCGGGGCGGCGCCCGCGGCGACGAGGAGGGCGGCACGGGCGATCCGACGGGTCAGGGGGAGGGACATGATGCTCCTTTGAGGGGAGAGAAACAGTGCTTGTCCGTCGATCGGACGTAGTGACAACCCCTCAAAGGGCGGCGGAGGATGCGGCGGGCAAGGGTAAAGAGTTAGTAATGCGTCGCATTATCGGCTACGGATAAAAACGGGCAAACGATCCCGTGACGGCGGCCCTGCTGAACCGTTACTCCCCTTTGTTCCCAAGGGAAACGTTGGATCATGGGCGCGCGGCACAATCATCGGAAGAAATGCCGTGCGGAGCGGTGCGGACTCGCCCGTTCGGGTGACGCCGCCGTACTACTGCGCAGTGCGAATTCGAACTTCCACCAGGCCGGAATCCGCGCCTGATCCCGCACCCGATGCGGCGCCCGATGCCGCGTCCGATCGCGCGCTCTGTTCCGAGACGCGGGTCCGCTGCCAGCCCTTGTTCGCCGAGCGCGTGTTCTTCGCGCTCCACACCCGGCCCGCGTACCTGACCTCGTCGATACGCAGGGCGGTGGACTGCGCCACGGCCCAGTGCGCCAGCTCCCAGCCGCGCAGCGACGAGGAGCCGCCGTTCTCCGAACCCCCGGTCGTGGCCGGTACGGGCACGGTCACCACGGCGGCCGTGCCCGAGGCACCCGCCCGGCCCGCCGCGTCGGTGCCGGGCAGCACCTCGGGCCCGAAGTCCCGTACCAGCGCGGCCCGTACCTTCGCCGGGTCCCCGGGCTCGGCGCCTGTCGGCGCCGTACAGGTCAGCGTGGCGGCGGACCGGCCGGTGAGGGCAGCGGCCAGCAGCGTGGCGTCCGGCTCGTGCTTCGCGTACGCCTGCGGGAAGCCGCTGCGCTGGACGCGCTGGGCCGCCACCGTCAGCGGCAGCCGCGAGTAGCCGGGGACCTTGACGAGATGGTCGTAGAACTCGCCCGCCGAGTAGACCGGGTCCTGGATCTGCGCCTCGGTGCCCCATCCCGTCGAGGGGCGCTGCTGGAACAGGCCGAGCGAGTCGCGGTCGCCATGGTCCAGATTGCGCAGCGCGGACTCCTGGAGGGCGGTGGCCAGCGCGATGGTGACCGCGCGCTCGGGCAGCCCCCGGGTGGTGCCCACCGCCGAGATCGTCGCGGCGTTCGCGGCCTGCTCCGGGGTCATCTCGTACGTGGGACTGTCGCCGTCCGCCGCGTCCGCGGCGCGCACGAGGCAGCGCGGGGGGCCGCCGCCACCGCTCACGTACTGCACCACCACATACGCGGCCAGGGCCAGCAGTACGAGGAGGGCGGCCGCGATACGCAGGAGGCGGCCGCGACGGAAGGGGGAGGCGGTCTCGGACACGAGGCCACCGTACTGGAGGCGGTGACGGCGGACGCCGCCGACGCCCGTCTCCTCGCCGGGCGGACGACGCTGCTTCGGACTTACTCGTCTAGGGTCGGAACCATGTCTGAGAACGTGCTCGACCTCACTCTTGACGCCCCGGCGCTCACTGCCCGCCTGGTCGACTTCCCGTCGGTCAGCGGCGAGGAGAAGCCCCTCGCCGACGCGATCGAGGAGGCCCTGCGGGCGCTTCCGCATCTCACCGTCGACCGCTACGGCAACAACGTGGTGGCCAGGACCCGGCTGGGGCGCGGCGAGCGGGTCATCCTCGCCGGACATGTCGACACCGTTCCGATCGCCGGCAACGTGCCCTCCCGGCTGGACGACGACGGGGTGCTGTGGGGATGCGGTACGAGCGACATGAAGTCGGGCGTCGCCGTACAGCTGCGGATCGCGGCGACCGTCCCCGAGCCCAACCGCGACCTCACCTTCGTCTTCTACGACAACGAAGAGGTCGCCGCGCATCTCAACGGTCTGGGACATCTGGCCGAGGCCCATCCGGACTGGCTGGAGGGCGACTTCGCGATCCTGCTGGAGCCCTCCGACGGCGAGGTCGAGGGCGGCTGTCAGGGCACGCTCCGGGTCTTCCTCCACACGACGGGCGAGCGGGCGCACTCCGCGCGCGGCTGGATGGGGTCCAACGCCATTCACGCCGCCGCGCCCATCCTGGCCCGGCTCGCCGCGTACGAGCCGCGCCGGCCGGTGATCGACGGCCTGGAGTACCGCGAGGGCCTGAACGCCGTACGGATCGAGGGGGGCGTCGCCAACAACGTCATCCCGGACGCGTGCACGGTCGTCGTGAACTACCGCTACGCACCCGACCGCGGCGAGGAGGAGGCCCTCGCGTATGTTCACGAGGTCTTCGCGGACTGCGGCGTGACGGAGTTCACAGTGGACGACCACTCCGGCGCGGCCCTGCCGGGTCTCTCGCACCCCGCCGCGGCGGCCTTCATGGCCGCCGTCGGCGGCACGGCCCGGCCCAAGTTCGGCTGGACGGATGTGTCGCGCTTCGGAGCGCTCGGGGTGCCCGCGGTCAATTACGGCCCCGGGAACCCGCTGCTCGCCCACAAGCGCGACGAGCGTGTGGCGGTCGAGCGGATCACCCACTGCGAGAACCGTCTCCGCGACTGGCTCACCGGCTGACGGGCACCCGGGCAGGGCGTGGCGCTCACTGAGCGAGGGCCTGATCGACCGCCGGAATTTCGTCGTTTGTCACGTGCGTGGACCTACCCTTGCCCAGAGCAAACGCACAGCAGCGGAGGGAGCAGCTCATGGGCATGCCTGACGGAGAGCGGAAGCCGGAGGAGCAGCGGCTCGGACCGGTGATCCGCCGCCGGGGACAGGTACAGGCGGGCACCACCGATCAGCGGCTGCTGGACACCGAGGGCGACTCGGAGTGGGTGCACACCGATCCCTGGCGGGTGATGCGTATCCAGTCGGAGTTCGTGGAGGGCTTCGGCGCCCTCGCCGAACTGCCCAGCGCCATCAGTGTCTTCGGCTCCGCCCGCACCCCGGCGGGCTCCGCCGAGTACGACGCGGGCATCCGGATCGGCGGCGCGCTGGTCGACGCCGGATTCGCGGTGATCACGGGCGGCGGGCCCGGCGCCATGGAGGCGGCGAACCGGGGGGCGCGCGAGGCACAGGGCATCTCCGTCGGGCTCGGCATCGAGCTGCCCTTCGAGCAGGGGCTCAACCCCCATGTCGACATCGGCGTGAACTTCCGCTACTTCTTCGTCCGCAAGACGATGTTCGTCAAGTACGCGCAGGGCTTCGTGGTCCTGCCGGGCGGCCTCGGCACGCTGGACGAACTGTTCGAGGCGCTCACGCTCGTCCAGACGCGCAAGGTGACCCGCTTCCCGATCGTCCTGTTCGGTACGGCGTACTGGGGCGGCCTCGTGGACTGGCTGCGGGACACCGTCGTGGCCCAGGGCAAGGCGTCCGAGAAGGATCTGCTGCTCTTCCATGTGACGGACGACGTGGACGAGGCGGTCGCGCTCGTCACGAAGGAGACGCGTAACTGACCTCGGGGGAGGCCGACAGCTGCGACCGGAAAGCCCTGACCATCTTTCCGGCGTGCAGCAGTCCGATCCGCGCCACCTCGTGCTCCAGACCGTCGAGATCACGCAGTGTCAGCGCTTGCGGCCGGTCCAGGAAGTGCCGGGACTTGACCAGGCCCAGCCGGGACAGCACGGCGCCCCGCGGTTCGTCGATCGCCCGGAACTCCGCCAGCGCCCGCGCGTACATCCGCCGCGCGCCCGTGTACCGGGCCGCCCGGTAGAGGACATTGCCGCGCATCTTGTGGTTGTAGGCCAGGGCGCTCGCCAGATCCATCCGGCGGCAGATCGCCTCGGCCTCGGACAGCAGCGTCAGGGCCCGCTCGGGGTGGCCCTGGGCGGAGAGGATGTCCGCGACACCGCGCAGGGACCAGGCGCGGCCCCGGGCGTCGTCCGCGTCGGCGGCTATCCGTACCGACTCCTGGAACATCTCCAGCGCCGCATCCAGCTCACCGGTGTTGCGGCGCATCTGCGCGATGCCGGACAGCGCCCAGACGATGTGCCGGGCCTCGCCATGGGCCCTGGCCTCCGCGAGCAGTTCCTCGTGCAGACCGGCCACGGCCTCGTAGTCGCCCTGGATACGGCCGGTCTCTGCGAGGCCCGCCAGACAGTAGCCGCGCGCGATCCGGTCGCCGCTGCCCGCCGCGAGATCCGACGCGTGCGTCAGCAGCCGGCGCGCCAGCGGGAGCGTGCCGCACTGCCTGGCCAGGGTGCCGCCGCTCCACAGGGCCCACGCCATGGCGCCCGGCTCACCGGCCCGCCGCGCGCTGCGGTAGCTCGTCCAGGCCCCGCCCGCCTCCGCCACTCTGCCGAGCCGCCGGCTGGCCTCGGCAACGGCGAGCGAGGCGCGTGCCTCCTCCAGCGGGGTGGCGGCCGTACGCCGCAGCGCGCCCGCCGTGGCCAGCACCTCCTCGTACGAGGAATTCACCCCCAGCGCCGACTTCAACTCGCCCTGGTATTCGGGTGCGAACGCCTTGCCGTACATGTTCCCGCGGCCTCCTGATCATCTGCTGCTCTGATCACGAAGCTATGGCGGCGGGAGGGCCCGGCGAATCCAACGGCGTATGGGTTCCGGAGTCCGTCCGAAGGGCTACGCGGGAACCTCCGGTCATCACCTGGAGGGACAGGTCAGGCCAGACCCCGGCGGGCGACCGCCGGGGGGCGGTGGCCCGCGATGGCCGCCACCATGTCCAGGACCTGCTTCGTCTCCGCGACCTCATGGACGCGGTAGACCCGGGCCCCCAGCCACGCCGACACGGCGGTCGTCGCGAGGGTGCCGGTCAGCCGCTCCTTGACCGGTTTGTCGAGCGTTTCGCCGACGAAGTCCTTGTTGGAGAGCGAGACCAGCACCGGCCAGCCCGTCTCCGCCATCTCGCTCAGCCTGCGGGTCGCTTCGAGGGAGTGCCGGGTGTTCTTGCCGAAGTCATGGCCGGGGTCGATCATGATCCGGTCCCGGCGGACTCCCAGCTCCAGGGCGCGCTCGGCGAGCCCCAGCGTGACCCGCAGGATGTCCGCCATCACATCGTCGTACGCGATCCGGTGCGGCCGGGTCCTGGGCTCCGCCCCGCCCGCGTGCGTACAGACCAGCCCCACGTCGTACCGCGCCGCGACCTCGGCCAGCCGGGGGTCCACCCCGCCCCACGCGTCGTTGAGAAGATCGGCGCCCGCCTCGCAGACGGCCTCGCCGACGTCGTGCCGCCAGGTGTCCACGCTGATCACCACATCGGGGTGGCGTCGGCGCACCTCGGCGACGAAGCCGACCGTACGGCGGGCCTCCTCCTCGGCCGTCACCGTCTCGCCGGGCCCCGCCTTCACCCCGCCGATGTCGATGATCGCGGCCCCCTCGGACACCGCACGCTCCACCCGGTCGAGGGCGGGCTGGTCGCGGAAGGTCGCGCCCTGGTCGTAGAACGAGTCCGGGGTCCGGTTGACGATCGCCATGATCACCGGCTCACGCGCGTCGAATTCCCGACGTCCCAGCCGCAGAGTCCCGCTGCGCATCCCCTGTTTCCTCCTCGTGTTCGTCCGCCTGCGACCTTAGTCGTCCCGGAGCGGGCGGCCCCGGCTGTCAGTGGGGCATGGCACGATCGGCACCGGACGTTTTCCTGCCCGGGGAGAAGCTCGTGTTCCTTTTCTTGCTCATCGCGATGGTCGTGGTCGTCGCCGCGGTCACGCTCGCGGTCGTCGGCGGCGGCGACCGCGCGATCCTGCCGGAGGCCGCCGCGGAACGGCTGGTGGATCCCCTGCCGCTGACCCGCCCGGTCGGCCGCGCCGATGTCGAGGCGCTGCGGCTGCCGGTCGGGGCGCGTGGCTACCGCATGGCGGAGGTGGACGAGGTGCTCGGCCGGCTCGGCGCGGAGCTGGCGGAGCGGGACGCGCGGATCGCGGAGCTGGAGTCGGCGCTCGCCGGGGTCCAGGCCACCGCGGTCTCCTCGCCCGACCTCTTCAAGAAGCCCGGAGACCTCTTCGACAAGCCGGGAGACCTCCTCGACCGGCCCGGAGAGGAGACCGGCCGGTGAGCGAGGGCGCTGTGGTGACGGGTCCGGACGGGAAGCGGCGCTGCCCGTGGGGTCTGTCGGCCGAGGACTACATCGCGTACCACGACTCCGAGTGGGGCCGCCCGGTCCATGGCGACGACGCCCTCTTCGAGCGGCTGTGTCTGGAGGCGTTCCAGTCCGGGCTGTCCTGGATCACGATCCTGCGCCGGCGCGAGGGCTTCCGCAGCGCCTTCGACTCGTTCAAGATCGCGTCGGTGGCGGAGTTCACCGACACGGACCGGGAGCGGCTGCTCGCCGACCCGGGCATCATCCGCAACCGCGCCAAGGTCGACGCCACGCTGGCCAACGCGCGCGTCCTCGCCGACTGGCCCGCGGGCGAGCTGGACACGCTGATCTGGTCGTACGCACCGGACGCGGCGAAGCGCCCGGCCCCCCGTACGGCCGCCGACGTACCGGCGGTCACCGACGAGTCCACCGCGCTCGCCAAGGCCCTCAAGAAGGCCGGAATCCGCTTCGTCGGTCCCACGACCGCCTATGCGCTGATGCAGGCGTGCGGTCTGGTGAACGATCATCTGGCGGACTGCTTCGCGCGGAACAGCAGCGCGAGCGCGGGGGCGGGGCGGGACTGAGGGGGCCGGGGGCCGCCGCTAACGGCCGATGTACTCCGGCTTCTCCTTCGCCAGGAACGCGCGCACGGCGATGGTGTGGTCCTCCGACGCGCCCGCCCGCGACTGGAGTTCGTCCTCCTTCTCCAGCGTCTCGGCCAGCGAGTGCGCCGCTCCGTACGCCAGGGACTGCTTGATCGCCGCGTAGGCGAGCGTCGGCCCCGAGGCCAGGGCGCGGGCCACGGCGGCGGACTCGGCCGCCAGGTCGGCGGCGGGCACCAGCCGGTTCACCAGACCCCACTCATGCGCCTCACGGGCCGGTACCGACCGCGGGAAGAGCAGCAGATCCGTCGCCCGGCTCCGGCCCACCAGCCGCGGCAGCGTCCACGAGACCCCGGAGTCCGCGGTCAGCGCGACCCCCGCGAAGGACGTATTGAACGCGGCCGTGTCCGCGACGACCCGGTAGTCCGCCGCGAGGACGAACCCGAGGCCCGCCCCGGCCGCGACGCCGTTCACACCGGCCACCACCGGCTTGGGCATTTCGGTGATCGCCCGCAGGATCGGGTTGTAGTGCTCGCGCACGGTGCTCATCGTGTCGCCGCTGCCCGTCGCCCGGTCCGCTTCGAGCAGCGCGGTGTGCTCCTTGAGGTCCTGTCCGACGCAGAACGCCCGGTCGCCCGCGGCGGTCAGCAGCACACCCCGTACGGCCGGGTCGGCGGCGGACGCCCGCAGCGCGTCCCGGAGCGCGACCTTGGCGGCGGTGTTCATCGCGTTCATGGCCTCGGGCCGGTTGATCGTGATCGTTGCGAGTCCGTCAGTCACCTCGTACAGCACGGTGTCGGCCATGATCGGTCCCCTTCGCGGCTCGGTCAGTCCTGTCCGGCCCCAGCATGGCGGAGATCGTCGGCGCCGGGCATGTGACCTGCGTCTAAGAAAGTCGGGCCCCGGTGGAGCGCGCGGCGGCGAAGTATCGCAGGCGGATCGCCGAATTGAGGGGTTTTGCGAGAGCGCGTTGCGCAAGCGATGCCGTCCGATGTTGGTCATCGGGTCCCGCCATGCGGGATAATGGGCTGGAAGCAATGTGTTCGATGCCGGTGACACAGCGCCTGTCATGGGGCCGCCGGCTGCGATGAGCTGGTTTCAGGAAGGGGAACGAGCATGGCGGCCATGAAGCCGCGAACGGGCGACGGCCCGCTCGAGGTGACCAAGGAGGGGCGGGGCATCGTCATGCGCGTTCCGCTCGAAGGCGGCGGTCGGCTTGTCGTCGAGCTGACTCCGGACGAGGCGGATGCGCTCGGCGACGCTCTGAAGAAGGTCGTCGGCTGAGCGGAGCGCTCACAGTCTCCGGGGTGTTCGGTCACCTCTGGACAGACAGCACGCTGCCCCGGTACGGATATGTCCGTGCCGGGGCAGAGCGCTGTTTCCGGGGCGCCGGCTTCCGGGACGTCAGCCGCGCCGCATCGCGCAGAGCAGCCCGTCGCCCACCGGCAGCAGCGTCGACTGGAGCTCCTGGCTCTCCCGTACGGTCCGCAGCAGCTCCCGCAGTCTCAGCACCTCCGCGGGCTGGGCCGCCGAGTCCACCGTCCGGCCGCCCGCGAAGACGCCCTCGAAACAGACCAGGCCACCGGGGCGCAGCAGCCGCAACGATTCAGCGAGATAGTCGAGGCACTCCAGCCGGTCGCCGTCGCAGAAGACGAGGTCGTACCCGCCGTCCGCGAGCCGGGGCAGTACGTCCAGGGCGCCGCCGGGGATGAACCGCGCGCGGTTCCCCGCGAAGCCGGCGGCCCGGAAGGCCTGCCGGGCGAACTGCTGGCGCTCGGGCTCGGTGTCGACCGTGGTCAGGACGCCGTCCGGCCGCATGCCCTGGAGCAGATACGTCCCCGAGACGCCGGTGCCGGTGCCGATCTCGGCGACCGCCTTCGCGTCCAGGGTGGCAGCGAGCAGACGCAGCGCGGCGCCGGTGCCTGGTGACACCGAGCGGAGCCCAGTCTCCCGGGCCCGGTCCCGGGCCCAGAGCAGTGCTTCGTCCTCGGCGACAAAGGCGTCGGCGAACGCCCAGCTCGTCTGCCGGTTGGCGGTAATGACCCTCTCCTTGTCCCCGTTGGCGGCGCAACGGTGACTGTATCCGCTGCGCCCGGGAACCCGCAGATGGGACCGGGCGTTAAGAAGAAGCGGGGAACACCTGGATCAAGACCTGCGAGCGGGCCTAAATTCACGTAAAGATTCTTATCCGGAGCTAACGGGCGGAGTGGCTATGGTAGGGGCTCCACTGGACACCACCAGAGCCGATAGGGGAGGTGCGGCTGAGCCTGTGGATCGGGGAGGAGTGCTGAAGCGCTTTCTCAGGTCGGCCGGCAAGCCGAAATCCGTGACCAACATCGCTGACCGTTCTCGCTCCACCGACGCCGCAGTTACCGCGACCTTCGCATCGGATGCGGAATCGCAGGCGTGGACGCCTCCCAGCTGGGAGGAGATCGTCAGCACGCACAGCGGACGTGTCTACCGCCTCGCCTACCGCCTCACGGGCAACCAGCACGACGCCGAGGACCTGACTCAGGAAGTCTTCGTCCGGGTCTTCCGCTCGCTGTCGACCTACACCCCTGGCACCTTCGAGGGCTGGTTGCACCGCATCACCACCAACCTCTTCCTCGACATGGTCCGGCGCAAGCAGCGGATCCGGTTCGACGCGCTCGGTGACGACGCGGCGGAGCGGCTGCCCAGCCGTGAGCCGTCGCCGCAGCAGGTCTTCCACGACACGCACTTCGACGCGGACGTCCAGCAGGCGCTGGACACCCTCGCGCCCGAATTCCGCGCCGCCGTGGTGCTCTGTGACATCGAGGGGCTCTCGTACGAGGAGATCGCGGCCACGCTGGGTGTGAAGCTCGGCACCGTACGCAGCCGGATCCACCGCGGCCGTTCGCATCTGCGCAAGGCACTCCAGCACCGTTCCCCCGAGGCCAGGGCGGAGCAGCGCGCCTTCGTGAGCGTGGCCGGGGAGGGCGGAGCGGCGTGAGTGGCACAAGCCCCACCCCCGCCGAGCAGCACTTGGGGGACAGACTCGCCGCCTTGGTGGACGGGGAGCTGGACCATGACGCGCGCGAGCGCGGGCTGGCCCATCTCGCCACCTGCGCCAAGTGCAAGGCGGAGGCCGACGCCCAGCGCCGGCTGAAGAGTGTGTTCGCCCAGTCCGCTCCGCCGCCGCCCTCCGCCGGGCTGCTCGCCAGACTTCAGGGGCTGCCGGGCGGCCTTCCCGGATCCGGCGGAGGTGACGACGACAACGGAAAAGGGCTCTTCGACGGGGGGCGCTTTGGTGAGGGCGTTTTCGGCGTCCGCGCCGACGGCTTCGGTTATGTACCGGCGGGCGCCCATGCCGCCGTACTGCCCAGCGGCTCCGGCTTCCGGATCCATGAGGTCGGCCGCCAGGAGGCCGAGCGGTCGCCGTGGCGCGGCAAGCGGTTCGCCTTCGCCGCCGCCAGCGCGGTGTCGTTCGCCGCGATGGCCCTCGGCGGGGCGATGCCCCTCGGTACGGCCGCCGATGCCCTGCCCAGGGGCGCGGGCAACAATGTGACCCCCTTGCGGGCGCCCGGCACCACCGGCCCGCCCGCCGTCGGCGGTGAGTCCTCCCGTCGTCAGGGCGGCGGCAGCGGAACGCTGTCCCGGTCCGCCGACCGCCCGGCCCCCGGCGCGCCTCCCGGCATGTTCCAGACACAGACCCTCTCCGAGCGTCCCTTCTCGCCGGGCGCCCTGGTCGGTCCGTCCCCGGCGCTGCTGATCCAGCCGACAGGCTCGGCACTCCAGATCGACGAGGCGTCCGGGATCAGTCCCACGGCCACCCCCAACCCCACCCGGCTGGCCGCCCCGACGCTGCCCGGCGCACCCCTTTCCGCCAGGCGCTGAGCGGCCGCCTGCGCGGACATCCGTAAACCTGATTGAATCTTTGGCAGGGGTGCCCGGCAGGGCGCGGAATGGCAGTTGCGGGGAGAGCATGGACGACGGGAAGCCGACCGGACCCAAGGCGAAGTGGTGGAGCCGTCCCTCGGTGGAGGGCGCGATACCGCAGGGGTCCGGGGTGCCTCCGGCCCGGAGCGACGAGATGACGGCGCAGCTGCCTTCCGTCGCTGACGAGCCGTCAACGCCGGCCGGCCCGGCCCCCGCGCCCGCCGACGCGGCTCCCGTACCCACTGACCCGGTTCCCGTACCCACTGACCAGGTTCCGGCGCCCGCCGACGCGGTCCCCGCGCCTCATCAGGGGCGCCCGCAGCCGCTGCACGAGCCCGATGCCTACAGCACACCGCCCTACGGCGGACCCGGCCCCTGGGCGCCCGCTCCGCCCGTACAGCGCCCCACCCCCGCGCACGGCACGCCGATGCCGCCGCCCGCGCACCAGGCGCCGCCGCAGGTCCACATTCCGCAGCAGCCGCACTCACAGCCGCATCAGCCGCACCACCAGCCCCTGCCGCTGCCCATGACCCCGCCGCCGTCCCAGGGGCAGGCCCAGGCGCCCGGCGGTCCCGCGCCCTCGCAGTGGCTCCGGTACGACCCCTGGAACGCGCCGGGGCAGCAGCCCCTGACCCAGTACGGCGAGCCGCGCAAGCGGCGCGGCCGGCGGGCCGGGCTCGTCGCCGCCGGGGCGCTCGCCCTCGCCGCCTGTGTCCTCGGCGGAGCGGTCGGCGCGTACATCGAACGCAACGGCGGCTTCACCAGCGTCGAACTCCCGCAGGCCGACGCGGAAGCCGGCGGGCGCGCGCCCGACAGCGTCGCGGGTATCGCCGCCAGCGCGCTGCCCAGCGTCGTCACCCTGCATGTCAGCGGCAGCGACGAGCAGGGCACCGGCACGGGCTTCGTCCTCGACCGGCAGGGCCACATCCTGACGAACAACCATGTCGTCCAGCCGGCCTCCTCCTCCGGTGAGATATCGGTCACGTTCAGCGGCGGCCAGACCGCCAGGGCCAAGCTCGTCGGCAAGGACAGCGGCTACGACCTCGCCGTCGTCAAGGTCACCGGCGTCTCCGGGCTCAAGCCGCTCCCGCTGGGCAACTCCGACAGCGTCCAGGTCGGCGATCCGGTCGTGGCCATCGGAGCCCCCTTCGATCTGTCCAACACGGTGACCTCCGGGATCATCAGCGCCAAGCAGCGCCCCATCACCGCGGGCGGTGAGAAGGGCGACGGCAGCGACATCAGCTATGTGGACGCGCTCCAGACGGACGCCCCGATCAACCCCGGCAACTCCGGCGGCCCGCTGGTCGACGCGCGGGCCCGGGTCATCGGCATCAACAGCGCGATCCGCGCCGCGGACAGCGGCACCGGCCTCAGCGGCGGCCAGTCGGGCTCCATCGGCCTCGGCTTCGCGATACCGATCAACCAGGGCAAGCGCGTCGCCGAGGAGCTGATCAACACCGGGAAGGCCACGCACCCGGTGATCGGCGTCAGCCTCGACATGGAGTACGCGGGCGACGGCGCCAAGGTCGGTGACAAGGCCGCCGACGGCGGTCCCGCCGTGACCGCGGGCGGCCCCGGAGCCAAGGCCGGCATCAAGCCCGGGGACGTCATCACGGAAGTGAACGGCCAGCGGGTGCACAGCGGCGAGGAGCTGATCGTCAAGATCCGTGCCCACCGCCCCGGCGACCGGCTGGAGCTGACCCTGGCCCGTGCCGGTAAAGAACGGACCATGAAGTTGACTCTCGGTTCCGCGGACGGCACCTGACGGCCACCCGAAGGTACCGCCCGGACAGTTCCGGCAGGTACCGTGGAGCGGCCCGGACCTCGCCCGACCTTCGATCCACTCGAGGAGCAGCACGTGTTCAATGACATTGGCGCCCTTGAGGTGGTCACGATCGCGGTCCTCGCCGTGATGGTCTTCGGTCCCGACAAGCTGCCCAAGGTCATCCAGGATGTCTCCAGCTTCATACGGAAGGTCCGCGCGTTCTCCGAGAGCGCCAAGGAGGACATCCGCTCCGAGCTCGGCCCCGAGTTCAAGGACTTCGAGTTCGAGGACCTCAACCCCAAGACGTTCGTCCGCAAGCAGCTGATGGACAACGACGATCTGGGGCTGAAGGAGATCCGCAGCAGCTTCGACCTCCGCAAGGAGATGAACGAGGTCGCGGACGCGGTGAACGGCACGGAGAGCGCGCCCGACGCGGACATCCCCGCGACGCCGGTGTCCACGAATGGCTCCGCTGCGATCGGGTCGTCCGCGAAGGGCTCCTCCACCATCCCCGACCTGCTCAAGAAGCGCGAAAAGCCCACTCAGCCCGAACGTCCGCCCTTCGACGCAGACGCCACCTGAGTACGACAATCCCTCTGAGCCGGAACGTGGTGGCTATTCTCCATCTGTCCGGCAGTGAGGCGCCCGTCGGGGGCGGGCCGCTCCGGACGCTCACGATCGAGGAGGCGTCGGCAGATGGAGACGACGAGTCGGGCAGGCACGCGGGACGCGGCCGGCTCAGCCAGTGCCGGAGGAGGGGCGGCCGCCCTGCGTTCGGTCGAAGGCTATCTGCGGGCGCCGTTTCCCTGGTACGGACTGGACGACGCCTTCACCGGGCCACGCTGGCTCATGCAGGTCGGCGCGACGGCCGACGGAACGGTGCGGCACGGCGCCACGGGCCACGGTGAAGAGCCGTCGATAAGACCCGAGGCTCCGGCCGCGGACAGAGAACGCTTCGTGGTGGTCGTGACGGTGGCCACGAGCCCCGAACGGCGCACCGGTGACGGTACGGGCCACCTGGACGCCACCACGACCTCCTCCGCGGCCTGGCTGGCCGGTTCGGGGCTGCTGGCCTTCACCTGGCCCCCGCAGCTGGACCACGCGCTGCGCGACAACTGGCTGGACCAGCAGACGGAGGCCGCGTTCGAGCTGGCCGACGATCTGGACGGGCCCGAGTGGACGACGCTCTCGCTGCCGGTCGACGGGGAGCCGACACCGTTCCACTACCGCGAGTCCGAGTTCGGCTGGGTGCTGGCGGGCTCGGCGCGCCGCGGGGTGCACGTCGGGGCGTACGGGCGCGGGATGAGCGCCTATGGGCTCGGCTTCTCGGTGATCGAGGACATCAGGACGTACGCCTCCTAGAACCACGCCTGACGAGAACAACGGGTAAGGGGCGACCGCAATGGGCGGTCGCCCCTTACCCGTTGGGCCGTTGAGTCATTGAGCCGTTGAGCCGTTGAGCCGTTGAGCGGTCCGGTCCCGT
The DNA here is from genome assembly GCF_042790125.1 of Streptomyces scopuliridis. GTDB lineage: Bacteria > Actinomycetota > Actinomycetes > Streptomycetales > Streptomycetaceae > Streptomyces > Streptomyces scopuliridis_A. The sequence continues at coordinate 456,763 of NZ_JBHTZS010000002.1, forward strand.
CTCAGAACTTGTTGCGCGGGGTGATCCCCAGCGACATGCCCGCCAGGCCGCGCTGCCGGCCGCCCAGCTTGCTCGCGACCCCGCGCAGCGCGGTGGCGGCCGGCGAGTCGGGGTCGGAGAGCACGATGGGCTTGCCCTCGTCGCCGCCCTCCCGCAGCCGTACGTCGATCGGGATCGCGCCGAGCACCGGCACCTCGGCGCCGGTCGTCCTCGTCAGCCCCTCGGCGACCAGCTTGCCGCCGCCGGTGCCGAAGACATCGATCATCTCGTCGCAGTGCGGGCACGGCAGGCCCGACATGTTCTCGACCACACCGACGATCTTCTGATGGGTCTGTACGGCGATGGAACCGGCCCGCTCGGCGACCTCGGCCGCGGCCTGCTGCGGGGTGGTGACCACCAGGATCTCGGCGTTCGGCACGAGCTGCGCCACCGAGATCGCGATATCGCCGGTGCCCGGCGGCAGGTCGAGCAGCAGCACGTCCAGATCGCCCCAGTAGACGTCCGCGAGGAACTGCTGGAGCGCGCGGTGCAGCATCGGACCGCGCCAGACGACCGGTGAGTTGCCCGGGGTGAACATCCCGATGGAGATCACCTTCACGCCGTTCGCCGACGGCGGCATGATCATGTTCTCGACCTGGGTGGGCCTGCCGTCGGCGCCGAGCATCCGCGGCACGCTGTGCCCGTAGATGTCCGCGTCGACCACACCGACCTTCAGCCCGTCGGCCGCCATCGCGGCGGCCAGGTTGACCGTCACCGAGGACTTGCCGACACCGCCCTTGCCCGACGCCACCGCGTACACCCGGGTCAGGGAGCCGGGCTGGGCGAACGGCACCTCGCGCTCGGCGGTGCCGCCGCGCAGCGACGCCGCCAGCTCGCGCCGCTGCTCGTCGCCCATGACGTCCAGCGTCACGTCCACGCGCGTGACACCCGCGACCCGGGCGACCGCGTCGGTCACGCTCCGCGTGATCGTGTCGCGCATCGGGCAGCCGGAAACCGTCAGATAGACCGTGACGGCCACCGCACCGTCCGCACCGATATCCACCGATTTGACCATGCCGAGGTCGGTGATCGGCCGGTGGATCTCGGGGTCGTTCACCGTCGCCAGCGCTTCGCGCACCGCTTCTTCCGCGGGGACGGCGGTTCCGTACGTGTCGGTAGCCATACCGAGATGGTACGGCGATCCGTACCGGCTCCGGAAAGCCCGTCAGCGGTCGGGTTTCTCACGCCCGGGTTCCGCCCGGGGCAGCGCGCGCTGCTCCGCCATGTCCCGCACCAGATCCTGGAGCTCCGACCGGATCCAGTCGCGGGTGGTGACCTCACCCAGGCCGATCCGCAGCGCCGCGATCTCGCGCGTCAGATATTCGGTGTCGGCGATGGAGCGCTCGTTCTGCTTGCGCTCCTGCTCCTGGGTGACCCGGTCGCGGTCGTCCTGGCGGTTCTGCGCCAGCAGGATCAGCGGCGCGGCGTACGACGCCTGGAGCGAGAGCATCAGCGTCAGAAAGATGAACGGGTAGGGGTCGAAGCGCAGTTCGCGCGGGGCGGTGACGTTCCAGACGAGCCAGACGATGATGATCAGCGTCATCCAGACGATGAAGCGGCCCGTCCCCAGGAAACGCGCGATGCGCTCGGAAAGCACCCCGAACGCTTCGGGGTCGTACTCGGGCAGCAGCTTGCGCCGCGGCGGGGCCGGCTGGTCGAGCCTGACCCGGCCACCCCGCATCAGCGCGGTCGACCCGGCCCCTGAGCCGGTCCTCGCGCGCTCCCGGCCGGCTTCCCTGTCGGGGCGCTCATTGGCCACGGGCCGCCTCTTCCATGCCGTGGTAGCCGGTCTCCCGCCAGTCGTCGGGCAGCAGGTGGTCGAGTACGTCATCGACGGTCACGGCGCCCAGGAGCGATCCGCTCTCGTCCACCACCGGCGCCGCGACCATGTTGTACGCGGCGAGATGGCTGGTGATCGCGGGCAGCGGGGTGTCCGGCGCGAGCGGCGGCAGATCGCTGTCGACGATCGAGCTGACCAGCGTGTACGGCGGATCCCGCAGCAGCCGCTGGAAGTGCACCGTACCCAGATACTTGCCCGTCGGCGTCTCGTCCGGCGGCCGGCAGACATAGATCTGCGCCGCGAGCGCGGGGGAGAGGTCCGGCAGCCGTACCCGCGCCAGCGCCTCCGCCACCGTCGCGTCGGGGCGCAGCACGATCGGGTCGGTCGTCATCAGACCGCCGGCCGTGCGGTCCTCGTACGCCATCAGCCGCCGCACATCGGCGGCGTCGCCCGGCCGCATCAGCGTGAGCAGCCGTTCCTTGTCGCTCTCGGGCAGCTCGGAGAGGAGGTCGGCCGCGTCGTCCGGGTCCATCGCCTCCAGCACGTCGGCCGCGCGCTCCTCCTTGAGCTTGCCGAGGATCTCCACCTGGTCGTCCTCGGGCAGCTCCTCCATGACATCCGCGAGCCGGTCGTCGTCGAGGGCGACGGCCACCTCGCCCCGCCGCTTCGGCGTCAGATGGTGCAGCACATTGGCGAGATCGACCGGGCGCAGGGTCTCGAAGGTGGCGACAAGGCTCTCGGCGCCCTGCCCCTCCTCCTCCAGCGAGAAGCCGGTGACCGCGGACCAGTCGACGGTCAGGGTCTCCCCGCGCCGCCGCAGGGCGCCGCCCTTCCTGCCCCGCCGTACGAAGACCTTGTCGATCTCCCAGTCGCGGCGGGCCGGCAGCTGACGGACGGCGACATCGAGGACCGTCACCTCCTCGCCGTTCTCCACGAGCCGCACCCGCCGGTCCAGCAGCTCGCCGAGCACGAGGCGCTCGGTGGGCCGCAGCTCGAACCGGCGTACGTTGAGCAGGCCCGTGGTGATCACCTGGCCGGACTCGACCCCGGTCACCCGGGTCATGGGCAGGAAGATCCGGCGCCGGCTGAGCACCTCGACGACCAGCCCGAGCAGCCTCGGCGGACGGCCGCCGACCCGCAGCATCGCCACGAGATCGCGGACCCGGCCCACCTGGTCCCCAGTGGGATCGAAGACGGCCACACCGGCGAGATGCGAGACGAAGATCCGGGGGGCGCCTGCCGCCATTCTCCAGCGCCTCCTTCGTCCGCGGTTGTCCTTCTATCCGGCGGGATAACGGGTTCAGGCTAGCCCGTACCGCTGCGGTATGCCCTGACGGATCCGTCCGTACGGCCTTCCCGCGACGTCTGTGCGGCTCTCTGTCGAGAGGTGCCTCCGGCCCGGGTACGCTGCGGTCTGCCACCCCCAGCCGCGTTTGAGAGGCAGTGCGTCTGTGACCGTTCTCCTGTCGTCCGGCCGTGCCCGCCGGGTCGCCCTCCCCGTCGCGTTCTGCGTGGGGCTGGCCGCGGTTCTCACGGCATGCGGTGAGGATCCGGACGAGGGTACGAACGGGGTCGGCAAGCTCTCCGCCACGGAGATCGAGAGAAAGGCCCAGACCGCCGCGGGCGCGGCGAGCGCCGTCAGGCTCTCCGGCACGCTGGTCACGCAGGGGGAGACCTACAAGCTCAATATGCGGCTCAAGGCGAACGGCGGGACCGGCACCGTCACTTCGAAGAACAGCACCTTCCAGCTGCTGCGCATCGAGGACACGCTCTTCCTGAAGGCGGACGCCGGTTTCTGGAGCCACGCGGACGACGAGTCCGGCAAGGAGTCCACCAAGCCGAGCAGTTCGGACACCGAGGCCGCGGGCAAGCTCCAGGACAAGTACGTGAAGGTCCCGGAGGAGGACCCCTCGTACAAGCAGCTGAGCGGCTTCACGGACATGAAGGTGATGCTCGCCGGGATACTGACGCTGCACGGCAAGCTGAACAAGGGCGCCCGCGACCGGATCGGCGGCGTGAAGACCATCAAGGTCAACGGCAGTGAGGGCGACGGCGGGACGCTGGACGTCTCGCTGGAGGGCACTCCGTACCCGCTGCAACTGGTGCGCGCGGGCGGCGCGGGGACGCTCTCGCTGGCCGACTGGGGCCGTGACTTCGAACTGGCCGCGCCGGCCAAGGGCGAGACCGTCGACTACGGCAGCCGGCTGCCTGCCACCAGCGACTAACCGCGCTTGCTCGTACGCTTGTTGCTCTTGTCGCGCCTGAACAGGAGCCGTCCGAGCGGGGCGGGCAGGGGCTGACGGGTCGTCGCCGGGGTCGGCAGCGGGGCCGCCGCCAGCGAGGAGTCGGGCAGATCGGTGATCGCGTCCCGGGGCGTCAGCCGCAGCACCCGGCACTCACGCGCCCAGCGCTCCGTCATCACCTCGGCGTCGGGCGCGTTCAGCCGCTTTCCCTTCAGCTCGGCGACGGCCGTCTCCCAGCCCTCCGAGTGCGGCGCCAGCTCCGCGACGGCCGCCGTCCAGGCGACGAGCCGGCCGCCCTTGTCCTTGCTGCGTACGGTCACCTCGGCGACCGCGCCGTCCGCGAGCCCGGGGAGCGGCTGCTCCCCGGGACCGTCCCCGACCAGCAGCGCCGCGCCCTCGTGCCATACGTGCCACAGCGCGCGGTCGGGGCCCGAGCCGCGCACCCAGATGAGGCTCGACTTCTTGGTGGCCTCTTCGACGAGCACCTGGCCGAGGCCGGGCCCGAGGTCTGGTTCTGTCATGCCCGCAGCCTATCCAGCGGGCGTCGGCGCCTCGCCCAGAGCCGGCCGTTCCGCTAGAGCCAGCCGTTCCGCTTGAGGGTGCGGTGGATCGTCAGACAGATGGTGCCGATCGCGACGAGCACCATGGGATAGCCGTACTTCCACTCCAGCTCGGGCATGTGCTCGAAGTTCATGCCGTAGATCCCGCAGACGGCCGTCGGTACGGCGATGATCGCCGCCCAGGACGTGATCTTGCGCATGTCCTCGTTCTGCGCGACCGTCGCCTGCGCCAGATTCGCCTGGAGGATCGAGTTCAGCAGCTCGTCGAAGCCGATGACCTGCTCGTGCACCCGGGCCAGATGGTCGGCGACATCGCGGAAGTACTTCTGGATGTCCGGGTCGATCAGCCGCATCGGCCGCTCGCTCAGCAGTTGCATCGGCCGCAGCAGCGGCGAGACGGCCCGCTTGAACTCCAGCACCTCGCGCTTGAGCTGGTAGATCCGCCCGGCGTCCGAGCCGCGCGGACTGCCCTTGGCCGGCGCCGAGAACACATCGATCTCGACCTCGTCGATGTCGTCCTGCACGGCCGCCGCCACCGCGACGTACCCGTCGACGACATGGTCCGCGATGGAGTGCAGCACGGCCGAGGGCCCTTTGGTGAGCAGCTCGGCATCGCTCTCCAGCCGGTGGCGCAGCGCGCGCAGCGAGCCCTTGCCGCCGTGCCGGACGGTGATGACGAAGTCCCGGCCGGTGAAGCACATGACCTCACCGGTGTCGACCACTTCGCTGGTCGCGGTGAGCCGGGTGTGCTCGACGTAGTGGATGGTCTTGAAGACGGTGAACAGGGTGTCGTCGTACCGCTCCAGCTTGGGCCGCTGGTGCGCGTGCACCGCGTCCTCCACCGCCAGCGGGTGCAGCCCGAACTCGGCGGCGATACCGGCGAATTCCTCCTCGGTCGGCTCGTGCAGGCCGATCCAGGCGAAGCCGCCGCCCTCGCGCACCCGCAGCATCGCCTCGTGCGGGGTGACACAGGGGTGCTCGGTGACCCGCCGGCCGTCGCGGTAGACCGCGCAGTCGACGACCGCGCTCGACGCGGAGGGGTCACGGGTGGCGTCATACGTGTCGTACTTGCTGTACGCGGGCTTGGTCCTGCGCAGGGACGGGCGGACCGCTGCGCGCAGGTCACGGATCATCGACATGGCGGGCTCCTTCACGGAGAGGCCGTCGGCGAGGGCGTGGCACAGCCCGGAATGGGGACGTGATGCGTACGTCCGCAAAGCGGGCGGCACCGCGGGGTCGCGGTGACGGCGTTCGCTACAGACAGGCAGAGACAGACAGCAGAGACTCAGATACTGCTCAGGTACTTCTCAGGCACTGAGAGAGGTGCTCTTCCATCGTGCGAACCGCCGCGGGCCCGGGGAACGGGGCGTCAGATCACCGGACGAGAGGTCCGTGCGGAAGAGCGGCTGGTACTGGCCGGGTGACTTCGATCCACCGCAGCCCCACCTCCTCCGGCCGGTCCCCCGTAGGGGATGACGTGTCGTCGGGACAAGAGAGCGACGCTTCTGCGTGCTGTCCCGACCAGCGGCCAAGACTATCAGCAGACTGGGGGCCAACTCCGTCCCTTGCCCAATCCTTACGCGATCTATGCTCACCGGATGGGAGAAATTCTTGATCTGGTCGAGGCCCGGCTGCGTACGGCGCTGGGCGAGCCGGACGCCCGTGCCGCGGTGACCTTTCTCGGGACGGACCGCTTCGAGGTGCTGCGCTTCCTGGACTCCCAGGGCGGTTCCGGTGTGGTGCGGTACGCCACCCTCGGGATGTCGGCGCAGCCGATGGCGGACCCGTCGGCGCTGCTCGCCGATCCCGAGAAGGGGCCGCGGGCCGAACTCGTCCTGTCGATGCGCGCCGGGCTCGCCGACACCGATCAGGTACTCCGTCCACTGGCCGTGCTGGCCGCGTCTCCGCAGGTCGAGGGCGTGGTCGTGGCGCCGGGCAGCTCGCTGGACCTCGGTGAGCCGCTGTGGCCCGGGGCGCCCTTCAGCTCCGTACTGGTCGGTGAGCCGGGCGGTCTGGTGGCGGATCTGGAGCTGGACGCGCCGCTGGAGCCGGTGCGGTTTCTGCCGCTGCTGCCGATGACGCCCCATGAGGCGGCGTGGAAGCGGGTCAGGGGCGCGCGGGAGCTTGAGGAGCGCTGGCTCGCGCGGGGCACGGACCTGCGCGACCCGCTGCGCGCCTCCGTGCCCCTGGACTGAGATCCGTGGCCCCTGGACCGAGAGCGGACTCACACCGGGAGCGGACCGGCACTCTGGGTGTCCGGACTCTGACCGGACGGGTGATCGTCCTTGACGCGGCGTCGGCCGGGGAGGACCGTGGGGCGCTATGAGGGGCGAACCCAGTTGCCCGAAGTGCGGTGGCCGAGTCAGGGCGCCCGGCCTCTTCGCCGACTCCTGGCAGTGCGATGTACATGGCGCCGTATATCCACTGCAGCCCGTGATACCGCCCAGCGTCGAGGCCCTCAGCGTGGTGGTGCACCGCGCCCGGGTGCCGGTGTGGATGCCCTGGCCGCTGCCCGTCGGCTGGCTCTTCACCGGCGTGGCGTACGCGGGCGACGACCGCAGCGGCGGACGTGCCACCGCCGTCGCGTGCTCCGGACCGGGGCCGCTCGGCGGCGTGGGGGAGCTGCTGCTCGTCGCGGAGGAGCTGGGCGTGGGGCTCGGCGCGCGCTACGCGGGGATCGACGGCCCGGACCCGGGCCCCGCCATATGCGTCGACAAGCCACCGCAGACCAAGCTGCTCGCGGCCGGCCGGCCCACCCCGCTCTGGCATGTCGCCGACGCCCCGGAGGACCGCGCGGTCTTCGCGGGCGAGGCGCTCGGGCTGTGGCTGTGGGCGATCGTCTGGCCGGAACAGTCGGGGCTGCTGCTCTACGACGAGGTGGTGCTGACCGATCTGCGGGACGTGGGCGCGGAGATCGAGCTGCTGCCCTGCGGGGCCCTGTCGCCCCGGCTGCTCTCCTGACGGACCCGCTCTCCTGACGGACCCGCTCTCCTGACGGACCCGCTCTCCTGAGCGGTGCCGCGCTGACGGCCTGTCCGTCCGGCCGGCGGGCGCGGGCGGCCCGTCCTGGGCCCTCCCGGTGTGCCGTTATCCTTGAGCGTCCCCCTGTCCGTCCCGAACCTCCGGAGTGACGCGTCGTGCGTATCGATCTGCACACCCACTCCACGGCCTCGGACGGTACGGACACCCCGGCCGAGCTGGTGCGCAACGCCGCCGCCGCCGGGCTCGACGTCATCGCGCTGACCGACCACGACACCACCCGCGGCCACGCCGAGGCGATCGCCGCGCTGCCGGGCCTCGACCGGGACCTCACCCTCGTCACCGGCGCGGAGCTGTCCTGCCGGCTCGACGGCATCAGCCTGCACCTGCTGGCGTATCTCTTCGACCCGGACGAGCCGGAGCTGCTGAAAGAGCGTGAGCTGGTACGGGACGACCGCGTCCCGCGCGCGCGGACGATGGTCCGCAAGCTCCAGGAGCTGGGCGTCCCGATCACCTGGGAGCAGGTGACACGCATCGCGGGCGACGCCTCCCTCGGCCGCCCGCACATCGCCACCGCCCTCGTCGAACTCGGCGTCGTCGCGACCGTCTCCGACGCCTTCACCCCGGAGTGGCTCGCGGACGGCGGGCGCGCGTACGCGCAGAAGCACGAACTCGACCCCTTCGAGGCGATCCGCCTGGTCAAGGCCGCGGGCGGGGTCAGCGTGTTCGCGCATCCGCAGGCCGTCAAGCGCGGCCGGGTCGTGCCCGAGTCCGCCATCGTCCGGCTCGCCGCCGCCGGGCTCGACGGCATCGAGGTCGATCACGTCGACCACGACGCGCCGACCCGCGCCCGGCTGCGCGCACTGGCCGCCGAACTCGGCCTGATGCCCACCGGATCCAGCGACTACCACGGCAGCCGCAAGTTCGTGGAACTCGGCGCCTGTACGACCGACCCGGAGATCTACGGCGAGATCACCCGGCGGGCCTCCGGCGCCTTCCCGGTGCCGGGCGCGGGCGGACGCGCCTAGGGCCTGTCCGGCGGATCTTCGCGGGTCTGCGGCGTCTGGCCCTAAGTCCAGCCGTACCGCCTCCCCTGCCGAACCGGCTGTTTCACGGCCCGAACCGGCTGCTTCACGGCGCGGTCGCGCCCTCACCGCGCGCGTTTCCCCTCATCACTGGCATCTCTACGTCTCGCAAGGCCCTCACTGTGTTCGACTTCGCCGTTTTCGGCTCCCTCTTCCTCACGCTCTTCGTGATCATGGACCCGCCCGGGATCACCCCGATCTTCCTCGCCCTCACCTCCGGCCGGCCCGCCAAGGTCCAGCGGGCCATGGCCTGGCAGGCGGTGGCCGTCGCCTTCGGGGTGATCACCGTCTTCGGGCTGCTGGGCCAGCAGATCCTGGACTATCTGCATGTCTCCGTACCGGCGCTGATGATCGCCGGCGGGCTGCTCCTGCTGCTCATCGCGCTGGATCTGCTGACGGGGAAGACCGACGAGCCCCAGCAGACGAAGGACGTCAATGTCGCGCTCGTCCCGCTGGGCATGCCGCTGCTCGCCGGACCCGGCGCGATCGTGTCCGTCATCCTCGCCGTACAGCACGCCGACCGCGCCTCGGAGCGGGTCTCGGTCTGGGCGGCGATCATCGCGATGCATGTCGTGCTCTGGCTGACGATGCGCTACTCGCTGCTGATCATCCGGCTGATCAAGGACGGGGGAGTGGTGCTGGTGACCCGGCTGGCCGGGATGATGCTTTCGGCCATTGCCGTTCAGCAGATCATCAACGGCGTCACCCAGGTGATCCAGGGCGCCTGACCATGGGCAGCGCCCCCGTACGAGTGATCCGTACAGGGGCGCTTCGTCGGTTCGCGGTCGGTCGCTGTCGTATGCGCCGCGAAGGGATACGGGGTTACGAGGCCGAGGTTTCGGCCGGGCGGATATAGATGCGCTGGCCCATCGCGGCGGCCTGCTGCACGATCCGGTTGACGGAGGCGGCGTCCACGACGGTGCTGTCGACAGCGGTGCCGTCAACATCGTCGAGTCGCATGATTTCGAAGCGCAAGGCTTCTCCCTTCGTCTGATCCTCCTGCTGGAGAACTATGGGTGACGGGCGGAGCCGTCGGCAGTTACATCGGGGTACAACGGCTTGCCCTCTGCAAACATTCCCTACGCTAAGGAAAATTTTCGGGTGGCTAACTACTGGCGGGTACGATCGCGTCCGCAGAGAATGAACGGTGTATGAGCGAGGCAGAGACCAACCCAGAGATCGCTGACATCGGCGCCCGTCTGGAGCGCACCAACCAGCTGCTCCAGCGCATGCTCGCCGAGGTCGCCAAGACTCCGTCCACGCATGCCATTTTCGTCGACGCCGGTTACGTCTATGCTGCGGCCGGGTTGCTTGTCGCGGGCACCGAGGACCGGCGCGCCTTCGATCTGGACGCCGAGGGGCTCATCGAGGCCTTCATCGACAAGGCCCGGATCATCTTCGCGGACAGCCGGCTGCTCCGCGTGTACTGGTACGACGGCGCCAGGCGCCGCATCCACACCTCGGAGCAGCAGTCCATCGCCGAACTGCCCGACGTCAAGGTCCGGCTCGGCAACCTCAACGCCAACAACCAGCAGAAGGGCGTCGACTCCCTGATCCGTACGGATCTCGAATCGCTCGCCAGGCACCGCGCCATCAGTGACGCGGCGCTGGTCGGCGGCGACGAGGACCTGGTCTCGGCCGTCGAGGCGGCCCAGGGGTACGGCGCGCGGGTGCACCTCTGGGGGATAGAGGCGGGCGAGGGGCGCAATCAGGCCGAGCCGCTGCTGTGGGAGGTCGACAGCCAGCGCACCTTCGACCTGGACTTCTGCAAGCCGTATGTGACCCGGCGCCCGGTCACCACGTACGAGCACGAGGGCGAGCCGCCGCCCTCCCGCGACCAGGTGCGGTTCATCGGCGCGCAGATCGCCGCGACCTGGCTGGCGGAGCGCGGCCGGGAAGCCATGGCCGAGCTGCTGCCGGGCCATCCGTATCTGCCGGGCCCGGTGGACCAGGATCTGCTGATCGAGGCGGAGAAGCTGCTCCAGCGGTCGCTACGGGGCCATGCGATGCTGCGGCGGTCGCTGCGGGACGGTTTCTGGCAGCACTTGCAGTCGCAGTACTGAGGGTCGACGTACGGAGGGCCGGCCCGGCGCCGTTCCGGTGACCCTTCCCGGGCGGCGCTCAGCCGGCGCCGCGCTCAGCCGTGGGTGTCCCAGAAGTCCCTGAGCGCGGCGGCGGTCTCCAGCGGCCGGTCGGTGTTCGGCGAGTGCTGGGCGCCCTCGATGACCGTCCGGCGGGCGCCGAGCCGCCGCGCCATCTCGTCCAGCCAGGGCACCGGCCAGGTGTCGTCCCGTTCGCCGGACATCACATGCTTGGGCAGCGGCTGTACGGCGGCCAGCTCGTCCACCCGGTCCGGCTCCACGCTCAACTGCCGTGCGGTGGCGATCAGCTGGGCGGGCCGGGTGAGGAGCCAGCGCCTGCGCAGATCCTCCCCGTCGATCGCGGTCTCCTCGGGGGGATCCGTCGAGCGCATGACCTCCCAGACCTGCCGCATCGTCATGGTCCTGAGCGCCCCGCTGAGCAGCTCGGCCCGCTCCCGCTGGGCCGGTGAGACCCGTGCGGGCCCGGAGGACAGCAGCGTCAGCGTGACGAACGGACTCGGGTCGAGCAGCACGGCGGCGCGGGCGATCAGACCGCCCAGCGAGTGCCCGAGGAGGTGTACGGGGGAGCCGAGCGCCTCCGCCTGCGCCAGCACGTCGGCGGCCAGCCCGCTCTGCGCGTAGCCGTCCTCGGTGTCCGGGCCCTCGGTCTCGTACTGGCCCCGGCCGTCCACGCAGACGACCCGGTAGCCGGCCCCGGTGAGCGGCTCCAGCAGCGCGATGAAGTCCTCCTTGCTCCCGGTGAACCCGGGGAGCATCAGCGCGGTGCCGCGCGGCTCCCCGGCGGGCCGCGCGTCGAGCGTGGCGAAGGGCCCGCGACGGGTCGCGAGCGTACGGGCACGGGCACAGGGGGGCGGGACGAACGTGGGCGGCCGGCTCATGCGAAGAGGCTAACGGCGCTCCGGAAAGCCGATGGCCCGGCACCCCCTTGAAGGGGCGTCGGGCCATCCGGCTGTGGTGCGCGCGTACGTCAGCTCTCGGTCTTCGCCGCTGTCGTGCGCGTACGGCGGCGGCGCGGCTTGGGCAGCGCCTCCGAGTCCGCTTCGGGTGCCTCCACCGCCGCTGACTCCGCCGCCTCGGCGGCCGGCTTGGCGACGCGGGTACGGCGACGGGGCTTGGCCTCCGCGACGGGAGCCTCGGCCTTGGCGTCCGCCGACTCCACCGCCGCCGACTCCGCGGCCTCGGCCACGGACTTGGCGACGCGGGTGCGGCGGCGCGGCTTGGTCTCGGCGACGGGCGCCTCGGGGGCGTCGGCCGGCTCCGTCACCGCGGCCTTCTCGACCGTCGAGGCCGTGTCGGCGGCGGGCTTCGCGGCCCGGGTGCGGCGGCGGCGCGGCTTGGCCACGGGCTCCGCCTCCGGCTCCGGCACGACGGGCTCGGCGACGACGGGCTCCGCGACGACCGGATCCGCGAGGACCGGCTCCGCCGCGGTCTCCACGGCCGGCGCCTCGGAGGCGGACCCGGCGCGGGTACGGCGGCGACGGCGCGGGGTACGCGTCGCGGCGGGCCGCTCCACGTCCATCGGCACCGCGGTCTGGAACTGGGGCTCCTCGGCCTCGGACCGCGGCTCGACCGCGACCGCCGTACCGGTCGCCTCCAGCGGGGTCCCGCCACGGGTGCGGCGGCGCTGGCGCGGGGCGCGCGTACGGGCCGGGCGCTCTTCCCGTACCGCCGCGGCGGGGGCGGCGGACTTACGGCCGCGGCCGCCCGTCTCGCCGAGGTCCTCGACCCGCTCCGCGGACAGCCCGGCGCGCGTACGCTCCGCGCGCGGCAGGACGCCCTTGGTCCCGGCGGGGATGTTCAGCTCCTCGAACAGATGCGGGGACGTGGAGTACGTCTCCGGCGGGTCCGGGAAGCCGAGGTCCAGCGCCTTGTTGATCAGCTGCCAGCGCGGGATGTCGTCCCAGTCGACGAGCGTGACGGCGGTACCGGACGCGCCCGCCCGGCCCGTGCGGCCGATGCGGTGGAGGTAGGTCTTCTCCTCCTCCGGCGACTGGTAGTTGATGACATGCGTGACGCCCTCGACATCGATACCGCGCGCGGCGACATCGGTGCAGACGAGCACATCGACCTTGCCGTTGCGGAAGGCGCGCAGCGCCTGCTCGCGGGCGCCCTGGCCCAGGTCGCCGTGGACCGCGCCGGAGGCGAAGCCGCGCTGGGCGAGCTGGTCGGCGATATCGGCGGCCGTGCGCTTCGTACGGCAGAAGATCATCGCCAGACCGCGGCCCTCGGACTGGAGGATGCGGGCGACCATCTCCGGCTTGTCCATGGAGTGGGCGCGGTAGACGCGCTGCGTCGTGTTGGCGACGGTCGCGCCCTCGTCGTCCGGCGAGGTGGCGCTGATGTGCGTGGGCTGCGACATGTAACGGCGGGCGAGGCCGATGACCGCGCCCGGCATCGTCGCGGAGAACAGCATCGTCTGCCGCTTGGGCGGCAGCAGCTGGATGATCTTCTCGACGTCGGGCAGGAAGCCCAGGTCGAGCATCTCGTCGGCCTCGTCCAGGACGAGCGCGCGCACATGGGAGAGATCGAGCTTCTTCTGGCCCGCCAGGTCGAGCAGCCGCCCCGGGGTGCCGACAATCACATCGACGCCCTTCTTGAGGGCCTCGACCTGCGGCTCGTAGGCACGGCCGCCGTAGATCGCCAGGACCCGGACGTTACGTACCTTGCCGGCGGTCAGCAGGTCGTTGGTGACCTGCGTGCACAGCTCGCGGGTGGGAACGACGACGAGCGCCTGCGGGGCGTTGGTGAGCTTCTCCGGCACGGCCCGGCCGGACTCGACGTCCGCGGGGACCGTGACGCGCTCCAGGAGCGGCAGACCGAAGCCGAGCGTCTTGCCCGTGCCGGTCTTGGCCTGTCCGATGACGTCCTTGCCGGAAAGCGCGACGGGGAGCGTCATCTCTTGGATGGGGAACGGAGACAGGATGCCGACGGCTTCTAGCGCTTCGGCTGTCTCGGGGAGGATTCCGAGGTCTCGGAAAGTCGTAGTCAGGGTGCTGCCTCTTCTGTGAGACGCGGCACGAGGCGAACGCTGGGGGTCGTACCGCACCTGGGTACTCGGCCGGCCGTGGATTGGCCGGATGGCGCGGGACCACTGCCGTCGCTCGAGCGCTCGAACCGCTGAGGGGGCCCCTCATCTGCGGCCGCACGCTGCTGTGCGTACGATCCGCGCGGAGGGCGGTCGGGTCGGAGCCGATCGGGCCACCGACCGGGCATCCTCATGGGGCCTGCACGAGGGACTACCCTCGTTCAAACACTGTGTAACACTGCGATCGCCCACCGACATATTCGGCAGGCGCATTACCACTGTACCCCGGAATCGCGCATGTGTGTTGGGCGAATTCGTCGGAACGGTGTGACCACAGTGTCTGACCAGGCCCTTACGCGGCGCGAAGAGCGGGCTATTGTGCGGTCCATGGAGACGCCCGACAACGCCACCACGCCCGCATCCGCAGCCGAGGAACCCACCGGGATCGCCGCCCAGGACTGGGACACGACGGCCTCCGCCGAGCCGCAGTACCGCGCCGCGGTCGTGGATCTGCTCGGAGCGCTCGCCTATGGGGAGCTGGCGGCCTTCGAGCGGCTCGCCGAGGACGCCAAGCTCGCGCCGACCCTCGCCGACAAGGCCGCCCTGGCGAAAATGGCCGCCGCCGAATTCCACCACTTCGAGCGGCTGAACGACCGGCTGCGGACGATCGACGCCGAGCCGACCGGCGCGATGGAGCCGTTCGCGAAGGCGCTCGACGACTTCCACCGCCTGACCGCGCCGTCGGACTGGCTGGAGGGTCTCGTCAAGGCGTACGTGGGCGACTCGATCGCCAGCGACTTCTACCGTGAGGTGGCCGCGCGGCTGGACACCGACACCCGCGCGCTGGTGCTCGCCGTACTGGACGACACGGGACACGGCAACTTCGCGGTCGAGAAGGTGCGCGCCGCGATCGAGGCGGAGCCGCGCGTCGGCGGGCGCCTGGCGCTCTGGGCACGCCGGCTGATGGGCGAGGCTCTCTCGCAGGCGCAGCGGGTGGTGGCCGAGCGCGACGCGCTCTCCACGATGCTCGTGGGCGGGGTGGCGGACGGGTTCGATCTCGCGGAGGTCGGCCGGATGTTCTCCCGGATCACCGAGGCGCACACCAAGCGGATGGCCGCCCTGGGGCTGGCCGCCTGACAGGCGCGCGCCTCCGGCGGAACGGCTCAGGAGGCGGAGGTCTGGGGCCTGCGCAGCCCGCGCCGCGTGGGGCGGAGCAGCAGCGACAGCAGCACCGCCCCCACCAGCAGGGCACCGACGAGCGTCGCGGGAACATGGCCGGCGCCGAGCGCCATATGCGTCACATAGGCACCGAAGAGCGCGCCGACCGGGCCGGCCGTGTACACCGTCCGGTGAGCCGGGAGCCGGTGGGACAGCCGGCTGGCGGCGGCCCACGAAAGACCGAGTCCGAGCAGGACCGATCCGAGAACTTCCCAGATCACTGCTGATCACCTCACGACGCCGGGAGTGACACGCGTTCAGGGCCTTCGGGCCCAGCACGTCACTACCCGGAGTGCGCGGAACGCAACCCTCCTCGGACCCCCGGGAGAGGGCGGCTACGCGCATAGCTGAACTCGTGGGTAACGGGCCGGGAAACGACACGGCGGAACGGACAGAAGAACGGCCCGGCGGGGGTTTCCCGCCGGGCCGTTCCCGGATGTCAGTGACGACAGCGAAGCGACGACAGTGACCAGTGCCCGACCAGTGACAATGACTGACTACAGGGCGCCGAATCCGACGCGTCGTGTGGCCGGCTCACCGATCTCCACGTACGCGATCCGCTCGGCCGGTACGAGCACCTTGCGCCCCTTCTCGTCCGTGAGACTGAGCAGCTGCGCCTTGCCGGCCAGCGCGTCGGCGACGGCGCGCTCGACCTCCTGGGCGGTCTGCCCGCTCTCCAGAACGATCTCGCGGGGCGTGTGCTGCACGCCGATCTTGACCTCCACGGCTATGTCCCTCCGAACGGTCTGCGTTGCGCGGCCAGCCGCGCGGTACGCAGCACACATTAGCCCGGAGTGACCATCCGGAAGACGTCGCGGGGAACGCCCGCAGCGAAACCCGCCGTTCAGTGCTGCTCACTGCCGTGCAGCGGGAAGCCGGCGATCCCGCGCCAGGCCAGCGAGGTGAGGAGCCGGACCGCCTGGTCGCGGGGGATCGCGGACTCGCTGGAGAGCCAGTAGCGCGCCACCACCTGCGAGACGCCGCCGAGCCCCACGGCCAGCAGCATGGACTCCTCCTTGGAGAGCCCGGTGTCCTCCGCGATCACGTCGGAGATGGCCTCCGCGCACTGGAGCGCGACCCGGTCGACGCGCTCGCGCACCGCGGGCTCGTTCGTCAGATCCGACTCGAAGACCAGGCGGAACGCGCCGCCCTCGTCCTCGACATAGGCGAAGTACGCGTCCATCGTGGCCTCGACGCGCAGCTTGTTGTCCGTCGTGGACGCGAGCGCCGTACGGACCGCCTGGAGCAGGCTCTCGCAGTGCTGGTCGAGCAGGGCGAGATACAGCTCCAGCTTTCCGGGGAAGTGCTGATAGAGGACGGGCTTGCTGACGCCGGCCCGCTCGGCGATGTCGTCCATCGCGGCCGCGTGGTAGCCCTGTGCGACGAACACTTCCTGAGCCGCGCCCAGCAGCTGATTGCGTCGGGCGCGACGCGGCAGGCGCGTGCCTCGCGGGCGCGCCGCCTCTGTCTGCTCTATGGCTGTCACGCCGCCTCCCAAAATTCGTTCCGTGCGCGCTGTGCGCCGCCTGGCCATCGTACTTTTGGGTAACCCGGCTGTGCGTGGTGAGGACCTGTTTTTTTGGGGTCCGGTCGCCTCCGGCGGGCGCACCTCGCCCTTGATCGCGCGACTCCGGCCCGCCCGGTCACGGACGGTAGTCGTCGTCCTCGTCGGTCCCGACCGCCCGCGCCTGATCCGCCGCGTCCGCCTCGTTCGCCCTGTCCCGGTCGATACGGGTCAGGGGTTCGTCGCCCGCGGGGCGTACGTCCGTGTGCTGTTCCGCGGCGTCGGCCTCGGGGACCTCCTCGTCCCGCTCGGCCGCCTCTTCCTCGCCGTTCGTCTCGAAGGTTTCGGGATCCCTGGGGTCAACCGCCATGGCGTGCCCTTTCTCCCTGAGAGCTCTCCTTAAGAGCCTATGAGCACGGGATGTGCGACGCCAGGCGGCTTGTGACGGCGAACACACGGACCGGGGCGTGATCGTCTCGTAACATTGCGGCATGTCGTCGACCGAGCTGCCGGAAACCATTGCCGCCGCCGTCGCGCCGAAGGTGAGCCCCGTACGGGTCGCGGACGGGGAGCGGCTTCGTTCCGTCGCGCTTCCCGGGCTGACGCTGACCGTGCGGTCGCGGCCCGCGTCCCGTGCCGGGGCGCCGCCCGCGCTGTACGTGCACGGGCTCGGGGGCTCCTCGCAGAACTGGTCGGCGATGATGCCGCTCCTGGCGGACGTCGTCGACGGCGAGGCGGTCGATCTGCCCGGCTTCGGGGACTCGCCGCCGCCGGACGACGGGAATTACTCCATCACCGGTCATGCCCGCGCGGTGATCCGGCTGTTGGACGCCGAGGCGCGCGGTCCCGTACATCTTTTCGGCAACTCACTCGGCGGCGCCGTCGTCACGCGCGTCGCGGCGGCCCGGCCCGATCTCGTGCGGACCCTGACGCTGGTCTCGCCCGCGCTGCCGGAGCTCCGGGTGCAGCGCACCGCGCTGCCGACCGCGCTGCTCGCGGTCCCCGGTGTCGCCTCGCTGTTCGGCCGGCTGACCCGGGACTGGACGGCGGAGCAGCGCACCCGCGGCGCGATGGGGCTCACCTACGGCGACCCCTCGTCGGTCACCGAGGAGGATCTGGCCCACGCGGTGCGGGAGATGGAGCGACGGCTTCAACTGCCCTATTTCTGGGACGCGATGACCAACTCGGCGCGCGGTATCGTCAACGCGTACACCCTGGGCGGTCAACACGGGCTGTGGCGGCAGGCCGAACGGGTGCTGGCGCCGACGCTGCTCGTCTACGGTGGGCGGGATCTGCTTGTTTCGTACCGTATGGCCCGCAGGGCGGCGGTCGCCTTCCGCGGTTCCCGGCTGCTGACCCTCCCCGACGCCGGACATGTTGCCATGATGGAGTACCCGAGGCAGGTCGCGCAGGCGTGCCGGGAACTCATCGATGACTACGACAGGAGCTGATCCGGGGCGTGGGACGACACAGCCGCAAGGGCCCCGCACCTCAGGGCGCGCGGTCCACGGCCGCGGTCACGGCGGACGAACCCGACCCGGCGCCGGCCGGATCCGGCAAGGGGCGGCGCAGGCGCGCCGCGGACGGCCGGGACGCGGACCCGGAACAGCAGCACGGCGGCCCGGCGTACGCCACCCCCGCGCAGGGCGTGCCGCAGGTGCGAGGCGGTCACCCCGAGCAGCGTGAGGCCGGCGGTGGCTGGGGCGGTGAGCAGCGCCGCGGCGCTGCGCGCGACGCCGCTCCCGCTGCCTCCGCGCCGCCCGCGTCGGCCCCGCCTGCGTCCGCCCCGCCCGCGTCCGCGCCGCCCAAGCAGCCGCGTACGCCCGGGAGTTCGGCGCCCATGGCTCCGGCGCCCGCCGCTCCGCGGATCCCGGGCCCGCGCCGCGAGTTCGTCGAGGCGTTCGACGACGACGCGTTCAACGCCTTCGGCGTCCCGGCCTCCCGTACCGCCGTCACGGAGGAGGGCGCGCCCGGCCCGCACCCCACCGGTGACCGGGACGGCGGCGCCGACGGCCCCGGCGGCGGCGAAACCGAGCCGGATTCGGCGGAGCCCGCCAGAGGCGGCAAGGGACGCGCGCTCACCGGGATCGCCGCCGCGGCGGTGACCACGGTCCTCGCGGTCATCGTGGCCGGGCAGGTCACCGACGGCGCCACGGAACCATCCGGCGCGCGGGCCGCCGACGGCACCGACCGCGCCAGTGGGAGCGATGACGCCTCGCGCTCCGACGGCCGGCCCACCCCGTCGCGGTCCGCCGCCGCGACCCCGCGCCCCACCTACGCGCAGCTGATGACACAGCAGTTCCCGCTCGATCCGAAGCTGACGGCCTCGGGCGACTTCACCGCCGTACCCGGTCTCGACAAGGCGCCCGGCAAGGGACAGAAGTTCCTCTACCGCGTGGACATCGAGAACGGGCTCGGGCTGGACGGCGGCCTCTTCGCCGAAGCGATCCAGAAGACCCTGAACGACGACCGGAGCTGGGCCCACAACGGCGCCATGACCTTCGAACGGATCTCCAGCGGCAAGGCCAACTTCGTGATCACGCTGGCGAGCCCGGGGACCACCGGCGTCTGGTGCGCCAAGTCCGGTCTCGACACGACCATCGACAATGTGTCCTGCGACTCGGCCTCGACCGACCGCGTCATGATCAACGCCTTCCGCTGGGCTCAGGGCGCGAAGACCTTCGGCGACAAGGCGATGTTCAGCTACCGGCAGATGCTGATCAACCACGAGGTCGGGCACCGGCTCGGACACAACCATGTGAGCTGCCACACGCCCGGTGCGCTCGCTCCGGTGATGCAGCAGCAGACCAAGTCGCTGGACATCGGGGGGATCGAGTGCAAGCCGAATCCCTGGGTCTTTCCCGACAGTTGAGATGGCCGTCTCATAACCGCCGCGCACCGCGTTGACATCGCACGCGGGGTCGTTCATATTTCTCGGCATGTCGCCCCGCCGCGCCGCCGCCTCCGGCCGCACCGCCATTGAGCTGACGCTCATCGGTGTGACCGCGCTGTGCGTGGCCGACATTCACTGTCGCTGACGCCTGCCCGAGCGCGCGTCGGCCGTTTCCTTTCGCCGTGCATCTCCGCGCCCGGGCGTATGTGTTCCGTACGCAGGCGTGCCGTGCCGGTCTTCCGTTCTCCTCCCCGCCGCTCTCGCCTGCGCGGACTCCTGGGCGTTCAGCGCCTTTTGTCCCGTTCTGTCTGCGCCCTGCTCGCGCAGCTCACCGAGAGGCCCCCTCCGATGCGTCAACCGTCCGTCATATCCCGCCGCGTGGCCGCGGCAGCCGTCAGCCTGGTCGTGGCAGCGGGCGCCGCCGCCTGCGCGGGTCCCCAGGACAACGATGCCAAGGCCGACGGCGCGGGCACGGGCAAGCCCCAGAAGGGCGGCACGCTCTCGGTGCTCAACACCGAGGCCCAGAGCGACTTCGACCCGGCGCGGCTCTACACCTCCGGCGGCGGCAACGTCCCCTCGCTGGTCTTCCGTACGCTCACCACCCGCAACCGCGAGGACGGCGCGGCCGGCACCAAGGTCGTCCCCGACCTCGCCACCGACACCGGGCGCCCGAACGCGGACGCCACCGAGTGGACGTACACCCTCAAGGAGGGGCTGAAGTTCGAGGACGGCACCCCCATCACCACCGCCGACATCAAATACGGGATCGAGCGCTCCTTCGCCGCCGAGCTCTCCGGCGGCGCCCCCTATCTGCGCGACTGGCTGATCGGCGGCGCCGACTACGAGGGCCCGTACAAGGACAAGAAGGGCCTCGCCTCGATCGAGACGCCCGACGCCAGGACCATCGTCTTCAAGCTCGACAAGCCCGAGGGCGACTTCCCGTTCGTCGCCACCCAGACGCAGTTCGCGCCCGTGCCGAAGGCCAAGGACACCGGCGCCCGGTACGAGGAACACCCCGTCTCCTCGGGCCCGTACAAGGTCGTCAAGAACGAGGGCGACGGCCAGCATCTGGTCCTGGAGCGCAACCCGCACTGGTCGGAGAAGACCGACGAGGAGCGGCACGCCTACCCCGACACCATCGATGTGCGGGCCGGGCTCGACGCCGCCGTCATCAACCAGCGGCTCGCCACCAGCTCCGGCGCCGACGCCGCCGCCGTCACCACCGACACCAACCTCGGACCCGCCGAGCTGGCCCAGATCGGCAGCGACAAGGAGCTCGCCGCGCGCGTGGGCACCGGACACTTCGGCTACACCAACTACCTGGCCTTCAACCCGAAGGTGAAGCCGTTCGACAACCCCAAGGTGCGCCAGGCGATCTCGTACGCCATCAACCGCACCAGCGTGATCAACGCGGCCGGCGGCTCCGCGCTCGCCGAGCCCGCGACCACCTTCCTCCCCGAGCAGCCGGCCTTCGGGTACACGCCCTACGACCACTTCCCGGCGGGGAAGACCGGCGACCCGGCCAAGGCGAAGGAGCTGCTGAAGGAGGCCGGGTACGCCGACGGGCTGACGATCTCGCTCACCCACTCCACCGCCCAGAACCGGGAGACCAGCCCCGAGGTCGCCACCGCCGTCCAGGAAGCCCTGAAGCAGGCCGGGATCACCGTCAAGCTCCAGGGCCTCGAACCCAACGCGTTCAACGAGGCGCGCTGGAGCGTCAAGGACTCGCCCGGCTTCTTCCTCTCCCGCTGGGGCGCGGACTGGCCGTCCGGCGGTCCGTTCCTCGCGCCGATCTTCGACGGCCGGCAGATCGTCAAGGACGGCTCCAACTTCAACCACGCGCAGCTCGACGACCCGTCGGTCAACAAGGAGATCGACGAGATCAACAAGCTGACCGAGCTGAGCGCGGCGGCCAAGCGCTGGGGCGCCCTCGACAAGAAGATCGGTGAGCAGGCGCTCGACGTCCCGCTCTTCCACCCGGTCTACAAGCGGCTGTACGGCAAGGACGTCAAGAACATCGTGATCAGCGACTGGACCGGCGTTCTCGACATCTCGCAGGTCGCGGTCAAGTGAGCACCGCCGTTGCCACGGGCGCCTCGGGCGCCCGGCAGGTGTGGCGGCGGCTGCGCGGACGCCCCTCGGCCGTGGTGGCCGGGGGCGTCCTCGTCCTGCTCCTGGTGCTGGCGCTCGCCGCGCCGCTGCTCGCCGCGATCGAGGGCCAGGACGCCAACTCGTACCACGACGCGCTCGTGGACTCGGCGCGCGGCGGTGTGCCGATCGGCTCCTTCGGCGGGATGAGCGGGGACCACTGGCTCGGGGTCGAACCCGGCACCGGGCGGGATCTGTTCGTACGGCTGCTGTACGGGGCCCGGGTCTCGCTGCTGGTCGCGGTCGGCGCCACGGCCGTACAGGTGCTGATCGGGGTCGCGGTCGGCCTCGCCGCCGGGCTCGGCAACCGGCTGCTCGACACCTTCCTCAGCAGAGTCACGGACGTGATGGTCGCGCTGCCGATGCTGGTGCTCGCCATCGCCCTGACGGCCGTCGTACCGGCGGACTTTCCGCGCCCCCTGCTGCTGATCCTGGTCATCGGGCTGCTCAACTGGGGCGGTACGGCCCGGATCGTACGGGCGCAGACGCTGACCCTGAAGCAGCTCGACTTCGTGGCCGCCGCCCGGCTCGGCGGCTCAGGGGAGGTACGGGTGGCGCGGCGCGAGCTGCTGCCCTCCCTCGCCGCGCCCGTCCTCACCTACGGCGCGATCCTGCTGCCCTCGAACATCGTGATCGAGGCGTCGCTGTCCTTCCTCGGGGTCGGGGTCACACCGCCGACGCCGTCCTGGGGACAGATGCTGTCGACCGCGCAGACCTGGTTCCGCGCGGACCCGATGTACGTACTGCTCCCCGCCGGGCTGCTGTTCGTGACGGTCCTCGCCTTCACCGTGCTGGGTGACGCGGTGCGCACCGCGCTCGATCCGCGCGAGGCGAGCCGGCTGCGGGTCGGGACACGCGCGGGACGCCGCGCCCGCACGGACGGCACCGCCGCCACCCCGCTCAAGGAAACGGCCTCATGACGCGCTATCTGCTCAAACGGCTCGGAGGCGCGCTGCTCGTCCTGCTCGTGCTCTCCGTCGCCGTGTACGCGCTCTTCTATCTCGTACCGGGCGACCCGGCCCGGCTCGCCTGCGGGGAGCGCTGCTCCACCCAGCAGGTCGCGCAGATACGGGAGCGGCTCGGCCTGGACGCCTCGGTGTTCACGCAGTACGGGCACTTCCTCCAGGGCATCGTCGCCGGGCGGGACTACTCGACCGGTACGGCCGTACTGCACTGCGACGCGCCCTGCCTCGGCTTCTCGTACAAGACCGACCAGCAGGTCACCCGGCTGATCCTGGAGCGGGTGCCCGCGACACTCTCGCTCGCGCTCGGCGCGATGGTGATCTGGCTGGTCATCGGGGTCGGCACCGGACTGCTCTCCGCGCTGCGGCGCGGCGGGATCACCGAGCGCGCGCTGACCGTGCTCACCCTCGCCGGGACCGGCATGCCCGTCTTCATCCTCGGGCTGCTGCTTCTGATGGCGGTCTGCGCGTATCTGCGCTGGCTGCCGTTCCCGTCGTATGTACCGCTCTCCCAGGACCCCGAGCAGTGGGCGTGGAACCTGCTGCTGCCCTGGCTCACCCTCGGCTTCTTCGAGAGCGCCAAATACGCGCGGCTGACGCGGAGTTCGACGCTGGAGACGCTGGCCGAGGACCATATCCGTACGTTTCGCGCGTATGGCGTCGGGGAGCGGGCGGTCGTCGGACGGCACGCGCTGCGCGGCGCCGTACCGCCCGTCATCGCGCTCACCGCGAACGACCTCGGCACGGTCGTGGGCGGTGCCGTGCTCACCGAAACCCTCTTCGGCATCCCCGGCATCGGGAAGACGCTGGTCGACGCGGTACGGGTGGTCGATGTGCCGGTGGTGGTGGGGGTGGTGCTGGTGACCGGCACGGCCGTCGTCCTGGCGAATGTCGTGGCCGATCTGCTCTACGCGGCGGCCGACCGAAGGGTGGCTCTGCTGTGACGGATGTGCCGGATCCGGCGAATGCGGTGGATGTAGCGGACGTGGTGGATGTAGCGGATGCGGTGGGTGTGACGGATGCGGTAGGTGTGACGGAGCGGCTGATCCTCGTGGACGGCCTCACCGTCGACTTCCCGGCCGGGGAGCCGGGCGGCGGAGCCGGGACCGTACGGGCCGTGGACGGGCTCTCGTTCGAGCTCGCCGCCGGCCGGGCGCTCGGCCTGGTCGGCGAGTCGGGCAGCGGCAAGAGCACCGTCGCGAGCGCCCTGCTCGGGCTGCACCGGGGGACCGGCGCGCGGGTCGGCGGGACGGTACGCGTCGGCGGTACGGACGTGGGCGCCGCCTCCGACCGTTCACTGCGCGCGCTGCGCGGCGCGGTGGCCGCGATGGTCTTCCAGGACCCGCTGTCGTCCCTGGACCCGTACTACGCGGTCGGCGACCAGATCGCCGAGGTCTACCGGGTCCATACGGACGCCACGTGGCGGGCCGCCCGCGCGCGGGCCGTCGAGGTCCTCGACCGGGTCGGCATCCCGGACGCGGCGCGCCGGGCCGGGGCCAGGCCGCACGAGTTCAGCGGCGGCATGCGCCAGCGCGCGCTGATCGCGATGGCGCTGGCCTGTGAGCCGCGGCTGCTGATCGCGGACGAGCCGACCACCGCCCTGGACGTCACCGTCCAGGCGCAGATCCTCGACCTGCTCCATGATCTGCGCCACGAGACCGGCATGGGACTGCTGCTGGTCACCCATGACGTGGGGGTCGCGGCGGAGAGCGTGGACGAGGTGCTGGTGATGCGGCACGGAAGGGAGGTGGAGCGCGGGCCGGTGGCCGAGGTGCTGGGAGCGCCCCGGGACACCTATACGCGCGCGCTGCTGGCGGCGGTGCCGCGCGTGGACACACCCCTGGCGGCGGCTTCTTCGGCCGAGCCGCGGCCAGGGTCCGAGCGTGAGCGCGAGCCCGTGGGCGAGCCGCTGCTCGAAGCCGTCGGCCTGCGGCGGGAGTTCCGGCGGGGGCGGCGGACCGTCACCGCCGTGGACGGGGTCTCGCTCACCGTCCGTCCCGGCGAGACCCTTGGCATCGTCGGCGAGAGCGGCAGCGGCAAGACCACCCTGGGGCGGCTGCTGGTACGGCTGCTCGACCCGTCGGCCGGCGGGCTGCGCTACCGGGGCACGGAGATCGCGACGGCGTCCGAGAAGGAACTGCGCCCCTACCGGAGCGAGTTGCAGATGGTGTTCCAGGATCCGGTCTCCTCGCTCAATCCGCGCCGTCCGATCGGTGAGTCCGTGGCCGATCCGCTGCGGGCCGCCGGGCTGCTGGACGAACGCCGGATCGTCGCGCGCGTACGGGAACTGCTGGACCGGGTCGGGCTCGATCCCGACCGGTACGACCGGTATCCGCACGAGTTCAGCGGCGGGCAGCGCCAGCGCGTCGGGATCGCGCGGGCGCTGGCCGCCGAGCCGCGGCTCATCGTCTGCGACGAGCCCGTCTCCGCGCTGGATGTGACCACACAGGCGCAGGTCACCGCGTTGCTGGCGGAACTCCAGCGTGAGCTGGGCCTGGCGCTGGTCTTCATCGCCCATGACCTCGCGGTCGTACGGCAGGTCAGCGACCGGGTCGCCGTCATGCGGGAGGGCAGGATCGTGGAACAGGGGACGGTCGAGGAGGTGTACGGGACGCCTGCCGAGGCGTACACCCGACAGCTGCTGGCCGCCGTGCCCGCCCTCGATCCGGCGCTCGCGGCGGCCCGCCGTTCGGCCCGCGGGACCCTCCCCGTGCCCGCCGAGGGGATGGCCGTGGCCTGACCCCATGTATCCGGTCCGTTCCGTAGCGCGACAAAACGCTTCCGGTACGGGAAAGTTACGTGCATTCACCCCTTCCGGTGGTGGGGGGGGGGGCCCCGCCGGCCCCCCCCCCCCCCCCGGGGGGGGGGGGGGGGCCGCGCGGCTGGAGGGGGCTGCGGGGGCCGCGCCAGCGACGGCGGGGGGGTGGGGGTGT
>NZ_JBHTZS010000002.1:482243-547115 GCF_042790125.1 Streptomyces scopuliridis
AACTGCGTGGTCTTGTCGTTTTTTTTTCCGTTCCTCCCCCGGGTCGGTGTGCGCCTCCCCCCCCCCCCCCCCCCACCACCGGCTTATCCGCTTACGGTCGTCCCCTGCGTGTCGCCGGATCAACGGCGTCCGCCCACAAGGGAGATCGGGGGTGTGCTCGTGCGGATCGGACTGCTTACGGACGGTGGGTATCCGTATGCGACGGGTGAGTCCAGGCTCTGGTGCGACCGGCTCGTGCGCGGGCTCGCCCCGTATGAGTTCGACCTCTACGCGCTGAGCCGGAGCGCGGGCCAGGAGAGCCGGGGGTGGATAGAACTGCCGCCCCAGGTACGGCGGGTGCGCACCGCGCCGCTCTGGGGACCGGCCGAGGGCGGCCGTCGTCACGGACGGCGTGACCGGCGCCGGTTCGCGGCGCACTTCACGGAGCTGACCGCCGCGCTCTGCACCGCGCGCACCGACGACGCGACCGCCTCCGACAGGTTCGCGGCGGGGCTCTACGGACTCGCCGATCTCGCCAGGGAGCGCGGCGGGCTGCCGGCGGCCCTGCGCTCGGAAGCCGCCGTGCGGCTGCTGGAGGCCGCCTGCCGCACCCCCGGCGCGCGCCGGAGCGTGCACACCGCGTCCGTGCCCGATTTCCTGGCCTTCGCCGATCAGCTGGAGCGCGCTCTGCGCCCCCTCTCGCTCGACTGGTACGAGGACGACGGGCTCGCCGGGGCCGATCTCTGCCATGCCGCGTCCGGGGGCCCGGCCGCGCTGTCCGGGCTGTTGGCCAAACGCTTCTTCGGGGTACCTCTGCTCGTCACGGAGTACGGCGTACGGCTGCGCGCGCACTACCTCGCCGCCGGCGGCGCTCCGGAGGCGGGCGCGCCGGGGGACGAGCCGGGGTGCGCGCCGGAGGACGGGGCGACGGCCGAGTCGGGGAGCGTGCCGGGGGGCGCGCATGACGCGCCGGTGCGCGCCCTGCTCGCGGCCTTCCAGGGGCGGCTGGCCGCCGAGGTCTACCGGCAGGCGGGCGTCATCACCTCCGGAAACGCCCATGCCAGGCGCTGGCAGGAGCGGTGCGGCGCCGACCGCGCGAAGCTGCGTACGGTCCACCCCGGGATGGCGGCGGCGCGGTTCGCGTCGGTCCGTGAGGCGGCGGAGGATCACGGCGGCGGCGATCCGCGCACCCTCGTCTGGGTGGGCAGGATCGAGCCCGCCAAGGACCTGATCTCGCTGCTGCACGCCTTCGCGGAGATCCGCAGGGCGGCGCCGGGCGCGCGCCTGCGGATCGTCGGTGCTCCGGCGCGGGGCCCCGAAGCCGCCGCGTATCTCACCCACTGCCGGGGGCTGGCCGCCCAGCTCTTCCCGGACGAGGCGGCCGACGCGCATGCCATCGGCGACAACCCCGTCTCCTTCGAGGAGATCGGCGGCCCCGAGGCGCCCGCGCTCACCGACGTCTATGCGGCGGCCGGCCTGGTCGTGCTCTCCAGCGTCGCCGAGGGCTTTCCGATCAGCCTGGTCGAGGCGATGTTCTGCGGACGCGCGACGGTCTCCACGGACGTCGGGGCGGTCGTCGAGGTCATCGGCGGTACGGGGCTCGTCGTGCCCCCGCGCAATCCGCGGGCGCTCGCGGACGCCTGTATCGCGCTGCTCCGCGACCCCGCGCGCCGGGCGCGGCTGGGCGCGGCGGCGCGCGCCCGCGCGGGCGAACTCTTCACCGTCGAGCAGAACCTCGCGGCCTACCGCGCGCTCTATCTGGAACTGATCTCGCACGCCCCGGTCCGGCGCGCGGCCGACGCCGTGGACGCGGACGGGGAGCCGCTGCCCTTCGCCCACCCGGCCGAGACGTATGTGCCCGGCCGCTGGACCGGCGGTCTTTCGGGGCTGCCGCGGCGTACGCCGAGCTGGGCGAGCCCGGCCGCGCGTGCCAAGCGCGGCGGGCGGGCCGAGCGCCCCGCGCGCGACGGGCGTGGCGAGCGCGGCGGGCGCGACGGGCAGGCCGGGCCGGTGGGGGCGTACGCCGGAGCGGGGGAACGCGATGTCTGACCGAGGCGCCGCCCGTACGACGAGCGCGGCCACTCCTGCCCCGGCCATGGCGGCCACCCCGGCCCCCGCCGGCCCGGGGCCCTGGGATTCCCGCTCCCGGGCCCTCCTGCCCGGCGAGCCCCCGTCCGAGGCGCCCGCCGCCCCCGCTGCCTGCGCCGCGCCCGCCGCGCCCGCCGCACCCCTCGCGCACACCGGGAGGCCCGCCGCCCGCCGGGGCCCCGCCGATCCCGTCAAGGCGCTCCTGCACCGGCACCGTGAGCTGTGCGCGCGGGCCGTCGACCCGCTGGAGATCGCCGCCGGCCTGGAGGCGCACGGCATCACCGACCGGACCGCCGCCCGCTTCCGCCACCGTGATGTCTTCTCGCTGGCCGAGGAGTTGTACGCGCGCGCCCCGCGCACCACCGCCGACGGGATCTCCGAGCCCCGCCCCCCGGAGGCGCGCACCGCCGACGCGCGCCCCCCATGGGCCGGCCCGTCCGGCTGGGGCCGGTGGACGGCCCTCGCGCTGCTGCCCGGCGCCGTCTGCTCCCTCACCCTGCTCGGGCTCGACCACACCGGCGGACAGCGGCGCCTCGCGATAGGCCTGGCAGGAGCACTCGCGCTGGCCGGCGCGCTCTCCGCCTGTCTGCGCCGGGGACCGCTGCGCGCCGAAGGCCGTACCCACCCCGCCACCAGCCCCTGCGTGTACGGGCTGCTCGCCTGTCTGCTGTGCGGCGAGGGGCTGCTGGCCGCGCTGGTCAGCGGCGGTCCCGACGGACCCTGGCCCGCGTCCCCGGCGCTCCTCGTCGCTCCGGCCTTCGCCGTCCTCCCCGCCGCCTGGTGCGCCCATCTCTTCTCCGCGGGGGCCCGGCGCGGACTCGCGGGCAGCCGCGCGCTCGCCGACTTCGCCGCCGTCGCGCGCCCCCTGCTGCTCACGCTCGTAGGGCTGTTCGCCGTGGCCCTGACCGGTCTGTATCTGCTCGCCGCCGCCGTCTTCGGTGCCGCCGTCTCCGGTGAGGAGAACGGCGGCGCGCACGGCGCACTCGCCGCCACTCCGGGCGGCGCACTCGCGCCCACCGTCGCGCTCGGCACGCTGCTCCTGCTCGCCCGGCTGCTCACGGTCCACGGCTTCCCCGGAGCCGCCGCCGCCGGACTCGTCGCCGCCTGCGCCGTGGAGCTCCTGTCCTGCGCGTCCGTACTCGCGGGCCGCCTGCCCGGCTGTGAAGCCCTCGCCGTCCCCGTACGCGCCCTGGCCGAGACCTGGGGCGCGGCAGCCGTACCCGCCCTCGCCTGCGGAGCCGCCGCGCTCGCACTCCTCGCCCATGCCACCGTCGCCCTCTCGCGGGCGTCGGCGCACACCTGAGCCCTCAGCACCACCTTGTGAAGGAGAAGCCAGAGATGACTCCCCAATCCCGAACACGGGCCGTGGCACCGGCCCCCGCACCGGCCTGTCGGCACAGGGGGGCCGCGCGATGAGGGTCCTGCTGCTCGGTGCCAACGGTTTTCTCGGCCGCTTCGTGGCCGACCGGCTGCTCGCCGACCCCGCCGTCCACCTCACCGCGCTCGGCCGGGGCGACGACGCCGATGTGCGGTTCGATCTCGCGGGCGGCAGCCCGGGAGCCCTCACCCGGTTCCTGGACGCCGTCCACCCCGGGGTCATCATCAACTGCGCCGGAGCCACCCGTGGCGGCGCGCGCGAGCTGACCCGGCACAACACGGTCGCCGTCGCCACGGTCTGCGAGGCCCTGCGCCGCAGCCGCTGCGGCGCTCGGCTCGTCCAGCTCGGCTGCGCCTCCGAGTACGGCCCGTCCCAGCCCGGCTCGTCGACCGCCGAGGACGCCGTACCGCGCCCCGGCGGCCCGTACGGCGTGAGCAAGCTCGCCGCGTCCGAGCTGGTGCTGGGGTCCGGGCTCGACGCGATCGTGCTCCGGGTGTTCTCGCCCGTGGGCCCCGGCACCCCCGCGGGCTCCCCGCTCGGCCGGCTCGCCGAGGCGATGCGCCGCGCCATGCAGTCCGGCGACGGCGAGCTGAAGCTCGGCGGCCTGGGCGTGCAGCGCGACTTCGTCGACGTACGCGATGTGGCGCGCGCCGTGCACGCCGCCTCGCTCTCCGCCGCGCAGGGCGTCGTCAACATCGGCACCGGACGCGCGGTGAGACTGCGCGACGCCGCCGCCGTACTGGCACGGGTCGCGGGGTACGCGGGCGCCCTCCACGAACTGGACCTGCCGTCGGGGCCGATGCGGGCCGGCCACGCCACCGTCGGCGCCCCCCGGGGCGAAACGCCGCCGGAACACCTGGGCGCGGGCCCGTTCCCGTACCCCGACGGCTGCGGCAGCTGGCAGCAGGCCGATGTACGGACCGCCCGCGACCGGCTCGGCTGGCGGCCCCGGATCAATCTGGAGGAGTCACTCGCCGATATCTGGATGGAGGCGGCGTGCCGTATCTGACCAGACCCGGCGGCCGGCTCTCCGCCACCGAGGAGGGCCGGCTCGGCATCGGCGTTCCCGGGTACGCGCATCCGCTGCTCGCCCCGGTCGAGTGGGCCGAACTGACCCGGCCGGGAACCCCGCTGCACTGGGCCGTCCTCAATGTCGCGAACGGCCCGGGCGACCGCCCCGATCCGCACTGTCTGGCGGCGGCGGGCCGGCTCACCAACGCGGGGTCCCGCGTGCTCGGGCACCTCGATCTGGCGTACGGCACCCGCCCCGCCGGGGAGCTGGTCGCCGAAGCGCGGCGGTTCTCCGACTGGTACCGCGTCGACGGCTTCTTCCTCGACCGCTGCCCGGCGGGCCGCGCCGACCTGCCCGCGACACGGCGGACGACGGCGGCCCTCGGCGCGCTGCTCGACGGCGGGTTCCTCGTCCTGGGCCACGGGGTCCATCCGTACCCCGGATACGCGGAGGCCGCCGACCAGTTGGTGACCTTCCGCGGCCCGTGGGCGGAGTACCGCTGGTCGCAGGCGGCCGCGTGGACGGCGGACCACCCGCCGGAGCGCTTCGCCCATCTCGTCCACGGGGTGCCGCGCGGCCATCTGGCGGAGGCGGTGCGGATCGCCCGCTGGCAGGGCGCGGGCACGATCTTCTTCACCGACCGTACGGAGCGGAGCGACGGGGGTCCCGGGGGCGGCCCGGCCGCGCGCAACGGGTCATTCGAGACACTGCCCGGCTTCTGGGACGAAATCGTCTCGCGAGTCGGACCGGGTGTCTCGGAATGAGAAGGGCCGTGGCAGTGTTACAGGCAGAACAACCGTACTGATTGACCGGCCAACCCCCTTGTTGAGGTCCCTGTGTCGCTGCCACCCCTGGTCGAGCCCGCTGCCGAGCTCACCGTCGACGAGGTCCGCAGGTACTCCCGTCATCTGATCATCCCGGACGTCGGGATGGACGGGCAGAAGCGGCTGAAGAACGCGAAGGTGCTGTGTGTGGGTGCCGGTGGCCTCGGCTCCCCGGCTCTGATGTACCTGGCCGCGGCCGGTGTCGGCACGCTCGGCATCGTGGAGTTCGACGAGGTCGACGAGTCGAACCTGCAGCGCCAGATCATCCACAGCCAGGCCGACATCGGCCGGTCCAAGGCCGCGTCCGCGCGTGACTCCGTCCTCGGGATCAACCCGTACGTGAACGTGATCCTTCACGAGGAGCGGCTCGAGGCCGAGAACGTGATGGACATCTTCTCGCAGTACGACCTGATCGTGGACGGCACGGACAACTTCGCCACCCGCTATCTGGTCAATGACGCCTGCGTGCTGCTGAACAAGCCGTACGTCTGGGGTTCGATCTACCGCTTCGACGGCCAGGCCAGCGTGTTCTGGTCCGAGCACGGCCCCTGCTACCGCTGCCTCTACCCGGAGCCGCCGCCCCCCGGCATGGTTCCCTCCTGCGCCGAGGGCGGCGTGCTGGGTGTGCTCTGCGCGTCCATCGGCTCCATCCAGGTCACCGAAGCGATCAAGGTCCTCGCGGGTGTCGGCGAGCCGCTGGTCGGCCGGCTGATGATCTACGACGCCCTGGAGATGCAGTACCGCCAGGTCAAGGTCCGCAAGGACCCCGACTGCGCGGTCTGCGGCGAGAACCCCACCGTCACCGAACTCATCGACTACGAAGCCTTCTGCGGCGTCGTGTCCGAGGAGGCCCAGGAGGCGGCGGCCGGCTCGACGATCACTCCCAAGCAGCTCAAGGAGTGGATCGACGAGAAGGAGAACATCGAGATCATCGATGTGCGCGAGCCGAACGAGTACGAGATCGTCTCGATCCCCGGCGCCAAGCTGATCCCGAAGAACGAGTTCCTGATGGGCACGGCCCTGGAGAGCCTGCCGCAGGACAAGAAGATCGTCCTGCACTGCAAGACGGGTGTCCGCAGTGCGGAAGTCCTCGCGGTGCTGAAGTCGGCGGGTTTCTCGGACGCGGTGCACGTCGGCGGCGGAGTCATCGGCTGGGTCAACCAGATCGAGCCGGAGAAGCCGGTCTACTGAGACCCCGGTCTGCTGAGACCGGGCGCTTCGATACGAACGGAGGGGCCGACGTGCGTACGTCGGCCCCTCCGTCATGCCTGGGCCCTCCGCATGCGCGGGCCCGTCGTCATGCGCGGGCCCTCCGTCACGCGCGGGCCCTTCGCCGGTCCGCTAGGAGCAGCTGGTCCCGGCCGCCGGGACCGTGCCGTGCAGGAAGTAGTCGTCCACCGCGCCGGTGATACAGCGGTTGCCGGTGGTGTACGCGCCATGGCCCTCGCCCTCGAAGGTGAGCAGGACCCCGACCCCGTCGCCCAGCTCCTCCACCATCCGCCGCGCACCCTCGTACGGCGTCGCCGGATCGCCCTTGCCGCCGACCACCAGGATCGGCGCCGCGCCCGGCGCCGACACCTCCGGTGTCTCGTGCTCGCCGGCCACCGGCCAGCCGGCACACCAGCCGGCCAGATCCCAGGCCAGGAACGGGCCGAAGACCGGCGACACCTTCCGGAAGTCCGCCAGCAGCCGCGACGTGACCTCAGCGGCGGTGACACGTCCCTTGGTGTCCGCGCAGGAGATGGCGCGCTGCGAGTGCTGCGCCGTGCCGTAGCGGCCCTGCGCGTCGCGGTTGTTGTACGAGTCGGCCAGCCGGAGCAGCCCGCTGCCGTCGCCGCCCTCGGCCGCGTCCAGCGCGTCGGTCAGATACGGCCAGCTGTCCTCGCTGTAGAGCGGGGTGATGATGCCGGTGAGCGCGAGGCTCTCGGTGAGCCTGCGCCCCGTACCCGTCGGCAGCGGCTCGCGGTCGAGCCGGTCGAGCAGCCGCACCACCCGCGCGGTGCCCGCCTGCGCGCTGACGCCCCGGCTCTTGTAGTAGTTCTCCAGGGCGCGCTGGAAGCCGAGGGCCTGGTTGCGGGAGTGCCCCACATAGTCGGCCGTCGGATCGACGACCGCGTCCAGGGTGAACCGGCCGACCTTCGCCGGGAACAAGTGGGCGTAGACACCGCCCAGTTCGGTGCCGTACGAGAAGCCCAGATAGTTGAGTGTGTCGTCACCGAGGACCTGGCGCATCAGATCCATGTCACGGGCCGCGTTGGTCGTGCCGAAATGGGGCAGCAGCGACCCGGAGCGGCGCGCGCAGTCCGCGCCGAAGGCCGCGGAGTCATCGAGGAAGGTCTTCTGCTCGGCCGGGGTGTCGGGGGTCGCGTCGATACGGAAGGACTTCTCCGTCTGCCGGTCGTTCCGGCACACCACACCGGCGCTCTCCGCCACCCCGCGCGGGTCGAAGCCGACCAGGTCGTAGCGGGTTTGGAGCGCGCTGAACGAGTCGCCGAAGGCGGGGAGTGCGGCCACCCCCGAGCCGCCGGGGCCGCCGAAGTTGAACAGGAGCGAGCCGATCCGGCCGGCCCTGTCCTTGGCCTCGGAACGGATCAGGGCGATCCCTATCGTCTCGGCGGCCGGTGCGCGGTAGTCGAGCGGCGCACGCATCGTGGCGCACTTCCAGCCGGCGCCGGGGGCCTTCGCCGCGCTGCCCCGCGCCTTCCGCGGCGCCTCGCAGCGCTTCCAGTCGAGCCGTTGACCGGTGAGCGAGGCGGGTATTCCGGGCAGATCGGCGGAGTCCGGCGTGGCGCCGGCGGCGGCCGGGGCGGGCGCGGCGGCCGAGGAGGGAGGGGCCGCCTTCGCGTCGGGCGGGGGGTCCTCCGTACCCCTCCCGCACCCGGTGACGGTCAGCAGGAGTGACACCGTGAGCAGGGCGGATATCCGTGTACGGCGAGACATGGCGTCATTCAATCCGCTCCGGCGGACAAGGACAACCGAAGCCGGCCGGGCGCGTCAGCGGCAGACCGTGCCCGCCGCCGGCACCTTTCCGTTCAGCAGATAACCGTTCACCGCCCCCTGGACGCAGGGGTTCCCGCTGTCGTACGAGCCGTGTCCCTGGCCGTGGTACGTGATTTCCGTGCCGACGCCCTTGCCCAGCGCGTCGGCCATCGCCCTGGCGCCCGCGTACGGGGTCGCCGGGTCACCGGTGTTGCCGACGATCAGGATCGGGGCCGAGCCCTTCGCGCTGACATCGGGGGTGGACCACTGCCCCGGCACCGGCCACTTGGTACAGCTCATGATCCCCCAGCCCAGGAACTCCCCGAAGACCGGCGATGCCTTGCGGAACTCCGGCAGCTTCGCCTCGGTCTGCGCCACGGTGTAGCGCTCCTTGGAATCGGCGCAGTTGATGGCCACGTTGGCGGCCTGGAGATTGCTGTATCTGCCGTACTGGTCACGGCCGTTCATCGAGTCGGAGAGTGCGAGCAGCAGCGCGCCGTTGCCGCCGTCGGCCTCGTCGAGCCCCTGTTCCAGATACGGCCAGAACTCCTTCGAGTAGAGCGCCTGGGCGATGCCGTTGGTGGCCTGTGTCTGGGTCAGCTCGCGGCTGCCGATGCCCGGGATCGGCCGCTTGTCGAGCCGCGCGAGCAGCGTGGTGATGAACCCCTCGATCTGCTTCGGGGTGGTGCCGGGCAGCGCGCAGGCGTCGCCGCGCGCGATGCAGTCCTTCTCGAAGTTGTTCAGCGCGAGCTGGAAGCCCTTGGCCTGGCCGAGCGAGCCCTGTTCGGAGTTCTGGGTCGGGTCGACGACGGCGTCGAAGACCGCCCGGCCGACGGACTTCGGATAGAGATGGGCGTAGACGCCGCCCAGTTCGGTGCCGTACGAGATGCCGAAGTAGTAGAGCTTGCTGTCGCCGAGGACCTTGCGCATCAGTTCCATGTCGCGGGCGGCGTTGGTCGTACCGACATACGGAAGCGAGCGGCCGGAGTTCTTCTCGCAGGCGGCGGCGAAGCCGGCGAGCCCATTGGTGAAGGTCTTCACCTCGGCGGGGGTGTCGGGGGTGGCGTCCTTGGCGAAGTACGCGTCGAGCTGCCGGTCGTCCTCGCACTTCACGCCGTCGCTGTCGCCGACCCCGCGCGGGTCGAAGCTGACCAGGTCGTAGCGGGCGCGGAGCTTCTCGTAGTCCTGGGCGAAGGCGGGCAGTCCGGTGATGCCGGAGCCGCCGGGGCCGCCGAAGTTGAAGATGAGCGAGCCGATGCGGTGCTTCTGGTCGCGGGCCTTGGCCCGGATCAGCGCCAGATCGATCGTGTCGCCGTCCGGCTTGGCGTAGTCGAGCGGCGCCTTCATGAAGGAGCACTCCCACTGGGCGCCGCCCGGCAGTGGGGAGGGCGCCGTACCGCCGCCCTCCGCGACCGACGGGGCCTTGCACGCCTTCCATGTCAGCCGCTGGGTCGCCAGGTCCTTGGGCCGGTCCGTGCTCCGGGTGTTCCCGCCGTGGGAGCTGCCCGGTGAAGAGGCCCCGTTGTCGCCGGAGCATCCCGTGGCGGCCAGCAGGGCGGCGGCGGTGACAGCGGCCAGGGCCGGGGCGCGCCGCACGGAGAGGACGGACAGGACGGACAGGACGGACGGGGCAGACGTGGCGGATGTGGCGGATGTGGCGGATGTGGCGGATGTGGCGGACGGCACGGAGACGGTGGACGCGGGGGAGCGTGACATGGACCCATCGTGCGCCCCGGCGGCATGGGCCGCTCGGGGCCGCGGTCCATGCGGGTGGCGGCGGGGCGGCCGGGCCGGGGACCTCCAAGGGCGGAGGTCTACGGGCGTGCGGGTCTACGGGCGTGCGGGTCTACGCGCCCGTGGGTCTACGGGCGTGCGGGTCTACGCGCCCGTGGGTCTACAGCGCTCCCTTGCGCGTGAGGTGACTGAAGCTCAGCCAGCCGGGCAGCACGGGCAGCCACAGCGTCAGCAGCCGGTAGAGCAGCACGGCCGGCGCGGCGACCTCCTTCGGCAGTCCGACCGCCAGCAGACCCAGCGTCAGCGCGCCCTCGACCGCGCCCACACCGCCCGGCGTCGGCGCGGCCGAGCCCAGCGCGTTGCCCGCCAGGAAGACCACCGCGATGCTCGCGTAGCTGAGCTGCTGGTTGCCGTTGTCGAACGCCCGGATCGAGGCGTCCAGACACATCACGAACACACCCGTCAGCAGCAGCATCCCGCCGATGCCGGTGAGCAGCTTCAGCGGCCGCTGGAGTACGTCGAGCATGCGGGGCACCACCCCGGCGAACAGGGAGCGCAGCCGCGTCACGACGAACTTCCGCAGGAACGGGATCGCGGTCACGACCAGCACCAGCACCGCGACCGTCAGCAGCCCCGCGATCACCGTCCTGGACGGGGTGAGCGACGCCGACTTCTCCGTACCGGTGAGATAGCCGAAGGACAGCAGCAGCAGGATGTGCGCGCCGAGCCCGAAGAGCTGCGAGGCGCCGACACTGGCGACGGCGAGCCCCGGGCGTACCCCCGCGCGCTGGAGGAAGCGCGTGTTCAGCGCCACACCGCCGACGGCGGCAGGGGTGACGATCTTGACGAAGGAGCCGGCGACCTGCGCGACGACCGTACGCCGGAAGGGCACCCGTTCCGGTACGAAGCCCAGCAGGCTCATCGCCGCCGCGACATAACTGAGCGCCGAGAACGCCACGGCCGCGGCCACCCAGCCCCAGTGCGCCTGGCTGATGACCGAGCCGAAGTCCACCTGCGTGATGGTGGTGAGCAGGAAGTACGCGGCGACGGCCCCGGCGATGAAGCTGAGCAGCGTACGGGGCTTGATCCGCTCCAGCCGGACCGGCTCGACCGGCGCCTGCGGCCTGATCCGCAGCACCTGCTTGCGCATCTGGGAGAGCAGATCCTCCTCGCGCGCCTCGTCGAGAGCCTCGTCTATGGCCCGTTTCTCCGCCTGTTTCTCCGCGCGCAGGGATCTTCGTACCGCCTTGCGGTCACCGTCCAGGGCGGTGGCCTCCGCCACCTTGGCGCGCTTGTTCGCCTCGGACGCCTGGAGCACGGCCTCGCGCTCGCGCTGTGACCGCTCGCGGGCGAGCCGGCGCAGCGTCGCGCGGGTGGAGCGGCTGAGCGCGATCGGCTGGAGCAGCGGCAGACAGTCGGCGATGGCGTCGGGGCCGAGGACCTCGACCGCCGCGGCCACCGAACGCTCCGCGCCCACCCGCAGCCCCATCGTGGTGAGCAGCTGGGCGGTGTCCATGCGCAGCACGAGATCGCCCGCGGCGATCTCGCCGCCGCGCAGCTCGGTGAGGATCACCTTGCCGGAGCGGTCCACCAGCAGCGCGTCGCCGGTGAGCCTGCGGTGCGCGATCCGGCGCGACTGGAGCGCCTTGACCTGGCGCCAGGCCCCCCGTACCAGCTCGTCGGTGATCTCCTCGTCCGGCAGCGAGTCCAGGGACCGGCCGCCCAGGTGCTCGTACACGAGCATGACGGCGTCGGGGCCCAGCTCCGAGGTGGCGATCAGCTTGGGGGCGTTGGCCCCGGCGGCGATCGCCGCGTACGCGAGCAGTGCTTCCTGTTCGAGCGCCTGGCGCAGGGAGGGGATGGACCGGCGGGTGGTGATGGAGCGCAGCGTCAGCTGCCGCCAGACCCGGTAGAAGAAGCCCTGCGCCTGCTGTTCGCGGTCGACGACGGTGACATCGAGCGGCGGGCCGTCCTCCAGGGAGACGAGATAGCGGCGGCCCCGGTCGCCCTGCTCGGCGGAGTCGGCGACATCCTCGGCGCGCATCGCGCTGACCGGGCGGAAACCGACATGGCGCAGACCCGCCATCAGGGTCTGCCCGGTGGGACGTACGTTGGGCGAGCCGACCGTGTAGAGGGTGCCGTACGCGACGCTCCAGCCGATCAGTACGGTCAGGATGATCGAGAACGGTGTGGTGTAGCCCGCGACGAGCATCGCGAAGGCGTCGAGCAGCAGCACCACCCACAGCACGACCCTCCACCGGGGTCTGCGCGCCATTCCGACGGCCGTCATATACGCGATGACGGGCGCCAGATAGCCATGGACGGGATCGGTGAGCCCGGCGCCCGCCTGGGGGCGGGTCAGCGCGTCCTGGATCGACTCCGGGGCGGCCCTGGCGACCCAGAGGTCGATGGCGAGGGTGACGCCATGCGCCAGGACGGCGGCGAGCACGCCGTCGGCGATCCGTAGTCCGTCGCGTTTGATCAGCCGTTCGATCGCGAAGGCGACCGGGACGAGGAGCACGGCGATGCTCGACACCAGCCCGGCCACCTTGACCATCAGGTCGGGGGCCTGGCCCGTGCCCTTGCTGATGTCCTGTTCGAGACCGGAGGTCGTGCCGTGGGCGAAGGCGGAGAGCCCGAGGACGAGGGCGATGGCCAGGACGCCGATGAGCAGCCGCAGCAGATCGGAGGGGCGGTGGACGCGGGCCGAGAGCAGCGGCTCGTCGCCGGAGACGCGGTCGGCACGGGTGGCGCCGGTGTCCCCGGTGCCTCCGGTGTCGCCGGGCCGGCCGTCCGGACCGGTGTTCTGTTCCGCGTCCGGGCGCGACTCAGCGCCAGAGGTGGGCGTCGCCGCCGCAGGCCGCACGTCCCGCTCCTCCGTCGAATCCGTCTCTTCTTGATCTCGTATCACCAGTCACCGCCCGGATGATGGTGGCACGAGCAGCCGACAGACGGGGGCATCAGGGTGCATTGCGGGGACCGGGGGCGCGCGAGATACGTCCCTTTGTGTGCGTACGTACATACGGTGACCGCCCGTACGCGCTCCGATGTCCGGTCGCGGCCGGGCCGCCGGGCCGGGCGGGGCTGTCGGTGGGGTGCGGCAGGATGGACCGGATGAGGAGCGAGGAGTCCCGCGGCGCGAACGCGGACGTGCCCGACGAGGTGGCGCGGCTGCCCGACTACGCGGAGCGCGTGCTGGACGTGGCGGAGCTGATCCCGCCCGGCCGGGTCATGACCTACGGCGATGTCGCGGAGTGGCTCGGCGAGGGCGGACCGCGCCAGGTCGGCCGGGCGATGGCGCTCTACGGCGGCGCCGTGCCGTGGTGGCGCGTGGTCAGGTCCGACGGCGTGCTGCTGCCCGGACACGAACTGCGCGCCCTGGGCCACTACCGCGAGGAGGGCACGCCCCTGCGTCAGGCCCCGCGGAGCGCGGAGGGGCATGTGCCGCGTCTGGATATGAGGCGGGCGCGCTGGGACGGCGCGGACGCGGGCGAGGACGAGGGGGCTCACAGATGACAGCTTCCGCCATTCGGGCGTGCGAAAGGTGGTCCGCCGCCCTCGCGGCTGCCCGGAAGGACGACCGAGCGAAGCGCGGCACCGAGCGCCCCGCCGAACCGGTCGCCGCGGGTGGAGCGGAGCGTACGCGTCCCGGTCGCCCGACGGCGTAGCGTCACCGGCACGCGCCATCCGCGCCCCGGCCGGGGGACGGGCCACCATCAGCGCCCCCGCCACCGTCACCACCAGCACCTTCTCCAGGACCGGCGAACCACGTGAGCTCCTCCTCTTCCACCGGGCGTACCCCGCACCGTCGGGTACGGCAGCGGACTCCGGGCGCGTACCGACTGGTGCGTACCCCGCCGGTCCCGGTGGACCCTCCTTGGCTGGACGCAGCGCAGCGCGGGGTGGTTGACCATGAGACCGGACCGTTGCTCGTGCTCGCCGGACCCGGTACGGGCAAGACGACGACGCTGGTGGAGTCGGTCGCCGCACGCGTCGGCCGGGGCGCCGACCCCGAACGGATCCTGGTGCTGACCTTCAGCCGCAAGGCCGCCGTGGAGCTGCGCGACCGGATGGCGGTCAGGCTCGGCGGCCGGCGCGCCCCGCAGGCGACCACCTTCCACTCCTTCTGCTACGCCCTCCTCCGCGCCCATCAGGAGGCCGAACTCTTCACCGAACCTCTACGGCTGCTCTCCGGTCCCGAGCAGGACGTCGCCGTACGCGATCTCCTCGCGGGCCAGCTCGATCTGGAGCGCGCGGGGCGCGGGCGCGTCCGGTGGCCGGACGAACTGCGGGCGTGTCTCACCACACGCGGCTTCGCCGACGAGGTACGCGCCGTGCTCGCCCGCAGCCGTGAACTGGGCCTCGGCCCCGACGCGCTGGCCGCGTTCGCGCGGCGCACGGGCCGTCCTGACTGGTCGGCGGCGGCGGCCTTCCTCGCCGAATATCTGGACAACCTGGATATGCAGGGGGTGCTCGACTACGCGGAGCTGGTCCATCGCGCGGTGCTGCTCGCGGACCGCCCCGAGGTCGGGGCGCGGCTGACGGAACGGTACGACGCGGTGTTCGTCGACGAGTACCAGGACACCGACCCGGCGCAGGTCAGGCTGTTGCGCGCGC
This sequence comes from Streptomyces scopuliridis, assembly GCF_042790125.1. Classification (GTDB taxonomy): domain Bacteria; phylum Actinomycetota; class Actinomycetes; order Streptomycetales; family Streptomycetaceae; genus Streptomyces; species Streptomyces scopuliridis_A. The sequence goes on from NZ_JBHTZS010000002.1 coordinate 496,855, forward strand.
TGGCGGGCCGGGGGCGCACGCTGGTCGCCTTCGGCGATCCGGACCAGTCGATCTACGCCTTCCGGGGCGCCGATGTGAACGGCATCCTCGACTTCCCGTACGCCTTCCCGCGCCCGGACGGCCGCCCGGCGCCGGTGGAGGTCCTCACCACCTCCCGGCGCTCCGGCGATCAACTGCTGGCGGCGACCCGGCTGCTGACCCGCCGTATGCCGCTTCCCCGGCTGCCCGCCGAGAAGGTACGGACGCACCGCGAGCCGGCGGCGGTGCGCACGGGCGGCAGGGTCGAGACGTATACGTTCCCGACGCCGTCGACGGAGCTGGACAACATCGCGGACATCCTGCGCCGCGCGCATCTGGAGGACGGCGTTCCGTGGCGCGACATGGCGGTGCTGGTGCGCGCGGGCGGCCGTACGATCCCGTCGATCCGGCGCGCGCTGACCTCGGCGGGTGTGCCCCTGGAGATCGACGGTGACGATCTTCCCCTGCGCCATGAACCGGCGGTGGCCCCGCTGCTGACGGCGCTGCGAGCGGTGGCGGAGGCGGCGATCGGCCGGCCGTCGCGGGGTGTGGCGGGCGAGGACGTACGGGGAGAGGGCGTACGGGGGGAGGACGTACGGGCGGAGGGCGTACGAGGGGAGGGCGCACGGGGGGAGGGCGTACGAAGGGAAAGCGCGGCGCCTGACGGCGACCGGCCCCCGGCGGAGCCGGCCCCGGCCGAGCCCGCCACCGCCTCCGCGGCTCCCGTCACCTCCTGGCTCGATGCCGAGACGGCTCTCACTCTCCTCACCTCCCCCCTCGGCGGTATGGACGCCGCCGATCTGCGCCGGCTCGGGCGGGCGCTGCGCGACGAGGAGCGGGCCGGCGGGAACCGCGTGCCCGCCCCGTCGGACGCGCTGCTCACGCGGGCGCTCGCCGAGCCCGAGCGGCTGCTGGCGCACGACCCGGCGTACGCCCGTGGCGCCCAGCGGCTCGGCGCGCTGCTGCGCACGGCGCGCGAACTGCTCGAAGGCGGCGGCACCGCCGAGGAGGCGCTCTGGGAGCTGTGGGACGGCACCCCCTGGCCGGGCCGGCTCGAACGCTCCGCGCTGCGCGGCGGCGCGGGCGGCCGTAACGCCGACCGCGATCTCGACGCCGTGTGCGCCCTCTTCGACGCCGCCGCGCGCGCGGAGGAGCGCACCGGCGGCCGGGGCGCGCTGAACTTCCTGGAAGAGCTCGACGCCCAGGACATCGCCGCCGACACGCTCAGCCGCAAGGCCGTACGCCCCGACGCCGTACGGCTGATGACGGCGCACCGCTCGAAGGGGCTCGAATGGCGCCTCGTCGTCGTCGCCGGTGTGCAGGAAGGGCTCTGGCCCGACCTGCGGCGGCGCGGCTCCCTCCTGGAGGCGGACAGGATCGGCCGCGACGGACTGGCCGAGCCGCTTTCCCCCGGCGCGCTTCTCACGGAGGAGCGCAGGCTGTTCTACGTGGCCGCGACCCGCGCCCGCGACCGGCTGGTCGTGACCGCGGTCAAGGCCCCGGCCGACGACGGTGACCAGCCCTCGCGCTTCCTCGCCGAACTCGGCGTGGAACCCAGGGACATCACCGGCCGCCCCCGCCGCCCGCTCGCCGTCGCCGCGCTCGTCGCCGAACTGCGCGCCACCACGGTCGACCCGGCGGCGTCCCCGGCGCTCCGTGACGCCGCCGCCCGCCGGCTCGCCCGGCTCGCGGCGCTCGGCGACGAGGACGGCCAGGCGCTCGTCCCGGCCGCGCATCCGCACCGCTGGTGGGGCCTGTACGAGCCGACCCGCAGCACGGTCCCGTTGCGCGACCGGGACCAGCCCGTCGCGCTCTCCGGCAGCGCCCTCGACCAACTGGCGAACACCTGCGCGCTCCAGTGGTTCCTGGGACGCGAGGTGAAGGCGGACGCGCCCGCCACCGCGGCCCAGGGGTTCGGCAACGTCGTCCATGTGCTGGCCGACGAGGTGGCCTCCGGCCGTACCCCCGCCGATCTCGACGTCCTCATGGAGCGGCTGGACTCCGTATGGGACGCGCTCGCCTTCGACGCCCCCTGGAAGTCCCAGCAGGAGAAGACGCAGGCGAGGGTCGCGCTCGAACGTTTCCTGCGCTGGCACGTCATGGACCGCGGCCGTACGCCCGCCGCCACGGAGCACGGATTCGACGTGACCCTCGAAGCGGGCGCGTACGAGGTACGCATCCGCGGCTCCATGGACCGCGTCGAGAAGGACGCGGAAGGCCGCGCCTATGTCGTCGACTTCAAGACCGGGAAGCAGGCCCCGACGAAGGACGAGGTCGCCCACCACCCCCAGCTCGCCGTCTATCAGCTGGCGGTACGCGAAGGCGCGCTCGACGAGATCTTCGACGGCCGCCGCCCGGAGCCGGGCGGCGCGGAACTCGTACAGCTGCGCCAGGCCGCGCCGAAGAAGGAGGGCGGCGAGGAACTCCCCAAGGTCCAGGCCCAGGAGCCACTGGCGGGGGAGTGGGTGGGCGAACTCCTGACGACGGCGGCCGGCCGCGTACTCGACGAACGCTTCACCCCGACCACGGGCCAGCACTGCGGCCACTGCGCGTTCCGCGCGTCGTGCAGCGCGCAGCCGGAGGGGCAGCAGGTCGTGGAGTGAGCCGGGCCGCTCGCGCCGGAGCCCGGCCACCGCGACGACGGCCGCCGGGCGTTGTCAGTGGTGGCCGATAGCCTCTCTGAGGTGTCCGTACATCTCGCCGATCCCGAGCAGCTCAAGGAGCTTCTCGGGATCCCCTTCACCCCGGAGCAGACGGCCTGCATCACCGCGCCGCCCGCCCCGCAGGTCATCGTGGCCGGGGCCGGTTCCGGGAAGACGACGGTGATGGCCGCCCGGGTGGTGTGGCTGGTGGGCAGCGGACAGGTCGCCCCCGAGCAGGTCCTCGGGCTGACGTTCACCAACAAGGCCGCGGGCGAGCTGGCCGAGCGGGTGCGCACGGCGCTCGTACGGGCCGGAGTGACCGACCCCGACGTCATCGACCCCGAGCACCCTCCCGGCGAGCCCAGCATCTCCACGTACCACGCCTTCGCGGGCCGGCTGCTCACCGACCACGGTCTGCGGATCGGACTGGAGCCGACCGCCCGGCTGCTCGCGGACGCCACCCGCTTCCAGCTCGCCGCGCGAGTGCTGCGGGACGCGCCGGGACCGTATCCGGCCCTGACCAAGACACTTCCCGCGCTGGTCAGCGATCTGCTCGCGCTCGACGCCGAGTTGGCCGAGCATCTTGTCGGGCCCGCGCGGCTCGGCGCGTACGACACCGATTTGCTGCGCGCCCTGGAGGGCGCGAGACTCAGCAACGCCGAGCTGCGCAAGGTCCCGGAGACCGCCGTCGCCCGCGGTGAACTGCTCGAACTCGTCGGGCGCTACCGCGCCGCCAAGAGCTCCCGCGATCTCCTCGACTTCGGCGACCAGATCGCCCTCTCCGCCCAGCTCGCCACCACCCGCCCCGAGGTCGGTGCCCTCCTCCGGGACGAGTTCCGGGTCGTCCTGCTCGACGAGTACCAGGACACGTCGGTCGCCCAGCGGCTCCTGCTCTCCGGCCTCTTCGGCGGCGGTACGGGACACGCGGTCACCGCGGTCGGCGACCCCTGCCAGGCGATCTATGGCTGGCGCGGTGCCTCCGTCGCCAATCTGGACGACTTCCCGGCCCACTTCCCGTACGCCGACGGCCGCCCGGCCGCCCGCTTCTCCCTCAGTGAGAACCGCCGCAGCGGCGGCCGTCTCCTGGACCTCGCCAACGGCCTCGCGGAACCGCTGCGCGCGATGCACGAAGGCGTGGAGGCCCTGCGTCCGGCGCCCGGCGCCGAGCGCGACGGCGTGGTGCGCTGCGCGCTGCTGCGTACGCACGCGGAGGAGATCGACTGGCTCGCCGACTCGATCGCCCATCTGGTGCGTACGGGCAAGGAGCCCGCCGAGATCGCCGTGCTGTGCCGTACGGCCGGGGACTTCCCGGAGATCCAGGGCGCCCTGGTGGCCCGCGACGTGCCCGTCGAGGTCGTCGGCCTGTCGGGGTTGCTCCATCTCCCCGAGGTGGCCGACCTCGTGGCGATGTGCGAGGTCCTCCAGGACCCCGGCGCCAACGCCTCCCTCGTACGGCTGCTCACCGGACCCCGCTGGCGCATCGGCCCGCGCGATCTGGCGCTGCTCGGCCGCCGGGCGCGGCTGCTGGTCCACCGGGGTGCGGGCGCCGACGGGGACGACGACCCCGACGCGCGGCTGGCCGCGGCGGTCGAGGGCACCGACCCCGCCGAGGTGATCTCGCTCGCCGACGCCCTGGACACCTTCCTGGAGTCGGCGGGCGCACCGGAGGACGGACTGCCCTTCTCCGCCGCCGCCCGGGTCCGGTTCGCCCGGCTCGCCACCGAACTGCGCGAGCTGCGCCGGTCGCTCGCGGACCCCCTGATGGACGTCCTGCACCGCGTCCTGGCCACGACCGGCCTTGAGGTCGAGCTCTCCGCCTCCCCGCACGCGCTGGCCGCCCGCCGCCGCGAGACGCTGGGCAACTTCCTCGACATAGCCGCGTCGTTCGCCTCGCTCGACGGCGAGGCCGGGCTGCTGGCCTTCCTGGGGTTCCTGCGGACGGCCGCGCAGTACGAGAAGGGCCTGGACAACGCCCTGCCCGGCGGCGAGAACACGGTGAAGGTCCTCACCGCCCACAAGTCCAAGGGTCTGGAGTGGGATGTCGTCGCCGTGCCGGGGCTGGTCACCGGGCAGTTCCCCAACGGCAAGGCACGCGAGGCCTGGACGTCCCAGCCGAAGGTCCTCCCGCACGCGCTGCGCGGTGACGCGCCGACGCTGCCGGAGATCACGTCCTGGGACGCGAAGGGGCTCAAGTCCTTCAAGGAGGCCATGAAGGCGCACCAGCACACCGAAGAGCTGCGCCTCGGCTATGTCACCTTCACCCGCCCGCGTTCGCTGCTGCTCGGCTCGGGCCACTGGTGGGGGCCCACGCAGAAGCGCCCGAGGGGCCCGTCCGATTTTCTGCACGCGCTGTACGACCACTGCGCGGCGGGCTTCGGCGAGATCGAGGCGTGGGCGGACGAACCGGAGGAGTCGGAGGACAACCCGGCGCTGCGGACGGAGGGCGTCTCCCACGCCTGGCCGCTTCCGTTGGACGGGCCGTCCCTGACCCGCCGGCGCGCGGCGGCGGACACGGTGCTGACGTATCTGGAGGAGCTGGGGAGCGAGGGAGGGGCGGCGGCCGAGCCGGCGGAGCCGGCCGGTCCGGATGAGCCCGCGGAGCCGGCAGAGCCCGGCGATCCGGAGCTGTACGGGCCGGAGTCGTACGGGCCGGAGCTGTACGGGCCGGAGTCGTACGGGCCGGACCCGGCCGAGCCGTCCGATGCCGACTCCTTCGACGCGGACCCGTTCGACAGCGAGTCGATGGACGCCGACCCCTTCGACGCCGACCCCTTCGACGCCGACCCCTTCGACGCGGATCCCTTCGATGCCGACCTGTCCGGCGCGGATCTGTCCGGCGCGGATCTGTACGGCGCGGATCTGCCGGGCGGTGACCTTCCGGGCGCGGATCCGTCCGACTGGGACGCCTGGACGACCGCCCGCGCCGCCGAAGGCCCCGCCTCCGCCGCCGAAGGCCCCTCCGCCGCTCCCGTCTCCGTCTCCGCCGACTCCCCGGCAGCCGTCCCCCGCCCCCGGCAGCCAGGGGGGACCCCGGCCGCCCGCCCCCGCCTCACCCCCGAGGAGAGCCGCACCCTCGCCTCCTGGGACCGCGATCTCGACGCCCTCGCCGGTGAGCTGCGCCGCGCCCGCGCCACCGTCCGCGAGGTCCCCGTACCGCCGTCGCTCTCCGCCTCCCAGCTGCTGCGGCTCGCCGCCGACCCCGACGGCTTCGCCCAGGAGCTGGCCCGGCCCATGCCGCGCCCGCCGCGCCCGGCCGCCCGCAGGGGCACGCGGTTCCATGCCTGGGTGGAGTCGCGGTTCGAGGAGCTGCCGCTCCCGATGCTCGGCCCCGACGAGCTGCCCGGCGGCGAGGACGACGAGCCGGAGATCGCGGACGAACGCGATCTGGCCGCGCTCAAGGAGGCGTTCGAGCTCACGCCGTACGCCCGGCGCACGCCGTACCGCGTGGAGGAGCCGTTCCAGCTCACCCTCGCCGGCCGGGTGATCCGGGGCCGTATCGACGCCGTCTACCGCCATGCCGAGGCCGATCCCGCGACCGGCGCGGAGACCTTCGCCTACGAGATCGTCGACTGGAAGACCGGCCGCGCCGGGACCGCGGACCCCCTCCAGCTCGCCGTCTACCGGCTCGCCTGGGCCGAGCGGCACGGCCTCCCGCCGGCCGCGGTCACGGCCACCTTCCTGTATGTGAGGACGGGGGAGGTCGTCCGCCCGGAGCGTCTTCCCGGCCGCCCCGAGCTGGAACGGCTCCTCACCGAAGCCCCGGAGTCCCCCGACGGGACCGCTCCCGAGTCCCCGGACGGGACCGCCCCGGAAGCGACGCACGGGACCCGGGACACCCCCACGGAAGAGCGATCCTCACAACCGGCAGACGGGACCGCCCTCTGAGCCCGTTAGGCTCGACGCATGAGCGACACCCCGGACAGCGTCGTCCGTACGTACATCCAGACCCACCGCGCCGCCTTCCTCGCCGACCTCGCCGACTGGCTGCGCATCCCCTCCGTATCCGCCCACCCCGACCACGACGCTGACGTGCGGCGCAGTGCCGACTGGCTTGCCGCGAAGCTCAGGGAGACCGGCTTCCCGGTCACCGAGATCTGGGACACCCCGGGCGCCCCCGCCGTCTTCGCGGAGTGGCCCTCCGAGGACCCGGACGCCCCGACCGTGCTGGTCTACGGTCACCATGACGTCCAGCCCGCCGCCCGCGAGGACGGCTGGCACACCGACCCCTTCGAGCCGGTCGTACGGGACGGCCGTATGTACGCGCGGGGCGCCGCGGACGACAAGGGGCAGGTGTTCTTCCACACACTCGGCGTACGGGCCCATCTCGCCGCCACCGGCCGCACCACACCGGCCGTCCACCTCAAGCTGCTCGTCGAGGGCGAGGAGGAATCGGGCTCCCCGCACTTCCGCGCGCTGGCCGAGGAGCGGGCCGGCCGTCTCGCCGCCGATGTCGTGATCGTCTCGGACACGGGCATGTGGTCGGCGGACACCCCGACCGTCTGCACCGGTATGCGCGGGCTCGCCGACTGCGAGATCGAGCTGTACGGCCCCGACCAGGACATCCACTCCGGCTCCTTCGGCGGAGCCGTCCCGAACCCGGCCACCGTCGCCGCGCGCCTCGTCGCGGCCCTGCACGACGAGCACGAGCGCGTCACGGTCCCCGGCTTCTACGACGGGGTGGCCGAACTGACCGAGGCCGAGCGCGCCCTGATCGCGGAGCTGCCCTTCGACGAGGAGGAGTGGCTGCGTACGGCGACATCGCACGGCACCCTCGGCGAGGCGGGCTTCTCCACGCTGGAGCGGATCTGGGCGCGTCCGACCGCCGAGGTCAACGGCATCGGCGGGGGCTATCAGGGCCCCGGCGGCAAGACGATCATCCCGTCCTCCGCACAGCTGAAGCTCTCGTTCCGGCTGGTCGCGGGCCAGGACCCGGACCGTATCGAGCGGTCCGTACGCGACTGGGCCGAGGCCAGGATCCCGGTCGGCATCCGTCACAAGATCAGCTTCGGCGCGGCCACGCGTCCCTGTCTGACCCCGCTGGACCATCCCGCGCTCCAGTCCGTCGTACGGGCCATGGGGCGCGCCTTCGGCCAGAAGATCCGCTTCACCCGGGAGGGCGGTTCGGGACCGGCCGCCGACCTCCAGGACGTGCTGGGCGCCCCGGTGCTCTTCCTGGGCATCTCCGTACCGTCCGACGGCTGGCACGCGCCGAACGAGAAGGTCGAACTCGACCTGCTCCTCAAAGGCGTGGAGACCACCGCCCACCTCTGGAGCGAGCTGGGTACCGCCCCCGGGCCCGGGACAGGACCCGCGCGTTGACCGCCCCGCTCGCCTCCGCCGCACACTCCGCTGATCAGAAACCCAATCCATCCGGGGGAGTTGGAAGTACCTGTGAGCACGCTCAGCAGTGACGCCACCGCACACCGACCCATCGGCCTCACCGCCCCCAGCGGTATCGACCGCGCGGCACACCACCGTCTCGACGAGGCCTGGCTGGCGGCTGCCTGGAGCCATCCGACGACCCGCGTCTTCGTGGTGTCGGGCGGCCAGGTGCTGATCGACGACACCCCTGACGGGCGGACCGAACTGGTCATGACCCCGGCCTTCGAGGCGCCCCTCACCGAGACCCACCGCTACTTCCTCGGCACGGACGAGGACGGCGTCCGCTATTTCGCGCTCCAGAAGGACTCGCTGCCGGGACGGATGGACCAGTCGGCGCGGCCCGCGGGGCTGCGCGAGGCCGGGATGCTGCTCTCCGCGCGCGACGCCGGCCTGATGGTGCACGCGGTGGCGCTGGAGAACTGGCAGCGGCTGCACCGGTTCTGCTCCCGCTGCGGCGAACGCACCGTGATCGCGGCGGCCGGCCATATCCGCCGCTGCCAGGCCTGCGGCGCCGAGCACTATCCGCGTACCGACCCCGCGGTGATCATGCTCGTCACCGACGAGGAGGACCGCGCGCTGCTGGGCCGCCAGGTCCACTGGCCCGAGGGCCGTTTCTCCACGCTGGCGGGCTTCGTGGAGCCGGGCGAGTCGATCGAGACGTCAGTGGCCCGTGAGGTCTACGAGGAGGCGGGTGTCACCGTCGGCGAGGTCGAGTACATCGCCAGCCAGCCGTGGCCGTTCCCGTCGAGTCTGATGCTGGGCTTCATCGCGCGCGCCACGTCCTCGGACATCACGGTGGACGGCGAGGAGATCGAGGAGGCGCGCTGGTTCTCCCGGGAGGACCTGCGGACGGCGATCGAGACGGGCGAGATCCTTCCTCCCGTCGGCATCTCGATCGCCGCCCGGCTGGTGGAGCTCTGGTACGGCAAGCCCCTGCCGAAGCCGCTGCCCCGGCTCTGAGTTCCCGCAGGTCCGGGACTCACACGACGCGAGCCCCCCGCCCGGTCTCCCGGTGGGGGGCTCGCGTCACAGATGTCCCGGACCCGCCCGTCCCGGGGCGCGTGTCCGCGCCCTCACGCCGTCCGCGACGTCGGAAGCCGTCCGCGACCTCAGACGCCGACCTTCTGCTTGACCTGGGCCAGCGAGGGGTTCGTCAGCGTGGAGCCGTCGGGGAACAGCACGGTCGGCACCGTCTGGTTGCCGCCGTTCGCCTTCTCGACGAAGGCCGCCGACTCCGGGTCCTGCTCGATGTTGATCTCGGTGTACGCGATGCCCTCACGGTCCATCTGGCCCTTGAGCCGACGGCAGTATCCGCACCACGTGGTGCTGTACATCGTCACAGTGCCCGGCATGTCTCTCGGCTCCTCTGCCTCGACAGTGCGGATATTCCGCTGGTTGCGTCGCCCGCATTCTCTCGAACGTGCACGACCCGGCCACCATTCCCGTATGCCGTACGGCCATCCCCGGCCGTCGCCGTCCACCCACAGGACCGGTCGTACGAACGCATCAGTACGACCGATGTGGCACCCCTGTGGACAACCGCCGCAGCTGTCCCGGGGGACCTGGCAGCATGGCGGGGTGACATCAGCAACGCACTCCTCACTGTTCCCGCGGGAATCCGACGGCGGCCAGATCGTGACCCCGCCGCGCGACGCCGACGCGGTGCTCGACGGGCTCGACCCCGAGCAGCGCGAGGTGGCGACGGCCCTGCACGGTCCGGTGTGCGTGCTGGCGGGGGCCGGCACGGGCAAGACGCGCGCGATCACGCACCGGATCGCGTACGGCGTGCGCGCGGGGATCCTCCAGCCCGCGAGCGTGCTGGCCGTCACGTTCACCAACCGTGCCGCGGGCGAGATGCGCGGGCGGCTGCGCCAGCTCGGCGCGGGCGGTGTGCAGGCGCGTACGTTCCACTCGGCGGCGCTGCGCCAGCTCCAGTTCTTCTGGCCCAAGGCGGTCGGCGGAGAGCTGCCGCGGCTGCTGGACCGCAAGGTGCAGCTGGTCGCCGAGTCCGCGGCCCGCTGCCGGATCCGGCTCGACCGCAATGAACTGCGCGACGTCACCGGCGAGATCGAGTGGGCGAAGGTGACCCAGACCGTGCCGGCCGACTATCCGGCCGCCGTGGCCAAGTCCTCCCGCGAGGCCCCGCGCGACGCGGCCGAGATCGGCCAGATCTACGGGCTGTACGAGCAGCTGAAGCGCGAGCGCTCGGTGATCGACTTCGAGGACGTCCTGCTGCTCACGGTCGGCATCCTCCAGGACCGCCATGACATCGCCGACCAGATCCGCCGTCAGTACCAGCACTTCGTGGTGGACGAGTACCAGGACGTCAGTCCGCTCCAGCAGCGGCTGCTCGACCTGTGGCTGGGGGACCGGGAGAGCCTCTGTGTGGTCGGTGACGCCAGCCAGACCATCTACTCCTTCACCGGCGCCACCCCGGACCACCTGCTGAACTTCCGCACCCGGCATCCGGGCGCCACCGTCGTGAAGCTGGTCCGTGACTACCGCTCCACGCCGCAGGTGGTCCATCTCGCCAACAGCCTGCTCAACCAGGCGCGCGGCCGGGCCGCCGAGCACCGGCTCGAACTGATCTCGCAGCGCGAGCCGGGCCCCGAGCCGGTGTGCGCGGAGTACACGGACGAGCCCGCCGAGGCCGAGGGCACCGCCCGCCGGATCCGCGATCTGATCGCCGCGGGCGTGCCGGCCGGCGAGATCGCGGTGCTGTACCGGATCAACGCCCAGTCGGAGGTCTACGAACAGGCCCTCGCCGACGCGGGTGTGCCCTACCAGCTGCGCGGCGCCGAGCGGTTCTTCGAACGCCAGGAGGTACGGGAAGCGGGCGCCGCGCTGCGCGGCGCGGCCCGCTTCGGGGGCAACGACTCCCTGCTCGACGATGTGGTCGAGCTGCCGTCGCAGGTGCGGGCGGTGCTCTCCACGAAGGGGTGGACCACCGAACCTCCGGCGGGCTCGGGCGCCGTCCGTGACCGCTGGGAGTCGCTGGCCGCTCTCGTCCGGCTCGCCGAGGACTTCGTACGGGCCAAGCCGTCGGCGACGCTCGCCGATCTGGTGGCCGAGCTGGACGAGCGCGCGGCCGCGCAGCACGCGCCGACCGTGCAGGGTGTCACGCTCGCCTCGCTGCACGCGGCGAAGGGCCTGGAGTGGGACGCGGTGTTCCTGGTCGGTCTCACCGAGGGCATGATGCCGATCACCTACGCCAAGACCGACGAGCAGATCGAGGAGGAGCGCAGGCTGCTCTATGTCGGTGTCACCCGGGCGCGCTTGCATCTCTCCCTCTCCTGGGCGCTCTCCCGTTCTCCCGGCGGCCGGGCCTCCCGGCGGGCCACCCGCTTTCTCAACGGGCTGCGGCCGGGCTCCGTGGCCCCGAGTGCCCGGGGCGCGGGGGCGGGCACGGGCGGTTCCGTGGAGCGCGCGGGCGCGGCCCGGCGCAAGCGGCGTGGCCCGGTTCTGTGCCGGGTGTGCCGCAAGACGCTCACGGACGCCGGCGAGATGAAGCTGATGCGCTGCGAGGACTGTCCCTCGGACATGGACGAGGCGCTCTACGAGCGGCTGCGCGACTGGCGCGCCGACCAGGCGCAGCAGCTCAGCCAGCCCGCCTATTGCGTGTTCACCGACAAGACGCTGATGGCCATCGCCGAGGCCGTGCCGGGGAGCGCGGGCGAGCTGGCCGGCATCGCCGGTGTCGGCAGCCGCAAGCTGGACCGGTTCGGAGCCGAGGTACTGGCCATCTGCGCAGGTGAAGAGCGTGCGGAAGCCGATCGGGACAGCTGAGGCAAACTCGACCCGAAAATAGTTTGCGCCCGCCCCAGGAATCCCCATAGGTTCTTAACCACGGAAACAACGGCTTCTCCGAAGCCCTGTTACCGTGCTCTACTTGTCCAGATACGTGTGACGGGCCTTCGGGCCGGTCCTTGAGACGCCGAGAGGAGGCGATTCCAGTGATCAGCATCAACGCCAGCTTCATCAGCACCGCCAAAATGACCGATCTCTCGGTCGTCTCCGTCTGCCCGCTCGGCTTCTCCCGTTCCGAACTCATTGCCAGTGGTCTGTCCGGCGCCTCCGCCGTGCGTCCCGCAGGTCTGCTGTCGGCCCTTCCTGTCCGGAAGCGCGCCGTCAATGTCCTGGAGCGCAATGAGCGACCGACCAAGGCACTGGAAGCAGGAGTAGCAGCGGCAGAGGCCAAGGCCTATGCCTTTGCGGCGACCGGTGCCGGAGCAACGAAGCAGACGCAGCACCACACGATGTGGGCCTTCCGTGGGCTCGAACCCTGGAGTGATCCAGCCTGATCCACCATCAGGCCGGCGCCTTCAGGGCCGCGGAACCCCACCCGGGATCCGCGGCCCTTCTGTTTGTCCCGAACGGGACAGACGGAGCGAAGGGGCCTCGGGACACGCAACACCCGGTACCAGCCGACCCCCGGCCAACAGGCCGGACCGACCAGACGAGGAACGACACCCCGTGCAACTCGAAGCGCACGCCCCGTCCGTACCGCCTTCCGAAACGATCACCCCGCCCGGCTCCACGGAGGACTCCACCTTGACCCCGCTCACCGCGCTCACCGCGCTCGACGACGCCATCGAGAACCTCGGCGTACCCGTTCCCTGCCGTGCCTACGACCCGGAGGTTTTCTTCGCCGAGTCCCCGGCCGATGTCGAGTACGCCAAGGCGCTCTGCCGCACCTGCCCGCTGATCGAGGCCTGCCTCGCCGGCGCCAAGGAGCGGCGCGAGCCGTGGGGTGTCTGGGGTGGGGAGCTCTTCGTCCAGGGCGTCGTGGTTGCCCGCAAGCGGCCTCGTGGCCGTCCGCGCAAGAACCCGGTCTCGGCATGAACGTCACCGGAACCATCGACCGCCCCCTCACGCACGATCCCCAGAAGCAGGCTCCGATGACCTCTTCCCCGAGCGAGCCGTCAGGCTCCGCCACCCCAGTCGTCACCACCATGGGCGCGAACGACTCGCGTCAGAACAGGACCCGCGAGATGCAACTCATTCCAGAAGCCCTGGCACGCGCGCATATGAGCGAGCGCATGCGGGAAGTCGACGCGGAACGCCGGGCCGTGCGCCTGGTCGCCGCTCGACGGATGCAGCGCCGCGCCGAGCGCGTATCGATGCGCGCCCGCCGCGCGCTCGCCATGGCCGTCATGCAGTAGGCACTACCTCAGCCGGCGCCAGTCGCCGAGAACTGCGCGGGGGCCGGTCCCAACGGACCGGCCCCCGCTGTGTGTTGTCTTCCCGTGCTCACGCGCCCGCATCAGAGCCATCGAGGGCGGGCTCCACTCCGGCCGGTGGCGACAGCGCCTCCTCCTCGTCGCCGGGCTCCGGCAGGAACCCGGGCAGCCATGCCTCCAGCTCGGCGCGGAGACGTACCGTCGCGCTCAGCTGACAGAGCACACCGATGGTGCTCAGCGTCACCCGGTGGATCAGCAGATACGACGGCGGCAGATTCAGCTGCTTGCCCAACTGGTTGGCGGGAGAACGCGGGTCGGCGATCCGCGCCGCCTGGGCGCGCATCCAGCTTCGGGTGAAGGTGAACTCCTCCACCACCGCGGGCTCGATGATGGGCAGCAGATACTCAAGCACCGCGTCCGGGTCGAGATCGATGGACTCCTTGACGAACCCCTCGTCGCGCAGCAGTCCGTACACCCCCTGGGCGTCGCCCTCCAGCGCCATCCACAGCGCCTCACCGATCGTGTCGGGCAGCCCGCCGGGCAGCCGGTCCACCGTGCCGAAGTCCAGGACGCCGAGCCGCGGTTCACCGGACGAACCGTCCTCCTCGGCGTCCGCCGCGGGCAGCAGCCGGAAGTTCCCCGGGTGCGGATCCGCGTGCAGCAGGCCCGTACGCGCCGGGCCCGAGAAGAGGAACCGCGCCAGCAACTGCCCCGCACGGTCGCGCTCCTCGGGCGTGCCGTCGGAGATCACCTCCGCCAGCGGTGTCCCGTCGATCCACTCCGTGACCAGCACCTGATCGCCCTGGTGCACCACCTCCCGCACCACGACATCCGGATCGTCCGCGAACTCCGCCGCGTGCTCCCGCTGCGCCTCGGCCTCCAGGGCGTAGTCCAGCTCCTCGGACACCCGGTCGCGCAACTCGTTGATCAGCGGCTTGATGTCCATCCCCGGAATGAGCGGCCCCAGCAGCCGGGCGAACCTGCTCAACTGGGTCAGATCCGACAGCAGGGCCTCGCCCGCCCCGGGATACTGCACCTTGACCGCGACCTCGCGTCCGTCGTGCCACACCGCCCGGTGCACCTGACCGATCGACGCGGCGGCCGACGGCTTGTCCTCGAACTCCAGGAACAGCTCGCGCCATGCCTCGCCCAGCCGCTCCGCCAGCACCGCGTGCACCGTGCGGGTCGGCATGGGCGGCGCCGCTTCCTGGAGTTTGGTGAGCGCCGCCCGGTAGGGCCCGGCGATCTCCTCCGGCAGCGCGGACTCGAAGACGGACAGCGCCTGCCCGAACTTCATCGCCCCGCCCTTCAGCTCTCCGAGCACCTTGAAGAGCTGGTCGGCCGTGCGCTGTTGCAGCTCGCGCGCGACGATCTCCGCGGACTTCCCGCCGATCCGCTTGCCCAGACCCCAGGTGGCCCGGCCTGCGAAGCCCAGCGGCAGCGTGGCCAGCTTCGCGGTACGGGTGACCGCCTTCCGGGGAAGATCAGACATTGAGCCCCTCCTAATCCCAGACAGCCATGCCGCGTACGGCGATTACCCCGCCATTGTGTCGTGCGACGCCCCGGCCCCGGCCATGCGCTCCCCCTCTCTTTGGCCCGCCGCCCCACAGGGGCACTCCGGATTTGGTGCGAGCCGCTCCGCCCGCCAGTCGAGCAGCGGCAGTGACGCCTCCCACCGGGCACCCGTACTGGCCGGCAGCTCCCCGTCCAGGAACGACAGGGCATGGGCCGCCGCCAGTCCCGCCACCGCCGTGGCCAGCCCCAGATCGCAGGCCGGTACGGCGCCGGACCCACGCCCGGAGCGCCACTGCGCCAGCATCCTCGGCCACCCCGGATCGCGGTCCGCGCGCGCCCCGGCGACACAGCCCGCGCAGGCCGTGCCGCCCGGCAGCACCAGCGGTCCGACCACACCCGTGGCCTCGATCACTCCCGTATAGAGATGGGGAGTTCCGGTGGAGATCCAGGGCTCGGCCGACGCCGGATCCGGGGCGTAGGCCGCGAGCCCGTCCCGCGGAGCGACGATCACCAGCGAGAGACCGGGCTCACCCTCGCCGGCCGACTCCGCGAACTCCGCCGCCCGCGGCGCGCGTCCTGGCGCGGACTTCCGTACCAACTGCCGGGCCGCCGTGTCCCGGCGCTCACCCACGGACCGCGGGGGCAGCCCGCCGGGTGACACATCCCACACCTCGGTACATCCGCTGTCCAGCACATCGACCCGCCCGACCCCGGAGGCGGAGAGCACCGCCGCGACCGCCGCACCCACCCGTCCGGCGCCCCGGATCTGGACCCGCGTCGTGCGCCGCGCCGCCAGCCGGCGCGCCCCCGCCCCCGGCTCCGGATGGACGACGGAGAGCGACGCGAGATCGGGCCTCAACCGGTCGAGCACCGCTCTCCGCCCGCACAGCGCGTCGGCCGCGCCGCCGCCCGCGTCCTGATCGTCGATCAGCCCGGCCCTGGTCAGCCGCTTCACCAGCGAATCGGCCAGGCCGTCCGGCAGCCCCATCGCGCGGGCCTCCTCCCGTAACAACGGCAGCCCGCGTGTCCCGTCCAGCAGCTCCATGAAGCTGCCCGTGGCCGTATCGACCGGACCCACCAGCACCGCGTGCGCGGGCGTGATCCCGAACTGCACGGTCTGCCGCTCCCGCCACGCCCGGCGCAGCGCGGGCTTCACCGTCGGATGCATATCGGCCTCCCCGTTCGTGTGCTCTCGGTCTTCTCTCGTGTTCTGCGATCGCCCCGAGTGATCGCCCCGAGCGCCCCCCGAGTGATCGCGAGTGATCGCCACGGAATGATCACTCCGGAATGTCCCGGGCTCCCGTTTTCGTGTTCTCAGAATGCAAGACACCGGTCGACGGTGCGGAAAGTTATCCACAGCGCCGGGCGTTAGTCATTCAAATCCCGCCGTGCGGGAAGTGGATCAAGGGAGAACCCTCGCGGAGGCGGGACTTCCTCCACACGCAGCGGGTAACGTCGTGGCGTGTCCGCCGATCCTTCCCCTCGCCTCGCGGGGACCAGCGCTGTCGAGGTCCGCAGGAGCACCCGCCGCAGCAGAACGGTTTCGGCCTACCGGGAGGGCGACCGGACCATCGTGCTCATCCCCGCCCGGATGTCGGAGGCGGAGGAGCGGCGCTGGGTGACGGTGATGCTCGACAAACTCGCCGCGCAGGAGAGCAAGCGCGTCCTCGGCGACAGCGAGCTGATGGAACGGGCCGAGCGGCTGTCGGACCAGTACTTCGGCGGCAGGGCCCGGCCGGCTTCGGTCAGATGGGTCACCAACCAGAACACCCGCTGGGGCTCGTGCACCCCCGCCGAGGGCAGCATCCGGCTGTCGCACCGGCTCCAGGGCATGCCGGAGTACGTCGTCGACTACGTCCTCGTCCACGAGTTGGCCCATCTGCTCGTGCCGGGACACGGCCCGCGGTTCTGGCGTCTGCTGGAGGCCTACCCCCGCACCGAGCGGGCCCGCGGCTATCTCGAAGGCGTGGTCGCGGCCGAGCGGCTGCCCTATCTGCCCGTCGCGCGCGGGGAATGACGGCCGCCGGGTACGCGACGACGCCGGGACTTCCGTCCCCTTCGGCGATCCTGTACCGAGTGTGTACCGACTTGGCTGATTGTCAGCCCCAGCCGTTAGCCTGACGCGAGCAATCACCTTCCGGATGGGGGACGGTCGTTACGCATGGCCAGGGAATTCCAGCGCGGTCACAAGGCCAAGATCAGTGATCTCACAGCGGGGACGGATCTGTACGTAGGTGTGCAGATCGCGGGCCCCGGGCTGAGCTTCGACATCAGCTGTTTCGGCCTCGATGCCGACGAGCAGCTCTCGGACGACCGTTACTTCATCTTCTTCAATCAGCCGAAGTCCCCGGAAGAATCTCTTCAGTTGCTGGGCGCGCAGGCCGGGGACACCGAGTCGTTCCGGGTCACGCTGGACCGTATTCCGGCGAATATCCACAAGCTCTCGTTCACCGCCACCCTTGACGGCGCCGGACAGATGTCCCAGGTCGGCCCCGGATACATCCGCATCGTCGCGGGCGGCGAGGAAGTCGTCCGATACGCCTTCACCGGCTCGGAGTTCACCACCGAGCGTGCCGTGATGCTCGGTGACTTCTACCTCAAGGACGTCTGGCGGTTCGCGGCCGTCGGCCAGGGCTTCGACGGCGGTCTCGACGCGCTGCTGAAGAACTTCGGCGGCGAGGTCGCCGAGGAGGAGCCGGCCGCGCCGGAGCCGGTGGCCGGCGGCGCGCCGCCCGCCTTCGCCCCGCCTGCCTTCGCTCCGCCCGCGCAGAGCACCCCGCCGCCCGCCTTCGGCGCTCCGGCCGGACCGCCCGCCCCGGCGCCCGCTCCGACGCCGCCGCCCGTGCACGCGGCGCCGACCATCGTGGCGCCGATGACCCCGCCGGGCGGTACGGTCCCTCCGCCGTCACCCGCGCCCGCCCCGTACGGACAGCCCGCCGCCGCCCCGTACGGACAGCCCGCCGCCGCTCCGTTCGGTCAGCCGGCTCCGGCGCCCTACGGTCAGCCCGCTCCGGCGCCGTACGGTCAGCAGCCGCCCGGACCGCCCCAGGGCGTCCCCCAGGGCGTCCCCCAGGGCGTGCCGCCCGGCGGCGCCGGTCTCCAGGCGGCCCTTCAGCCGTACCGGGAACTGCCCACGGGCCAGCGCTGGACCCCGCAGAACGGCCAGTTGATGCGTGTCGACCTCGGAGAGGGCGGCAGTCCGGTCCTCGCCCGCCAGGGCAGCATGGTGATGTACCAGGGCAAGGTCGACTTCGGCTACAAGGGCGCCGGTTTCGCCGGCCGTATCGTCGGCAACGCCACCGGCCAGGAGATGCAGCTGATGCGCTGCACCGGCAAGGGACAGGTCTTCCTCGCCGAAGACGGCGCGCATCTGCACCCCGTCGAGCTCCAGGGCGACGGAATCTGTGTCTCCGCCGAGAACGTCCTCGCCTTCGACGAGAGCCTCCAGTACGAGATCCGCCGTATCGAGGGCCACGGGATCCCCGGCGGCGCGCTGTTCACCATGCTGTTCCAGGGCACGGGCACCGTGGTCGTGAAGACCCACGGCACCCCGGTCGTCCTGCCCGTCACGCCCACGACCTTCGCCGACTGCAATGCCGTCGTCGCCTGGTCGGCCGCGTCCCAGGTGATCATCTCCAGCCAGGTCAGGCTGCGGCGCAACGCGTACCCCGGCCACAGCGGGGAGACCGTGAACCTCCAGTTCCGGGGAGCCCCCGGCAACTTCATCGTCGTCCAGCCGTACGAGGTCTGAGGGAGCCCGGACAATGAACCAGCAGCTCGCGGGCTTTGCCCCCACCCCCGTCGCGGCCCGGATGGAGAACCACGGCCGCGCCATGCTCAAGGTCGCGATGGCCTCGGGCCAGGACCTCTTCGCACGCACCGGCTCGATGATCGCCTATGAGGGCTTCATCCAGTACGAGCCGAACCCGCCCGCCATCCGCCAGATCGCCTCCCAGTGGGTGACCGGCGAGGGCACGCCCCTGATGAAGTGCGCGGGCGACGGCCTGCTCTATCTCGCCGACTACGGCGCGGATGTCGTCGTCATCAACCTCGACAACGACGCGCTCTCGGTCAACGGCAGCAACCTGCTCGCCTTCGACGCGCACCTCCAGTGGGGCGTCGAGCGCGTGAAGGGACTGGCCAAGTTCGCCGGCCAGGGGCTGTGGAACGTACAGATCTCCGGGACCGGCTGGGTCGCCCTGACCTCGCGCGGCACCCCGATCGTCGTCGACTGCGGCCGGGGCGAGGACGAGACCTATGTGGACCCGGACGCCCTCGTCGCCTGGTCGCCGGCTCTGAAGGTGAAGGGCAAGCGCAGCTTCAAGGCCTCCGCGCTGATCGGGCGCGGCAGCGGGGAGGCCTACCAGATGGCCTTCTCCGGCTCGGGAATCGTGGTCGTACAGCCCAGCGAGGACAGCACCGACCGCCTGCGGGTCCAGGGCTGAGGGGGAGAACTCACCATGCAGAGTCCGCTTTTCGCCTACACCGAGCAGCAGTCCCAGGACCGCTACGCGGTACAGAACCCGCAGCTGCTGCGGGTCGCGCTCACCGGCCAGGACGATGTCCTCGCCCGCAAGGGCGCGATGGTCGCCTACCAGGGGCTGATCGACTTCGACGGGGAGTACCAGTCGCAGAGCCAGCGCCAGTCCCGCGCGCGCACCGGTGAGGGGCTGGAGCTGATGCGCTGCTCGGGGCAGGGCACGGTCTATCTGGCCAATCTCGCCCAGTACATCCACGTGGTGGACGTCGACCAGGAGGGGATGACGGTCGACAGCGCCTATGTGCTGGCGCTCGACTCCACGCTGCACACCGAAGTCATCGCGGTGGACAGCCAGTACGGCATCTCCGGCTCGGGCAAGTACCAGCTGAACATCTCAGGCCGGGGCAAGGTCGCGCTGATGACCTCGGGCCTGCCGCTGATGATGCGGGTCACGCCGGAGACGTACGTCAGCGCGGACGCCGACGCGGTCGTCGCGTGGTCCTCCGGCCTGCGGGTGCAGATGCAGGCGCAGACGCATTCCTCGGGGGTGATGCGGCGGCGCGGCAACACCGGCGAGGGCTGGGAGCTGAGCTTCCTCGGCCAGGGCTACGCGCTGGTCCAGCCCAGCGAGGTCATGCCGCCGCAGCACGCGGTGATCGGACAGGGCCTCGGGGCTCAGTACGGGGTCGGGCAGCAGGGCGCCCATGGCCAGAACCAGAACAACGTCTGGAGCCGCTGACCCGTCGACGCGGGTGACACCGGGCACGGGGGACTCCGGACCCGGGGGACACCGGACGCGGATGACACCGCGCCGGGTCCCGGACCGGCGGAACGGACCGGCGGAACGGACCGGCGGAACGGACCGGCGGAACGGACCGGCGGAACGGACCGGCGGAACGGACCGGCGGAAAGGGGCGGCCTGCACGGGCCGCCCCTTCTCAGCCGCTCCGCCCCTCCCGCTCGCGCAGCGCGGCACGGCCGCTCTCCACCAGCCGTACCACCGAGCCGTCGCCCACCTCCGCGGCCTCGTCGTAGGAGAACCAGCGCAGATCCAGCGACTCCTCGCTGATCGCCTCGACCGCCCCGGAAGGCGCCAGCGCCGCGTACTGGACATCGAAATGCCAGTGGCACGGGGCCGGGATCGCGTGCCGGTCCAGCTGTACGGGACCGCCCGCCAGCAGCGTCAGCCCCTCGATCCCGGACTCCTCCGCGGCCTCGCGCAGCGCCGCCCGCTCCAGCGAGGTGTCACCGGGCTCGCAGTGGCCGCCCATCTGGAGCCACATGCCGAGCTTCTTGTGCAGGGTCAGCAGGACCCGGCCGCGTTCCTGATCGATCACCAGCGCGCTGGCCGTCAGATGCCCGGCCCCGCAGGACTTCCACATCGCGTCGGGATGAGCGTCCAGATGGTCCAGATAGAGCCCGCGCAGCTCTGGCTGGTTCTCGTAGCCCTTCAGTACGAGAACCGCGTCGTCGTGCAGGCTCACTTGTCGCCGTCGCCCTTGTCGTCGTCCGGTCCTGCCTTGTCCCCGTCGTCCTTGCGGAGGTCCGGCTTGCCGCCCGCCGCCTCGCCGAGCATCTTGTCCAGCTCGGAGAAGTCAAGCTGCTCGTGGTGGACGAAGCCGTCCGGGTCGTCCAGATCGGAGGCCGTCGGCAGCATGTCCGGGTGCTCCCACAGACGGTCGCGGCCGTCGACACCCCGCGCGTCCGTGAGCGAGGCCCACAGCCGGGAAGCGTCCCGCAGCCGGCGCGGGCGCAGCTGGAGACCGATGAGGGTGGCGAAGGTCTGCTCGGCCGGACCACCGGAGGCGCGCCGCCTGCGCAGCGTCTCGCGCAGCGCGTCGGCGCCCGTGAGCCGGGACTTCGCGGCCTCGTGGACCACCGCGTCCACCCATCCCTCGACCAGCGCGAGCGCCGTCTCCAGACGGGCCAGCGCGGCCTTCTGCTCGGGTGTGTCCTCGGGCTGGAACATGCCCTGCTGGAGCGCTTCCTGAAGCTCCTCGGGATGTGTCGGGTCGAACTGGCCGACCACGTCCTCCAGCTTGGTCGTGTCCACCTTGATCCCCCGGGCATAGCCCTCGACCGCGCCGAACATATGCGACCGCAGCCAGGGCACATGGGCGAAGAGCCGCTGATGGGCGGCCTCGCGCAGCGCCAGATACAGCCGGATCTCGTCCTTCGGCACCCCGAGGTCCTTGCTGAACGCCTCGATGTTCAGCGGGAGCAGCGCGGCCCTGTTCGCCGGGCCGAGCGGGAGCCCGATGTCGGTCGAACCGACCACCTCGCCCGCCAGCACGCCCACGGCCTGTCCGATCTGCTGGCCGAACATGGCGCCGCCCATGGAGCGCATCATGCCGATCAGCGGACCGGCCACGGACTGCATCTCCTCGGGCAGCACCTCGCCCATGGCCGTACCGACGCGCTCCGCCACCGGATCGACGAGCTGCTGCCACGCGGGCAGTGTCGCCTCGACCCACTCGGCGCGGCTCCACGCCACCGCCGTGTTGGCCCCGGAGGGCAGGGACGTCACGCCGTCCAGCCAGATGTCGGCGAGCCGTACGGCCTCCTCGACCGCGGCGCGCTCGGAGGGCCCGACGCTCGCGTCCTTCGTGCCGTCCGGTGTGCCCTGGGCGACCGTCTGGCGGGCGATCTGCTTGGCCATGTCCCAGTTCACGGGACCGCCCTCATAGCTCAGCATCTGGCCGAGCTGCTGGAAGGCCGCGCCCAGGTCGCTGGGGTTGAGCGAGCCGAACATCGCGGCGAACGGATTGTCCGCACCGCCCGCGCCGCCCGGCAGCCCGAACCCCGCGAAGGGGTTCACGGGACCGCCACCGGCACCCTGACCACCTCCGGCGGGGTCCTTCTTCTTGCCGTCGCCGTCCTCCGGCTCCTCCGGCGGAAGGCCGAATCCGAATGGGGTGTCACTCACGGGGTTCCTCGGCTCGTAGGGCCACCGGCTTGCTGCCGGCGGCGGCTGCCCGACTACACCACCCAGCCTAAGCGGCTCCGGGCGGGTCAGGGTGGCTTCGCGGGCCGCGGGCCGCGCCCCGCCGTACTGCCCGGGACCCTGCCTCCGACCTGCTGTCTCTCCCGCTTCCGAGGGCGGCATACCATTTCGACACCCGGGCGGCTTCCGGGCTCGGTGCTCCGCCGGACCATGGCCTGCGGCAGGATGGACATCACCTGGTACGTACGCGTCATTCACGTACGTATTGAAGACAACCGCTGGAGACGCCCGGTGAGTTCCCCAGATCCGCAGGTTCGCGCAGCGCGAAACCGCTCAACCACGCCCCCGTCCCGCGGCCCCGTCGTCGCGGTCACCGGCGCTGCCTCCGGGGTGGGTGACCTGCTCACCCGCCGCCTGGCCGCGTCCGAGGAGATCAAGCAGGTCATCGCCATCGACGAGCGCAGGGGCGAGGTCTCCGAGGCGCAGTGGCATGTCCTCGATGTCCGCGACCCGGCCATCGCGGAGAAGTTGCGCGGGGCGGATGTCGTGGTACATCTCGCGCTCGATCTCGACCTGGAGACCGACGCGACCGCCCGTACGGCGTACAACGTGCGCGGCACGCAGACCGTGCTCACGGCCGCCGCCGCCGCGGGGGTGCACCGGGTCGTGCTCTGCACCTCGGCCATGGTCTACGGCGCGCTGCCCGACAACGACATCCCGCTCTCCGAGGACGCCGAGCTGCGCGCGACCGCCGAGGCGACCGGCGTCGGCGATCTGCTGGAGATCGAGCGCCTCGGCCGCCGCGCGCCCCGCGCGCACCCCGGCCTCAATGTGACGGTCGTACGCCCCGCCGTCCTGGTCGGCGGCACGGACACGGCCCTCACCCGCTACTTCGAGTCGCCACGGCTGCTCGTCGTCGCCGGATCCCGTCCCACCTGGCAGTTCTGCCATGTCGACGATCTGGTCAGCGCCCTGGAGTACGCCGCGCTGGAGAAGGTGGACGGGGAGTTCGCGGTCGGCTGTGAGGGCTGGCTGGAGCAGGAGGAGGTCGAGGAGCTGAGCGGCATCCGCCGGATGGAACTGCCGTCGGCGGTCGCCCTGGGAGCCGCGGCCCGGCTGCACAGGATCGGCCTCACCCCCTCGCCCGCCGGCGACCTCGCCTACACCATGCATCCCTGGGTGGTCAGCGTCAGCAGGCTGCACGACGCGGGCTGGCGGCCACGCTGGACCAACGAAGAGGTCCTCGCCGCTCTCCTGGAGGAAGTGGAGGGCCGTCACACGGTCGCCGGCCGCAGGCTCGGCCGCAAGGACGCCACCGCGGCGGGCGCCGCGGGCGCGACGGTGGCGCTGCTCGGTACGGCCGCGCTGGTACGGCGGGCCCGCAAGGCGCGGCGCAGGCTCTAGGGGAAGCGGCCCAGGGGAGTGGTCCAGGGCCCACCCGGCCGTACGACCCTCCAAGCGGTACGCCCCGTGCCGGGCGGAAGCGCTGTTCCGTGATGTCAGTGCCGTACGGCACGATGGCTTTCATGGCGAGCACCCATTCCCACCCCGGTGAGCAGGCGGCGCAGGACCCGATCCGGCTGCTGGCGATACGCGACACCCCGCTGAGCGTCGACGAGGTCTTCCGCGCGGTCGGCGACGACGCGGCCGGAGGCACGGCGCTCTTCGTCGGCACGGTGCGCGACCACGACGGCGGCGCCGATGTCGACACCCTCGGCTACCACAGCCATCCCACGGCCGAGGCCGAGCTGCGACGGGTCGCGGAGAAGGTCGTCGCCGACTATCCCGTGCGCGCGCTGGCCGCTGTCCACCGTGTGGGTGATCTGGAGGTCGGAGATCTGGCGGTCGTCGTGGCGGTCTCCTGCCCCCATCGGCGGGAGGCGTTCGAGGCCTGCCGGAAGCTGATCGACGACCTCAAGCACGAGGTCCCGATCTGGAAACACCAGAAATTCTCGGACGGCACGGAGGAGTGGGTCGGCGCCTGAGGCATGTCCGGAGGCGGTCCGCAGGCGGTCCGCACGCGCGCTTCTCGCGCTTCGGGCCGTCTGAAACCCGGTCAGTACCCCTACGGCCCGATTTGCGTAACCGCACCCCGGCCAGCAGCGTTGTTGTCAGCAGATGGTTATCTGCTGATCTGTCAGTCACAGACGCTCACTTGAGGTCGGGAGATCGAAATGGCCGCACTTGCCTGGCTCTTGATTCCGCTCTTCGCCGCCATAGGCGCCGGTATATGGGGAAGCTGGGTCTCCAGGGACCGCACGATCGGGGACATAGCCGAGCTCAACGGCTACGCCCGGTTCCGTGACGCGATGGAGAAGGCACCCTCCGCCCCGGCATCCGCCGGGTCCGACGCTGTCTGACGTCGTCGCGGTCCGTACGCCGTCGCTGCGCGGCACCGCCGCCCCCGCCCCGTACGGACCGGCCCCAGGGGTGCACTGACAGACCCTTCCCGTACTGTCGTTCCATGCCACGCCGCACCGCGACGATGCTCGCCTCCACCCTCGTCCTCATCGCGCTGCTCTGCGCAGGCGTGCTGATCAAAGTGCCGTATTCGGAGATGAGCCCCGGGCCGACGGTGAACACACTCGGTGACGCGGGCGGTGAGCCCGTACTCCAGATCTCCGGCCGCAAGACGTATCCGACCTCGGGTCATCTCAATATGACGACGGTCAGGGTCACCGGCGCGGACTACAACATGAACATCGTCGAGGCGGTCTACGGCTGGCTGGCCCACGACAACGTGGTGGTGCCGCACGACACCCTGTATCCGGACGGCAAGACGGAAGAGCAGTCCACGCAGGAGAACGCCGAAGAATTCAGCCAGTCCCAGGAGAGCGCCAAGGTCGCGGCCCTGCGGCAGCTGAACATCCCGGTGTCGTCGCGGATCATCGTCTCCTCCGTGATCAAGGACAGCCCCTCCGAGGGCACGCTGCACGCCGGCGATGTGATCAAGGCCGTGGACGGTACGCCGGTCAAGGAGCCGCAGGACGTCGCGAAGCTCGTCACCAAGCACCAGCCCGGCGAGGACGTCTCCTTCACCATCGTCCCCGCCGACGAGGCGAAGGCGGCGGAGAAGGCGGGCAAGGAGCCGGAGGCGAGCGAGAAGGTGACGGTCACCACGGCGAAGGCCCCCGACGGCGACCGGGCGATCGTGGGCATCCAGGCCGGCACCGACCACACGTTCCCGTTCACGATGGACATCAAGCTGGCCGATGTGGGCGGCCCGAGCGCCGGGCTGATGTTCTCCCTCGGCCTTGTCGACAAACTCACACCCGGTTCTCTGACGGGCGGCAAGTTCGTCGCCGGTACGGGCACGATCGACGACAAGGGCACCGTCGGACCGATCGGCGGCATCGAGATGAAGCTCGTCGGCGCGCGCGCCGCGGGCGCGGAGTACTTCCTCACCCCGGACCAGAACTGCGCGGCGGCGGTCTCCGACATCCCCAAGGGCCTCACGCTGGTCAGGGTGAAGACCATCGCGGACGCCACGAAGTCCCTGGACAAGATCCGCGCCGGGGACACGGCCGGCCTGCCGAGCTGTTCGGCGAGCTGACCGGCCGCGTCCCCGGGACGAGAGAGAGACCGAAAGGGAGCCGCTTACGCCTCGAACGTGGCGGAGAGCGCCTCGGCCAGTCCCGGGACCAGCCCCGAGCCGGTGAGGACCTCGCTGGGAGAGTCCTTCTCGCGCAGCCGCAGCGCGGACTCCCGGGCGCCGTCACGCAGCACGGCCACGGTCATCCGTACCTCCTGACGCTCCGGGTGGGCGGAGACCCACGAGGCGAGCCCGGCCTCGTCGAGACCTTCCGGTACGGACGCCTCCGCGGACGGCGGCAGCATCAGCCGCTCGACCGTCATCGCGCAGCCCGCCACCGCCCCGGGCCACGCGATGGTGGCGAGGAACTCGTCCAGCGGGGTGCCGGACGGGATCTCGTCCTGCTCGATAGGGGTGAGGGGCGCGGCGGACCCGGCGTCGTCGAGACCCAGCTGGGCCGCGAGCTCCGGCTCGTCGGCGCGCAGCCGCGCGGTGTCGACGAGTGCGAAGAGCCTGGCCGGCTGGTCCCAGCCGAGACCCGACGCGTATTCGTCGATTTCGAGCACCGCGCGGGTCAGCGGGCTCGCGGCCATGGGGGTGCCTGAGGGAGAGACGTTGGACATGGGCAATATCCTGCCTCCTTCGGACCCGGGTACGGGAACTAGGTAAAGCCTCAGTAAGTTGCATGAGTGGGCTCTACGATCGCGGGGCCCGCTTTTCACACGCTGAATCACACGACCGCGAACTTAGAGGTGCGCACGTTGGCTTTCCAGATGCCGGACCGCGGCGGAGGCCCAGCCGGGCCACGGATGAGAGTGGGCCGGCCCTCTCGGCGGGTCCGGACCCTGCTCATGACCTTGGGCGTGCTGGCCGTGCTGGCCATGCTCTTCGTCATGTTCGCGGGGTTCTGGACCGACTGGCTCTGGTACCGCTCGGTGAAGTACTCCTCGGTGTTCACCACCACGCTCTGGACCAAGATCGGTCTGTTCGCGGTCTTCGGGCTGCTGATGGCCGGCGCCGTCGGCCTCAACATCTGGCTGGCGCACCGGCTGCGGCCGCCGCTCAGCGCGATGTCGATGGAGCAGCAGAACCTCGACCGGTACCGGATGGGGATCGCCCCGTACAAGAAGTGGGTGCTCCTGGCGATCACCGCGCTCGTCGGGCTGATCTCCGGGGCGTCCGCCGCGGGACAGTGGCGTACGTGGCTGATGTGGGTGAACGGGGTGGCCTTCGGGCAGAAGGACCCCCAGTTCAAGATGGACGTGTCGTTCTACGCGTTCGATCTTCCCTGGTACCGCTTCATGCTGGCCTTCGGCTTCGCGGCGACCGTCCTGTCCCTGATCGCCGCCGCGCTGACCCACTACCTGTACGGCGGGCTGCGGATCACCAGCCCCGGCGCGCGGGCCACCGCCGCGGCCACCGGCCATCTGTCGGTGCTGCTCGGTGTCTTCGTCTCGCTGAAGGCCGTGGCGTACTGGCTCGACCGGTACGGGCTGGCCGTGAAGTCCAGCGACTTCAAGGCGGCGGGCAACTGGACGGGCCTGCGGTTCGTCGACGCCAACGCCTATCTTCCGGCGAAGACGATCCTCTTCTGCATCGCCGTCATCTGCGCCCTGCTGTTCTTCGCGACGCTCTGGCGCCGTACGTGGCAGCTGCCGGTGATCGGCTTCGGTCTGATGGTCCTGTCGGCGATCCTCATCGGCGGCCTCTACCCGGCGATCGTGCAGAAGTTCCAGGTCCAGCCGAACGAGCAGGCCAAGGAATCGCCGTACATCCAGAAGAACATCGACGCCACGCGCAAGGCGTACGGCATCGACAGCGCCGATGTGCAGGACTACGGCGGCAAGGGCGACCCGGACAAGAAGGCCGAGCAGCGCAAGGCGGCCGACACCGCCGCCAGCTACCGGCTGGTCGACCCCAATGTGGTCTCGCCCGCGTTCCAGCAGCTCCAGCAGGAGCGTAAGTACTACCAGTTCCCCGCCACGCTGGACGTCGACCGGTACACCGGCCCCGACGGAAAGCCGCAGGACACGGTCGTCGGTCTGCGCGAGCTGAACATCACCGGTATCCCCAAGCGCAACTGGATCAACGATCACTTCACGTACACGCATGGGTACGGTCTGATCGCGTCCAAGGGCACGAACACGGTGACGGACGAGAACGACGGCACCGTCGGCGCCCCGGACTTCACCGAGTCCGGCCTGCCGACGACCGGCCAGCTCCCCACGCACGAGCAGCGCGTCTACTACGGCGAGAAGACCGAGCAGTACTCGATCGTGGGCGGCCCGCAGAAGGAGCTGGACTACGAGAAGAACGGTGAGCGGACGACGAGCTACAAGGGCAAGAGCGGAGTCGATCTCTCCAACCCGCTGAACCGCGCGGCGTACGCCGTGGCCTTCAGCGAGCCCCAGATGCTCTACTCCGGCGCCATCGGCGACGGCTCGCGGATTCTCTACAACCGCACGCCCAAGGAGCGCGTCGAGGCCGTCGCGCCCTGGCTGACGATCGACGGCGACGCCTATCCCGCCGTGGTCGACGGCCGTATCCAGTGGATCGTCGACGCGTACACCACGACGAACGGCTATCCGTACGCGTCCCGTACGACCCTCGGCGACACCACGGCCGACTCGCTGACCGACAGCCAGCGCGCGGTCGTCGCGCAGCAGAACCAGGTCAACTACATCCGGAACTCGGTGAAGGCCACCGTCGACGCCTATGACGGCACGGTCAAGCTCTACGAGTGGGACACCAAGGACCCGGTGCTCAAGACCTGGATGAAGGCGTTCCCGGACACGGTGCAGCCGAAGTCCGAGATCAAGCCCGACCTGCTGTCCCATCTGCGCTACCCGCAGGACATGTTCAAGGTGCAGCGCGAGCTGCTCACCCGCTACCACGTCACGGACCCCGCGCAGTTCTACAGCGGCAGTGACGCGTGGCAGGTGCCGGACGATCCGACCAACAAGGACAGCAACTCCGTCCCGCCGTACTACCTGAGCCTGAAGATGCCCGGCCAGAACGAGCAGAAGTTCTCGCTGACCACCACCTTCACGCCCAACGGACGCCCCAACCTGGGTGCGTTCATGGCGGTGGACGCCGATGCGACCAGTTCGGACTTCGGCAAGATCAGAGTCCTGAGAGTCACCTCCACCGTGCAGGGCCCGCAACAGGTGCAGAGCGAGCTGAACGGTGTGCCCGAAGTCGCCGAGTTCGTCAGGAACCTGAGAGGCACCGACTCGGACATCGAGTACGGCAACCTCCTGACGGTGCCGCTCAACGGAGGCTTCCTGTACATCGAGCCCGTGTACGCGCGCGGTGGCAGCGCGAACTATCCGCTGCTGAAGAAGGTGGCCGTCTCGTACGGCGGCAAGCCCGTCTTCAAGGACAGCCTCCCCGAGGCGCTCAACGCGGTGTTCGGGGCGGAGAGTTCGCCGACGCCCACCACCCCGCCGCCCCCGGGCGAGACCACCAAGCCGCCGGCCACCGGTGACAAGGCGCTGCAACAGGCCATCGCGGACGCCCAGAAGGCGTACGAGGACGGTGAGGCGGCGCTGAAGAAGCAGGACTGGACCGCGTACGGCAAGGCTCAGCAGGAGCTTCAGGACGCGCTCCAGCGGGCCGCCGACGCGGACACCGGATCCGGCTCCGGCTCCGGCTCCGAATCCGGCGCCAGGAACGGCGGCGACAGCGGGGACGGCGGGAACGGCGGTAACAACAGCGGCTGAGCAGACGGCACTCCACCCCGTGATACGGTTGCATCACAACGACGCGGGGTGGAGCAGCTCGGTAGCTCGCTGGGCTCATAACCCAGAGGTCGCAGGTTCAAATCCTGTCCCCGCTACGCGAAGTCGAGGGCCCGGATCCTTACCAGGATCCGGGCCCTCGCCATGTGTGCCGCGCCACGAGTGCCAACTGTGTGTCAGGTCACGCGAGTTGGCCGTCGACGTGTTTGACTTGTCTCTCTGTGGGCATGTCGACAAAACGCTGAAGAGACCACCGCTCGCGGTATACCGGCTGTACGCGAGTGGTCAGTGGTGCGACGATGGAAAATATGGGGGATAGGACAACTCTGTTGGAGACAGGGCGGTATGTGCAGCGGCACGTAGAGGATGGCGCCCGGGCCGAGAGCGGCGCGGCGGGATCCGCCGAGACCGCTGCCGACGCCGAGACCGAGGAGCGCCACCGGCGCGCCGCCGACGCGGGCGACACCGCGTCGATGAGCGTCCTCGGCGCGATGCTGCTGCGCCGAGGCGATCTCGACGCCGCCGAGCCCTATCTGCGTGCCGCGACCGCTGAGGGCGAACGCGCCGCGGCCAACAACCTGGGGGTGCTGCTCCACCAGCGCGGCTATGTCGACGAGGCGGCCGGCTGGTGGCGGGTCGCCGCCGTCGCCGGCTCCGCGGCCGCGGCCCACGCGCTGGGACGGCACTACCGCGAGCTGGGCGACGACCCCGCCGCCGAGTACTGGCTGCGCCAGTCCGCCGAGCAGGGCCACGCCCTGGGCGCGTACGCCCTCGCCGATCTGCTGGAGCACCGCAGCGACGTCGGGGCCGAGCGCTGGCTGCGCGCCGCCGCCGAGCAGGGGCACCGCGAAGCGGCGTACCGGCTCGCCCGCGCCCTGGAGGAACGGGCGCGCGAGACGGGCCATCCGGGCGCCGACGCGGTCTACCGCAGCGGTACGGGCCCCCCGACCTCGGCCGGCCGCCGTCGCCCGGGTGCCGACACGGGCCCGCGCGAGGACACCGGAGAGGGAGCCCCCGGCGGGCCTTCACTGATCAGCGAGGCCGCGCAGTGGTACCGGCAGGCCGCCGCCCGCGGCCATCGCCGGGCCGCGCTGCACCTGGGCGCGATCCTGGAGAAGCGGGGTGAGCTCAAGGAAGCGGGACGCTGGTATCTGACCTCCGCCAAGGACGGTGAGGCGCGGGCCGCCTGCGCCCTCGGCTTCCTGCTGCGCGACGCCGGCGACGAGGAGAGCGCCGCCGTCTGGTGGCTGCGCGCCGCGCAGGAGGGCGACGGGAACGCGGCCAACGCCCTCGGCGCGCTGCACGCCGCGCGCGGTGAGCAGCAGACCGCCGAGCGCTGGTACCGCGCCGCCATGGACGCGGGCGATGTGAACGGGGCGTACAACCTGGGGCTGCTCTGCGCCGCCCAGGACCGTACCGTCCAGGCCGAGCAGTGGTACCGCCGTGCCGCCTACGCGGGCCACCGCGAGGCCGCCAACGCCCTCGCCGTCCTGCTGCTCCAGGCCGACGATCCGACCGGCGCCGAACCCTGGTTCTCCAAGGCCGCCGAGGCGGGCAGCGTGGACGCCGCGTTCAACCTCGGCATCCTCTACGCGGGACGCGACGACGACGGTACGGCCCTGCGCTGGTACGAGCGCGCGGCGGCGGCCGGTCACACGGAAGCGGCCCTCCAGGTCGGGATCGCCTGCCTCAGGGACGGCGACGAGCGGTCGGCCGAGCGCCATCTGCGCTGCGCCGCCGGGGGCGGCAGCGCCGAGGCGGCATTCCGGCTGGCCACGGTCCTCGACTCGCGCCGGCCGCCGCCGGGACCGCCCGCGCTCGGGGAGCCGCACGGCGTGAAGACCGAGTGCGAGCAGTGGTACGAGCGCGCCGCCGAGCAGGGACACCGGCGCGCCCAGGTACGGGTCGGCATGCTCGCCGCGGGCCGCGGTGACATCGCGGACGCGGCGCGCTGGTACCGGGAGGCGGCGGAGGCGGGCAGTCGCAACGGCGCCTTCAACCTCGGGCTGCTGCTCGCCCGCGAGGGCGGCGAGCGGGAGGCCGCGCTGTGGTGGACCAGGGCCGCGCAGGCCGGGCACGGCCGGGCCGCGCTGCGCCTGGCGCTGCTCGCGGCACGCCGGGGCGAGCTGACCGAGGGCCAGCGGTGGTGCGCGCGCGCCGTCGAGCTGGGCCCCGCCGAGGTCGCGGAGCGCGCGGCCCGGCTGCGCGAGGCGCTCCACCAGGAGCTCACCGCGTAAGCACGCGGGGCGCGCGGAAAGGGATTTGCTCTGGTCGGTGGCGTGACGTAATGTTGCGTTCATCGACGCGGGGTGGAGCAGCTCGGTAGCTCGCTGGGCTCATAACCCAGAGGTCGCAGGTTCAAATCCTGTCCCCGCTACTGAAACCGGAGGCCCGGATCTCGAAAGAGGTCCGGGCCTCCGGTGTGTGCGTCCTGGCTACGACTGTGTCCTACGACGAAAGGCCCCAGCGGTCAGCTGCCGGGGCCTTTCGTGAAGCGGTAATCCGTGAACTGGTAATCCGTGAAGCCGTAACGCGTCAGGCGGTTACGCGGACGCGCAGTTCGGGCAGGTTCCCCGATACGTCACCTCGACACCCGAGATGGTGAACCCGAAGCGCTCCCCGTCCGGCAGATCGGCCAGCGGATCGCCCGACGGATGGACATCGCGTATGGCACCGCACTGGGCACAGACCAGGTGGTGGTGCGGCCGGTGCGCGTTCGGGTCGTACCGCTTGGCCCGGCGGTCCGTGGACACCTCGATCACTTCACCGAGCGTCACCATCTCACCCAAGGTGTTGTAGACGGTGGCCCGGGAGATCTCCGGAAGCCTGGCGACGGCGCGCGCGTGTACCTCGTCGGCGGTCAGATGCACGTGCTCCCCGTCGAGGACCTCGGCCACGACACGCCGCTGCGCCGTCATGCGCCAGCCGCGTTCGCGAAGTCGTTCCAACAGGTCACTCATGGGACCAGCCTAACAGTGAGGGGACCCAGGTCCCGAATGTGTGTGACTTTGGATGGCTGCTTGACTTAGACATAGTCCATCGTAGGATCGGAATCGGCACTCGCCAAGGGACAGAACCGAGCAGTAATGACGCAGGAGGCGCACGTGACGCAGGGACCGCTCACCACGGAGGCCGGGGCTCCGGTCGCCGACAACCAGAACAGCGAGACCGCGGGCGTCGGTGGTCCCGTTCTGGTCCAGGACCAGGCACTGCTGGAGAAGCTCGCGCACTTCAACCGTGAGCGCATCCCGGAGCGCATCGTGCACGCGCGCGGCGCCGGCGCGTACGGCACGTTCACGCTGACCCGTGATGTCTCGCAGTGGACGCGGGCGAAGTTCCTCTCCGAGGTCGGCAAGCAGACGGAGACGTTCCTGCGCTTCTCCACCGTCGCGGGCAACCTGGGCTCGGCGGACGCGGTGCGCGACCCGCGCGGCTTCGCGCTCAAGTTCTATACCGAAGAGGGCAATTACGACCTCGTCGGCAACAACACCCCGGTGTTCTTCATCAAGGACGCCATCAAGTTCCCCGACTTCATCCACACCCAGAAGCGCGACCCGTACACCGGCTCGCAGGAGGCGGACAACGTCTGGGACTTCTGGGGTCTGTCGCCGGAGTCCACCCACCAGGTGACCTGGCTGTTCGGTGACCGGGGTATCCCGGCCACGCTGCGTCACATGAACGGGTACGGCTCGCACACGTACCAGTGGAACAACGAGGCCGGCGAGGTCTTCTGGGTCAAGTACCACTTCAAGACCGACCAGGGCATCAAGAACCTCACCTCGGAAGAGGCCGCGGTGCTGGCGGGCCAGGACCCGGACAGCCACCAGCGCGATCTGCGCGAGGCCATCGAGCGCGGTGACTTCCCGTCCTGGACGGTGCAGATCCAGGTGATGCCGGCGGCCGAGGCGGCCACGTACCGCTTCAACCCGTTCGACCTGACCAAGGTCTGGCCGCACGAGGACTACCCGCCGATCGAGATCGGCAAGCTGGAGCTCAACCGCAACCCGGAGAACATCTTCGCGGAGGTCGAGCAGTCCATCTTCTCGCCGGCCCACTTCGTGCCGGGCATCGGTCCCTCCCCGGACAAGATGCTCCAGGGCCGTCTGTTCGCGTACGGCGACGCCCACCGCTACCGCGTCGGCATCAACGCCGACCACCTGCCGGTGAACCGTCCGCACGCCACCGAGGCGCGGACGAACAGCCGTGACGGCTTCCTGTACGACGGCCGCCACAAGGGCGCCAAGAACTACGAGCCGAACAGCTTCGGCGGCCCCTTCCAGACGGACAAGCCGCTGTGGCAGTCCGTTCCGGTCACCGGTGGCACCGGCAACCACGAGGCCCCGAGCCACGCCGAGGACAACGACTTCGTGCAGGCGGGCAATCTGTACCGGATGCTGTCCGAGGACGAGAAGGGCCGGCTGATCGACAACCTCGCCGGGTTCATCTCCCAGGTCTCGCGCGACGACATCGCCGAGCGCGCGGTGAACAACTTCCGCCAGGCGGACGGTGACTTCGGCAAGCGGCTGGAGGCCGCGGTCCAGGCCCTTCGCGGCTGACAGCCTCTCGCGCCGAGACGTCAGGGGCCGGGTCCTTCGGGATCCGGCCCCTGACGCCGTCCCGGGGCCCGGGACGTGTCCGGCCTCAGGCCCCGGCCAGTACCGCCGCCTCCCGCCGGGCCGGGGCCCAGCAGCGGATGATGTCGCGTACGGACACGATGCCGACCGGTTCGTGTTCATCGAGCACGATCAGATGGCGGAACCCGCCGCTGGACATGGCCGCCGCGGCTTCCTCCAGCGTCCAGGCGGGCGAGGCGAAGACGACGGACGTCGTGGTGTGGGTGCAGGCGGTCTCGGAATCGGGGCTCTCGTCGGCACCGAGCGAGTTGAGGATGTCGCGCTCGGTGAGGATTCCGATGCCGCAGTGGTCGGGATCGAGGACGACGGCGGCGCCGACGCGGCGGGCCGACATCAGCCGGGCCGCCTGGCGGAGCGTGTGCGTGGGGCCGATGGTCAGGACCACCGAACTCATGGCGTCACGGACGAGCATGGATGGAGTCACCTCCTCGGTGAACCGGTTTCCGGGGTCTCTTGAGGGCCGAGCGGAACGGGAAGACCCTTGGAGAAACGATTCACAAGTTCACAAGTGGGGGAACTCTTAGAGTGACACTGTTGCGCGGAGCGAACAAGGGGGCGCCCGACGCGGACGCCGGGGCGCGCGAAAAAATCAATAGCGCTGGTTGAGGTAGCCCAGAAGCTCCTCGTGGAGGATTCCGTTCGACGCCGCCGCGTTGCCGCTGTGGGGGCCCGGGCGGCCGTCGAGGCCGGTGAAGCTGCCGCCCGCCTCCTGGACGACGATCGCCGTCGCCGCCATGTCCCAGAGGGACAGCTCGGGCTCCGCGCAGATGTCGACCGAGCCCTCGGCGACCATCATGTACGGCCAGAAGTCGCCATAGCCGCGGGTGCGCCAGCACGCCCGGGTCAGGTCCAGGAAGCCGTCCAGCCGGCCCTGTTCCTCCCAGCCGGTCAGTGAGGAGTACGCGAACGACGCGTCCTGGACGCGGGAGACGTCCGAGACCCGCAGCCGCGTCGCGGAGGAGAGGCTCCGGCCCGTATAGGCGCCGCCGCCCTTCGCCGCCCACCAGCGCCGGCCCAGCGCGGGCGCGGACACCACGCCGACGACCGGTTCGTAGCCGCCCTCGGCGGCCACCATCAGGGAGATCAGCGTGGCCCAGACGGGCACCCCGCGGACATAGTTCTTGGTGCCGTCGATGGGGTCGATGACCCAGCGGCGCGGGCCCGTGCCCTCGACGCCGTACTCCTCGCCCAGGATCGCGTCACGCGGCCTCGCCCGCTGGAGATTGCCACGGATCAGCTCCTCGGCCGCCTTGTCGGCCTCACTCACCGGAGTCATGTCCGGTTTGGTCTCGACCTTGAGGTCGAGGGCCTTGAACCGGTCCATCGTCGCGGCGTCGGCGGCGTCCGCGAGGACATGGGCGAGACGCAGGTCATCGTGGTAGTCGGGCATGGTCGTCACAGTATCCATCGTGCGCGATGCCGGGCCACGGGGTCCGGTCGGCGAGAAGGCGCCGCGAAACCTTGACAGTGAGCGACAGCCCGTCAACTCTGTGCACAGAGCCGCACGGCCCCGGAGGCGACGATGCCTACAGCGCGTGAAGCCCTGCTCCGCTCCGCTCTCGCGGCGCTCGCCGAGCTGCCCTGGTCCGCGATCAGAATGGTCGATGTGGCGTCGGGCGCCGGGGTTTCCCGGCAGACCCTCTACAACGAGTTCGGCAGCAAGGACGGTCTGGCGCGTGCGCTGATGCGGCGTGAGGCCGATCGCTATCTGCACGGCGTGGAGCGGCTGTTGGGCGAGCGCGCCGACGCCGCTGACCGGCTGGTGGCCGTCGCCGAGTGGACCGTCGGCGAGGCACGGGCCAGACCGCTGCTGCGCGCGCTGCTCACCGGCTGCTGGGGGGAATGGCTCCCGGCGCCGCCGCCCGCGCGCGCGGCCACCGCCACGTCCGCCGTCCCGGCGCAGCGCCGCGCGGACGCCGGGCCGCCGGGGACCGCGGATCTGGTGGCGCTCGTACGGGACAGATCGGCGGCGGCGCTGCGCCAGGACCCGCGCGATCAGAGCCAACGCGATCACGGTCCACGCGATCCCGGCCGGCCCGATCCCGGCCGGCCCGACCGCGGTCAACGCGACCGTGATCGCGACGAGTTGCTCTACCGCTGTGAGCTGGCCGTCCGGCTCGCGCTCGCCCATCTCATCGCGCCCGGCGCCGAGTCCGTGGGGCCGCTGGTCCGTACGGCCGTCACCGCACCGCTCCGCGCGCCCCTGCGCGCTCCGCTCAGTGCGCCGAGCCCGAGAGCTGGAGCCCGATGACCCCGACGATCACCAGCGAGATCGAGACAAGCTTCAGTACGGACACGAGATCGCCGAGGAAGACCATCCCGTAGATCGCGGTGCCCGCCGCGCCGATGCCCGTCCACACCGCGTACGCGGGACCCACGTCGAGCTTCTTCAGCGCAAGCGTCAGCAGACCGAAGCTGCCGAGCGCGAAGGCCGCGAACGCGACCGTCGGCCACAGCCTGGTGAATCCGTGGGAGAGCTTCAGACAGACGGCAAAGCCGGTCTCCAGAATCCCGGCGACCACAACCAGCAGCCACGCCATTGAAAGGGCCTCCCCGCGTCGGTGACTGCTCGGTACCGTCCGATTTCTGGTGTGATTATGCCCCTTACCGGCACGGGCGGGCGGCAAACGTGTACGAGTCAGTCGCCTTCGCGCCGCTCCCGCGTGGCGAGAAGCCGGCGCAGCGAGTAGAGCCGGGCCGGATCGGCGTGGCCCTCGGCCACCCACGCGTCCAGCGCGCAGTCCGGTTCGTCATGGCTGCACGCGCGCGGGCAGCCCTCCGTCCCCGGCACCAGATCGGGGAAGGCGAGGATGACCCGGGACGGATCGACATGGTGGAGTCCGAAGGACCGGATCCCGGGGGTGTCGATCACCCAGCCGTCCGCCTTCGCCAGCGGCAGCGCCAGTGCCGAGGTGGTGGTGTGCCGGCCGCGTCCGGTGACCGCGTTGACGTCTCCGGTGATCCGCCGGCGGTCGTCCGGCACCAGCGCGTTGACCAGTGTCGTCTTGCCGACGCCCGAGTGGCCCACGAAGGCGGTGACCCGGCCGTCGAGATGTTCGCGTACGAGGTCCGCCGCGTGGCCGCTCGCCAGTTCGTCGCGGCGCGTGACGACATAGCGGATGCCCAGCGCGCGGTAGGTCTCCAGGAGTTCGTCCGGTGAGGCCAGATCGGACTTCGTCAGCACGAGCAGCGGTTCGAGCCCGCCGTCGTACGCCGCGACGAGACAGCGGTCGATCAGCCGGGGGCGCGGCTCCGGGTCGGCGAGGGCGGTGACCACGGCCAGCTGGTCGGCGTTGGCGACGACCACGCGCTCGTACGGATCGTCGTCGTCCGCCGTACGCCGCAGCACCGAGCGGCGCTTCTCGATCCGTACGATGCGCGCCAGCGTGTCCTTCTTGCCCGACAGATCGCCCACCAGGAAGACCTGGTCACCCACCACGGCCGCCTTGCGGCCCAGTTCGCGCGCCTTCATCGCCAGGACGACACGGTCCTCGACGAGACAGGTCAGCCGGCCCCGGTCGACGGTCAGGACCATGCCCTCCGACGCGTCCTCGTGCTTGGGCCGGATATTCGTACGCGGCCGGTTGCCCTTGGGGTTGGGGCGCTGGCGGATGTCGTCCTCGTCGGGGTTCTTGCCGTAGCGGCGCATCGCGTCAGGCTCCCGCTCCCGCGAGCATGTCCGTCCACATCCGCGGGAAGTCCGGCAGCGTCTTGGCGGTCGTGCCGACGTTCTCGATCTCCACGCCCTCGACGGCGAGACCGATGATCGAACCGGCCGTGGCCATGCGGTGGTCGTCGTAGGTGTGGAACACCCCGCCGTGCAGCGGGCGCGGGCGGATGTGCAGCCCGTCCGCGGTCTCGGTGACATCGCCGCCCAGCTCGTTGATCTCCTTGGTGAGCGCGGCCAGCCGGTCCGTCTCGTGGAGCCGCAGATGGGCCACGCCCCGCAGGGTGGAGGGCGAGTCGGCGAGCGCGGCGACGGCCGCGATGCCGGGGGTCAGCTCCCCGACCTCGCTCAGATCGAGATCGACGCCATGGATCCGGCCGGTGCCCGTGAAGGTCAGGCTGGTGCCCTCGGCCGTCTCGGCGAACTCGCACGAACCGCCCATAGCGGTGAAGATCTCGCGCAGCGCGTCACCCGGCTGAGTGGTTCGCGCGGGCCAGTCGGGGACGGTGACCCGGCCGCCCGTGACCAGAGCGGCGGCGAGGAACGGCTGGGCGTTGGAGAGATCGGGCTCCACGGTCAGATCGCGGCCGAGCAGCGCGCCCGCCGAGACCCGCCAGACATTCGGCTCACCACCGGTCTCGGGCTCGTCGACCTGGGCGCCGGCCGCGCGCAGCATGTCGACCGTCATCCTGATGTGCGGCAGCGAGGGCAGTACGGAGCCCACGTGCCGTACCTCCACGCCCTGGTTGAAGCGCGCTCCCGAGAGCAGCAGGGCCGAGACGAACTGGGAGGACGCGGAGGCGTCGATCTCCACCGCGCCGCCCTCCAGGGCGCCGCCGCCGTGCACGGTCAGCGGGAGCGAGCCGCGTCCGTCGTCGTCGATACGGGCGCCCAGCGCGCGCAGGGCGTTGATGACGCTGTGCAGCGGACGCTGATAGGAACGGGGGTCGCCGTCGAAGCGGACGGCGCCGTCGGCGAGCGTCGCGACGGGCGGCAGGAAGCGCATGACCGTACCGGCGTTGCCGACATCGACGGTGGCCGGGCCGTGCAGCCCCGAGGGGATCACCCGCCATGCCTCGCCGCTCGGGCCCGGTACGGCAGCGGCGGCGGAGCTGGACGAGGAGACGGTCTCCTCGATGCCGACGCCCATGGCCCGCAGCGCGTCGGCCATCAGGAGGGTGTCGCGGGAGCGCAGCGGGCGGCGCAGCCAGCCGGGCTCGGCGGCCAGCGCGGCGAGGACCAGACCTCGGTTGGTGA
Source organism: Streptomyces scopuliridis (assembly GCF_042790125.1). Classification (GTDB taxonomy): domain Bacteria; phylum Actinomycetota; class Actinomycetes; order Streptomycetales; family Streptomycetaceae; genus Streptomyces; species Streptomyces scopuliridis_A. The sequence goes on from NZ_JBHTZS010000002.1 coordinate 535,846, forward strand.
CCGATTTCGATCCGGGCACGGTGACCGTCGCTTCGACGGCCCCGTTTGCGTAGGGGGCGGGCCAGAGGGCGGGCTGCACGGAGCTTTCGGTCATGGCCAATACTTTAGTGGTTCTTGAGAGACCTCGATCCTGATCAAATACGGAGAAACCAGGGCGTAATCCGAGGGTGATAAGAGGGCTGGCGGATGAGCGGCCGAATGAGGTCCCGTCCGGCCGGATTGTCGGTGTCACAGGCCCAGCAGCCAGCGCCCGCCGCCGGCCAGGGAGCAGAGCGAGACGGCGTGGAAGAGGAACAGCCACATCGCGGGCGGCGCGTGCGTCAGCCGGCCCAGCTGGTCCGCGTCGGAGTCCCCGGCGCCGCCGTACCGGCGCTTCGACTGGAGCTCGAAGGCGGGCCGTACGCCCCCGAGAAGCAGAAACCAGACGGCGGTGTACGCGAACGCCGACTGGACGTCCGGACCGGTCAGCCCGGAGATGAGCAGGAAGGCCGCCCCGGTGACGATCACCGTGAGCGCGCCGTACGCGTTGCGGATCATCACCAGCATCGCGAGCAGCAGGGCCGTCGCCAGCCACAGCAGCAGGGTGATGTGGTGCGCGGCGAGCAGCCAGGCGCCGCCGAGCCCGAGCAGCGGCGGGGCGGTGTAGCCCGCGGCGGCGGTGAGGATCATGCCGGGGCCGGTCGGCCTGCCCCGGCTGACGGTCAGGCCCGAGGTGTCCGAGTGCAGCCGGATGCCGTCGAGCCGGCGTCCGGTGACCAGGGCTATCAGCCCGTGGCCGCCCTCGTGCGCGATGGTTATCGCGTTACGGGACAGCCGCCAGAGCGGACGCGGTACGACGGTGGCGAGCGCGACGACCGCCGTCACGACCACCAGCCAGTCGCCGGGGGCGGGCTGGGTACCGAAGACGCGATCCCACAGATCGCCGATGGAGGCGGAGTCGATGCTGGCCATTGCTCGGGCGGCTCCTCAGCTGGGTGGCGTCGTGGCGGTGTCGTGGCTGGCAGTGTGGCACCGACGTGCCATACGTAGGAAAACGCCGCCGCGCCTCGCGCCGGTTCCGCCGGAAACCTGTGAACCGGCGCGGTCGGCGGCCCGCGGATCGTCGACGGGGGGCGCGGGCGGCAGGGTCGTCGGAGGCGCCTGCGCCGCCCCGCCTGTTCGGCGTAGCCTGGCGCCATCGCAGGCCATAGACGAGTAAGTCCGAAGTAGCGTCGTCCGTCCCGGGCAGACGGGACTTGGGACTTACTCGTATAGGGGTGGTTGAGGATGTGCGGCAGGTACGCGGCGAGCCGTCGGCCCGAGGACCTTCAGGGAGTCTTCGGCATCGAGAAGTGGGAGCCCGAGGAGACCCTCGCCCCCGACTGGAACGTGGCCCCGACCAAAGAGGTCTACGCCGTTCTGGAGCGCCCCGTGAAGGAGACGGCGGACCCCGGTCCGGTCCGTCAGCTGCGGAAACTCAAGTGGGGGCTCGTACCGTCCTGGGCCAAGACGCCCGAGGGCGGCGCGCGGATGATCAACGCGCGCGCCGAGACCGTGCACGAGAAGCCGTCGTTCCGGCGGCCCTTCGTCTCACGGCGCTGCATCCTCCCGGCCGACGGCTACTACGAGTGGGTCACCGGATCCGACGAGCGGCAGCTGGAGGAGCAGGGCAAGAAGAAGCGGCCCCGCAAGCAGCCGTACTTCGTCACCCCGGCCGACGGCTCGGTCTTCGCGATGGCCGGACTGTACGAGTTCTGGCGGGACCGCACGCTGCCCGACGACCATCCGTCGGCCTGGTGGGTCACCTGCTCGGTGATCACCACCGAGGCGGAGACGACCCCGCTGGCGGTGGCCCCGGCCGAGGGCCCCGGCTCGCTGGCGGAGATCCATCCGCGCATGCCGCTGATGCTGACGCCGGACCGCTGGGACGCCTGGCTGGACCCGGCCCGTACGGACCCGGAGGAGCTGCGGGCGCTGCTCGCCCCGCCGCCGGCCGGGCTGATGCGGGCGTATCCGGTCACGACGGCCGTCAGCAATGTCCGTAACAACGGTCCCGAGCTGCTGGAGGAGCTGCCGGCACCGGAGGAGAGCACGCTCTTCTGACGGAGCCTTCTGATGGAACGATGGCTGTGTGACGAGCGACACGACAGCGGAGCCGGACCAGCAGACCGTCGAAACCCCCGCCGGGGACGCCAGGATCACCTGGCATGCCGCGAAGCGGCCCCGCCGTGTCCTCGCCCTCGGCCATGGCGCCGGCGGCGGGATCGAGGCGCGTGACCTGCGGGCCCTGGCCGTCGCGCTGCCCCCGCTCGGGGTCACCGTCGCACTGGTGGAGCAGCCCTGGCGGGTGGCCGGCAAGAAGATGGCGCCCGCGCCCAAGACCCTCGACACCGGCTGGCGCGCGCTCTGGCCCGCGCTGGAGAAGCCGGGCGTGCCGGTCGTCGCGGGCGGGCGCAGCGCCGGCGCGCGCGTGGCCTGCCGTACGGCGCGCGAGCTGGGGGCGCACGCCGTACTGGCCCTGAGCTTCCCGCTGCATCCGCCGGGCAGGCCCGAGAGGTCCCGCGCCGCCGAACTGCTGGAGTCGGGCGTGCCCACCCTGGTCGTACAGGGCGGGAACGACCCCTTCGGGAAGCCCGCCGAGTACCCCGGACCGCCGGAGGGCGGGTACGAACTCCTGGAGGTGCCGTACGGAGACCACGGATTCGCCGTGCCCAAGAGGGCGCCCCTCTCGCAGGACGAGGCCCTCCGGATCATCACCGAGGGCGTGGCCGCCTGGCTCGCCGTACCGGACGGGACCCGGTGAAACCTCTGGGGAATGTCCGGCGTGAAGTCGCTGTTGTCAGGAACATCGGTAGACAGAGCACGAGAGGGAGTCCGTCGTATGGGTTCGACCATCTGCCCGCGCCGCTCAGACGCCACTGACCTGGAGTGGACGGTGCTTTCCGCGGCCAAGACCGCTTCTGTTCGGGCGGCCGGCGGGGCGGACCGGCAGGCCCCGTCGCATCAAGGTCGACTATTCTCCGATTCGAGTGGGTCCGCATTCGGCCCCGCCACATCGTTGGAGGAGGTGGGTCCGGTCACTGGGACCGACGGAGCGACCGACGACGGCCACATCGAAGAGACCACCGCCGAGCGCAATGCCCGTTTCGAGAGGGATGCTCTGGGCTACCTGGACCAGATGTACTCGGCCGCCCTGCGTATGACGCGCAATCCGGCCGATGCCGAGGATCTGGTGCAGGAGACCTATGCCAAGGCGTACGGCTCCTTCCACCAGTTCCGTGAGGGAACCAACCTCAAGGCGTGGATGTACCGCATCCTCACGAACACATTCATCAACTCGTACCGCAAGAAGCAGCGCGAGCCCCAGCGCAGTGCCGCCGAGGAGATCGAGGACTGGCAGCTGGCGCGCGCGGAGTCGCACATGTCGACCGGTCTGCGCTCCGCCGAGTCGCAGGCGCTCGACCATCTCCCGGACTCCGACGTGAAGGCCGCGCTCCAGGCGATTCCCGAAGAGTTCCGGATCGCCGTGTATCTCGCCGACGTAGAGGGCTTTGCGTACAAGGAGATCGCGGACATCATGGGAACCCCCATCGGTACGGTCATGTCACGACTGCACCGTGGCCGCCGCCAGCTGCGCGGCATGCTGGAGGACTACGCCCGTGACCGCGGGCTCGTCCCGGCGGGTGTCGGAGAGTCGTTGGACGATCGGAAAGGTTCGGACTCATGAGCTGCGGAGAGCCGCATGAGACGGATTGCGCCGAGGTCCTCGATCATCTCTACGAGTTCCTCGACCACGAGATGCCCGACAGCGACTGCACCAAGTTCGAGGTGCACTTCGAGGAGTGCTCCCCGTGCCTGGAGAAGTACGGCCTTGAGCAGGCCGTGAAGAAGCTGGTCAAACGGTGCTGCGGGCAGGACGACGTACCGGCCGATCTGCGCTCCAAGGTCATGGGGCGGATCGATCTGATCAGGTCGGGACAGGCGGTGCCCGACCACGAGGTGTCGGCGGCCGGAGCCGATCTCCCGGGTGTCGCCAAGGAGTAGCCGCTCCGGCAGAACGCGTTGAGGAGAGAGGGCGTATCGCGCGCGGCGCGGTGCGCCCTTACGCATGCTCGCGCGCCCTCGCCTGCGCGCCCCCACCCGCGCGCCCCCGCGCATGACTCTCGCGCGCGTACCCACCGTATGTCCGCGTATATCACCGCTGTCACCCGAAGGTGCTAATCGGCGGCAAACACCGGTTGGTCGCCCTCCAACTCGCTAGCCTGACCCTCTGTTTGGGCCGGGCCGAGAAGGGGGGAATACGCCGTGAGGGCCATTCCGGTGGCGGCGCGCGTCTGCGTTCTGGGTATCGCGCTCTGCGCGGCCCTCTGTGTCCATCCCGCGCTGCGCCCCGACACCGCCTGGGGAGTCGTCTCGCTGCTGGCGGCGCTGTACGCCTTCTGCGAGCTGCCCGCCCGCTGCCGCTGTCCGGGACGCTCGGCGAGCGGTTCCGCACCGGTCGTCGCCGGATCCTTCTTCCCCGTGCTGCTCGCCGCCGCCCTCCTGCTCCCGCCCGCCGCCGCCGCGCTGGTCGCCGTGCCGGGCGCGCTGCTCGGCCGGATCGAGCGGCGTCCGAGGAGCGCGCGGCGGATCTGGCGCGCGGCGCAGCTCACCGTCGCCACCTGGGCGGCGGCGTGGGCCCAGACGCTCTTCGGCGGTCCCGTCGCGCTCGGCGGCGGGGGATACGGGCTGACGACGCCCGACTTCCCGTACGTACTGCTGCCCACCGCGGCCGCGGCCCTCGCCTTCTGCCTGGTGCTCTCGGCGCTGGACGGCGCCATCCTGGTCACCGCCGAGCGGCTGCCGCTGCGCACCGCCTGGCGCGGGCTGCTGCCGCGCTCGCTCGCCCCGCTCGGCGCGCACGGGCTGGCCGGGCTGATGATGGCCGTCCTGTGGCGCAGCCCCTTCGGGCCGCTCTCCGCGCTCTTCGTCCTGCTGCCGATGTACATCTCCTGCTGGGTCTTCGCGCAGTATCACCGTGAGCGCGCCGCCCACCAGGCCACGATCAGGGCGCTCGTGCAGGCCGTCGACATCAAGGACCGGTACACCCGCGGCCACAGCGAGCGGGTCGGGCACGCCTCCGTACTGATCGCCCATGAGCTGGGCATGGAGCGGGAACGGATCGAAGTGCTCCGGTTCGCCGGGATCCTGCACGACGTCGGCAAACTCGGCGTCCCGACCCGGGTGCTGCGCAAGGACGGCCCGCTGACACCCGAGGAGCGCCGGGTGATCGAACTGCATCCCGAGTACGGGCACGAGATGGTGCGCGGCATCGGATTCCTGGGCGAGGCGCGGTCCGCGATCCTGCACCACCATGAACGGCTCGACGGCACCGGCTATCCGTACGGGCTCGCCGGGCAGTGCATCCCCGAGTTCGCCCGGGTGGTGGCCGTGGCCGACGCCTTCGACGCGATGACCTCGACCCGTTCGTACCGGCGGGGGCGGCCGGTGCCCACCGCGCTGGCGGAGCTGGAGCGGTGCGCGGGGACGCAGTTCGATCCGCGGATGGTGCGGGCGCTGGCACGGGCGCTGGACCGGCACGGCTGGCAGACGGCGGTCACGGCGGACGAGCCGGTGCCACCGGGCCCGCCGCCCGGCCCCTCGCCCAGCGCGACCCCTGCCCCGTCGCCCCCGTCGCCCTCGTCGTCCGCGTCGTCGTCGGCGCCACCGCCGACGGCCCGTCCGGCCGCACCGCCGCCCGTCCCGGCGGCGCTCCCGTTGTCCGCCGCGACCGGGCGCGGAAACGTCCCTCCTGCGCGGACCAGCGGCGTTGGCCACGCGGCCCATGCCGCCCGCACCGCCGCGACCGGCCAGAGCGGGCGCACCGGCCAGAGCGGGTGGTCCGAGCGGTACGGCCGGGGCGGCGGGAGATGACCTCCGCCGCGGTCCGGGCGCCGGCCGCCGGACGCCGTCCCGTCTCCCGTACGGTCGTCGCGGTGTACGGCGCGACGGCGCTGCTGACCGCCGCCGGGCTCGGCTCCACGCTCTGGCACGGCCTCGCCGACCCCGGGATCGCGCTGGCCTTCGGTGTCCTCATCGCCGTCGGTGAGCTGGCACGCTGGGGCGCGCTGCCCGGCGAGCGGGAGCCCGCGCCGGTCGCCGCCGCCGGGGCCCTCGCGTACGCGCTGCTCGGCGAGAACGCCGGACAGCCGGTCGGCCACGGCGTGCTCCAGACCGTCACCGTCGTCCTCACCGCCGGGCTCGCCGGGGCCGTACCGCACGTCGTCCGGGGGCGCGGGCCCGCACTCGACCACATGGTGAGACGCGTTCTCACCGTCGGCTTCGCCGCCTTCTGCTTCCAGCCGCTCTACGACTCGGCGGAGCTGCGGGAACGGTTCGGCGTCGGCCCCGGCTACGCGCTACTGCTCCTCCTGCTGCTCGCGCTCACCGCGCTCTGCGACGCCGTACTGGCCGCGCTCGTCCTGCGCGCCCGCAGCCGCCACCCCTTCGGGCCGCTGCTCCGCGACGAGCTGCGGGCCCTGCTGCACATCGGCTCCGCCGTCTGTGCCACCGGAGCGGTGATCGCGCTCGGGGTCGCCGTCGCCGGGCTGTGGGCGCTGCCGGTGTTCTGTGTGCCGCTGCTGCTGACCCAGCTGTCCTTCCGGCGGTACGCCGCGGTGCGCACGACGTACCGGCAGACGATCGCCTCCCTCGCCCGCGCCACCGAGATCGCCGGATACACCCCCCGGGGCCATGCCCGCAGGGTCGCCGAACTGAGCCTGGCCGTCGGCCGTGAACTGGGGCTCTCCGGCCCCGAACTGACCGTGCTGGAGTACGCCGCCCTGATGCACGACATCGGCCAGCTGTCCCTCGTCGACCCGGTGCCCGACGGTGCCACCGCCCTGCTGCCGGTCGCCGAACAGCGGCGCATCGCCCTGCTCGGCGGAGCGGTGGTCCGGCAGACCGGAGTGCCCGCGGCCGTCGCGGTGGTGGTGGAGCGGCAGGCGGACCCGTACCGGGAACAGCCGATGTCCGCCCGGATTGTCCGCGCCGTCAATGCGTACGACGATCTGGCCGGGGAATGTGGCACTTCGAGTGGACCGCTCGGTGCGCTGGAGCGGCTCCGGCTCGGGACGGCGCACGACTACCAGCCCGAGGTGGTGGAATCCCTGGCGCGCGTGCTCTCCCGGGGGCGGTCGGGACCCCGGTCCGATGGGGTAACCCATGGGTAATGAGCGGGCGTCCGACCGAGCATGGTTGGATGCGAAGAAGAGCAAGATGTGGTGTCCGGGGGCACTGACCCGAACGACCGGCAGGCGGGAATCGTGAGGATCTTCGGGAAGGTACGGCATCGGCCCTCCGCCTCGTGGCGGCAGGCCACCGACCGCGCGTTCACGCTGATCGGTGACGGCCGGTACGAGGACGCGGGGGCGCTGCTGACGCGCGCGGCGGATCTGGAGCCCTGGCTCTCCGAGTCCTGGTTCAATCTGGCGCTGCTGCACAAGTTCCGGCACGACTGGGAGCAGGCGCGCGCCGCCGGGCTGCGCGCCGTCGCCCTGCTGGACAAGGAGACCGGCGCGCCCGACTGGTGGAACGTCGGGATCGCCGCCACCGCGCTCCAGGACTGGCCGCTGGCCCGCCGTGCCTGGCAGGCGTACGGCCTGCGGGTGCCGGGCAATCCGCACACCGTCGAGGCCAACGGCGAGCCCGAGGGCATGGAGCTGGGCAGCGCGGCCGTCAGGCTCTCGCCGGAGGGCGAGGCCGAGGTCGTCTGGGGCCGCAGGCTCGACCCGGCCAGGATAGAAGTGCTCTCGATCCCGCTGCCGTCGTCGGGCAGGCGCTGGGGCGAGGTCGTCCTGCACGACGGCGTGCCGAACGGTGAACGGACGACGGCGTCGAGCCCCGACGGCACCACCCGCGCCTACCCCGTCTTCGACGAGATCGAGCTGTGGGCGCCCTCGCCCGTACCCACCTGGGTGGTGCTGCTGGAGGCGGCGACCGAGGAGGACAGGGACGCCCTGGAGCGGCTGGCCGCCGACGCCGGGTTCGCCGCCGAGGACTGGTCGTCGTCCGTACGGCTGCTGTGCCGGGCCTGCTCGGAGTCCACGATGCCCAGCGCCGAGGGCGACGGCGAGCATCTCGACCCGCACGACCACAGCGAGCCGGGCCATCCGGGGCCTCTGGGCCACCGCACGGCCGGTGACCTGTGGGCCCCCGAGCGCGAGTGCGGGATCGCGGCCCCGGCGGCGCTGGTACGGGGCCTGCTGGACGGCTGGGTCGCCGACAGCCCGGACACCCGCGAGTGGCGCGATCTCGAAGAGGTCTGCTGAGAGCCCCGCGGAGCGGCCTGCCGGGCCGGCAGCGGAGCCTCCTGCCGGGCCGAACGGGCCTGATGGCACTTTGACCACGCTCCCCGGGGGCTGCCCTTAGGCTGTATGGGCACATCGCACGGATCGTGCAGGCAGCATCGGGTACCGAGGAAGGCGTACTGCGGACATGGCGCAGCAGGAGACGGACCAGCGGATCGACAGTGGGACCTCGGTGGCGGAGCCGGGGGACGGGTTCGTCGTGGACACGGAGGACGCCGAGGCGCGCGAGCTGGCGCACCGCGAGCGCGGCACGTCCCGCCCGATCACCGTCGTCGGGAATCCGGTGCTCCACAAGGAGTGCCGGGACGTCACGGAGTTCGGTGACGAGCTCGCCGCGCTGATCGACGACATGTTCGCCAGCCAGCACACCGCCGAGGGCGTGGGCCTGGCCGCCAACCAGATCGGTGTCGACCTGAAGGTCTTCGTCTACGACTGCCCGGACGACGACGGCGTACGGCACGTCGGCGCCATCTGCAACCCGGTACTGGAGGAGCTGCCGCCCGCCGAGCGCCATCTCGACGACTCCAGCGAGGGCTGCCTCTCCGTACCGACGGCGTACGCGTCGCTCGCGCGCCCCGACTACGCGGTGGTGCGCGGTCAGGACGCGCAGGGCAAGCCCGTCCGGGTGCGCGGCACGGGCTACTTCGCCCGCTGCCTCCAGCACGAGACGGACCATCTCTACGGGTATCTGTACATCGACCGTCTGTCGAAGCGCGACCGCAAGGACGCGCTCCGGCAGATGGCGGAGAACACCCCGCGCTACGAGACCGTTCCCAACCCCTGAGGCGCTGCCCCGTCCGCGGCAGGCGGCGGGGGCACGGCCGTGCGCTGGTACTCCGACCAGATCAGCGGCGGGAAGACGCTGCCCCGCTCGGAGTCGGCGCCGCCCACGCCGTTCATGGGAAGCAGGTGCGGGACGTCCGGCTTCGTACGGAACATCGTGACCGACGTGCTCAGTTCCTTGGTGGTACCGATGAACCAGGCTGATTTCATACGGTCGTTGGGACCGGTCCCGCCGGCCATGACCGGGTAGTGGATCTTCCGGTCCTTGGGCGGTTCGAGGGCGCTCCAGCCCACCTGCTGGAGCGCCTCGCCGACCACGGCGGCCACCTTCGATTGCATCGCGCGCCGCGCCCCGGGCTTTTCGAAGCCGTCGACCGCGGCGCCGTCGCGCACCATCCTGGTCACCGAGTACGGCTCGGTCGCCCGGCCGCTGTTGAGGAAGGTCGTATAGGCGCTGGCCAGCCGGACGGCGCTGGGCGTCGAGGTGCCGATCGAGAACGTCGGCTCCAGCTTCGCCATGCTCTCCTCGCGCAGCCCCGACGCGACCGCCAGCTTCCTGACGGTCTTCAGCCCGATCGTCTTGCCGGTCTGCACGAACGGGGTGTTGTCCGAGTCCACCAGGGGTTGGGTGAGGTCCATGAACGGCATCGGCTCCGTCGCCGTGGGTACGGCCTGTCCCGGTTTCCCGCGTCCTGCTGCCTGCTGCCCCCGGGCGTTGAGGTGCTCCAGGGCGGCGGCGTACACGAAGGGCTTGAACGCCGAGCCCGCGGGCACGCCCGAGGTGTCCGCGTTGTTGCTGAAGTGCTCGATGGCGTCGGAGCCGCCGTACACCGCGACGATCGCGCCGTCCTTGGGCCGTACGGACGCCGCGCCGACCTGTACATGCCGGTCGGCCTCGCGCTTCTTCGGGTCGAGACGCTCCGCGCGTACCTTCTCGACGGCCTTGGCCAGCGCGCGCACCTTGTCCTTCTCGAAGGTGGTGTGGACGCGGTAGCCGCCACCGGCGAGATCCTTGTCCGTGATACCCGTGCGGCTCTTGATGTACTTGTTGGCGATGTCGATGAGATAGCCGATCTGTCCCGCCTGGCTGGTCGGCTTGACGGGCGGCTTCGGCTCGGGGAACGACGTGTACTTCGCGCGTTCCTCGGCGCTCATCAGGCCGGTCTCGACCTGACGGTCCAGGATCCAGCTCCACCTGTCCTCGGCTCGCTCGCGGTTCGCGGGGCCGAGGGCGGGGTCGTAACTGTCCGCGCCCTTCAGGAGCGTGGCGAGCAGCGCGCCCTGACCGGGGTTCAGATCCTTGGCGGGGACGCCGTAATACGCGTACGAGGCGGCCTGCACGCCGTACGAGTCGCGGCCGAACCACGAGGTGTTCAGATACCCCTGGAGGATCTCGGACTTGGGCTTCCGGTTGCTGACCTTCAGGGAGAGGAAGAGCTCCTTGACCTTGCGGCTGACGGTCTGGTCCTGACTCAGATAGGTGTTCTTCACATACTGCTGGGTGATCGTCGAACCGCCCTGGGTTTCCTCGCCCTTGACGATGTTCATGGCGGCGCGGGCGATGCCCGTCGCCGAGACGCCCGAGTCGCTGTAGAAGTCCGCGTTCTCCGCCGCGATGACCGCGTTCCGGAGGGACATGGGCACCTGCGCGAGGGTGACGTCCTGCCGGTTCATATCGCCGACGCTCACCATCCGGCTGCCGTCCGCCCAGTAGTAGACGGTGGCCTGCCGGCGCGCGGAGTCGTGCTCGTCCGGGAACTCGACGCTCAGATAGATGGCGACGAAGAGGCCGGCGAGCGCGCCGGCGGAGAGCAGGAGCAGGCCGGAGACGAGCTTCCAGGAGGGCAGCCAGCGCCGCCAGCCGTGGCGGCCGGCTCGGGGTATGTCGATGCGCCGTCGGCGGCGGGGGCCGGGCGGGGCGGTGGTGTTGGCGGCGGCGGCGTTGGCTGCGGTGTTCGCGGCGGTGTTGGCGTCTGCGGCGTCGTCGTCTGCGGCGTCTGCGGCGGCGTCTGCGGCGGCCGGGTTTTCCGTGTGGTTCGCGCGGCGTATGCGGGGGAGCCTCATGGGGGGGTGCCCCTATGGGTTTCGTCAAGCTGATGGGGCGGGCTGTGGGTCGTAGAAGGTGCCGTCGCGGAGCATCGCGAAGAGCACGTCGGCTCG